>VRUL01000018.1 GCA_019456145.1 Planctomycetota bacterium
GACAACAGCCGCTCCGAACTCCCGGCTTTCCTCATCAGCACAATCTAATTTCTGATTCAGCGATACAACCTGCAGCCGCTTGCCTCTCCGGAAACCATCAATAGCCACATTCGTCGCGATTGAAAACAACCAGCTCTTAATTCGCCTGCCCCGAAACGTATCAGCCTTTTCATGAACACGTTTGAAAGTTTCCTGAAACAAATCCTCTGCCTGTTCTCTACTGCCTGTCATTCGCGTCAAATATCCGAGCAAACTATCTCCGTGTCGGTGTACAAGTTCACCGAACGCTGTTCTGTCGCCCTGCAGATGGGCGTCGATTAAGCTTTTGTCCGTGTTCACCATTTGAGGCCATTTACTCCATCTACCAGTATAGACAGCTATTGTAGCCAATCGGTTGACAAATAAATGTAAAATTATCGTAAAATTTGGCTTTCTCGAAGCGTTGCTGTATAGCCGTAACGACGCAACAACAGCCGTTGCTACGACGGTTCAAGAGATTCTGCGCAAGCACTTGCTATCCAAGAGTTTAGGAAATGGGAGGAAATCTCATTTGTAGCTAAAAAAGCCACAAATTAACTCTAACAAGTTGGCACAAAGCTATTTGAGTCTGTCCAGGTTCATTAAGAGGATGATACGGCATGACACACATGGCCTCAATTCTCAGGCGATCGTACCGTTAAGAGCATTCTCTCGCAAAGTCTTTCGATAAGCTGAGAGAAACAAAAAAAAAAGAAGACTTGGATTAGATAGGCTTTTTTGTTTTTGGTCAGGTTTCATGCACGGTCTAAATCAGTCAATGGACGTTGACGACGCTGACTCCAAACCGACTTACTTCAGTTTCATTGGGTCGATAACTTCTATATCCGAATCAATGCCCGGTACATCAATCTCGGCGATCAAGTTCTTTATCTCTTCAATAGCTGATTTCGTACCGGCTATAATCAATGTATTTGTACGTTTGTCAGAAACTATCCTGAACTGCTCATCTGGGAAAAGTATCATTAGTTTTTCTTCTGTGCTTTCACAATCCGCATATTTCAGAGCAATAATCTCAGTAACAGTGCTTTCGGCCGGAGTATCAGACTTCGGTTCTATGCATGGCGTGATTCTGAGGGAGATGCTGTCCTGTTCTGCGAGGACATCAAGCTCGGCGATCAAGGCTTCAATCAACTGGAGATCGGCTGGGCTGGCAATAACGATTAACCTGTTAGCGTCCGGAACTGGTTGAATTCGTACGACTTGTGCAGGTTTGTCCTTTATGCCTTTCCAGCGGCGTTCGACGATTCTGTTCAATACATGAGCCAGTTCTTCGGCATTGGCGTATTTTAGTGCGAAGATGCGTATGGCCGATAGCGCTGGGGTAGCTTTGGTTGCTTCGGTCATCTCGCGATACTTGTCAACTGTCTTGCCGGCCTTGTATGCTTCGAAGTGCCGTTTATAGTTGGGGGGTATTAGAGAGATGGAGATTTCTCGGGTCAGCGTTATGTCTTCTGCAGTATCGGATTCTTTGTGTTTTATGGTGAGGATGACTTTTGTTTTGTTTTGGCCGGTAATTTTGTGGGCGGCTTCGTCTGTAGACATGCCTTTTGTGGTTTGACCATCGATGGCTACAATAACATCATCCGGCTGAAGGGGCGAGGCGGCAGCCGGTGTGCCCGGATATACATTATTGATTCTTATAAAGTTGTCGCTTTTTTCGATAGCGACGCCGATGCCGTAGTATTTTTTTGACTTGGAAAATCCGACTGCCTTTTCCAGGTACTCTACAGCCTTTGCAAAGTCATCACGTTCGGCATACTTGGTGGCGATACCAAGCAACCCATGCCCACTTTCCGCCTCTTTCACCGAAGCTAACGCAGTACTAAGGTTCTCCAACTCCGTCTTCCTTTTCTCCAAATCCTCAAGCTGCCTTTGGACATCAATTTGCAATTGCTGTAATTCCGCAGTTTGTTGCTCCAAAGCCTTTTCTTGCTTTTTGTACCGGAGCCTGACCTCGTCCCGTTCGAGTTGGGGTTGAGGCCCGGTCTTGACCCATTCGAGAGACTGGAGTTCGACGGATTTTGCTTCAGGCATTTCTTTTTGAAATCGGGTCAGTTCCTCCTCCACGCCACCAAGCGAATCAAAATCGATGTCGTCAATCAGCCAATTTCCGTTTTCTTTTACCAAGCGGAAGATTAACTGCCGATGCACTTCTTTCCCATGGTCTACTTTTTCCACCTTGTAGATGACCAGGGCCGTATTATTTTCGGTACTGTAGTCCGTGACTGAAAACACTTGTCCATCCAACAGCTCACGTAATTCATCTGCCTGCTCTTTGACAGCCTTTAGAGGGCTGATATGCTTGCCTTCGGTAGCCGCAGCCACAAAGTCTTCAACTATGCGTACAGGATCGTCATCAATAGTATGTCTTTCCTTTGCGATAGTAACCTGGCTTTCTATACTTTTTTCCGGATTCATTATAGACGGTGTTATGACGAAGAACAGTTGGCTGTTGTTATTGTCCTGGCTTTTCAAACCACCGATGACGACAGGAGTTTGGCTGGGAACGGTAACGTCTGTGGTGCAGACGGAACTGGCTACGACAGGAACCTGAATCTCGCGTCCCTGGCTATCCTTGTGTGTTATAAGGCTGGTCTTTGACTGCGTAAATCGAAGCTCTGTGCGGATTGTGCTGCTATCTACAGTATGGCCCTTAAGTTTCAACTTAATTCCGTCAAATGTGTATTTAACTATCGGTTTTGGTTCAGTACCGATCTCCGTAGTTGATTCGTAGCCTGCTTTATAAGGAATCTCATGTACTATGTCCATGCTCGCCTCCTCTCCTTCGAGGGCCAGTATCCACGGACTTGCCAGTAACTTCGCTTTTTTGGTTTTTTGGGATAAAGATTCCAGACGTTCGGCATACTCGTTGCCGAGCCAGGCAATCCGGCCCTTCAGAGGTTTTTCTTCATGCCTGCCTTCGATAATTTCCAAGTCGGCCGCCAGCTCATAGAGTCTACAATCGAAGAGTATCTGGATTTTAGTGTCCGTTCCAGGCAGATGCGATGCTGGCTGCGCGGCAATTGAGCTGTTAATATTTTCCTCGTCGACAAGAAGCTCGCTGACATGAGTAGTGAGGCTGTCTGCTCGTAAGCCGCTGCCGGAGTCTGTAGCGGTAAGTGCAAGAGTTGTCGGTATCGCCAGCGCTATAATCAACAGAGCAGAAAGGACTACAGGTGCCCAACCGGGGCGGGCTTTTCCGGCAGATTCGTTGCCAACCAAGCGGGATATACGCGTGAAAAGATTACCTCCACTTGCTGCTATAACTAATTCGCCTTGAGCGGCCCGAATCTCTTCCATCGAAGTCAAAGCTCTTGCGTAACCCACCTTATCACCACATACACTCACCGCCAAGTCGTCGCAGCAGTTTTCACGCTCGATGCGCATCTTATGTGAAATCCACCATACAGCAGGATGATAAAAGCCAACTATCTCCACAACTGTTTGCAGCATGTTGACCAGATAATCATACCTGTAGATGTGAGCCAGCTCGTGTGCGAGTACAGCCTCTAATTGCCCCGAACTTAATCCGGTTAAAGCACAGGCAGGCAAAAGGATAACCGGCCGAAGGCAGCCAACGACAGTGGGTATTTGCACAAGGGCGGACTTCATGAGCTTGACGGGCCGGGTGACTTTGAGCCGCTCGGCCAGAATCCCTAACTTGTCTTTGAGAGACGCATTTATGTGCTTAAGATTCTTTCGTTTGAGGCGTTGCAAATGTGCCCAGCCGCCCATGTGCCATAAGGAAAGGGCAAAAACACCGATGAACCAGCCGAAGACTATGCTAGGCAGGGCGGTCGTGCACAAGTTCTTCGCTCGCTGCCTGAAGGAAATCGCGGGGAACATCTGCATGTCTGCTTCACCCCCCTGGAGTAGCACGTCGGCAACATAGACTTCGTGCAGTTGTCCTGTGACCATAACAGGAGAAGCAGGGATGGATTCCAGATCAGATGTCGAGTCCGGAGCAGGTACTACGCAAAACGTAACTACAGGCAGCAGGACAATCACGGCAAGCCCCAGACAAGTAATCACATAGCGGAGGTTCGCTGAGGATTTTCGTAATACACTCAGGCAAACTACCAGAAGTAAGACCACGACGCCTCCCTGCCATAAAGAATGCAGCAGAGTCCAGCCCAGCTTTTGAACTACTTCTTGCGAAAGGATGTTTTCCAATATTTCCATTTTATGCTCCCTTCAATTCATCAAGCATTTTTCTTATTCTTTCAAGCTCTTTTGCTGATACTTTTTTAGCTGAAAGTGCCCGCATAACCAACTTTTCCGCTGAACCGGAAAAGGCCCTTTCAAGCAGGTCACCCACTAACTGTTTTTGAGTCTTTTCTTCCGTGATTGCAGGCTTATAGACATGCTGCCGCTGTGATTCGTCCCGGATTAGAATTCCCTTTTCGGTCATGATTTGCATAAGCTTGAGCGTGGTGGTATATCCGGTATCTCTGTCCTTATTCATCGCTTTATTAACTTCTCGAACCGTAGTTGGCCCCTGGCCCCATAGGATTCTGAGAATTGTCAATTCTCTCTCTGTTGGTCGTGATGTCTTAGGTCTTGCCATATTAATTTTTCCTTCAATTACATGGTCTTTTAGTTTATATCGTCAATATATACGAACGGCTTCGTAGTTGTCAACGAAAAAATTCGTATTTCTTGAAAATTTTTTAAAATATTTCCACTTTATTCTTTGTAAGAAACGTTCTGGTTGAGATTGGCGTGGAAAGAAACTGTTTTGGGCCTATCATAAGTCCCTTTTATTAAAAGACTTGTGGGTTCGCGTAGAGGGTGTCTAAAACCACCTCAAATCTTGGTTTTTTGCAGGTATCGATGCTTTCAGCACTAATCGAGTGATAAGAATCGCTTAAATCGCAGATATTACATCTTTTTGTTTCAGTTCGGTTGTAGTGTTTTCCATCGTGCAGTTTGCTGCAGGAAATGACTCCGATTTCGCAGGTAGTAACATTTTCCTCCAGCCAAAGACACGGGCATCATGTTACTTCTTTGATAATAGTATATCCATAGCTTCCATAGAAGACAGGTAAATGCCATTAGAATAATTAGCCAGGGTTCGCATTGCTGTGGCCTTGTTCACCCGGTACAGCCTACAAGCAGATTCCTCAAGTGGACGCTGGATGCTAAGGGCATTGTTCTCGATTTGCTCGGCCCGGGCCTTTATCCTTGTAATCGTCTTAGCAGAAGCGTCATGAACTTTGTTATAAAAGTTGGAGAATGTCCAAAACCCCTGGAGCGGATCGGCCCTGAAAGTACTGCCGACTTTTTCATTATAGAAGATTATCGACGGTCTTTCTGATTTTGAGGAAAAACCTGCCGGGAAATCAGAAATGCCGAAGTGAAAAGGAATATAAAATGAAGTACGGGGCGGGGCAAGGCAGGTCCAGTAAACGATGCCGATGTCCAGCGGCATGTTCCTGCGCAACTGGACAATGAAGCTTGTCTGCGTGCTGCCACTACAAATCGCGCAAACATTCTTGTCCGTATTCTTCGTCAGTGATAAGGATTGGAGTATCTTTGCATCATAGTCGTGGCGCAGAATCTGTTTGATCCGGGCTACGCCTACCTTGTGCTTCGGCGCGACAGAAAAAGGCAGGTTCGGCCCAGGCGGAATCGGTTTGGCTACAACATAGCTGAATCCACTCCAGCGTCGGCCGAAGTTTGATAGACTTGAAGCCGACTTGGGATTTGCATAGACTCCGGCAAAATCGAATGGTCCATCCTTCTCTGGCTTATACCATCCTCTTGAAACAGCGTATTTGATGATATCCTTCGCAGCCAGGAAGTTGTCCGTGTCCGAAAGGTCAACCTGGTGTACCGTATATGTATTGGCTATCATTGCAACCTGGTCATCTCTGACCCGCTGGGCCAGCCAGTGTTTTCCATTGACGACACAGAAAAGCCATCCTTCGTCTGGGTCACAGATGATGTAAGTCCGGCCGGAGTCGATATAGCCGAAGCGCTCCACTAATTGTCCAGCTAATAAGACACCTTCGCGTGCTGTCTTGGCCCGCTCAGCCACCAAGCGTCTCAGCATATAGCCTATTCCGCCTTCAGTGATTTGCGGCTTATCCTCCCGTGAGGGGCAATTGTCCGATGTGATGCTGACGCCCCATTCATTGATATAACTGTCGGAGAAAAGCATTCCCGGCATTTCGGACCACATATAAGCCCAGGTTTGTTCGACCTGATTCAAATGGCCGCCGTTGAGGAGTTTCACTTTTTCTACAGATGAGTGTTTTCTGCGTGGTATCTTGTAATGATTTACAATTTGAGGGATAGTGTCGATTTCATTGTGCGCCATAATCACATATCCATCTACCGAAGCATCCTTGCCCGCCACTATTGAAAAGCATCCCTTGCATGGTGCAGCCGGTAGCAGGAATATGTAGTTGAGTACAAACAAAGCAACAACCGGTAATATTCTGATGGATGATTTCTTTACAACCATATTTATTTCCTTATCAAATCAGCTAAATGCATCGCCGAAAGGCGTCCTGTGGACTACAATTCACGTTCGGTTGAAGCGACAACCACGGCACAGGAGGCATCACCTGTAACATTTACTACGCTGCGGCACATATCCAATATACGTTCCACGCCCCAAATGAGGGCTATGCCTTCCAGCGGCACGCCAATACTTTTTAAAACAATTGCCAAAGTTATTACTCCGGCGCCCGGTGTGCCGGCGGTACCTATAGAAGCCAATAGAGCAGTAAGAACTATGGTCAGTTGCTGCACCGGGGTAAGGCTCAAACCATATACCTGAGTAATAAAGACGGTTGATACTCCGTGGTAAAGAGCCGTGCCATCCATATTTATTGTAGCTCCCAACGGCAGTGCAAAGCTACATATTTCTTCAGAAACACCCAAATTTTTTTCAGTACATTCCATGGTTACAGGTAAAGAAGCTGAACTCGATGCGGAGCTAAAGGCAATCATTTGAGCCGGACGAATGCCTCTGAAGAAGGTACTGATTTTTTGCTTACTGAATATCTTTATTGCAGAAGAATAAACAATCGTGACATGAAGGATAAGCCCGATGACCACTACTAAAGAGTACTTAAGAAGAAGAAGTAAAATGCCTAATCCAAAATCAGCAGTTACGGCCGAAATCAGGGCAAAAACTCCGTAGGGTGCAATCTTCATAATTATATGGACCATTCGAATCACTACATCATTAATACCCTCGAAGAAGTTTATCACCGGCTTGCTTCGTTCGGAGGGAATTAAGTTGAGGCAAATCCCGCTCATTAAAGCAAGAAAGATAATCTGCAGCATCTTTCCTTCGGTAAATGCTTTAACGGGATTTGTTGGGATAATATCCAAGAGGATATCCTTCACGGTTGGTGTTTTCAGATCCGTCTTAATCTGTACACCTGACTCTTCGCTGCTATTTGTGATTAGTTTTGTCCGCGCTTCCTCTGAAAGACCCGCTCCAGGCTTGAGCGCATTTGCCAGAAACAAGCCAATGCTAATTGCAATGATTGTTGTGCACAAATAATAAGCCACGGTTTTGGCACCAATCCGACCGAGCTTCCTGATGTCATTGAGACTTGTTATTCCTACCAATAAAGAAGCAAAGACCAGAGGTACAATAACCATACTAATTAATCTGATAAATGCCGAACCGATGGGTTTGATATAATCGAAGACAAAATCTGAAAATCCCAACCGATTAGCCGATATGCCGAAAATAACTCCCGCTAACAATCCTATTAAGATTTTGGTATATAATGGAAGTTTTGGCAGTTTCATCGATACTCCTGACTATTATACTTTTGAAACTCAAGTGAATCATAATAAAGAAAGAGATAAAAGTCAAAGAAGAACCTCGGCATACGAGATGTGAGCAGTCAGGGTGATGACAGGGAACAAGAACTTGCGATTGTAGAGTATTTCAACTATTATTATAGCAGTAAAAGTTCTTACACGATTTACATATGAGCTGCAGCTTGGGAAGGAAGGTAAGTCATGAACAGACAAAGCAGGAGAGCATTGACAGGAATAGCCCGTGGTATTTGGGCTTTAAGCGCGTCTCTATTGATATTAGCGTGCTGTATGTCCTGTCAGGCTGCAACGGCTGATGATATACCACCCAGGGCAAAGAAGCGGGCGGGAGTAACCCTCCTGAAACATGACAAGTGCGATAGCAGCTACAGGCTCTATTCAAGCCGAGGTACTGAGGTTGCCCATATTATTGACCTGGACGGACGCCAAATCCACGAGTGGTCGTATCCGCAGGGTCATACATGGCACCTGGCTGAGATGCTGCCCAACGGTCATCTTGTCGCTATCGTCAAGGATGTGATGATCCTGGAGTTGGATTGGGACAGCAAACTCCTCTGGAAGGCAAAGCTGAGGGCCCACCACGACTTCGCCCGCTTGTCCAACGGCAACACGCTGGTGGTATCCCGGCGGCCCCTGCCGAATCCGTGGACAAATTCCGGCAGGCTTACCTGCGATATCCTTGTCGAACTTACGCCTGAAAATAAAGTGGTTTGGGAATGGAAAATCGAAGAACACGCCAGGGAAATCGCTCAGCACGTATCGCTACAGATGCCACCATCGAAACTGTTCCCAGATTGGCCCCACCTCAATACGATCGAGGTTCTACCCGAAGGGCCTGCGGCGAAAAAAGACCCACGATTCAAGGCAGGCAATCTCCTCTTTTGCGGGCGGCACATCGACACGATTGGAGTCATCGACAGGCAGACGGGAAAGGTCATTTGGGCCTGGGGGCCAGGAGAACTCCTTGGCCCACATATGCCGACCATGCTTCCAAACGGGCACTTGCTGATATATGACAACGGATCCAACAAGTCAACTCATGTGAGGGGGTATACTCGAATTCTGGAACTCGACCCTGTTACCGAAAAGATTGTGTGGGAATATAAGGCCAAGCCGCCAAAACACTTTTTCTCCCGTGCAAGGGGCTCAAACGAAAGGTTGCCCAATGGCAATACCCTGGTTGCCGAATCTGATCCCGGGCGGTTCTTTGAAGTTACACCGCAGGGCGAGATGGTATGGGAATTCTATAATCCCGACCTCCATAAAAACGGCAGCCGGATGGCATTATATCGAACTCTCAGCTATACACGAGACTTGGTCGACCGACTGGTGGAAAAGCATAAGAAAAAATAAATTGAGAGGAACTTCTATTAGTTTGGCAGCATCGGCTTAGCCCGCTTCACGAACTGTATGGCAACGCCCCAGGGATCGCGCAACATAGCTAATTCATCCCCACTCGATGTTATGGTTACTTCCCCAACGGCAGTCGCACCGGCAGTAATCAGTTTCTTCCGAATACCCTTTACATCGTCTACCATGAATGCAATATGAAGCAAAAGCGGATCTCTTGAAGCGTAATCGGGCACGGCTTCGGGTGGATTGTGGTATATCTCAAGCATCATATTTCCTCCAGCGTCGGAAATAAAATGCATATTAACAGGAGGCGGCCCCTTCCTGACGAGCTTCATTCCCAGGTTCCGACCATACCATTTTGCCATGCTCACAGGGTCCTCGACATTTATTGCAACGTGTTCGAGACGTATCCTATTTTTCTGAATCGTATTATTGGCTCCTTCAGTCGAACCCACAGTCGGACCCACATGCATGTCACCGCAGCCGGCTACCAGCGTTAAGGGCAATATTGCAAACACACACAAAAGTAAACCGAGGCTAAATTTACGAATCATCGAGCATTTCCTTCCAATTATATAGCCGAGTTAAAAGAACCTAATATGTAAATAAATACCAATTTTACATCGTTTAGTAAACAGAATAAAAACTCTATTTCTCTAAAGCTTTTGAACTGCTAAATGAGGATTGGCGGAATTAAACCACCGATACACGGATTTCCAGTGCGCCAAAGGCTTTTGTAAGTTCTTGTGTTTATACGAGTAATAGTTATCAGAAGCTATTGCTGACTTTCCGTACTTGTCTTGATCGATAGATTGTCACCCTTGGCCAGGATGACGGGATTCCGAAAGAGTATGCGCAGCTTGCGCTCGTCGAGTTGATGGCTCACTCGAACATCTTGACCGTTGAGCTTGGCGGTGACACGTGCGGGTCGTACGCCTTCGGCCAATTCTCCGTAAGGAGTCCCAAGGACAAACTGCATTTGGTTTATTTTAAGGGTTCCATATTTAAGTTCTATTTGATATGTCCGGCTTTGCCTGGAGATTTTCTGCGAGAAGCTTCCCCACCCTTGAGCAGTAATAAAGGCGGTCTTGAAATTTCCCGGTTTTATCCTCGGGGCAAAGGCCAGATATCCTTTGGGGCCATGATATTCGTAACCACAGGCAGCGATAAAGGCGCCATAGCTGGCCATTGCACGGGCATAATGATCGGAGCATTCGATTTCGTTATAAGGATTACGCAGAGCAGCGTTGTAGCGGTCGTGGATGGCGCGGGCGATAGCCAGGCCCTCGGTAACCATGCCTTCCCAAATCATGTGCGAAGCCGCCTGCCATTCAAAACCAGTCATGCATTCATTGAAGTACATGTACTGCCAGTGTTTCTTGAAGTCCTCCCGCAAACCGCCCCTTGGCCAGGTACACATAAGTAAGCCGGCATCACCGGCCATGGCGTACCATCGGCCCCGCTTGAACTTCTCACGGAAAGGGCCGACATCAGGTACAAAATTGTACTTCCACAGAGCACGCAGGGCGCTTTTGATTTTCTGTTCGTCAAACAGCCGGCCGAGGCCCACCTGGAAGGCCCAGCTCTGGCCGAAAACCTGGTCTATGTAACAGCCTTTGCCGATGCCGATTGCATTGAGGTGATTTGTATCTTCTATCTGATAGAAGTATTCGCCATTGTAAAGTTTCAGAATATTGCGGCGCCCGCGTTCGGCGATATCCCGGCAGCGTTGGGCGAAGTCATCATCACCGACCTCGGTGGCCATGGCCTGGCCTGCCCGCAGGGCTGCGAGGTAAAGTGAAGTCAGGAACGAAATCTTACCGAACCAGGCGGCATCGAGCGTGTTCGGCTGTGAGCCTTCGACAATACCGTCGTCATTGCCGTCACGTTGAATCATGTAGTCGATGGCCTTTTTGACCTTTGGCCACATGCGTTTCAAAAAGGCATTGTCAGCCGTCATTTGATGTTCCCTATACGCGCCCAGTATACGGCCGCACTGTCCATCGTGGGCCGGGTGAGAACTTTGCTGGAGATTGGCCCGGTGACCGATGCCGCCGTCTGTGTGAAAAGCTATGCCAAAGTCCACCTGTTCGCGGTGATTACGTTCAATCTCCGGAAATAGCCGACCTACCGCCTGGGCATAGTGCCAGACGTGGGTACAGGTTCCGTGGCAGCAACCGATACCCTCCCAAGACCAGAACCGGCCGTTCTTAAAGCGGTAGCACGTGCTGGTGGCTAAAGTGGTTGTGTTGGCCATAGTTCGGTCGAGGAACCAATACGGCAGGGATGAGTCATACCATGTATCGCACCACAGGCGAGTGGATGTGCTGAGCCGTTTGAAGTTTTTAGCCACGTATTGAGCTACGTCCTGGGCATTGGAGAAACGGCTGGCATAATGCCGACCGACATTGTTCATCCCGGCCACGGACAAATTCGGGAAATGCCACGTGACGACAAAGGTAACGGTTTGCTGTTGGCCGGGCCTTAACGAAATTTTTCGGCCGACAGAACCGAGCAGTTTTTCGCTTAATGGTTTGCTTGTCTTCTCGAGACGCTGCTGGAACCTGCCGGGCTGAGAAACGTAAGCTGAAGCCAGGTCTCCGGAGCTGCCATCGAGCAATGCCAATCCCATCGTGCCAAAGTCGTGTAGCTCATTTAGAACAAGTGTTTTTGTCGGCTTGTCGGAAAATACGATGTGGTCCACACCGATGTTGCCCCAGCCACCGGTTTCCTTGTCCACAATCTGGATTTGGGCCTGTTTCCCCTCCCATTGCGTCACGGTAAAGCTGCCCGGGTCCATGCGATTGTTGTTCCGACCGGTTGCCGATGTCACTACCTCACCGTCAATAAGCAGGTTCATACAGGTTTTACCCTTGTGGGCGCCACCGCCTATGAGGAAATTAATATACTTGCGCTGGATGACAAAAGGCTTACTGCTGAGCGTCCCGACGTGCTGGTCGCCGTCGCGTACATCCTCACCCTTTCTGACATTGTGGCTGTTGACAACGCGTTTACCTTTTCCGGCGACGTCGCCCTGGTAGCCGGGTATATTGGCCATTTTTATAGGCGAGTCACCGAAAGCTGTACCGGTGGCCGTCCAGCCATCGTAATTGTCTTTCTCGAAATCTTCAAATAATATGTCGGGCCGGGCCGATAAACCCTGCTCGCGAATAGGCTCGGCGGAGCAAGATAGAAATGTCATCCCCTGTTCGCGCATTATGCGATTTTGACGAATGCCTGAAACCTGCTCGCGGTGGTAGAGGCAAGTGGCATTTTCCAGCCAGCCGCTTATTTCAGCCGTGACCGTTTTGCCGGACTCATTCTTAACTGTGTAGCTCATTACTGTGGCCGGGAGGGATGAATCATTTGTATTAAGCGGGATAAAAGGTGAGTATGCTTCTAATTCAACGTGGACGGGACAGCCTTTATCCCTGTAGGTAACCCGGCCGATTGGATACCGGCCCTCGAACGAAATATTCTCAAAGCCGCTGTGGTCTAATGGGCGGACCTTATCATCGATGCGGATTGCAAAGCCCTGATCAACTGGGGATTCCTGTGGGGCTGGAGATATGTAGTTCGCGCCATTGCGTGTCCCCACTGATTGCCCCTTATATTGCACCTGTCTTGGCAGGATTCCTTCGACAACACGGTTGAAAATATCCCACAACCATAATTTTCCGTCACCGCCGAGATAGAGGTGTCCAGTGAACAATCCGCCAATCGGCATGCCAATATGCTGCAAAGCAGCAGGATCAGTCACTATAGTAGGTTCACCCCGTGTAGTGAGCGAAGCGACCCATTGGGGATTGAGTTTCTTATCGATAGGGATCGTTTTAAGGTATTCGTTTTCTTCGAAGGGGCCGGCCATGACCGGCAGCTTGGCGCTATTCAATACCGCCCCGGCGGCGCCGACCGCGGTCAATGCCATAAAATCCCGGCGATTGATTTTAGCACGTTCACATTTCACGTCTGGAAACTGCTTGTCGCAGCAGGATTCCTGGCCGGCCGGACGAATGTTTTTTTCTTCCATGTCACATTCTCCCACTTTCAGACAGGACCAACAAAATAAAACAAGAGAAAATCCCGTCTGAAAAATTCAAACCCCATTTAGGAATTTCATTTCTAACGGGGTAAACTACCACAGCTCATTGATTGTCCTAACAGTCTCATTAACCAAAATTTGTCCCCCTTGCGACCCGACTACAAATTTGTCGGCGCTGTAACCGCCTCCCTTTATGGCCTTTTCTGTCGGCAGATATCCATTAGTCTGACAGGACAATTGCACAAGTAACGTCAATACCGCCTTGCTGCGGGCCTTGATACGGATGCCATAATCGATATACAATTCGAAAGGATTGGTCGCTATCGCAACATCTCCCAGTCGAATCACATGAAATTCTATGGGTTTAATGGGATCGGTCTCGTAAAAAGGCAAAACGGCAGGCTCATTCTCAGGCAGGTCCAAACTCACTACTTTATGTTTGAACGGTAGCTTCCATTTGATGTCTGCCCTGGCCAGCCCGAAGACATCATCAACTGCATTGGCGATACACCGGGCAATCTCCTGCCGCCTCGATATACCTCTTCTTTTCAACATAATCTCATCTGCTTTTTTACGATAAAGCAGATGCGGTGATAGATCCCCAGCCGGGGCGCATTGCGGAAAGATGAACAGGTCCTTGGAATATCGCTTTCTAATCTCTTCCCTTACATCGTGCCAGAAATCGGCTGAGATCTCGCTTAAGTTTTCCGTCTCCTGGGAAGTACAAGCGATGTTGATTACAATCCCCGTTAGTTTTTCCTCCGGTCGCCAGAAGAACAGCATTTCTACTGCATGGTCTTCAGAGCCTTCGATATTTGAGAAGTTCTCTGCGTTTGTATTTCCATACATAACGGACTTACCATCGAAATAGTGTGCCCGCCGATTCATTCCAACCACGGCGTGCCCAAGCGCCCAGCTCATGCCCGCAGGTTTGCGGTTTTGCCAGGCCTGCGCCACGGCCTCGGCGAGTCGTTCCACAAAGAATTTGCCGTATTCGGATGCCTTCATAACACCTTTATCCTTGCTTACATCATAAAGGCCTTTGAACGCATTGTCGATGAAGCCCGGCGCAGTGTGGGTATGAGTGGCATTTAGAAACAGTTTACTGACATCAAAATCTGGAATTTGCGCTTTCACCAGGTCCCTGATGCGCTGCTGAATTTGCTTGCGGATAAATATTACATCGCACGAAACCATAATAGCCTGCTCCTTGTTTGACTCCCCGCCGCGGGTTTCCAGAGCCAATACAGTTGCCGTAAGGGGATCAAGAGTAGTCCGTGCGATCCGCTTATGCATTTGTCCAATTACGACCACGGGCTTTTTCGGGGTGATGTCCACAGAAGAGAAGCCGACGTAAAACGAATTTTCTTTCTTTCCTTCCGCCACAATACCTGGATTTGTTTCTTCTGACCTGGTTGTTTTCTTCACAAGGCCAATCTGCTCAAAAGGAATCTTTTTGAAGCCGAGCTTGAAGGCCGGTGAGTCGTCCTTGAGGCGGAAATCTCCGCTTGCCGCGTCGACAAAATGCGGGTCACCCTCGACGAAATTATCCTGGACGGTGACCATTTCTTTAGTTGCACCCCAACGGATTGTCAGCCATTTTTCACCAACACAAATGTTACGTGCCACAAGGATGTTGCCCGGCGGCAGACCATCGTCCTTGTCATAATACTTTTTCAGGTCAGCCAGTTCAGGATAGCGTGTGCTGTAGGGCGGCTGTTTCCAGTTCATCCTCTCCAGCCGCTGTTTCATTGTCTTGTAAACCATGTTGTTCCAGACGGGAGATTTGCTCAAACCCCGACCGTCGATATCGATCGCCGGGTCGCAATCGATGAAGATGTTGTTCTCGACCTTGAAGTCCCTTCCGCCGCCCAGAAACACCGCCCGGTGAAGCTTCCACAGCACATTGCCATATATCTGCGTACCGCTGACACAGTCATCCATATAGATACCCATAGAGCCCATACCCACTCCGCCGGTATGATGAATGAAGTTATGGCGTAAAATGTTTCCACGAAACGTGTAGTCCCTGCCCGTGTAGATAGCACCTACATCGCCGGTCTCAAGACAAACATGGTGGATTTCGTTCAGTTCAATAAGGTGGTCATTGCCCCCGAAAAGGATGGCGCAATGAGGATGGTCATGGATAAGATTGTTGGAAACGCGAATACCCACGCCTGATATCGAAACCGCGGGCACGTAGCATCTGGACCATCGGGCTATGTGGTGAATGTGGTTGTTGTAGGCAAGGTGATCTGCCGGGGCCAGTGTTTTGCGGTCTCCGCCCCTCAAAGAGATTCCGCCATCGCCGGTTTGATAGATTTCACAGCCGACCACGCTGTGTCCCTTACCGCCATTGACTGTAATACCGTAATTTCCAAGGTTACGCAGAGTACAGTTTATAATATTATTGCTGCTCCCGCCGGAGACCCGAACGCCAGTGCCTCGAGCACACTCTATCTCCAGACCTCTAATCGTAACATACGAGGTGTTGTTCAGATGGACCATCGGGCCTTCCACTATTGAAACCATGGTTCTACCCTGCTCGATGGGCGCCGGCGGCCAAAAATACAGGATGCCGCTTTTACGGTCCAAATACCACTCGCCCGGCTCATCCAGCTCTTCAAGGATATTTAGGAAATAAAATCGCCCACCTGTGCGGAAACCGTAGTTTCCGTGTGGCGGGCTGGTTTTGATAAGACGCTTCTTAAGGTCAATCGATGCAATATGTTCATAGGAATTCGCCCAATCGTAAGCCCAGTATCCATGGACCCAAATGTCGCTGGTGTCTTTCCATCGATTCGGGCGATCACCCTGGTATTTAAATCCTCCGCTAAGTTCGCCAAGTTTACGACCGTGACCATCATCTTTGGCGTCAGTAAAGCCGGCAATTTTTAAGAAGCTGTCATTGGGCCAGCGGGCGATGCTCATGGGTTTGTCCAGGAAGAACAGTTCCAGGGCGGCAGGTGAAGTTCCGCGACCAAAGCCTCGCGACCGCAATTGCCCGAAGTCATCGATGCCCTGCGCTCTAAGGTCGGTCTGATAAACCTTCCCATGGGCGGCAGGATCAAGCCGGTCCAATACGGCCTTGTCCTGCACCTTCTGCCAGCCGTTCAACTCTCGGCCGCCAATAATACGGACCTGTTCGCCCGGCATAGCCCGGTAGACAATCGGCGACTCTGATGTACCCGAATCCTCGGACGTCAATTCAAAGCCCCGGCCCACGTAGTATTGCCCGAAGCGAATCCAAACGGTGACGCCTCCCTCAAGCAAAGCTTCGGCCTTCTTCAACTCGCCGATAGCATCCCTTGCACGCTGGAGAGTGGCAAATGCCTTAGCGACACTTGTGCCGGATGCCCCATCATCTCCATCAGGCGAGACATAAATACCCTTTTGAGCATATAATCCAACTGGTTTTAGCGCTATAAACAGCCAAAGACACGACAGCACTATGACAAATCGTTTAATCTTCGCTTGCATACAGAATCCTCCTACCTGCTCTTTGCCGGAAACACCGAGGTCATTGTTAAATTTAATCGTCACATTTTCGCATCTATGACCGGGCTGTGACAGTCAACCGCATCTGAAATAAACCGGATTAGCAAAACAAAACAAGATAAAATCCTGCAAGTCCTGTCTGAAAAATTGCAAATCAGCTATATTTTGACTATATTGGAAGTGCAATGCAAGGCAAAAATGAAGGATTGAAGCAAATACCGATGCCGGGAAAACCACCTTCTCGGCTCGGCGGGAACCGGTGATGCTGATGAGAATGAGCAGCTTAGTCTTATTTTGTTTAATATTTGGGATTACACCGTTAAATGGCAAGGGCTTGGAGATATGTCCAAAGCACCCCTATTACTTCCGCGACGGTGACCGGCACGTGGTACTCGTCGGTGTTTCCGACCGCGCTTTGTTCACCGTTTGGGAAAACGATAAGGGCTTTTCGTGGCGAAAGTATCTCAATGACCTCGCAGCCCACCATCTCAACTATGTCAGGCAGGACGTGCTCAGTTGGAGTGCACTGCTGTCGCCGGTGAATTATCCGGCACAGTTCTCCAATCCCGCCTGGCCGTTCGCGCGCACGGGGCCGGGTAAGGCCATAGACGGCAAACCAAAATTCGACCTGACAAAGTTTGACCAGTCGTATTTCGAGCAGCGTCTCAAGCCGTTTTTACGCGAGGCAGAAAAACGCGGCATTTACGTTGAGCTGACTTTATTCGAAGGCTTCAGGGCACGACGGGATTTCCAACAAAGCCTATACACCGAGCAGAACAATATCAATCGGCTCGGCCTGCAACCCCGCAAGGTGACCTCTGATACAGCACTTGATAACACACGCCTGATAGCTATTCAACACGCCTACATTGACAAGGTCCTCGCCGAGACAACGCAATACCATAACGTCATTTACGAAATAGCTAATGAGAGTGGCGGCAGGCTGTGGGTCGCGCATCTCATTGACTACATCCACAATCACCCAACGCATCCCAGTCGCCTCGTTTCCGCCGGCGAGCAGACCACTTCCTTCGATCCTCGAACTGGCGATAATGATATAGTAGTCAAGCATCGTGGAAAGGGAGGCTTGTATGCGACTGACGCCGATGTCCATAATCATCACACGGCCTTATTGGGCTTCCGTGTCGGCAAGCCGGTCTGCCACAACGAGTATTTCCTGTTCGCCAACCGCAGCACAGATGATGCGAACTTTCCACGTAAAATGATGTGGGCCGACTTTACAGCAGGCGGGCATTCCAATTTCTTCGATTTTGCTTTCTGGCGCGGTAAGGGCCGAACGCTCGATGACGGTATGCCATCACGCTCGCCACCTTCTGAAATCCTCCGCGGCGGTCAGTACCTGCTCGACTTCATCAATGAAAACAATGTCAAGTTTTGGACCATGTCGCCGCACGATGAGTTGGCCGCGGTCGAGGGAGACAGCAAAACCTATGTCTTTACTCTCGCTGCGCCAGGCCAGGAGTACATTTGTTACGTGCTTGGTGATGGCCCTGTAACGATTACTCTAAAGCTGCCTGGTAGTTCCTTCACGGCCAGATGGTATGACCCAAAGGCAGGGCGGTTCCTCGGCTCTGCGCACCCAGTACAGGGCAAAAGCCCGCGTCTCTTTCAGTCGCCAACTTTCAAGCAGGATATCGTATTGTATTTACGGCGTTAAAGACGCCACGGACTCCTCATCGGGCGTGAAAGCATCCGGTTGGCCTGCTCGTCATTTATAAATCGTTCCTTTTCCGGGTCCCATCGCAGTTTGCGCTTGAGCATCATGGCGATATTACCGAGGTGGCAAACGGATGTTGAACGGTGTCCGACCTCCACGGGTGCAGCCGTCCTGCTGCGTGTCTTAATACAATCGATAAGATTGCGGTGATGGTCATTGCTTTTGTAAAGGTGGATTTCATCAGCCCCGATAGTTGAATCCTTCACCGATTCGGGAGAGCTTGTGAGTTCGCCCTGATGAAGCTGAATCCAGCCTTCGGTACCTTCAAAACGCAGAGGTCCACCCTGGTCGGTTTTCATAACCACCTCTACGCCGTTGGCATATCGGGCCCGGAAGTGTACCTTGGTGGCTGTGGTGAAAAGGCCATCGGCAGGATACTCTCCTCCCAGGTCTTCGACCTCTATGGGCCCGGTCAAGTCCGTTCCGTTTGCCCACTGGGCAACATCAATCCAATGTGCACCCAGATTTGTCGTCTGGCCCCCGGAATAATCAAGGCCGAACCGAAACGTATAAAGACACCGGGACGTATGATACGGTACCCAGGGGGCCGGCCCCAACCACATATCGTAATCCAGCCAGTCGGGGACAGGCTCCGGCTGCCAGTCTTTTGCTGGAGCTTCTTTATTGTTTTCTCCGATAGATGTTATAATTTTCCTGAGTCGGCCGATTCGTCCGTTGCGAACAAGTTCGCAGATAAAGCGAAATTTTTGGTCTGAGCGTCGTTGAGTTCCCGTCTGGAAAACAGTTCCGTAACGCTGCACAGCTTCAACCATCGCCCGCCCTTCGGTTATAGTCAGACTCAGCGGCTTTTCACAGTAAATATCCTTACCTGCCGCCGCTGCCATAACTACCGGTATCGCATGCCAGTGGTCGGGTGTGGTGATGCATACCGCGTCAATGTCATCCCGCGACAGGATATTACGGAAATCATTGTATGCATCACAGCCTTTGTATCGGCCGGTTTGAGTTCTACTTGCGTAATAGTCCTCCACTATCTTGCGAGCAGGTTCTCGCCCGAACCATGCTCCCTCCCAGCCTTTCTTATACCAGTGACCATATTCGTCGCTTGCCTTTACGACGTCACAGACCGCTACAACCTGCACATCGTCCTGATTCAAAAACGCCCTCATATTATTGGTTCCCATACCACCGACCCCGATCGAGCCCATGGTAATCCGGCTGCTGGGCGCTGTAGTTCCGCCATTTCCCAACACGGATGACGGAACAATAAATGGAAACGCCAGGGCGCCTCCGGCCCCTCGCAGAAAAGCTCGTCGACTTATAACACTACTTCCTGACATTTGCACTTCCTTTCCAGTCGCCAAAGTTGACCCTGTTTTCAGAACTGACGCAAGCGTATGTCCTTAAACTGCACAAGCATTGGAGGTCCCTGATGTACCTGCAGCGCGAGCCTGCCGCTGGGCACTCGTTTGGGGTCATTATCCTGGATCTCGCACATGACCACGCCGTTGATATTCAGCACGGTGTGTCCCTTGTTGGTTATAAGCGTATAATCATTCCACTGTTCGGGCTTGACAAGCTTGAGCAGTTCGGCCGGGTCACCCACCGAACCAACAACTTCCTTCCTGCCGGTTTTGTCAATGCGGACCTTTTGGCCCCTTTCAGCGAGGATGTTGCGCAGCGTGTACTCCATCAGGACGCCGGTCCATCGGCCGTCGGCGCTAAAATCGGCCTGGGGACCTACGAGAGCTTCGGCGTGCATCTCGGTTCTTTCTTTACTGTGGAAGTAAATTCCCGAATTGCCGCCCTCCATTCGGAACTTCAAACGTAGTTCAAAGTCTGTCAGATCACCGCCCGTCCAGATAAGGAAATTATTCTCTGAAATGCGATTCTTCTCAGTGGTCTGGCCCGTGATGGCTCCGTCTTTGACAAACCATAGTCTGGGATTGCCCTCCCAGCCGGAAAGGTCTTTACCGTTGAAAAGACTCTTGAAACCGGGCTCAATTTTGGGTGCAACCTCGGCACTTGGTGTAGTATCAGCAGGCAGGTCACTTGTCGCAAACTGTATTCCATCCAGATAGAACCGCAGGATTGTCGGATTCCACCAGATATCTGTGCGATGGCCAATCGCACAGTAAAAGACCCGACCTTTCCCGTACCGTTTCACCCAGGCCAGCGCGAAATCGTTGTCCTTACGGTGTATCCAGGGCACGGTCATATTTGTCGTTTTGGTATCCAGCGAGAGGAGCACGCGGAGTTTTTTTCGCGAGTATGGATCACGGAACTGAAATATCTCCTCGGTTAGCCGAAAGTCCTTACCCTCGAATGCGACCAGCAGCTGATGGCCTGGCCCTTCCAGTTTTACACCGACTTCCTCGTTCCACGGGTGGCCCCAGTATGCGGCACCGAGCATCTCATGGAACTCTGGCCAATGGGTGTTCCCGCCAATAGCGTGATGATAGGCAACAACCCCGCCTCCATTAGAAATCCACTCGAGCAAGCTACGGCGCAGCAATTGCTCAACGGCATTGATATCGGGGCCATATTCCTTAAGTTTTTTCATATCCTCATCGGTTGGACGAATCCAGGGACCGTTGCTGTTGTTCATAATAATGGCGTCGAATTGCCTCAGATTCTTTGGTAGATACATTGTAATATCGTCGCTGACAATCGGCTCGAACGCGCCGGTCTTTTCGCCGAGCAGTTTCATCGCATATTCGGCTTGCGGGATGGAATATCCCTTATGGGGTGACTTGTCCATAAAAGGCGTATTCCATATCAGCACGCGACGATGCTTTTTCGGCTTCACGCGGGCCCTGTCGGGTACTGCCTCTCGGATTCGCTCTGCCTGCTGCTTCGTAACTTGGGCTTTAACAAGTACAGGTGACATCAGCATTGCCACAATTAAAAAAACAGCTCCAAAAGAACGCTTGCTTAACATTACTGAAATCTCCTTTCAATGATTTTGCTTACAACGACCAGCCTTGTCGGTATTTGCGGCTAAGAGCCTCGTTGGCCTGAGCAAAATTTACTATTTTCATGGCCAGTGGATCGAATTCAAGCCTTTGCTCAAATTGTGTTGCCACATTGCCCAAAAGCACAAACTGAGTCAGAGGACTGGAATAATCAAAGTTAGACATCGCTGGCTTCCCTCCTTTGCAGGCATCGAGCCATTCACGCTCATGGCCTCGCGAACGGGGCAGCGACGACGGAGGTCCCTGGAAGTCCTCAAACTTATCTTTCGGGAGCAAGCTAAAGGAAGTGTTGTGGCCCGTTGAGTGTATCATACCCTTTGTGCCCACGATAAGGCAGCCAGCATGGTCCTGCCATTTTTTCTCACCGGCGTCACCCCAATCGAGCCGTCGGCCCATTACCTTCTCGATAAGTCCTCGAGGCCCGGGAGCGTGGCCGCCGCCGTTATACCAGTTAATTCTGACCGGCGGCATATCTCCTCTTGCGGGGAAGTCATAGTGTATGATTTCCCGTTTTGGAAATGTCGCCTTATGGAAGCCGGATACTTCGGCCTGCACTCTAACCCGCCTTTCGCCTGAAACCGGCTCATCGGCTTTCCAGAGCGAATCGAGCTTCAGAGCTTTGAAAGGCAGGTTCATTGTATGAGAGGCCCAGTTTCCCAATTGATTTGTGCCGAAGTCGCGCCAGCCGTGCCATCCGTTGAGCCAGCGGGAATTATACGGGCGGTATGCTGCCGGACCGAGCCAAAGGTCCCACTTCAGATAATCCGGCATATCGTGAACTTTGCTGGGATATGGCCGCTCGCCCGGTCCCCCACCTGTATTCCAGGCGTGCACGTCCCGGATTTCACCAAGCACGCCTGCCTGAATAATCTCGACAGCCCGACGAAAGCCCTGGCTCGCCGTACCCTGGTTGCCCATTTGTGTAGCTACCTTGTGCTTTGCCGCCAGTTGTCGCAGTACACGCGCCTCGTTCAGGTTGTGCGTTAGCGGCTTTTCACAAAAGACGTGTTTACCCATCTTAATTGCCGTGGCAGAGGCGACAGCATGAGTGTGGTCGGGTGTGGCGATAACGACTGCGTCGATTTGCTTGTCCATCTCATCAAGCATCTTGCGAAAGTCATGATACTTTTTGGCTTTCGGTATTTCCTTAAATGCACCGCTTGCCTTTCGTTCATTAACGTCACACATCGCTACAACGTTTCCACCGGCCCTCGGGATTGCACCTACAAACCAGCTTCCGCGCCCACCAATGCCAATAAGCGCAATATTAAGCTTTTCATTTGCCTCGTAGCTGAAAGCCGCACGGCTGTCTTTCAGAATTAACAGACCTAATCCACCAAGAGCAGTATTGCTGAGAAAAGTACGACGATTGATTCGCCTCTTCATAGTTCCTCACCCCTTTCTTGCCAAGATGGTTCTCATTTCGTGCCATTTCCGCCAGTGGCAGACCAGCCTTATACCTTGGAATTTTACCAGTTCTATCCGAGTAATGCAAGCCATTTAGTGACGGTTTTCGTCTTCTAAGCAACGTGTCAATCCATAAGTGTGGTAGTCGGTTTCCCCCGAAACGGCTTGCCCCGTTTGAAATCTTCGCTTTTTGTCCGGTATTCTTGTGTCGTCTGGAATTTCTAACGGGGCTTGCACAAACAACAAAAATGTGCTAAACTTCCAAATTATAGTTTCATTAAAGCAGCTTTGTGAATCACATTGTAAGCTCAGGGTAAATACTGTTGCCGACTCATAGTGGGGAGGCCAAGCTAATTAGTCAAGGATGGGATTTATTTGAATCTTTCAGACAGGGGTGAGATATGAGTAAAATAAAATGTTTGGTAGTAATGGTCGTCTTTTCGTTAGGAATATCGGTATCGCTGGTTAGCGCAGCCAATGATGCCGACGAGTGGCCTTGCTGGCAGGGACCTAACCATGATGCCAAGTCCCCTGCAACCGGCTTGCTGAAAGAATGGCCGACCGGGGGGCCCAAACTGCTGTGGCAAGTGAACGACATCGGTAAAGGTTTCTCAACCGTTTCTGTAAGTGCCGGCATGATTTACACAACAGGCGATGTTGGCGATAAACTCATGCTGTTTGCCTTCGACATGAACGGAAAACCAAAGTGGAAAATACCGGTCGACAAGTCCTGGACCAGGAGCCGGCCTGGCTCGCGATCGACCCCGACGGTTGATGGCGACAGAGTTTACCTTCTGTCCGGCAACGGAATTTTCGCCTGTTTAAATGCCAAAACCGGCAGGCAGAACTGGTCCAAGGACCTCAGAAGCTTTGGCGGACGGCCCGGCGGCTGGGGATATGCCGAATCGGTCTTGATTTATAATGACCTCGCAATCGTCAAACCCGGCGGGGACAACTGTATCATGGCTTTTAATAAGATAACCGGGGAGACAGTATGGCAAAGCAAGGGCTTCAAGGCCGGACCGGAATACGGCTCCTGTGTCCCCGTCACACACGACGGTGTGCCCATGATAACAACAGGTACACGTGCAGGTGTTGTAGGCGTCTCGGCAAAGACCGGAGATCTCTTATGGAAGAACAGTTGGTGCACAAACAATACTGCAAATTGTCCCGACCCTGTATACGCCGATGGTTTCGTCTTCTGGTCCAACGGGTATGGCAAGGGCGGCATTTGCCTGAAGCTAAGCACGTCTGACGGTAAGGTATCAGCCCAGGAGGCCTGGACAACCAAAGACATGGTCTGCCATCATGGCGGTTATATCGTCCACGAAGGCCACCTCTACGGCAATCACAACGGCGGCTGGTCGTGCCTGGAACTAAAGACTGGCCGGAAAAAATGGTACGAAAAAGCTGTAGGCAAGGGCTCACTGTGCTTTGCAGATGGGATGCTGTACCTCTTCGGGGAAAACGGCGGCAAAGCAGCCCTGGCAACGTTCTCGCCTGATGGTATGGAGGTCAAAGGGACTGTAACCGTCAAAGGCAGTGGACCAAGCTGGGCCCATCCCGTCGTCATAGGTGGACGACTGTACCTGCGATATGCCGACAACCTTTATTGCTTCGACGTAAAAGCCAAAAAATCATAACGGTTGTCATAGAGTAAGTTACTGGATAGTGCAAAGCCTTTGAGTATCCGCAGTGTGATTTCGGCAAGAATCATTTTCTTGCTACTGTAATGCCATGGTAACGATTTATCAGCCCGAAAAGACAGGCGACTAAGCACAAAGCCGCTGTCCCCACCCCACCGATGGTTATCTTATCGAGGCTGCACTGAACCCAGTGCCATGATTGCGGCAGATGTTCGGTTACAAAATCATGCCGTATAAAAGTTGCCCAACCGATTACGGCGATACTTGCCCCTATCGATACAAGACCCTGCCACAAATGCAAGCGAACCCGTATTAAAGACAAAAGAAACAGACCAAGCGTCCCTCCACCAAAGATTGCCGACATCTGCCACCAAACATCCAGCGCGCTCTTTGCATTAATCATCAAAAGGGCAAAACCGATTCCTAACAGACCCCATACTACCGTCATCGAACGCAGAAACAGCATGCTGGCTTTCTCCCCGATATTCGGATTAATATACCGCTTAGTGAAATCCAGCAGTAGAACGGTCGCCGAGCAATTCAAGGCCGAGTCTACGGTACTCATCGCTGCCGCGAGAATTGCGGCGATGATTAATCCCTTCAGACCTGCGGGCAGTTCTGTAGCGATGAAATACGGAAAAACCTGATCGCCTTTCGTTATATCGGCACCCAGCGCATGTTCCGGCGAAGAGTAAAAGGCAAAAAGAGTTGTCCCTATATAGAGGAAAACCGCCGTCAGGGGTATATATATCAGCATGGCAATCCAGACCGACCGCTTCGCCTCCCGCTCGGTGGCAACGGAACAGTATTTCTGCACATAATTCTGGTCCGCCAGCAGGTTCCGCAAATTCTCTGTAACGCCAAAAATAATCATCACCCATATCGTTCGGTTGGACAGATGTTCCTGAGCATTTAGAGAGAGCTTCCAACTTCCAAAGCTGAACTTGCCTTGTTCAATAGCAGTTTGTATCAAGGGTTCCGGCCCCGAGAAGACATAGTAGGACAAACCGGCTGCGCAGAACAGAACGCCTATAATCATGACCGCTGATTGCATAACGTCCGTCCAAATCACCGCCTCCATCCCGCCCATCAGTGTATAAATGATGGTCACCACACCGATGACTATGATTACAAAACGAATGTCCACACGAACAAACGTGCTCAGCAACAGGCTGGCTAAATAAAGAATTACAGCAACGCGGCAGACCATATAGAGCACAAAAGCTAACGCGGCATACACTCGCCCCCAGGAACCGAGTCTCTCTTCCAGAAACGAGTAAACAGAAATCAGCCGTGTTTTTCGATAATATGGCACCGCGTATTTACAAACCAGCCAGGCCACCGGCAGGATACAAAACGAGAAAATGATAGGATGCCAGTTTGATTCAAATGCCATACCCGGCGTGGCGATATACGAAATACTGCTGGTATATGCGCTCATTACAGCTAATCCAGCCGCCCAGGCAGGAATCGAACGGCCGGCGACCATGAATTGCTCTGCCGTACGGCACTTACGTCTGCAGTACACACCCATCCCAACCAGTACGCAGGCATAAAGAGCCAGAATACCGATATCAATTTTGTCGAGACTGCCCTGCACTTTTCTTTCGCCTTATCCAAACTCATACTATTGTTTCTGCGAAATGCCCAGCTCTTCGATGTGTCGTCGAATCACGTTACGTTCGTTACTCCGGAAACGGTGAAACGGCTCTGCTAAAAAATCACTGCAAATACCCATACACCAAAGCGCACACTTTAGCCCCTTCAAATAACTCGATTCGTATTTACCCACACCGTAAATGGCAGTAATGATTTGCATCACCTTTTTATGAAGCGCTTCGACCGTCGACAAATCCTTTGAACGCGCCGCGTTATACAGGTCAACATAAAGATGCGGAACCAGATTGGCCCCTCCACAGACACCACCATGTCCGCCTAACAAAATCGCTTCGGCAAGAAGCTCCTCCTGCCCTATCAGAAGCGAGAAATCCGGCCGTTTCTTTAGCAGCGACAGCAACTGACGAAAATAAAACATATCTCCGGAACTCTCCTTTATCCCCACAATGCCGGTGATATCAGCCGCGGCCCGCACGGTCTCTGGCTCGAAAACCAGCTTCGTATAGCTTGGCATGTTATAAAGGAACAATGGCAAAGGAAGTTCAGGCATTAGATGCGCAAGATATTCGAGCAGCTCCCCTTGACCAGCGGGGAAGTAATATGGCGGCGCCAGCACGACAGCTTGTGCGCCGGCGTCTTTTGCTTTGCAGGCGATGTTTACCGACTCCACAAAGCATGTATCGGTTATTCCGACCAATACCGGAACACGCCCCTTAACCTGTGCGCAGACATGCTCAATCAGTTCGCATCGCAGGCGCTGGCTCAGGCTCGGCGCCTCACCCGTTGTCCCTAAGATGAACAAACCATTGACACCACCTGCCAGAATGTGTTCGATCAGCCGCTCAAGACCGGCCACATCGAGGGTATCTCGGTCAAGAAGCGGCGTCACCATTGGTGGAATGATACCGCGCAGCGGCCTCGGTAATACGTTCGAGTTCGATTCCATGTTTTATAAGTTCTCCATTCTACGATTAAGTTTGCTACACAACATTAAAGTTTCAAAACAATTGCTCAATCGTCAAAAGCCCATGCAATACCTTCAAACTCATTTTATCCCTTAAATTCAACGATTAACAGCACATTTTTAATGAATCCAGACATGAATCAGCAACCGAAATTGTTTTTCCTTGCAGCACTTTTCGACGGCAGGTAAAATGTATCCGACTTGTAATCAACCGAGGCCAATTTGGACTATCTGTCCCGGTATAGACATTAATATACTCATCGGAGGAGTTGAAACCAACAATCGAAACATCACAAAGAAACGCAGGTTACAATGAACAGAAAAATGTTCTGTTAAATTATTACAGTCGGAGCAGTAAAATGAAACATTCGATGATGTTTGTCGTGCTCATCTTGGGAAACATATTGGCAGCAGTCCTTGGGGCTCCTTCCGGAGAAGCAACTGAGATGCCGACTGAGAAGCAATATTCAAACAGTATCGGTATGAAGTTTGTTCGCATCGAGCCGGGCACATTTGACATGGGCTATGGCGATGGCGGCCAATTGCCTCAAGAGGTCCTTGGTGCAAAAGAACACGGCGGCAGAAGCATCGGACTTTCTCAATTCGGAAAGAAGGGTGATTACGATGAGCATCCAACACACAAGGTTACGATAACAAAGCCTTTCTATATGGGAGTTTATGAAGTTACCAACCGTCAATATGAACGCTTTGACCCGCTGCATATGCACTTGCGAGGCAAGAAAGGCTTCTCGATTGACAACGATGAGGCAGTAGTTTTTGTCAACTGGCACCAGGCAAAGGCCTTTTGTGACTGGCTAAGCAAAAAAGAGGGCTTACACTACCGGTTACCGACTGAAGCCCAGTGGGAATATGCCTGCCGGGCCGGTACTAAGACTCAATTCTATACAGGGGACACACTGCCGGAACAGTTCCTTAAGAATCCGGACAACAGTTGGTATCCCTGCCCGGACAACAGCAGAGGCAGAGAAGAAGTCGTGCCTCTTGACGTCGGTAAGACAAAACCAAATCCCTGGGGTCTTTACGATATGCACGGCAACGTCGAAGAATGGTGCTATGATTGGTACGGACCTTACACAGGTGACGACCAGAGTAATCCTGTGGGTCGTGCTGATGGAGTTTTTAAGGTCACCCGCGGCGGCAGCCATGGTACTGTTGCCTATTATCTGCGAAGCTGCAACCGCATGGGGACATTGTCGGATGACAAAAGCTTTATGATAGGTTTCAGGATTGTGCTGGGAAAAATGCCTGAGACAACACCGCTGCCTATTGCCCCCAAACCACTCTATCAGCAAAACGTCAAGCAAGAGGTGCCAAGCGGCATAACCAAAGAACCAGACCCGGCCAAGCCCCATTTCCGTGGCCCGCGCAACTACGTCAAGATTGACAAAGATTCTATCGGCCCGCTGTTCTCCAGACACAATCACGACCCTGCCATTGTCGAATGTCCCAACGGCGACCTGATTACCATCTGGTATACATGTGTCACCGAAAGGGGGCGTGAGCTTGCCTTGGCCGCCAGCAGGCTCCGTTATGGAACTGACCAATGGCAGCCCGCTTCCCCTTTCTGGGACGCGGCAGACCGCAACGACCATGCGCCCGCGATGTGGTACGACCGAAACAGGACGATATATCATTTCGTAGGGCTCTCGACTGCCGCCACGTGGGGACCGCTGGCCATTGTGATGCGCACATCAGTCGACAACGGCGCGACCTGGTCACGAGCCAGGCTAATTAGGCCCGAGCATCAGCGGCGCAACCAGGTCACCGAATCGGTTTTCCGCACGCGTGAGGGTTATATTATTCTGGCGTGTGATGCGACCCCAAGAGGTAGCGGCGGCACATCCATTCATATCAGTAAAGATAACGGCAAGACCTGGACCGACCCCGGCGGAACTATAGCAGGCATTCACGCAGGCGTCGCGCAGCTTGATGACGGCAGGTTAATAGCATTAGGCCGAGGTGATAACATCAGACTCGGCGATGAGCAGCGAATGCCTATGAGCACCTCCGTTGATATGGGAAAGACCTGGAACTACAACCCATCGCAGTTTCCGCCTATTGGCGGCGGCCAGCGCCTCGTGCTCGTCAAACTCAACCAAGGCCCCCTTTTCCTGGCAACCTTTGCCAATGGAAAGCCCCCTGTGAAAGTAACCGATGTCTCGGGGAAAAAACGCCAGGTCAGAGGACTCTTCGGCGCTCTTTCTTACGACGGCGGACTTACTTGGCCGCATATCCGACTGATTACCGATGACGGACCTAACCGGGAATACAAAACCACCGATGGAAGGAGCTTTACTATGGGGCTGAACAGCGCTGAACCGAAAGGCTACCTCTCCGTCTGCCAGGCGAGAAACGGTGTAATACACTTGATAAGCAGTTGGAATCACTACCAATTCAATCTTAAATGGCTCCAGACATCACCGCCGGCAAAAACAAAAAAACATACTGTTGAGTTGTCAGGACAGAATTTTTTTAGTAAAATGGATGCACAAATTCTTAATTGAATATTCAGAGGACATCTATAAAGTAAAAAATTTTGTGTTTTAAAATATAGAAAGGATTAGTTCCGATGAAAAGAATAAACCGATTCTTTGGAGTCCCCAAAAGCACTCTTTCGCGTTTGGGGAATCCCTTTATGATGTCCGCTTGCCTGTTGGCAATGACATGCATCTTATTGGCCGCAAAAACTCAGCAGAAGACACAAGAGCAAACAGCCGGACAGATCCTGCGTACTACTGGCGTCAAGGGAGGTCTTGTTGTCCACATTGGATGCGGAGAGGGAAAACTCACGGCCGCGCTGCGCGCAAATGACAGTTATCTTATCCACGGGCTGGACACAGATGCGAAGAACATCGTACAGGCCCGCAAACACATCCAGTCACTCAAGCTCTACGGCAAGGTGTCAGTCGACCGCTTAAACGGCAGCAGTCTTCCGTACATAGATAATCTCGTCAACCTCATCGTTTCCGAACATCTCGGCGGGGTCCCAATGAAGGAAGTTTTGCGAGTTTTGGCTCCCAACGGCGTGGCCTACATCAAAAATGGCGGCAGATGGACCAAAACAATCAAGCCGCGTCCCAAAGAGATTGACGAATGGACACACTACATGCACGACGCCGGCGGCAATGCGGTGGCGCATGATTCAGTAGTCGGCCCGCCCCGGCACCTGCAATGGCAGGGAAGCCCGCGCTGGACGCGGCACCACGACCACATGTCAAGTTTCAGTGCTTGTGTCTCGACCGGCGGGCGATTGTTCTACATATTTGACGAAGGCCCGCGTGCATCTATCCTGCTGTCACCTAAGTGGACCCTCATCGCCCGCGACGCCTTTAATGGCACAATCCTCTGGAAACGGGGGATCGACGAGTGGTATACGCACATGATGCGCCTCAAGAGCGGCCCGGCCGTTCTGCCGCGGCGTCTCGTGGCAGTCGATGACCGTGTGTACGTGACCCTCGGGATCGAAGCGCAGGTTACGGCGCTCGAAGCAGCCACAGGCCAATCGGTGCGTACCTATAAGGGCACCGAAGACACGCAGGAACTGGTCGTCTCCGACGGAGTGCTGTTCGTAGTAGCCGACAAGCCGCAGAAACAGGGCCAAAGCGACAAGCACAAACTCTGGGATGTGGCTCAACGACGTCTGATGGCCGTCCGGGCCCAGACAGGCAAAATACTGTGGCAGAAAGAATGGACGGTTCTTCCGATGACCTTAGCGGCCGACTCCAAGCGCGTATACTTTAATAACGGCCAGAAGGTTATCTGTTTGGACCGCACCAATGGGAGCGAGTTGTGGGCCTCCGAGCCGATACCACGATGGTCAAAACTCACTTCATACTATGGCGCCACGCTCGTGGTATATGAGGATGTGGTTCTCTACTCCGGCGGCGAGAAGATGATCCCGCACCGCGGCGGCAGCGACATGATGACGGCCCTTTCGGCCCGGGACGGCAAAATCCTGTGGAAGGCCGAGCATCCGCCTTCCGGGTACCAGTCGCCGGAAGATTTATTAGTTGTAAACGGGCTGGTGTGGACTGGAGCGACGACAAGCGGCGGATATTCGGGAGTATTCACCGGTCGCGACCCGAAAACAGGCGATGTGAAAGTCGAGTTTCCACCCGACGTCGAGACCTACTGGTTCCACCACCGCTGCCATCGCGGCAAGGCCACGGACGACTACCTGCTCATGTCCCGAACCGGTATCGAGTTCATCGATGTCAACAAGAAGAGTTGGGAAATCAATCACTGGATCCGCGGCGCATGCCTGTACGGGATAATGCCATGCAACGGCCTGATCTACGCTCCACCGCACCCGTGTGCCTGCTATCCCGAGGCCAAGCAAAACGGCTTCTCTGCCGTAGCATCTGCGGCGAGCCGGATTAGGCGCAAGGTTTCAGGAGGCGACAGACTCCAAAAAGGTCCCGCCTACGGTAAGGTCACCATAATCGAAGCGTCAGGAGAGGCCGATTGGGCAACATACCGACACGATGCGGCACGTAGCGGACGGACAAAGTCGCCAATTCCCACTGAACTAAAGCCCTTGTGGCAAGCTCGTCTCGGTGGGCGATTAAGCAGCGTCGTCGTCGCCAATGGCAAGCTTTTCGTGGCGTCTGTGGAAGACCACACAGTTCACGCACTGGATGCAAAAAACGGCGAGCCGGTATGGCATTACACAGCAGGGGGGCGTGTCGATTCACCGCCGACGATCTATCAGGGTATGGCAATTTTCGGATGCGCCGACGGATACGTTTATTCTCTCAGGGCCTCTGACGGCGAACTTGTGTGGCGCTTCCGAGCAGCACCGGATGACCAGCGTCTGATCGCCTTCGAGCAGGTCGAATCAGTCTGGCCGGTACACGGTAGTGTCCTCGTACAGAACGGTCTGGTTTACTGCGTCGCCGGGCGATCAATGTTTCTCGATGGCGGGCTACGCCTGCTGCAACTGGACCCGAAAACAGGACGTAAGGTTTCCGAGAAGGTTCTTGACGACCGCGACCCGGAAACCGGTAAGAGTCTGCAAACACGAATTCAGATTCTCAACATGCCCGTGGCCCTGCCGGACATCCTCTCCAGCGACGGCAAATACGTCTATATGCGCTCTCAGAAGTTCGACATGAACGGCAAACGCCTGGATCTCGGACCCCACTCAGGCGATCCACCGAAACAGGGTTCTGTACAGCGGGGCGAGGGGGTCCATCTGTTCTGTCCCAGCGGCTTTCTGGATGACTCATACTGGCACCGTACCTACTGGGTCTACGGGCGCAGCTTCGCCGGTGGCCACGCTGGCTACTATCAGGCGGGCAAGTTTGCCCCTGCCGGCCGTCTTCTGGTGTTCGATGACTCTACTGTCTATGGTTTCGGGCGCAAAGCAAAGTACTACCGTTGGATCACTCCCATTGAGCACCACCTTTTCGCCGACGACAAGGACACGCCCCGCAGTCCCGCACCAGCGCGCAAGGCCGCTAAAAGTCCCGGCGGACCGTGGATTTCTATCGAAAACTCAAAGAGCTTAAATCCTGCCGGCAAGCCTCTGGTTGTGGAGGCGTGGGTGAAGGCCGAGAAGCGTAACGGTGTGGTCCTGGCCCGCGGTGGCCCCTCACATGGCTATGCCCTGCTCATACGGGCCGGCCAGCCGCAGTTCGTGGTCCGCGCAAACCAGAAGGTGAGCGTCGTCAGCGCGAAGCGGAAAGTAGTAGGCAAGTGGGTACATCTGGCAGGTATGCTGACGGCTGACAAAAAACTCAAAATCTACGTAGATGGAAAACTCTCCGCAACATCCGACGCGAAAATGCTGATCGCCTCCGACCCGGCCCAGGCTCTGCAGATTGGCGCCGATGGCGAGACCGCCGTGGGTGACTACACTTCCCCCTTGCCTTTCACGGGATTGATAGACGAAGTCCGCGTCTATTACGGCACGGTGACCGATGCCGAAATCGCCAGCCACAGTACTGCACCCGGCAAGGCCGTGGCCAAGGATGCCAGGCTCGTCTTGTGCATGACTTTCGATAAAGGAAAGGCCACAGATGAATCCGGCAGCGAAAACCACGGCAAGGCAGGTGAACTAAAGACCGAAAAAGGGCGGTTTGGCAGTGCGATAAGGTTCACCGGTGCCGGCGCCAATAGGCGTTCGTCCCCGTCATTCCAGCACCGCTGGACCCGGGACCTGCCGATGTTCGTCCACGCGATGCTCCTCGCGGACAAAACACTTTTCATCGCCGGCCCACCGGACTTGATCGATGAAGACCAGATCTCCAAAAACCTCGACGCTCCGGGCGTTGACAGTAAGCTTCGCGAACAGAACGCGGCACTTGACGGACAAAAGGGCGCTTTACTGCGTGTTGTTTCGGCCTCGGATGGTAAGAAACTCGCCGAATACAAACTCGAAAGTCTGCCGGTTTGGGACAGTATGGCCGCATCGAATGGCCGACTGTATCTTGCGATGAAAAACGGCAAGGTGCTGTGTTTTGCCGGGAAAGAGTAGTAGAGGGACTGCCACCCATTTTTGTCTTTTAAAATAGGTGGCTGTACCAGATCGAAAAATTCAGGGACAGCCATAAAAGACGTTGGTAGTCCCGAATTTTACTTGTCTGCATCAACAATGCGCCTTCAAGCCTGAGCCCACCGTACTTCTGACGGGTGCTTAACTCGGAAAACCGCTCAAAAAAGTTGTACCGTGCGGCGATTCCAGTTAGTATAATGTTTCCAATACCCGGCAAGTTCATTTGCAAAATAACAACAAATATTTGAGCATATTTTTTTAACATAGGAGGATCTCAGTTATGTCAAAAAGAGCTTTTTCATTAAGTCTTCTTCTTTTAACAATCCTTTGCTTACTTCTTCATGCGGATGTTTTCTCACAGCAGCGACCAAAGAAGAAAATCGTCGAGTATGGCTGGGACGTCCCTTACCCGGATTTTGTGCGGGACAACATTCGCCAAATGGAAAAACGCCCCTTTGAGGGCATCATCTTTCGTACCAGGGGCTTTGACCACATCTTTGACACACGTCCCTGGAAGCAGGACAAACTTCAGCCGCAGCTCGATACGCTTGCCCAAATCAAATGGAAGAAATTCACAGACAATTTTCTCACGCTATATGCCGCCAGCAAGTGGAATATGGACTGGTTCAATGATGAGCACTGGAATGTCATCGTCGAAAATATGAAGTTGTTCTCTCTGGCAGTTCGTCGCGGCAACTGTGTTGGAGTCTGCTTTGATCCCGAACCGTATGGCACTGATCCCTGGGTATATCCCGGTTCCTATAAGGACAAGTCGTTTGACCAGGTTTCCAGTCAGGTTCGCCGCCGCGGCCGGCAGTTCATTACCGCCCTGCAGGAACACATGCCCGAGATAAGGGTATTGAGCTTCTTTCAACTGGGCCTTTTTGGCCATGTCGTTGACGAACCCGACCTGAAGATCCGCCGGCAAAAGCTGCTAAAGCAGTGGATGCCTTTGCTGCCTGCTTTTTGTATCGGCATGCTCGAAGGCGCAGCGCCCGGCACCATTCTCATCGATGGCAACGAGTCGGCTTACTATTATGAAAATCCTCATAAATTTTACCAGGCTTACCATCTCATTCGCCAGCGTGCCCAGACGCTGGTCCCGCAAGAGCTGCGAAAAAAGTATAACAGCCAGGTGCAGGCGGGCATGGCACTATACATTGACCAGGCCTTAGGAAAGCGAATAGTAAAAACCATAAGTCAATCCATGACCAGCGAGCAGCAGCTAAAATTTTTCGAACATAATGTGTATTACGCTCTTACCACCTCAGATGAATACGTCTGGTGCTATAGTGAAAGGATGAATTGGTGGCTGCCGCCGGAGAAACTCAAAAAGGACCGCATTCTGCCGCCGGGTGTAGAGCAGGCCCTCATCTCCGCTCGGCAAAAGCACGAGCAGGGCAAACCCCTGGGTTACGACATCAAAGATATGATTGAAGCCGCCCGGTAAAAAGAAATAAGGATTAATACTACCCCTTAGGGTGGAGGAGGGGGGGGCGGCGGAGGCGGTGGATTGCTGGTAATCGTGAGGCTCCAGACTGTACCCTTGGTCTTGCCCCAACTGTTGATTTCATCAATACGCCAGTAAAACGTAGTACCGCCAGTCAAAGAGCCGGGATTGAAAGTTGTATCAGTCTGATTGGAGAAGAAAAACATCAGATTAGAGGTGCCAATATAAACGTCATGTGATATGGCGCCTGAACCTGGCGTCCAGCTCAAGGTGGGGATTGTATTTACGTCTATCGCACCATCGAAAGGATCTGGATTGCCGGCCTTTTCAGGCAGTGGCGGTATCACAGTAGCTGTCAGCCAGTTTTCGATAAAAATACCCACGTCTTTACCATCCGCCACACCGTCTCCAAAAGGCGGCGGCGCCACGTCAACTGATGATTCATTTTGAGACAAGTATCGAGTAAGTATCGACAAATCTTTGAAATTCACTTTTCCATCGCCACTGAAGTCAACATCTGGAACCGGCGGTCCCTGCCACAACTGGATACCATCGCCGGTCCCTAAGTTGCGTGAATACTTCTTGTCGATCGGATTATTCCAGTGCTCATGCACGCCAAGACCGGCCAGTCGTGTTCCGTCTCTTTCCGGGTCGTAAAATGTCCCCGAGGGAGGATTACCCGCCAATGCCGCTTCGTGCAGGTAATCATCGGTTCCCGCATGGGCGGGACCGCCGGCTTCGGGCCATTCGGTGATGAGAAAGTCAAAGGCCACAGAGTCGATTGCCACCAGGTCCTGTGATGCGAAAATGCTCGAACACCAGTCATTATTGAAGGGTTCCATCTGCCATTTCAGAGGCAGCCTGTCAGGGGCGGTATGCTTACCGGTATACAACCCGTCAATCAAGCAAAGGACCGTCTTGCCGCCCACATCACGATGCCCCATCAGGTCGACCATGTTTCTATAGCTGCCGCTTGCCGGGATCCTAAAGGGAGAATCCAAATGCATATTATAATATCCGCCGGCTGTAGGTCCTCTAAGAGAACCATAATGGTTCTTCGCGCAAACGGTGATCCCCGCCTGGTCGTAATGGCCCTTGAGAGAGGCCAGATTGATGAAGTACTCCGCATCCACGTATGATTGCAGCACATAATCCTGGGTCCTTCCGTCACCCCTCGAAGTGCTCCAGTAAAACGGAACGTTGGATGTTTGGATTTTGGTTCGGTTATAGTTACCGTGATAATCCAGATAACGAACATTCGGAAAATCAGGTTGAACCATATCATAGAACTCATGGCACCACATGCAAATCGGGTCACCAACTGTAATATCAGCCTCGGCTACACCGACAACGTTAACCAGTTGATCCAGAAGCGCATGAATGATATGCGGCGAGCATATCGCATAGTCCGGCGTATGATTGACAAGATTATAATTGCTGTTCGACAAGGCAATCATATCCACAAAATTAACCTTGATCATGAAATCCTCACCGGGCCGATATCCCACATTCCCCCTGCCCTGCTTTTGATTAAAATATCGGAAAATACGGTCCCAGGCCTCACAGAGATCCCTTTCACCGGCTACCGCACAGACCGCTTGCAGCATCATCGAATCAACTACATTCTGGTCCGTATGTTCGTCCTGCCACCAGTACTCTCCCGTACCAGGCCCCTCCCAGTCCGTTGCATTCGGGTCATGCACCCACACCACTCGGCCGGGATGAATCCCCCCGGCAATTCCTATAGGCTCATTGACAGGATGCGGGTCCGCGGCCACTGCTTCTTTCTCGGCGGTCAAGGTCAGTGAAACAAATACACAGCCGATACTCACCACTAAACACAAAATACCGATGAGGTAGCGTGAACGTGAAAACGAGGTTTTGGCCTTACGAAAGGCTGCCGCCGAAAATCCCAAACCAAACAGCCAGATAATAAAACCCGAAGCAAGAGGAAAGGCAGCCCGCTGACAAGGATAGGTCGCCCGCGAAGGCTTCGGCACCACGCGAATCAAAAACCAGATTAGTGACAGCAAACCTACAACAGGAAACAACCATATCAGCCAGGGATATTTCCTAAACCCTCTGGTGCTCTTACCTGTCTTTAGACAAACTGAGGAAGCCTCTTTCCTCTTACTAAATGGCATTTCCACGCCTCCTTAACCTTCGGCTGTAACAGCAAAGGATGGACGCAGGTTTCGACATATCCTATCTGCATGCTCGACCATACTTTACCTTTAAATCACAACTGAGGTCTCTTTAATGTAATGTTAGACAACGTCTAATATACCAAATTCACCCTTAAAATACAACTGTGGTGTTGACAGTGTAGACCGCGTAGTTGGCCTGGAGTCCTGGCTGCGGCGCGACAGGTTAAATAATAAAAAAAGCGGGCGATGGGATTCGAACCCACGACATTCAGCTTGGGAAGCTGACATTCTACCACTGAATTACGCCCGCCTAATTTCTTGTTTTGTAATACTATAAGCCAAATCAATAGTTTTGTCAATAGAGAGCTTTTCCCTTTAACTTACCAGTCTTTTCCTGAGTCTTACTATTGCAAAGAAACCAACAACCAGGATAAAAACAGCGATGTAGAGCAAATCTAATAATAAGATCGGCCTGTAATTGCGTGTGCATACGGCTCTGACCAATCTGACCGAGTGAGTCAGGGGAACAATTTCAGCCAGGGGTCTGATGTAGCCCGGTAAACTCGCGATTGGAAAAACCACGCCCGAAAAGAAAAACATCGGGGAGATAAAACCGGTAAAATAGAAATTGAAGTGATTCATAGTTTTGACAAAAGAAGTAACCAGCAATGATATCGCCGCAAACATTACTGCCGTAAGAAAGCCCACCAATGGTGCGAGCAAGCTATAAGGCAAGTCAACAATCCTGAATACCGAGAGTACACATAAAACGGCAAAGGAGAAAAACAATCCCTTGGAGCCGGCCCATATTATTTCACCGACAATAAGGTTGTTGACAGTCATAGGAGCAGCGAGCATACCATCGTAGACCTTTTCATACTCCATGCGAAAGAAAGTGCCAAAAGAACATTCGAACGCCGCAGTGAACATTGCGGTCGTAACCAGCAGGCCCGTACCGAGAAACTCTATATATTTGACTCCACCCATAGGCTCAGTAATGTATTTCCCTAATCCAAGCCCAACAGCAGTCAGGAAAATCAGTGGTTCTAAAAATGGGGGGAAACCATTACTCACCATGTTGTTTGTATAGACCCGCATGTGTCGATACCAGACGCTGTAGAGTCTTCGATATAGCGGCGGATACTTGGGCGGGTTACTGCCTGTCATTAAGCTGTCTCCCTGTTGCTTTCAAAAACACGTCCTCAAGATTTGTCTCTCTTATAAGATAATTACCACCCTTCAAATAGGAATCTGCGAGGCTTTTAAGTGCATCCATATCATCAGAGTAGTAACGTAAAAAGTTAGGGGCATCGTCAATTCTGACACGGCTTAAGAGTGCGTCATCGCCAATTTGGTTCATTGAATCAGTCTCGAGAACTTCAATAACATATTTTTCTATACTTTTGTCTAACAAATCTCCGGGTTTACCCTCCATTATCATTCTACCCTTGTGCATTATAAGCAGCCGGCCGCAAAGCTGGAACGCCTCTTCCATGTAGTGAGTCGTCAGCAAAACTGTCGTTTCCTGTTTCTGTAATTGACGGATTTTGTCCCAGATCAGGTGACGCACTTGCGGGTCCAGGCCGGTAGTAGGTTCATCAAGAATCAGCAGTCTTGGAGAATTCAAAAGAGACCTGGCTATCACTAATCTTCTCTTCATACCACCAGAAAGATTTTTGATTTTCGAATCAGATTTTTCAGACAGTTCGAGGAAATCGAGCAAATATTCGATGCGTTTTTTGGCGACTCTAAATGGTATATTGTAAAACTTCGCATATATCATCAGGTTCTGAATAACGTTAAGTTCGGCATCGAGATTGTTTTCCTGTTGCACAACACCGGAGAGGTATTTTATGGCAAGCTCATTTTTAGCAGGGTCGTATCCGAAGATATCCATCTGGCCGTTGCAGTTTTTATCCCTGGTACATTTGCCATAGAGCATCTTCATCACCGTGGTCTTGCCTGCCCCATTTGGACCCAAAAATCCAAAACAACTGCCGGATTCGACTGTGAAACTCAGGTCCTGCACCGCCTGGATTTTGCCGAAGCTTTTGCTGATATTTCTAACGCTAATTACTGTCTTTTCCATATAATCCATTAGATAACATCAAAAATAGAAGAATTCAAGAGTTATGATGGCGCACACAAACCAACAGATTCCTGAATATCGTTTTTTTCATAGGGGGTATTTTGGGATTATTTCCCCTGGTAAAAAAACTAATCCCGGCATTGACTGCGAATTGGCCCCAAAGCAGGACTGTTAATAATAAGATGCTACCATTGCGGTTGCAGCTTAAAGTTCATCTCCAGCATACCCTTCTTTGATTCGCGCTTGCCGGTATCGAACGGATCATCTGTATCTGCTATCCATTTCTTCAAACGTGTTTCCATCTCTTTCTGAATCTTTGCGAATTTTGGATTCCCCGCAAGATTTCTCATTTCGTAAGGATCATTCTTGCGATCAAACAACAAAGGTTCATGATCTTTCTCATTATGCCAGCGGGCGTAGACCCACCGATGTGTACGAACACCTCGCCAAGAACCGACCCACTGCTCACGATCGGGCCAGCCGAGCCCCATATTCATCAGATAAACTGAATCAGGCCCCTGCTGATCGTCCTTTCCTGTTACAACATGAGCCAGATTATGACCTTGCACACCGCTGGGTATCCCAACACCGCAAAGGGACAGCAAAGTGGGCATGATATCCACACTACTAAACATCGCTCGGGTACGTTGCCCGGCCTTAACTCTTCGGGGGTAACGCATGATAAAAGGTAAGTGTATGGACTCTTCGTATGGTGTGGATTTCGAGGCCCGCATGGTGGGGTGCAACCATTTGTCGTACGGCTTGCCGTAACCATGACTGCTCAAATGATCACCGTGATCTGAAGTAAAACATACTATCGTATCGTCGGCGATACCGAGCCGGTCAAGAGCGTCCATTAATCGGCCCATCTGTGCGTCAAGAGCCGTAACATTGCCGTAGTATTGTGCAATCTCCCGGCGAGCAAACTCAGCCATCTGCACCGGAACGTTGGGTGGCAGATCGACCTTCGCAGGGTCATAAATATTAAATTCTTTAGGATATTGGTCATAAGGCCAATGTGGCGGCTCCCAGCTCATTACTATCGCGAAAGGAGAATCCCCGGGTTTCTTTACGTTATCTTCCATGAGCTTGATAGCGTGGTCGGTTTCTTCCTCAGGTGCAAACTTTTCACTTCTGATCGGCCCGACTTCGTTGCGGTAATAGGTTGCTCCATAGTGTCTATTAGGACAATTATTGGCAAACATGTAATCGAAGCCGTAACGTTTTTCCTCCGTGTAAGGGCCACTGCCCAAATGCCACTTACCCACATATGCACTGTAGTATCCGGCTGTTCTCAGAGCCTGTGGCAAAGTGACTTGTTTATCCCACAACACATATTCATTGTCCGGCACTCCATTGGCAAAGCCGTATTTGCCGGTCAGTATGTTTGCTCTGTATGGTGAACACAAAGGATGGTTTGCAAAGGCATTATCGAAAACCAGGCCTTGCGAGGCCAGCCGGTCCAAGTTCGGCGTGCGGACTATCTGGTTTCCGCTTGAACCCATTGCGCTATAGCGAAGTTGGTCTGCAAAGACAAAAAGAATATTCGGTCTTTTCGCATCCGTTCCAGCCTGCGACAATGAGCTTCTTGCCGGCTGGCCAGATACACCCAAAAGCACCCCTGCAAATACCCCGCCTGACCTGCCAAGAAAATCTCGTCGTTCCATAATCGCCCTCGTTTTAAAAAAGAGTTGTTATTTGACTAAGATTTTTGAATTTATCAAGCATCGCGACTCTTGTACCCTTCCATCAAAGGGCACGAAATTGAATTCGCACCCATTATACCACTACAATAACTATTTTCATAGTGTTAGATATTCCTCACTAAGGCCAAGCAATCTCACCCCCTGTCATCCTGAGCGCAACGAAGAATCTCATCGTTAGGCGGTTGCGGGAGGTCATCGGATCCGGCGTCGGCCGGTCGTTGTATCCCCCAGCAGCTGGCACATCCCCCGGCCAAGGGCGTCACCGACTAACACATAGGTTTCGGCATTTCGATTATAGTGATAACCCTGGTTTCTGGGGGAGAGTGATTCGTCTATCCAAAAATCCCGGATTTCAACGGTTAAAACATTACCGGCAAATTCAGGGTATTTGCCCTTGTCTCCACTTACGGCAAGTTGAGCATTGGCAACGGTCAAGTGAGGACCTGTCATTTTCCACCCACCAAATCCGATGGTGCCTATTATAAAGGGGGCTTTCGGCGCCTTGAATTCGGTGCGGTAAGCCTTTATAAGATTAACTAAGTTTAACTCGTAGCGACTGGCATGTGCCGGATTTCCATCCTTGTGTCCCTGCCACCAGACAAATCCGGCTATTTCATAACCCTGGTCCTTATACTGCGGGAAATGGGTGGCGAAGTTATTTAATACATCATGAATTCCTTTAACAAAATCATCGTACTGCTTGCCGGCATACCAGTTCACCTCTTTTTTTGGCTGACCTTCGATCCATGAAGAAGGTGTATCCTTGTAACCGGCATACGTCCTGCCATCGAATGTAAATCTCTCGCTCCCCGGCGGTAGGATATCCCATCCCAAACTTCTATTGCCCTGAGAGGCTTTGATAATAATGACCGGTTCGTCGTGGTAATATCCCATAATGTGGCCGAACTGCAGTTCCGGTCCTATTGTGCTGGCACCGGAGCCACAACCTACAGTTAACCACTTATTTGCCGTTGCAGTGACCACACCCTTATACCAAACATCGTTTCGCACGATCCAGTTACCCTTGTCATCGACAAGGTGGGGGAATTTCTTGTCCGTTTTTACTACCGTATCCAGGGTGCCGGGGATGTCCGTTCTCCAGACCCAGCCTAATCCATTGGCCGCTTTAGTTAAGAAGGTGATCTTGAAGGGGTATTTTTTTCCAGCGGTAAACTTAAATTCGGTATGCACAGCTTCTTTGCCGGGTTCTTTTCTATAGACTTCCACACCGTCAACTTCCATAATGTTGTACGATGAATTGCTATAGCCGGGGTTGAATTTGTAAATACCCGCGGTTTTCATTTTTATGAAACCCCGGACGACCGCGGTACCGCCGCCGGGAAACCGAGTCGGTTTTACTCCGCCAAATGCCGGCAGCTTTTTTGTTTCTATCGGGGTCATCTTGTCATAGTCGGCTGTTGGTGAGTACTCCCCTGGATAGATTGAAACTACCGGATCCAAAAATTGTTTTCCCCACCGCCAAGACCCACCACTTACCTGGCCTATTCCGACCATATTGGATTGGCCGGACAGGATGTACACCTTAACAGGTTTATCGGTGACAGGTGGTTTTGTGTCAGGATCGGGTAACTGAGCCGGGAGTTCCTTAGCAGCGGCAGGATGAACAAGCAACACCATCGCCGGAATAGCGAAACATAATATACTCCTAATGCTTCTTTTCATTCTTCAATGCCTTAATTGCTTATACACATTTAGCTTTTCACCCAAACGAGAATCCTCATTGCCGAAGGTCAGGAGTTGCATTTGGATCCCACAGCTTTCCGATTTCCGCCAATGTCTTAATACTTGATTCTATTATTTTACCATTTTTATCAGGGCCGACATTAAGCAGGAAATTCGAATTTCTACTGTACGCTTTATCCATATGCCCCATGACGCCCTTTGCACTTGACGCACGAAATCCCTCGCCCCAAAACCATTTCTGTTCCAGTTTCCAGCATGTTTCGCCAGGTGCCTTATTGGTCTCTGGGAAGTGCCTCATTTCCTTTACCGCAATGTCCGCATACGGCGTTCCTTTCTTGGCCCAATCCCACCAATTCGTACTGACAAGAACGTTTGGACGGGTGCTCTTAAAGAAATCTGCTGCTTGCTCAGCAGACATTACTTCCGGATCAAGACCATCGTTCCAGATGTAGAAAACATCCGGATACTTTTCGATAAGCTCGGCGATTTGTTTCATTTGGAATTCGTTCTGTTCTTTGAGGGTATGCTTTGCAGGATCGCATTCGGGCGGCAGAACCTTATGTTTCTTTGGATCACCAAATCCCGGGTTACGCCAGCAATAGTAAAGCCCCACCTTTAATCCCCGGCTTTTGAATGACTTGATAAACTGTGCCACGAGGTCCTTCTGGTACGTACAATCAGGGTGCATGACATCATATGTCGTATACTTGCTGTCCCACAGGCAAAAGCCTGCGACATGTTTTGCCGTAAGTACTCCATACTTCATACCGGCAGCAACCGCGGCGTCGGCCCAGGCGTCCGTGTCGACCTTGCCGCCCGGATTAAAGTCGGAAGGTTTCGGGTAGCCTGCGACCCATTGAACACCCTTGTATGTTGCCATATTATAATGAAGGAACATACCGAATTTTAGTTTCATGAAGTCATCCTGTAATTCAGTCTGTTCCTCGTTGAAAGCCTTTTTCTTTGGTTTCGTCAGCATCTGGACCATCCCGCGGCCAAGGGCGTCACCGACTTCCATGTAGGTTTCGGCATTATTGTTATAGTGATAGCCCGCACCGCTTGGGGAGACTGACTTGTCTCTCCAAAAATCCCGGGCTTCCATGGTTTTAACATTACCGGCAAACTCCGGGTATTTGCCTTTTTCACCGCTCACTGCAAGCTGGGCATTGGCAACCGTCAGACCGGGGCCTTTCAGGTCCCATCCGCCAAACGCGATGGTGGCCAGCACAAACTTTGCATCGGGAGCGTTGAAGTCCTTGCGAAGGGTTTTGATCAAGTGCACGAGGTTCTGCTCGTAGCGGCTGGCATGGGCCGGATTCTGATCTTTGTGCCCCTGCCACCAGACGAATCCAGCGACCTCGTAACTCTTGGCGCCCGGATAATACTTGCCAATGTCTGCCAGGACCTTCTTGGCGCTGGCGATATCATCGTCATACTGCTTGCCGGCATACCAGTTCACCTTTAACGCGTCAATTTCACTAAGAGAGGCATTTTCAGGCCATTTAAGAGTAGAGTTTCCGTACTCGGCATAGGTGAAGCCGTCATATGTAAATCTCTCGCTCCCCGGCGGAAGTAGGTCCCACCCGAGACTTCTGTTACCGATACAGGATTTGAGCACCAGTACGGGTTCCTCGAGCACATGACCCATGATGTGGCCAAACTGCAGCTCAGGCCCCACGTTGCCTTTGACGGTCAACCACTCATTTCGCAGCGTTGCCATGCTGCCTCTTCTGTGCATGACCTGAACGTATCTGACATCTTTTCTTTGTGTCCAGTTGTCATGGTCGTCGACGAGATGCGCATACTTGCCTTTTTTCTTGGTCAGATATTCCAGCGTGCCGTTCTTTTCTTCCGGCCCGACCTTGCCAAAGCCGAGCATGTTGGATTGGCCCATCAGGATGAACACCTTCACCGGCTTGTCGATGGTGGCCGGTTTGGTATCCGGATCCGGTAATTGTTGCTTCGGATCTGTATTAATCTTCTCGGCAGCCGATACGCTGAAGGCGACCATTATCATCGCTGCCATAAGGCACAATATAAAGAATATCTTCTTCCTGTTCATAGCTTTGTTTCCTTTCGTTAATATGGCATTGACTTCAAATTGCTTTCGGAAACTTCATCTAACAGCAAGCGGGCGGCCATGGCCTGTCACTGGCTTTCCGCACGATCCAGCGGCGGGGTCTTCGCCTCTTCCATCCACAGGGTAAGATGCCCGCGCGGAGGGATGGTCCCCCGTGGATTGTTGTATCTCAGGAAGCTGGTAGCCGCGATGGTCACCTTGCCGCCCTTAAATTCGTCACGGAAGTCGTTGTAGATGAAACCGCCGCGTGGCTGTCCACCCTGCCGCTTGCCGACACCAGCGGAAGACTGGGCCAGCAGTTTGCCGTTGACGTAGATCGAATAACCCTCGCCTGCATTGACGTGGGCGCTGCCGCCAACCACGATTCGGTATCGGTGGCCCTCTTTGAGCGGCGGGATTTCAAAGGTGCCGCGCACCAGAATAACTTCATTTTCCCACAGGGTCTTCGGGATCTCGCCGCACCCGCAGAATGGTGCGTTGCAAGAGCCACTCAGCGGTGCCGGCTTGCCGTCGAGCTGCCCGAAGGGCGGCAGACCGCTCTTCCAGCCTGCCTTCTTGGCATCGAAGTCGGGCGCGAACCAGTTCTCCATTCCTTCGGGATAGGTCACTTTGCGGAAACGCCCTCCCTTCTCCTTAGGCTTTGTCTCTTTCGGGTCAAAGCTGAAGTAAGCCCACTTCATGTTCCGGAGATCCTGCCCAAATACGTGCCAGTCATAGTCGTGCACCCCGGCCGCGCGATAGAATGAAGTCAGACGGTATATCGCCCCCCGCAGGAACTGTGAGACTCGCGCCGGCTTCTCCCCGCTGGCCTCACTCAACAGTGCCGCTTTGTACCTGGGGTTGGCGATATAGCTCGGTGCCATACCATCCATAATAATCGGGGCCAGCGCCGCTTTCGCGGCTGCTTCATCCTGCTCTGCCGGTTCGGGATTTGCCTGCTGCACAACGGTTTGCGGCCTGGCAGCTTGCCCAAGAGCTTCCGCGTTTCCGCCAAGGAGCCTGACCATCGCCCGGCCCAAAGCATCGCCCACCAGAAGGTACGTCTCGGCATTGCGGTTGTAGTGATAGTCCTGGCTCACCGGGGACTCATCGATCTCGCGCCAGAAATCGCGGGTGTCCACGGAGGCCACGGTGCCGGCGAACTCCGGATGTTTCTTCGGATCGCCGATGGCCAACTGTGCTTCCAGGATCCGCAGATATTTATCGCCCATATTGTAACCGCCGAAACCGACTGTGGCGACCACAGCCGGCATCTTGGGCGCCTTGAATTCCTTGCGTACATCGTTGATCAGGTTGGCCATGTTCTGCTCGTACTCGGTAATCAACTCCGGTGAGAAGCCATCCTTGTGTCCCTGCCACCACGCAAATCCGGCGATCTCGTAACCCTGGCCCTTGTAGCCCGGCACGATGTCTTTAATATTGCCCAGAGTCTTGCGAACCCCTTCGATCATCAGGCGATAACTCTTACCCTCCCACTCGTTGTCGGGTTGGGTCCTGCCGCTTGACGGCGGCCGATAATCAAATCCTAAACTTCGATTGCCATTAGATGTCTTAATGATAAGGACCTGTTCGTCATGAGCATACCCCATGATATGGCCGAACTGCACTTCAGGTCCTATTGTGGTTTTACCTGGCCGTGGCGGCACGGTTAACCACCCTCCACTGAAACTAAGTTCTGCCTCATAAAAATATACATCATTTCTTACGGTCCATCCGCCTTTGTCGTCGATGAGATGCTGGAACTTCTTGTCGCGCTTCGTCACGATTTCCAGATCGCCTTTGCCAAGCAGATCCATCTGGCTCATCCAGATCGCCGTCGATCCGCCCTTGAAGTAGGTGATCTTGACGGCATAGCGCTTCCCGGCTTCGAGCGCGACCTTCTGTCTGACTGCTTGCTCGCCCACATTCTTGCGGTAGACTTCCCGTCCATCCAACTCCATAACGTTGTATGAACTGTCGCCATAGCCCGCGCTCACGATGTACGTGCCGAATTCGGGGACGTCTATGTACCCTCGCACGACAGTTGTGTGCGGGCCGGAAATGGCAGGAAGCGTTCCCTGGACAACCCCAAGCGCAACCGTCTGCGTCTTTGCTGGCTTGGCATTATCGTAGTCCGTGGCCGGGTCGTAGGCGCCCTTATAGATTGAGACCGTCGCCCCTTTGTCAGCTTTCGGGCCGGCCGACAGGTAGACACCGTGGGGACTGATCTTGTAGTTCCCCACCGGGTAGATATACATGGGGCCCTTGGCCGCGGCAGGATCGGCGGTCAGGTAGATACCGGTATAGCGGCATCTGGCACCGCTGATATTACCCATCCCCACCATGTTGGACTGGCCCGCCAGGATGTACACCTTAACCGGTTTATTGGTGACAGGTGGTTTTGTGTCGGGATCGGGTAACTGTGCTGGTATCTCCCTGGTAGCGGCGGCAGGGACCAGCAACGCCATCGCCACGACGGCCAGCGCCAATACGGTTCTGGTTCGGTTTTTTGTAGTCATGCCATTCCCCGTCCTTCCATGTTAACTGTAATTCTGACTCCTTGAGAAAACATCATGGCTTATCATTCTATCACACATTGCGATGTTGTCAAGCACGGCAAACGTACGGGCGACCCCATGTGGTCGCCCCTCTCAGCATTTTTTCATATTTTCATTTTGATTTTTAATATTATTAGCCCCCCACCCTTGTGCTGGGGGGTTTTCTTTTTATATAACCCCCACCCCTGTGCCGGGGGGAATTTTATTTGAACTTTGACAAGGTCTATGCTATTCTCTGCCCATAATGGCTTGATTGACATCCAGGAAACGATTACTTCTTCGACATAAGAGCAACAGAGCCCCAAACGTAAGTGCGGGGTTAAAAAACTTACTTAGCCCCTCAATTTATTGAGCGGGTTAATAACCTGAATACTGGCAACCGGCAACTGTTTTTACTATCAACATTTGACAGGTCGGGAACGGCTAAATACTATATACTAACGACTATCTACGAACTATTTGACGGGAATTGGTGCCTCGCCAGAACACGTTGGTGATGACATCACTGTATAAGCTTAGTTCGAGAGAGTTATAGTTTCTTTTAACAAAAGGAGTCAAATATGCTAAATGAAATATTTGTAGGCGATGTTGATTTGGGTAATGGAACCGGTTTGGAACTTGTTATTTTTCCCCTCAAAGATACAGAGCTAAAGGGAATGTGGGACAAAGATACAGATTTATTTTTGCTTTGTCTAATGCAAAATAGCACTTGTTGTACATTCAGACCTTCAGGCCATTTTTCCAGATATGTAGAAAAACTTAGAATACCTGAAGGAGATGCTAAATGTTTAGCTAAATGGCTAAGCGAAGAAAGCTGGATGTAAATTGTATGTAGAACAAGCAAGATGAAATAATGATAAAAAGAATTAAAAGGATATCACAAGTTGGCGTATTTAGTGACGCCAATTGTGCGCCGCTTGGTTTTGATAAATCAACGATTATTTACGGCCTTAATACGTATGGTAAGTCAACTCTATGCGATATCTTTCAATCGTTGTCACAAGATAATCCCGAGTTAATTAAGAACAGAAAAACGATTCCACAAAATGCTCAGCCTCAAATAGTTGAGATATCAGTTAGCGCAGATTTAGAATCAACCGAAGAATCTATCATATTTAAAAATGGTCGATGGCAAGCAAATACAACGAATGAGCATCTGGAAGTATTTGGGCAATCATTTATTCATGATAATGTATTTACTGGACTCAGCTTTGAGCGACCCAATAAGGTGAATTTTACAAACTTCATACTTGGGGCAGAGGGTGTCAGGCTTGCAAATACAATTGAACAACTAAAGAAGGATAGACGTGAAAAGAACAAAGAGCTTGTCAACAGCATACCTGCTTTCGTCAAGGGGAAGACGCCTAATGAAATAGAGGCTTTTATTGCTTTAGAAGTTGAAGAGCAACTAGATCAAATCAAAAATGGCATTACCTCAAAACAAGAAATACTATTTGAAGAGCGAAAGCTATTAACTAACGTTGCTGGGATTATAGAGAAAAAGGAGCCCTCAAGGATATCGTTCAATGGTTACCGAATTAAGAAATTGGTAAAATATATTAACAAGTTTTTGGAGGATAGCTTCGAATCTCTACAAAAAGATGCTCTTGAGAAAATAAAGATGCATCTAGCGAAGAATACAAAGGATTCAACCTTAGCTAATAGTTGGCTCAAACAAGGAATTGATATTCAAAAAGATAGTAGCAATAACTGTCCTTTCTGTAGTCAAGACTTAACAACTGTTGAAGATTTAATATCAGCTTATCGTTCATACTTTAGTGATGAATATGAGAAATTCACTACTATTTGCATCGGTGGCTTACAGAGATGTATGGAATCATTGGAAAGCATTGAGTTGAATGTATACAAATCATTACTTGTTAATCTTTCAATACTCAAGGACTATAGCAGTATGATTACTGGCGATGAGTTTGCGGGTACTCTTTTAGAATATGACAAATCGGTGAATCGATTTCAGAAATTAGAGACAAAAACAAAGGGGGGGTTCTTGGATTTGATCAAATCACTCAGATCCACCATTAAGCAGAAGACAATGGCTCCTCACATGTCAGCAACACCGCTTGACTTTAATGCGACAAATTTCAGAGCACAGCTCATACGTGAATACTACACTGAGCTACGTAGTGCCCAGAATCTGACTGCACAACTTATAAAGCAAATTTTTATCTTCAAGGAAGATCTTCGGACCGATAAAAAAACACAATATATACAGCAACTAGAGGAAGAAATTGCTCAGTTGAAGAAGAAGGAGGCTCGGCTCGAACAGGATGGAGATTGTGAAAAATACAAGAAAATTGAGGGTGAAATAGTTGTGCTGAAAAATGAACTAACAACCACTCAAACAAAAATGGAGGATTCGCAAAGAGAGTATGTTGAGACCTATTTCGAAATGACTAATAAAATATTCGAGAAATTAGGAAGCAATGATTTTAAATTGAAGAAAGAGACAAACGACAAAGGTAATAGGAAAATATACGGTGTTTCTGTGGTATATAAAGATATGCCTATCCCTAAAGATAAAATATCTGTAGTTTTCAGCGAATCGGACAGAAGAGCTTTAGCACTATCTATATTCCTTGCGAAAGTACAACTTAAATCCACGGAAGAACTTGATAAAAGCATTATAATGCTAGATGATCCGAGTACTAGTTTTGATGATAACCGTATAACAAGTATAATTCAATTGATTAGTAAGCTGTCGAAAGATACAGCCCAAATGATAATTCTTACTCATTATCCTAATTTTATCAAAAGATACTATGAGTTGAGAAACTCGGCTAAGCTTTTCAAGATAAAAAAATTCGAACATACATGCTTGATTGACGAGATGGACAAGGAACAACTTTGCCAGAATGTCCACGAAAAGCGTTGTGACAAAATCATACAATTTATTAATCGTCAAACACAAGACGATCCAAGAATGAAAATCCGAGTATTCTTTGAAAACCATATCAGAATAATGTTTCGAAAGCAAATCTTGGAATTAGATTTGGTCGCTGAACAACTAAGACCAGTACTTATAGGCCTTAAAGATAATCAGGTTATTAGTGCGTCAACATTTGCTGAATTGGACAAATATCGGAAAGCTCTGAATCCTGAACATCACCCGCAGTATAACACTGTCAATTCAGAAGATGTTCGTCAGCAGGCTACTGAGATAATGGAATTTCTATTCAATATTGATTTTGATAAAAAGGCCTTTAGGGTTGAGTTAAGGGATTTGAAAAAGCTTAGAGCAAAAGAATTGAGAGGCAATGTCATTAAAGATAGTATAGGCAAAGCTAACGCTGCGTTAAACATAATATTTAACGATGGCATCAGTATATCCATGATTGGGCGAGCCGCAGCAAGGCCTGAATCATGGGTTATTGATGAGTCCGTACAAGAAGCCAATGTCGTTATACGGAAGTTTGCTTGTGTTCATGTGACCGGCAATACCTTTGACCCAATCGCGAGATGCGGGCAGTGTATTTTATTGTCAGATTCAGATGATATGCCGGCCGATGGTGATTTGGTTGTTGGGGAATCCAGGGAGCAGGAAAAGTACCTTAGGCGGATTTCATTTAATGATGACAGTGCTTTTCTTTACTCGATTAATCCCCTTAAGATAACGGCTCCTTTGCAAGTTGACAGAAAAACACTTTCACTGCACAGAGTTGTAGGTGTTCTTTATGACCCATGCAGACACTGTGATATGGAAATTATAAATGGTAATGAGTGGCATCCATGCAAAAATATTGATCCTTCTTATTTTGAAAATAAGAAAATAATTGCTGTTGAAGGAGACAGCATAGAACCCATAGCCCGTAAAGGCCAAAAGGTTCTTGTAGAGGTAGGCATGGCTCCCAAATGCTGTAAGATTGAGTCGGGTGGATTAGCTGTAATTGAGACTGAAGAAGGATCTGTTGGTAACGAAATAAAAAGGGTCTATCCTAAGAAAGATAACTGGATACTTTTTAGTGCAAACCCGCTTGAGCCATATACTCCGGACATTATTCCAATCGAAAAAATTAAAAAGGTTTGGCCTCTGAAAGGTGTGATATTCGAAGTTGCTGAAAACCAATTTTGATTACTGCGGGTGATAATTAAAGGTGTCCGGCCATAGTTCTTTCAACTCACGACTATCCAACTCCGCACTTGCCGCCAATAACAAAATCCGTGAAATCTGCGGTAAAACTTTTTTCGAGTATCTAGCATCCAGCATCGAGCAAATTATTTTCTTAAAAATGTTAGATTTTTATTGAACATTCCGGGGGAGTTTGGTATAATACAAACAGTAATATAGAATTGAGAATTTAGAATGTAAAACCGAGCAATAAGAAGTCTGTAGTCTTGAATCTTGAGTATATAGTCTAAGATTCTGCGGAGAACCGCAAGTCGTAGTATCAGCAGATACACGAATCCCAGCATGCAGTAGCTTGCCCCAGCAGGTTTTAGGCAGGGGGCAGGGAGCCATTTTGTAAATTAATCGTCAGTGAATACTCAATAATCAATAGAAAATCGTAAACTTGTGCCTTAGGTACTTGTGCCTGTGAAAGTGGGTATAATAAATCAAAAAGGTGTATTAATGACTAATAAAACACTTTTTTTGTCATTTTTTGCTCTCTTTTGTACATTTTATGCATCTTTACGACTAACAAGAACCGTTTTTACCCGGCCAAAAACCTCTATAATCTCTGTTAATCCTGTTATCTTGTCTAATTTTTCTTCGTGTTCTTCGTGTCCTTTGTGGCTAAACAATCCGCCTGCCCCTGCAATTCTTAGGCAGGGGTCAAATCAGCGTAATCCGCGATTAATGAACTATTTACCTGCTTATAAGGCACCCTTTTCCCCTCCTTACTCCTTACTTCTTACTCCTTACTCCTTATTTTTACGTGCCTTCGGCCCCTTTACATCTGTAGAGAAGCCTTTACAAATCAGCTCTCTTAATTATGCAAAACGAACCCAATTTCCGAAAAAGTCAAATGAACGTAAATAATGTATTAACAAAGGATTATGTACAAATAGACACTTGGTCAAGTGGGAAAAACGAACCCAAAACGAACCCAAACGAACCCAAAACAAAGCCAATTAAAGCCAATAAAATGCCAAAACAAACCCAATACGAACCCAACTTGTCGCGGCGTAGCCTCTGGCGTAGCCGGAAACAAACCCAATCTTTTATCTTTAATCCAATAAAAATGACCTGCTCTCCGAAAAGTCGTGCCGGTTTTGGAGAGCAGGCCAAAATGAGTTCCATATTTAAAAAAGAGTTCAGCCGATCTTGGCCCCCCGGCCAATCAGGATCTTTCGGAGCTTTTCAAGAGTCAGCAAAGATAAATCTGAGCTCAATCCCTCGCCCACCAATATCTCATCACAGGTGGCCGGCGTGGGATTTTGCGATAGTTTATCAAGGTAAGCAGCGCTTTTACCCTTCTTTGCCGTTGCTGCTACAGCCTCTGCCAGAGCTAATTGCCGGATCACAGGGTGTGGATCTTCAAGCGCCTCGATGGCGGTATCCAACACCTTCTCTTTTTTCAGACTCGCCAGCCGGGCAAGAATCGCCCTTCGGACTTTCCAGTCACGGTCTTTTCTCAAAAGAGAAATCAAATATTGGACATCCTTATTATTACCCCGGTCAAACAGCGCTTCTGCAAGAACAACCCTCAGTACAGCGTGGGACCGGCCGGCGACTTTCTTATCTTTCAATAGTCTCCGCGCAGCAGCATAGAAATCGTCTCCCGGCTCATAGCCCCGCAGATGCTGCACTACCGTGGCCAGCAACTCCGGCCTATCAAGAAATGATTCTTTACTCAGGACATTTTGGTAAAGGTAGGAAGCCGCCTTTTTATAGCCGGCCAGGACCCAAACTGCCAGCGTCTGAACATCCTTATCACCATCGGAAGCGAGCTTATGAATACCAGAATACGCATCTTCTCCATTGTATCCGGCAAGCGCCTTGAGAGCTATCAGGCTGATTGCCTTTTTGAGGTTAAGCTTCTCTTTGCCCACAGATACTGGATAATCCTTATCCAGCGCCTGGATGAAGATTTTCTGGACTTTTATTTTCACCGTCGGCTCAGCTTCAGCTAATCGGGCAAGGCCCAAGCCTGCCTCTAAAACGGCAAAATACTGCTGATTGAAATCGGCCTTGAGCAGGATATTTGAGAGAGCAGGAATAAGGCTGTTCATCTTTCGTGCCTTTGTCCCTGCCTTTATAGCTAAAGCAGCAACCTTCTGGTCTTTATCTGTTACAAGGGCCGCAATCAGGCGCTCGGCTTCTTTTCCCAGCTTCTTATCCGCCAGGGCATGGGCGGTCAGCATTCGAACAGTAGCGTCTTTATCTTTAGCCGTTTGCCTTAGAATATCCAGAGGAACCGGTTGTTTAAGAGTATAGACAGCTACCAGCGCCTGAGAACGGATGTGTTCGTTCTCGCCCTCGGTGGCCAACTTTATCGCCTTTGTGATATGTACTTCATCAATCTTTACCTTTTGCTGAGTAAGAGTGGTAAGGAAGTTTAATCCCACCGCCACCTCAGCTCCATTCTTGCTGCTCAACAATTTCTTCAGAATCCCGTTTGCCTTTGCTTCATCTATTTTCTGTCCATAGTAGACTTGGCTAAGGGTGCTATACAGATCTTTATCCCTTACAGACAAGCCTTTATGGCCTTGCTGTAGATATTCGCTTTCTTCTTTATCTGCATAAAGCAAGAGGCCAAGTCCTTCTCTCTTTTGCTGCAAGGGCGAATCATACCACGCTCGATAACCTCCGGAAAAGCGTGAAGTTGAAAGTGCCCTTGATGATCTCGCCGCTTCCGAGCTTTTCACAGGTGCTAAAGCCGGTTGGAACGTTGAGACTCCAAAACTACGGCTGCCACGGGCATTCAGCCGTGAGCCTAAAGACATCGGTTGACGGCGGAGTGCAAGGCCATCTTTGGCCTCGCCTAACATTAATCCAGCTCCATTTACATAATCTCCCGGATAGCCGCCTGGAGGTCCAAACACACCGGTGAAGCTTACTCCTTCTGGCATCGGTACGGGAATGGCAATGGTCCTGGGAAGTGTGGTATCGCTTCCTTCGGGAATAACTTCATCAACAGCAACAAAAGATGTGTACTGGGACATAAGATTATACTCAAGGGCAAGATTAGTAACATCTTCCTCTATGCTCTTCATCCTGCCGCCAAGTTGCTCCAGCATCAGGTATTTTATCTTTTCTCTGGCCCATACTGAGGCCAGGGAACCGTTATCGGGATTCCAATCTGGAAGCGAAATCCATATCCTTTCTTCATAAGGCTCGCCATTAATCCTTCCTCTAAGGGAAACCGTTGCCTCTCCCACCGCATCGTAACGTGCAAAGAGAATAAGCGGCTGAGCCGAGTAAAGGTCTGGAATAGGATTTGGATAGACATCGGTAACAGCAAGACCTCCCCAGTTGATCTCGACATCGGTAAGATAAGGCTTGGAAATCCTAGAAATCATATCGGTTATTACCGGCTGTGGGTCCTGGTCCTGTCGAATATACTGGGATGTGCCGCGGCCAACCTGGGCCATACGCTCTAATAAAGAGCGATTCGGTGAAGAACCTACACCGAAGGAAAAGAGTCGAGTAGTGCCTACTTTTTCTTTTATCGCCGCCAGAATCTGATCGTCGTTGCCGATGAAGCCGTCTGTCATAAAAAAGACAATCCGTTGACGCTCGGGTACGCGCGGATAGTCAAGACAGGCCTTTATGCCTTCAATCATCCTGGTACCGCCACTTCCGTAGAGGGCCTGAATATAATCCAGGGCCTCTTCCTTATGAAGGCGGGTTGCAGGAACCGGCTTGGGTGAAAATGCACTCGCATTTGAAGAGAAACGAATTATCTGGAAGGTATCATCAGGACTGATTCCCTGAATACAATGGTACATTGCCTCTTTGACCTTCTGTATAGGATAGCCGCTCATCGAGCCGGAGCAATCCACCACGAAGAATATTTCCTTTGGTTCGAGATTCTGGGTCACGCTTTCGGTGCTCGGCTGAATCATCAACAAGAGATATCCCCCCTGTTGCGAATAATGGGTAAGATAAGCGCTGCGGGGTTTATCTTCAGCAACGCTGTATTCAAGGGTAAAGTCCTTATTGGGAATGGTATCCTGCGCCATTATGCTCACTGTGGCTTTTCCTATGTCCTCGTCCGTTAGCTCTATATCGTGTGATTTTGAATTCAAATCCTCAATAGACAGGCCGGCATCCAGCTTAACAGTGAGGCTGATGTCGTGTCCGCTTCTTCGGCCGGGCTTAAGCACGGGCGGAGTGATACGGGAGGCATCGGGCACTGTATTTGTATCGTGTGCCCAGCCGATGCCTTTTTTTCCAGTCGGAGCACCCGGAATGAATCGCGGGCCAACAACCATAGGAAAAACATATCTATAAACACCGCGGTCATATTTGAGTGCCTGCACGTAACGGATAGTAATCACAATCTCTTCGCCGGGCTGAATATTCGCAACAGACTGGGTAAAGATATTTGGTCTTTCTTGTTCGAGCAGAGCCGTACGCTTGCCTGCGGCCCTTGCTTGTTCATAGATCCGCCTGGCCTCCACGCGCTTATGAATCTCTCCGTAGATATTGCGCTTGCCCACCACCATTATCATCTCGTTGACGGCGGAATTTTCCGGCAGTGGAAAAACATAGACCGCCTCAATCTTTTCATTATGAGGATTGTGGAAATGCTGTTTTACCTCTACCTGGGCCAGGAACCCGGAAATCTGGGCATAAACAGATGTATGTTTAAGTGGAAATTCCAAAATCACCTCGCCCTCCTCATTCACCGCCCGCAAAGCACCTTGAGTTACCTGGGGCTCATCGGATGGAGCAACTTCCGCTGTGTCTATACTCCAGGCGTGTGAGATGAAGACTATTGCCAACAAAATAGTCATTACACCTACGATTCTCATCTTTTTTGTCATACGATTGTTCATCTTTTTTCTCCTATAAAAGCTTGATTGCAGTTTACTTTGGACTCAAAATCCGGGCTAAACAAAGCCATCTATATATTAGACGTCTCAATTGTCCAATGGTTGACGACAACAGTACGTTTTTATTGAACTTTTCCTTCATCTTACCCTAATTACATTTACAACAACCACTTAGGCAAAGTAAAAGTTATGTAAAATAACAACCTAACCTTATGTTGGATTGCGATTACTCTCTTGAAAAACCTTCTGCGATGCCGGTTTCCATTAGATATTATGCGCGCAGGAGATATATTACTCGCGCTTTTGTCCGGCAGCGATGTGTTGTGAATATTGTATAAGATGTTGAGTAACTAAAGAATCCGAGCGGCTTCAGGAGTCTACCAGATTTTAATCCTGTTTTCAGGCTTCTTGAGCCCTGCGGCAATGGCCTTTTCCCGAAGTTGCTCACCGGCAGGGAAAGGGCTATGAAAAAACAGGACTTGAGCCACCTTGGGGCGTTGGTTTAATGCCTCCAGAGCTTTGGCCCATTTTTTGGGATGCTTTTGTCTAAGGTCTGGAGCTAAATCAAGACAAATTGCCATATAAGCGGCAAAGGCAAGTTTTTGGTCGTCGCCTCCATTGATTATGGTTCCCTCAATCTCGGATTTCATATCTGAACGCAGCCGAGAAGCCTGCTCGGTGAAGTCGGCCAGCGGCTCTATATTTGCCGGCTTTTCCAGGCGTATGCGATAGATGATTTGGCCATCAACATTTTCTCTTCGTCCTCCATGGTCGATGATGACGCGCTCGGCCAAGTCGATGATCCGGTCGGCAAAACTGGTGATTGTTTCATCCATGGGCATATCATCACGGGTAGTATTGCGGTAGCGGTCGACAATCTGCCATCCCTGTGACATCATCCAGCGATAACCTTTGACTACCCCGATGATGGTGCCTGACGTGGCGGCATTATTGTCTGCGTCCCAGCCAAAGTTAAAGGCTGTTCTCAAAGTCTCGGCGAGGTCTCCCCTGCCGTAAAGCAAAGCTGCAATTGTGGAGGCGGTGTTGAGCTCGTATCCGTTTTTGTCCCGCATGGCGCCGTTATGACGGCTATATTTGGTTTTCACAAGCTGCCTTGCAGTCCGCCAGTTGTCTGGATGCAAACGGTGCCACCGGCGAACGTCGTTGACAATTTGCCGAATAGCGCACTTTGTGTCGACCGCATTTAAGCCTGCATCAATAATCTTATCGATATCGTCTGTTGTGAAAGCGGTTGCTATCATCGTCGTGAACAATTGTGTCGTCTGGGCGGGCTCTGCATCGATAGTAACACGGGTATAATTTAAACCGATTTTTGCCGCAGTCCGGGGCATCCCGGGAGCAAGAAGGCCGAACGTTTCGCAAATGAATTGACCGGAAATATTAAAGTCAGCCCAGGGGTTTAATACGATGTTGCCCGTTAGCGGTGGTTCAAATCCAATATCCATCAACTGGCGCGCATATTGATTGGAACACCAGATACGTTTGTTGATTCGCTCTTTCCATAATTGCACAATCAGATGAGGCGGCAGCATAATCGTGTTATGGCGTTGCATTGCGACGATATAGACCCATTCCAGGTCTGTGTCGTCATCTGTTCGAGCACCCTCCGGGAGGCCGGGAGTATATTTTTCCACATTACCCGGCTGGTTAATGTATTTCATTTCGTGTGGGATTCCATTGAGATTACCCAGGATCTGGCCGAGAAGGCCCCCTCGAATCTTGTCGCGAAGTACCTCGGCTGATAACTCCATCGATGCGTTGGAGCTATCCAGGCCGTAGATAACTCCTTGTTCTGTAAGGGAACTGATGGCCAGAATTGTTAGAATTGATACTATATATTTTCTTCTGATTTTCACCTTCGGTCTCCTATGATTGCTGCAGCTAATTCTATATCAACTTTTCACATTATTTAATTCTACCAATTCGGCGTTTTTACGCAATCTTTTTTGGTGACTTAATAACTGTTTCAGGATAGGATTGATTATCAGATTCTTCTGTGTCTACAGTGTTGTCTTTGAGCAATTAGGGTGAGTAAGTATAAAATGTATTGCCGGGAAATGGATCGTCGTGATTTTTTTAAACGTATGATTGGCTTGGCGGCTGCCGGGCTGGCGCCGACAACACTTTTTGGTAGCGGCAGTTTTTTCCGGCTTAGATACATCGTCGCATCAAGTATGTATGGCCGGTTGAGCCTCGCTGATGTCTTACCGGAGGTTCGCAAGGCTGGAGCCGAGTATGTCGACATCTGGCCCGAAAGTCATGCTAACCATCGAGAACAGCTTGAAGCAATGGGGCATCAGCAGTTCGAGGCGATGCTAAAGCAACATCGCGTCAAGCTCGGTATCCTGACACATTATGACCTGGGCCCATTTAACCTGCAGAAAGAATTGCGTGTATCCAGGAGACTTGGAGGCTCGATGGTCATCTGCGGCAGCAGGGGGCCGGGAAATCTTAAAGGAGATGCTTTGAAGGCCGCAATCAAAGAATTCCTCGAGAAGATGAAACCTCATATCGCCGCTGCTGAGAAAACCGGCAACGCCATCGGGATAGAAAACCACGGTAACAGCCTGATTCACTCACCGGACTCAATTCGATGGTTTGCGGAGTTGGCCCCTTCCAGGCATATTGGTATCGCACTGGCTCCGTACCATTTGCCGCAGGACCCGAAGTTGATTGCGAGGCTGATTAAAGACCTTGGCAAGTGCCTCATACATTTCTATGCCTGGGAATATGGAATGGGCTGCCATAAAAAACTGCCTAAGAAGCAGGAGCTGATGCAGTTACCGGGGCGCGGCAAACTGGATTTTATTCCTATCGTTGCTGCGCTGAAGGAAATCAACTACAAAGGCTGGACCGAGGTTTTTATGCATCCGGTTCCACGAGGAATACCCATTATGCCAACAACGGCAGAGGTTACCGCAGAGATCAATCGTGCCCGGGACTACCTTGAGAGATGTCTGCGGAAATCGCTTTGAAAAATCTGAGGTTCAGCATTCGGCAGGAAAGATACATATAAGTGTGAGAGATGTACCTGGTTTGACTTGGTTTGTAACAATAATGTATGAGAAATCAGATATTACCGTAAGGAAAATACAGATGGTAAACGCAAAGATTGTGCTGAAATCACTCTTTTTTGCCTTACTTTGGGCGGCCCCAGTCCAGGCAAAGCCTCCACTGGCCATCGGCGACCAAAGGCAGGTTTTCATCGATGGACGCTTTGTGCAGGAGCCCCGCGGCGTGGAACTTTTCGTTCACAAACCCCGTAAGACCGGACAAATAGTCATTGCATGTGAACGCCCGTGGGAGCAAAGGATGGGCCAGTACCACTCAGTACTATACGAAAACAAAACCTATCACATGTGGTACACCGTATATGGCGGAGCCGACAGCAACGCCGTGCCGGTAAGGAGCATAGCATACGCAAGGTCGAGTGACGGCATACATTGGCAAAAGCCCGACCTGGGCCTTGTGGAAATCTACGGCACACGTAAAAACAACATCGTACTGGGCCACGGTTTCGGCGGCATTAAGGGTTCTACTCACGGCTGTATGGTCTTCCTGGACCCTCATGCACCTTCGGACCAGAGATTTCGCCTTGTCTCAAATCCGCAGGAGCTTGGCAAATACCTGCATATATTCTCTTCCGGCGACGGGGTACACTGGAAGCTGACGCACCGCGATATTTTGAAGTTCCGCGGCGAAAAACATCACCTCGATTCACAGAACGTAATATTCTGGGATGAACGCATTAACAGGTACGTTGCCTATGTGCGGCGCAATCTCCGTCCTTTTGGTTCGCCGGGCCGGAGTGTGGCACGGTGCGAATCCAAAAACCTGTCCCGGTTCCCCGATGTCGAAGATTGCTCTGTTGTGCTGGGATTTGATGGTGATGACCCGGTCAATAAGGAAAAAATCCAGGTAGCTGATTTTTATACAAATGGAACCTTCAAGTATCCGTGGGCGCAGGACGCCTACTACATGTTTCCATCCGAGTATTTTCATTACACGATGTTTCTAAAAGACTTCCGCAAGGGCCAACCGGTTAACGCCGGCTCATTAGATGCGCGGTTCGCTGCGAGCCGGGACGGCATCTCCTGGCAAAGATACAACAGGCGTGCCTTTGTGGAGCTGGGTATGCAAGATCAATGGGATTCCAAGAGCATCTATATGGCCTATGGAGTTGTACCGGGTGTCAGTGAAAACGAGATGTTTATGTACTACTACGGCAGCAATACGCTACACGGCTGGGACAGGGAAGACCAAAACAGAGAACGAAACAAGCGCATACTGCGTCGGGTTGGTGGAGCGCCGGAGACTGAGGTACATAGCATCAGCCGTTTGGTCATTCGCCGAGATGGGTTTGTCTCGATTAAGGCCGATTATACCGGTGGCCAGTTCCTGACCCCTGTTTTGATTTTTAAGGGTGACAGACTGGTGCTGAATGTCGATACATCTGGAGTTGGCCAGGTACAGGTTGAGATCCTGGACGAGGACAAGAAGCCAATCCCTCGATACACACTCGAAGACTGTGACCAAATCTATACGGCCAATGAGATCAATCGCGTTGTGAAATGGAACGGCAAAAGCACTGTGGGCGAGTTGGCCGGCAGACCGATTCGGCTGCGTTTTGTTTTGCGGGATACGGATTTGTACGCATTTCAATTTCAACGCCAATCACAGAACTGATGAGTACCGAATGAGCAAATATGTTTCGGATAGGCTCTAAGCCTGTATGAGACGAAGCAAGGATATTATAATGGTAGATCCTGACATATCACAATCCGCAGGCCAGCACCTGTCCATAAGTCGCCGTGACTTCGTGAAGCAAGCCGGTGCTGTAGTTGCCGGCAGCGCATTGGGCTGGGGACTGGGCTGCCATGTAAGTGCTCCGATATCTACGCGCCTCAAGCGCCCAAATCTCCTTTTTGTATATGCCGACCAGATGCGTGAAATGGCAATGTCATGCAGCGGCAATCCCAACTTGTCTACGCCAAATATGGACCGTCTCGCTGCTGAAGGTGTTCGGTTTAGCCGTATGTATACACCCTCACCGTTATGTTCCCCCGCTCGCAGCTCGCTGATGACCGGCCTCTACCCGCATAATGCGGGCGTATCGAACAACAATATGCGCCTCCGGGATGATGTCCGGTGCATAGCGGAAATCACCTCGGCGGCCGGCTACAAAACCGGCCATATCGGCAAGTGGCACCTTTACGGAAATTTCAGCCCGGGGCGTTTGGCTGAGTATGCGTTCGTGCCGCCCGAGCATCACAGAGGTTTTCAGTACTGGGCAGGCTTCGAACATGGGCACAAATATTTCCAATCCAGATATTACACAGACTCCGATACGCCTATTCAGCTCCCGCCGGGCGCATACGAACCCGACGTTCAGACAGACCTTGCCATCAAGTTCATTGAAAACAATGCCGCAGTCCCCTGGCATCTGGATCTTTCGTGGGGACCGCCGCATTTTCCACTTGAACAGGTCAAGCCGGAAGATTTGGCTCGACACAAGCCGGAGAATATCGAGCTGCGGCTAAACGTTCCAACACGGTTTCATCAGCAAGCTCGCAGAGACCTTTGCTATTACTACGCCATGATCGAGAACCTCGACTGGAATCTGGGACGTCTGTTGAACACACTGGATAAGCTTGGACTATCACAAGATGTCATTGTTGTATTTATGGCCGACCACGGCGACATGATGCTCTCTCACGGGCAACACTACAAGCGCCGTCCCCAGGAGGAAAGTAGCCGTGTCCCTTTTATCATACGCTACCCAGGAACGATCGGCGGCGGGCGAATATGCGAAGATATGAGCAGCCTCGTGGACGTAGTGCCTACTATCGTCGAACTGATGAAGCTCGATGTATCTGAGTTTGATGGTGTCAGCCTTGCTGCCTGGCTGCAGGAGAGGAACCGCTATCCGCGACACAAGTGCATTTTTATGGAATGCCCGAAACTGGGCTGCCGCGATTACGATCCCGGCTTGTTCGCCAAATCACCCTGGCGGGCCGTACGCACCGATACTCACAAAGCTGCTTTTCTCAAGACTGACCAGTCACACGCGAAACTGGTCCAACTATTCGACCTTTCTGCAGATCCCTTTGAGATGAAGAACCTTGCTGAATCCCCCCGACACCGCCGGATTAGCCGCCAGCTTGCGCAGCATCTTACAGATTGGATCCGTCGAACTTCTGACAAGGACTTTGCCGAGTTGAGATTCGTAGAATAGTAACTGCTGCACCGAGAACAATTCTGCTGCGGCATTCGGGCATTGTTTGTTCTTCGATAGACTCCCAATCCGATTCCAACTTGACATCAGCACCAGTTTCCAAATAAACATCAAGCTGCGCTTAGGTTTTTGTCATTCTGAGCGCATACTTACGTGCCTATAAGGCACCGAAGAATCTCAAAAAATTAATCAATAATCAATCATCATTAATCATTTATATAGCCTGCCCCTTGAGTTTACACTGAGCCTTGTCGAAGTAGTCGAAGGGTATTGCGCGGGTTTGTATTTCTTATAGCGTATTGAGTGGGCTGTATGTTTTAGTGGCTATTGTAAATCCAACCAAAAATGCCGTAATGTGAAATGCGTAGGAAGCACTTTGGGACGACTAAACTTATGCTCCAATCTGCTTACGCCTTTCTTTTTCCAGCCTTTGGGGCTCAATTTAATTGCAGGTATATCACTATTGCATGCTTCTTCATTCACCTCAGTTAAAATATCCTCTTCTTCCATGCTCTGGATATATCCAATCATCGTTCCTGATGAAGATGCTCTGCCATATTTACACTCTGGCTTGACGAATCTTAACACGCCGTGTAATACGTAATTCTGATTGAATACCCAATCGCTTCGTATTGGCGTACCTAATCTTTTACATTCAATATAATAGTGTTTTGCACTCTTCCTTGGGTTAGGCTCCAAATGATCAATATACCCCCATTGAAAATCCGGGCGTTTCTTTCGCGCCACATCAAGAAGTTCTTCCCCTTCGAGCGGCTGATTTATACATTCATAAACAGGAGGTGAGTCTATCCCACTATCTTCGCCGCCTAACTCCCGAACAGCGTCAAGCATACACAAATACAGTTCGTAGTTCAGTTTATCTTCGTTTTCCTTTGTTAAACCACGTTTTGTATTTCTCAATATCTCAAGTGCTGACACAATCACTTTTAATATTCTGGTTTCAAAACTGGCCCAGGAATCAATTTCGCTTAGATGTGGCCTGGTCAAACTTGCCCCCTACGACTTTCCTGTAAATGTATTGCCTGTAGCAATGTTGCTTCGGCGTCTTCACGCGCCATACTTCGCGTCCATAGCCGTCTTTCATTGCGTTTGATAATCATGATGTCAGTATCAGAAACAGCACGCACTTCCCCATCAATATATACTCTTTTGCTAACCGGCGCACGTTTCGTTTTGTCAAGCTTCCTTAAGACTTTGTGCCATTGCGCCGTTTCAGACTCTTTCACAGGCCCAAGAGGTTTCTTTTTGTCTTGCGTTGAACATACCATTGCAACCATTGGTATGTTTTTGCCGGGCCGAATTAACTGCCAGCGAAATTCACCATCGGGCCCAAGTTCCCGATTCCAAATCCCCAGGAATGTTCTTATATACCCTTCGAATCCCTTTTGCCAATCTCGACGAGTTGGAACATCTTTAATAACACCACAATTGCTGGCAGGTCTATTCGCTTCAACCGGTTTTACGGCCTTGCTCTTAACATTATTGTAAAAAAGGTTAAGGCCGTATTCGCACATGTCCCTGATAAGGTCCCGCTCCGCCTCGTTTAATTCATACAAATCATAAATCGCCTCATCAAGATCATGCTCAAGGCTGCTCAATGTTTGATTAAAAAGATTATCCTCGTCATTTACTAACTTGATAGCCTGTAGCTTTCCTACAATAGCGATAATTCGATTACACAATTTCTTATCTTCAGGAAGTCGAATTGGCATCTGTTGTATATCTTCTAAGTGAATCTCATTATGCCATATCCAGGAGCCTGCGGTTAACCAAAAATAATACCTTGCAAGAGAAGACCAAAAAATCCCTAACACTACCTTTCCTTCCCATGTTGCAGAATCAGAAAGGCGTACCCCATGAAACGAATTATTGAAACAAAAGGGTATAGAAGTAAGTTTTGCTATTATTTGTCCTTTAGGTTCTTTGCTTTCCGTTATACCTCGCTTAACTAATAATCTACAACCTTCATAGACATTCATGCTGCCAAAACGGTGAACTTTCTCGGGAACAATACCCAACAATGACTTATCAATAGATCCATACCGCACAAACTTTCTTGTCGGAAATACTTTGTAATCTCGCAATTTGCTTTCCGCTGTTTTCTTTACACTTCCTGGCGTAAAACCCTGACGGAAATCATCACGACTAAGCTTGGTTCGATTAATAATGAGATTGACAAATGGTATTCCCATCCGTAGAGTTTTTATCAGGTTAGCATCTCTATGGCTAGCCCACCAATATACTTTCCAAAAGTCATCATTAGCAAAAACGTCATTTTGGTTTAACTGCTTAAGATCAGAACTGCCTAATATTATGGACTGTATCCCCTTTACGATTGCGGTTTTTTTAGCAGACCAATACTTAAAGGAAGTGTCATAATCAGGCTCTTGTTTTGTGAAATAAACAGCAATGAAAGGTGACTGTGCGCCTGATTGTCGAGCTTTTCCTTTAAAAAACACATCACGAACATGTGCAAAATTTACAATAGAATGTAAGGTTGTTGTCGCTAACCATTTTTTCCTGAAATCCTGACTCTTCTCATGGCTTTTAAACAATACTCCAGAGGAAACCAACAGTGCCGCTTGGCCTTTGTCAGACAACAAGTTGATTGCTCTATGAATAAATACTTGGGACCACTCTCTGCCACCTACAGGTAATTTCCCTTCTTGTTTCTCGCACCATTGCAAGGCAATGTTCATTGCTTCGCGGCTTTCTTCTTCTTCCTCTTTGTTGCCGGGTGAACCCCAAGGCGGATTGCCTACAACAACATCTGCACAGGACTCATTAAATTTGGATAGAACATCATCATGTGCAATTTTGGACTCTACATCAAAAGAATTGGCTTCAAGTAGTATATCATACTGTTGTTCGGGATCCCTGATTCTATCTTTTTCATATTTCAGGTTGGGCAGCTTTTTGCCTTGTTTTATTTGTTCTAAAATGTCCGGCGGCCTCTGGTAATGCATGAAGGCAAGGTATAAACTAAAAGCTGCAATCCGAACAGCCTCTCCATTAATATCAATACCGGAAATCTGCTCTCGAAGAATTTTCCTAAGTTGAATATCGCTGAGTCGCCTTCCATTTTGCGACCAGACCCTGTGGCGAACAATGCGCCTGAACGATTCGACAAGGAATATCCCCGATCCACATGCAGGATCAAGGATTCTGGGCTTTTCGTCTAAGCACTCAGGCGATAAAACCTGGCCTAACAAAAACTCCACTAACGCAGGGGGCGTATAATGCGAACCATTATTCTCATCTTTGCTCTTGTCGGTATTATAAAATTCTTCATAAATACTGCTGATTAGCTCAATCGGAATGACGTCGAATTTATAAGCAAAGAAAAAAAGCTGTTGTTCTTCAGCATTACCACACAAGAAACTTTGAAGTTTCCTTAAATGAGTCGCCTCAACGTTTGCCTTCTCATCATCAACATCTGGAAACATGTCGCCATTAAAGTCTTTGCTGAGTTGTTCAAATAATGCGTAGGTGAAACCTTTATCCCTCAGAACTCTAAGATATAACCGCTCACCAAGCACAGGATCAACAAAAGAACCGGGGAGCGGGGCATTGAGAATCTCCCGCCACTGAGGTTTTCCTCTGGTAACTTTTTTGAAATAGCTTTCTTTAAGAACTCCTCGGTCTTCAAGATAGCGTATAAATATCGACCGGCCAATAAGAGAGTGGGCATACTTGGGTTTAAGGCCTGTTTTCCATAAGTTATTACGAATAACTTGCAGATCCGCTATGAGTGCTTTATCTGCTCGCTTGTCATCAGCGAATCGCTCATCTTCAAATAATCGGCCGGTTTCGATTTGTTCCCTTCTAAAATCTTGCAGTTTTTCTGATACTTCTGCTATTGTTTTGGCTTTATTAAGTTGACGTTTTCCGATTGTGTCTTCCCATTCCGCTTGATCTCTGGCTGGTCCATGATTCAGGTTATAAACCGCCAGTTCTCCGGGGGAAGCAAGAAAAAGCAATGGCGGCCTTGCCATATTCCATATTTTCCGGAATTTCTCTTGTTGCTTGTTTGAAACTGTCGTGGCAAATACGATTACAGGATTGTTGTCAACAAAGAATACTTTCTCGGCCCCAACATCTTTAGCAAGTGCTAACCACTCCCCCTTATTTATCCAATTTTCTGACGTGAAATCTGACGGCGAATCCGCAGCATCCAATAGATCGCCCTCGGCATATCCTAAACGCTCATATGCAGCATTTAATAATTGTTGAGGAGATTCCATTCTTTTGCAGCTACCATATAGTCCTGGACAACAACGCCTAATTAAAAACTAAGAACCGAAAACCTATGGACACCCACCTATTCTTCTTCTCAATCCTAATTCGTTCATCGATTTCAAACAGCCTTCATATAGTATATCGCCCCATCGCCCGGCAAACAACCACCAATTTTCATAATCCACTCAACAATCCTTGGTAATCCGTAATAATCTGCGAAATCTGCGGTTAACAAAAGCAATAATTTTTCATTTATTTGTTAAAAAAGTTCGATATTTATTGAACATTTTGTGTAAGTTTGGTATAATTACAATCGCCCTAAAAATGGCAGGAATTTAGCGGAGAACCGCAAGTCGTAGTATCAGCAGATACACGCAAAAAAGCATCATTTTGCATCATAAAAGACAAGTTTTAGCATATATTCGTTCATAAAAGGCGGTTCTTGTATGTTATTGAAGCGAAACTTGCCCGTTTTGTCATATTTACCTGCTTATAAGGTATTTCCGCCGCATGTTATTTACATGCCTATAAGGCACCGCTACTTATGTGCTTATAAAGCACCTAATAAAGAATCCCTTTTTGCCGGCCTGCATATTCTTATGCGGGCCATCCCCGATGGCCCAGCGGACGCTGGCCGCAGGCTTTGCAGATACTGGTATCGAGAAAGTCGCTGCCAAGTCCGCATCGGCTGGCAAATACAAAATCCGCGCAAATCAACGCAATCAGCGTCTAAAAAATTCGTGTCAATTCGTGTCTATATGCTTTGTGCATTTTGTACATTTTTGTGGCTAAAAAATCCATTTAATCAGTGCAATCCGCGATTAATGAACTATTTACATGCCTTCGGCATCTTTACACTTGTAAAGAATCCTCTACAAATCTGCTCCTTAATTATGCAAAACGAACCCAATTTCCCGGATGACCAAATGAACGTAAATAAAGTATTAACAAAGGATTATGAAATAAGGACACTTGGTGAACACGGGAAAAACGAACCCAAAACGAACCCAATCAAAGCCAATACAAAGCCAATTAAAGCCAATAAAATGCCAAAACAAACCCAATACGAACCCAATCAAACCCAATTTCAAAGGCAAAAAAATGAACGAGCCGGCTTTAATTCAACGGATAGTATCGGCTGCATCCCGTTAAGCTCACAGAATCCCAGGAGTAACTCTGAGCGGTTTTACGTTCGTAGAATAACCGAACCAGCCTTGAGGTTAGCCAACATACGCATTTCCGAAATGGACGCTAATGTATGTAATGGCCTATCCGATGTCGCGATCCATAAGGGTACCCGCGGTGTCGAACCGGATACTCTCTTGGCCGAAGCACTGGCCTCCTGTATGTTCGCATCGATAGCGGTGCATGCAGCCTCGGTCCTCGCCGGACATAGTGTTCTTCAACAACCGTGCAGCCGGTAAGCCACAGAACAAAAGAAACCAACATACTAATCAACAGAATCCTTTTCATGATTTGTTCTCCTAATTAATATTCTCTTATCAGCAATGTCCTTATTTCTGTTTGCCACATGTCCCCGCTGCGTTTTAGTACGTTAGCGGTTTTCAAAACTCTTTCTATATATAAAAGGCAATAACTTAATAGTTGGTAACGATTCAGTTTGAGGCAAAAAGCCGACACTCGACTTAATTGATTTACACAAGCTTAGGCTTCCAGGGCTTGAGCTATGACAGAAGCGTTGTGTGTCCACAGAATAGACTATCACGTCTATAGAGGTATCAGACAGCCTCTCTTCAAAAAACGGCTCAATTGGAGATGGTAATGTTAAGAAGGAACCGTTTGACAGCCAAAGAGACAAAATTTTTCCAAGAAACTCCCAAAAGGCATTTAAGATGAGACCGAGTGCCTCGATAATAAGAGTTAGTTTGGTATACTCTCTCCTCTCCTTAAAAAGGCGACATCTCTTTTATGAGAATTTATGAGAAGTCGCCTTTTTCAGACAGCTTTTGTGTTTCCCGGAGACATTTAAGGGACTAAGGGGCATTTGTCCAATCGATTTCCCCTTATTTTGTGGGCGATATTCTGCACAGAAGCGTTCATAACCACTGGATTTCCCGGATGAATCGAATATAATAGCATAAACGAAGCACAGCGGTGAAGCTGGGCAATTTCAAATGTGAAATGGTTAATGTTGTACGAGGAGAGCGTTATGAAACGATGCAAGTTTCCGTCTTTTACTTTTTTTGTATCATTGGCAACAGTTGCATTTTGTCTTATCGGCATCTCAGGCACAGCAGCCATCGGGAAAAAAAGCGGCCAGGGAGAAATAAGGCTGATTATACGTGGCGACGATATGGGCAGTTGCCACGCTGCGAACGCAGCCTGCATTCAAAGCTACCGGCAAGGCATCATGAAAACAGTCGAGGTCATGGTACCCTGTGCGTGGTTCGAAGAAGCGGTCAAAATGCTCAATGAAAATCCAGGCCTGGATGTAGGTGTTCACTTAACCTTAACAAGCGAATGGGACAACTTCAAGTGGAGGCCGTTGACGGACGCTCCCAGCCTGGTCAATAAGGACGGCTATTTCTATCCTCAGACCAGGGAGTGGAATCGATGGCCTTCTGGAACGGGCTTTTATGAAGCGAATCCAAAACTTAAAGAAGTGGAAAAAGAGCTTCGGGCCCAGATTGAGCTGGCTATCAAGAAAATCAAAAACGTGACACACTTGTCGGCACATATGGGGACAGCTACGTGCCGGCCGGATTTAAAGAAACTTGTAAAACGGCTGGCAAAAGAATACGATCTTCACCCCGGCTCGGAAAAACTTACGGAACAAAAAGTAAAACACGCAGGAAACTGGGGTTCCAGCGAGGATACGTTGAAGAAAAGGGAAGCTGCTCTCATAAATTTAGTGGGGAAGCTGACCCCCGGGACATGGATATTAATTGAGCATCCGGGACTGAACACACCCGAGATGAGAGCCATGGGCCATAAGGGCTATGAAAAGGTTGCTGACCATCGAGAAGTTGTCACCAACGTTTTCACAAGCCGCAAAGTGAAAGAAGCCATTAACAAAAAGGGTATTAAACTAATCAGCTATGGTGACCTCAGGAAATAAGGCAAATACAGCCAGCCCGGCAATGGAGACGTGATAGACCTTTGGATACACAGAAATGTAATAACAGGAGAACTCTTATGGGAACACTACGGTTGTTGATAACGGCATCTCTGGTAACGGTTATAGTTTTCGGGAATGTAATTGCCGAAGAGATCACCTGGCACGCATCGGGCAAGGGCGGCGCGGTGGCAGCCGGTGGAAAGCCGGCCGTGGCAGCGGGTCTTTCCATGCTCAAAAAAGGCGGGAACGCAGCCGACGCGGCCGCAGCCACACTTCTGGCCCTGAGCGTAACGGATTTTGGCTATTTTGCTATTGGCGCAGAAATACCGTTGATAATTTACAACGCTCGCAAAAAAGAGGTTAAAGTTCTATGCGGCTTGGGCGGTGCGCCACTCGATCCAAAAGCAATGGACTGGTATTATCAGAACGACATTCCCGGCAAGGGGGGCATGAAGGCGGCACCGGTTCCGGGCGCCCTGAGCCTCTGTGTGGCGGAAGTGAAGCTTTACGGAACCATGTCCTTCGAACAGGTTGTTGCGCCTTCGCTGGCGCTGCTTGACGCCGGAGACAAGGATTGGCACCCAAAACTGGCGAAAACCTTTCGTAAACTGATAGAAACCGAAATAAATACCGTCGGTACGCGGGAAGAAAAACTACAGGCAGCCAGGGACCGTTTCTACAAGGGAGACATCGCCGATGCGCTGGAGGCCTTTTATATCAAGGAAAAGGGCTTTCTGCGGAAGAAAGACCTTGCCGCTCACGTCACACGCATAGAGGATCCGGTCAAGGTGCAATACCGCGGATACACCGTGTACAAATGCGGGCCGTGGACGCAGGGGCCGTATCTTTGCCAGACCCTGCGGCTTTTGGAAGGATTTGATCTGCGAAAGATGGGGCATTTGTCTGCGGACTACGTCCATGTCCTTACCGAGGCACTGAAGTTGGGATTCGCGGACCGGGATGAATACTACGGCGACCCTCTCTTTGTCGATGTGCCAATGGCGGCACTGCTTTGCGACCGTTATACCCGGCTTCGTCGGCCTTTGATCGACATGACCAGGGCCTCGGCGGAGGTGCGTCCCGGCGATCCAATCAATATGAAGGCGGTCAAGGCTCCGGGGCACTATCTTCCCGGAGTGGGAGGCACGACGACCTGTGTAGTTACCGACCGCTGGGGGAACATGGTCGCAGCCACGCCCAGCGCCAATCGACCGTATTCGATTTGCCCGGAGACGGGAGTCTCACACGGCAACCGGCTTCGCTCTCTTAACACGACGCCGGGTCATCCCAACCGGATAGAGCCGGGCAAGCGACCGCGGATCACCCTGACGCCGACGTTGGTTCTCAAGGACGGCAAGCCGGTCATCGCGATTAGTGTGGCCGGCGGGGACCTGCAGGACCAGACGACGCTCATTTGCCTGCTCAACCTCATTGAGTTTGGTATCATGCCAAAAGATTCTGTACGGGCCGAGCGCTTTAGTACGGGACACCACGAGGGCTCCTTCAATCCCAATCCCGACCGCAGAAAAACTTTAGGGAAACTGGGAGACCTTGCAGTAGAGGACCGCATCAGCAAAGAGGTTATTGACGAGTTGAAAAAACGGGGACATAAGATAAGAACTTTTTCCGGGGCCAACTCTCATCCGGTTATGCTTTACGTGGATCCTGAGACTGGCATGATGTACGCCGCCGGCGATCCCCGTGTCGGGCGACACGCAGCCGTCGTGGAAAAAATTACGCCTTAAAACAGGGGTGAGGCAGGCAGGCCACGTAGGAAGTAAGGCTATATTCGCTGGAGGGGTCTTTTACGATGGCCAAAACCATGACAGTAATGCTGTGGACATCTATGACGCAAGTCTGGGAGAACCTAATGATCCAAACGCGTGGTCGACTGCTACGCTTTCTCAAGCTCGCTCTAGCCTAGCTGCGACAACTGTGGGAAGCAAAGCTATCTTTGCAGGGGGGTGGTACGATGATGGTGTCAGCAACGTCAAAAGCAACGTTGTAGACATTTATGATTCTAACCTCGGGGAGCCTAACGACCCTAATGCGTGGTCTACAACAACGCTATCACAAGCACGGTATGGGCTGTCAGCAACAACTGTTGCCAACAAGGCAATGTTCGCAGGAGGACAGGCCGATAGCGGTAGCAGTGTCGTGGTTGACATCTTCATACTCTGCGAATATGAACTTGCCGGTGATATAAATAACGATTGTAAGGTCGACTTTTTAGACTTTGCAGCGATGGCGAATAACTGGTTAGTCGATTGTGGACTTATGCCGGATAACCCAGCGTGTATACCAAAATAGCTGTAGGAAGATTCAAAAAATGGCAAATTACAAAGTGAGGAGTAAATTGCTATCATTGATGTGTCTGGGAATTTTTGTTATGGCCATCGTTCCTGTAGTTCAAGCACAAGACTGGGGTTGGCCGGAGCAGGTCAAACTGACCGCCTCAGATGGCACAACCAATGATTACTTTGGCAATTCGGTCTCGATCATTGGTAACTATGCCATCGTCGGGGCTTATGGTGGTGGCGGCAACGGAGGCAACCGTTCCGGTTCAGCGTACGTTTTCAAGAAGAGCGAAATACCGGGTGATCCCAATTGGTACCAGCAGTGCAAATTGTTGGCCTCTGATGGTGCCAACGACGATTACTTTGGCCGATCGGTTTCGGTCAGTGGCGATTACGCCATTATAGCGGCTGAGGGTGATGACGACAAAGGAGACTATTCCGGTTCGGTGTACATCTTCAAAAAGAGTGACATGCCAGGAGATCCCAATTGGTATGAACTGAGCAAACTGAGTGCCTCGAATCTTGAAGCTGTTGATTCGTTTGGGAAAATGGTTTCTATTAACGCCAATACTGGCACAGTACTCATGATATAAGACGCAAAATCACAAATTTTGTTACAAAAAAATCTTTCTTTTTTTCGCATTTATTTCCTTTTGACCTTGAGGCTGTAATAAGTGAGGAAAATCCATACAACCAAAATACAACCCAAACACCAAATAGCTCATAAAATCGCGAAAATCATGAATCCATAAGTTTTGTAATATCAAAGACTTAAAAAATTATCAGAAAAAGTGAACGTTTTATATATACTATTGCTCGCTGGATGTGGTCATCGCATTGAACATACGTTCGTGTAGGAAGTTGTTAACAAATGTCAGATGAAAAAAGCCAGAAATTCATAACCAAGGATAGATATAGTTTGCTAATCGTTACTTATCAGCCATTGTTGCGCTAAAACTTCAAAATCGAATATATCTATCGTGTTATCTGCGGGTATGGCGATGTTACAGATTTGGCAGTATTGTGCCTGGAAATTACTGAGCAACCATGAAGAAGCGAAAATGGCAAAATCAAAAAAGTCGACAAAGCCGTTCTTATCAAAATCGCCCGCTACGTAATAACCGATTGGTTCTTCAAGACCATCAGGGTCGTTGCGGACGGCAAGGCCCCTGATGTTAACCTGTGATACCCCGCTGTCTATCAGCTTTTGCCGAATAGCATAAACTCCGTTGGCGTCCGTTGCCCTGCCATATTCAGCTATGTATAACGCTGCTAAGCCGGTCGCATGAGGACTAGCCATGCTCGTACCGCTAAAGATATCGTAGTCATCGACGATAACTGTAACCGATCCCGGCGTCCCTGCTCCTGATATCAGTTCCAGTTCATCCCCGTCAGCCTGAGAAACAGAGACAACAACAAGAGACGATGAACCACCGAGTGTTCCCAAAAAATTTCCAGGCTCGTTGTTTGAGATGATAACTCCAATCGCTCCTTTAGATTCTGCGTGCGCAACCTTATCGGCAAAGGTACTATCACCTCGGCGAATATGTGCAATATTGCCCGCTACACCATCTGGACAAGTATTAGCTTCACCTATCCCATTACCCAACCCACAACTGAAAATAAGTCCATTGACATCGCCAAACGCACTTCCATCAATCTCATTGGCCCGATGGTCATTGCTGTCCCATTGTGCGTTTACTGTTTGACCGGTACCTACTGGTACAGTAGAACGAATATCTACGCCAGGCATTATAAGATCAATACCGCCGGCTCCTGAATCTACAGGATTGTTGAACAACTCCGTCGCACTGAAATTACTGAAACTGGCAAAAGAATCATCTGGGCCGGAACTTGTCGCGCCTCCGAGTCCGCCAGGCTGACCATCAGAATCCGCCAATGCTGAAATAGTCGCAACTTCCGGATAAGCAGCAGGGATAGTGTCATCACTGGTGCCAAAAATTCCATCGGCACCCAGGATGTCCCGCGAATCATTGCTCGCCGCAACTACATAAACAACACCTGCATTGACACTGTTTTGAATTGCCGTATGAAAAATAGTGTTAACACCTGTAGCACTTAAACTCATGTTCGCAACTTCTATTTCGTCCGCATTTAAAGTCACCCAGTCCACTCCTGCCAAAGCAAAACTCAGAAAGCTTGGCCCATTTTCTTTAAGTACCTTCACTGCCCACAACTTTGCCCCGGGTACAACTCCTACAACACCGATATTATTATCCAAAGCTGCTACCGTCCCCGAAACATGAGTTCCGTGACCAACACCGTCACCCCATTTATCACTCGGACCGTTAGTGAAATTTCGCCCCGTTAAAACATTCAAATCTGGATGGCTCCCATCTATACCAGTATCGATAATAGCTACATCTACATCAACTCGCTCATCAATCCCATCGATCTTTGCCGTATTATTAAGGTCAATATCGATCCTGTCAATCCCCGTCGGGATCCTCTGGGAAGCTAATCTTATCTCAAGATCTGGCTCGACTTTTATAACCCCTGCCCGACTGAGTATCTGAGCTTTACCAACACCGGGCGGCACCTGGATCGCAAAGCCTTTAATCGCGCTTTTATAAATATGGCTGATATTACCCCGGGTAAACGCCCCAACACTATGAGCCACTTCATTAACATCGAAACTTTCACTTACCTGGACAATATAAGCATCAGGAATGATTTTAGCCTGCGTGACAGGTGTCAGAATCAATACATGGAAAACAAACAAAGGCAGAGACAATAACCGGAAAAGTCTACATGAAAACCCTGACATTATCACCCCCTCAATAACTCCATGAACAAATTTTTTGAAAAAAGCTGTTTCCTCAACAGATGTTTAGAAACACAACTTAAAGAATAATATAACAAATTTTGCGGCATTAATCAAATGAAATTTTCGACTCCTGGCTATGGAGGCATAATTGCCCCAAAAAGCAGGAGATATTAACTGAGATTTCCCATATCAAACGCTTGGCCATACAACCAAACCCTCCAATTCTACGAGAATACCAAGATTTTCTTTCAAACGCAAACGCCGAAATTTTAACGGCCGTGGAACTGTAAAAAATAAGGAAAATCCATACAACCATTCTACAACCAAAAGCCCAAATAGCTCATAAAACCACAAAAATTGTAACTCCATAAGGTATGTAACACCAAAGACTTAAAAAATTACAAAAAATGGTGAACGTTTTATATATACTACGCCCGGCAGGATTCGAACCTGCGACCTTCGGTTTAGGAAACCGACGCTCTATCCTACTGAGCTACGAGCGCTTTAATCCTAACTCATTGCAATATAACGACTTCCTACACGCGCCGTCAATCCCTTTTTCCGCTTCAAAAGGGGACATACCAAAACGTACCAATTTTTGACGCAAGCCACACCTTGCGGTTAATGCTTCTTGACTGGCCAGACGATTGTGTTAACTCCTTGCTCAAGGTCTGTGAGGGGGCCGGCGATTGGCCGTGCCAGTTTTCTACCGTTAATGTCAGCATCGACTTTGATGGGGTGTCCGTAACGGTCCTCGATGGTTTGTCCGACGGTTGGGAAAATACCAACCAACCCGCTATCGACCCATGGTCCTTTCATACGGAACGGCGTGTCATTCATAGAGAACCTGATCGTGGTTCCCAGAGGATGATCTTCGACGGCAAGCCTCGTGACATAGGGATCGACCACGCTGTTCTTATCGCCGAAAGAACTCTTCTTTGCTCCCTCCAGAAAGACATTGTAATCCGATACATAGCCTGAAGCTGTTTTCACCTGGTCGAGTCCCCGTCGGACAAAGATATTGTTAAACCACTTATCATCTTGTGCGGTGCCGGATTTACGTCCGGCCGCTTTCGTCGTGTGCGGCTTGAAATACCGGGAACGGCGGTTGGTGTCGGGATTGTACTCGTATCCGCAATCGACAAACAGATTGTGTGCGAATACGGTGGCCTCGGAATTGCTCCTGATTGGCTGTCCGATGAGAATGTTGTTATCGACAAGAATGGGCCCGTGATTCATCTCGAGGAAAACAGTGGCGGCTTGGGTGTTGTAGATGATATTGCGAGTAATTCGGATGCCCTGGTTGCCGAAGTCGATCCAGATCCCAAAAGCGCCTTGCTGTTGTCGGAACACGCCGCGGATTAGATTGCCGCTGATGACAGTATCCACGCTATTGTGAAACTTGATGGCAGCAGTCTCCCAACCGCCGAACTCCCTGCGGTAATTGGTGTCCTCAATGAAGTTACCGGAGATAAGTGAGCGGGTGGCGCCTTTCTGACCGGCGATGCCTGCTTGTCCGCACCGCCGAATAACGTTATTGCGGATGATGTGGTCCCCATAGGCGTTGATATCGCTGTAATCAACGCCGGGCGCATGTCCAAGAATAATGCCAACGCAACGAGCATTGGTTATCGTGCAATTCTCGATGATCCAGTGCTTTCCCATCCGGGGACCGATAGCGCCCGTTTGCAGATCCAGGACCGGTGGTGCCCAGTTCGCCGCGGCGTGCATGAAATGAAAGCCATCGACCGTTATGTATTTCAGGCCGGTGATTTCAGGCATGAAAAGGCTTTCCCGAACGTTAATCTCGACCAGTTCCGTATTGGGATTTGCCCTGCCGAAGTTCGCCCGAATAGTCGTGAGCCCATCATCCACCTGGCAATGCCAAGTGTGCTTGGTCTCGGCAACCTCCTGTGTCGTCTCTTTCTCGTAGAAGGCTTCGCCGTTGAGATAGACATCACCGCGATGATGCCACTTGCCATAGTTCAGCCAGCCACCGGAAACCTTCAGGGCGTAGGGATTGTATCCGCCGAAGAATGAGTTGGGCAGTTTGACTTTCCAAATGCCGGCGGCTTGGCGTGTCCAGGAGGTGATGCGCTCGGAGCCTTTAATGACGATTTTTTCGCCTGGCGCTGCGCGGTAGGTGATTCGTTTGCTCTCACCAGTTCCGCCACGGATGGGTTTGACCCATTCGCGATACGTACCGGCGTGGACGATGATGGTATCTCCAGGCTGTGCAACGGATGCGGCCTTGTTGATGGTGAGATATGGACCAGTGTGACTGCCGGAAGCCAAATCGATGCCCGTTTTTGCCACATGAATCTCACGCGCCCATACGTCTGAGCCTCCTGATGCAATCAAGGAGACACATGCCGCTATTGAGAAGAACCATGATGTAAGTTTCATTTTTTGGACTCCACATAACTTGAGTTTCAGTTTAATGAGATACCTGTGCTACCTGCCGGCATTGGCTACGCACCCAAGTCTCATAAGTCTTTAATTTGCAATCATTAATGCTTTAACCGCAAACACTTACAAAAACGAGCAACGGCTTAGGAAACCGACGCTCTATCCTACTGAGCTGCGAGCGCATAACGGCAAAAAATTCTACTCTGCAACAGCCTGCCCAGTACTTTACACTCCGGGTTTTAATATTGCAAGAAAATCAGATTTAAGGTATACTCTATTTAAGCGATAGAGTTAAAAAAATGGCACAAAAAGCAAAATTAACAGAACAGAAAGCCGGTTTTGCGCATCTATTAATTGAGTCAAGATACACTGACAGAAGGGAAAAGTACTTGGACGAATTACGAGATTCGCTTGCTGCTCGACTAAGGGCTAGAGACCATGCGGCGGCAGACGAGTTGGTTGATATGTACCATGAACAGATATATTTGTTTATGAGAAGGCTCGGCCATGATTGTCAGATCAGTGAAGACTTGACTCAGGAAAGTTTTCTACAAGCCTGGCAACATATAAGCCAGTTGAGAAACAGCAAGGCGTTAAATAGCTGGTTGTATCGTATCGCAAGCAATGCTTCAAATCTGTATTGGCGCAAGCACCGGGGCAGAGAAACGACCAGTATCGAAGGGATCGGTGCCGATGTGCCGGAGAACAGCGAGGCTGTTTGCGACAGAATCGGGCATTACGAGCAGCTCGGCCGGCTAAAAATTGCTGTGGCACACCTGCCCGGGAAGTTGAGGCAAACGGTTGTTTTGCATTACATGCAGCACTTGACTATAGCCGAAGCTGCCGAGGCGGCAGGTGTAAGGGTAGGCACTTTCAAAAGCAGGCTCAACAGGGCATTAGAAACTTTAAGAAAGCAGGTTATATGAATGAATCCCAGAAGATGGGAGGGCTGTAATGAATGAGGAAAAGTTGACAAAGTTATTGAATGATTTGGCTGATGCAACGGCAGAACCGGCTCGTCCGGGTCTTAGTGAAGAGATAAAGCGTCAGATCCCGCAGCATCTTTCCCCGCAAAAAGGCGGGACAGACACTATCCATATTGCTATAAATCTAAGAATAAGTAAGTTAGCCGCGGCAGCGGTGATAATTATTACGATACTCTTGAGTGCAAGCTTGTTTGGCGGGCGGGATTGGACAAGCAACGGCATAGTTGACGGTGTAAAAGATTCTCTGGCGTGGTTGGGGGCCGGCAAAGCCGACGTTCTGGCGGTCAGGTCAAGATATGAGGATCTCGTTCGACAGGGCAAGCACGTTGTGTATTATGGCAACAGCATTGACCCGGGGGACAGTAGCGCAGTGCTCATGCAACTGAAGCTTCCTGACGGCAATTATAGGGTAGTCTTTGCTGATGGGAGTACAACGATAGCCAACGCCGAAGAGTTAATAGAATTGCAGAGCCGAATGCTGCAAAAAACAAGAAAATGAACCTCATTGCAGCAGGCAAAAAACAGCAATTTTTTCCTTGCAATTCTGGACGGTTGGGTGGTAATATGTTATCCTTGGCTGAATGTGTTAAAAGCATCTTATAAAGAACTGAGAAAAAGGACATGTCATGAACAAACGAAGCGGTTTCACCTTAGTAGAGCTTTTGGTGGTAATTGCCATTATTGCGGTGTTAATGGCGTTATTGATGCCGGCACTGGAGCGGGCCCGGGAGCAGGCTCAGCGTGTGGTTTGCCTTAACAATCTGAAAGAGTTGATGCTTGCATGGAATTTCTATAACGATGATAACGATGGCAAAATCGTTAACGGCGATACTGAGGAGTACGGTATCTTTCCGGATGAGCCCTGCTGGGTTCTCAATGATTGGAGAAACAATCCCACCATTGATGAGAAAAAACAAGCTATTTTAGATGGAGCATTATATCCATACGTCAAGAGCCTGGGGGTTTACAGTTGTCCGACCCTTCTGGCCGGTAACGTGCGAACGTATGCTATGGCTGATTCTATGAATTGCAGGGGCTGGGACAGCAACCGAGTGAGGATTAAACACGTAACCGAGATTCGCAGGCCGCATACAACAATTACTTTTCTTGATGACGGCGGAACTGCGGGGGCTGCGTTGGGTGGGTGGACTCTATGGAGTATTTATTCTACGGACGCATGGATATGGTGGGACCCGCCTCCCATCCGACACGGTGACGGGACGACTTTTGCCTTTGCAGACGCACATGTTGAATACTGGAAGTGGGAAGATCCTCGTACCTTAGTGTTTGGCAGGAAGATGACGGCCTGGTCTGAGGTACAGATGGGCAATCCAGATCTTCGCAAAAGCGAGATTGGTGTATGGGGCCAGTAACATTACTGTAGGACATAAAGCACAGGACGCACTCATAAGTTTGTCTGTTCTGTTGTGCTTTCATGGACAAAATAGGGGGATTTTTGATTGCGGAGCGGATGGTTTTGTGGTAAAATAACACTGCTTTTTAATAGAGCGTTTCAAAGGCACAATGAAAGGTATCATGATGGGCACGCGAAAAGCTTTTACATTAGTAGAGCTTTTGGTAGTAATTGCTATTATCGCGGTATTAATGGCGCTATTGATGCCGGCGTTGGAGCGGGCCCGGGAACAGGGCAAGCGCATTGTTTGTCTTCATAATCTGAGGCAGTTGACGCTTGCGTGGAATCTGTATGCCGATGATAACGATGGCAAACTTGTCTGTGGCTATACAGAGGAGGGGGGCACTTTTCAGGCGCAGTCGGGTTCGTGGCGCCCAGGTGAAATGCATTATCAGGAACGTCCCTGGGTACTGAGAGACTGGGAACAAAGAGATTTAACCGAAGGTGTGAAGATAACAGCCATCAAAAACGGAGCTTTGTATCCTTACACCAAAAACACAAAACTTTACAAGTGCCCGGTCGCTTTAGATTATGAGACTCGGACGTACTCTGTAGTTGATTCCATGAATGCTGACGATTACGATAGAGGACCGATGCTCAAACACAGGACGGATATTCGCAAGCCAGGCGAGAGGGCTGTTTTCATTGAAAACAGCGGATCCACTCCCGTGGGTGCCTGGAGCATATATTACAGGAGACCGGCCTGGCGGGACGAGCCTCCCATACGACACGGTGATGGCGGAACCCTGGGCTTTGCAGATGGGCACAGTGAGTACTGGAAATGCAAGGACCAGCTTACGCATACATTCAATGAGTTCAACACGGGAATATGGAAGGCTGTAGATTTTCCGAATAGTCTTGATATACCCAGAATGCAGATGGCTGTTTGGGGGGAATTAGGGTATTCGCCCATACGCCCACCTATCCCACCACCACCACCGTAGCATGTTTTTTTCCCCCTCATTGATTAACAAGGGGGCCCTCAAATAAGAAAAACCCAGCCACAAGGCTGGGTTTATTATTGATATGCGGTTGAGACCAAGCCGGTCCTGCTAATAGATAATCGCGGTTGCTTCTTCAATCTTCTTGATAATTTCACCGGTATCGTGAGAGTTAGATATAGAGCCGTCAAAGCCCTTTTGCAACAGAGCGACCGACTCAGAGTCGCTTAACTGGTTCGCAAGGGCTATAATTTTGATGGTCTGCAAATCCTCATTGGTACGGATGCTTTTACAAATACTTGCTGCATTTATGCCTTCAGCCAGGAGGTTTACCAATAGAACGTGTGGTGTAAATTTCTGAGCGATTGTGCCGGTCTGAAAATTGCTGTCTGCGATTTGCACTTCGTAATCCGCCTTGGTTTGCAAAGTATCAGCTAAGACCGAGGCTGCACTTTCGTTGCTGTCCACTATAAGGATCCGAATTTTACCGACCGGAAGTGCTGGCGCAGGCATATTGTGCGCTTTCATAAATCGAATCAGCTCGCTGACGGGTATTCGCCTGTCCTTGCTGCCGGGTATGCGATACCCCTTCAGTTGACCGGTATCAAACCACTTCGAGACGGTTCGAGGAGCGACGTTACAAATCTTTGCCACATCGCCAGTCGTAAGTACATTCTTCCCTTTTGCCATTTTTTGATTCCCAACCATGCATTTATACCGTACCGTAACTCTATTCGGCCTTAAATCGTATGCTGTTTAATATAGAAACTGCAATTTCCAAATTAGCGACAAATAATCGCCTGCCTACTAATAAATACGTCCCATAAGTGCTTATTGTTCCTATAGAAGGAGGTCAAATTGGAGATTACTGGCACCGTGGTTTCCATTGGCATCAGCAACGTATAGAAAAATACCTTTGATTTATGGGGCGTCAGCAGTATAATTTCCTTCTTCAGAATTAGCCCTGCATATTTTGATGAGGATATTTCCTGATGCGGATATATTTGTCTCGGCCGGATATCACGGAAAAAGAAATCGAGGCAGTCTGTGCTGTGCTTCGCAGTTCCAATCTTTCACTGGGCCCCAAACTGGGTGAATTTGAGGACGCTTTCGCTAAGTACATCGGCCTAAAGCGGGCTGTAGCTGTCAATAGCGGAACCAGCGGCCTGTTTTTGTGTATGCCGGCACTGGGAATCGGGCAGGGAGATGAGGTCATTACTACGCCTTTTACCTTCATTGCTTCTGCAACTCCTATTATGATGGCCGGCGCCAGACCGGTCTTTGTCGATATTGACCCGGTAAGTTTGAATCTTGACACTGCAAAAATCGAATCCAGGATTACCGACAGGACAAAAGCCATTTTGCCGGTAGAGGTCTTCGGCAATCCTGCTGGTATCGATAAGGTCTGCGAAATTGCTCAAAAACACAATCTGAAGGTAATTGAGGACAGTTGTGAAGCTCTTGGCTCTACATTGAATGGAAAAAAGGCCGGGACATTTGGCACGATGAGTGTATTTGGCTTTTATCCCAATAAGCAGATGACCACCGGCGAAGGCGGAATCATTTTGACCGACGATGACGATTTGGCGGATATGTGCGTATCGCTTCGCAATCAGGGTAGAGCCAAGGACGGCGGTTGGCTAAGCCACGAACGGCTGGGCTATAACTTTCGGCTCAGTGATATCAATTGTGCCCTCGGTATTGTGCAGCTTTCAAGAATTGAGCAGTTTAAAGCCAAACGCCGGCAGGTTGCAAAATGGTATCAGGAAATGTTAGCGGACGATGACAGGCTGATAGTACCTGCCGAGCCGGATGATTGCGATCTAAGCTGGTTTGTCTTTGTGATACGGCTGGCAGAGGGTTTTACCCGCCGACAGCGTGATGAAATCTTAGAAGCAATGAGGGAACAAAATATTCAGGTCAGCAATTATTTTTCGCCTGTGCATCTACAGCCGTTTATGATTGAGCGGTTTGGCTATAAGCAAGGTGATTTTCCCGTTACAGAATCCGTCTCCCAGAGGACTATTGCCTTGCCCTTTTATAATAGTCTAACTTATGATGAGGTGGCGATTGTCAGCAAAACATTGAAAGAAACCTTAGATAAAAACTCCTCCGCCGGTTAGCCAAAACAATTCCTGCCAGGGACCCTGTGCCACTATATTTCGCAGAGAAAACCCCAGATAACTAACATTTGTTACATCATATTATTTGGCATCTGTGGTTTTTATTCTTAAAATTTAGTTGACGGAGATATCAAAAGCTGAGGGAGTGGAAGGGCCTATAAAAGTCATTTTTTGGGAAGGGGGAAACGCTTATATGAGGGGATGGAGAAGTAAACTTGTATTTATTCTGGTAGTATATTTTATTGGTTTTGCAACCGCAATCTATACTTTGGCGCCTGTACCTGAAAAACAAAAGGGCAAACTGAGCAAAAACAGCTTTAAATATTCAGCTTTAAAATCGGACGAATTCGCGCAATCTTTTAATACCGGGATGCACAAATGTCTTGATTTTGGCAAGGATTTTGCCTGTCGCATGGGCAAAATCATAAAACAGAAGTTCGATGACAGGCAATCTCGAGCCAAAAGCTAAATAGCGACTAAGCCACTCTCAGTGCAATGTTTTAATTGCTAACGTATACACATGATTACTTTAAGGAGGGAGTGTGAGGAGGGAGTGTGAGGAGGGAGTGTGAGGAGGGAGTGTGAGGAGGGAGCGTGAGGAGGGAGTGTGAGGAGGGAGTGTGTATGTCATTTTTGGGGCCGTGGGCCGTCAGGTCCACGGCTTTCAAAAAATCAGGACGAATTATAACAACTTCATCTTCATAAATCAAAAATTCACTTCCACTGTTTGCCTCTCCCCTGGCGTTATGGACTGCACGCTCTTCAAGGTCTTCATCTTTCCGGTGTCCTGTTCACCTACCTTGATGGTATATGTGCCTGCCTTGAATACCTTGGGGCCAAAAGAAGTGCCCTTGATGCGAATGGTATAAACGATTTCACCGTCGGCTTCGTCGATTATCTGTACGACGGGATCTGTCATACCGTTGACCTTTATCGTCGGTAAATAGGCCGCAGCCTTGCGCCCGTAGTTGTCCTGCTGCTTGATAGTTCTGGGCCAGCCGGGATATTGCTTAACGGTCGGTTCTGTAATATCCACGTTTCTAGGCCAGCACTCGACTGTGATTTCTCTGTTCTCTTTATCGAATTTGACAACTCCGAAACCAGCGGACCTTGTGGTCAGCTTGTCATGGTTTTCCATTTCTCCGGGATTTGCAACCGCCAGCATGGTGACCTTATTTCCGAAGCCATCGAGGAATTCGCCCAGATATTCGGGCATCCCTTCCTCGCGGTTCCTGCCCGGCTCAAGAGGCGCCCACCAGCGCAGGTAGAGATTGGCGATGGACGGTACACAGAACGAATATCCCGAATCGTTCCATTCATCAACGCCGTGGTGAACAATAGTGCCCAAATGCTGGTCACCTGCGAGCATAAATGCGAATCCCTTACGGAACTCTTTTAGAGCCTTATTTCTTCCCGTTTGGGGCCAGCCGTTGGAATCCAGGTCGGCGTGCACCCGATTTTTCCGACTGCCGTGAAGGTGTGCTCCGCCGCAGAAAATCGTTTGAGAAAGCACACATTTCATATCCGAACCACGCCAGTCGGCTGCCCATTCACCCAGGAACTTGAGCTGCCGTTCGCCTAATAATTTGGCCCCGGGGACATCGACGCTCTTGGGAACATAATTGGGGTTTCTTATATGGTCCGGCCGAGGCCCCTGCCTGGGAACAAGGCCCTGCGGACCTGATTTGAATTTACGGTCCTCAATAATGGCAAAGCTTACCCGCCCTATTGTCAGTGATGTATAGTATACTCCGATGCCTCGCTGTATCGGGCTTGGGTCATAGGGATCAGGAAGGTGGCTGGTCTGTGCGCGCTCGACCATTTTCACGTATTCGACAGGGGCCGCGTATCCTCCATCATGACCGGCCCGAGTGTTTGATACCTTGCCTCCCGCTCCCCACAAATTAGCCTGGCCTACATCATGGTCGTCCGGTATCGTGACCGTGGGGATATTGCGAATGATTTCTCCGAAGTCTCTGCCAAACTTAAGCCAGGCAGCGTAATGCCTGTGGTGGTCATAGACCTGATCTCCGGAAAAAAACAAAAGATCGGGTTTCAACTTTTTGATGTTAGCAATTATATCAGTTTTTGGTATGTCTCCACCGTGCCCGGGATTAATCGAGTTGCCCGTGAACGCAGCCACGACGATGGTATCCTTATCGACAGGATCATTGAGGATTGTCCCCGTATAATAGGCACTTTTGCCGTGAGCGAGGCGGTATTCAAAGTCTTTTGTGGAGTCCCAGTTCTCAACACGGAAATTTGCCGTCCAGCCGTTCTCAATCACATGCGATTTAGCTATTTGCTTCCACTTTCTCCCCTTTTTAATCTCCAGCCGAACATTCCTGTCCTCACCATCTTTTAGCGGATATAACTGCGCCGTCATCTTCAGGATTTTGCTGTCGACAGTGTACAGGGCAAAGCAGATAACTTTATCTCTTGGTACTTCGGGGATTTCCAGGTTTTTGCCAATGGCGATACTCAGCAGCAAGGTAGTCACCATTATTGCGGTATGTACTCTTACATTCATGAACTTCATGTTTTCCTCCTTGTCAATTAGGCTTTATCTGTATTCAAAAGAATCAAGGTATTTATTGTAGTTGATAATATGCCATAATTGGCCAAAAGTTTCAAGCCCAACTTTTTGATTTGCTCCTGTCTCACTTTCTTCTGTTACCGTATAACCTGGAAAAAAGGCCGAGCCAAATTGGCCCGGCCTGCGTCAACCCTTGCAACTGGTCAACCCGCTTGTGAGCTTTCAACTTACTCAAATTGAAGCAACGCCCCCAATGCTTTAGAAAGGAAGACTATGTCAGTATCTTTTGCATCAGTTATTTTTTCTAAGTAGATGCCGTAATACTCTTCAATATCTTTCTCGCCAGAACTCCTCATTGCTATTCGGCGCGGATACGAGCAGCCACCTCCCGTCTTGCCAAACTCGACAACCTGGCACTGGCTTTTCAATATCGCGCCGTCTTCCAAATTGGCATGGGGTTCCAATAGTTCATAGGTAAACTGACTGACCCAATAGTCGTGCTCAGGGTCAACCCACCACGTATGTAAGCTTACTGCATCTGCACTGTAACTTTTGAGTTGACAGCCTATTTGATTCGACAATTCCGGAGCATCATTTGTAACAATCTTCCATTCCCCTACACCGTAATCTCTGATATAGTCCGCCATCGTCGGCTCTAGTGGGATTTCATAACACGGAAAGACCACAACCCCAGGAAAACCTTTGGACGTCGCGGCCAAGAGCGGAAGACAACCCGCGGAGACCAAACTTTCAACCAGCTCATCGAGCGATTTTGATTGATAATTGCCAAGCCCAACAGAAATACCATGGCGTCGCTGGTTTTCACTGGCCAAATATTCAAAAATAGTCAGTGTGGCTTGTCCTTGGCCGCCGGTAAAGATAGTTACTCCGCGAAAGTCCCCAAGCTGACGTCGCCTCTTATCATGTTCGGCTGCCACATCCGCCAGTTCATGGCTCGGACAAGCCAAGTAAACAACTTTCGCATCTTTTGGAACTCCAACATCATAAACGCTGGCTGGACCTTCCTCAAGGTACTCAAAATACAGGTCTTTTTCTTTAATTAGATTCCCATTTGAATCGAACGACTTTTGATGACCGAAAACAGGCAAATTTCGTTCGGTATCCATTATGAGCATAGCTTCATAAGTTCTTTCATTCCGGGACATCTTGGACATGTAAACCTTCGCATCCCTACCGTTGTATTGCCCTATTTCTTTCGTGAATTCTGTGCTTAATTTAGCTAATTGTCTCAACCAAGTTTCCCCAAAATTCCAAACAGATGTTGCCCCCTTTGTAATCTCATCATCAAAAATACTCGAGATTGTAATCGTTTCCGTATCTGGTTCATATGCATAGAACCGATGCCTTTGACCATCACCGTACTTGATTTGTCCGGAAGACCGTTTACTCGCATAAACCTGTGATTCAAAAGAAATCCAGACCTCAAATCGTTCCTCTGCCTTGCCCCGGACGCTTTCCATAACAATATGCATCCAAGGCTTTTCTTTCATCGCCTCTATCATTTTCGCAAAGGCCAGCGTCGTCAGGCGAACCGAGCCAGTGTGGAGGTGTAAACCTATCACTACGGCAATAATTATCACCGCCGCGATGGCGATTTTTGCGATTTTAGTTTTCAAAATCATTCTCCAGATTTTTTGTCGCTGACTCTGCTTTGCCAGAATGCCAAGGAGGTCTTGTTCGAGTTTGTTACGATGGCTGGGGCCAGGCGTGTCGTCGAACTTGATTCCACGAACAAAATCTTCAAATTGTTTTTCATTATTTTTCATTTCAGTTCACCTTCGATCTACTTAGACTGTGAAATCTGTAGCTAATATCTTTCGCAGTTTGGTAAGTGCCCGAGCCAGTTGGCTGCGGACGGTGCCCGGATTGGAAGCCAGCACCTCGGCAATTTCGGTTAGTTTTAGATTTTCGAAAAAACGCAATGTGATGATAGTCTGGTACCGCGGCTTCAAAGAAAACATAGCTTCTCTCAAAAAAGCTAATTTCTCAGATGTTTCTCTACAGTCGGCGATCTGACTGCCGATTTGCTGGCGCGCGCCTTTAAGCAAACCATCTCGTCGAGCGGTCTTTCTCAGATGGTCGTTGGCAGCGTTAGTTGCGATTTTATAAAGCCAGTTTCGGAACTGCTGCTTACTGCCTTTGAAACGGTGAAGATTCTCCACTACTTTCAGGAAAACCTCAGCCGTAATATCTTCGGCTATGTGTCTTTCAAAGAGCCGATGGACACAATAGCGAAATATAGCATCATAATGCCTGCGATACAACTGCACAAACGCCGCAGGATCGCTACGTGCTTCAGCTATTAATTGGCCGTCGTTAGCTGCTTTGCTTTCGTTATCCAAACTAATTATTCTCCGGAGCTTACTGGCACTAACTATCATCACTATTATAAATGCGCAGCGGACAAAAACGTGGCAAAAAATATCCGAAATGGTATCATTCTTTTTTTACAGTCGATTTGTGAATGAGAATCATAATGGAACTATATGGTTTAATTTTTGACGTTGACGGTGTGATTGCCGATACCGAGGCGGTCAATGCAAGGGCTTCTATCAAGGTTTTTGAGGATTTGTTCGGTATTAAAGGTGTTAAGCGTGAGGATTTTGAGGCCGGCCTCGGACGAGGGGCAGTAGAATATGTCAAAGCCGCTGCCAGAGTTCACGGTCTGGAATTGACCGAAGAGCAAGTCGAAAAAACAACACAGTTGCGACAGGAATATTTCCTTAAGATTCTAAGCGAAGAGCCGTTACCTCCTTTCCCCGGGATATTGGAATTGATAGAGGAGGCAATGCAAAGAGAAGATTTTAGAGTGGCTATCGCAACCTCCAGCACGCTTGAAAAATCCCGTGCTGTTTTGGAATCCGCAAAGATACCCTTTCAGAAGATGGTTTATATCACCGGCAACAACGTTAAGAACAAAAAGCCTCACCCTGAGCTTTTCCTGCTGGCTGCTGAACGTATGGGTATTGCCCCGGCCAATTGCGTTGTAATAGAAGACGCTCCCAACGGTGTGCAGGCCGCCAAAGCCGCCGGGGCAAAATGTATCGCCGTCACAAATTCCACAGATGCCGCTAAACTTTCCGAAGCTGATTTAGTTTGCGATTCTCTCGAACAAATTAATATTCATACGGTTATTGAACTGATTCAAACAAAATAAACTGTTGTAATCAGTCTGAATTAGACAAATCTATCACTCTTACAGACGCCAGCTTGCGTTGAATAATCTCTGTCGCCAGATTTGCCCATCTCTTACAGGCATCGAGTACAACACTATCACTGCTGGCTACAACAGCATCGGTTTTTTTCAGTTCAGCATCAGGGCTCAGGAGAAGCTCAATCTCCCAGTTCCATTTGCTTTTCCGGGCCAGCTCACCAATTAGTGTTTTTGATCGCCCGCTGTTGGAGACCGGACTATCAAGCAGCCACACAGCATCGTTTACGCCTATTTCTTTCAAAAATTCACCTACAAGCCGCAAGGCCGGTATTGTTTCAGTGACTTTACGATATGTACCGTGTATGCTTGCCAGATCGCGAAAGCAGCCATCTCGACCCTTAAAAACACAAGCGCCGCTCATCGCCGCTTCGATAGTGATTAAGACATTGTAGCCGTCGATGGCAATCCTCTGACCCGCAAGATTTTTTAGTGCAACACAGCGCTGATTTCGAGAAGCCAGATGCTGGTCGGAGCAGGCGCTGCGCATAACCGCCAATCTCTGTCTTTTTGTAAGTGAGAACTTATCGCAGACTAATTTCAGGGCGCTTTTATCAGCATAACCTTTTGTCAGCAAAAGTGAAAAATCGGCAGTCGCCAATTGCAAATCGCCGATTGCATTGGGCGCAAAGAATTTCGCGTCTGCCGGATGCGGGCCTCGATGACTTCGCTTATCGGGCATAGTGCATTTGTCCTCAATTAAACCTGCAATTATGATAATTCAAAACCGGCATCTCTGCAAGAGAAGCAAAAACAGATTGACATAATCACCTGCCAGCCCTACCATTGGCTTTTATCTGTGTTGCTATTATTAGGATAAGTAAATGCCGAGCCATAACTTAGCACAAATCAAGATAGACAATCTGGAGATAATCGGCTACTCGGTCGCAGGCGAAGAAACCGTCGTTGCGATGCCTCAGCTGGACGTTTGTTTCGATATCGGCAAAGCCCCTGACCAGATTATTTCCATAAACAATGTTTTGCTGACACATGGGCATATGGACCACGCTGCCGGTATAGCTTATTACCTGTCGCACCGACATTTTTGTGGACAGTCGCCGGGTACGATTGTGGCACCCGAGAATTTATTGGGTTTAATAAGAAAAATAATCGACGCCTGGTCCCTTCTGGACGGCAATGAAATACCTGCTAATCTGGTTGGTGTAAAAGCCGGCGACGAACACCAGATAAAGCCAAATTTATTCACCAGGGCCTTCCCCACAAAACACACCAGAGGCTCTGTTGGTTATACTGTAATCGAAAAACGGAAAAAGATTAAGCCCGAGTACGCCAAGCTTACCGGACCACAAATCGTAAAGTTGAAAAAGCAGGGAATCGAAATTGATTATCCCCTGGAGATTCCGATTGTTACCTATCTGGGCGATACACAGCATGTCGATTTCTCACAATTAAAATACATTGTTGATAGCAAAATTTTAATCGCCGAGTGCACTTTCTACGAGACCGAGCACTCCGGCAGGGCCGAGGCCGGCAGGCATATGCACATCAACGAATTTGCAGAGCTGATAGAAAAACTGCAAAACCAGCATATTATTATCACACATACGACACAGCGAACCCCTATGCGGGAAATTCGCAGGATATTAAAAGAAGCCCTTCCCGCAGAAAAATATGATAAGGTTATCCTGCTTATGGACAAAAGGCGAAGATAGCTCATCTGAAACATTCCGATCTTCAGCGATTATGTTCCGGCTTTACGCAGTTTTGAAGGACGCAGGAGGATAACTACCGCCAATAGAATCAACGGCATACCTATTTGCCATACAAGTCCCGCATACGCCCCAAATACTGCAATTTCCCCGTATTCGCTAACACCAAACTTACGAATCATTGTTGACTGGAAAAGAATTCTGGCAGCTAATCCTGCCGCTATAATAATAAAAATGCCTGCAAGAAGTAAAAATTTGCCCCACGGTTTGTCAGCAAGTTTGCATAACAATCCGCCTTGCTTTTTCTTTCTTCCGGCAATTTCATATAATACAAAAATTACCGCTAATACAAAAATTACCGCCAGGAAAAACAGTATTTTAGACACTATATCTACAGCGCCGAGCGAATAACCCCTGACTCCGGCATACCTGGCAAGCAGAACAAGACCTGTAGAAGCACATGCTGCAATATAGGTAGCTACAATATAACTTAAGAGCCCTGCCCCGGCCCAGAAAAGTCTCTTACGCCATAAAGTCGAAGTATTTACCTTTGCAAATTCAGCAGCAAGACTATCTGTATCTCCAAGGCGATGGGTAGCTACTACAAATGCCTCCTGCTTGGACAGCTTCAAAGCCATCAGGCGTTCGACCTCTTCTCTAAGATGGCTCTCCAGTTCGTCTATATCCGGCTTGTCCACAGATTCCGACTGCTCAAGGTTAGAACGCCACTTGGTGATTTCCTGATTTAAGTCAAACATGGTTTTGTCTCCCATAACTTTTTTAGTGTTGAATACACAAGCATCCATTGATTTCTTTGTTCTTTTAATACCGTGGTTCCTTTGTTTTCGATTCGATAGTATCTTCGCTTCCGCCCTGTTTCGGAAATACGCTCTTGGGATTTTATCAGCCCCTGCTTCTCCAGGCGGTGCAGCACGGGATAGAGCATGCCATCAGTCCATTGCATCTTGCCGCCTGACAATTCACGTACGCGCTTTATTATGGCATAGCCATAATTCTCGCCCTGCGATAGAATAGAAAGAACCAGCGGACCGGCCGAGGCGGCAATTAGATCTTTTGAAACAGCCATTTTGTATCTCCAAATAGAATATCAACAATCTATACATAGCAGTTCTATGTATACAAGTCAAATAAAAACTCTTTTCTTGAGAATCTTTTTCAGGCGATCCGAAAAGATTGGCTTTAATTGGGTTCGTTTTGGGTTCGTTTTTCCCGTGTTCGCTAAGTGTCTTATTTCTATAATCCTTTGTTAATACTTTATTTACGTTCATTTGGGCTTTCGGCAAATTGGGTTCGTTTTGCATAATAAAGGTCATAAATTGTTGGTAGCCTGGGCTGGATAGGCGGTTTGCGTAGCTTGTAGTTCGAAGTTCGTAGCTCATATTTAGTATTGCGTATTGCATAGATCGTAGCCCAAAGTTGCATCTGGTAGTCTGAAATCCTAAATCCTAAGCTCTAAATTTCCCTAACTACGACATTCTGGGACAGGCTAAACAAATTCAAATTACCGAAATCCTTAATTTTCAAAACAAAAGCTTCGGGAGGACGGTCCCGAAATGAGGGCTGAAAAAAAACACGTCCCTCTATAATTGGACGGATGTTCACTTTTGATACGAAAATAAGAGCCGTCACTCGTCGCCCGTCGCTCGTTACTCGTTTAAGGATAAGGAGATAAAAATTTTTTATTTTTTTCGTATTTTGTTGAAAACTATGTGCGCTTTTGATTGATTTTTCACAAAATTCTTACCCATCTTAACGCGCAAAAAGGGGGCCAGTTGCCACAAAGACACAAAGGCACGAAGAATATAGCCACGAAAAGGCACAAAAGGGACAAAAGACAACAAAAAATGACCATAAAAGTGCTTTTTTTGGTCGCGCTTTTGCCATTGAAATCCGAAATATCTCCCGTATACTCTACCTAAAGTGAGCGGATTTCCTTGAGAATTATTCCGCGTGTGCAACAAGTTGCACACTCTACGAGACTTGTACGGATTAAAGGGAGACAGATGGTAGGCCAGAAATTTGAAAAGCTTATTTCGAAATGGAAATGGATATTAGTTCTTTCCTTAGCTTGTGCTGTCTTTGTGTCTTTTATGATTTTCAAGTTTGTTGATCAACTGCCTGAAAAAAAACTAGCAGAAGATTTTGTGCGGAATAATCGGAAGATTCAGAATTATTTCGGCCTTTTAGAGTTTGTGTCGAATGGCGATGGAGGTTCTGGGGTTAGGTACGAATTCGATGGCACCCGGGAAGGATACTATTCCTTTAGAATCGGAGGCAGAAAAAAATCGGGACAAGTAGTTGTCCGGTGGTATAGTGAGGGTTCAGGAATCAATTTTAAAGTAAATAGTATTGAATTACATGAGCCATGGAAGAATCCTGTATTAATATGGTCTTCTGAGCAACGGGAATAATCTTAATGTTCTATTTTATAATTATTGTCCAGATAACAATGGTTTGTATTGTGGTTACCCACTTAGTTCTCTGGATTATTAAGCGCAAAAAGAGAGCCCACAAGTCCAATGAAACCGGGTAGTGTGTGCAAAATAAATTTTGTGGAGGATATTATGGAAAAGTGGATTTGGGGGAAATGCAAGAGAGTGTAAATAATGTATTTGTTAATGAATAGGTCTGCGTGTGCAACAAGTTGCACACCCTAACCGGTTTTTGGTCTTCTTTGGTCTGGTAGAATTCCAGAGTAGGTAATGATTATGGCAAAAAAAAAGTTCCTTTTTAAGCCTTTCGAATGGCTGATAGTAGTAATAGTTTGTATAGCCGTGCTTTCTTGGTTAATTCCGAAATTAAGACGTAGAACTCAGCCACCTTATCCCTTTAACAAATTAGATAAGGTAATGGTTCAAATTTACAATGAAATGCTTACTGGTAAGTCCAAGGATAAGATAATATCTGAATTTTCTGACAAGGAACAAAAGCTTATAAAGGAAATGGATGTTGCTTGGGAGCCGTCATACCTGTTCGTAGATACACCAAAAGGAATCTTGAATTATAAGTTTTTACCTGAGGTGAATCATATTGTTCTATATGCTACAATTGACAACAAACAATCGCCTCAAAAATCTACGGTTATTTTTTATTCGGCTTCAGGTGAAAAATCTAGTGCTTATACTGAAAAATTTCAAAAATATATTTTGACAACTAAATACGGAACAGAGCAACTACTTAAAAGTAAAAACTTCGAATTAACGACAATACATGAAGATTTTGAAGAAGAACAAAAAACGCAACTTACTTGTTATATTATCCTTAGATTACTTATAGAAAATGACGAGTCATTTGTCAAAAAAGCTATAGAATTAGCTTCAAAAGGTGATTATAGAACTAATGGGTGGCTGGTAAAGCTTCTCAATGCCTCAATTATATCTCCATCACTTCCCGAATTATATTCTAAGGTGGAAAACAACCCTATTTTTGTAAATGCTTTGTCAGATTGGTATAAGGAAAATATTGGCAAAATAAATTTTACTAATAGATTTCTTTTCGAAGAATAGCCTCTGCGATACTTGTCCATCAAATTTTAACAAAACTTCTGATGCACCTTTTATTGTCTTTTTTTTGCTCTTTTACAGGCAGATAAAAACCACAAAAAGCGTTTGAGACAAAATACAAAAACGGATTCGGCGCCTGTGCAAGAATGACAAAGGGAGAAGGGAAAAGGCAAAATGCAAAAATGATGAGATTCTTCGCTGCGCTCAGAATGACGAGGGGAGGAGGAATTTAGACAGGCGGTCTTGAATCGGTGAGGCACAGGTCGGTAAGGTCATCGATTACCGCTGTTCCGGCGCACATTACCTTGTCAGCTCCGCCCCAGTAGAGTTTCAATGTCCCATCATCTTCCGGCACCGCACCGCAGGTAAAGACTACGTTGTGCACATAGCCGACGACTTCCCAATCGTCTTCGGGCTGGAGGATCCAGCGGTCGCCAACGCCAAGAATAACAGAGGGGTCATCAAGCTTGTGCAAAGCGACGCCGAGGCGATATACGTTGCCGTCCATTGTGGGGAAGACGCCGTGGTAGATACTCAGCCAGCCTTTATCGGTGCGAATCGGGGGGGCGCCCGGACCGATCTTTGATTCGTCCCAGTGGTAGGTTACGGGCTTGATCACAAGCTTCGAATCGCCCCAATACAGTAAATCCGGTGAATAGCTAATCCAGATTGACCAGGGGCTGATATCAGAATGAGGGCGGTCCAGCCGAGCGTATCTGCCGTTGATTTTTTCGGGGAAAAGAACAGTATTTCGGTAATCGGCCTGAGTTATAAAGGCGATTCTTTCAATCGATTCGAAATCCTTTGTCTTAGCCAGACCGGTGCGGACGCCGTGTCTGGAATAGGCGCTATATGTTATATAATACTCACCTTCCAGAAGAGTGATGCGCGGGTCTTCGACGCCGAACTCCTCATACTCAGAAAATGGCGGCTCTTTACCGGGTACCATAAAAGGCTTAGGGCGGGCTTTGAAATTGAAGCCATCTTCGCTCTCAGCGATACCGATTATGGACCGGCCGGTATCGAGATGCGAGCGAAACAGCATTATGTATCTGCCGTCGAATTTCGTAACGCCGGCGTTGTGGACCGTCTCGACTTTGTAGGGGACATCATCCTTTGTGAGGATGGGATTGCCTTTGTAGCGTTGGACGAATTGTTCAGTCATTTGTTTTTGTCCAAGGTAACCCCGGATTCAAGAATCCGGGGCTAAAATTACTTTAATCTCGTAACCCCTAAAATTAGCTTAACCTCGTAACCCCAGATTCAAGAATCTGGGGCTAAAATTTGTTTTGAAACATAACTTATCACATTTTCCAAATCTTTTACATCGAAACAGTACCTTTTGTCGTAACCTTTCGTCCATACTTTGCCGTTAAAACCGTTTTTTTGCAAGGCATACGTGCTTACACGTTTGTATCGCTGTACTATCCGCGATATCGATTCCGAACATGGTTCAGCAACAATATGAACATGATTACTACAGACGGCAAGGGCGCAAATCTTGTGTTTTATCCTTTCTGCTTCGGTAAAAATTGCTTCTTTAACTAATCTTCTTTGTGATTCTTTTAATTTGACGGGCTCACTTTTTAGTTTTTGTTTATTCGTCAGATACAGTCTGATATCAGGTTCTAATATTGTTCCATTTTTGACCCAGCCCCTTTCGTCTCCCTGAAGCCAACTCCCGTCTGTTGTCCAGGTCAACATATATCCAATCATTCTTATTTTCTTTCTCGGCGGAAGATTTCCTCGTAGACCTTTTCGTAGCCAGAGACCATGCAATCAATGGTAAAGTTTTCTTCCACTCGCTGCAGGCACTTTTTACGGTCGATACTATCTATTTTGCCAACAGCGGCTACCGCTTCATCTACGTTGTTGACCAGGAAACCTGTTACCTTATCTTCGATAACCTCTCGACACGAACCCAAATCCATTGCAATTAACGGCACGCCAGCGGCCATGGACTCGGCCATTACCAGGCCGAACCGTTCGGGTATGGTATTGAGATGAATAACGGCGTAAGCTTCTTTAAGGAGAGCGTCGCGCTGAACGGGATTAACCGGGCCGATGAACTTGATCGAAGTATCGTTGATGTGAGGCTTTACCAGGTCGTCAAAGTACTTCTGGTCTTGAATTATGCCAGCTATTATGAGGTCTTTACCGGCTTTTTTTGCCACGTCAATGGCCAGATGTGTTCCCTTGTCCATGTCTATGCGGCCGTAATGGACAAGCTTGTCACCGGGCGTTTGTCTGAAAGTGAGGTTGGAAAGGTCAATGCCGTTGTAGACTGTTGCAAGATAAGGTAATCCGGGGTCTCTGTCGGAATCGCTTATGGAAGTATAGTAGGAGTCTTTGTGGTCATAGTAAATCCGCAAAATATCCTGGTCGGAAAATCCGTGGATAGTGGTAAGCATTGGTGTTTTTATAAATGGAAGGTAGGTCAAGGGCAGGTAATCAAAATTGTTGTGAATCAGGTCAAACTCATCCGCCCGCTCCATTACCTTTGAAATATGAAAGCACGTTGAGACAAGTGGGATATGCTTATCTTCTTCTTCGTAGCCTCTTTCGACAAAACCTACAAGTTTTGCTTTTGTTATAGATTCTTTTGTGGCGAAAAGCGTTACATCTTTCCATCCACGGGCCACCAGGCCCTCTGCAATATTGCTTGCCACGGTTTCCCATGCGCCATAGGCCCGAGGAGGAGTCCGCCAGGCGACCGGGGCTAAAATTGCAATCCGTTTGTTTTTTATATCCATCTAAATTTCCGTAAAATTCAAAGCGAAAAATGCACGGCCATAATACCAAATCCGAGGATGTTAGATTTTGAATTACAGTTCTTCGCTTTTAGCCCTAATTTTTTAACCCCTTCTCACTTCTTCTTTTATCCGCTGGATATGTCCCCGCCCTAAAGCTTTTACCTCACAGCCAAGTTCGAAATATCGGCGGATTTTTTCGTCGTCCAATATGCCAAAGCAATCAATAACAGCAAGCGGAGCTCCGGCCCATTCGACTATTTTTTCCGGGTCAAGCTGCAGGTAAGGTGCGTGCGGCACCGCTAATATGATTCCCCAGGCACCCTTAAGCACAGCAGCAAGGTCATGCTGAATGCGAGTATTAACCAAATCATTCTGATTGCGGAAGAACCTTGCCAACGAGTGACCCGGTGCCGGATAGGTATCCTGTTTTTCTAACTCATACCAGTGCTCAAGGTACGGGTCGTGCACGTGCATCTCAGCTCCCATCTCGGTCAGCCTTCGAACGACTACTTCTGAACCGCTGTACCGGGTATCGGCAACATCCTGTCGATAACTGGCTCCGCACAGTAATATAGTTGCACCAGCAATTTGGCGGCCCATATTTCTAAGGGCGTCTCTTGTCAGTGTCGCTACATGAAGGCCGCGGGTGTCGTTGATATCGATTGCCATTGTTGTTATCTTGAAGATGTCGTCATTGAAACCGAGGATGTGCTTGTATGCCCATTGCCCGAGACCGCCGTCTTTCGGGAGGCAATATCCGCCGATGCCCGGGCCGGGGAATATTATGTTGCTGTGCGTAGGCCGGACCTTGATTGCCTTGATGACTTTAGTCAGATCAACGCCGTTACGCTCTGCGAACAAACTCCACTCATCAAGGAATGCCAGGATGGTGGCACGGTAAGAATTCTCAACGATTTTGGTAGTCTCTGATTCGATCGGGCGGTCCATAACGGTCAGTGGATATTCGGCGGTGTTAAGGACTTCTTTCAAGAACTTCTCAACACGCTCTTTCGCTTCTTGGTTACAGCCGGAACACACACGCCAAAAATCCCGAATCGATGAAATGTAATTTTTGCCCGGCATAACACGCTCAAAACTATGCGCCAGCAGCGGCTCTGAATCTATACCTCGCGCAGCAAAGGCTTTCTTCATAATCGGCCAGGCGACGAACTCCGTTGTGCCGGGTGCTACAGTCGTCTCAATCAGCGTCAGACATTTCGGGGGTATCTTTTGGCCGATGGTTTTTATTGTTGCTTCCAGTGCGCTCATTTCTGCTTTGCCGGTCCGCATATTGCCAAGGTCCTTTTTCGTATAATCGCACTGGACATCCACAACCACACAATCAGCCAGCTTTAGACAGTCGCTGTTATAGGTAGCTACCAGAGTTTTTTTCTCGAGCACGCAGCGGGCTATCATCGGCTCGACCTCAGGGTCTTCTGCCTTTACCGGCGACTGGCCTCTGTTAAGCAGGGGAATTTTCCAATAGCTTCGGGTGCTGGGCCTTTGACAGCCGATAACAAGCTTGTCTGGCTTGCCGGTTTTCTCGTCAACACTGTCAGCAACAATAGCTGCCATAACCGCACCGACGAATCCGACACCCATCACTACAACGATTTCTTTCTCCTGGCTGCGTGCCGCTTCTACCAGCGACTCAATGCGCTCAAACTCCGCAGCATATTCATCCCGTTTGGGAATAGCGAATTTTTCACCTTCCGGACTTATTGAATAATCGGTCATTGTTGAAACCTCATAACATCAGCATAAAACGAAAAAATGTAAGATATCATATTTTTTTGATTTCAGCTCTTAATTCGTCTAACTATCGCCGCAAGTTTACCAACAAAATTCTGGATATCAAGGTCTTTTACATCAGTTCTGAACCTGCCAGGTATAGTTAGACGTGAAGCATATTTCGTAAAGTATAGTCCGATATATGAAAGATTAGGTTGGAGCTACTTTTGATATCGGAAATAAGAGGTCTACTGCCACCCTAAACGAACATAAATGTACCCAAATCAAGCCTTGTTCTATTTTTCCAATTTAGATGCAGCTGGTTTAGTACCGGATTTCGTATCAGCTTTCTCCTGTTCGCCCAGCTTTTGGATGAGCACTTCGCGGACATAAAGTTCCGCAGCTTTGTATCTCGGATGTGTCTCGATGTGCAGCCCGATATTTCCTTTGGCAGGCCCGCTCACCCAGATTGCCCCGACTTCCTCTCCGTTTAGCCAGACCTGAAACCTTTTGCCCCGGACCTTTACCGAGATGGTATTCCAGCTTTGACGGTCAACAAGGTCTTGGCGCAGGTTTGTCAAAGCTAATCCTTTACCGGGCACCCAGAGGCTCCCTGTAAAGGCCGAGGCCTTGTGGTTCTCGAATATCTCGACCCGTGGACCCCGCTCGGTGCCTGCGGCGCGCAGCCAGATTCCCGCGTGGATGGGCCATGTGGCGCGGAAAGTCACTGAAAGCAGATAATCCTCATATACCGCATCGGTCCAAAGAGTGCCGCCTTTGCCATTAGGTTTAACTGCTGCGACGAGTCGGCCGTGCTTGACTTCCCAGGAGATGTCGCCAGAGGGTCGCCAGCCTGTGAGGTCGCGCCCATTGAAGGCAGTAATCCAATTGGTGGACTGCTCTTGAGATTCTGTGGCTACATCCTTCACGATGTTGTGCGTCCCATGGCAGTCTGTGCAGACCGCCTTTGATGTGATGAACCGCCCATTGGGACGGACGCGGTGCAGCCATTTCTTTAGAAAAGCTTTTACCGCCTCGTGATCCATGTGGTCCTGGCGGCCATAAACACTGCGATCACCGCCTGGCTTGTGGCACATCGGATTTGAACACATTTTTTGGACCTCGGCCCGGCCGAAGAGAAGATCAGGCTTGGTCATCAGCATCTCGTCGTGCATGTGTTCAATCGAAGGGCCATGACATTGGTCACAGGTAATATCCATATCCAAGTGGATTGTTGTGATATCCTCGGTTTTCAGGCTGGCGTGGCAGACGTAACACTTGGAATTGCCGCCGGATTTTTCAGAAGTGGATTTTTCGGCTTGTGGTTCACTCGCGAAACACACAGCAAGTACACAAGCCGAAGCTACGAGGAAAAGCCCCCCCCAGACAAGGTACACATCAACTCGTTTATTTAAGCGCACTACTTTCCTCCTTTGCTAAACCAAATTAAAGCGGCAGATGCAGCAACAGTATTGGCCATCCGTGCAAATTGTGCGGCCACAGGCAATCCGCTGTGCAACTGTCGGTTTCCATTGAGTACCGGTTGAATACCTAAGGACTAAACGTATTCCCAATCCCGCAACCATTCGTATTCTTTGGGAAGATTAGCCCATCGCTCGTCGGTAATACGCATAAGCCACTCTTTCTCTGCCGCTGTCACTCCAAGCGGCCGAGTGTACGAAGCCCGTGCTGCGTTCTCAACTTCATAGACCGTTGACAGCCCCGGTACTGAGGCGGTGATTGCTTCATTGGCAAGGATACATTGAAGCGTCAGCCGTGCCATATCGTTCTCATCCTTGCTGCCGACGCCCATTACCGGGAACTTGACTTTGCCGATGCTCTTGAAAAGGTCCCCACCGAAGTAGGGCTTGATAGTGACAAGGCCGACATCCTTGTCAATGAGTTTCTGGAAAATGCTTTGGGTCTTGTCGGAACCGTAGCCCGGATTGACTTCCTGGACGTTACCCTTTATCGGTGCCTCGCCTTTGGCCCTGGTCTTTGCGCTGCAGGGGAAGACAAACATCTCAAATTCAGGATATTTTCCAATAATGTGCTCGAACCAGGGACGGGAATGAGATGACATCCCAAGATGCCTCACTTTCCCGGCCTTATGCAGCTTCTGGAAGGTCTCTATGAGAGACTCGACCTCTGCATCGGTATTGGATCCGTTCATTTTTGCCTGGGGACGCCAGATGTCAAGATAATCGGTCTGGAGCATGCGCAGGCATGTATCGACGTTGTGGGTCTGGGCCTTGACGTTGCAGAAGTTTGAGTTCCGCGGCCCAAGGTTATGGATATCGGCGGCCACGTACATCTTTTCACGCCTGCCTTTCAGGGCCACCCCGTAGCTGAGGCACTCGGCGGCGGTAGTGATGTCCAGGTAGTTGATGCCGGTATCGATACAGGCGCTGATGACCTCGGTGCGGTTCTTAGCGACGTCCGCAGGTACTTTCTCATTTGCAAAACTATCCCAGTATCGGCCGGCGTTGCGGTTTTTCCAGTGGCCGCCCAGGCTGACCTCGGAAACCATCAAACCTGATTTCCCCAATTTGCGATAGTGCATTTTTTGGTTGAAGTTGAGAATGCTGGCTGAACTGCTCTGTGCGGGGCCGGGGGCCGAACAGCAAGACTTGGTCTCGGCTTGTCCCTTGCCTGTCAATGCACCGGCGACTGTGCCGGCAGCGGCCAGAGAAGTATTACGCATGAAAGCTCTTCGTGAAAGTTTATCGTTCTTCATAGGTACTCTCCTTTTCAATTTGGATTGGCCTTGATATTGCCCCTCAACCTAAACCGCGATTTCGCATATTATCACCTCAAGGTCTAATAATCACGAACTATCGCTTAATATGATGACACAATCCGGGGCAAATGTCAACATCATTTCCACCGTTTTTTTGCATTCTATATATATCTTATAAGAAGTCTCAACACTATGCTACAAAGTATTGACCAATAAAGCGGGAAAATACCGTTTTTTTCGGTGTTCGCCGATTGCAGGGCATGTTCTGTGCGTTTTCCCTGAGCACCATAATTTCGGAGTGGATTATTGCTGTTGAAACAGGTACTTAGAATAATGTCGGGATGAAATGAGCGGGATAATTCTACTCCCTATGATCCTCACACCAATGAAGGGCGATTAGGCGGAAGTCGAGGAAGTTCACTAAACAATCTCCATTCACATCACCTGCTACGATAGTCTCACAGGGTGGTTTACCGAAGTATGATTTACTCGCCTCGTTCGTGCCGCCATAGGCCCCCATATTGATAATCCCGCCATTCGGAAATGGCTCGTAACCTACGGGACTACTTGGATTACCTGCGTCAATACAGTA
>VRUL01000019.1 GCA_019456145.1 Planctomycetota bacterium
TTGAAAGGTAAAAGGCAATTGCAGGTAACGCAGCGACGCACTAAACAGGACTGGGCAAAATGTGTTAAGTGGATGGTTGATGAGCTTTATTCTGATGCAGAAAAGATAGTTATGGTGATGGATAATTTGAATACTCACAAAAAAGCTTCGCTGTATGAAACGTTTGCACCTGCTGAGGCGAAACGTATCGCTAACAAACTTGAGATTCATTATACACCTAAACATGGCAGTTGGCTCAACATGGCCGAAATCGAGTTGAGTGTTTTGTCTCGGCAGTGCCTTGGTCATCGTATGGAAGACATTGAAAATCTGAATGAACAGTGTAAGGCTTGGCTTAAAAACCGTAACAGGCAACCTAACAAAGTAGATTGGCGTTTTACGACAAAAGACGCCAGAATAAAACTGAAAAGACTATATCCATCAATTGATTAGAGACAGACCACTAGCTTCATGAGTATTCTTACCTGACTGTTCGTAACCATCTGAATCTCCTTGACATACGGAAAAACCAGATAGCCTACCGGGTCTCAAACAAAACCGGTAATTTTAATTGTCGTTGAACGGTAAGAATAATTGTCGCTGATCAGGTGCTCAACGACCTTACAGAGAGATACCACAACGCTGTGGTCGCAGCCTATCAAGCCAAAGACTCCCGAGCCCCGGACCGTGCTTCCCAGCGGTTTATGGAGCTTATTTCCGATATGGATGAGTTGCTCGCCACGCGAAAGGAGTTCCTGCTGGGCCGCTGGCTCGGTGACGCAAAACGCTGGGCCCGCACCGACCAGCAGCGGCGTCTCTACGAGGTCAACGCCCGCGACCTGATTACCCGCTGGGGAGGGCGCATTACGGACTACTCTCAGAGACAGTGGTCGGGTATGCTCACTGGCTTTTACCAGCCGCGCTGGGCCAAATTCCTGGACCGCCTCCAGTCGTCGCTCACCGGCGGCGAACCTTTCTCCGCCGCCCAACTCAGAAAGGAATTCTAGGTCTGGGAAGAGAAGTGGACCCGCCAAAGAGAATCTTACCACGCCGAGCCCGCAGGCGATTCCATCGCCGTCGCCCGTCGCCTCCTCGATAAATACCGCCAGGAATACCAGCCCGAAGCCCTGAGTCTGACCACGGGCAAGCCGACGATATGCTCGGCCGCCTTGCCCGGCTATCCGGCCCATCTGGCCAACGACAGACGACGCCGTGACACGAATCGCTATTGGGCCACCGACATCACTCAGGACAAGGCCGCCTGGTGGCAGGTGGACCTGGAAAAACCAACAACCATCGCCCGCATAGTCGTAGTCTTTTACTATGGCGACAAGCGCCATTACGGCTTCACCGTTGAGACCTCCACCGACGCCAAAACCTGGCAAATCGCCGCCGACCACCTGGATAACACCGAATTGTCCACGCCCGCCGGCGTCACCGTGCGTTTCACCCCCCGCCCCGCCCGATACATCCGCATAATCCTAACAAGCAACTCTGCAAACACCGGCAGACGCCTCGTCGAAGTTATGGCCTACGACAAGTAGCGGGCGGAGAAATTGTTTGCCTATTTTGCCTAAATGTGTTAAATAGATGGTCATAGAAGTATCGGTTTGATCTGGAAATTCTCTTTTGTGCGCAGATGCAGATAGGAGGTAATATGTCAAATAAATCGCATATCAAAAAGGCCGGACTGTTCGGAACATGTATCGTCATCGTCCTTTTGGCCCTCGCATTGAATTTGTTTGCGGTAAACCAGGCCGTTTGTACCGAGGGGCCCAAGCTCATCCTGAAGCCCTCCCCGGCCTCCGAGCTGCCGTTGAAGGGACTCCCTTTCAAGATAGTGTATGAAACCCGTCGCAAGACCGACGGCAAGGAAAACTGGGAGCTGTACCTGATAAACGCCGACGGCTCAAACCCGGTCAATCTCACCAATACCGCTAATGTGGATGAGATGTATCCCCACGCCTCGTCCGATGGTACGAAGATATGTTTCGTTGTTGATGAAGGGGCAGGAAGAAGAAAGGTCCGGAGCATCTACTATATGAACATCGACGGAACCGGACGCGTGAAGGTGGCCGACAACGTCCGCCAACCGTGCTGGAGTCCCGACGGGAAAACCATCGCCTATCTAAAGGGAGAATTCGAACGTTACACGATTAAGGATTTTGCCACCAAAGGGCTTTTCTTTTACGATATAGAGACAGGCAAACACACTGAGCACCCGAATAAAAATATGCATCATCTTTAGAATATTTGCTGGTCACCGGAGGGTAATTGGTTTCTTGCCACCGTGCACGGCGGTATGGGTTTCAAACACGCCAACCTAACTTTTAGAGCCAACGGAACCAAAGTCTTTGATTTGACAAAGTATGGTGTCACGGGTTGTCGGGCCGAGTTCGGTCACGACGGCAAAAGAATAACATGGGGTTTGACCGACTGGGATTTGTTTGTGGCTATGATTGATTTTTCGCAGGGGGAGCCGATAGTAAGCGATCTCCGTAAGCTTGTGCGTTGTGAGAAAGATTACTTTGTTTTTCACACGGATTTCTCACCGGATGGAAACTATATCGCTTTCAGCTATGGTCCTTCTGCGGGGAGCGGTGGACACCCTGCGATTGTGGGGTGTAAAGCCAAGGGCTGGAATATCTGCGTCAGTGATATGACAGGCAAATGGGTGCAAATCACTACCGATGGAAACCAAAATAAGGAGCCCGATTGGGTGCCGATTCGCACGCCGGGCCGTTAAGTGAATACGAAACTTACAAGAAAGAATCCTTGTTCAGGAATATAGCGGATGGGCATCAGATTTACTAAACTGACCGTAATAACCTTTTGTCCATTGCTCATATTGTCGGTACTCTCTGGCTGCCGCCGTGCAAAGGACGCCGCCGACGTGCCACAGCTTGTAAAGACAAAAACGGGTATAGAAATGGTCGTAATTCCTGGAGGCTTCTTTGATATGGGAAGCAGCAAAGGTGCTTCCGACGAGTCCCCCGTACACAAGGTATGGATTGACTCTTTTTGGATGGATAGATTCGAAGTCGTCCAGGAACAATTCAAAAAGTATCAAATTTCCGATCCCTCCCATTTCAAGAATCCAAAGAATCCTTTAGAACAGATTAACTGGACGGATGCTACTATATATTGCAACGAGCGTTCACTCGCTGAAGGACTTGAGCCTTGCTACGATGAAGAAACCTGGCAGTGCGACTTTCAGGCAAACGGATACAGGCTGCCCACCGAAGCGGAGTGGGAGTATGCCTGTCGGGCTGGAACGACCACAAAGTACTGCTTTGGTTACGATGCCCGGAAGCTCAGAGCATATAGTTGGTTCGCTGGCAATTCGTCCGGAAAGACAAAACCTGTCGGACAGAAGAAACCGAATCTATGGGGACTTTATGATATGCATGGAAATGTAGCTGAGTGGTGCAATGATTTTTATTCCGAGAATTATTACAAAAACAGCCCACAGAAAAATCCCAGGGGGCCGGCCAAAGGCAGGGAAAGGGTACTGAGAGGCGGCGCATGGAACTCAACCGCAGATAGCCTCCGTTCATCCTGCCGTGCAAGCGATCCTTCAATTGATGATACCTGTCTTGCCAGCGATGCTATAGGCTTCCGCTGTGTAAAGAACGTACCCAATAACAAGCCTGCCGAGAAAAATAATATGGTAAAAAAACCTTATAACCCGTCTAAAACAGGATTTGTTTACGATGATATTTATCTTGAGCACAAAACGACTCCGGACCATCCGGAGGCGCCGCAAAGATTAGTCGCAATAGTCGATAGGTTAAAACAGACCGGTTTGTACTCTCAATTATTAACGCTTACACCGTACCCGGCCAAAGTGGAATGGCTTAAGACGGTTCACAGCCCTGAGTATGTACAGCGGGCAGAAAACAGTTGCCGAAACGGCACAAGGTTCTTGGATTCCATGGACACTCCTATCTCACCAAAATCCTATGATGCAGCGTTAATGGCGGTAGGAGGGGTCTTCTCCGCCATCGATGCCGTTATGCAGAAAAAAATCGCCAATGCCTTTTGTGCGGTTCGTCCCCCCGGCCACCACGCAGTAGAAGATGCGGCAATGGGATTCTGCATGTTTAACAATGTTGCTATCGGCGCCCGCTATATTCAAAAAAAATACAACCTGTCAAAGATACTCATTGTCGATTGGGATGTGCACCACGGCAATGGCACTCAAGCCGCGTTTTATGATGACCCTAATGTCTTATACTTTAGTGTGCATCGATACCCCTTTTTCTATCCCGGCACCGGCGGCCAGGCAGAGAAGGGCAGCGGAAAAGGGCTGAATTACAACATTAATGTACCCTTGCCGGCCGGTTCCACTGATGCTGATTACATCGAGGCCTTTAAAGAAAGACTCGAGCCAGCCGCTTTAACTTTTTCCCCGGATTTTGTCCTCATCTCCGCAGGATTCGATGCCCACGAAAATGACTTGCTCGGTGGAATGAAGGTCACCACCCGGGGATTTGCCCAGCTTACGGCTATCGTCAAAACCATAGCTCAGAAATGTTGCGAAAATCGACTCGTTGCTGTTCTTGAAGGAGGATATGATTTGGAAGGGCTGGCTGACGCTGTAGAAGCGCACATTAACGTTTTGATCAGATAAAAGGGCACAATAAATGTTATTTCACACCTGGGCCTTCGTATTATTCTTCCTCGTTGTGTAAAGTGCCTGTCCCTAAAGATGTTGCCATAATAGGGGGATTCATTTCATACCTACGACCTGATTAGTATGCGCCCCTCCAAAATTTAAAAAGTCGCAGGTTCTTAACGGGCTAATTATGGACATAAAAAAAGAGATAACTCCATATACAACACGGAGTTATCTCTAGGTCTCAATAGCGGGGGCAGGATTCGAACCTGCGACCTCCGGGTTATGGGCCCGACGAGCTACCAGACTGCTCTACCCCGCGGTCATTTTTCGTACTTCGTATTTCGTAGTATCTTTCTTAATAAAACATAATAACACAAAACCTATTTCTTATCAAGTTAGCTGAGTGAAATTATAGATTTTCTCGAATCTTTTCGGCGATTGCTTCTATTTTTCCCTCTTTGTATTTATAAGCAGGCCAGCGGTCAAAGACACCATCGCCAGTACCACGAGGAATTATATGAAAATGCAAATGCTCAACAATCTGTCCAGCCGCCCTTCCATTATTGCACAATAGATTATAGCCGTCAGAATTCATTGCAACTGATACAGCTTTGGCGATTTTTCCGAGACACGAACCGACTCGGCCTAAAAGTTCGCCGGGACAATCGTGCAACATTTCAAAGTGCTGTTTGGGAATCACTAAAGTATGGCCGTCACTTATAGGGCCAATATCCAAAAAAGAAAGAACGGCTTGATCTTCGTAAATCTTTGTTACCGGGATCTCTCCAGCTACCATCTTACAAAAGACACAATCACTCACATTCATTTTAGGATTATCTTCTAAAGGACAGGTTACTGCGGCTGGTTATGTTCATCTTGTGTGGTACTGCTTTCGGTAGTTTCGTTATCTCCGGTGGTTTCCTGAACCTGAGCCGTATCCTCGACTTCTACAGTCTTTTTCGCCCTTTTACGAGAGCGTTTTTTGGCACCCGTTTTAGTTCCTTTTTTTGAACTCTCTTCCTTGCCTACGAGTTGTAGCAAGACGAGCCTGCCATTATCGCCCAATCTTATCAAAGATAAACGAATAATTCTTGTATATCCGCCCGGCCTGTCAAGATATCGAGGACCGATTTCACTAAATAGTTTCCCAATCACCGTGCCTTTCTTAACAGCCTTGCCGTCTTCATAATCAATGATTTCGCGGTCACTAAGTAAGGCAATGGCCCTACGCCTGGCTGGTAACGTGCCTTTTTTAGCCAGTGTAATTAACTTTTCGGCAAATGCCTTTACCTCTTTGGCCTTTTCGATTGTCGTTGAAATCGTTTCATGCTGGATAAGTGAAGCGACCAAATTCCGGCGCATAGCCAGACGGTGCTGACTTGTTCGAGATAACTTTCGTCCTGCTACTCTATGACGCATATACCTGGGCTCCTCTTATAAGTCTTTAAAGCACAGTGTGTAAATCCGAATACCGAATTTCGAAATATCCTTCCTCTGAAGTAGGACATCTACTGAAGACGAGGGAAACATGTTTAAATAACAATAATTCATAATTTTCAAATATTTTGACTATTTGGACACTCAAATATTTATACGCCAGTCATCCCTAATGACAAACCTATATCGGCAAGTTTTCTTTTGATTTCACGCAGAGAAGTTTTACCAAAGCTGCGAATCTTCAGCAAATCAGCATCTGTCATTTCCACTAATTTGCCGACAGTTTCTACCTTTGCTGATTCAAGACAGTTATTTGCCCTCACCGACAGTTCCAGCTCCTCAATGAGGATTTTCAGTTTTTCTGTCAATTCCTCATCAACTGTTTCTTCTTCCAGCACTTTTTCAGTCATCTCAACAGTAACGGTTTCTTCCCCAATCTCGAAATACTGTATGAACGGGTTGATGTGCTTGCGTAATATTTTTGCAGCCTCTACCAAGGCCATTTCAGGCGTTGTTGTTCCGTTTGTCCAAACCTCAAGAATAAGTTTGTCATAATTAGTGCGCTGACCTACGCGTGTGTTCTCGGTTGTGTATCTAACTCTTGTGACAGGAGAATATACGGCATCAAGCAATATTCTTCCGACTTCCTGTTCGAACCTATCAGCGATAGCGATTCGTTCTGAAGCGGGCATATAACCACGGCCGTTTTCAACTACCATTTCCATTTCAAAATCCACATCTTCTGTCAAAGTAGCAATTACAGAATCTTTGTTTATTACTTCTATAGCCGGGTCAGCAACAATATCGGCTGCCGTTATAATACCGACTTTTTTTGCAGAGACCGTCATTGTCTTAGGGCCTTCGCTACTGAGCCGAACGACAAGACCCTTGACATTCAATACAATATCGGTAACATCCTCCATTACACCCTTTATCGAGGTAAATTCATGATCGACCTTTTTTATTTTAATAGATGTTACGGCACTACCTTCCAAAGAAGATAGCAACACTCGTCTGAGGCTGTTACCAATAGTAGTGCCAAAACCACGCTCGAAAGGCTCGATAAAAAACCGGCTATATTTATCGTTCAATACCGCCGTGTCTCGCTCAACACGAGTGGGCAACTCCAAACCACGCCATGTAACTCGCATATAAAAAACTCCTACATAAAATTTGAGTTTTGAATTTTCAGTTTTGAGCCAACCATACTCAACGCTAAAAACTTAAAACTATCCTTGTAGCTATCTCGAACAGAACTCTACAACCAGTTGCTCTTCAACAGGAACCTGAATATCATCTCGGCTGGGTAACGCAACAATTGAAGCTACTGGTTTTTCACGGTCCAACTGCAGCCAGCTTTGTGTGGCAAAACTTGGATTACTTTCGAGCTGCTGCTTTACTTTTTTGACGCTTTTTTCAGAACTTTTTACCGCCACTTTGTCCCCGATTTTTATAGTATAATCACTAATATCAACTTTGCGTCCGTTCAGACAGATATGGCCATGAGCAATCAGTTGTCTTGCTGCCTTTCGTGAAGGCGCAAAATTCAACTTATACACCACATTGTCCAAGCGTCTCTCCAATAACTGGAGCAGGGTTTCTCCGGTATTGCCTTTCATACGCTCGGCTTTGTGGAAATACCTCATGAACTGTCGCTCCAGTAGTCCATAGTATCTCTTGACCTTTTGCTTTTCACGCAGGCGTACAGCATATTCACTTGCTCTGCCTCTGCGCCAACTATGCATACCCGGCGCCAAATTACGCTGTTTTTTCTCAATCGGACACTTAGCCGTCTCACATCTCATACCTTTGAGCATGAGCTTCATACCTTCACGACGGCAATGTTTACAAGATGAACCCAGATAACGTCCCATCTTCTTTGTTTATCTCCAAAAAAGTTTTTGCAATATCCTTACACTGTTTTGCATTAGTATCTTCTCGTTTTACACTCGCCTTCGCTTCGGTGGTCTACAACCATTATGCGGCAGCGGTGTAACATCTTCTATCGAGGCAATTCGTAATCCGGCCTGCTGCAGGGCCGAGATTGCAGACTCGCGCCCCGAACCGGGCCCTTTAACCCTAATCTCGACTTCGCGAACGCCATTACGCATAGCGTTATTTGCACACCGTTGCGCAGCCTGTTGAGCTGCAAAAGGGGTACTCTTGCGAGAGCCTTTGAAGCCGACACAACCCGCTGAACCCGAACATATTGTGTTACCATCTAAATCTGTGATAGTGATCAAGGTGTTGTTAAAAGTCGCTTTTATGTGCGCTATGGCCCTGACGACATTTCGTCTGACTTTTCTCTTTGTACTTTTTGCCATTATTCTTCCCGTAATAAGTTTTGCCTATTTCAATAATCAATTTTCTCTTGGCACATTACATTACTTATTTTAGCTAACGCAATTAAGTTCCTATCGTTTTTCCTTTACGCCCTTCTTGCCTGCGACTGTCTTTCTCGGGCCTTTTCGAGTACGTGCGTTACTTTGAGTACACTGACCGCGAACAGGTAAGCCCTTTCTGTGGCGAATGCCCCTATAACAACTTATATCCCGTAATCGAGCGATATTTTGAGCAACCTGTCTGCGAAGCTGTCCTCCCACGATGTAATTTCGATCGATAATCTGTGTTATCCGGCTAAGTTCATCCTCGCTTAACTTGCCGGCCTTTGTGCTTTTTTCGATACCGGCCTCTTTCAAAATCAGCACTGAGGTATATCTACCTACGCCATTAATAGAGGTCAATGAAATCCATATCGATTTTTCATTAGGAATATCAACACCAACTATTCGCGGCATATAAACTCCTTCTCGTATCTTGTGAAGCGTTTTTCATTTCCCGCTTCACTCTTCACACTTGACGACAAGATTATCCCTGTCGCTGTTTGTGTCGCGGGTTTGTACAAATAACGCGTACAACGCCTTTGCGACGCACAATTTTACAATTCTCACATATACGTTTAACTGAACTTCTAACTTTCATTTTTTTCAACCTGCAAACACATCATTGGTTCTCTGTCCATGGCCGGTCACACCCGGCGGTGTCCAGACCGGAACTAATTCCGGAGCACTATTCGGCCTCTATTCAAATCGTAGGGAGACATTTCAACAATAACCGTGTCTCCTGCCAAAATTCGGATAAAATTCATTCTCATTTTTCCTGAAACATGCGCCAACACTTTATGGCCGTTTTCCAATTCAAGCTTAAACATTGCGTTCGGCAAAGCATCAATTACCTTGGCCTGCAATCTTATTGTATCTTTTTTTGGCATTTCTTGTGTTAAGGCCTTACAATTCTTCTGTAAGCACCTCACAACCGTTTTCCACTATCACTATTGTATGCTCAAAATGGGCTGAGCACTTACCGTCTCTTGTTACAACTGTCCATCCATTTCTTAGTGTCCGCACTGCACTTGTGCCGGCATTAATCATGGGCTCAACCGCCAAAATCATTCCTTCAGCCAAAACAACGTCATTGGCAAGCAAATCATTACTGACAAAGTTCGGCAGTCTCGGCTCTTCGTGCATTTTTCTACCGATTCCGTGTCCAACAAAGTCCTTTACTACTGAAAAGCCGGCCGACTCAGCATAATTCTGCATTTTTGCCGCGATCTGGCTCCACTTAACAGCCGGCGCAGCCATCGCAGTCGCTATATCGAGAACGCCCCTGGTCACATCCATAAGTCTGCGTTTATCCTCAGAAACATCACCAATAGCAATCGTAACAGCTGCGTCTCCACAATAGCCGTCAAGTCTAACGCCGAAATCAATGCTCAGGATATCGCCGTCTTTGAGCTTTGTGTTCTCGGAAGGAATTCCGTGAACGACCTGCTCATTCACTGACGAGCAAATTGCACCAGGAAACAGGCTTCGAGCATACGGGCTGCGAACACCCTTAAACAAAGCCTGTGCACCAGCCTCTGCCGTCATTTGCAAAGCTGCGCTATCCAATTGAGTGGTAGTTACTCCCGGAGCGGCAATCTTCTGTAATTTTGAAAGAACATCCACAACGACGGTACTTGCCCGACGCACTAATTCAATTTCTCTTCGGCTGCGAAGCGTAATAGCCATTTATTTTCGTATTTCATACATCGTACTTCAATACAGATACGATTCACGCTTTGGCCAAGGCATCCAACTCCTCGAACACCAAACCGCTTACCTCACCAACGTCCTTGTTGGCATCGATGTCAAAAACCATGCAGTTGTTTTTATTATAGTAGTCGACGACCGGTTCTGTCTGTAGGTGATAGGTTTTAAGTCGATTCTCCACCACCTCAGCACTGTCATCAGGTCGTTGAACGAGCCTGGTGCCGTCATTATCACATATTCCTTCGATCTTTGGCTTTAAGTTTTCAATGTGGTAAACCGCACCACATTGAGGACAGCTTCTCCTTCCGGTCATTCTCTGAACCACCATCTGGTCATCGATCTTTAAATTTAAAACAACGTCCATTTTTTGTTTAGCTGATGCTAACGATTTAGCAAGCTCTTCTGCCTGATGAACAGTTCTTGGGAAACCATCCAGTACAAAACCAGTAACAGGGGCCTTGTTTATCGCGTCAGCCATCATATCAACTATAATTTGGTCCGGCACAAGTGCACCCGAATCCATATATTCCTGAGCTTTCCTGCCAAGCTCGGTGTCTTCTGCTCTTTCACGCCTTAAGATGTCTCCACTGGATAGATGCAGCAGACCATACTTGGCAACAATCCGTTTACACTGTGTTCCTTTGCCCGCGCCAGGCGCACCCAACAAAACTATCCTCACGTATTTGGCCCTTTAATTCTGCCAGTTTCACTGAAACCTTCGTAGCTTCGCATCAAGAGGTTCGCCTCAATTTTCTGAACCAGGTCCAGCGAGACACTGACAACTATCAATAAACCCGTTCCGCCCAAAAACGTTGCAACCCGCCAATCAATTCCTAACGATATCGAAATAATGGTCGGTACGACAGCAATTATAGATAAGAATGCAGCTCCAAAATAAGTTATTCTGGTCATCACGGTTTCCAAATAATCAGCGGTTCTACGTCCCGGTCGAAGTCCGGGGATAAAGCTTCCTGAATCCCTCAAGTTTTTGGCCATCTCCCTCGGCTGAAACTGCACAGTTACCCAAAAATAAGCGAACAGAAATATCAATAACATATAGATGGTATTGTAAGTAAAAGCGGTGTGTTTCAAAGCACCTTGCACAGTGTCCAGAATGGCCGAATTCCTGAAACTCTCTATTCTCGTGAACTGTTCAATTATCACCGGCGGGAACATCATAAAAGCCGATGCGAAGATTATCGGCATCACTCCGCCGTGATTGACACGCAACGGCAAATAATGCCTTTGGCCACCATACATTCGTCGTCCGCGCATCATCTTTGCCTGTTGAATCGGTATCCTTCGCTGGCCTTGCGTTATTAGTATTGCACCGGCAACAACAAAAACAAACGATGCTATCAAGAACAGTAACTTTGCCGGGCTTATGGTGCCAGCCGGTGCACCCACCCTTAAGTCAACATTCTCCAGGAGCATTCCAACTGCCCAGGGCATTCGAGAAACAATACCAGCCATAATTATCAAGCTAATGCCATTACCTATGCCGTACTCATCTATCTGCTCGCCCAGCCACATCAGGAAGATGGTTCCGGCTGTCATACTGACAATGCCCATGATGACACCTTGAGTTTCCATGCCCGGATAGATAAACTTGCCTAACATCTTCATAAACATCATCGACTGAATAAGACATATAAGGACCGCCAGGTAGCGTGTGTACTCCTGTATCTTTTTGTGTCCTGTTTGGCCTTCCTGGCGTAGTTTTTTCAAAGCGGGAACAACCTCACCCAGCAGCATAAGAATAATAGACGCAGTAATATAGGGCATAATCCCCAACCCAAATATGCTGCTTTTGTCCAGGGTTCCACCGGTGAATATCCGCATATATTCAGTGGCCCTGCCTATGGGGCTCTCTGTGTCTCTGTGCTTTGTGACCTCAGCTATTTTGGCCTGGTCAAAACAGGGATTGGGGATATGGAAACCAATCCTGTACATTATCAGCAGCGCCAAAGTAAAAAGAATTTTGTTGCGCAGATCCGGGATTCTGAATATGTTAAATACTGTCCCAAGCATTTCTGTGTTTCCTGTTAATCTTTAACTTTACCATAATTGAAGTCACTCTATTTTGTCCACTATAGGTGCAGCGCAAGATGCCAACCCGACCGATCAGGTAATTAGTTTTGCTTTGCCGCCGCAGCCTACAATCTTCTGCTCTGCACTTTTGCTAAATTTATGAGCAGTTACTTCCAGCTTTTTTGTCAGTTCCCCATTACCAAGAATCTTAACTTTAGTTTTCCGGCCGTCAATCAGTCCGGCATTAGATAATTGTTCGACACCAACGTCAGCACCCTCGTCAAATCTTTCCAACTGTGATACATTAACAATCTGGAAACGTGTTGCGAAATTATAATTACTAAAACCACGTTTGGGCAGTCGACGAAATAAAGGCATCTGTCCACCTTCATAAAGCGAGACGGATGTCGAACCGGCCCTGCTGCCACTACCTTTGTGGCCTCGGCCGCAGGTTTTGCCACGGCCTGTGCCCACACCTCTTCCAACACGCCTGCGAACCTTGTGCTTACCTGCGATAGAAGTTATTTCGTGATTCAACATTTAACTCATCACCACCTTTTTATTACTTCAATCTTTACGCCGCGAAGGGATTCGACCATTTCTTTGCTACGTAATTTCAAAAGTCCATTCAACGTAGCCTTGACAACATTTTTAGCAGATGTGCTTCCATAAACTTTCGTAAGGACATCCTGCACCCCGGCGAATTCGAGCACCGCTCGAGCACTGGAACCGGCGATAACTCCGGTACCGGGACTGGCCGGGACTAACGCTATCCTTGTAGCTCTATATTTGCCCTGGACCTGGTAAGGAATCGTTCGACGACTCAATGCTATTTTGTGCAAAGTCTTTTTGGCGTCCTTTATACCTTTCTCAACGGCAAGCGGAACTTCGTTGGCCTTACCATAACCAACACCCACAGTGCCCGCATGGTCACCAATGACAACTAAAGCCGCAAAGCTGAACCGCCGACCGCCTTTGACCACTTTGGAACATCGAAATATCTTTACGACGGTATCTTCCAGCGGCTGTTCTTCCTGAGCAGATAAGTTAACCGGTTCTACTGCCAATGTTTTTTCTCCAATCGTATTTCGGCGGTCACGAATTACTTTCAAAAAATCAGGCCGGTTTTACGTGCCGCTTCGGCAAGAGCCTTAACTCTGCCATGAAACTTATATCGGTTCCTATCAAAACAAACGCACTTAATACCGACGCTAAAGGCTTGTTTTGCCACCACTTCACCTACGATTTGAGCGGCTTTTTTGTCGGTGGTACTGGGCAATTGGTCCCGTAGACCTTTTGCTCTCGTGCTCGCCGAAACAAGCGTCGCTCCGGCAACATCATCTATAATCTGAGCGTAGATATGCCTGTTCGAACGGAACACCGACAGTCGCGGCCTGTTTGGTGTTCCAAAGACCTTTTTTCGCACGTGATATTTACGCCTCAGTGTCGCTTTTTTTAACCTGTCAATTCTCATAAAAAACCAAATCCCGATTGCCGCTTACTACTTTCAATTGACCATTTATTATTTTCTATCAATTTCGAGCTTTAACTTCTTTTCGGTTCCCTTTCAATAGCCAATTGTTAACGGTCAATTCTTATACTGTTCCCGAAGTAAACGCTTTGCCAACCTTGCGACGGACGTGTTCGTCAGCATAACGAATACCCTTTCCTTTATATGGTTCGGGCGGCCTTATCTTCCGTATATCAGCAGCAAACTGTCCCAGCAGTCTCTTGTCTGTCGCAGAAAGAGTGAATTTAGCAGGAACATCATTACCTCTGGTTGCCTCGACAGCAATGTTTACCTTTAAGTCCTTCGGTATTATCAGAACTACGGGATGGGAAAAGCCAACCTGAAAAGTCAGCTTTCCACCCATATCTTTGACATTATAGCCAGTACCGTATACTTCCATTTTCCTTTCAAAGCCTTTACTGACACCCGTCACCATATTAGCAATCAAGGCACGCATTGTACCGTGTAACTGTTTGGCCTCACGGATTTGGGGATGTTCATTTTTAACAGACACTACTCCCGCGGAACTGTCAATTTCCACCTTTATCGGTGGCTGACAGTCCATCTGGAGTTGTCCGAGTGGACCGGAAACTTTAATACACCGGCCGTTCTTCTCAACCTTAACTCCCTGAGGGATAACAATCGTTTTGTTCCCGATACGACTCATTAGCTCACCGTACAAAGTATTTCACCGCCGACCTTGGTCTCTCGGCAGCTTCTATCACTCATTACACCTCTACTTGTAGAAACCACTACTATACCCATACCGCCTAAAACATGTGGTAATTTGTCAACAGATGAATAGATTCTACAGCCGGGTTTACTTATCCTTTTTATTTCGTTAATAATAGACTGGCCATTCCGATCATACTTGAGAGCAACTCTCAGTATTCCCTGCCTGCTGTCATCGATTCGGTCGCAATCTTCAATGTAACCTTCCTTCTTTAAAACAGCCGCTATACCTTCGCAAATATTCGATGCTTTAATGACAACTTCACTTCGATTTATTCGTGAAGCGTTGCGAATTCTCGTCAACATATCAGCTATTGGGTCGCTCATACTCATAAAATTATACCTCGTTGATTCGTGGCTCGTTCGATATACGCTTCACGACTCACCAACTGGCTTTTTTCACTCCTGGAATTTTTCCTTCGTTAGCTAAGGTTCTAAAGCAAATCCGACAAATTTTGAACTTGCGATAAACAGCTCTTGATCTTCCACAAAGCTGGCAGCGAGTATATTGTCTAACACGAAACTTTTGCTTCTTTTCTGCCTTGTTTTCCAGTGCTTTAGTTGACATCTACACGTTCCAAAATAATCTTTGTCATTTCGCCTTTTAACCGCTAAATATTAGTCTTCACCTGCTGTCTTCTTGAACGGCATACCAAACAGCGACAGCATCTTTCTTGCTTCCTCGTCAGTATTTGCCGTTGTCACCAGGGTTATATTCATACCCTGCTGAAACTCCATCTGTGCGGGGTTGATTTCCGGGAAAACACCCTGTTCTGCCAGACCCATAGAGTAATTACCTCTACCGTCAAAACTATCGGGATTAAGGCCTCGAAAATCTCTTACTCGCGGGATTGCAAGGTTAATGAGTCTATCCATAAATTCATACATTCGCACGCCGTGCATAGTAACTTTCAAACTGGTTTCCTGCCCCTGACGAACTTTGAAACCCGCAACACTCTTTATAGCTTTACAGACAAGGGGCATTTGGCCCGCTATCGCCATCAGGTCCTTTTTAGCAGATTCCAGGAATTTTTTATCCTGTGTCGCTCTGCCCACACCCATAGAGATAACAACCTTTCTCATCTTTGGTACAGCCATTGGGTTCTTGTAGGCAAATTCCTTAGTCAATTCCGGAACCACTCTGGACTTATATAAATCTTTTAAACGTGCCATCTTGTAATTGGTTACCTGGTTAACTGGTTAAATCCACCCCCAGCGTATCCGCAACAAGCAGACATAGGGGCGTATTCACCAATTAAACGCTCACTACTCACTATTTTGCCCTTCTAACAATACTAATTTCAGTACCGTCGGTTGCAACGCGTCTTTTACTTCCATCCTCACGCTGCTGATAATTGACCCTACTGCCCCTCGAAGTTTTCGTGTTGAGAGGTAGTACATTACTGATATGTATCGGCTGTTCAACGTTTATTCGGCCTCCCTGAGGATTTCTGCGTGACGGCCGAACGTGCTTTTTTGCTATATTGTGCCCCTGGACCACTACTTTATTCTTTTCAGTAATGACACGCAGCACTCGGCCGGTAGCACCTTTATGGTCACCAGCTATAATCTCAACCATATCACCTTTTTTTATATGTAGGGCCATCTTTTGCCTTTAGTATTTCATTTCATGCTTTACGCTGACATTTAGACTACTTCGCTTGCCAAAGAGATAATCTTCATATAATTTTTTTCACGTAGCTCGCGAGCCACCGCACCGAAGATTCTCGTTCCTATCGGATTACCGTCAGGGTCAATCATAACTGCGGCATTACTATCGAATCTTACATAGCTGCCATCAGAACGTTTCAGAGGACTCCTGGTGCGAATAATCACGCACTTATGAACTTTCTTGTCGTCCAACTGGCAGGTCGGCAGCGATTTTTTTATAGCAACACAAACAATATCTCCTACTGAAGCCACGGGTCTGGTCTTTTTACCGCGAGATCCACCTTTTCCAAGAACCTTGATGCATAATGCCAACTTCACACCTGAGTTGTCGGCTATATCCAACATTGTTTCCTGCTGAACCACTTTATTCCCCGTCGTATTTAGCTTCACGCGTTTATTAGGTTTTCCAAGCGCACTTTATTGCACGTTTGGACTCTTACTAACCGGTTGTCTCTACAATCCTCACAAGGCGCCAACTCTTGGTTTTACTATAAGGGCGGCATTGCGCAACTTCAACAAGGTCACCAACAGTAGCCTGGCTGTGCTCGTCGTGGACACCAAGTTTTGTTCTACGCTTAACATACTTGCCGTATTTTGGATGCCTGACCTTGAAGTCAATGGCAACTTTGATGCTTTTGGCACCACTGTTGCTCACTACCACGCCGGTTTTAGTTTTTAATTTTCGGTCCTGCATCATAGATTCCTGATTTTTTTGCCGGAGAGAACGCAAATCACACAGAGATTTTTAATATTGTCATTCCTGGATATCCGGGAATCCGGCTTCTTTTTCTTATTTTTTACTGCTTCTTCTCTGCGCTCTTGGCGATCTCGGCGGTTAATTTTTCACTATTTTCATGCAATATTGTTTTAATCCTGGCAATATCACGCTTGACATTAGTTATAGCTTTGGAATTTTCCAGCTTTTCAGTAACAGCCTGCGAGCGCAAATCAAACAAATGTCTCTGAAGTTCTTCGAGCTTGGTCTCAATCTCATCCGTGCTCATTTCGCGGTAATGCTGTGCTTTCATTTCAAGCTGCCTTCTTGTTTTATAACGAATGTCTTCGCCTAACAAATCTACACCTGATCGGCATTTTATGAGCGACCCTAACTAATGCCTGCTTTGCCACATCCTCATTTACTCCACCGATCTCAAACATAACCTGCCCGGGCCTGACTCTGGCAACCCAAAATTCAGGTTCACCTTTGCCCTTGCCCATTCTCGTTTCCAACGGCTTTGAACTTACCGGTTTGTGCGGAAATATCCTAAGATAAACTTTGCCTTCACGATGCAAAAAATGAGTTGCAGCGACTCGGCCAGCCTCAATGTGCCTGGCAGTTATCCAGCTTCTTTCCAGGGCCTGCAAGCCGTATTCACCAAATGCCACGAAATTGGACCTGGAGGCATTACCTTTCATTGTACCGCGTTGGCTCTTACGGTACTTGACTCTTTTGGGCATCATTACCATTTTCTAAACCTTACAAACATCGTTTGAAGTATTATTTTCTTTTTAACGAGGCGGAAAACCTCTGCTTCTATCCGCTATCGGATACCAAACCGCTTCCTTCGGTACTTTTCTGCTCTCCGAGCCCACCTTCTGGCAACGGGGCAACTACATTAGCTTCGGTAGTGGTTTGGCTCTTTTGTACTGGTTCAGCTTTAGGCTTGCCACGCCTCTGCGTTGAACCGGTACGCCTCTGACCCGGCCCAGTACGCCTGGCCGGGCGAGAAGGCCGACGACGAGGGACTCGCTCAATTTCCTCTCCGAATTTACCTTTATAAATCCAAACCTTAACGCCAATCGATCCATATGTCGTTCTTGATGTTGCCAAGGCGTAATCTACATTGGCATCCAGTGTATGCAGTGGGATAGAGCCGAGCTTCTGAGTCTCCCTGCGTGCCATTTCTGAGCCTGCCAATCGTCCGGCACAAATAATTTTAACTCCTTTAGCACCCGCGTTCATTGCTGCTTCACAAAACTGCTTCATAGTACGCCTAAATGAGGCTCTCTTACTTAACTGCTCAGAGATTCCTTCGGCCACCAGTGCTGCATTCAGCTCCGGTTCCTTTATCTCGATAACATTTACGGCCACTTTTCGACCCGTTATCTGTTCAAGCTCTTCTCTCAATCCATCGACCTCACCGCCCCTGGGCCCTATGACCACACCAGGCCGACCGCTGTGCAGTGTTACTTTTACTTCGTTGCGTGTTCGAATTACTTCTACCTTTGCCACGGCACCTTTCGGCATACGACGATTATATTTTGTGTCAACATACTTTCTGATTTTCTGGTCCTCGACGAGAAAATTGCCGTAATCAGCCTTGGTAGCAAACCAGGTACTCTGCCATCCAAGTGTTATTCCCGTTCTAAAACCTATTGGCGAAACTTTCTGACCCATAATCTTATATCTCGTATTACGTTTTATCCTTGCGCTACTGTTATATGTATGTGGCAAGCCTTTTTACGAATAGGATGCGATCTGCCTCTGTCTTTTGGTATCCACCTTTTTGTACCGATGCGGACTCCTGCATCATCAACTCGTGCACTGCTGATGTAGAGATTATCAACGTCAGCCTGCTGTTCATCTGCATCAGCGACGGCACTTCTCAAAATCTTGTCAATCATTGCTGCTGCACGTTTGTGTGTGAACTTCAAGATGTCCATTGCATCCTGGACGCTTCTGCCGGCAATCAACTGCGTAACGAGTCTGGCCTTGCGCGCTGAAAGTGGAGCAAAACGATAAGACGAATGCCAGTCAAGCAAATCATTTACCTCTGCAGATAAAGCGGCCGCCAGTCGGCGGACATCATCTGCACCCGGTCTGGGCTTAAAAAGGCCTTTCTGCCAGTTTCTAACAGCAACCATGGATTTCTTCTTATCAAGACCCGGTCTGGCAAGCTGGTCAGCCAACTGCTCTACATTCATCTGCTGCTGCTGACAAATCTCTTTTAACTTATTGGCACTTAACATAACTGGTAATTCGCTATTTGGTTAATTAAAAACTCACGATTTATTATCTTATTTTCTTGCTTGAATGGCCTTTAAATACTCTTGTGGGCGAAAATTCACCCAACTTATGTCCGACCATATCCTCAGTAACAAAAACTTTATGAAACATTTTGCCGTTATGGACCATAAAGGTAAATCCCACAAACTCCGGAATTATAGTACATCTTCTTGCCCAGGTCTTTATTGGGTCACGAGAGCCGGAGCCAATTTGCTTGTTGACCTTAGCAAAAAGTTTGTCATCTACATACGGTCCCTTTTTAAGAGATCTTCCCATTTTTACTCTCGAATCTCGTGAAGCATACCTTGCTTCGCGCTTTTACAAAACCAACTGTCCATGCCGTTTATTTTTTCTTCTTCGAATAATCCTCTTGTTACTTGTATTTCGTGGATTTCTTGTCTTTCCACCTTTTGCCAGCACACCTGTAGGTGAACAGGGATGTCTCCCACCGGCACGATGGCCTTCTCCACCACCCATGGGGTGATCAACAGGATTCATTGCATTGCCTCTTACATGAGGTTTTCGTCCCATATGTCGTTTTCGCCCTGCCTTACCGATCCGAATATTCTGGTGATCCGGGTTACTCAGGCGGCCAATTGTCGCCCTGCATTCCTTGCGAAGCATGCGCATTTCACCACTTGGCAAAATGACGGTTACCCAATTACCTTCCTTTGCCACAATTTTTGCAGCGTTGCCGGCACCCCTAACCAGCTTTCCTCCCTGGCCGGCTGTCATTTCGATATTATGAATTTCGTGGCCGCCGGGAATCGCATCCAGCGGCATTGCATTACCAATCTTAGGCTCACAAGAGAGCCCGCTTTCCAACTGGTATCCTACCTTTACACCCTGCGGCGTTAATATATATCTTTTCTCACCGTCGGCGTAGTGCAACAGCGATATAAAACAATTTCTGTTTGGATCGTATTCAATCGTCGCCACTTTTGCGGGGACGCCATCTTTGTTACGCTTGAAATCGATAATACGGTAAATTCTTCTTGCCCCGCCGCCTCTGAACCGAGCGGTAATGACGCCGTGATGATTTCTTCCACCTGTCTTTTTTATCCGCCTGCAGAGCGACTTCTCCGGCTTTGTAGTCGTCAGGTCAGCGTAATCATTCACTGAGCTGTTTCTGCGTCCGGCACTTGTTGGTTTATAAACTCGAATACCCATCTTTTCGTCTCTGGTCCCACGTGACTCGTGACCCGTACAGGCCACAGACCACGTGGTACGGCTTTAGAATAAATCTATGTGATAGTCTGGATCCAGAAAAACAACAGCTTTTTTCCAACTCGGTTTACTACCGTAGGTCCTGCCTCGGTGGCGGAGTTTGCCTTTACGGTTAGCGGTTCTAACTTTGCGCACTTTAACGCTGTATATTTTTTCTACAGCATTTTTTATCTGAATTTTATTAGCCTTTTTGTTAACCTCAAAAGAGTACGCACTTCTTGTATTCGCAAAATGCACGCCCTGTTCTGTAATCAAAGGACGAATTATTATATTATAGTCGTCAATACTAATTGCCATTAATTTCCACCTGCCTCATCTTCGCCTAAAAGGGACAAAAACGCATCTTTAGTTATCAGCATCTTTCGGTGGTTGCAGATATCACCAGCGTTCAGTTCAGTTACAGGCATAACAGAGACTCTTGGAATATTCTTAGCTGATTTGTAAAGATTATCGTCGTAGTCGCCAATTGTCACCAGACAACTGTCTTTTGAGAGAATCTTTAAATTACTAAGAACGCTTGTGAAATCTCTTGTTTGTGGTTTTTCAAAGTTGAGTCCGTCAACCAGCACAACGTTGTTACTCAAAAGCTTTGCCAATATTGCCGAATCCCTGGCCAATCTCCGCTGCTTTTTGGGCATACGTTTACGGAAACTTCTGACTACCTTGGCAAATGTGACGCCGCCGCCCACCCGTTTGCCTGTTCTTTGGTTACCCGCACGCGCAAAGCCCGTACCTTTTTGCCTAAAGATCTTTCTGCCGGAGCCGACTACCATACCTCTGCTCTTTGTCGAGGCTGTTCCCACACGCTTGTTAGCCTGATACATAACAATCGCCTGCTTGAGCAGTGGATACCTGACCGAACTTCCCAAAGCAGACTCGTCAACCTTTAAGCTATCAACCTCTTGGCCTTCTCTGTTATATACAGTCAAGTCAATCATCTCTATAATTTCGCTCCATATCAGGCTTTTTTAGCACTACGGACCCAGCAATAGCCGCCGGCAGGACCTGGTACAGCACCTTTGACAACTAATAAATTCTTCTCTTCGTCTATCGCTACGAGTCTATGGTTTTTTGTTGTGACCCGGCGGTTTCCCATATGCCCTGCCATTTTTTTGCCTTTTTTCGGCTTTCCTCCATGGCCGGCATCGCTGGCGAAACTTGCAATTGAACCAGGCGCTCTGTGTTTTCGTTCTGTCCCATGGGAGGCCGGGAAACCACCAAAACCGTGGCGTTTCATCACGCCGGCAAAACCTTTGCCCTTACTGGTACCTACAACATCGACAATTTTGGTCTCTGCAAAAACCGAAACCGTAATAGAATCGCCGACCTCGTAACCTGGTTCGGACTCGTCGGGGATTCGCATCTCTTTGACAAATTTCCTTGGTGTCGTATTGGCCTTCTTGGCATGTCCAACTTGCGGATTCTTTCGGCGCGAAGGCTTTACATCATCGAAACCTAACTGAACAGCGTTGTAGCCATCAGTTTGGGCCGTTTTTACCTGCATAACGACACAAGGTCCAGCTTGTATGACCGTAACAGGCAGCAACTTACCCGATTCGTCATAAACCTGAGTCATTCCAACTTTTTTTCCTAACAACATTGCCATTATCTGGCCTCTCGTCGCCCGTCACTGGTTGCCCAAATCAAGGCTTAAGCTTTTATTTTCACAAAAACACCAGCCGGTACTACTAAGCGGTTCAACACCTCGACTGTTCGTGCGTTGGCCTCGTAAATATCAATTAGACGCTTATGAGTTCTCAACTCAAACTGCTCACGTGACTTTTTATCGATATGAGGACTCCTCAAAACTGTGTATCTCTCAATACGCGTAGGCAACGGCACCGGACCACTGACACGAGCATTGGTCTTTCGAGCATGCTCCACTATCTCCTTGGCAGAGGCATCAAGAGACCTGTGGTCATAGGCCTCCATTCTAATTCTTATTCTTTCGGTTTCATTTGGCATAACTTTCCTCTACGTTTTCGAAACGTAACAGCAGTGTCGTGAATTCATATCTTAACACCTATAAAAGTTTGAACTATATACACTTATAACCAAAAACAAGATAAAAATACCACTCTTAACGTATAATTCTTCTATTATCCGCTAAATCTATGTTGTTTGATTTTGGCAGGAAAGGCTTTAATTGATTTTTGTTCCCAGTTGCAATGTTTATAATCAACTATTCAATTTGCCTTCCTTAAGAATCAGGGTTCGGAATAAATAATATCCTTTTCAAAGCCACTTAACAGCTTTGATAAACCCTTAAGTGCAACGGCGCACTTTTAAAAAAGCCATCCCTGACCATCAAATTACAGATATGCCCAGCCCAACTAAGTTACGCAAAGTCATCCTTAACAATGCTCGCTAAGGCTAAAAAGTATATTAATTATCACATAAACTATGTAATAGCAACAAAAATTTGATAAAAACCAGCAAAAAAATAAAAAATATCATATTTTTTAAAGAATAATTTGCTTTGCGATCTGCTCCGGGATCTTTTCATAACTCAATGGCTCCATAGTAAAGGTTCCCCGTCCAGCGGTGGCACTTCTAATTTCACTGGAATATCCAAACATTTCCGCCAGAGGCACTTTTGCATCGATTACCCGCATATTTCCATGCACGTGGCAATCGGTTATCAAGCCCCTCTTTCCAAGCAAATTGCTCTGAACAGCCCCAAAAGAAGCTTCCGGCACGACTATTTGAAGGCGCATTACCGGCTCAAGTAAAACCGGCCCAGCTTGCCTGAGGGCCTTTTCTATCGCAATTGCTGCGGCCTGTTCAAAAGCCAAATCGGAAGAATCTACCGAATGGAATGAGCCATCGATTAACGTAACTTTAACACCCACAACAGGATAGCTTGACAATATACCGGTGCCTAAAGCATCCTTTGCCCCCCTTTCCACTGCAGGAATATACTCTCTCGGAACCGCGCCGGACACCACTTTATTTTCAAATTCGATGTCGCTTCTGACCAGGCCATCCTCTGTCAACAACGGTTCAACTAACAAAACAACATGGCCATATTGGCCATGGCCCCCCGTTTGACGTACGAATTTACCCTCTGTCTGTGCCGATTTTGTAATAGCTTCCTTATAAGCTACCTTGGGCTTGCTTACTCTGACATTAACGCCTTTTTCCCTTATCAGCTTATTCTGAAGTACCTCCAGATGCAATTCACCCATTCCGCTGATGATTGTCTGGCCTGTTTCGGTATCGAATTTACATACAAAAGTCGGGTCTTCACGCCTCAAATCTGCCAGGGCATTGGCTAATTTTGCTTTTTCTACTGCGGTTCTGGGTTCTATCGACATAGTAATAACAGTCTGAGGGAATGTAATACTCGGTAGACACACGGGGTGTTTGGGATCGCAAATCGTATCACCTGTAAGAGTTTGTTTTAATCCTACGACTGCGACGATATCGCCGGCACTGGTTGAGTCTAAAATTTTTCGTTCGTTGGCATGCATCTCAAATATTCTGGTAATATTTTCCCGCCTGTTGCGATTTGTGTTCAAGACTCTTCTGCCTTGCTTTAATGTGCCTTGATAAATCCTCAGAAAGCTCAAATCGCCGTGAACGTCGCTGGTAATCTTAAATGCAAGTGCGACCAAGCTGCCATTGCGGTCACATTTAACCGAAATCTTCTTATCTTTGTCCGTTGGTTTATGCCCGACCAAAACCGGTTTGTCCAATGGTGAAGGCAAAAATGCCAGGACGCCGTCAAGCAGTTTTTGCACGCCTATATATTTTAGTGCAGAACCGACAAATACGGGATGAAGTTTGCCACTTAAAGTTGCTTTCCTAATCGCTCTATTAATCATTTTACTGTCGATTGGCTTATCGTGGACGTAAGTGTCCATCAGTTCGGCATCGGCTTCGGCGGCAAGCTCGATCATTTGGTTTCTTTGCCGCTCTGCAGCTTGCCGCAATTCGGTGGGAATTTCAGTCTCCTCAAAAGCAGATCCCAGCTCTTCGGCCTTGTAGAAAACCGCCTTGTATTTAACCAAGTCTATTATACCGGAAAAAGAGTCTTCGGCTCCTATAGGAATCTGTAATAGAATAGGATTGGCAAGGAGTTTATCGCGAATAGAGTCGACGGCCATCTCAAAATCAGCGCCGACTTTATCCATCTTGTTCACAAAACAAAGACAAGGCAAGTTATATTTTTGTCCCTGTCTCCAGACGGTCTCGCTCTGAGCCTGTACACCCTCGCTGGCATCAAATACAGCTACAGCGCCATCGAGAACACGAAGCGACCGTTCCACTTCAGCGGTAAAATCAATATGCCCCGGTGTATCGATAAGGTTAATATCAAAGCCCTTCCAGGGACACTTCGTCGCAGCAGAAGTAATAGTAATACCCCTTTTTTGCTCTTCCTCCATAAAGTCCATAACAGCGGTGCCGTGATGGACTTCGCCCATTTTGTATGTTTTGCCCGTATAGAAAAGAATGCGCTCGGTTATTGTTGTTTTGCCGGCGTCGATATGAGCCATAACTCCAATATTACGTAATTTTTCAAGAGTACTTGACATAATCTGTATCTCGTTGCTCGTGCCTTTTGTCCCGGTTCACAGGTTACTAATAAAAAAACTGCCACGGTCACCTTATATAAACGCACCGTGGCAGTTAAAAACTGACGAATCTTACCATGCAAAGTGGGCAAATGCCTTATTGGCCTCGGCCATTCTATGAATATTCTCACGTGTTGTCATTGCACCGCCGTGTTCGTTGTAAGCATCTACCAGTTCTGAGGCCAGACGTTCACACATCGGCTTTCCTTTCTTGCTCCTGGCAGATAGTAGTATCCAACGAAAAGCCAACGATTGCTGGCGTTTTGGGCTTACCTGCATCGGCACCTGATAGCTGGCTCCACCGACGCGTTTGCTGCGGACTTCGATCAATGGTTTTACATTATTAATCGCTTTTTCAAACACCTCAAACGGGTCGATATCCTTTACTTTTTTGGAGATAATGTCCATAGCATCATAAAAAACTCGCTGTGCGACACTTTTCTTGCCGTCCCACATCAAACAGTTGACAAATTTCGAAACCAACTTACTGTTGTATGTCGGGTCAGGCTTTAATTGTTGACTTGAAGCAGTAAACCTTTTCATATTTCGTAGTCCTTGGTTTATAGTTCATCGCTGAACTCTCAACAATGAACAATACACTATTTTGCCTTTTTTGCACCATACTTACTTCTGCCTTGTTTGCGACCAGCGACACCTGCACAGTCAAGTACGCCCCGTACAATATGATACCGAACGCCAGGTAAATCCCTGACCCTTCCTCCACGAATTATAACGGTGCTGTGCTCCTGGAGATTATGGTCAATGCCTGGTATGTAAGCTGTAACCTCCTTGCCGCTTGTAAGTCGAACACGGGCGATTTTTCGTAAAGCTGAGTTCGGTTTCTTGGGCGTTTGAGTTCTTACGATCAAACATACACCTCTTTTCTGAGGTGAACCGCTAATATCAGATATACGTTTACGACCCTTTGATTTTGCTCTTGGACGTCTAACTAACTGGTTTATAGTAGGCATAATCCATTTCCGATTTCAATTTTCGATTTTTATTTTATTCCCAAAACTTCCTTTACGGCAGCATCTGCTTTTGCTTCTGCTTCTTTGTCTCCCATAATTTCTGCAAATTCCTTCGGCAGCGGCGCTTCAACAAGGTGCTTAACCTTCATTTCCAGATGTGGTTTGAAAGCCGTACCGGCCGGTATTAAATGGCCGAGTATCACATTTTCCTTCAAACCGTGTAATCTATCTATCTTACCAGCTAAAGCGGCCTCTGTCAAGACCTTGGTTGTTTCCTGGAAGCTGGCTGCCGCAATAAAACTATCCGACCAGAGCGAAGCTTTTGTTATTCCTAAAAGTAATGTCTGGGCTGTTGCAGCTTTCGGTTTTTTGCCCTTTGCCGGAGTACCCCCGATCATCTCAAGCTTTTCGTTGATAATGGCAAGTTCTTTCTTGCCGATAATCTGACCTTCTTCCAAATCAGTTGAATCTCCGACGTTGGTAATCCTGAGGCTTTTGGCCAATCTTTCATTCTCCCTTCGAAATACGAATTTATCAACGACCTCGCCCGGCAAAAACCTGCTGTCGCTGACAGATTCAATACTGACCTTTCGCATCATCTGAGTGCAGATAATTTCAACGTGCTTATCATTGATATTAACGTTTTGAGAACGGTAGACATTTTGAATCTCTGTAATCAGATATTTTTGCAATGCTTCTTCACCTTTGATTCGCAGAATATCGTGTGGAACTAAAGGACCATCTGTCAGAGCATCCCCGGCTTCTGCGTAATCCGCAGTGTGGACATTGAGGTGTCTGTCTCTTGGGACGTGGTGCTCTTTCTCCATGCCGGACTCCGAGCGTATTATAATGGTCATTTTTCCTTTGCGTTTATCGCTTCGCAGCTCTACTCGTCCACTAATCTCAGCCATTGCGGCAGGGTCTTTGGGCTTGCGTGCTTCGAATACTTCGGTAACTCTGGGAAGACCGCCTGTGATATCCTGAGTTCCGCCGGTGGCCCTTGGTTGATGAGCAAGCAACTGGGCCGCCTGGACCTTCTGGCCTTCGTTAACCTCGATTCTGGCACCTGCGGGCAGATAGTGGACATCGAGTATTTTGCCGTTGCTATCTTCAATAATAATTTGGGGATGCTTGTCGCCTTTATGCTCGATTACTATAGGTTTGCCGACCTGGCCTTTCCTCTCTTCTTCAATTCCAATCGTCTCGCCTTCGATGATATCCACAAAGCGGATCAAACCAGGCACTTCTGCTAAAATCGGGATACGGTGAGGGTCCCATCCAAAAATAATTGCTGAACTCTTAACCTTGGAGCCGTCTTTTACCAAAACTGTAGCACCATAGGGTACTTTGAATTTGTCAAGCTCTCGGTCCTTTGCGTCCAGAATAGCTATTTCGCCATTGCGTTTGAGTGCAATTACCTGGGTTTTGCCATCGCTTTTCTTGAAAGTAACCGCATTTATATCGCGATACTGAATCTTTCCTGTATGTGTGGCTTTCTGTTCACGTTCGAGAATAGCTCTTAAAGCAACACCTCCGGTGTGGAAAGTCCGGAGTGTCAACTGTGTGCCAGGCTCACCGATTGACTGTGCAGCGATAATGCCCACAGCCGAACCTTCCTCCACTAACTGACCCGTACTCAGGTCCCAGCCATAACACTTGGCGCAAATACCAAATGGACTGTCACAAGTCAGGGCGCTTCTGACTCTGATGGCACCAAGGCCTAAAACTTCAATCTTTAATGCCGCATCAGGTGTAATAACATCATTCTCACGAACAACCATTTCATCGGTAATTGGGTTACGAATATTATCCCTGGCGGTCCTGCCGATAATAAGCTGAGAAAGCGGCACATCGACCTGCTCACCTCTGCTGACCGTGCTTTTTGTGACTCCCTGTAAAGTTTGGCAGTCGTGTTCGGTGATAATCAGATTCTGGGCCACATCGATAAGTTTGCGGGTAAGATAACCGGAATTTGCTGTCTTCAAGGCGGTATCAGCCAGTCCCTTACGCGCTCCATGTGTAGAGCTAAAATATTCGAGTACGGTCAAGCCCTCACGGAAGTTCGATTTGATGGGTGTTTCGATAATCTCACCACTGGGCTTAGCCATCAACGCTCGCATCCCTGCAAGCTGCTGAATCTGGTCCACGCTTCCTCTTGCACCGGAATCGCTCATAAGATATATCGGGTTCAGATACGGCGAGCCATCCTCATTAGTATCTTCTTTAAGGCCACGCATCATTTCATTTGTAACTAACACGCGGGCATTAGTCCAGGCATCAATAACCTGGTTATATCTTTCACCCTCTGTCAAGACGCCATCATTATAGTTTTTAAAGATTTTACTGACCTTCTTTTCTGTCTCTTCGATAATTTCCGGCTTCCTTGCCGGTATCTTCAAGTCCATAATGCCAAAGCTCAAGCCTCCAAGTGTAGCATACTTGAAGCCTAAATCCTTTATTCTATCAAGAAGGTCTACCGTCTCACTACTACCCGAGAATTTGAAACAGTCACTAATTACCTGGCTCACCCTCTTCCCATTCAAAGTCATATTGTAAAACGGCATCCCGGCAGGAAGTATTTCATCAAATATGCACCGACCAACTGTAGTTTCAATCACAGTTGATTTCCCCTCTGAAAGTTCATCGCTTGTAGTTCCTGCACTACGAATCCCTAAGTCTGAACTCATAACAGGTTTACTAATTTTTACCTTACACTTTTCATGTAACCTGATTTTGCCCACTTCGAAGGCCATTATTGCCTCGAAAGTGTCTCTGAATGCCGGTACTCTTCTCTGATTCAACCGGTACAACTCTTCGACACTTAATGTTATGAGAAGAGTATCTCCACAATTCTCTGGCTGAGCCGCCTCAAATGGATCTGTAAAGTGATGTCCAAGTCTGCTACTTAGGGAAGTAGCCTTGCCTATGTAACCTTTTCTCACACCATCTTCTGGATCACGACTTTTGAGGGCTCGGAAAAAGTAAATCCCCTGCTTTTTTTTGTCCTCTTGCCGTATTTTGGTAACATGCTTGTCCAAGTTTTTAATCTCAATCCAATCTAAGTCGGTCTTTATGGCATCCTCACACTTCTGGAAAAGCTCCTGAAGCCGGGGGTTCTTTTCCCACAGTTCATCTACTATTTTCTGATTTAACAACCCCTCCTCGTGGTTAAATCTTGGGCATTTATGACTTCTTTTATGTAGATAGTACGCCCGAGCAAGTTTGGTCTCCAGCGCGGCCAGTTCCCGCTCAGACTCTTTGTCTTTAAGCGGTTGCCCATCCTTTTCAGTAATGACATACTTAAGCGCAAATCCCCCGGTGCGCTCGCCTCTCTTAACCATGTACTTTGTTCGCAAATCCTTCCAGTTTTTCTCAAGCCACTTAGCACAATGACTATTCGGCTGGCGTATTTCCTTTCTAAGCTTTTCCTTGCCCAGTCCAGCACCTGGTACACTCGGGCCGATTGGTTCCGGCCACTCCTTTTCCATATTGGTCAAATAATAGTTGCCCATCACCATGTCCTGAGATGGTCCAACCATTGGCGAGCCATTTGACGGCGAAAAAATGTTGGAGGTAGTCATCATTAAGATATGAGTTTCAGCCTGAGCTTCAACACTTAGTGGCAGGTGGACCGCCATCTGGTCACCGTCAAAGTCAGCGTTGAATCCCTTGCAGGCCAACGGGTGAAGCATAATCGCGTTGCCTTCCACGAGGATCGGCTCGAAGGCCTGAACACCCATTCGATGAAGCGTTGGGGCGCGGTTTAGCAAGACAGGATGCTGATGAATGACTTCTTCAAGGACATCCCAGACAGAGTCATCACGTCTTTCAATCATCCTCTTGGCGCTCTTAATCGTATCGGCAAGCCCATGTGTTCTGAGTTTTCGAATAATGAAAGGCTGATACAATTCCAGAGCTATTTTCTTTGGCAAACCACATTGGTAGAGTTTCAGATTAGGGCCAACTACAATTACGGACCGAGCCGAGTAATCTACACGTTTGCCAAGAAGGTTCTCGCGGAATCGACCCTGTTTGCCCTTGATCATATCGCTCAATGACTTTAGAGGTCGATTGTTACTGCCGAGTACGGGCCTGCGGCAGCGACCGTTGTCAAACAGTGAATCAACCGCCTGCTGAAGCATTCTTTTCTCATTACGGATAATTACATCTGGGGCATTAAGGTCTATGAGCTTTTTTAGCCGGTTGTTACGATTGATAATTCGCCGGTAAAGGTCGTTTAAGTCGCTGGTTGCGAAATTGCCTCTTTCAAGAAGAACCAAAGGACGCAAATCCGGAGGAATAACAGGAATAACTTCAAGCACCATCCATTCAGGCTTGTTTGTGCTGTTTTTAGCTTCGTTAACAATCTTAAGGCGTTTGGTGAGATCTTTGATTTTCTGCTTGCTGTTGGTCTTGTCAATAGCTTGCCGCAACTCTATGCTTAAGGCATCAAGGTCGAGATTTATCAACAATGACCTCATTGCTTCGGCGCCCATTGAAGCCTTAAAACCAGCAGGAGGCGTACCATACTTGCTCGACGCCTCACGGAATTCTTCTTCTCCAAGCAGTTGCCCCAACTTCAACGGTGTTTGGCCTGGGTCGGTAACAACATAGTCCTGAAAATAAATTATTTTCTCCAGGTCTGCTGTTTTCATTGCCAAAAGGGTGCCGATACGATTAGGTATGGCCTTGTAAAACCATATGTGTACCACAGGTGCCGCAAGATTGATATGTCCCATTCTCTTGCGGCGAACACGACTATGAGTGACTTTAACTCCACAGCGATCGCAAATTATCCCCTTAAACTTGGTACCTTTATACTTACCGCACGCACACTCCCAGTCCCTCTCCGGCCCGAAAATACGCTCACAGAATAAGCCGTCCTTCTCCGGCCGATAAGTACGATAGTTGATAGTCTCCGGCTTGCGTACTTCCCCAAAAGACCAGCTACGAATATCATTGGGGCTGGCCAGCGAAATCTTTACCAAGCCGTAATCATTAATGCGATCATAAATACTTTCATACATTTAAGGTTTCCCCTAATTGGCTATTGACTACTATCTATTGACTATTTTTTGTTGTTTACAATAATCAATAATCCTTTCTACAACACAGTGCCTCCAAGCCGTTTCTTTTCAAGCTGGATATTCAATCCCAATCCTCTTATCTCATTGCACAATACGTCAAAAGACAGCGGCGTACCAGCTTCGAGGATGTTTTGCCCTTTGACCATTGATTCATAGATTTTTGTTCGTCCCTCAACATCATCGCTTTTGACCGTCAGCATCTCTTGAAGTGTGTAAGCCGCTCCGTATCCTTCCAGCGCCCAAACTTCCATTTCGCCGAACCTTTGTCCGCCGGTTCTGGCCTTTCCGCCTAACGGCTGCTGAGTAATCAGACTATACGGCCCCGTTGCTCGAGCATGGATCTTATCATCAACAAGATGATGCAGTTTCATCATATATATATATCCTATGGTTGCAGTTTGATCGAATGGCTCCCCTGTTCTGCCATCATATAACTGAGTCTTCAAAGCCGACGGGACATTGATAAAAAACTCATCTTCAGAAGGTATTTCTCCGTTCTCTTCCAGTTCGGTCTTTCGCTTCCTCATAAGCTTGTTGGCTTCTTCAGTCAATTCCCGGATATCATCTTCGTTAGCACCATCAAAGACCGGTGTAACAGCGTTAAATCCCAACACCTTTGCAACCCAGCCAAGATGTGTTTCCAGTATCTGGCCGACATTCATTCGGCTCGGAACACCGAGAGGATTGAGCAATATATCGAGACTCGTGCCATCTTCCAGAAACGGCATATCCTCCTCCGGCATAATCTTGGCGATAACACCTTTGTTGCCGTGGCGTCCGGCAACTTTATCGCCGATCGACAAAGCCCTTTTAATTGCAACATAAATTTTTACCATCTGTAATACACCACTTGGCAGTTCGTCGCCGTGCTTGAAACTATCGATCCTGCGTTTCTTTTCTTCCTGAATTTCAGTAATCTTGCTCCAGAATTTACTCGCAATTTTCTGTACTTCGTCTCTGGCCGAGGCGGGCCTGACCCACTTGATATTAAAGTTTTCCACCTGCTCATAAACAACCTCATCATCTGAGCTTTGCCCGACTTTCTGACGAGTGGAAGGGTCGACGACGTTAACGTCGAATTTCTTATTGATAGTCTCGAACAATTGCCTGAAAACCAGACATTCTTTAGCCCTCATCTTCTTTTCATAGAGTTTTACCTCGTCTGTCAGTGCCTTCTTTTCCTCTTCACTGGCCGCGCCGCGCCTTGTAAATCGTTCTGTTTTTATTACCACCCCTTCATACCCGCTGGGCAGTTCAAGTGAGTCATTTTTGACATCTTCGCCGGCTCTCCCGAATATGGCGTGAAGGAGTTTTTCCTCGGGGGTCAGTTCGGTCTTGCTCTTGGGTACTACCTTACCTACCAGAATGTCACCAGTACAAACTCTTGTTCCTTCGCGGACTACTCCATGTTCATCAAGGTTTCGCAGCGCCTTTTCGCTAACATTGGGAATATCACAGGTAAACTCTTCCTTGCCGAGGCGGGTCTCGCGTACTTCAGCCGTAAATTCGTCGATGTGGATGCTGGTAAAACTATCGTCCTTGCAGATTTTTTCACTGACAATAATAGCATCCTCAAAGTTAAAGCCGTCAAACGAGACAAATCCTACGAGGAGATTTTTGCCGAGCGCCAACACGCCGTTAGAGGTGCCACCGCCATCTGCTAAAATTTGGCCTGCCTGGACCCTTTCGCCGAGTTTGATTATGGGCTTTTGATTAAGGCAGGTTCTTTCATTCAATCCAACAAATTCGGCAAGCTTATATTCATCAGTATGGTTAATGACTATATTAGTTGAGTCTACTGCGGTTACAACACCGCCTATTTTGGCACGCACGACCATACTTGAGTTCTTCCCGACCACTTCTTCCATGCCGGTACGAACTAAGGGCGGATCGGTCTTTAGTAACGGAACTGCCTGCCGCTGCATATTTGAACCCATCAAAGCCCTATTTGCGTCATCGTGCTCCAGAAAGGGGATAAGCGAAGCTGAAACACCAACAATTTGTTTGGCTGAAACATCAATGTACTCTACCTCGTCATCTGTGACCTGAGCCAGTTCACCGCCTTTTCTGGCGAGAACCAATCCCTTTGTAAGCTTACCGGTCTTTACGTCGACCGTATTCGGTGGCGCAAATATCGCCTTCATCTCTTCATCGGCACGCAAATAATCAACCTCGTCGGTAACCTTACCATTTTTGACTTTGCTGTACGGGGTAAGCAGAAATCCATATCCGTCAACTGCGGCAAATATTGCCAACGAAGCGATTAAGCCAATGTTTGTTCCTTCGGGTGTTTCAATCGGACAAACTCTGCCGTAATGGCTGATATGAACATCGCGAACTTCAAATCCTGCACGCCTTCTGTTCAAACCACCGGGGCCAAGAGCAGATAGACGCCTTTCGTGTGTCAACTGGCTTAAAGCATTGGTCTGGTCAACAACCTGACTCAACTCTCCACGGCCAAAGAAATAGTTGATACTGCTCGATACGCTCTTGGAATTTACCAAATCCGCGATGCGCACCGGCTCGGCATCTTCAGTTCTGGGTTTTAAGGTCATCCGTTCTTGAATAGTTTTGCGAAGTTTCAGCAGGCCTTTTCTGATTTCATCACCGGCCAGTTCCTCGATTGTACGCAGTCTTCTGTTACCCAGGTGATCGATGTCGTCAACATAACCTTCATTATTGCGCAGGGCCACTATATATTTCATTGTGTTAAGGAAATCTTCGGGACGAAGAGTCATCTCACTTTCGTCTACTTCCTGCTCAAACTTACGATTTAATCTGAACCTGCCGACCTTACCAAGACGATAGCGGTTCGAATCGAAAAATTTCTCTTTAAAGAATGTTTTTGCCTTGTCTTGACTGGGCGGATTGCCGGGCCTTAACCTCAAATAAAACTTTAGCAACGCCTGCTCATGGCTTTGGCAATTATCCTCTGCAAGTGTGTTTAGAATCATTGGGTCTCGGACATTCTCGATGACTTCAATTGTGTTTTCTCGTGGACACTCCAACCACTCCTTGATCGATTTCCGCAAACTGTCTTTTGAATTCTTGGCGTAATGGCTGTCCGACATTTGACCAGATATACCATTCCCTTTTCGGGAACATGCGATTCCTATGTACCCATGATTTACCAAATGTGTATTTTTGTTGCGGAAGAAGTAAAGTCCTGGCTTTTTGAATGCCTTGTCTTTAACATCATTCGGATGTGAATACCAAGGGGTTTTATCTTTTATTTTCTTTATACACGCATCCAGGATTTTCTTTTGTTCCGGACTGGCCTCCTTGCCCCACCTATCCCTGAATTTTTGAACCTTCTTACTGTCACGCGCATCATTGTTCTTCTTGTCGTTTTCCTTATTGAATCTCGGTAAATGCCGCTTCTTCTCATCAGGTTTTTTGCTGTCCGGGTATTCGAGCATCAAGTTGTTTTCGATAAATTCCAACAACGGCTTCAACTCTGTATCGGCGTCAGCCAAGTCTGGTGTTGAAACATACTTGAATTCCAATCCGTTTAACAGGTATTCTGTCACCATCTTCTGAGTAATTCGTCCTTCAGGGTTACTTGAGGCAGCCTCTATCTGTGTTACTCTATCACCGATTTGTGTGCCGGCATCTACTATGATTTCACCGGTCTCTTTGTCCACAATGGGCCCTACCACCCACATAGTAGGCGACAGTTCAGCTACAGGAACAATCTTTGTCGTATAAAACAAACGTAAGATGTCCTCGGAAGTGCTGTAGGCAGGATCTATTGCCCGAAGAAAAATGGTCGCCGGTATCTTGCTGGACTGATCAATTCTGACAACTAAAACATCTTTACGGGTAACACCTATCTCTATCCAGCTACCCCTTTCGGGTATAATTCTGCCACCGTGCAGCACTCTATCGCCTTCTTTGCTCTCGATAAGAAAATCGACACCCGGACTTCGGTGCAGTTGGCTGACTATTACACGGACGGCGCCATTGATGATAAACTCTCCGCCACCCACCATAACCGGCATCTCACCGAGATATATTCCCTGCTCGGTTACGTCTTCGCCTTCTTTGCTATGCAGTCTGCACCAAAGCTTTAATGGGAAGCCGTAGGTCAACCGCAGTTGTCGGCACTCGATAGGCGAATAACGTGGCTTTTCCAACTCGTAGTAGAGATATTCCAAACGCATCTTTTTATCATAGCTTTCAATAGGGAATATCTCGCTAAACAGGGCTTCGAGCCCGTGACACTTTCTCTTGGTCGGGGCCTCATCTTCCTGCAAAAAGCGTTTGTAGCTCCTTCTGAGTATTTCAACAAGGTCTGGTATCTTAACGGCATCTTGGATTTTGCCAAAACGACGAACAGCTTCTCCAGCACCAATCTTCACCATTACTAATCTCCCACATTAAATACGCCAATCAACTTTCCAGCACCAAAGACGGGCGCTGAACCATCCGACTCTCCCATCAATTTTGAATCTCGTTTCTCGTCAAGCGCATCTCTGACGTTGTGGCTTACAGTTCGATTCACATTTCACGCCTTATCTTTAGGTCAGTTCAACTACTGCACCGACAGCTTCAAGCTGCTTTTGGGCAGCTTCGGCTTCTTCTTTGCTCAGACCCTCTTTGACCGGCTTGGGAACGTTGTCGACGAGGTCCTTGGCTTCTTTCAAACCCAATGCCGTCAAAGCTCTTACTTCTTTGATAACCTGAATCTTCTTATCACCGTACTCTTTCAGGATTACATTGAAGCTGGTTTTCTCTTCGGCTTCCTCAGCCTGTGCTTGTAGAGCGGGTCCTGCCATCATAACAGCACCACCGGCAGCCGGCTCAATCCCATATTCGGCCTTGAGATAATCACCAAGCTCTTTGGCCTGCATCAATTTCAGCTCGGCTATTTTGTCACCGAGCTTCTTAATCTCACTGCTCCATTCCTTTGTCTCTTTAGATTCCTGAGTCTCCTTTGCTTCTTCTTTTACATCTTCTTTCAAATTGCTGTCTGCTTGTTTCTTTTCTTCGGTTTTAGCCATTTCAAGTCAACTCCTATAAGTAAGCGCCCTGTGGTAGCCGAAACTCCACCGTTTCGTTTAACCCATTATAGGGACAGCCACACAGGCAACAATATTTCAAATCTCCTGCCTCACTTGGCAATTTAAGCTGCTTGTTTCTCTTCTCTTTCAATAATAGTCTTTATGCAACCTGCGATGATTCCGGCAGGAGCACTAAACGTGGCGACCAATCTTGATGCGGGCGACTGGGCCAAAGCGACAATTTCACCCTGCAATTCTGCCCGCGTTGGAAGTTCTGACAGTTGCTCTGTCTCTTTGGCTTCTAAAGCTGAGCCATCCAGAAAAGCTCCTTTAATCTCTACCACTGGAACCTTCTTGCGCCATCCGACCATCTCTTTTGCCACGTCGACGATGCTGTCACCACCATAAGCAATAACGCAAGGGCCACTGAACAAAGCCGCTGCTGATTCCATCTTGCAATTGTGCAGCGCCTTTTTGAACAGTGAATTCTTTACTACCAATAACCTGATACCTTTTTCTTTAAGCTCACCGCGCATCAGGTTATTGTCAACACCACCGATACCTTTAGTGCTGACAACCAAAAAATCCTGGATATCTTCGTCGACAATTCTCTTCTGCAGTTCGGCCCGCAGTAATTCTTTCACGAGTTTGCTCATCTTCTCACCTGTCAATATATAAAGCAGTTGGCTATCAGCTAATTTATGACTATCGAGTAATAGACCTTTTTAAAGACTAACTGTTACGCCCGGGCTCATTGTCGCAGATATAGATGCTTTTTTGATATATGTACCTTTTGCCGCCGCGGGTTTGATTTTCTTTATGTGTGAGACAAAAGCCTCGATATTACCTATTAGTTTATCTGTCTCGAAGCTTTGCCTACCAACTACCGTGTGAACATTACCGCCGGCATCATTCCTAAACTCGACTTTGCCTGCGGCAAATTCAGCTACTGCGGTTATAACATCGGCTGTTACCGTGCCATTTTTGGGCGACGGCATCTTCCCCTGGGGCCCGAGAACCCGGCCGAGCTTGCCTACCTTGCCCATTACTTTTGGCGAGGCGATGGCCACATCAAAATCCAACCATCCATCCGAGATCTTTTTAATCAGCTCATCACAGCCGGCCTCAATAGCACCAGCCTCTTTAGCTGCTTCAATATCAGCATCCTCGCAGAAGGCGATAACTTTCTTCTGCTTACCTATCCCATGAGGCAGCGATATTGAGCCTCGAACCATCTGGTCGGCCTGCTTGGGGTCAATACCCAGGTGCAGCACACATTCTATGCTCTGGTCAAATTTTACCGACTTAAACAATTTGACTTTTTCGACCGCATCAGCCATGCTCACTGGTTCTTTGGTAACCTGTTCCGACTCTTTCTTGTATCTTTTGCTTTTAAATCCCATAGCTCAGTTTTTGTATAATCTCTCTTTCTATCAGTTATACACTATCTTCTATTTCTATGCCCATACTTCGGGCTGTACCTCTGATAATCTTTTCGGCCTGCTCCAGATCATAAGCGTTCAAATCTTTGAACTTAGTCTCAGCGATTTTACGAACTTGTTCGACGCTGACTTTCCCAACTTTCTCTTTGTTTGGAACACCGCTACCCTTGACGATTTCGGCCGCCTGTTTCAGCAGCACGGCCGCCGGGGGACTTTTGACCTCAAAGGTAAAACTTTTGTCCCTATAGACGGCTATTACAACCGGAACGATCGTTCCATTCATTTGTTTTGTTCGTTCGTTGAACTGCGAAACGAACTGACCTATATTAACACCGTGTTGTCCCAAAGCAGGTCCTATCGGCGGTGCCGGTGTCGCCTGTCCGCCCTTTGCCTGCAATTTAATCTTGAATGCTATTTCTTTGGCCATTGTTCACCTTTGTATCGTATCTTAGTATCCGTCCTTACGCGATGCTCCGTGAGATATTGCCTACACTTTTTCAACCTGCCAATACTCTATATCCAGGGGAGTAGCCCGGCCGAATATCGTAACAATAACCTTCACAATTCCACGCTCAGAATCAATCGAATCGACTGTTCCTTCGAAGTTCTCAAAGGCACCTTCCCGGATTTTAATCATATCACCTTTCTCAAACTCGACTTTTATGCTTGGCGCTTCCTCAGGCTTTTCTGATTCTAAAAGCATCTTTGCCACATCCGTATCCCGCATGGCGGTGGGAATTCCTTCGGTGCCGATGAAATCTCCGACGCCGGAAGTCTCCTTAATCATAAACCATGCCTTTTCCTGGACCCGTCCATCCTCGGCCGGCTCCATCTCCATAAAAACATAACCAGGATACAATTTCCGCTTATGTACTGTCTGCCTGCTGCCGCGGATTCGTCTAACCTGCTCAACAGGAACCTCTATTCTGCCTACAATGTCGGTTAAACCCTCCTGATTTACTTTCTGCGTAAGGGTTTCCTTCACCTGCATTTCTTTATTTGCCGCAACTCGTAAAACATACCACTGCATATTAATGCCAACCCCGGATTGAGTATCCTGCTCCTCGCTTTTCGATGCTTCTTGCTCTACACTATCCACTATAATTATTCTGCCAACTTTATATATTATTATATAGCAACTTATCAAAAAACATTTGAAAACCTAAATCTGTGGCCCCAAGAAATACAGCTAAAAAAACCACAAGCACAATCACGATAAATGTCGAAACCGCTATTTCCTTTCTGCTCGACCAGCTAACCTTCTTCATTTCGCTTTCAGCGGCAATCATAAAATTCGCAATCGTCGGCTTATTAACCAACAAAAAAATCAAAAGGCCCAGGACCACAAACAAACCCGCAGGTACCATAGTTTCGATCCACAATCCCAGGTCCCAGCCCTGTAATTTCTTGTAGAGTTGCAAACAGCCTAATCCTACAACTAATGCTACTCCAAAACCGCTACAAAGCCTTGTGTATTTGCCCTGTCCACTTTTATAAATATCAAATACCATTATATTCACTAATCTCTTATCACAAGATACAGTTCCAAACAGGCCAGGAGGGAATCGAACCCCCAACCTTCGGTTTTGGAGACCGACGCTCTGCCTAATTGAGCTACTGGCCTATTGTTTATGGGTTTCCATTCTTCGATAAGTTGCAAATTGGGGTCCCAACTTTTTTGTCACCACAAGGCGGAGCCAGTTTATTTACGTCGTATCTTATGGGCAGTATGTTTTCGTTCCTTTTTACAATATTTATTGAGTTTAAACTTAGGGGTCCCCTCGGCCACACTAACGCTTGTGCGATAGTTTCTCTGCCTGCACTCAACACATTCAAGCCAGACAAACTCCCTTTTGCTTTTCTTCTTAGCCATAAAGTCTTTGCCCGCCGAGCAGGCTAATCCTAATAGAATTTTTCTCGTTATGTATCATACTGCTCACTGTAGATTTTCTATTGAGGGGCGTTTACTTCAGAGGTACCCTAAACATATTTTATTGCGTTTAGAAACCCACAAATATTTTTCCTGCCCTGCAAATATTCTTAAGTCTACACTTCACAGATGCCAAAACCTTTGCTCTTGACAGTCGTGGGTTTAACAGTTTTACAGAGATACTCAGGCAATAATTTTAGTTACAACACCGGCACCGACTGTCCGACCACCCTCACGAATAGCAAAGCGAAGGCCTTCTTCCATTGCGATCGGAGATATAATCTCAACCTCCATCGCTATATTATCACCAGGCATGCACATCTCAGCAGTCTTGCCTTCCCGGCTCATTAATGCATGTACCGAACCGGTGACATCGGTCGTTCTGAAATAAAACTGCGGCCTGTAGCCTGAGAAGAACGGTGTATGACGGCCACCTTCTTCCTTGGTCAGAACATAGACTTCGGAATGAAACTTAGTATGAGGAGTAATGGAACCGGGTGCTGCTACAACCTGCCCTCTCTCCAAGTCTTTCTTTTCCACGCCACGCAGAAGCAAGCCGATGTTATCGCCGGCCTGGCCTTCATTGAGCGTTTTGTTAAACATCTCCACGCCTGTTACTACGGTCTTGCGTGTCTCATCTGCAAGCCCGACAACTTCAACCTCCTCGCCTACGCGGACTTTACCTCGCTCAGCCCGGCCTGTACCGACCGTGCCGCGACCCTTAATGCTGAAAACATCCTCAATCGGCATAAGAAACGGCTTGTCGATTTCACGCTCAGGAATTGGGATATAATCATCGACCGCTTCCATCAACTCGTCAATGCACTTGCAGGCTTCATCATCTTTACCTTCGCAATTCATCGCCGCTAAAGCCGAACCCTTAATAAGAGGAATCTCGTCGCCGGGGAATTCATATTTGTTCAGCAGTTCTCTTATCTCCAGTTCTACCAACTCCACCAGCTCAGGGTCATCAACCTGGTCAACCTTGTTCATGAAAACCACAATCCTGGGCACGTTAACTTGACGAGCAAGAAGGATGTGCTCACGGGTCTGCGGCATAGGACCGTCACCGGCCGCCACTACCAAAATAGCACCATCCATCTGTGCTGCTCCGGTAATCATATTCTTGATATAATCGGCGTGCCCCGGACAATCAACGTGGGCATAGTGGCGTTTTACCGTTTCATACTCTACATGAGCAGTGTTGATTGTAACACCTCGTTCCTTCTCTTCGGGAGCGTTATCGATATCCTCGAATTTTTTGATGTTACCACTGCCGGCTACATGCGCCAGCCGCATTGTGATTGCTGCCGTCAATGTCGTCTTACCGTGGTCAACATGACCTATAGTTCCAATATTGATATGGGGTTTTACCCGCTCATATACAGCCTTTGCCATCTTAATATAAACCTCCAAAGTGCTGGGTTAGTATTTATTTACCTGCCTACTTTGTTTCTCAAAAGACGATTTTAAAACCTTTATAATCAACTCACAGCTAAGATTACTGATAAATTTGCAAGCTATCTCAGCCTGACCTGCTTGCATTTTAGCTGCTGATGGGGCTTGAACCCATGACCTCGTCCTTACCAAGGACGCGCTCTACCACTGAGCTACAGCAGCAATCTTTAATTTACTATTCACCGCCTTTGCGGTTAATAAAACAGCAAATGATAAACAAAGACTCTACACAATTTGCAAATCGAAAAGATAAATCCCACCCTCTTTTTTCTGCCTCATCAAATATATAGCTTATACAGGAACTTTTAAGCTCGTCTGTTCGATTTACAATATAAACGATTGATATTATAAAATCATTACCAACAATGCAAACTCAAAAAGTATAAAAAAAACAAAAAAATAAAATATTTTCTTTTCCGTGCTTGTTTATACTAAAAATATTGAATTTCGGCCCAAAAATAGTGATTATCGTGTATTGACACTAATTCAGCAACCTCATTGAAATATCATGATTCTTGATTATGGCCCAAAAATGAAGGTTTCCTGAGTTAAAAGCAAAATTATTTTTTCATTTTCTCAAAAAATCTCCTCCCCAAACACTCTGGCACAACACAGCAATATATACATGCCCACGATAATCGCACAATAAATTCCTGTTACCAGCAGCTTTTTTGGGCTTTACCCTACTTTTTTTAACTGACGAAGATGACTAATCCAGAGCTTCACCTGCATGAGCCATTTCGGCCTCTTACTCTTGGGATTTATTTTAGTTAATGCTTTTAGCGTCTCGTTAGGATCAACTCCAGCAGGCGGTTCCCTTAAATAATTGTCAATTACCCGTACTATAACATTGTTAGGTTCTAAGTCTTTTTCCAGCAGGCTATTATCCACTAATTTGGCTGCAGCTTCCACATTTGGCCATCTCAAATAAGCATCCAGCAGTTCGGCCAAGATTTTCTCCCTGTCTTCTGCCTCTTTTGCCTCTGCCTGTAGTATACCCAAATATTTCGCCACTTGTTCAAAAGCACCGGTTTTCTTATAAAGGTCAGCTAATTTTTCTCTAATATTCTTGAGCATTTTCAGCTTATTCTCACGGACGGCCTTTCCCTCTGCTACATCAAGAAATGAGATCCTTTGTTCAACAGACAACTTGGCTTTGGCGCTTGTCGAATCAAATTTAGCAATCCACTCGTTTAAGACGGTAGCATCAGAACCTTTGAATATTTCAAGCATCGCCTGCCAGGCCGGCCCGCTCTCACCCTCCGCTGTCGAACCAATTTTGCCCGAAAGCCAAACTAAATCTTCTCCTCTGCCGACTTCGCCTGCAAGCTCAATTATTTTTTTCCGAACGAGCGGATTATTGTCGTTAATAAAACCTCTCAATATATCTAGCGCCTTTGTTTTATCAATATAGACAAGCCCATCTACCGCAGCCTCTCGAACCGAATCTGCCTCATCATTTAATGCCTGCTCAAATAGAGACTTAAAAAGCTTACTTGATTCAGCCCTGCAAACACTCCTCTGGGCACATAATCCCGCCATAGCGGTGAGCAATTGCCCGCGCAGCATCCCGTCGGATTCATCTTTTTCCTGTTGGTATCTTCCCTGGAGTAAACCAAGATATTTGCCAACCTCCTCCGATGCTAATCCGCCCTGCTCAAGCCGTTTCTTTATTACATCAGCTCCTTTTTGTGCCTTTTTAGGGTCTTGTTCGAGCAGAAACTTTTCCGACCATCCTAAGAGCTGTTTTCTTATTTCTGGTGAAACTTTAATCCCTGAATTGGCCGAAAAAGCGTATTGACATGCTCTGCCCAGTGCAACGAACAACTCGATCCTGACCTCATCGTATTGTTCTATTTTGAGCTGTTCCAGCAAGTGCTGGGCTGAATTCAACTCGACCATCAAAGCCAGAAGCTTTGCTGTTTTTAGGCGGACATCTCTGTCCTGTCCCGAAATCAAATTAACTAAAACGGACTCAAGAACAGCAGGTAACTTAAGGTTTGGGGTCGAGCTTACTCGATCTTGATAAACCTTATCCAAAGCCCATAATCTCACTGTCACTTCTGAATTATTCAAATGCTTAGCCAGGAACTTAGCTTTGGCTGCAGCATCCTTACTGCCACTGTATACCTCGTCTAATGCAGACAAATAGCGTTCTTCCCGCAGATCCAGCTTATCTTCCAACTTGTTCATCTGCCTTTCCAGCCAAATCAGTCGGTCCCGCAGGAATTCGTCTGTGTCCTGGCTTTGAAGGATATTTACTGTGAGAATTTCGGCGTCCATGCCTACAGTTATGCCCAGAGAATTCAACGCTTGTTCTGCTGCCTCAGCTACCTGCTTTTCAGGATCATTGACCAGCTTTATAAGTCTAATCACCGCCTGCTTATACGGTTGAAGCTTCAACGCATATATCGCATTCAATCTGGCATTGACCGGCAGCGATGGATTTGTTAACACTTTTTCAAGGGGCTCTGATATTTGCTCATATTGAAAAAGTAAAAGGCCTTCAGCAGCCAATTCAGCCTCTGTGGCAATTTTTGTAGGTAAGATATCAAGCAACGGCTGAATAAAGTCGCCTTTTTTATTTATAGGTTTCTGCTCTGGGCGGGCCTGAATCAACGCCTTACATACAGCCATGCGTGCAGCGCTGTTTTCGGTTTGACGAAGTGCCGACAGCAGAATTTCTCGCGCCGCCGTGTCTTCACTAAACAGCATTTCGGTAGCTGCATCAATACGTATCTGCTCGCTTTTACCCTCAAACAAAGTGCTTTCATAGATTTTCAACTGTTTGCTGAGTTCGGCCTTTATACCTTTTTCATTCGGGAGTGAGGCCGACCTGCCGGCACTGACCCCGGCTTGTTGGCATCCCACCATCAATAGTAATATCAGCAGATATAGCCGTTTTGTACTCATTCGGATGACCCTAAACAAAACTCCATATCTCATAATAATCCCCAAACCTCTACAGGTCAACTCTCATTTTCGTACGTTTTTAGCACCTCGATTAACTCTATTAAGGTCTTGGGTGGTATGTTTTATGAATCTTTCGCAGCCTTTCCTGATCAACATGTGTATAAATCTGTGTGGTGGCGATATCCACATGTCCGAGCATTTCCTGAACGCTTCGCAAATCGGCTCCACCTGTCAGTAGATGCGTTGCGAAGCAATGCCTCAATGTATGAGCAGTAAGTTTTCTGGGCAATCCAGCACGGATTGCATATTTTTTCACTAATCTCCAAATCTCAATACGACTCAAAGGCAGACCTGTTCGAGACAGCAGCAGAAAATCAGTACTGTGCGACTTGGCCAGCTTCGGCCGAAGATCCCTAAGATACTCGATTGTTGCTGCGATGGCGACTTTGCCGATTGGGATTACGCGTTCTCTATTGCCTTTGCCCAGGCAGCGCAAGTATCCTATGTTAAGATTCAAATCCGAGGTTTTCAGCCCTGCCAACTCGCTGGCACGTACGCCGGTGGCATAGAGTAATTCGAGAATCGCTTTATCACGAAGGTAAAAAGGTTCATCTGGTAATGGGGCGTTTAACAGGTCGATAACCTGCTTTTTGCTGCAATAAGTGGGCAGTTTCTGCCAGAGTTTCGGGCCTTCGAGTATTGATGTGAAGTCATCACAGATTCGGCCGGTAAGTTTGGAAAACCGCAAGAGCATCCTTATTGCGACAAGGCAGCGCTTAACCGTGCTTTCGCTCTTTTCGGCCCTGCTGAGCACTTGCATATACTTTTGGATATGAACCGGCTTTATTTGCTGCAGACAGTTGATTTTCTTGGAATTGCAATACGCCAAAAAGCCTTTCAAATCGCGGCCATAGGCCAAAACTGTATTGTTGGAAAGACCCGCCTCAACAATCACATAATTCAAAAAATCCTTAATGCTCTGTCCTAAAGGCGCAGAAGCTAATTTTTCACTACCGGATTGTAACCGCACCGAAGACATGTGGATTAATCTCTAAATACGAAATATACGTTACGATATAGTCAATTCGATAATATCAATATCGGCGTTAAAACAATCTTATCTTTAGCCTTGTATACCCGGCAATATGCACAACAAAGACATAAACAGTAAAATCACATCTTGACAACACATTTATACTCCGCATAGTAGAAACAAGGTGATTCCTATTCCAAAACTGTGTAAAAGTGAAAGGAGCCTATTATGGACGAAATAAAGCTGAATCGTCGCGAATTTCTGAGATATACAACTGGTTGTACTGTAGCACTTGGAAGTTTCTCGGTTCACAGGGCTCTGTCCTCTAACCGCAATCTTATTCCTGTCAGGGCCATCACGCGCGGGCCGAAATTCCACTGGTTCAGCTACTACGACAAACTGCAGTTCGATCCAACCTGCCGCTATGTGCTCGGAATGGAGGTTGGCTTCGAGCATCGCGGCCCCGGGCCGGATGACGTTATCAGTATTGGTATGGTTGATTTAAAGAACCGTAACCACTGGATAGAACTCGGCAAAAGCAGCGCATGGTGCTGGCAGCAGGGCTGTATGCTCCAGTGGCGGCCCGGCTCGAAAAACGAAATTATCTGGAATGACCGACAAAGCGGCCGATTCGTCTGCCATATTTTCAACGTCAAGACCGGCAAAAAGCGAACACTACAGCACCCATTTTATACAGTCAGCCCCGACGGACACACTGCCGTTGCACCGGATTTCCGGCGTATCCAGGATATGCGGCCGGGCTACGGTTACATAGGATTACCCGATCCATATAAAGACGAATCGGCACCCAAAGATTCGGGCATTTTCCATCTCGACCTCGATACCGGCAGGCACAAGCTGATAATCTCAATCGCAGACGTTGCAAAAATTCCCAATCCCCATTCCGACTTAACCAGTGCAAAACATTACTTCAATCATCTTCTGTTCAATACCGATGGCTCGCGATTCATCTTTCTGCACCGCTGGCGAATAAAGGGCAAAGGCGGTTTTGGTACACGAATGCTCACAGCTCGGCCTGATGGCACCAATATCCGTGTTGTGGACGATTACGGTAGAACCTCACACTTTATCTGGCGCGACACACGCCATATTCTCGCCTGGACCTGGCACCCGTCACATGGAAACGCCTTTTATCTATATGAAGACGGGACACATAAGGTAGAAGTGGTTGGTAAAGGTGTTATGACAAAAAATGGACATTGCAGTTATCTGCCGGCCAATAAGTGGATTCTCAACGATACATATCCGGACAAAGAGCGAAAACAGCACGTCTATCTCTACAATGTTGAGACACGCACGAAAGTTCAGCTCGGCAGTTTCCATTTGCCGCCTCAATATAAAGGCGAATGGCGATGTGATACACATCCACGTTTCAGTCCTGACGGCCGAAGTGTTGTCATTGATTCACCACATGGAGGCACCGGACGACAAATACATCTCATCGATATTAGCTCTATTGTTGCGTAAAAGTGACTCCGTTTCTCTTGCAGCCCCGTTTCTGCTTTTTTGAGCAGAATAATATGAAAAACACAGCTACCCTTTTCTTTTTTACTTGAATTGGCCTTATCATTTGTCTAAAATCAAATGTGCTTGAATTTTAATGGAGGATATTAAGATGAAAAAGCTGATACTTTTCTTTATCTTCCTGCAGGCCAACCTCTGCAATGTAACGGCCACCGGCAAGACAAACACTTATGTGTTTCTCCCGGAACAAAGTTCGGTAGTTCAAACCGGGGGATTTGCCGGGATCCGTGAAATCCACTCGATAGCAGGACGGTTCCACTTAACGGTCGATTTCGAGACCGGCATGGCCTCATTTGACCAGGTAAATGCGACCCTCAGCGAGAGCCCCTTCTTGTATACGCAGAGCCTGGGTGTCCTATTTAACATGACAGAACTGGCCGGTACCGTTACCAGCGATACGGAAATCAGCTTTATAGGCAAAACCGCAGAGGCTTACCCGGTCGATGTCAATCTTGTCGTGACCCTCAGAGATAGCTCCGTTGAAATGACCGGCCGAACGTTTCCCCCCTGCTGTGACTTTTTTATCTACAATTTAGATGCTGTTGCTCTGGAGTTTACTAAGACTTATTACGTCGATGCGGTCAATGGTGATGATAACAATGACGGTTTGAACCCCAAAACAGCCTTCGCGACCATTCAGAAAGGTATTGATAATGCCGCCGATGGTGATACCATTATTGTCTTTCCGGGCCTTTACACTGAAATTATCAACTTTCTCGGCAAAAATATCTCGCTGAAAAGCACAGACCCAACCAAATCACATATAGTCAAGAGTACAATCATTAGCGGCATGGTTTATTTTCGTGGTACGGAAGACCCAAGCTGTACGCTTACAGGCTTTAATATCGACGGCTATATCAACGGCTTCGACTGGGAAATTGACCCGAACGGCGTGAATCACACGCACGCCACAATCAGTCATTGCGTCCTTGAGAACTTCATAACCGGCTGCGGGCGACTTATTTACGCCTGTGATGGGACAATCAGCAACTGTACAGTCGCCAACATTGGATATATGTGCCTTAGACCGTGGCCGGCACCTGCGATTGTCGGATGCCACGGCTTAATTGAGAACTGCGCCTTCGTAGCCGTCTCTGACGGTATAGAAGTCCTGGAGGGCGGAACCTGCACAATTAAAAATTGCATACTGTACCGTAACACCTGGGCGGTTGTGCCCAGCGGAGCAACGCTGAATATTTGGTATAGCAACTTCGAGGGTGGTCGTGATAGGATTTGGGGCAACGGCATCGTGAACTGGGGGCCGGGAAATATCGACACCGACCCATGCTTTGCTCGATTAGGAAACTGGCAGGCCGAAGGCGATTATCATCTCAAATCCCAGGCCGGTAGATGGGAACCAAATAGTCAGACCTGGGTGCAGGATAACGTTACAAGCCCGTGCATCGATGCGGGTGATATTTACAATCCTATCGGCCATGAGCCATTTCCCAACGGTGGTCTTATCAATATGGGAGCCTTTGGCGGGACGGCTGAGGCAAGCAAATCATACTTTGGCAAACCGGTATGTGAAACGATTGTTGCTGGAGATGTAAACGGAGACTGTAGAGTTAACTTTCTTGACTTTCAGCTTACGGCTTTGCATTGGTTGGAAGATAACACTCCGCCCCCTCCCCCACTTCTGCTCTCACCTCCGCCATAGTCAGCCAATAACTGCTTAGTTGGACTCAGCGGCAGATTTTTTTCGTCCACCTAATATAGAAAAAGCAATTCCTTCTTGAGTTGATGACTCAGTGCATATATAATCATACTCTGAATTCAACGAAAAACTAAAATGAACAGACGAAAAATACAAAAGAACAAAAGAAGACAAGGATACAGTTACCCAAGAGCACTTATCGCTTATGCACTTATACTCACAGGCTGTGCTCAGAAACAGCACCATGTTGTAATCGAGCAAATTTGTCTACCGCACACACAGTCTGTGGGACTCCTTAAGGAGAAACTCCAGGCAATGAAGATAGCCAAAGATGTCCTTGGGCGAATGAATTTTACTATCGCCAAAGCTGATACCGAGCAAGGTCTTATACGTACCAAACCGCTGCCGGGGGCACAATCCTTCGAATTCTGGCGAAGCGATAATGTTGGTCCTTTCAACTCTACCGAAGCAAATCTACACAGTATTCGAAGAATTGCCGAATTAGACATAAGTCACCAGGGCGGGCAATTGTGTATCAACTGTGATGTGAAAGTTCAAAGATTATCTATGCCTGAACACCAAATCACTACGAGCGGACGGGCATACGAGATGTTTACGAGCAGCAGACAATCGATGCAGTACCTGAAACTACACGCCAAGCAGAAAAAAGATTTGGCCTGGGTCGATTTAGGCAGTGACCGTCAACTGGCAACGGAGATTTTGAAGCGAATTGAAAAATACACGAAGCGCCAAGAGTAAATGAGAAGATGAGCAAATCCATCAACTCATCTACTCATAAATGCATCCACGAGATACGAGATATGAAAGTACTGGTTTGCGGCGGGGCAGGTTATATCGGCAGCAATATGACAGCGATGTTAGCTGCGGTGGATTTCGAGCCTGTCGTTTTTGACAATCTCAGCACAGGCCACCGGTCAGCGGTCGTCTCGGCTGAGTTTGTCCAGGGTGATTTAGCCGATTACGAATTGCTCGTCAAGACGCTCAGGAAATACAAAATCGAAGCAGTAATGCACTTTGCCGCCTTTATTGAAGTGGGTGAATCGGTTCAGGTCCCGCTTAAATACTACCACAACAACGTATCCTGCACGCAGAATCTATTAAGCGCAATGGAGGCAGTCGGCGTAGATAAATTCGTTTTTAGCAGCACAGCGGCCGTATATGGGATACCGGAAAAGCTGCCCATTACCGAAGATTCACCGAAACAGCCCATCAATCCCTATGGGGAAACCAAGCTGGCCGCCGAAAGGATGTGTCGCTATCAAAGCCAGGCAGGAAAACTGCGATATGCCACCCTGCGATATTTCAATGCCTGCGGCGCGGGTGTAAAGGCATCTCTTGGCGAAGACCATAGACCTGAATCGCATCTGATACCGAGAGTTATCCAGGCGGCAATGGGAAAAATCAGTGAAATCCAAATTTACGGGACCGATTATCCCACGCCCGACGGCACCTGCATGCGCGATTACATCCATATCGAGGATTTATGCAGGGCACATCTGCTGGCTTTGGAAAAGCTGGATCAGAACAGCGAACTTCTCTACAACTTGGGCAACGGCCAGGGCTATTCCGTCAAAGAGGTAATTGATACTGTTAAAAAGGTCAGCGGTAAAGAATTCAAAGTTGTGGAAACTGACCGCCGTCCCGGTGACCCACCGATACTAACATCCGACGCCACAAAGGCCGGGACCGAACTCGGCTGGAAAACGGAAATCCCTGAGCTGGAAAAAATAGTTGCAACCGCATGGCAGTGGCATAACGAGCATCCTGACGGATATCCGGATTGAATTTCCGAATAACTTCAAAATCCAAAGGAGATTAACCTGTGGAAGAGGTTAAGGCTAAAGTAACAGACTATTTAGATAAAAACGACATGAATCCTGCTCAGATTGACATGGAAAAGACCTGTCAGATTTTCCTGAAAGAAATGGAGCGAGGCCTGGCCGCTGAGCAAAGTTCCTTAGCCATGCTGCCTACTTACATCGAAATCGAGCGCCAGATTCCACTGAATAAGCCTGTTATTGTTATGGACGCCGGGGGAACAAACTTTCGTGTGGCCACTGTCAGCTTCGACCAGGATGGAAAATCTAACATCGAGAATTTTAAGCTTTTCCCTATGCCCGGAGTAAAACAGCAAGTTAGCAAAGACGAGTTCTTCAACATCATGGCAGGGTATTTAGATGAAATTATTGATAAAAGTGCGAACATCGGCTTTTGCTTTTCATATCCGATTGAAATATTCCCGAATAAAGACGGGAAGGTATTATATTTCTCCAAAGAAATAAAGGCAGACGAAGTCGCCGGCAACATGATTGGCCAAAACCTGAATGCCGCTATTAGCAGCTCAGGAAATGCCGACAAAAAGCACATAATTTTGCTTAATGATACGGTGGCCACTCTGTTGGCCGGCAGAGCTGATGTTAAAGGCATATCATTTGACACTTACATCGGCTTTATTCTTGGCACAGGGACAAATTGCAGCTACATCGATCTAAATAAGAACATCACCAAGGCTAAAGATCTGGACCTTACTAAAAGCCAGATAATCAATGTTGAATCCGGGGGATTCGGCAAAGCACCACAGGGAAAAATAGATAAAGACTTCGACCAATCTTCAAACTGCCCGGGAATGTACACTTTTGAAAAGATGATTTCCGGCGCCTATCTTGGACCGCTTTGTTTATGGACTGTTCGTACGGCTGCCAAGGATGGTCTCTTATCTAAAGATTCCTCCGAGAACGTAAAGAAAATAAAAGAACTAAGCACAAAAGATGTCAATGACTTTATGTCATACCCGCAAGGCAAGGGCGGGCCACTATCATCGGCCCTAAAAACAGCAAGCCAGGAAGACCTTGCTACAGCATACTACTTGATTGATAGATTAATAGAGCGAGCGGCAAAACTGACCGCCATCAATCTGTCCGCCGCCGCCATCAAAAGCGGCAAAGGCCATAATCCCTGCCGGCCGGTCTGTATCGTTGCCGAAGGAACTACTTTCTATCAGCTTAAGTCGCTCAAACAGCGCGTTGAGTATTACTTGAAAGACTACCTCGTAAACGAAAATGGAGTGTTCTACGAGATTATAAACGTGGAAAACGCGACATTGATTGGCGCCGCCATCGCAGGGCTTACGAATTAACGCTCAGTATGTCCGACAGGGCCCCAGAAACCAATCCTCTAATTCGCCAATCAACTATTCCTCCCTTCACTTCATCATTCGAAATTCCTTGCAGCAGTAGGGTTGGGGCTTGCCCCACCATTATTTCTGAGTTTATCCTGAGCGTAGTCGAAGGAATATTCGATATTCACCACCTAATTCTCTAATCCACCAATCTCTAATCCCCTAATCCTCTAATTCACTAAAAAAGTCTTTCACTTTCAATTTCCTCTCCGTCTCTTTCACCTTCGGGTCCAAAATCTCCTTCCTGCACCCAACCGCCTTTTTAAGCCACTTCCGCCCATTCGCCTTATCACCCCTGACCGAGCATATCTCCCCCAACAAATCCGCCGCATCCCCCTCCGCCCACCGGTAATTCATACCTACGGCCTTCTCGTATGCCGATTTTGCATTGCTTTCCGCCTGCTCAAAATCTTTTAGCCGTTAATAAAGGGGTAGTGAGTCCGCCTTCTAACACCGTTTGTGTGGTTCTATAAAATCCCCGCTCTCCGTAAGGAGTCCCGAGGACAAACGCCGCGGGGGCTTTTACTCCGCTTCGCTGGGCTAAAAAACTAATCAATAATCATTTAAAAGGCTCGCCCAATCTCTTGTGTTTCTCCTATGGACTCCTTAATCACACTTCAATATTTATCCAACCAAGGCGGATATCAGGTGGTTCTCCGCCTTCTTCTGTCTTTCTGCTTCCTGATTTTTTCTATCTTTTTTGCTTCCGGGCTTTCTTTTCCAAGTAATTTATTCTCCAGCAGTTCACACATTTGCTTTCTCGCATAATAACGGTTCAGTCCCTGGCTCCGGCTCTTTTGAACCTTCACTGCCAAACCGCTGCAAATATGTTTTAAATGCACACAGGTAGAACTTTTATTCACTTTCTGTCCGCCTGCTCCACTGCTTCGAACGAATATTTCTTCAATATCATTCTCAAGAAGATTGCAGTTATGCATACGCCGAGCAAGCTCTTGACTTTTACGTTCGGTAACTCCAAAATTAATCATAGAAGAGATTCAATATTTAGCCAACCAAGGCGGATTAACGCGGATTTGATATTTTATGGCCGGATAGCTTTAATTTATCTCAGCCCTCTCTGCCCTCCGTAGCCAAAGTCTTGCATAGCTTTACACAAAGCAGTTGGTTAGGCTTATTTATTACACAAGGATGGTACGGACAGCAAAAATTGCATACAGTCAATTACAACATGTTTTAAATGTTCGGCAGTATCAAGTTCCACCTCTCTGCTCTTATCAAAGTGTATTTCATCGGAAGGTTGAGTCTCAGAGTATAAGTTGAAGAGTTGGGTTAGTAGGATTTTAAGCTTAGGAGGTTCAAGGTTGTGAATAAGTTTATTACGAAGTCTATTGAACTCGATAATCAAATCCCAAGATTTGTGATCGTGCTTTGATTCTATAGCTGACCTTATAATATGTAAAAGTTGGTTAAAACCTATATTGACAGAGTCCAAATACTCTGCATGCGGCAAGAGTTTATCTCTTATATCGAAGAGCATTTCCTCAATAAGAAGGTGACCTTTCAATACTATTAACGATAAATCGTCAGTATCAGGCATATGTTTGTCATAGCGAAGGATATAACTCATTGGGCCGTGGGTCTTTGAACACATAGGAGTAAATCTCCTTACCTAACAATAATTATACAGTCTGTATAAAACGCCAAAGACAGACTGTTTCTTTCTTTCATAACAAATTCCCGCTTGTCAGGGCGGAGCCTGCCGTAGCACGGTTGCGTCTTCAATATTTATCCAGCTTTGCTGGATTCGTCCAATCTCTTTTTTAAAATGATTCCGTGGACTTGGAAAATGTTACCGGGTACCTTTAATTCCCTTGTTTTATTTTATCAGCGTAATTGTAGCCCTTACTGGTTACTTCAAAAACTTCTCCCTTGTAACCTTTATCTTTTATAAATTCATTCTCTTCGAGTTCATCAAGAGCGCCTTCCCATTTTGCTACAGTTCGCGGATCTTGTGATTGTATTATATTTTCGTCACCAACTTGGATACACTTTTCCCTCATGCTATGCGCTCTCATAATTGTCCCATTACTTTGAACTGCTTTTAGTAGTAATTCTTTCGCCTCTTTGCTTAATGCTATTGAGCTTTTGATTTTAGCTTCTATTCGAGACAGAAGAATGGCATATTCCATTGCTTTACCTGATGAAACTTTAAATTCCGGCTCATGCGCAGCTAAATTTCGTAATCCCCGTATATCTGCAATTAAGGCTCTCTCTCTGTTTGATATGATCCCGTTATTTACCAATTCTCTTAATATAGTTGCTAACGTACGAGCTGAAGCATATTGTTGCGGCACAACTGGTGCATACTGACCATAATTCTCCGACAGAGTTCTCTCAAAGTTTATCCAAGCTTCCATAATAGTTGTTCTTGGAGAAAGTGTCGCAAGTTCCCGATATTCATCGTTAATGCTAACTGCTGCATCTACTCTTCCTTGGTCAGTACTTACAGCTTCAGGCAATTTAAGTTCTTCTGCTTCCTTGCTGACTCTTTCAAATTCCGCCTCAAACTTACCATATTTTAATTTCTTAATGCTGTTAAATATATTCGGAAGTGAATTGGCAATTTGTCTTTTGAATACAAATGCAACTATCAGAATTATTACAGGCCAAGCAATCCCCACGATTATTAGGCCTATTTCGTGGATCAAATCTATAATAAGCCTACTCATAACTTAGTCCCCTCACTTGCAAAAGCTTTCTTTCTTTCCAGTTAATCATAATTTCAATCAATTAAAAATACAACTTGGTTCTTCAATATTTATCCAGCTTTGCTGGATTCGGCCAATCTCTTTTATTAAATGATTCCGCGTGTGCAAAATACCCATACTATGAACCTATAAGGGTTTTATGTCTAACCCGAACCGGTCTTTAAACGGTTTGGCTCGATATAATTTCGGTTTGCAATTTCTTTCTGAAATCCATTTAAGAACCAATTCTCGATCTTCGTTTGATATACAGGCTCCTAATATAACACCGCTCAATTCCTCAGGCGGATAAAGTTGTAGACCAGTTTTAATGTATGTGATTCTCCATTCTTCCTCATAGAGCCAATCTTCTGATTTTGTGCTTAAATATTTTCGTACCCAATCTAAATCAAGTTTGTCATATAGACTGAGATTAGGATACGGTCTTTGGTAATGAACTTCTAATAAATCGCAACCAAATAGCTTGCCATCGGTCGTTTTAAATTCCAGACAAATCCCTTGATGATAATCTGCGTAATGAGGCCACATGAGCAAGTTGTCACGTTTTGCACTCATGGTGAATATACCACACTTCTCAGTTTCTAGGCGAATAGTATCATTGAGTTCTTGTTCTGTCTTCTTTATAAAATCTGGTTCAAGTTGTTTTCGGGCTACGTCATCTATCTCTTTTTCTGATGAAGTAGGATTAAGTTCCTTTAGTTTGTTCTTGTGTGTTTGAAAATCCCCTTCACAGGAAATGTGAAAACCGCAATCGAAAGGATCATTGAACTCGCTAGGTTTAGCAAAATATATTTCATTATGCGTGAGAATGCGTGAAGTATACTCTCTAATTGTTTTTTGGTCCTCTTTATCTTTCTTTGTACTTAACGAGCGATACTTATAAAGATGCATTGGTATAGTCATTATTAAACCTTGCCAAGAATCACTGCCTAATAAATAATTCTATAGTTTTCTGGATTCCTGCCTTTGCAGGAATGACAAATCAAACAAACGATTCTATCTTTTCCTTACAAATCTTTTCTGTCACTTCGTGCAATTTTTGGACACACGGGGCTTTTTGTTCCAATTCATCCCATTTTAATTCCGGCAAATGTGCTAATGCTTTCTTCATAGCGGCATTATATCCATTACCAGTAAAACCACAATGATATATTTCAGTAAGCCGCAACACAGGGTCAGGGTTAATTTTGCCCGTTGTTTTGCGGCTGCCTTGTTCCCTCGTAAAGTTCATATTTCAGCAGGCGGCATTCTATTTTACCGTTGTAGAATATCATACGGCGAGAAGCTTTTAGTCCTACTTTTGCAGACAGTTGTTTGTTGCCTGTTAATTAATAGCCCGTGTAGCCGGCGCATTTCTTTTTGAAAAAGTCACCGATACGCTTATACTCTTTTTCGAGTGATTCAATTTCGCCTAATCGCAGCCGAAGGATTGTGGATTCCCGCCGGGAGTCTTTGAAAAAATAGAAGCTGCATGCAAACTAATGATCTGATTGATAAATTTGGCTAAGTTTTGGTTTTCCGTATTACAACAGAGACGTTAATATACAATTATGAGTAAAAATTTAAAAAATAAGACACTCGGCGAACTTGAGAGCATCGCCGAGAATCTCGGTCAGAAAAAGTATCTCGCAAAATACATTTTCACGTTTATTCACACCAAAAACGCTGAGGGAATCTCAAATATAAGCACTTTAAGCAAGGATTTTCGAGCTGAGCTTACAGAGCGAGGCTACCATATCTCTAATCTGAATACTGTGCAGAGATTAACTGACCCGGACGGCACCGTGAAATATATCTTCGAGGCCGACGACGGAAATCGAATCGAAACGGTACTGCTAACCGAGGGCAAACGCAGGACGCTTTGCGTTTCGACACAGGTCGGCTGTGCGATGAAATGCACGTTTTGCGCAACGGCTAAGATAAAATTCCGCAGAAACCTCACAGCAGGTGAGATTGTTGACCAGGTAAATGTCATTCAAAAGGACAAGGGAAAGATAAGCAATGTGGTCTATATGGGAATGGGTGAGCCGTTGCTGAATTACGATGCTGTATTAAAGTCCGTGCGGATACTGAACCATCCTGATGGCAAAAATATCGGGATTCGACATTTAGCCCTCAGTACCTGCGGCCAAGCCAAGGCCTTACGAAAGCTGGCTGAAGATGACATCCGCCCGAGATTAGCAATATCCCTGAACGCACCGACCGATGAGTTGCGGTCGAAGATTATGCCGATTAATAAAAAATATCTTATCGCAGCTTTAATGACAGCGGTGAAATATTATCAGCTAAAAACGAAAATGCGAGTTACTTTTGAATATGTGATGATAAAAGGCTTAAATGATTCTGAAATTTGCGCTCAATCTTTTGTTAAATTAGTACGTCATATCAAGTGCAACGTAAATCTTATCGAGTACAACCCGCATCGGCACTGCACTTTTGCCGGCAGCGACAGACGGACTATAGACCGATTTGCTCTGATACTTGACGATGCCGGGATTGAGACGACGGTTCGTCTCAAAAAGGGCCAAGATATAAAGGCAGCCTGCGGCCAATTGGGAGACGACCTGCCAAAACCGAGTTAGCTTAGATATCGCTCAGCCTGCCGGAGGCGGGTTCCTGCCTGATGTTACGGCTGCCTTGTTCCTTTATATAGTTCGTACTTTAGCAGGCGGCACTCGATATTGCCGTTGTAGAATACCATGCGGCGAGAGGCTTTTAGTCCGACTTTTGCCGCTAATTGTTTGTTGCCTGTTAATAAATACCCCGTGTAGCCAGCGCATTTCTTTTTGAAAAAGTCACCGATGCGTTTATACTCTTTTTCGAGTGATTCAAGTTTGCCTAATCGCAGACCGTATTCCGGATTAATCACCACAATGCCTTTACCTTCCGGAACCTCGGTATAAGAGGCCCGTTGTACTGCCGGAGTTTCCCTGCTTCTCTGTTTCATATATTCCCACATTCTCTTACATTGCCACCATTCCATCATTATCCACTCCCGGCCACTGTAATCAAGAATAATCCCCGAATTCCCGTCAATATAAGAAGTTCCGACAATATTCCCGCATTTACGCATACACTCACCTGTCCCTGCAAGTCTCAGGCAGGGATCCAGATGCCTTTATTCTCGAAATATTTATTAAAATTGTTAGATTTTCATTGAACATCCCGGCCAAGTTTGGTATAATTACAATCGCCACAGAAATGGCAGGAATTTAGCGGAGAGCCGCACGTCTTCGTATCAGCAGCGAGTCCCTGCATGCCTTAGGCAGGGAACCAGTAGCTTGCACGAATCCATGTAGGTTGTAGACAGGGAGCCATTTTAGACATTTTGGTGTATTAATGGTTAATAAAACACTTTTTTGGTCATTTTATGTTAGCTTTTGTGCATTTTGTGCACCTTTACGGCTAACAAGAACCGTTTTTCGCTGGCTTCTGAAAAAGGCCGTTTCAATGGCCTTGTGGACGAAGGCAAGTCTCTGCGTCAAAAGCCCGCTTTTAGAGCAGAGTATGCCGAGAACACCAAGCCGGTCAAAAACCTCTGTGATCTCTGTGGCCAAAAATCTGTGCAATCTGTGGTTAATTTTTCGTGCCTTTTTGTGGCTAAAAAATCCCATTAATCAGCGTAATCCGCGATTAATGAACCATTTACATGCCTTCGATATCTTTACACTTGTAGAGAATCCTCTACAAATCTGCTCCCTTTTTATGCAAAACGAACCCAATTTCCGAAAAAGTCAAATGAACATAAGTACTATAATAACAACTGATTATGAAAATAAGACACTTAGCGGACCAGGAAAAAACGAACCCAAAACGAACCCAATCAAAGCCAATACAAACCCAATTAAAGCCAATATAATGCCAAAACAAACCCAATACGAACCCAATTTATCGCGGCGTAGCCTCTGGCGAAGCCGGATCAAAGCCAATTTCAAAGGCTCAAAAGAAAAAAATGTTCAAAATTGGCCTCCGCCTGCCAAATGCGGGGATGCGGACACACGGTGAATGTATTGAAGATATTATCAAATTTTTTCGTCGGGCAGTTCCGGCGTCTAATTCTAACGGGCCAAGATTGTGGATTTGTGGTTTGATAATGAAATGTAGGACAAATAAAATAGATAGCTGTCCCTGTTTTTTCTTAGAGAGGCCTATGATATGAACTTAAGCCGAAGCGTATTTGTTTTCATTCTCATCATTCTTCCTCTTGCCAATATCTTTGCCAAAACAACTGAGCGTAAGAACAAAATCCCTGTCATTTATTGTACTGATCTTTTTCATCCTCATGTTGATCCTGATGATCATTTTGACATAGCCTGCTTGTATGCTATCAATGAGATTGAAATCAAAGGAATTATTCTGGACCAGGGTGAAAATCAAAAAGAGAAACCTGGTTCCATTCCAATTTCACAACTGAATTACATCACAAGGAGAAACGTTCCCTATGCCATCGGATTGGCAAATAAACTTAAATCCAGCCACGATAATGGTCTCAAGCAGCTAAAAGAATATCAGCAAGGTGTGGAGTTAATTCTTACTACCTTAAGAACTTCCAAAGAGCCGGTGACGATTATCACTGTGGGAAGTCTCAGAGACGTTGCAGCCAGCTACAACAGATCTCCTGATCTGTTGAGAACCAAAATCAATAAACTGTTCATATTCATTGGAGAAGCATCTCTAAAGGGGCATGTGGAATACAATGTTGGTTTAGACAAAAATGCCTATATTCGAATAATGAATTCAGGATTGCCCATTTACTGGGTTCCCTGCTTTGACGGAGGGCGCTGGCATAACAACGGCAGAGCTTCGTATTGGAGAGCGTCCCATAAAGACCTGTTAAAGAATGTCTCAAATGGAGTTATGAACTACTTCGTTTATGCATTGCTCCGAAAGAATCAGGAGAATCCGGTTCAGTATCTAAGCCGCAAGAGCAACAGGGAAGACAGGGAAAAGGTCCTGGGTATGAATCGTAACCTGTGGTGTACAGCGGTGTTTGCTTATGCGGCTGGACGACGATTTGTTAGCCAGGGAAACAGGGTGATTTCCATTCCTGGCAATGCTGCCTACAACAATAAACAGAAAGTCATACCCTTTACTTTCAATGAGGTTTCAGCCTTTGTTGATGAGCATGGAAATGTTCTTTATGAGCATACGAGCAGAGCCAGAAAAATCAATCGATTCCAAGTGATTGATAAAGAAACCTATTCAGCAGTGATGACTTCAATTACGGCTCAACTTTTATTTGAGCTTGATCATTAGACAAAAGTCCCGATAATGAAATCGACGTATGCACAAATTCGACGCCCATAATGTGGCTGATTTAGTCAAACGCGCTATTATTATGGATATCACCAAACCTATTCCAATTATAGAGTATTCAAGTTTGTACTTCCTTCTATTATACATTTCCCTCTCTCCTGTACGGCAGACATTAAATACTTAGCAAAGGGTGATGTTCTCTCCTGTACGGCGGACGTTAAATACTTAGCAAAGGGTGATGTAGCAGAGTATTGAAAGAACTAACAAACGCCCTTTACCAACGTCATCTGAAAACAACATTTTGTAATATAAAGCAATCATCATCTTCCCCTTTTTTTGTTTTCTTTTTGCCATCTTCATTAATAAATAGAGCAACCTGCGTGCCAGATTATCATGTCGGACCGCAAAGAAGTTGTAAGCTTATGGAGTTAAGGCGGTTGCGCTGTGAAAGCTTTTTGGGGGATGCATTTGGGATATCTCATCCGCAAATGTTTAACAAAACATTAAGAAACCGGCTGGATGGGATTATAGGGCCTTGATCAGGACCTACTGTAAGTTCTTGTCTATTAAGATGTTATAGGCAGATTTGCAGTGGCCGAAAAAACTGTGGTGTCTCATTTGCTCTAAATGAGACATCAGTTGTGATCTGAAACACTTTAAGCCGACATTTCCCATTTAAACCTCAAAAACATACTTTTCTCCGTACGACATCAATAACCTTGCCAAAATCACCCTCGGTCATAGCGAAGTAGATGAGCCGTTTCTGATCTTCTGTTTCCCGTCAGCAGAACAAGCACTGGTATTGAGAAAATTGACAGGGATAAATGAAGACTACTACGGCTTGCGAGAAGATAATCGTGGAAAAACGAAAACAGTTGAAAGCAAAAACAATTCTTGTAAGAAAAAGAATAAACAGTAAAATCATTGAAACAGGAGCGGAAATCGTCTCCTAATTCAAAGGCTATTTTGCCTCATTTTTACCCAAGACCTACACTCAATTGGTGAGGATAACAGTAGTTTAAGGGAGACCTATAATGTCAAACGAAACAGCTTTTAACATGGCATCGTCTAATATTCGTTATGGCCCCGGAGCCACACAGGAAATTGGTATGGATCTGGTTGATATAGGAGTTGAACACGTAATGGTAGTAACCGATCCAAATCTGGCCAAGTTGGATTTTGTCTATGCTGCGCTGGAGGTTCTTGATAAGCAAAATATCCGTTACACATTGTTTGATAAGGTTCGTGTAGAGCCGACAGATACATCTTTAACCGAAGCGATTGATTTCGCTGCGGCTCAATCATTCGATGCCTTTGTTGCCATAGGTGGCGGCTCGACGATAGACACCGCCAAGGCGGCTAACCTTTACAGCACGTATCCTGCTGATTTTTTGGATTATGTCAATGCACCTATAGGAAAGGCCAAACCGATTCCAGGCCCACTTAAGCCTTTGTTTGCCATCCCAACCACGGCCGGCACGGGAAGTGAAACGACAGGGGTCATAATTTTCGATCTGGTAGAGATGCGCGCCAAGACCGGTATTGCCAACCTGCAACTCAAACCTACAATTGGTATCCTCGATCCTGACAATACCAAAACTCTTCCGCCACAGGTTACTGCATCAACCGGGCTGGATGTGCTCACCCATGCAATCGAGTCATATACTGCTATTCCATACGATCAAAGGCTTAAACCGCAGCGGCCTATATTACGCCCGGCGTATCAGGGTTCAAACCCGATTAGCGACATCTGGTCTCTGGAGGCATTGAGGTTAATGTCGAAGTTTTTACTTCGGGCGTTTAAAGATCCCGAAGATCTCGAGGCACGTGGTATGATGCTGCTTGCAGCAACTTATGGAGGCATAGGCTTTGGAAATGCGGGTCTTCACCTGGCGCATGGTATGTCATATCCTGTTTCAGGAATGGTTCGTGATTACAAACCCCAGGGATATAATGTTGACCATCCTATTGTCCCGCATGGTATGGCGGTAGTACTAAACGCCCCGGCTGTTTTTCGTTTCACTGCGTCTGCGTGTCCTGAGCGGCACTTGAGAACTGCTGAGGCATTAGGCGTTGATATAAGCAAGGCATCCCTGGAAGACGCAGGCAAAATAGTTTCAGATTGTATAATTGATTTTATGCAAAAGCTGGGTATTCCCAATGGTCTCTCGGCAATTGGATACACAACCGAAGATATCCCTGCACTGGTACAGGGAACGCTGCCGCAGCATCGTGTGACAAAGCTGTCTCCACGGCCGGCTGGTGAACAACAATTAAGCAAACTTTTCGAAGACGCAATGACCTATTGGTAAGTCAGCATTAATGTTAATGTTCTTCGATATATTCCTGGTCCAGGAGACCAGACAATGGATGAGTATAGCAAAATGACAGTTGGGTTTGTGGCTCAAACCTATAAGAAACGAGACAATAAGTTTATTTGCACAGAACAGACTTTTACTGCTTCGGACCAAGTCGATAGGGAAAAACTGTATTTGTTTACGCTAAGGACTTACTCCCTTTCTTGACCCACTTTCACAACACTTAAAAGTATATCGGCCTCTAATCTGACTTTGTAATTCGGATTAACATATTCGAACTTGATAATCCCGTCTGTTCCAATAACAAAGACCGCTGGTACAGGCAGAGAATAATGTTTTTCCCCTGAAGCATCAACCAAATCAATACCGTATCCATCATATTTCTTGATAGTTGCTTCATCAAGCTTGAACGCTATTCCGAAAGCTTTCGCTCCTGCCATATTACTGTCAGAAAGTAAAAGATAATTCATCTTAAGTTTGTCAATACTTTCAATAAGCTTTCCCGGCCTATCAGGACTTATGGCAATAATTTGGAAACCGGATTTTATTATCTCGGCCTCAATCTCCTGCAACTGACCTAAATGTTTATTGCAATATGGACACCATCCGCCTCGATAAAAAATCAACACCGTTGGCTTATTTCGTATTGCTTCATTTAGGTTAAATGACTTGCCATCGACCGTTCGAAGCATCAATTCCGGTACGTTGGCGCCAATCAATATTGGGCATATTTCTTCTGCCGAACGAGCTACTTTTTGGGTTTCTGTTTCCATAGCTTTGTCTTTTTTATCTTCACAACCTGCTCCCAAAGCAACTATTACTGCCGGCAATAATACAAACCCAAAAAGTTTCCTTACCCTTTCAATTCTATCTGATGTGCTTTGCATAAGTTAATCTCCTTTTCATTTTTGCTTCTTTATAGGAAGCTCACCAATCAGCAATGTCGGAGAAATTCCTTTTTCAGTCATAATGATCTTGCTGTTGTCTTTGAGGGAGTTTTCAGTTATCTCAAGTTGTTTCAGCTCTTTGGCATTTCCCTTAAAGTATTTTTCGGCGGCTTGGTTGACTAACTGGATTGCTTTGGCTCTTCCCTCTGCGACCTTTATTATAGCTTCCTTTTCTCCTTCAGCAAGTTGAATGGCAGCGAGTTTTTCCTGTTCAGCCGCTTCATATCTTCCCGTTGCCAGAAGTTTCATTGACCGGCGTTCCTGCTCGGCGGTTTTTTGCTTGTGCATAGCGACTTTTATGTCATTAGGCGGGTCTATAAGTTTTATTTCCACCTTGCAGACCTTCAGGCCCCACTCGTTGGTCAACTCATCCAGAACTTTTTGCAGATTTGCAGAAATCCTGTCTCTTGCAATCAGGCTTTCGTCCAGTGTTAATTCGCCAAATTCCTGTCGGAGATTTGTCCTGGCCAATTCCATTACCGCGTTCTTCCAATTATCGATGTTGTAGAAAGTCTTCTGGATATCCTCCGCTTCTAACCCAGGGCGAACCCAAATGAGACCATCAACCTGAATTTCGACATTATCCTTGGTAATGACCGGCTGAGGTTCAATATCCATCGTGTGCTCTCGTATATCACGAATGCGTGTTAACTCAACAATAGGTATCTGGAAGTGTAGGCCGGGTCCAACAAAGCGTTTGTATTTCCCGAAGAACTCAACGATTCCTCTCTCGAACTGCTTGACAACATAAATAAGCCCAATTACTCTTCTCATGGTTTCTTCTCCGGTTACCTTAACCTGAATTTCCCATATACCTGATCTGACAGCCCACAGGCAGAAACTCCTATCGAAACTCCCAACCACTCTACCATAGATTGTGACGTTGTCAAGCAGACCCCTGCTCCCTATCCTATTTAGATTCTAATAAGGAAAAATAAGAATCAGTCCCACGGGTCTTCTCCTCAATAGTTTTTTATTTATATCTAATCCTGGACAATTGTGAGGGGTGTATTGTCCTTGCTCCTATTGGCAAGTAGTGATATCTTGCTGAGTGATATAGTATTTTGTGTTAGTCAAAGAAACTCCCAAACTTTGAAGGAAGAAGACGAGCAAGAATGAAGTATCTCACAGTAATAATATCTGTGTCATTTTTTGGGATGCTCTTCTTGATGGAGCAAATTGCTCCCCTCCGAAGTAGGAAACACCCGTTCCTTCAAAGGTTCTTGCTTAACATGGGCCTTACTGCTGTTGTGTTCCTTGTAGGTTCTGTGGCAGTGAAGAATGCTGCATTACGAACCTCGGAATGGACTGTGAGCCACAGTTTTGGATTAGGTTTGCTGATCCCCTTACCAGAATGGAGCCAAGTGGCTATAGGCCTCTTACTGATGGATTTGACCTTCTACTACTGGCATTGGGCTAACCACAGAATCCCTTTGCTATGGCGATTCCATAATGTACACCATCTTGATCCTGACATGGATGTTTCGACTTCGTTTCGTTTTCATTTTGTTGAGATTCTTTATTCTACTGCTTTCAGAGTTCTCCAGGTTTTTGTGCTGGGTATTACCCCGCTGACTTATGTTGTCTATGAGACAATCTTTGCATGCTGCACCATGTTCCATCACTCCAATGTTCGACTGCCACTACAATTGGAGCGACTGATGAACAAGGTGATTGTGACTCCACGGATGCATGGTATCCACCATAGTGCAGTGAAAGGAGAAACAAATTCCAACTACTCGGTGATATTTCGGTGGTGGGACTTACTACACAGAACGCTCATATTAAATATTCCACAGTCATTGATCAGGATAGGAGTGCCTGGTTACCAGCAAATAAAAGACAACAGACTCTGGACATTATTAGGAATGCCGTTCTTCAAGCAAAAGAATTACTGGGAGTTTGTAGATGGGTCTTCCCCACAGAGTAATCAGAACAAAGATGCTAAAGTAACTACAATGCTTGAATAGGTAGTTGAAATGTTCACACGTATTGGTCTCCTCCTCAATAGTTTTTTTATTTATATCTAATCCTGGACAATTGTGAGGGGGGTGTGTAGGGGGTGACGCCGGAGAAATTAGAAATTCTGACATAGAACCATTACCATTAATCCTCTTCGACCCGCCAGAATTTCTTTTCAGGCTCCCATCTCTTCGATATTTCGCCAGTCGGTTTTATAACAACGGCTTTACATTCTGTGGTAATTGTTCCATCAGGTAATAACAATTTTGCTGCGACTTTCATACCTCTATGGCCTTTATGCTCCAGCCAGCCCACTACCTTTAGAGGTGTATTGGTTGGTGTCGGTTTTCTGTAAGTGAGATTCAGTCTTAAAGTAATAAACAGATTGTCAAAATTGCCATCCAACATGACAGCCCTGCCGGCAGTCTCATCTAAAATCGCAGCTACAATTCCACCATGTACAATTCCGGGATATCCGTTAAACTGTTCCGGGACAGTGATAGTCGCTTCGACCTGGTTCGATTGAAGATTGTTATACCATACCATTTTCAGCCCAAAACCATTTTCACGGCCACACATAAAACATGTTCTGGAGGTTGGTTGTTTTATCATTGAATCCTCAATTTCTTACTTTTCATTTTTGTTTAGAATGCAAGACGTTAGTATGTTTCTTTAGTAGTATTATAGGATTATACAGCCTATAGATAAACAAAAGATTTGTTAAATAGACAGCAGTCCTCCTCCCTATCAATAGAACAAAGGCAAAAACTATCCCCACTCCATTTAAATTTTATTAAAAATCAAAAAATCAGTCCCATAGGTCTCTTCCTCAATAGTTTTTTATATATCTCTAATCCTGGACAATTGTGAGGGGGGTATTTGGGGAGAAACTATGCCGGAGAAATAGGAAATTGTGAATCAGATTTCCCCATCCTCCTGAAGAATTTCCATTCGCTGCCGTATGGTATTTCTATGGGTGTTTTATTCTGAGACAATCGGCTGTTCGCATCTGGTCAACTCATAAGTATCATTGGCAATAGCGACCTGCTCATTTGCCGGAATCACAAAGACTTTGACTCTGCTGTCCTTTGTACTGATTTCAGCTTCTTTTGCGACAACCTTCTTGTTTGTTTCCTCGTCAAGCCGGACGCCTACTTGATTTAGGCCGGTACATATCTGCTGACGCAGGAACACGGCGTTTTCCCCTATACCGCCCGTAAAGACTACAGCATCAACTGTATCCAGAACGGCACAATATGTACCGATATACTTCTTGATGCGGTAGCAGAAAATATCGATAGCGAGTTGTGCCCGAGAATTGCCTTGCCCTGCAAGTTCCACGAGGTTTCTCACGTCGTTCGAGACACCCGATATTCCAAGCAGACCGCTTTTCTTGTTGCACAGCTCTTTCAATGCTTTTACGTCGTATCCTTTATCGCCAAGGTAAAAGAGTATCGATGGGTCAAGGTCCCCGGAGCGCGTTCCCATCGGCACCCCTTCCAGAGGCGTAAATCCCATAGATGTATCAATTGACCTGCCCTGTTTCACGGCGGTAATAGAGCAGCCGTTTCCAAGATGACAGGTAACGGCGTTGATATTATATTTCCCACGGCCCATTATGGAAGCGGCACGCCTGGCAACATATCTGTGCGAGATTCCGTGGAAACCATATCTGCGAATCCCGTATTTCTCGTATAGCTCGTACGGCAGAGCATACATATACGCTACTTTCGGGATGGTGGCATGAAATGCGGTGTCAAAGCAGGCAACCTGCTTTGCGTCAGGAAGTCTGCGCTGCACGGCCCGGATGCCTGCGAGGTTAGGAGGATTGTGCAGTGGAGCAAGGTCTGCGAACTTCTCGATATATGCAATTACCTTTTCATCAATATTTACAGAGTAAGTGAACTCTTCGCCTCCGTGAACTACCCTGTGACCGACGGCACCAATTTCAGAAAAGTCCTGTATAACTCCCACATCTCTGTCGTCAAGAGTCTCCAATATAAGCTCCATTGCCTTTCCGACATCTCCGACCTTTTTTTTCACGGTGTGGGTCTTGCCATTAAAGAAATGAGAGAGTTCTGATCTTTCCTCTCCAATTCGTTCGACCACACCGTGGGCCAGGACCTCCACCTGGGGCATATTGTACAAGTGATACTTGACCGAGGAGCTACCTGCATTGATGACGAGTACTTTCATTTTCAATATCATCCTTTCGCTATATGCGCCTTTCTTGCCGCTTTCGTCGGCTTTTTTTCTACATCAACTGCACTAAAGTTAATACCGCTGCTGAAATTATGTCATCTACGCTTGCACCTCTTGAAAGGTCTGTGATAGGCTTTGCAAATCCCTGCAGGAACGGCCCAATGGCTTGAGCGCCGGCCATGTATTGTGTGAGTTTGTATGCTATGTTTCCCGAATCGAGGTCGGGGAAAATAATAACATTGGCCTTTCCCGCCACTGCACTTTCATCCTTCACTTTCCTGGCAGCGACCCTCGGGATTATTGCCGAGTCCGCCTGGAATTCACCGTCAATGGCCAATTCAGGTTCCCGGTCCCGTGCTATCTTTAGAGCCTCTTTAATCTTATCCACACTTGGCCCGAAACCACTGCCCTTAGTAGAGAATGATAACAGGGCTACACGCGGTTCCTCGCCGAGAAGTCTCCTTGCACTTGCAGCCGAAGCCAGCGCTATATCTGCGAGCTGTTCAGCCGTAGGGTCTATGTTAACAGCACAATCGGCATAAATGAACGCTTTGTCTTCCCCCCCCAGAAAGTTGGGTACAACCATAATAAAATAGCTGGAAGGAGTGTTGATCCCAGGGCTTAATCCTACAGTTAAGACTCCGGCTTGAAGAAGAATTGACGTCGCGCTGGCAACACCACCCACAAAAACATCTGCATCACCGCAAGCTACCATCATGCCTGCGTAAAATAGCGGCTTGACGATAATTCGTTTTGCCACCGCAGCAGAGATACCATCTCTTTGACGACTGTATTTGTCAGCATAAAAATCAATTTTGTCATTATTTTTGGGATTTATGGTTTTGATACCAGCGAGATCGACCCCGGCCTTTCCTATCGCCGCTTCAATCTGTTCTGGTTTTCCAAGCACAATCGGCTGTGCAATATCTTCGTCTTTAAGTCTTCGAGCAGCCTGAATTATTCGCTCATCTCTGCCCTCCGGCAAAACAACTGATAGATTTTTTCCTCTTGCCTTCTCCTTAAAACTGCCTATAATGTTCATCCTTACTACTTTCTTTTTTATAAAGAGATTCTATTATTTATCGTTTTTCAGTTGAATTTATAAGTTAGCAGCGAGTTTTAGACAATGCAAGAGAAATTTGATTTTGTACGATTAGTAGGAAATGAAAGGCGGGTAGGATCGAAGCTCGCCGAGGTATCACGGCACTGGCAGGGAAAAAGCGAACGTTTTCTAATGGTCAGTCCGCATGATGACGATGCTGCTCTTGGAGCGGGTCTGCTTATCCAATTAGCAAAACGCGAACGTGTGCCCGTGCACATTCTCATCGTTACCGATGGCAGTCAGGGCTATTGCAGCATCAAAGAAAAAGACAGTATCGCTGAAATCAGACGCAAAGAAAGCTTTGAATGCTACCAGAGCTTAGGCGTGCCGAAGAACAATATTGCCTGGCTCGGCTTCCCGGACTGCCGAATAAATTATTACCGGGGCAGAAGCTCGGCCGAATCAAACGACCCTCTGGCAATCAGCGGTTTTACAGGGCTGCAAAACACCTTCACTTATTGGCTGCGAAAGATTAGGCCGACACAATGCTTCCTTCCAACCCATAATGATTTGCACCCGGACCACCGCATTATTTACGATGAATTTCTTATCAGCCTTTTTCACGCGGCGGGCAACATTTGGCCGGAGTTGGGCAAGCCCTTAGGCAATGTGCCCTACATCCACACTTTTGCGGTTTATTGCGATTTCCCTGTAACTCCGACTCTGAGGATGAGCACGCCGATGTCATATCTGGAAAATAAACTCAAGGGGATTGCCGCCTTTCGTTCGCAAAAGCAAATATCGTCGCTCATCGAAAATGTCCGCCATTGCGGCCCCGAAGAATACATACGTGCAATTGATTTCAGACTATATCATCCGGCAGATTATCGCAATCAGTTCGAAGAAAAGAAGGCAATCAGGGTATTTTAATATGCACACCAGAGCTTACCCATCGTCGATGAATCATACTGGCAAACAATCCTTCTGTAAGTTGCCGATTTTCGGGTCATTAAAGAACAACCATTACGGCCGCCGGTATGCACTGGCCCCGATATCGGGCTTTTTACCCTGGGGTAGTTTTGTACCCCAAAAATCGTGTGAACCGCTATCCTCTATAAAGGTGCCGGCACCAATACAGGGAGAACCATTTTTCAGCTTATAGCCCACAAGAGAGTCAAGCCCCCTGCCGCCGCTGCCGGGATTAACAAGCATAGGATCTTCTACCATCGCAAAGCGATCATGAGGCGGATTTTCGTGATTGCCATAAAAAACGTTATGTTCGAAAACACTTTTGGTACTCTGCCCGAATTCATACCGCACCTTTCCATCAACATAGAAGATGTTGTTATAGAAATGAGTGTTCTGTGCCCAGCCACCCCAACTCGTGCAAAACACGGCAAATATGTCCCGCTCCCTGGGAACATAAAACACGTTGTTATAGATTTTTGTGTCCTCCACCGGGCCACCGATGTGAAAGATACGGGCGCCGTCATTTTGGCTGATATTATAGCGAATCACAGTACCCTTACAGCCGAGGTTCCGCCGTGAAGTTGCGGGAGTACAGATAAGCATAAAGCCGCCGTCGTTATCATGGCTATAGTTGTATTGAAAAATAGAGTTGCGGCAATTATAGTCAGAGTCAAAACCCTGTCCGTCTTTTGTACCTTTCATACCGCTCACTTCGTTGAATTGTATAATCGTATTGTCGCAGCTCCAGGGCCAGATACCGGCAGCGTAATCCTCGGCCCGCTGCCGACCACCGCGCACTACATTGTGTTCAACAAGGCACCCATCGCAACCCCACGGCTTTATGCAGTCACCGCCAATATCTTCCAAAAGATTACCGCGTATTACTACATTCAGGCTGGGAAACCAATTCCTCGAACGGTTCGTAAATGACGACCTTCCACAAATACCGTTGCGGTCCGTGCGTACAAGATGACAGTTTTCAATCAGAAGGTCGTCGAAACGCGAGGGGGTGTTGCCTTTACATTCGAAGAATATTCCGCAGCCTTCTCTTGATTTCCTGTTGCTTCCGTTGATATCGTGAACGTATAGATTTTTAAGATGGATATGCTTCAGAGTTCCGCAATTATTGGCTGAGATTCTAACACCCGTACGCCAGTCTGCCCGTGTGGGACCAAGATTAGTCACTTCGAGATTATTGAACTGCCAGTACTCGATATTTTCCAGCAGAATAGTATCCTGAATTCCTTTGCCATCAATACGCGGCTTTGGGCCCTGGCCATACATATCAACGATAATGGGGCTGCCCTGGGCGCCTGAGCCTTTGGGTTTGAACAGGCCAACGTAGTTCGTGCCGGCCCGGAATAATATCTTATCACCCGGTACAAAATCATGGGTGTTGACAGCAGCCAGGGTCTTCCAGGGCCTGTCCGGACTTGTGCCTCTATTCCGGTCATTTCCTTTTCCATAATCGACGTAGTAGGTGTTGCCGGCGGCAAAACGCAATGTGGCCCAAACCGGGTAGTGGTCTGAAGGATATCGTCCTTTCACATTATCATACAGTATGTTCGCCTTAAGCACTTTGGCGCCCGGCATTGTGAAAATATAATCAATTTTACCGCCTTTGCGATTCCCTTTAAAGCCGTTGAACGTTCCGACATCTTTGGCATCCGGGTGCAATATGCGAAACGTATCAACCATTGGAACAGGATTTTTAAATTGGCCCCCAGTTGATTTACTGATGGCCGTTTTGCCTTTTAAATACAATATGACAGGATTATTCTCACCGGTGTTGAAATCACCCGTTACTATAAAAGGGTCCGCATGCTTTCTACCGAGCAGACGTTGGGTAAGCAAAACAGCACTTTTTTCCCGGGACGGCTGTGAGACATGGTCCAGATGAAGATTAAAGACATAAAAAGCCCTGCCTGATTTCTTTTCGATAAACCTTGCCCAGGAGCAGATACGCACACAGGCATTGCCCCAGTGACTTGAGCCGGGAACTTCGGGAGTATCGGAAAACCAGAAGGTCCCCGATTCATCCACGTCGAAGCGGTCAAGACGGTAGATGATAGCGGAGTACTCACCGTCATTTGCGCCATCCTCACGAGCAACACCTATCTGCCCATACCCGCCGATAGTTTTGCGGATTAGGTCTATCTGAAAACCTAAGGCCTCCTGCAGACCAACTACATCGGGGTGATGATTGCGCAAAACGTCAAAAACCATTTCTTTACGGTTTTTCCAGTGATTTTCGCCATCGTTAGCAGTGCCATAGCGGATATTGAAGCTCATCACCCGCAACTTCAGGCCATCCGCTTCTGCCCGGTTTAAATCAGCAGATGCAATCGTTTGAGGCAAGCACAAGTTAAGTAATACCCACAAACCTAAAAATATGGCTATTGAAAATATTACTTTTCGAGTTGTTGTAAATTTCCTGTAGTACACAGTTTAGCCCCAAACAGATTGATTTGGTTCTAATATTATTTAGCTTTGATTCAGGCTTTTTCGTTTCTGTTCTTCTGAGAGCGGTTCATTCAAGGAACCTGATCGAAAGCCCTGCAAGTCAACGGTTATGAACTTGAATCCGAGCGATTTAAGTTTCTCGATTATCTTCGAGCGGTTCGGCTCTGTCGTAACTTTATCGATATCTTTGGAATTAACTTCGATTCGAGCAACGGTATCGTGATGGCGAACGCGAAATTCGACCAGCCCAAGCGCCCTCAAAAAGTCTTCTGCTTCCTCGATTTGTTTCAGCCGCTGCTCTGTAACTTCCAGGCCGTAGCTGATTCGCGAGGCCAGGCACGGCGACGCAGGGACATCGGCCGTGGGCAAGTTCAAGTCTCTGCTTAACCGGCGAATATCGTCCTTGGTAAGCTGCACTTCCATTAGCGGGCAGTGTACATTAAGGACTTTAGCCGCCCGATTACCCGGACGAAAGTCATCTTTATCGTCAAAATTGCTGCCGCAAACGACGCATTTAAAATTCCCCTTTTCGGCAATATCGATAAGGAGTCCGTAAAGATGTGATTTGCAGTGGAAACAACGGTCGGCCTTGTTGGCAGCATACTTATCATCCGAAAGCTCATCTACGGCGACCTCTCTAACCTTAGCGGCGATAATTTTTGCGCATTTTATGGCCTGGTCGTACTGCGATCCGGCCAGGGATGGACTTACACCTATACAAGCCAGAACGTTGTCGGCTCCAAGCGTATCGACAGCCACCTTTAAAAGAAAGGTACTATCCACACCGCCGGAGTACGCAACCACAACCTTATCCAGTTCCCTGAGCTTTTGCTGAAGCGAATTATATTTCTCTTGAATATCCATTTACCTAATAAAATCTTGAAAATACTTATTAACAGAGTATGAAAGGCAGAGGCAGATTATGGGCACCACTGCTAAAATTCTACTTAATTGGAATCGACTCGCTATACACAATGAGCCTCTGACAGAGTGCAGGATGTTCAAATATTTTTATATTTATCAGGGCCCAGATAGTTGCTTTTGCATCCAATATTTCTGATATCTTATCTTCCGGCCCATTCCAGATTTCTTTTATCTCTTGATAGACTTCCTTTATCGCATCGCCAGAAGAAAGGTTATTCAATTTATCCCTCAAATATGTTACTATTTCCTGAAATTCATTCCTATCCAACCAAATACCCCGGCATCCGGGACACCAATCGATAATGATTTTAGAGCTACCAAAAGAGGTAGAAACAAACTTTGCACTTTCACACTTCGGACATAAACGCTTTGACGGCATCGCATTAGTTTCACCAACCGCTTCAACTTCATCATCGAGCCATCTAAGAGTATTCCAAGAGCCTTTAGAAGCCCTGTCTTTCAATTTCCTCAATTCACTCTTATCCAAAAATATACCCTTACATTTTGGACAGCCCTCGAACTGAATCCCTAAAACTTTGTACAGATTCATATTCACATTGCAAGCCGGACAAACATACTTAGTTTCCGTCTCTAATACTGAACCTTTGATGGGCGGTACTTCCATTTTGAAATCAGTTTCACTACTATCTCTTCTTACACGTTTATACCAGTAGGGTAAGTGAATATTATTCACAAAATCTGAGAAACCCCGACCTTTAACAGGCATTATTTCTTCAAGTTCCTTGTTGATTAGATCCAGATCGCCTCCATCGAGCCAAAAACCTCCACAATTTCCACATCGGTCCAAGGCTATGTCACTCCCAATGAAGGACACCTTGTCTAAAGTAGTTTCATCACATCTTGGACACTTTTTAGACTGCTCGGCAGATTCCTGAATCTTATCTTTTGAAGAGTATTCAATACTCCCATTTACCTTAAATGCCATCTTATCCAGCTCGCCGGCATCCAGCCAAAAACTGCCACAATTCTCACACATATCGTACGAAATTTGGTCTTTTTTGGTCTGAACCAAATTATTCATCATCTCGGCGTTACAATTTAAACACTTCATCCTATTTCTCCTACTTTCTATTTGCGTGCCACAAGCACCTAAGATATTATAATTACAACGATCACAGCCGATGGAGGGAATTGAACCCTCAACCTCAGCTTTACGAAAGCTGTGCTCTACCGTTGAGCTACATCGGCATTTACGCTGGCTATAATACCGATTATTGCCTGTTTTGTAAACCCCGTTAAAAAGTTCGGCCGGCTTATTAGACCCCGGCTCCGTTATTAAATGTGCAAAGAATATCATCCTCTTTCGAAAGGCAGGCTTTCTAACGGCGTAAAAAGGCAACATCTGGTCAATCAGCAAGCTCGGTGAACGATTTTTTTCGTCTCGTTCGTGGACAGAGGACAAAGAACCAAAGGCAGACATCCAGCATCGGACTGCTTTTCCAAGCCTTTGGGCGGAGGTGAAATTGGCTTTGATTGGGTTCGTTTTGGGTTCGTTTTCACCAAGTGTCCAATGGGGTTTATTTTCATATTCCTTTGTTAATACTTTAGTTACGTTCATTTGGGCTTTCGGCAAATTGGCTTTGTTTTGCATAATTAAGGTAATAATTGGTTGGCTATTTGGGCTGGTTAGGCGGTTTGGGAGAATGCCTTTGGCACAATTTTGTGCTTCGGTGGTCATGAGAAACACCCCTTTCTGATTGATTATTGACGATTTTCTATTGACTATTGAGTATTCAGTAACGATTAATTTTGGCGTGTATCTGCTGATACGAAAACGTGCGGTTCTCCGCTATATCCGGCGCCTACTGGCGTCTTATGTTTACCTACTGGCAAACATATTAGTATTTTAACAGATCTTCTAACAATAGTCAACAAAAAAAGGGCTAAAAAAGAAATTTTTTTGTCCTTTCGTCGTTGCTCAACAGGCAGACAGCATCTATGATTGAATATAGCGGATAGGACAGTTCTGAAGCGGCAACGTCGTATTTTGTGGTGTTTTGTTTTATACCGAGAGATTTGGGATTTAATACGGAAACCATATATACATAGTTGTGCTTGATTATTAAAAGGAAAAAGGTGTTCTATGGAAGGAATTGAATATTTGTACGAATTATGTGAGGCTTTACCACGATGCGGGCCCGGCGATAATGAATTTACCAGGTGTGCTTTTTTTGCCATTGCCAACCCTCCAAAATATCCATTCATTTTGGATATTGGGTGTGGCCCCGGAGTACAGACCCTTGAATTAGCAAAAATTTCAAATGGGAAAATCATTGCTTTAGATAATCATCAGGCATCTCTTGACAAATTAATGGAACAAGCAAGAAATGAAGGACTGGAAGAAAAGATAATCCCCAAAAATTTATCAATGTTAGATATGAATTTTGAAGAAAACACCTTTGATATCATTTGGTCAGAAGGCGCATTGTATTTTATGGGATTTCAAAATGGATTAAAACGATGCCATCAACTTTTAAAAAACAAAGGCTACTTAGCCGTGACAGAACTTGTATATACCGCTGACAACCCACCTGATACCGTTGTTCAATTCTTTGAGGATGAGTATCCGGACATTAAAAATATTGAAGGCAAAATCAAAGTAATTCAACAAGAGGGATTTAACTTAATATCGAACTTTACATTACCAGAATCAGCATGGTTAAATAACTATTATTTGCCGATTGAAAAAGAATTACCACGTCTGAATAAGAAATACCAGGGAAACGAGACTGCGTTAGGTGTTTTTGAAAGTTTCAGGAATGAGATAAATTTTTACAGGGAACACTCGAAATCTTATGGTTATGAATTTTTTGTAATGCAAAAATAATTGTTATCAATACAGAGAAAACGGAGACATTAAGTGTTTAAAGAAATTGAAGACATCAATTGCCGCCCTGCCCTATTCGAGTTTTACACGGCGAGTGATTTGTGGACAGATGAGCATACATCAGAGCAGATGCTTAAGTATCACCTGAACGAGGATGTTGATCTTTCATCGCGAAACAAGGATTTCATTGATCGTTCTGTAAGATGGATAGTGTCTCATTTTGAAATAGGCATGAATACAAAGATTTCCGATTTCGGTTGCGGCCCGGGTCTGTATACAACTAAGCTGGCAGAACGAGGGGCAATTGTTACCGGTATAGATTTCTCAGAAAATTCTATTAATTATGCAAAAAAGGTAGCTGTTAAAAAGGATTTAAAAATAAACTACTTCATGGCAAACTATTTAGATTTTGAAACAACAAGCAGATTTGATCTGGTCACAATGATTTATTGCGATTTTTGCGCATTAAGCCCTTCGCAAAGAAAATCACTGCTTGCCAAATTTAACAAATTCCTAGAGCCCGGCGGATCAGTTCTGTTAGATGTTTATTCGCTGAATGCCTTTGAACAACGAGAAGAAACAGTTTTGTACGAAGCCAACCTTCTAAATGGATTCTGGTCTGCTAATAAGTACTATGGATTTCAGAATACGTTCAAGTACGAAAGAGAAAAGGTGGTACTTGATAAATATACACTTATTGAAGCTGATCGCACACGAACCATTTATAACTGGCTTGCGTATTTCAGCCCTGAAACGCTGGAGAGGGAGTTTACGGAGTGCGGATTTACAATTGAGAAGATTTTTTCTGATGTTGCAGGCACACCATTCGATTCAAAAGCCAATGAATTTGCAGTTGTGGCCAAGAAGATGTAGAAGAGTCAAAAACACAGAGGGCTTCGGTGAATAAGAAAGGTGGGGCAAGCCTCACGCTACCAAAGCTGCGGTATTTTCTCAATCGAACCATTCGTCTTCGGGGTCAAAGGCGGGAATTGAGACGTTGACGATTCGCATCTTACCGACGGCGCGATGGCGGCAGCCGGGCTTTATGAAGATAGAGGTAAAAGGTTTTACAGGTTTTATTTCGCCATCCAGCTCCATGTGCCCTTCGCCCTCAAGGATAAGGTAAATCTCGGTTAGCTTTTTATGATAATGGATCTTCGCATCCTGCTTGATGTCCACTATGTGCATCGTGGACACGGTATTATCCGGGCTGACAAAGGCCCGCCTTGAAAAGCCGCAGGGGCACTTGACGGCATCGATATCGTCGAACTGTGCAATCATATAGTTTGCCATACTTCGGTCCTCAAAATCCAAAGAGATTCTTCGCTGCGCTGCGTTCAGAATGACAATCTTTGCATGTTTTCTACAAAGTATCTTGAAATCGCAACCGGCGTTGTGTATATTCTGCCAAAGTACAGCGATTTAATCAAGATTGTAAAAACCTGTAATGGAGTAGTTATAATGAATTCGAAAGCCAATGCAATTGTGGCACAATCCGGCGGGCCGACCGCGGTAATCAATTCAAGTGCCTGCGGGGTAATCCAGGAAGCAATGAAATCGGGCAAAATCGGCCGGGTAATAGGCGCCACCAACGGTATATTAGGCGTTTTGGGCGAGGATTTGTTCGATATTTCCGCTGAAAAGCCTGAGACCATCGAGGCATTAAAGCAAACACCGGCAGCAGCTATCGGCTCGTGCAGGTATAAACTAAAATCACTCGAAGAATCCAAGGCGGATTTCGAAAGAATACTCAACGTCTTCAAAGCCCACAATATCCACTACTTTTTCTACGCCGGCGGTAACGACTCGATGGACACCGCCGACAAGGTCAACAAATTAGCTGCAAACGCCGGCTATGAGCTTATCTGTATGGGCATTCCAAAGACTGTCGATAACGACCTTGCATGCACGGACCATTGCCCGGGATATCCCAGCGTGGCAAAATACGTCGCTACCTGTGCAGCCGAAGCAGGCAGAGATACAGAAGCACTGTACACACATGACACATGTACTATACTTGAGGTGATGGGTAGAAACGCCGGCTGGATAGCAGCGGCGACGGGCCTTGCTGCAACGTGTCCCGAGGACGCACCGCATCTGGTATATTTGCCTGAAGCAGGTTTCTCGTGGGACAAATTTGTCAGCGATGTCAAGCAGGTATATAAGGAACTGCGCCAGGTCTTTATCGTTGCAGGTGAGGGACTTAAAGACGACAAAGGCCAATACATTACCGCCGACTCCGGAGCTTTTGCCAAGGACGACTTCGGCCACGTCCAGCTCGGCGGTGTAGGTGATATGCTCAAGGCTGTGATTGAGAAGGAAGTTGGCATAAAGGCCCGCGTTAATAAGCTCGGCACAAACCAGCGAACTGCAATGCACTTTGCTTCGCTGACCGACGTCAACGAGGCCTATATGTGTGGGCAGATGGCTGTTAAGTATGCGATGGAAGGCGTCAATGGCAAAATGGTAACGCTTGTTCGTGAGGATGGGCCGGGATACAAATGCTCAACAGGATTAGCAGAATTGCGAGACGTCGCCAATGGCGAAAAGAAAGTCCCCGCTGAGTATATAAATGATAAAGGCAATCATATCACCGAGGCAATGCGCGACTACGTCAGGCCGTTAGTGCAGGGCGAAGCACCCGTAACAATCGGCAAAGATGGACTCCCGGTTTTTATGAGATTCGAACGAAAACCGTTGGAAAAGAAATTGCCAAATTACCTTTGATTAATAAGGATGAATAATGAAAGAGCTGTTTGACATCAAAGATAAAGTAATTGTGATTACAGGGGCCGGCGGCGTTCTTTGCGGTACAATGGCCAAAGCACTGGCTAAAGCCGGTGCAAAAATCGCTGTTCTGGATATAGATGAAACCGCCGCGGTAAAAGTTGGCGATGAAATAAAATCCAACGGCGGCCAGGCTATCGCGGTCAAATGTGATGTTCTCGATAAAAAGAGCATTGAAACTGCACAAGAGAAAGTCACATCCGAGCTTGGAAAAATTGACATATTAATTAACGGTGCCGGCGGAAACAAGAAGGAAGCTACCACCTCGCCCGATATGTCATTTTTCGATCTACCAAGCGAGGCCATCCGGTTTGTTTTCGACCTGAATTTTCTTGGCACCTTACTGCCGACGCAGGTCTTCGGCAAACAGATGGCTGAAAATGGCACTGGCGTGATACTGAATATTTCGAGTATGAATGCCTTTCGCCCTTTGACGAAAATCCCCGCATATTCCGCCGCCAAAGCCGCGGTAAGCAACTTCACGCAGTGGCTGGCAGTACACATTTGCCAGAACTATTCCAAAGAGATTCGCGTCAATGCGATTGCACCAGGATTTTTCCTTACCGAACAAAACCGGTTCCTGTTAACCGATGAAAAAACCGGAGAGCTTACCGCCCGCGGTAAAACAATTATCGATCATACACCAATGGGAAGGTTCGGTAAGCCGGAAGAGCTGATCGGAATAGTCTGCTGGCTGTTAAGCGATGCATCGAAATTCGTTACCGGGGTTGTTGTCCCCATTGACGGCGGATTTTCCGCCTTTAGTGGAGTATAGTTTTCAGGAGAAGAAAATGACCGACCCAGCACAACCTTTAAAAGACTTTCAGCCAAAAAAGAAATTCTTCGTTGGTATCGATTCGGACGGCTGCGCGTTTGACACAATGGGAATCAAGCAGCGAGAATGCTTCTGTCCATGGCTAATCGGCTATTTCGGCCTGCAGCCGGTGGCGAAAGCGGTGCGCGAATGCAAGGATTTTGCCGACCTGTTTTCCAAAACGCGCGGATTCAACCGGCATAAAACATCCAAGCGCATCATAGCAGAACTGCTGCCGTCCCATCCGATGGTCAAGGCAAGAGGCTTTAAGGTCCCGCAATACCCACACTATTTTGCATGGATCGATGATCCCAACAGTATGCTCAGTAACGACGGACTCAAACAGGCCATCGAAAGGGCCACTAATCCGGAGGTCAAAAACGAACTGGAAAATGCGCTGGCGTGGAGCGAAAAGGTCAACGAGGCGATAGGCCAGATTGTCAAGGGCTTGCCTCCGTTTCCTTACGTCCGCGAGAGCCTGGAAAAAATTGTACCGCTGGCCGACGCCATCGTTGTTTCTGCAACGCCGAACGAAGCCCTTGCCCGTGAGTGGGAAGAACACGACATTGCCAAGTACGTAGAGGTCATAGCAGGCCAGGAAATGGGTAAAAAGGCACAACATCTCGAATACGCCACCAAGGGCAGATATGAAAAGGACCATGTCATAATGGTCGGCGATGCGCCCGGTGATATGAAAGCCGCCAAGGCCAACGATGCCCTGTTTTATCCGATTAATCCAGGTGACGAGGTCAAATCCTGGAAGAGATTCCACGATGAAGCCTTCGATAAATTTATTAACGGCGAATACGCGGGCGAATACGAGGAAAAAGTGATTGCAGAATTCGACGCGTACCTGCCTGAGACGCCGCCCTGGGAAAAAACGTGAAGCGACTTAAGAAACACTCTTCGTGAGATATAAATAATGGTAATCGAACGACAAAACAAAGATGGTTTCGTTGATAACGAACAAGCCACAGAAGCAATTGCCGAGTTCTTTGCGCAAAACGACTACACCGGCAAACGGCTTCTGCTGATAGTTCCCGACAATACCCGTTCCGGCCCTATAGGTGACATTTTCAAGATCGTCTATGATTGTTTGGAGCAAAAGGCAAAGGCTGTAGATATCCTTATCGCGCTCGGGACTCATCAACCCCTGACGGAAGAGCAAATCTGCACAAGGCTTGGGATGACATCCAATGAACGCAGCAGTAAATACGCATCGGTTAAATTCTTCAACCACGAATGGCAAAAACCTGAAACACTCACTTCTATCGGAAAAATCTCCGCCGAGGAAATCGGCAAAATAACCGAGGGCCTCTTTCAGGAAGAAGTTGATATCCGGATTAATAAACTTCTCTTGGATTATGATGAATTCTTCATCCTGGGCCCGGTCTTCCCGCACGAAGTAGTCGGCTTTTCCGGGGGACATAAGTATATCTTTCCCGGAATCGCCGGTGACGAAATCATAAACTTCTTTCATTGGCTCGGTGCCGTGTGTACAAATCCCCAAATCATCGGCAACGTCTGGACGTCAACACGAAAAGTAGTGGAAAAAGCGGCTTCGTTTATCAAAATGCCCAGAAAATTATTCGCCATTGTCGCCGTTGACAACAAACTAAAGGGCCTGTTTATAGGCGATTGTACAGAGGCCTGGGAAAAGGCGGCCCAGTGCTCCGAGAAAGTGCACATTGTCTATAAAGACAATCCGTATAAAACCATCCTCGGAATCGCGCCGAAGATGTATGACGACATCTGGACGGCCGCAAAAGCAATGTACAAACTCGAACCGGTAGCCGCTGACGGCGGGACACTTATTATTTACGCACCGCATATTACAGAAATATCATATACTCATGGCAAATTCTTAGACCGAATTGGCTACCATACGCGAGATTATTTTCTCAAACGAATGGATAAATTCTCCGACATACCGCGGGCGGTGATAGCGCATTCCACACACGTTAAAGGCATCGGCACATATATCGACGGTATCGAGAAGCCAAGGATCAACGTGGTGCTCGCGACCGGTATCAGTAGAGAACGCTGTCGAAAGGTAAACCTTGGTTATATGGACCCGGTCCAGATTGATATAGCTAATTACGAAAATAAAGAAGACAAAGGCATTCTGCTGGTGCACCATGCCGGTGAGATCCTGCACAGATTGTCCAGCGGACATATACCAAGTATCCCGAATGAATAGTCATAAATAGTAAATAAGAAAGGGTAGGAGAAAATGGCAAAAGCGGATATCGGCCTGATAGGCCTGGCAGTTATGGGTGAAAACCTCATCCTTAATATGGAAAGCAAGGGCTTTACAGTGGCCTGCTTCAACCGTACTGTCTCGAAGGTGGATGATTTTATCAACGGCCGAGCCAAAGGCAAGAACATCATCGGCTGCCATTCTATCGAGGAGCTTGCCCAGAACTTAAAAAAGCCCCGTAAGGTAATGCTGCTGGTAAAGGCCGGTCCTCCGGTAGATGCCTTTATCGAAAAACTCTTGCCCGTCCTCGAAGATGGCGACATCATCATCGACGGCGGCAACTCTCATTTCCCCGACACTATTCGCCGAACAGAACACGTCGAGAGCAAGGGCAAATTGTACATCGGAACAGGCGTATCCGGCGGTGAAGAGGGCGCACTAAAAGGCCCATCGATGATGCCCGGCGGCTCACCGAAGGCATGGGAAAGTGTAAAACCCATTTTCCAGGGGATCTGCGCCAAGACACCTGACGGTGAACCGTGCTGTGACTGGGTCGGCGAGAATGGGGCCGGCCACTTCGTTAAAATGACACACAATGGAATCGAATACGGCGATATGCAAATGATCTGTGAGAGCTACCAGATAATGAAGCAAGGCCTCGGTATAACAAACCAGGAAATGCACGAGGTCTTTACCGAGTGGAACAAGGGCAAGCTTGACTCATACCTTATCGAGATAACACGTGACATCCTCGGGTATAAAGATGAGGATGGCAACGAAGTCATCGACCTTATTCTCGACACCGCAGGCCAGAAGGGAACTGGCAAATGGACCGCCATCGAGGCCCTGAACCTGGGCCAGCCTTTAACGCTTATCGGCGAGGCGGTCTTCGCACGATGCCTGTCGGCCCTCAAGGAAGAACGCGTCGCGGCATCCAAGGTCCTGGTCGGCCCGAAGCCAGACTTTACCGGCGACAAAAAAGCATTCGTAGACGACCTGCGCCAAGCCCTTTATGCCTCGAAGATTGTGAGCTACGCCCAGGGCTATCAGCTTATGCGTGCGGCGGCCGGCGAACACAACTGGAACCTGAACTATGGGGGCATTGCCCTGATGTGGCGCGGCGGCTGTATCATCCGGTCGGCCTTCCTCGGCAAGATAAAGGAAGCGTTCGACAAAAAGCCCGGCTTGGAAAACCTGCTATTAGACCCGTTCTTCAAGGACGCCGTCGAGAAGACACAAGTAGCCTGGCGCCGAGTGGTTACAACAGCAGTCGAGATGGGTGTTCCGATGCCTGCTATGAGCGCGGCCCTTGCCTTTTACGACGGGTATCGCTGCGGCCGGCTGCCGGCCAATCTTTTGCAGGCCCAGCGCGATTATTTTGGGGCGCACACCTACGAAAGAGTCGACAAACCACGAGGTGAATTCTTTCATACAAACTGGACCGGTAGAGGCGGAACGACCGCTGCTTCAACGTACAATGTTTGATTGCCACAGAGGGCACAGAGGTGTTTTTTTAGACAGGATTAACAAGATAAAACAAGATAACTTGTGCCACAGGTAATAAATCCTGTCAAAAAAAGTGTTGAAAGATCGCTCGCAATGCCGGAAAATGTCCAAAACTCAACATTTTGGGCCGAGAACGGTTAGAAAAATGCTTGCAATTTCAGGATGGATTTGATAGTTTATGACTACTGCAAGAAATAACCATTCTATCAAGGAGGATTGCCGGCAAATTAGGAGGTCAAATTATGTGGCGAATATCATTTGCTTTGGTGATTGTGGGCTTATGTGTAAATACTGCTGCGGGTTTGCCTGGCTCGGGCACACAGCAAGACCCGTGGCGGATAGAATCGCTGGCGGATTTTGACGAGTTTGCGGCTGACGCCAATTACTGGGACGACTATACCCGTCTGGAGACCGATGTCAATCTTGCTGGGCGAACCTACACCAATGCTGTTATTGCCCCGGATACTAATAATTCAGATTGGCAATTTGACGGCATCGACTTCATGGGTGTCTTTGATGGCAACAACCACAAGATAACAAACCTGACCATCGATGACGGTGGGACCGGTAACGATTATCTGGGGCTGTTTGGTAGTATCGGAGAATACGGGGAAGTCGTCAACCTGGGCCTCGAAGGCGGTTCTGTCAGCGGCGATGAGCTTGTCGGTGGCCTTGCAGCAATGGGTTCCGTCAGTATAACAAAAAACTGCTATTTTACAGGCAATGTCTCCGGAAATTGGGGTGTCGGCGGTTTGGTGGGGGTTTGGTCAGGGAATGTCGAGAACTGCTATTTTACCGGCTCCGTCATCGGTAGTTGGATGGTCGGCGGGCTGTTATCAGGGGGGGGGCCTGGCTTCATCTCGAACTGCTATTCTACAGGCGATGTGAATGGTGTCGAGGTTGTCGGCGGCCTAGTGGGGATTAATGGTGCGTTACTTATCTCGAACTGCTATTCTACCAGCGATGTAAAAGGTGCTAATGATATCGGCGGCCTAGTGGGGTATAATGCTGGAGATGGTTTCTTAAATCAACCTGGGTACATATTTAATAGCTACTCTACTGGTAGTGTTCATGGAACTTCCTATGTTGGTGGCCTGGTAGGGCGCAATGCTTATTATGGTAGTGTTGTCTTGAACTGCTATTCTACCGGTTCGGTCAGTGGTTATAACTATATAGGCGGTCTGGTGGGAGAAAATTATGATGATGGCATTATTTCAAACTGCTATTCTATCGGTGATGTTAATGGTGTTCAATATGTCGGCGGATTGGTGGGATGGAATTATCAAGGCGGTATATCTAACAACAGCTTCTGGGACACCGACACGCAGACCCACGGCGTAACCGAAAGTATTGGGGTTGACCAAGGCACAACTACAAATGTTTCGGGCCTGCCCACTGCCCAAATGCAGACAAGAAGCACCTTTACCTCTGCCGGCTGGGACTTTGTTGAAATATGGTTAATAAATGATGGGGCAACGTATCCTGTATTAAGGCAAGAAATTCGTAGTGACCTCAACGGTGACGGTCGTGTCGATTTTGCTGACTTTGCGATATTCGCTGACCACTGGCTCGAAGGTACGGGTATTTGAGCGTCGTTCGTCGCTCGTATCCTTCGATTACACTCAGGACAGGTTTCGTATCTCGTGAGTTGAAGCCGACTGCGTCGGCAATTAGTTTAACTTCCTATACGACAAGGAATCCATATCTTTTGCTGGATTCCTGCCCCCCAATCAGGTGGGGACAAGCTTTTGCGGGAATGACAATCTGGGGTCTTCGGCAATTAATAAGAGCCTATAACAAAACCAGTTAACCTAATAGAAGGAACCGCTTCGCGGACTGTTTTGAACAGATTTCTCGACTCCGCTACGCTCCGCTCGAAATGACAGTATAAGTTTTGTTAGACGCTATAAATAGAATTGGTGTTAGCACCATCCTGTTCCCAAGTACAAAATGCCCCTCTCCGGTTATACCCTCGAAAGTGGCGACACAAAGCATTTCGCACCTGAACGTTGTCGGATTTTCCACCCACAATATATAGACAATAAAAAATGAAATAATTTGAATAAATCCTGGTCTAGTAATGTATATTAATGTGGAAACATACAGAAAAGCCGGCGTTTGAACCATAATCACTGATTCTGGAGCCAGATAAGGTGGGCAGCGTTTGTGAAGAAGAATTAGTAGTAATAGACCCCGCCCGAAGAGGCTCAAAAGAGGCCTTCGAGTCCATTGTCAAAATATATATGAAAAACGCGTACTTTATTGCGCTCGGCCTTGTCGGTAACCGAGACGATGCGTTGGAACTCTCTCAGGAAGCCTTTATTCTGGCATATCGCAACATCAAGCGACTCAAGCCTAATCGAAAGTTTTTTCCCTGGTTCTATCAAATTCTTCGAAATGTTTGCTTTAGCCATCTAAGAAAGAGAAGGCACCGGCAGACCCGCTCTCTTGAAGAGATTGAAGAACAGACACCGATCGCTGATGTGGATGATTCGTTCACACCCGACGTAGTGGCCGAAAGAAACGAGACCAAAGACATGATATGGAAAGCAATCGGCAAACTCGACGACAAACATCGTGAGGTGATTATATTGCGGCATTTCCAGAACCTGTCTTATGAGCAGATTGCTCAAAATCTTTTTTGCAGCAGGGGTACTGTAATGAGCAGATTGTATCACGCCCGTAAAAAACTAAAAGAATTACTGAGGACCAAGAAAGGAGGTGAAACCAATGGCATGTGATGAGTATAAGGACCTTATGATGGGTTATCTCGACAATGAACTCTCTGCCGAGCAACAACAACACCTCAAGGAACATCTGTCGGCGTGCCGGGAATGCGCCGGCGAACTCGAAGAGTTCAAGAAGCTCAAACAGATTACTGAAAACGTGACATTAGTTGAGCCCGAGGACCGGCTGTGGCAGCAGTACTGGGACGGTATCTACAATCGTGTTGAGCGAAGTATCGGCTGGATAATCTTTTCTGTCGCTGCGATACTGCTGACAATCTATGGAGGTTTCAAGGCAATAGAAGCCATCATTACTGACCCGACAGTGGGCTTGTTGTTGAAAATTGCGATGCTGGCACTTCTTGTAGGACTGGCGATTTTGTTTGTCTCGGTATTGCGTGAGAGAATCTTTTTCTGGAGCAAAGACCGCTATAAAGACGTAAGGAGATAAGCCAATGTTAATGTCAACAACGGAAACGATAGAAGGCAAAAAGATTGTAAAGCACCTCGGGATGGTAAAGGGAAATACCATCCGTGCCCGGCACCTCGGCAGGGATATTATGGCAGGATTGCGCAACATAGTCGGTGGAGAGATAAGCGATTACACCAAGATGATGGCCGAGTCGCGAGAGCAGGCCCTGGACCGAATGATCGAAGACGCCCAAAACCTCGGCGCAAATGCCATCGTCGGGGTGAGATTCGCCACATCCATGGTCATGCAAAGCGCTTCGGAAATCCTCGCCTACGGCACCGCCGTCATAGTTGAGTAATACATACCTGAAATGAAGACTGGTTGACCTGCGGTACAGAATCGGCTATATTTCAGACGATTTTGTTGAATTAAAATCGAGGATTTGAAAAATGGCTGAATTTATTACCGAAGATTTCCTGCTGCAAACAAAAACCGCCAAGACTCTCTACCACGAACACGCCGAGAATATGCCTATCTACGATTATCATTGTCATCTGCCGGCCAACCAGATTGCCGCCGACCATCAGTTCGAGAATCTGACCCGAATCTGGCTCCACGGCGACCATTACAAATGGCGGGCAATGAGGGCCAACGGCATACCGGAAAAATATATTACAGGCAATGCAGGCGATTATGAAAAGTTCGAAAAATGGGCCCAGACTGTGCCATACACCCTCCGAAATCCGCTTTATCACTGGACACACCTGGAACTCAAGCGTTACTTCGACATCGGCGATAAGCTTTTAAATGCCGACACAGCAAAGCAAATCTATGAACGATGCGGCGAGATGTTAAGAACGCAGGAGTTTAGCTGCCGTAACCTCATTCAAAAAGCCAACGTCAAGCTGCTCTGCACTACCGAAGACCCACTGGACTCATTAGAGCACCACAAAAGAATCCGTAACGACGGTTTTGAAATCGCTGTTCATACTGCCTTTCGGCCTGACAAAGCTATGGCCGTCGAAGCCCCCACAGCACTAAATGCCTGGATTGATAAACTCGAGTGCCTCTGTGATATTGAGATTATCGACTTCCATTTATACATCGAAGCCATCCGCCAGCGTCATTACTACTTCCATGAAAACGGCTGCCGGCTTTCCGACCACGGTTTAGAGACCGTTTACGCAGAGGATTATACTGAAAGTGAAATCAAAAAGATTTTCGATAAGATAAGATCAGGAAAGAGCCTGGAGAGCCTGGAATGTCTTAAATTCAAATCCGCAATGATGATTGAATTTGCCCTGATGGACTATGAATCCGGCTGGGTTCAACAGCTTCACCTGGGCGCACTTAGAAACAACAACACGCGAATGTTAAAATCCACAGGCCCGGACACCGGCTTCGATTCAATCGGCGACTTCGAAACAGCCAAACCATTGGCTAAATTTCTCGATACACTCGATAAAAACAACGAACTGCCCAGGACAATCCTGTATAACCTGAATCCCAGAGACAACGAGCTGATTGCAACAATGGCAGGTAACTTCCAGGGCGGTCGTGTAGCCGGAAAAATCCAGTATGGCTCGGCGTGGTGGTTCCTCGACCAAAAGGACGGGATGGAAAAGCAAATCAACGTACTTTCAAATATGGGCCTTTTGAGCCGTTTCGTTGGCATGCTGACCGACTCGCGAAGCTTCCTGTCGTATCCACGTCATGAATATTTTCGCCGGATTCTCTGTAATATGCTCGGCAATGATATCGAGGCCGGGCTGCTGCCCTGCGATTTAGACTTGCTCGGTAAAATGGTCGAGGATATCTGCTTCAACAACGCCAAAGACTATTTCCCAATGAAATTGGAATAAATTGGCTATTGACAATTGACTGTTCTTGATTTTAAATTAATCTGATATACTAAAAACAAGGGTCGGTGCCCGAGAGGCTAAAGGGGACGGGCTGTAAACCCGTTAGCGTAAGCTTACGCTGGTTCGAATCCAGCCCGGCCCATTGCTTTTTTTGGGGGAGTGTCAACAGATGACATTCAGTCAGACTTAGCGTCTAACTCTACCTGTTATCAGGATTGCTGTTTTAGATGTACTCAGAGTTTGTTCTGCTTTCACATTGTCAAACGTGGTCAAGGAGTTTGAATCAAAGTAAGCATTTTTTGCAAGTTCTTTGTACACACGTTTGTACACAGTTTCTTGACCGGCAACCGGCAAATCATCTGTGCCTGTCTTGAGGGACATGAAAACCTATAGAGAAAAAGAAGCGAAAGGACCAGAGAAAAGTCTAAGGCCCACTTAGAAGGAATTAGCTCCAGCCCTTTCAGCTTGGATGGACACTAACTTTAGCTCTACTTTATATCTATCGTTGGTGTTTTCTCAACAAAGCTAATGCACCTAAGCTAAGCATGAATATCGTGGCAGGCTCAGGTACATTGGCCCCAATGGCGCTGAGATCCTCCGGGCCGCCACCGAAGAACTTTGCGGCGCCATAAGCAAGCATATCTCCATCAATCTGAGACGACAGGGCATAGAAATCGGTATCTGAGTATGGGGGAGTCCCCGTGTCAATTCTTATATTGAAAGTAACGGTTTCCTGAGGATCGATCCATTCTAAGTTTTGCTTGTTGCTTATAAGGCTTATATCGAACAAGCCAAATCCGCCAACGTGAATGTTATCCGTATCGAGTGTTAAGGTCCAATCATCCTTGTTGCCATTCACGACCGAATCGAGCGTCAGGTTCGTTATGGACGCAGTGGTATTGAAATAGAGTTCGCTCATTTTAAAGGCAATGTCGCCGGCATTTTCCGGGGTCATGTTTGTTACGGCAAGCGTTAGCTCCCAAAACCCAACGTTATCAACAGACAAGTCCATGCTTGCGTCCATCCAACTTGCTGGAGCAGTAATGGGCTCTGAGCTATGAGTACTGAGCGGTATTACCACACCTTGAGATACTGTTGATAGAAAAAGAATATAAACAAATACTGTAATTGATAAGAAATTTCGCGCTTTCATAATACCCTCGTTCCTTGCTTTTTCTATTATGCTCTTAAGCAAATTAGTCAAAACTTTATTATGACAACTAATTGCAATCTTTTCAAGCTATCAATTCTGGTGTAATCTGTTCTGATGTCATCATATATGATGACTGCCATTTGTTCCAAAAAACTTGCGGAAACGGCGTACTACGTAAAGAACAAGCTCGGTTCGGTCCTGCACATCAAATCTTGAAAAAAGCCGGCTTAGATGAGTACGGACTGTCGGCACAGATATTTGCAGTTCCCTGGCAATTTGTTTGTCGGAATGGCCGAGAAAAAGGTATTTCACGACTTCCGCCTGTCTTGGAGGTAAGGAAAGTTCATTAACAATATCAAGCCACTCGCTTTCAGTAAATACTCTCGTCTCCGGGCTTAAAGCCATTTGCCGCCTCCTACAAAGCCAAATATGCACGCCACTTAACAGTACAAGGCCTGTTGCATATAGCACATCTCGCCTTCCAATCTCAACATTATAGCAGTTTTGAACTATGCTTTAATGCCTCGCTAAACCCAGCATATCTATCACCAGCCAGGCCCAGCGAGGGGGATGGATTATCCTGCTTCCTAAACAAACAATCCCACACACGCACAACTCTATTTAATTCATCATAAAATAAAATAGCAGAACGCCCCAAAGAAAACAACTGTGGTAACTACCAGTTTTTCAAAGAATATTAAAATATCACGCTGTTTTTGAGCCAAAATTCAAGGTTTCCTGTTTTTTTTTAAAAAAACGTTAAGGCTGCGAAAACCTATAGAGAAAAAGAAGCGAAAGCCATTGTATTAATCGGGTAGAATCATTATTCTACTGATCAACACTCTTGCTTTCAAAGGCCTGGCTGGACAAGGATTAGGTGATAGGTGCCAGCAGCATGTGGTTCGTAACCAATGACTATGAACTTTTATTTACGGGAAAACGAAAATGAACAATATCTTTGGTAAAATATGGATGTCGCTTCTGTTGATTTGCAGCTCAGTTGCGCTGGCAGCGGATAATCGCGTTCTTACGTATCACGAGCTGCGTAACTCATTTGTATTCCCGGACCATGCCCGCTGGGGTGAAGTCCCGCTGTGGTGGTGGGAAGGTGACCGCATGAACAAAAAGCGGGTCACCTGGCAGCTTGAGAATTTGGCTGAGCAGGGAGTAAAGTCGGTTTGCCCCATCCAGCGTTCACCCGGGCGATGTGACCCACAGTCGTTTAGCCCGAAGTGGTGGGACATGTTTGTCTTTGTCAACAAGGAGTGCCGGCGGCTTGGCATGACGCTCTGGGCTTACGACCAGGTCGGCTACGGGCACTATGGTTGGCTTGAAAAAGCCGCGGCCAAGGCCCAGGACACAGGTACGAAGCGGATTGTGTTTCTAACGGCAGAAGGCAATCCCGATAAGCCAATTAGTTTAGTGCTTCCCGCAGGGCAGATTATTGGGGCACGAGCATATCCAGTCAAAAAAGGGCTTGCCGGCAATGAGGGCAGCATTAACCTGGGCGGCGCTGCAAAAGATAAAAAGCTTGAGTGGGTACCGACGGCTGGTACCTGGCGCGTCGGCGTGTCGGTGGCCGTTCCGTACCTGTCATTTCAGCTCAACAAGGTTGCAGCGGATACTTTCATTGATATGTTTTACGGTCAAATTGAACGTCGTCTCGGCAAAGAGTCGATGGGCAAAAGCTTCGTGGGGATTTTTCAGGACGAGCACCCCCCCACTCCCCGTGACATATATACTAAGGAGTTAGCCGAGACTTTTCGTCAGCGCTTCGGATATGATATTGCCCGAGCAATACCGGCGCTGCATTTTGATGTAGGGGCCCTAACGCCAAAGTATCGGACCGACTTCTTCGACGCATACCTGGCCGTGGATGAACAAAGCTATTGGAAGCGGGTCTATGACTGGACGCATGAGCGCGGGCTTCTAACAAGTTATGACAACTGGGGCCGGCAAAACATACACCGGGCAAGTGACGGATACATAGACTATTTCCGCACACAGCGATGGTTCTCGGCACCCGGATATGACGACGCCGGCCAGAGACCATTGACAGAGCGAAATTACTACGACACAAAGATCGCCGCTTCGATCGCACGGCTATATAGGCGGCCACGAGTCTGGTCCGAAGCGTTTCACTCCAGTGGTTGGGGACGGACTACGGACCAGACACTTTCCTGGCTATCGGCCAACTATGCATTCGGAGCCAATCTCTATGATGAGCATGGTCTGTATTATTCTACGCGGGCCGGCACATGGGAACATGCCGCACCGGATCCGCACTGGCGTCAGCCTTATTGGCGCTATTACAAAACCCTTTCAGACTGGGTCTCTCGAATGAGTTATCTTATGTCCCAGGGTACTCACGTTGTGGATGTTGCGGTCCATTACCCTGTGGTTAGCCTGCTGGCCGGGGAGCCCAAAGGCACTAAAGGTCCCGATTACAACCTGTTCATGAAGCTATCGCGAACCCTCTACGATGTGGCAATCGACAACGATATTGCAGATGATGATTCGATTTTGGCCGGCTCGATCAAAAGTGGAAAGCTCTTTATGGGTGGAAACGGCTATCGGGCTTTGGTGTTCGGGCCGGAGACTACGGTAAGACGGTCAATTCTGAAAAAGGCCCTGCAACTGGCCGAGAGTGGTGGGACGGTGATTTTCTTCGGCCGGCTTCCATCAGCAACGTCTGAAGGTGGACGGGGTGATCCAAGACTGGCCAGGTTGCTCGAACAGATTCTTGGAGTTCCCTATGCAGAGAAAACGGGAAAACAAACGATCACGAAAGCTTTTTCCAGCGGAGGTTTCGCTGCATTTATTCGGGCCGACTTCAAGGAGCTTCCAGTGCTGGTCTCATCACATATAGAGCGGGATTTTGTTCCAACCGGCGGAGAGGTTTATGTTAATCATCGTTGCATCGGAGACGTGCACGTTTACCTGGTCCAGAACACTGAAAAAACACCCATCGACCTTAAGGCCCGCTACCGGGTCAAGGGAGTACCTGAACTTTGGGATGCCTTCACCGGTCAGGTTCAACCTGTTGACCGATTCAAAAAAGATGATGGCTTTGTACTCGTCAAGCAGCGGCTGGAGGGAAACACAGCCTATCTATTGGTGTTTCGACCTGGTGATGCTCGCTCCGGTGGAAATCCCCTGACGCAAAACGAGCCTGTCCGCAAAGAACTTTCCAGCGACTGGATTTTTTCTGTTATTCCTACTCGTGACAATCTTTGGGGTGAGTTCCGCTGGCCCCCATCAGAGACAGTCATTGGGGCTGAGGTCCGGTCATTTCGCTATGCCCAGGAGTCGTCGGAAGCTGGAGAACAACTTGGGTGGCATAAGCCGGAATATGATAACAGGGACTGGCAAGTCAGTCGTTACAGTATTGGTCCCTATTGGCTGTTTCTCGGGCCGCTCCCGGGAGGCACAGAATTGATAGATAGTGTTTTTAAAAGCCAGGGAAAAATAGACGCCGGCAACAAGGTTACGGTCGGTGACAAATCTCTCGCGTGGCAAACGGTAGAATTCTCCAAACAGATAGGCCTTGCCAAACCAGCTCCGTGGGGTGGGCACAGCGGCTATCCCGACGGCGCTATTGATCAGAACTTTTTCAATTTGCCCAAGGGCCGAAAGCTGCTTTTTACACGGATTCGTTCGCCGAAGACCCAGCGTCTCGGGCTGCGTGTGGAATTGAGAAACTCAAAACCCCGCCTCTGGGTTAATGGACAAGAACAGCCGTTCGAAGATGCCCTAGGCAATCTGCCGCTGCGCGCCGGAGAGAATAACGTTCTCCTTGAGCTGCCCGATGGGGGACATGGGATGCTTTTCGTTCAAAGAGAAGCACCTTCTGTAAAGTCGATGGAAGACGCAGCGCAGGGGATTGTCAGGCCGGATTTGCGTAAGGCATCCTGGATATGGGCCGGCAACACCAGCGCTGCTTACGTCCGCACTTCCTTCAACCTAAAGGCTGTTCCAGCAGAAGCGAGAATCGTTGTGACAGCGGACAACGGATATCGGCTCTTTGTCAACGGAGTTAAGATCGAGGAAGAAATCGGGCCATGGGCCAGGTGGCAGCATCCCGAATCGATCAATATCACAACCGGTTTGCGTGCGGGTGAGAATGTGATTGCAGCCTGGGCACAGAACCTGGGTGCTGAGGAGGGTTTTGTATTGGCGATGAAGGCCCGGAAAAGCGATGACACCGAGTTTGAGCTGGTTACAGATGGTTCATGGAAAGGATCCGAAACCGAACAGGAAGGCTGGGAGCAGATTGGGTTTGATGATTCCGGCTGGGAGACGGCCAAAGTGCTGGGCCGAATGGGGACGGAGCCATGGGGATTAGTGGCGGTCGAAAATGTTGGCATAGCGACAGAACCTCGCCGTAAGCTGGCAATTGATTTGCCATCGCCTTATCTGGAATGCTTTAACGAAGTCCCTGATATCATATATGATATTAAGCCGCAGGGGGCAAAACGCATTGGCTGGTATCGCTTTACAGCGCCTCCCGGTCTTCGTCAGCTGTCGCTGAATACAGCGGCGAAGGCAAGAGTGTGGGTTGATGGCGTTGAAGCCAAAGTTAGGGACGGCATAGCTTATGTGGCCAAAACTCCATTAAGTGTTTCGACAGCAGCGATTCGTCTTGAGATGGAGCCGGGCGCCTATGGAGGTGCGGCCTTTCGGCTTCCTATAGGTCTGAGCCTGGAGGGAGGAACCATCCAGACCGGAGAGTGGTCGAAGTTCGGCCTACCGACGTATTCCGGGATAGGCGTCTATAAGCAAAAAGTGCGATTCACGGCTGAGCAGTTGCAGCGACACGTTGTGCTGGACCTGGGTCAGGTGCTGGTGGCTGCTGAGGTCTTAGTTAACGGCAAAACCGTCGGGGTCAGGCTGGCCCGGCCGTTCAAGTTCGATCTGACCAGGTTCGTAAAGGAAGGAGAAAACGCACTTGAAGTAAGAGTTGCCAATACGATTGCGCCGCATTACACGGTGACGAACCAGGTCCATAATCTCGGTCCAACAGCCTCCGGACTCATCGGGCCGGTGATACTCGAACTGTTTTGAAGCCGAGCGGAGTTACCGGAGAGTAGGTAGAGAGAAGGTCTTTGTTGTGGTCATACCCGAAGTTTTTATACGCATTAGAATTTTTTGGTGCATGGAGTTTCTATTTTCCGAGTATCGTCATAAGGGACAAGGTTTTTACAGTTAATTTCGCAACGTTCACGGCACTTTCTCCAGAATTGACCGCCCTGTCGCGGTCTTATACCAATTGTAATTAAATGTTGCGCTCTGTATAAATGTCAGTAAGCCATCCCCAAGCTGCCAGGCTGTGTCGCAATTAAGGAGTCGAAGTTGGTTGTGTATTTGGGCCGATATGTTATAATAGGGGCTACCA
>VRUL01000001.1 GCA_019456145.1 Planctomycetota bacterium
GTTTTACCCGCCACTCCGGCCGTATATTATCATCAACGACCACTTTCCTCAGTCGCCACCGAAGGTGTGTCAACTTGAGAACTTTCTTTAATAGAAACTTTCGTCTCTTCGAGTGGCCTCCGGACGCTCGATGGAGCAACGCCGCTCTTAAGTGCGGTCATCATACCGACAGCTTCCAGATAGTTTTCAACGATAAAGAGCTTGCCTGGTGAAAATGGCAATTCTTCCAGCTTATTGTCCATACGGTTGCTGTTCTCTTTCACGGCGATTACCGGTATCCCTTGTTCCAGCGCCGCTAACGTTGGCAGCCCCACACAACCGTCAGGAATAACCACGCAGGATATATCAGCAGCCGTCAATACTCCCGGATGTGTAAAAACCATCTTGTCAGTGATGATTCGTGGGCTTCGGTGAAGTCCCTTCAATACCGAATGAATAAAACAGTTTGATATAGCTTCTGCCGACATTCGCGGGTCAACTATCCCCAAATCAAGATTTGCAATCTCCATAGTTTCAAACATCGGCGCATGTGCCGCCGGAACACCGAAAAGCATGGTTATAGCATGGGTCAGCATCGCCTCAACACCGCCCCATGGATTTACCATCTCCCCATGTTTCTCGTAGTATACGGTATGAAACTCTTCTGGAACATCTATCACCGATGCCAAAGCTACAGCATCGTACTCTCCTCTATGCTGCCGCAATACTGCGCAAATCTGCTCCAATCCTTCAACTCGCCCTACAGCACTTCCCGAAGTAGAATACCTCGCCAACATCCGTATCGGCGGCTCAACCTCAACCACTAACGGGCACTCTAAACCCAAAGCAGCCCGAGCAGCGGAAACAGCATTAATGGTTAATTCTGAAATTCGCTCGTCCTTGTGCTTATCAATAAGAACGATTACACGATTTGCTCGAACCTTTTGAAGCCCAACCGTTCCCATAAGTAAATTCGTGATAACGCTGCCCTCCACATACAATCCATTCTCCGGCAGTTCGTTAATATCCGATGCGTTTACTACATTAGGATGCGTTATCAGTGTATCGCACGCACCGGCCAACAATCTTGCCGCTGGCCCGGCGTCACCCGCATGACCCCCTATCTCTGCGCCGATCCCCGTTGGCACAATCATCACTGCGTTAAACTTATCCGTATTTTCAACTTCCCTTCTCTCAAGGTCAAATATAGACGTTGACTTTGAAACAGAAAAGTAATCCGTCCCTGTTAACAAGCCCAACTCACAGTGATATTTCTCTGAATCGCTTTGCGTTACTGCAAATCTTATCGGTATTCCTTTGCCATCAACATGCTTGCCTACAACCTCATCAAAATATGCCAAAAGTGAGTCATTCCCCATATATACTGATATATCAATTTCCTGCTCAATCAACAGCATCTTAAATCCTTTCAATAAAATGCGTCCTGCATTCCTTTGCGCCAAACCACTCTTTGGTGACCTGTTCTGCAACTTTTTCATCAAATGTCTTGCACGAGAATATATTGATATATACTGCTTTCAGCAAGTCTAAAGTATGTACTACGATAGTGCTGGTGAGTATGAACTGAACAGCCGAAGTCCCTTTTGTGTGCGGCGAAGTTTGTCTTTCTTCTTCTGTAACACCCACATCATCCCACCAGTACCGCTCACATTTCTCCATATCGATTGCTTTGCACACTTTATCAAAATATTTGTCCAGACTCCCCCTGCTGAACTTCGACACGTCGCACCCGTGCAAGTCCATAATTAGCTCAAAGCCATATGCCTTCATCTCGGCTATTGCCTCTATGAATTGTCAGCCAAAAAAACCGCGGAGTTATTCAAAACAAATCTGACAACTCCCGCATACTCACTGCTGGCAGAAAGGAGCTCCTCAAGTAGTTCCTCCAAAAAACCTACCGCATCCTCATTGCCTTGAGACTTCGCTTCTTTGATCTTCTCAAGAAAATGGATCGTAAAATCCATAATAACTTTTCTAGCATCACGAAGCTTTCTTCTCTTAAGGTGAAATACTTCGATCGTTTTTTCCCCATAAGGGTTATCCTCCAACGCCAGAACCTGCCCCTGTGGGTCATACGCCATGTACCACTCAGGGTCATCGTAGCACGGGTCTATCAGAAGAGTGGCCTCTTCATAGATATCATCATCGGGTCCCATAGCCCTGGTTGCCTCTGCCCCATCAAGAAGAGGGAACTGGTCAAGTTTGCCTCCCGAGGGAAGAGTGCGAGGATCTCCCCATCTGGGTTTGTCCTTGCGCAATTGATTGCAGTGGGGACAGGACAGGTACAAGTTTTCCCACTTATAACCCAGCCAGTAGTAACCTGGATGTTTCTTTCGTTCGGCCACTCGCCCCTTAGGACGAAAATGCTCAACATCAGAATCAGCCCCCGCTAGAAATTTTGTTTCACAGTATGCGCACTTGTCGAAGAAGAGCTTCTCCAAGGCCGGCTTGAGTCGGGCTTCGTCCGCATAAACATTCCTATCCCATTTATGCCCACTCCTTTCATTCTTTGCAAGCTCCGTTGCTTCCACAGCATCGTCGAACCATGACTCAGGCGGCCTAATGTCCCTTCCACTCTCGTCCTTCCGGTAACGATCTACGAAGATCAAAGCATAATCCTCCTACAGACCATATTTCTTAGCCACTTTCTCGAACCTTTCGATCAAGGGATTATCCCTTATCCCCGGAACTTGTTGCGATATCAAATCCCTCACCAAAGACTTGAGGTTCTGCGTCTGTCTGTTGGTTCTCTTATCCTTCGGAATACTTATCAGCCCGCGATACTCCGCCAACTTCTTGTTTGTTTCAGGCGAGTAAACATCAGAATCGAACAACCTGTCGTCAACAAGCATATCCTCAGCAGAATAGCCCCTAAAATCACGTACGTCACTGTCAGCCACAACTTTCTTACCTTCTCTTTTCAAAACAACGACCTCCGATGGTGTTGCCCCTAAGGCGACCAGCGGACTGTGCGTTGTTGCGATGATTTGAAGATCGGGAAACAATTCGCTAAGTTTATCCAATAGGTCTATCTGCATTGACGGATGAAGGTGCTGCTCAATTTCGTCAAGTAGAATCGTTCCTTTAACGTTCCCTGTCGATGTGATGCACTCCGCACGCATGGCCCACGCATATATGTCCAACAGCCAACCGAAAGTCATGCGATAACCATCAGCCCAGCCCTCCAGCGGGATATGTCTTCCAATCTCAGGCCCGGAGATTACCACGCCCCCTCCTTTGGGAAGTTCTATCTTGTCCCTCCCCCCAAGGCCCAATGCTTTCTTAATCCTTTCCATTGTCGTCTCATAGAATTTCATTCCTAGGAAATCACGCAGTCTTCTAAGAGCTATTTCAGATCCTACTAACGGCTGGGCATACACAAATAACGTATACACAGAGTCCTGAATCCGGTAGGCTCGAAACGTTTCCTCTCCACCAGGTGACCTTACAGCGCCATACCCACACACAAACACATTATTGGCCCGCCACTTCTTCGGTACTTTTTTTTCTAAAAAATCCTTCCCGTGTTCCCTACCAAGAAAAGTCTTCACAAGTATTGGCCGCGACCCCTTTCCTCCCGGTGACAAGCGAATTCTTATCTCTGCGGACTTCTTGCCTTCTCGAACTAACTCCCCAACGTCTTCAGCTAAGAGCCCGGGTGCATCAACTGCATCGCACAATCCGATCGCAACGGATCTCAAGAATGTAGTTTTACACGTACCGTTTTTCCCAATGATAACCGTTCGCATTCTGGGTCGCCGGACGCACTTCTTATTCCCAAGTAATGTTGCGGTCAAGTCCAAATCGACTTTCTCGAATCCGCGAATATTCTCGAGATATATTCTGGTAATATACATTTTCCCGATCCCTTCATCGTTTACTGGTACAATGATACAATACGCCCCAGAGATTACTCAATACCCCCATCTCCGTCAACAAAAGAAATCCCGCCAAGTTTGTTTTCCCTCATAGTTCTACCCCCAAAATACCCCAAATTCCAAGTCTTGTCAATATAAAGAGTTCCGACAATATTCCCGCATTTACGCATACACTCATTTACTCATTCTCAAAATATTTATTAAATTGTTATATTTTTATTGAACATTCCAACGGAGTTTGGTATAATACAAACAGATTGAGTATTTAGAATGTTAAACTGGGCAATCAGAAGTCTATAGTTGTTGGTTAGTTGTCTTTAGCCATAAGACTTCTCTGTGAAATCTGTGAACTCTGTGGCTGGATTTAAAGCGGAGAACCGCAAGTCGTAAGCCACAGCGTGGCAAGGTCTTATGATCAGCAGGTCAAGTCAAATATCAATAATCAGTAATCATTTGCCAAAGGTGAATGCTCGATGAACAATAATCATTCATCAATAATCCTTAATCATTTATATAGCTGGCTTCTGAAAAAGGCCATTTTGATGGCCTTGTGGACGAAGGAAGGTCTCTGCGTCAAAAGCTCGCTTTTAGAGCAGAGTTTGCCAAGACTTGTCCGCCATCCGTGTGGTGGAACACCAAGCCGGCTAATATCTCTGTACTCCCTATGGCTATTTTCTTTGTTTCTTCGTGCTTTTTGTTTTTTGCTTTTCCGTCCAACCGTTAAACCGTTCAACCGTCAAACCGTAAACATTCGTGCCTTTTTATGGCTAAAAAATCCGCGAAATCTGCGTAATCCGTGGTTAATGAACTATTTACCTGCTTATAAGGCACCCTTTTCCCCTCCTTACTCCTTACTTCTTACTCCTTACTCCTTACTTCTTACTCCTTACTTCTTACTCCTTACTCCTTACTCCTTATTTTTACGTGCCTTCGGCCCCTTTACATCTGTAGAGAAGCCTTTACAAATCTTCTCCTTAATTATGCAAAACGAACCCAATTTCCGAAAAAGTCAAATGAACGTAAATAAAGTATTAATAAAGGAATATGAAAAAAAGGACACTTGGTTACCTGGGAAAAACGAACCCAAAACGAACCCAATCAAAGCCAATTCAAACCCAATTAAAGCCAATAAAATGCCAAAACAAACCCAATACGGACCCAATCAAACCCAATGCTTGTCCGCCATCAGTGTGGCGGGTCAAAGGCAAAACTACAAACAACCGCCCATATTACAACTGATAATGCGTACTTGGTGCTATAAATCAACGGCCATGTTTACAAAATACAACGTTAGCCGTAACTGTTTCTCAATAAAATCATTACATCCAATAAAAAAACACTTGCAAATCCAAAGTGTTGATTTCCTGCAACACAGGCTTTTAACCCATATAAGGGTTGTGTTTCGGAAAGTAGAAACAAAACTTAAGGACTATGCAAAAGGTTGACCTGATTAGCTGTTTTTGGGCATAAGCGATGAAGTTAAGCAAAAAGCTTTTTTTAGGACATTTAGGTATGAATTTTGCATTAATTACTATTAAGACAATTTATAACCAAGAGGCTTCGGAGGATACCGGATCTAAGGTGACTGAAGAGGAAGAGCCTCGCACGAAAGAAAGACAACGGTGATGGACGAGGCAAAATTAGAAGGTAAACTTAACGAACTGGTGAAAGAATTTGGGGGTATGGCCAATCCCCAGTATAGGAAACTGGCTGCACTGGCCGAAAAGGCACAAGACAACCGTAATCGGCTTCAAAAAAGCGTTGATAACTTGCAGGAATCTCTCGATTATCTGCGGATATGCATTAAATACCAGCTCTTCGACTTAGAAGCGACTCGGCGGGAAAATAAGTACCTCAGAAAGCTGCTTGAGGAAAAAGACGCCTGATACAAATGCGTATCAGCTCCTTCTGTTCTCGCCAGACGCGTTACGAGCGCCAAATACCGCCGACAGTTTTAGGAGTGCATAGTTTACGGCTTGCCGCCAGAATACAGGGAATATTCAATTGCTACCAAAGTTCGTGGTGTTATTTTCGTCAAATCCAGTTTTCTGCCGACACAAGAAATTTCTACATCTCCTTCGAGGGGCAAAACTAATCTCGTTCGTGCTTTGACAAAATTAGAGAATTCAAGCGAAGTATCAATCGGCCGATCGTTGAAATTTTCGACGATCAGACAATTATCGCCGATTAAGTACAAAGCCACTTTGTTAGGGGCGTCAAATCGAATTCCAAATGGGGCCAGTAATTTATCGCGGATAGGGTTGAGCTCTTTCCGTGTCAGCTTCAACAGATTATGAGGATTTCCGCTAACTTTTAGAACTGTCAAATTTTCGTCATCAAGATTAACACCTTTCAACTTTTTGGCGAGTCCATCTGTGATTAACACCGGCTTTTTGGCACTTAGCATTTTGTTGAGTTTATCAGAGAAGCCCGGATCATTGAGGGCGTGTATTGCAAAAAACGCGGCTTTTGCATCAGGATTAATCCGGGCGGTAGGTACGAGGGGCAATCCCAGCATTCCTATGAAGTCGAATACGTACATCTCGCCGTCAGCATCGCTATTCGGCGGCTTTGGTGCCAGAACGCCCTTGATTGGTTTGTTTCTCACAAGTTGGGCGAGTTTGAACAGGCCGGGAATCTCTGTGCGTAATTTCTTGACATTTGCCGGTCCAGTCTCTCTTAATAGCGAGCCATAACAAAACAGCAGCATCTCTCTGGCATCTGCCAGAACAGTTTGGCGTGCCTGCTCAACATATGTATTTTCTGAGGTACCATAAGGATCAAACCAGCCTCCGCCCGTTTTTGAGCCGCCTATTTCGCCAAGCCAGCGCATAATGTAGTAAGCTTCGTACTGGACCTTCCTGCCCCAGCGCTGATTATCGTAGTCGCGTGTTTCTGTTCCGACCCAGATTGTGTCGTAATCAGCAGTCTGCTGCACCACTTCGTAACCACGATTGTGAAAATTGTCATACCACTGGGGATATTTAATTATGATTTTTACATCCGGATTCACCGCCCTTGCCGGTTTTAGAATCCGCTGGCGACCGACTTTAATCATGAGGCTGCACCGATAATCAACCCATGTTTTGTCGCCACGCGCCTTTTGGCATTGGTCGCATTCACAATCGGTGAAAAGAAAATCATCAATCATAATCTCATCGAAGATCGAAGCTGTGTATTCAAATATTTTCTGAAGCTCATCTTGTGTGCCCTTGTCCGTGTAACATGAAATCTCCTTCCAGCGAGTTGAAATCTTCCCGATTTTAGTCGTCGTAACACAGCCTGAGACATCAAAGCCTGCCGCATTAAATCTGGATTTGGCGCGCTGGAGCACTTTTCTTTCAGCAGTATATCGTCCTCTGTAGGTTTCTATGAAAACGTGTGTGACGCCGGTTTCTTTGCACCAGGCAATTGCGTTGTTTATGCCTTCATCGGTAGATAAGTAAGCACGAACGTTCTGGGCTGTAAACAATGTAGAAATCGTTAAAAGGCCCTTGTTTTCATTTGCCAAATCCCATAACGGTTGGGATGTCGGAGATTGGCTTATGAAGGTAAGCAAGAGTATCGTTTTTATTGCAAAAAAAGGTCTGTCCTCCTTTCCGGGGGAAAGAAACACCAATACAGCAACACATTCGGAGACTTGTATAAGGACAATTATCATCTGTGTCCAGAATTTTTTGGCTCCTCTGTTGCCTGGCCCAAAAAGGCAGCGGGGGCAAAATGAGAAGCCAATTCTTAGTCCGAGGTCCTAATAACAAACCAAACCGGGCGTACGGCCTTGAAACAAAAGTAAAATTCGGATTGCCCGCATTAGTGGTTGCATGAAGGTATAAGCGGACTATTCACATTGGTTGGCAAAGATACGGATTTTTATATAGGCCCCTTTAGAAATCCCAAGGAAAATCCGCCATAAAGCCGATTAAAGAGGTGGGCAACTAGGAAAGTCGGCAGTGTTTTTTGTCGATAAAATATAAATTAAAGAGAAAAGTGGTCCTATAAACGAACATCGGCTTAATTTGAGCTATATTATTAATAGTATCGTTTATGCCTGAAGTTCGGCATGTGCAGGCGGCAAAATAAAAACCCCTGCAATGCAAAGAGTAAAAACTATTGAATTTGATAGCTATTAGTCTTTAGCGTTGAATTTTTAGTTTCCTTTAGATAGAGCAAATGTGGTATAATATAGTAGCTGAATGGTTATTGTAACAGCGTATACGCTATAAGCTAATAAGAAGAGGTTAAAGATGTTTGAACGTTTTACAGATCGTGCACGTAAGGTTATGGCGCTGGCCAATCAAGAGGCGCAGCGATTTAATCACGAATATATAGGAACCGAGCATATCCTGCTGGGCCTGGTTAAAGAAGGCAGTGGAGTAGGTGCTACGGTCCTGAAGAACCTGGATGTGGATATCAAGAAGCTTCGGCTTGAGGTGGAGAAACAAGTCAAGAGCGGCCCGGATATGGTTACGATGGGAAAACTTCCACAGACCCCTCGAGCCAAGAAGGTCATTGAGTACGCTATCGAAGAGGCCAGGTCGCTTAACCATAACTATGTCGGCACCGAACATATCCTCTTGGGCCTGCTGCGAGAGACCGAAGGGATAGCTGCCCAGGTTCTTATGAGCGTGGGTTTGAAGCTTGAAGAGATTCGGCAGGAGGTCTTGAATTTACTTGGAGCCGGGGTGGATGACGGTCCGGCCGGCCTTGGTATGAAGATGGGGCCGGCGGTAGGACGAAAGCCAAAGAGTAAAACCCCTGCACTGGACAGCTTCGGCAGAGACCTTACCGAATTAGCGCGCAATGATGAACTTGATCCGGTCATCGGAAGAAAGAATGAAATTGAGCGATTGGTACAAATATTATGCAGACGCACGAAAAACAACCCGGTGCTGTTAGGTGAAGCAGGCGTCGGCAAAACAGCAATCGTAGAGGGGCTAAGCCAGCAGATAATCAATAAGCAAGTGCCGGAATTGCTAAAGGACAAACGAATTGTCGTGCTTGATTTGGCGATGATGGTTGCCGGCACAAAATATCGCGGGCAATTCGAAGAGCGAATCAAGGCAGTCATCAACGAGGTCAGAAGGGCCAAGAACGTTATTTTATTCATCGATGAGCTGCATACACTGGTGGGAGCAGGCGGAGCCGAGGGCGCTATCGATGCTTCAAACGTGCTAAAGCCCGCACTTGCCAGAGGTGAAGTGCAATGTATCGGTGCTACTACTCTGGACGAGTTTAGAAAGCATATTGAAAAAGACGGTGCGCTCGAGAGACGGTTCCAGACAATAATTGTCGAACCACCTACAAAGGATGAGACCCTGGATATTCTTAGAGGACTTCAGGACCGCTATGAGACGCACCACAAGGTCCACTTTACCGACGAGGCCCTTTATCAAGCAGTGGAGCTGTCAACCAGATACATCGCCGGCAGATGTCTGCCTGACAAGGCTATAGATGTGATCGATGAATCAGGCGCAAGGGTTCGGCTTAAAAATATGACTCCTCCGCTGGATTTGACGCAGATGGAAACAAAGATTGAAAAACTTCAAAGAGAAAAAGATGATGCGGTTAAAAACGCCGACTATGAACGGGCGGCGGCATTGAGAGACGAGGCCCAAAAGCTTCTTGATGATAAGACGCAACTTCAGAAAAAATGGTACGATGAGAATAAAGAAAAGACCGGTGAAGTGGATACCGAGATTATTGCCGAAGTCGTCAGCAATATGACGGGTGTTCCGCTGACGAGACTGGAGAAGAAAGAGACCCAGAGACTTCTGGAACTGGAAGCCGAGCTGCATAAAACGGTCGTCTCGCAGGAGGAGGCAATCAGTGCCGTAGCCAAAGCGGTGCGGCGGAGCAGAAGCGGTCTGAAAGACCCGAACCGCCCGATGGGTTGCTTTATATTCCTTGGGCCCAGCGGTGTGGGAAAGACACTGCTGGCAGAAGCTATCGCCGAGTTTCTGTTCAGCAACAAAAATGCTCTTATTCGATTAGATATGAGCGAATTTATGGAGAAGCACAATGTCAGCCGATTGGTTGGGGCGCCTCCGGGCTATGTGGGATATGAAGAGGGAGGGCAATTGACCGAAAGGATTAGACGGAGACCTTACGCTGTGCTGCTTCTGGACGAAATAGAAAAGGCACATCCGGACATTTACAATATGCTTCTTCAGATTATGGACGAGGGCAGGTTGACCGACAGCTTCGGGAGAAGCATCGACTTCAAAAATGTCATTCTAATTATGACCAGCAATCTCGGTGCCGACTTGATTAAGAACCAGGCAGGTTTCGGCTTCGGGAAAAAGAGCCCTGAGGCCAACTATGAGAAAATGAAAGATATGTTGCAGAAAGAAGTGGAGCGGCAGTTTAGGCCAGAGTTCCTGAACCGAATTGATGACACGATAGTTTTCAGAGCATTAACAAGAGAAGATTTGCAAATTATCGTTGAGTACGAGCTTGAGAAAGTGTTCAAGCGGCTGACGGAGCACGGCTTGAAGATGGAGTTGACCGAGCGAGCTAAGGAATTTCTCATCGACAAAGGTTACAATCCTGAATTCGGAGCCAGGCCTCTGCGAAGAGCAATCGAACACTACATAGAAGACCCGCTTTCAGAAGCGGTCCTGATAGGCAAATTCAAAGACAAAAATCTCATAAAGATTGACGTTCAGGACGAAGATAACCTGAAATTTACCGGCTTTTCGGTAAAAGAAAAGAAGCCTGAAGAAAGCAAAGAGCCCATAGTACAATCAGAATAACAAGGGTGCATCCGGTATCCGGCTCTCGGTTTGAAGCTACTGCTGCAGAATTTGAATTTCTTCCGGGCTTTGCTGCTGTGCTAAAAGCGTTTCGAATTCTTTCCTGTCTATCCACTCTGGGTGCCCATCATCCCTTAGAACTGCACCAAGCCTTAGCACGATATAACCTTTGCCGACCAGCAAATTGTAATTTGCTTCGGTGTAAGCTAAAAACTCATCCGGGGTTGATTCAAATGTGATCCACCGGGCTCTATACTGCAAGTTCCCGAGCCTAATGTTCCCTGGCAGATTTTCCCTCTGCCTATCGACCCATGATTTGGGGGGCACTGAGCCGTGCTCATCTCGGTACTGCCCGACCCTTCGGCGGAGATGCTCCATTGCCCGCATAGCTTCCGAGCGGTTGACCCAATCCTTGAAGTTAATCATTGCCACAACTGCAATAGCTGTAATGACTATTACGATCGCAAAATCTTTTAATATGGATTTTTGTCGTCTGTTCATAATTCCAGAAATCAGAAGTCAGATTTTTCTGTCCTCTGTCCTCTGTCCTCTGTCCTCTGTCCGAAATTCGGGCTGTCCCAGAATTTCGACGGAACAGGTACAGCCAGCCATTTTACACGACAAAATTCGGGACTGCCAACGGTTTCCTGGCTGTCCCAGAATTTCGAAAATGGTGGCAGTGGGGCTGTTGAAAAAGTCCCAAAGTAGTGATTTGAGATTGCCACGCGATTCTTCGAATCGCTCGCAATGCCCTGAAAGTGTACTTTGTGTCATTGTGAGGCGTGTAGCGACTAAGCAATTCTACCTTTTTCAACAGCCCCGCAGTCCCCATGTTCCCATGTTCCATGTTCGGATATCCTGCACCCCGGTATCCTAATAACCTGATAACCTACTCACTGCTCACCCACCAGAGCTAACCACCAATTATAGTCTTATTGCCTGCGGATATGCAATACATTCCTGCTCGAAAACTCTATCAGCAAGAGTATCAGGATTGTCTCCCCCATTGACCGGGAATTTTCGACGTTAAGCATATAATTCATGTCTGACGAATTCTATTTTGTAATTGAGATCTTCTGGAGTAGTTTGCACCTATGACTGGTAACAAGTAAGCTCATTGCTTAAATTTTAGGATTTTCCAGTAATTTTTTGAATATTTTCATCGAAACTATGGGAAAGATTGTTGAAATTCATAAGAAGTTTGGGTATTATACCACTTGTGGTGTTTAGCTATTTTTTCAAAAAAGTTAAAAAGGGAAATTTCAGTGAAAAGGAGGCCAGAAATGAGAAGTCGATTTATCATTCTGTTGTCAATATTAACGCTTCTTCTATCCGTCAATGAGGCGTGGTCTGAGGAATACACAGATGCCTATCTCTGGCTGGAGGAGATCGAAGGCGAAAAGGCCCTGAGCTGGGTCGAGGATAAGAATAAAGCCTCACTTGCGGTCTTAAGAGCTCAACCAATGTTCGAGGGAATCTATCAAAAGGCGCTGGAAATCCTCAACTCTGACGAGCGCATTGCCTATCCCAAGATTCGCGGGAAATATATCTATAACTTCTGGAAAGATGAAAATAATGAACGCGGCATCTGGCGACGTACGACTCTTAAGGAATACCTTCGACCGTCGCCGAAATGGGAGATTCTGTTGGACATCGATAAACTCTGCCAGGATGAGGGTGAACAATGGGTTTACAAAGGAGCCGTCGGATTATATCCGGACTATACGCTTTTTATGGTCTATCTTTCGCGGGGCTTCTGGGATACCCAAATCGCACGTGAATTTGACGCCAACTCTAAAGAGTTTGTAAAGGACGGATTTTTCATGCCTGAATCAAGGGGTTGGGTGTCCTGGAAAGATCGGGATACGGTTTATGTGCACACCGATTTCGGCGAGGGAAGCTTGACCGAGTCAGGCTGGGCCCGGATCGCAAAGAGATGGAAGAGGGGCACGCCGTTAAGTCAGGCACAAATCATCTTCGAAGGCGAAAAAAGGGACGTCTCCGCCGGCTGTTACGTGATTAATACTCCGGAAAGACAATATGAGGTCATTTACCGATGGATTACTTTATACACCAGACACGTTTACGTGATTGAAGATGGCCGGCACATCAAATTGGACATCCCTGAAGATGCCGATTTTGGCGGATTCTTCAAAAATCAAATGCTTGTCCGACTCAAATCAGATTGGACGAAAGGTCCAAGAACCTATAGACAGGGTTCACTGATCAGCATTGATTATGACAAGTATCTCCAGGGTGATCGCACCTTCACCGTCATTGTCGAACCCAATGAACGGTCGAATATCATCTCATTCTCCAACACCAGGAATATTCTCCTGGTGGCGATGCTGAACAATGTTAAAAGCGAGTTGTACAAATTCCAACTCAAGGATGGCTCCTGGTACAAGGAGAGAATCAATGCTCCACAATTCGGAACCCTAACCCTTGGTTCGACAGATGAGCAATCAGACAAGTACTTTTTCTACTATACAGGTTTTCTGATTCCGACCAGTCTGTACTACGTGTCCGACGGAGAAGATATGCAGAGGGCCAAGAGCCTTCCCGACTTTTTTGATGGCAGCCATTTAGAGGTGAGCCAATTAGAGACCTTCTCAAAAGACGGCACCCGCATTCCTTATTTCTTAGTGCAGCCCAAGGGGGCGCAAAGGGATGGTTCAAACCCGACGCTTCTGTACGGGTATGGCGACAACGAGGATTCCCTGCTTCCCCGTTACTCCGGCGTTCGTGGCACAGCATGGCTTGAAAGAGGCGGCACGTTTGTCTTGGCCAATATTCGCGGCGGGGGGGAGTTTGGCCCCAAATGGCATCAGGCTGCCCTGAAGGAAAACCGCCAGCGGGCCTTTGATGACTTCATCGCTGTGGCAGAGGACTTGATCAAACGCAAGATAACTTCGCCGCGGCACCTGGGTATTATAGGCGCTTCGAGTGGCGGGTTGCTGGTAGGCGCTGTATTTACTCAGCGGCCGGAACTCTTCAATGCGGTGGTCTGCATAGTGCCGATACTTGATATGAGGCGTTACAACAAATTGTTGCCTGGCGCCGCTTGGACGGACGTTTTTGGCAATCCCGACATTCCCGAGGAGTGGGCCTACCTTAAAAAGTACTCGCCTTACCACAATCTATCTCCCGATAAAGAGTATCCACAAGTTTTTTTTTCTACCTGCACCCGGGATGACCGCGTGCATCCGGGACATGCCCGCAAAATGGTGGCCAAAATGGAAGATATGGGTCATAAAGTCTATTTCTATGAAAGCATGGAGGGTGGCCATGCCGGGGCGGTAACGAATAAACAGCGGGCCCTGATAGAAACCCTTATTTATACCTATCTCTGGATGCAGTTGAAATAGCGCTGATAGAGAATTGCGACGAGATATTCTCCAGATTAAGCACCAAATTAATTACGGTTTTATCTTTACGATGCCGTCTTGAACAGACAATTTCCCTTCGGCGAACAGTCTTATGGCCTGCGGATATGCGATACACTCCTGCTCAAAAACTCTGGCAGCGAGGGTCTCCGGCGTGTCGTTATCTTTGACGTCGCAGGGGCGCTGGACAATTATTGGCCCTTTGTCATATTCGTTTGTGCAGAAATGCACTGTGCAGCCGCTTACTTTACAGCCGGCCGCAAGAACCGCCTCGTGGACATGATGTCCCCACATACCCTGTCCGCCGAAGCTCGGCAGCAGGGCAGGATGTATGTTCATTACGCGATTTTCGTATCTTGCGGATATTTTCCAAAGGCAGAGCCAGCCTCCCTGTACGACCAGGTCAACGTTGGCAGCAACGAGTTCTTCCTCGATTCGTTTGCTGAATTCATCGACGTCAGGAAAGTCTTTTTTGCGGATGATTTTTACTTTGAGTCCGGCGTTCCTTGCCTTTTCGACGCCAGTCACGGTTGAACGTGAACTTATAACCAGGGCAATTTCAGCATTTAGCCGGCCCTGCTTAATATGTTCGAGGATATTCATCAACGTTGTACCGCCGCCGCTGATCAGTACGCCGAGCCGAATCGGTTTTTTATTTTGTGTGACAGGCGCCGGCCCGCTCTCAAGATCCCGTCCGAGATCTAATGCCTTATTTACGAGTTTGTCGGCTTCTTTGTTTTGCTCTCTGGGAATGTGTTGAACCTTCCAGCCTTCGAATCGCCCAAGCAACTCGACGGCTTGCTGGAAAAGAGGCCTGATTTGCTCGCTTTTTACTTTGTATTCACCGTTAATCTGCCTGACAAGCAACTGGCTGTCACTGAAGAGACTCAGCCGTTTAGCGCCAATCTTTATCGCTGCTTCGAGGGCTTTAACGACTCCGGTGTATTCGGCTACGTTGTTTGTATTGGGGCCGATAAAGAAAGCTTTTGCCTGTAACAGGGTTCCGTTGGGGCTGGTTAGAATGAATCCGGCAGCCGCCGGGCCCGGATTGCCTCTACTGGCACCATCTGTGTGAGCGATTACTTCGTATCTCGTATCTTGCATCTCGTATTTCGATGCCCGGGTATCAAATATTCTCCTCGCTTCCAAGCACGAGTATTCTCGTGCAGTTAGCACAGCGAATAATATCATCCTTAGTCATAAGCAAATTGACGGACTCAGCAGTGATACTCATAAAACATCCGCCACAGGCATAGACCTCCGTTTTCACTCCCTGCCGGTCAACCACTGCCAGGGCTTCGCCGTCGTATGTTTCGGCGACGCGTTTGAATATCTCCAATGGATCGGCCGGTATGGCCTGGGCAACCTGATTCCATTCAATCTGGATTTCTTCGATTTGGGCCTCATATTTGGTAGCCAGGATCTCGGCTTCCTTTCGGGTTTGCTCAAGCGTTTGCTTTTGCTGGTCTATCTGATTTTGTATTTTTTCGCATTCGTCCTCGTCGGCCTCGATATCTTTGAGTAAATCCAGAATCTGCGTTTCGTTTTTGGAATTGTCGGCTTTGGTTGTATTAAGCTGTGTCAGAAGTGCGGCATATTCTTTATTTGTTTTTGCGGTGTTGAGTGAGGCCCTTAACCTTGCTATTTGATCATCTCTGATCTTGAGTTCCAATTCGAGCCGATCGGACTGTATCTTGGTAAGTTGAATCTCTTCCTTCTTGGCTTCGAAGGCATTTTGGAGGCTTCTGATTTGATTTTCCTGGATAATTACACTTCTTCTACATCTTGCAAGTTTTGCTTTGGCAGCCCGCAGGCGATTTTCAACGCTTTGAAGTTTCACCAACCCATCTAATACAGGTCCCATCTATGCTCCTTCGCGCCCCGTTGGCACGCCTTGGTCGGATTTCCTTTGGGCCTCTAACGGTGCTCGGCGGTCCAAAAATTCTAAGCTAATCATTATGTCCACTTATATTTTAAACTGCAACAGAAATTTTATGTTTTTTCTTTTGTGTTGTCTGATTGTATAATCGCTGTGCTATGAAAAAGCTGTTGAGCAAACTCATTCAAGCCCAAACGACCGCTGATAAGGGTGAATTAGCCGCCGCGGAGATAATTTCCGCCGAGCTTGGCCGGTTAGCAATAGAATCCCGCATAGATAACTGGGACGGAACCAGGGCTAATGTTACCGCACAGGTAAAATCCAGTGGGCACAAAGGTGCGCTTTTATTTGCCTGTCATCTTGATGTCGTCCCGCCGGGCGCAGAAAGCTGGAAGCACCCGGCCTTTGCCGCAGTTGAAAAAGACGGTAGGATTTACGGCAGGGGTTCGACGGATATGAAGGGCGGGATTGCCGCGATTGTTACTGCAATCGGCCAGATTGTCGAATCCGGCACGAAGTTACAAGGCGATATTATACTTTTTGCCGCTGCCGGCGAAGAAACTGATAGCTGCGGTGCCAAAAGATTTATTCGCGGCTCCGACCGCCTGCCTGAGCTTGCAGGCGTGGTTCTTCCAGAGCCGACGGATTTCGATATTATCACCGCGCATCGAGGAATACTGTGGCTTAAAGTTGCGACTTTTGGCAAGACCGCTCATGGCTCGACGCCGCAATTAGGAATAAATGCGATATCCTCAATGAGGTCCGTGCTGAACGAGCTGGAAAATTTCAAGATTCGATTCGAGCCGCACGAGCTATTGGGCGAGTGCTCCATGAGTATCAATACGATTTCCGGCGGCGAGGCGATTAACGTTGTTCCGGATAAGTGCGATATTAGCATAGATATTCGCACTTTGCCTGCCCAAAATCATCAGGATACTATTGCCGATTTTGAAAAAATCTTCGCTAAATTAAAGCAAAACAATCCTCAATTTAAAGCTGAGGTATCCATTGTACGGGAAGTGGGGGCATTAGAGACTGATTCTGGCTGCGATTTTGTCAGGGACTTTTGCTCTGCCGTTGATATTACCGAAACTTGTGCGGTAGGTTTCACCACCGATGGACCTCATTTTGCATCGCTTGGTGCGCCGGTCGTAATCTTCGGGCCGGGCAATCCACAGCTTGCCCATAAACCGAACGAATATATCGACATCAGCGACGTTGAAAAAGCTGTAGAGTATTACAAAAATATCATTTCCAAATTCCTGACCTGACCAGGTCAAACGCTACAAGCGTTGATATTTGATTTTTTTCTGCTATTCTGTTCCCGTAACTTGATTCAGTATCTTCTGGCACAGAATCTCACTAAGTTGTTTTTTTAGCTTTATCGTCCACCGTTGGTTCACTCCAATAAAGGGAACGCGTAACTTTTGAAGCTCAAGTTCCCGTTCTAACTCCTCAATGTAGATGCCTTTCCCTTTAAGTATACACCGTCCCTTGTTAAGGTAGCTCGGAGCGCAAGCGGGTGAAAATTCTACTCCGACAATTGCTAACACATTGAGTCCTGCGCGAATCAGCTTCACCATGAGGTTTACTTGCTCTTTGGCAATTAGCGAGCTCGTTTCCCGGAGCCCGTTCTTTTCATACCAGCCCTTCCCACATACATCGCGACCGAGCCCCCCCGCCGCGCAGAGTAACTCAGGACAGGGCATCTGGAAAATGTTGATATCATTGTCCATGCAGAATTGTACAACCTGCTTTACAATAGCAGGCGAATGTTTTACCAAGCCTTTCGCCATCACAACTTGGGCGAGCATACAGTGAGAGACGAAGACACATTTACGGGACCTATTCATCGTCCATCCTTGCAGGCAGTTGTTAAGACCGACATATTTTCGGAAAGTAAAAGCTGCCTTTCAGCAAGGTCCCAGGGAAGTGATACCACGTCAAGCGAGAACTGGTCTATTGCCTTCTTAATATAAGTGTCCATCTGCCGAGCAAACTGAATTCCGTTCTTACTCGGAGACCAATTAACGGGCCATTCATTTGAAACCGGCAAATAGAAAATAATGTCAAAGTACTGAACTAACTCGAGAGCATTCTCGAGTACCGTCGTATTGCTCCTGCCTTTTCGGTCTTCTGCGTATAAGGTGAACGCCAGAATGTCCACGGGGCTTCTATCAAACAGTTGTATTTCCGCACTATCTTGTTCGCATATAGACCTTACTTGGTCGACCATCCAGCGAGAGGCTTCAACAGTCTGGTCTTTTCTCATCGGAAACGGACATCTATCGACAAGTGAAGATAAAGACACCGTCTTGATAGTAAGCTCGGAATGTTCCTTCACAAATCTCTTTATAGTTTCGGTTTTACCAGTCCAGTTCGTACCGGATAATCCCGCGCGGAACATGAATCACTCCTTAATACATTCAATAAAGCAATACAATGGCACTTTACCCGTCCGTAGGATATTTGACTCCATTCCACTTTTGGTCTCTCGTAGATAATCTTCCATGTCGACGAACCAGTCTATGACCTGTCCTATGCGAAAGCCAGTACCCGTGCAGGCATTAAAGTAATCAGGCAAAGGCCGGTAAAAATAAGTCAGTGGCCCGGCCACGCCACCAATCTTAAGGTCTTCCATCTTGAAAGGCTTGGATAGGTCTCTTGATATTACAAAGTTTCCTTGGCTATCCGGTTCACCCATCCTGTAAAAATATGGATGCACCATCGCAATAACCATCTTCCCGCCGGATTTTGTCACTCTGTACATTTGCCTTATCGCAACATCCAATTCCTCGAACCAAATCAGCACGAGACTGGCAACTACTTCGTCAAAGAACTCGTCCGGATAGGATAGAGACCTAACGTCTTGGATTTCAAACTTCCACTCAGGCTTGATCTTGGATTGTTTAACGATATCGCAGCCGTAACCTTCTCGTGGCCTGACTTCATCGAGCAGCCATCCATCCCCACATCCAACGTCTAAAATCCGTGCATTGCTGCAATCTCCCATCATTCTGACAAGAGTGGGTTTTAGCCCATGCGACCGCAAATAATGGGAGTCCCGAGTCAGGTCCTCAATCAATCTTGAATATGTCTCTGCGGCCTCAGGCCATGTTTGCCAGCAGGCAGATTCTGTTCTCATCGGTTTGTCCTTCTGGCAGATTGTATTATTGTTCATCGTCCTGCCCCACACGAGGTGCGAAACGAGTCTTACTAAGCCCGCGCTGGTAGCAATAATCCGACCACATTCTCATGCAAAGCCCGCATGTTGCATTCTCAGAGACTTTCGTATATTCTTCGGGCGTAAACCATTCACAATCTACGTAATATTCCGGGTTCAGTTCTGGCTCGCTCTCTAATTCAATCTGATAAAGATGTAAAGTTACCGGAACTTGCATTGGATTATCAGAGCAGCGGGCTGATTTAAGATAATGAATCAGTCTGACTGGTACTTCCCCAAGCCGCTCTTTAGACATCCTATCCATCACTTCCTGGACCTCCTCTAAGTCCGTAAAATCTGGCAACTCCTCTGGAGTGAACTGAATTGATAGCAAACTCCACACGTTTGGATAGTTTTCCATCCGGTCTGACCGTTTTACGTAGAGCGTCCGCCCGTTCTTGAACCAAACACCTATTACGGCCTCAATTTGACTGGCTATAGTCTCCATCACACTTACCTTATCATTATTATACCACAATTATTTTTTGGTTTCAACTTTCTTCAGTCTCGCATCTTCGTTCCCTGGCCAGTTGGACTAAATTGTACAGCTGGCTGGCCCCACTTTTTAGCTTGGGTGAATGTAGACAAAATATGTAACAACTCTCTACTGCACTTGGAACTGCTGAGAAACCCAGCGTTAAACGGGTCCACATTAGAAGATTGTCTGAAAAGAAATCTGTATTCTGTTCCGAATACCCTTATCACTGAACACTTGATTTCCATCAAACCACTCTCGAACCTAAACTCCTCCTTCAAATAACCCAATAACTCATCAAAAAATTGTTGATAGCTTTTTTCAGTAAATTTATTTTTTACATGCTCCTCTGACCGAAAGCTTACTAATCTTAACTTCCCATCCCTTGCTAACTTGACTATTTCTTTTTTCATCTTTTCTTTATTCCCAAGCCAATCAAATCCTCCACTAAAGATAGTAAGGTGGTCTGCTCCTCTGTACCGTTTCAACATCTGAAGCAGATCGTCATCTCCCGGTCTCTTGACAGGTATAAACTCAAATCCAAATTCATCTCGAACTTGCCGTTTCAGCCTGACCTTATACGCTAATCCTTGGATTAACGGTAGAACTGCAAACGAAAATGCACAGACAGCAATCATGTCAGCAACAATTACTCCGTAATTTCCGGCCGTCTTGAGATTTGCCACGCTTGTTCCGAACCATCCCAAAATCAAATTCGGCCAAAATTGCACAATAAAAGGCGGCGTCTTGTTAAATACTAAAAAGATGTGGGTCACGACCAAGCAGATCGCGGCGACCGACCATACTACAAGCACAGCCAAGAAGATCAAGTTAAGGCGCGCAAAAACCCGCTCCACGACAGAAAACCAAACAAAGAACCCTGCCCTTTTAAAGTATTTCCACGCCCCCATAAGTGACCTCCTTTTCACCTGAACCATTCGGTTTATTTCCCAGCTTAAAGCAACCCTACAAGATATAGCATTTTTCACTATTATATTCCGCTATATAGTAGCTGCAAGAAAAACCCGAATATTTCTGCAGATTTTTCCCTGCCAAATTCCCAGCCCTACAAGCCCAAAATCTGTCTCTGAGCTTACATAATACCCAAAACCCACAATTCCCAGCAAAAACAATTTTTGTCTTCCGCCGCCTGCCCGAGTCCCTGCACGCTTTAGGCAGGGAACCAGCTATTTATGTGCTTATAAAGCACTTTTTTGACCATTTTTTTGTTGACTATTGTTTGACAATATGTTAAAATACTTGCATGTTTACCAGCAGGCAAATATAAACGCTAATAGGCGAAGATGTCATTTCGGTATGCATGTCGTAAGCCACAGCGTGGCAAGGTCTTAGGGCCAGAAGGCCCAAGTCAAATTTTATCGTTAATGAATTGTGAATAACTATGCAATACGCTATACGCAATACGAGCGACAAGCGACGTATTTGTCTCTACAACTGTAGAGGATTCTTTACAAATCAGCCCTTTAATTATGCAAAACGAACCCAATTTCCCGGATGACCAAATGAACGTAAGTGCAATTATAACAAGGAGATATGGAAATAAAACTAATTGGACACTTGGTGAAAACGAACCCAAAACGAACCCAATCAAAGCCAATCTCCAAAAAGCCCAAATGTTCGTAACTACTTTCCTGACAAAGTATTATGAAAACATACTCAATTTGACGCTTTTTGAAAACAAAGCCAATAAAATGCCAAAACAAACCCAATTCAAAGCCAAACAAAGCCAATTTCAAAGGCAAAAAAATGCTGCTCTCCACCTTTTTGCTGTGGGATGTCGTACGGAGAAAATAATTATGTTGTTTAAGAGTTTATCTGGGAAATGTCAGTTAGTTCTTGCGGTTTTACCCGATAATATAAATTAGATGAAACTTTTGGAACTGAAGTTGTGAATATATAGTTTATTTGGTAAGGAGTAACATCATGTTAAGACAACATTTTTGTAAAGTGCTGTTAGTAGTTATCGCCATCCTGGGGATTCTGGTTTTTTCGGGCATTTTATCGGCCCAGGGGCGTAGCGATGACGCTTTTGACCGCGTCAAAGATGTCCAGGAAAGGAACACCGATTGGCTTATGTCAATCGAAGGTGTGGTGGGCACGGCCATCGGCCTGGGCCAAGGCGCCCAACCGATAGTGCTTGTACTGTTGGAGTATGGCGGTGTGCCCAGTATCCCCGAAGAGCTCGAAGGCGTGCCCGTGCGCCCATTTGTTACGGGAAAAATCTACGCGTTGCCAAAACCACCGTGGGCTGGTGGGGGTGGGGGGAATCAAGTTGATCCCACTTCTCGATTCGACCGACCGGTCCCAATCGGGGTCTCGACAGGCCACCCGGATATCACCGCCGGAACGATAAGCTGCAGGGTTACCGATGGTACTAATGTCTTTGCCCTGAGCAACAACCATGTGTATGCGAATTCGAATAATGCTTCAATCGGCGACGCTGTCATTCAGCCAGGTAGTTATGATGGCGGTTCATCTCCCGCGGATGATATTGGCACGCTGGATGATTTCGAGCCGATTGACTTCAGCGGTGGTAACAACACAATCGATGCAGCCATTGCTTTTAGCTCAACCAGCCTGCTGGGCAATGCGACACCGTCTGACGGCTATGGCACGCCAAAGTCAACAACTGCGACACTTCGCATAAACCAGAAGGTAAAGAAATACGGCCGAACAACCGGACTGACCAAGGGACAGGTGTACATGCTCAACGCTTCGGTCAATGTCAATTATGGCAATGCTGGTGTGGCGCTCTTCACAGGCCAGATCATTATAACGCCGGGTAGTTTCAGTGCCGGAGGTGATTCGGGATCACTGATAGTAGTCGATGATCGCAAAGGTAAAAGGTCAGGCCCCGACGATCTTAAACCTGCCGGCTTGTTATTTGCGGGCAGCAACACTGTTACAATCGCCAATCCTATTGACGCGGTCCTCAGCCGCTTTGGTGTAACGGTTGACGGCCAATAGTAGCCCGGCGGCGGGCCTTTTTTCTTGAGCTGCGCCCGAGTTGAGTACATGTGGCTTGGCGCTTTTTTGACTGCTGTTCGACCTAAAATATGCTATTAAGTGCAGGCATCTCATGTTGGCTGGGAATTTTGAGGTCTGTCGATGATTAGGCAGCTTCTAATCGTTGCGTTGACGGCCGGTACAGCGGGCTTTGTCTGTGGCGCAGGAGGCTGCTCGCCGCCGGCCAAGGATCAACTAATGTCTGGCAAGACAATTGAAGAAGTCCTTACAGAACACACGCCTGAATGGATGGCCACGCCAGGGGTCGTCGGAACAGGTATCGGAATGTTCGAGGGTAGTCCCTGCATTAGGATTCTCTCATCGGTCAAACCTGAGCAGTTGCCAGCGAAGATCCCTTCTACTCTCGAGGGTTATCCTGTAATTATCGAAGAAACAGGAGAGTTTCGTGCACTGGATCAGGAGTAGTCACGGCAGATAAAATTCAACAAAATCTGTTTCCATTAATATGCCGAACACATTGGCCTTTACTATTGTCTCTGGTATCTTTATAAAAGCTGAAAAGAAAATGGAAGTAATAACAAAATGTCCTACATCGAAGCTATTTTAGCACTGTTTGCCATTGTTGATCCGGTAGGCAACATTCCAATACTGCTCCATGTTGCCGAGCATACTCCCAATGGTCAAAGTCAAAAGGCCTTCAATGTCGCTGTGGGCGTTGGCGTGCTTATCCTTTTGTCTTTCTCATTTGCCGGCAATGCGATACTGAACCATGTTTTCCACATTCATCTGGCTGATTTGCAGCTTGCCGGCGGGATATTACTTCTGATTATCGCTATCGACCATCTGATATTCGGCTCGCTTCGCCGTTCCGTGATGATCGAAGGGACTTTCAGTCCTTATGAGATTGGCTGTGTTCCGCTGGCCTGTCCACTGCTGGCCGGACCCGGCGCGATGGTAACGTGCCTGACGACTCTTGAAAAAGGCGGCCCGGAAAAGGCAATAGTCGCCATCGCGGTAGTCTTCGGCACACTCTGGCTTATCATGCGGTTCATCCGACCTATACACAGGATCCTCGGCAAACTGGTTTGCACGGTCATTTCAAAAGTGATGTGCCTGTTCATCGCTTCGATCGGCGTACACATGATAATGTCGGGCCTGCAGTATTATTTCATCGCTCCCAAATGACGTAAAGAACCACAATTAAAACAGGTGGTATTGAAATCGGAAGAATAAAGCTCGCGGCTCAATTCATAAATTAGGATTTTAGAATTTGAACTGGTCTTTGAAGACGGCTTTGAAATCGTAAACATCGTTGAAATCTTCAATTGAATCCGTTGGCTGAGCACTCATCCATTTGTGCTTTATTAAAGAAAAGACGATTTCACCTAAATCGCGAGTATTTTTGACGCCCCAGGTATTCAGTACCAACATTGCCAATCTGCCCCATTTTTCTACAGCCAATTCTTTCAGGCCTTTGCAAAGTGATTGGCCGCTGACATGTTTGGGCTCATCGGCCATTTTCTTTCCTGTGTAGCCAAGTCCCTCATAGACGAACTTCAGCGCCTGTGGGCTGTATCGGCCATCTTCGCCGGAAATGTTTTCGAGACTCTTTTTCATCTTTAATCCTCGTATCGCGGTTAATTCTTTGTCAAGTAACTGTTTGTCCGGGCTTTGCTCCGGTGTCTGCAGAGAGTATAAAGATATCTTTTCGGCCGGTACCGGCTGCCAGAATCATACCTTCAGAGAGGCCAAATCTCATTTTTCTGGGCTTTAGATTGGCCAGGCATATTACAATCTTGCCGGTGAGCTCATCAGGTTCATAGGCCTGAGCTATGGCGGCAAAAACATTCTTTTGTGTACCGCCGAGATCCAAATTCAGACGCAGCAGTTTATCGGCGCCTTCAACGGCCTCTGCCTTTATTACTTTAGCGATTCTCAGGTCAATCTTCCCAAAATCCTCTATGGTACATTCGGGCTTGAAAGGCTCTGTAACGACTGCCTCTGCTTCTGCAGGGGCCGGGGGTTTGGTGCCTTGATCTTCTTTACTTTCTTCTATCATTGCATCCACCTGTTTTTCATCAACTCTTTCAACAAGACGTTGGAACTCGTTTATTCTGTGATTCTGCAAAAGTGTTTCGACGTCGGCAAATTTTAGTTTATCGACATTGAGAAAATTTTCAACCTTTCGAGCATATCCCGGCACAATGGGCTTTAGGTAAATTGTCAAAATCCGGACAGCATTTATTACGGCGGTTAAGGTAGTCCGTGTTTTCTCCAAATCGGTTTTTATCGTAATCCAGGGTTGATTTTGTTCGACATATCGGTTTGCCTCGTCGGCCAGAGCGATAATTGTTCGGACAACAGCAGCAAATTTAAGGTTCTCATAGTCTTTGATAATATGGTCTTTTGCATCGGTGAGCTTATCGATTAACTGCCTGCCCCGGTCGTCTAATTGACCAAGCTGGGCGTTGAGTTTTTTTATCAGCATTGGGCCTGAACGAGAGGCCAGGTTTGCAAATTTTCCGACCAAATCAGAATTGATTTTGTTTATGAAATCTTCTGTTTTCAAATCTATATCTTCGATACTGTCTGTGAGTTTGCTCGCATAGTAGTATCTTAAATATTCCGGGTTTAGATATTTCAGGTAGGTGCTGGCTCTTATAAAAGTTCCTCGTGATTTGCTCATTTTCCCGCCGTTGACGGTCAGAAAGCCGTGGACGAAAAGCTTGTCGGCAGGTTTAAAATCAGAACCCATCAACATGGCCGGGAAAAACAACGCATGGAAATACATAATGTCCTTGCCGATAAAGTGATAGAGTTCGTATTCATCGCTGTTCCAGACTTTGTCGAAATCGAGGTTGTTTTTGTCGCAGTAGTTCTTTGCCGAGGCCATATATCCGATGGGGGCATCGAGCCAAACATAGAAGAATTTGTTTTCCTCACCTGGTATTTTGAAGCCGAAATAGGGTCCGTCGCGTGATATGTCCCAGTCCTTCAGGCCTGTTGTGAACCATTCATCGAGCTTATTTGCGACTGATTTTTGTGTGTATCCACCGTCGATAAGTTCCTTTAGTCTTTGCTTGTAATCAGCCAATTTGAAAAAATAGTGCTCGGTTGTTTTCAGGGCGGGTTTTGCCCGGCAGGTCGCGCAATAGGGATTAATCAGGTCGATGGGCCGATACGTTGCGCTGCAGATTTCGCAGGAGTCGCCGTATTGGTCCTCAGCTTTGCACTGCGGGCAGGCGCCGCGGACAAATCTGTCAGGCAGTGACATATTGCAGCTTTCGCAAAAGGTTTGTTCGACATCTCGTTTGACGATTGAGCCGGCCTTGTCGAGGCGAGCGAATATAAGCTCGCTAAAATACCTGTTTTCCGGTGAGTGGGTCGAGTAATAATTGTCGAATTTGACGTTAAAGCCGTCGAAATCCGCTTTGTGCTCCTTATATACGCGCCCAATCAACTCTTCGGGGCTGATGCCGGCAGCGCGGGCACTTATCATAATCGGAGTGCCGTGAGTATCATCGGCGCAGAAGTAAAGGCATTGGTTACCGCACATTTTGTGGAATCGGACCCAGATATCGGTCTGGAGATATTCTACTAAATGGCCTATGTGTATCGGGCCATTTGCATAAGGCAGAGCTGATGTAACTACGATTTTGCGAGGCATATTTTTTCCTTAACGACTACTGCTTTGGGGGCCCTGCACTATCCCGCGTTTGGGAATCGTTTTTGTTTTCCACGTTGTCCTGCTGATTTTTCGGCGGGGTACTGTCTTTTTTCTTCTTTGGGGTTGCAGGGGAAGGAATTACCTCAAGCTCGTCAAGGGGGACAGCAATTCTCTGGCCGTCACCGGTTTCGATCATAACAAGTTGAGTCAATATCTGAGTACCGATAACTTTTCCTTGGCCGTGTTTTGTTTTTACCTTTGTGCTCTTTTTAGGCAGCCGCTTCTTAAGTTCGGTGTAAGTCTTATCTTCATATCGCAGGCAGCACTTCAATCTTCCGCAATAGCCTGAGATTTTCGAAGGGTCGAGCGTTGCCTTTTGCATCTTGGCCATTCGCATATTGACCGGCTTTAAGAGTTTCAGGAACCTTTGGCAGCAGCACTGCTGTCCGCAACTTTCGACGTCGCCGAGTATTTTGGCTTCATCGCGTGAGCCGATTTGACGCATTTCGATTCTCGTCTGGTATTCGTGCGCGATTTTTTTTACCAGATCGCGGAAATCCACTCGGCCGTCCGACATAAAGTAGAAGATGACCCGCTCGCCGCCAAATATGTGTTCGGCGTCGACTATTTTCATCGGCAGATCCAGCTCTTTGACGAAACGCCTGCAACATTCCATCTCTTCATCTGCGATTTTCTGCAGGTGCCGCTCTTCACTTATATCGGCGGAGGTTGCAAAACGGACGAATTTACCCGTCTTGTCGATAGAGATGTCGATATTGCTGTCCTCGAAATATTTTTTTATCTGGCCACTGTCAAATTTCAGTTGTCCCGCCCTGTATAAGGAGAGCTGGCCTACGAGATGTCCTAATTCAAGGCCCTTGTTGGTTTTTATCACGACGCGAGTATGGACTTTGGGTATTTTGGTTTCGTGGTGCTCGAAGAGGCCGATCGTATTCATCCGGCTGTGGCGGACCAACATATATTTTTTATTTTTTACCTGCTTAGGCCTTGTAACAGTGTTTTTTGACATATCAACTGGTTACCCTAATATGCGCGTTCATAATTGCTATTAGTAAACCTTTATTTTAACAGAAGCAGCAAGGTTTAACAATAGCTGGTCGAAAATAAGCTTTTCGTTAACACCAGACTCGATCCAGCGCAGCATCCTGTAACAGTCGACGATTTTTTCGGCTGCCTGCTCCGGGGTGAAACGGCCGGCCAACTTTTGTATCCTGTCTTTTTGGTCAAAATTGATAAGGTCTTTTGCAGGCGTAACATTTAGCTTCATCGCATCCTGCAGGGCTGATATGATTATTTGCACGAGAGTTTTTTGGGCCCTTCGGTTGATATCGGTTCTGCTGGTAGTTTTGTCAAGATCGGCCCAGAGGGTGGCGATTTTTTTACTTTCATCCAAGAGCCATTGGGCCATCTCCAGAGCACCGGCATATTTATATGTTACGAGCGAGTTTAGCAATTGCTTCTTAGTCTGGTAGAGATTCGCATCGGCGAGCTCAAGCCGGGCCCACTTGCAAGCCAGGCCTAAACTGCTCTGAGCCAGACGGGCGAGGTATTGCGCCGGTCCTTCTTCGACGCCCATTTCTGTTAGCTTTTCGATTATTCTGTCTTCGGCTATGGTGCCGAAACGAATTATCTGACATCTTGATTTGGTAGTGGGTAAGAGTTTTTCCATGCGTGTGCATAGCAGGATAATGCAGCAGTATTCGGGCGGCTCCTCCAGCGACTTGAGTAGTGCGTTTTGTGAAGATGCGTTCAGTCTTTCGGCCTGGCTGACTACAAAGACCTTTCTGTTGGAAAGAGTCGGTTTTGTCGTTACCTTTTCGATTAGAAATTCTCGAATGACATCTATGGGTAAGTCTACGGGTGTTTTTTTGCCTTTACCGTCCCTGGTGAATTCAACCAATTCCTTGTAGACGTGGTTGAAATCAGGATGCGAGCCGGCCTCAAAGAGCAGACATGATCGGCACAAGCCGCAACTGTCGGTAAAGTCATTTTCCGTGACGGGACTTTTGCAGAGCAGCAGCCTGGCCCATTCTCGGGCGGTTGTAAATTTGCCGACACCTTCGGGCCCGGCAAAAATATAAGCGTGCGGAACCTTACCTGCGGCAAGAGCCTTTTGCAAAATGGCAATTGCTTTGTCCTGACAGAAAATATCTTTAAGTGACATCTTATATATTGGCCACAGATTTCACAGATTTAATTTGTTAAAGTATATATTGGCCACAGATTTCACAGATTTAATTTGTAAAAGTATAAGTTGGCCACAAATTAGCTCATATTTCATGCCACTGTTACAAAACCATACGTTTGACCTGAACAGATGGGCTGAAGTTGATAATCAGGCCTACGTCAAGACCAGTGGCCTTTAAGTAATTCAGCAATTGTGCTTCGAAAATACTGACATATTTATCAACAGCTTTGACCTCAACTATTACTTTGTTTTCAACCAGAAGGTCGGCAAAAAACTCCCCAACAACCTGGTTGTCATAACGAACTTCAACAGGCTTTTCAAATTCTACCCGATGACCTCTCTTTTTGAGCTCCATAAACAACGAATTATGATATATCTTTTCTAAAAAACCATATCCGAGCCTGTTGTGAACAGTATGCGCAGCGTTAATAATCTCGCTGGTTAGCTCTTTGTGTTTGTATTCGCTCATCACTCTTATAATAAGTTATTTTAGAGTTAATTCAGTGTAATCTGTGAAATCAGTGGCTAAAACATTTTTTCAACTACTTCTATTACCTTTTTGTGAACTGTTTCGATTTCGCCGGTGGCATCGACTATCAAAAAGTTTTTCTGCTGGTGGACAAGTTCGAGAAAACCTTCACGTACTTTTTGGTGATATTGGCGCGGTTTTGCCTCCATTCTATCGGGCCGGCCTGAGAGGCGATTAGCTGAAGTTTCCAAATCGACATCGAGTATGATGGTCAGGTCGGGCCAGGGCATTTTGAGAGAATCTGCTGCAAGTTTTATAACCTGGTTGATGCCGAAGCCACCGGCATAGCCCTGGTAGGCACAGGTACTCGAGAGCCATCTATCGAGAATGACACACTTTTTTTGCATAAGAGCCGGCGCTATTTTTTCCCCCCAGAGCTGGGCCCTTGCGGCCATATAGAGCAGCACCTCTGTCGCTGTGCTCATTGCGATATGCTCAGGGTTTAGCAGGACTTCTCGAATCTTTTCACCGATGGCGGTATCGCCGGGGTCACGGAAGCTCTCGACCGCTGCGTCCTGTCCTTTTAGCCATTCGGCCAAGAGTTTTGCTTGCGTACTCTTTCCACAGCCATCGGGCCCGTCAAGAGCAATAAATTTTCCTGAATATTTGTTTTTCAAACCTTGTTACCTCAAGTGTCTGTTTGATTATTTGCGCGAATCTTCGAAATCTAAAGAGCTCGGTTGGTTATCATACACCAAATGCAGAGAAGCTACAAATCTTACCGCCATTACTGATATAATTAAGCCAATAAATTGCCCTATAATTGAGGAAACGATTCTCAAAATATACTGCGAACTTGTTGCAGGATTATAAGGTATTTGTAAAAATATCCAGAGAAAGGGCAGTACCATCCGGAGACAAAACAACGCAACTAATTCTCTTGAATCTAATAGTTTGCATTTCCTTAAGAACTTGAAACTCTTAAAGACTCCACAATCCAAGACAATTATCAGTGCAGGGATGAATAATACAACTTTTATCAGAATTAACATCGGGGCAATAGAACATAACTGGTACAGCCAGGGGGCAACTTTCGCAGTTTCAAGAAAACCTGTATCTATGAATGTGAAATATTTTATTATTAAAAAGATGAGCCAAGCTAAAATAAAATAAGGAACTATGTAAATCAAGCCAAAGCCAACCATACGCCAGAAGAAATGTCTGCCTGTCTTTAACAAAGCCATAGGCGTTTGTACTTTTTGGCCTTCCAGGTGCACCGTTCGCAGAAACCCATAATTTAGTATCATTGAGACTACCATAAGGGTTAGTGAAAAGAGTGAAAAGGGTATACGTAGTAAGAACAAAGTTTTCGTTAAATCAGGTCTTGTGGCTCGAGATAGGTTGTTTGAAAGGACCGCCAGGGCATAAAGGCCAATGATGAGAGTTACCTCGGGCCAGCGGGCTTTGAGGATTGTTAATGTTTTTTTGATTTCTGCCATTTATTCAATTTCAAAAATAGATCCTTCGCTTCGCTCAGGATGACAGAAAAAGCTCAGGATGACAAATATCTGGATTCCTGTTTTCACAGGAATGACAACGACCGAGTCATTATTGACATGGTACCATTGTCCAGCATCGAGTATCGAGTATCCAATACTTATCTTGCAAGTTGAAAGTTTTCGGGGCCGACGAGCTGTCGCATTTTTCTGCAGAAGTCGAGGTCGGGATTGACCGACAGCTCTCTATCTGCGGCTGCATAGACTTTGCCCTTGTCGGTTCTTATCGCTACATAAACGGGACTTTTGCCTCTGTGATGCCGGCAGATGCTTTTGATGCTCGCTACTTTTTCCTTTGTAACATCCTTTGCATCCAGTTTTATCCTGATTTTGGCAGCTAACTTTTCTCTGACGTTCTCGAGAGTTATCAGTTCGGCCGCTAAGATGTTGGGTTTTTCCCTTCTGCAATCGAGCTTTCCCTTTACAAAAACGATACTATCTGCAATTAATAAATCGCCGAACTTATTCAATACTTCCGGGAACATAACCACTTCGACCTGGCTTTGCAGGTCCTCAAGCATAAAGACGGCCATTTTTGAGCCGGCGTTTCTGCCTTTCTTTGTGAGATTGAATCTTATTTTTGTTATCATTCCGCCAATTATGATTTGCCGGGCCTGATTTGCGTCAGCCAATTGCAAGCTGTTATGTGTGGAATAAAGGTTTATTGTCTCGGCGTGATGGCTGAGCGGGTTGCTGGTAACATAGAAGCCGAGCACCTGTTTTTCAAAGGCGAGCATCTGCAATTCGGGCCAGGGCGGGACATCGGGCAGACTCTGATGGTCCTGTGAATAATCAGTCTCCTGTGTCATCTGGCCAAAGAAATTCATCTGGCCGTTTTGTTTATCGGCCTGGAAACCGGCTCCGATTTGCATTGCCTTTTCGAGGCCGGCCATCATTTGAGCACGATTTCCACCGAGCCTGTCGAAAGCGCCTGCTTTTATTAGAGCTTCGATTACCTGCTTGTTGGCGGCCCTTAACTCGACATTTTCACAGAAGTGGAAGAGAGACTGGAATCGGCCGATTTTCCCGCGAGCAGCGATGATTTGCTCGACGGCCTTTTCACCTACGCCTTTAACGGCAGCCAGGCCAAAACGTACTACACCTTTCTTGTCCCGGTCGGTATCGGCATTCTCGTAGAGGGGGGTAAAGTCTACTCCGCTTTCGTTAATATCGGGCGCTCTTACCTCGATGTCCATTTCCGCACACTCGGCGATATATTCGACGACCTTGTCGGTGTTACCCATTTCAAAAGTCAACAGAGCGGCCATGTACTCAATGGGCCAATGAGTCTTCATATAGGCGGTCTGGTATGCGATGAGGGCATAGCGTGTTGAATGGCTCTTGTTGAAGCCGTAGCCTGCGAATCGCTCGATAAGCTCGAAAATCTGTTCGGCCTGCCGGCTGTTTAAGCCTTTATCTACACAGCCAGCTACAAATCTTTCTTTCTCCTTGGCGATGGTTTTAGCTTTCTTTTTGCTTATCGCCTTGATGAGCCCATAGGCCTCTCGCAACGGGATATCGCCGAGACGATTACAGATGCGCATTACCTGTTCCTGATAAACCATAATGCCGTAAGTCTCGTCGAGTATCTCGGTCATAATTGGGTGCGGAAGGCTCCATTTAGCACCGTGCTTTCGGTCGGTGTAATCCGGGATTAGTATCATAGGGCCCGGTCGATAAAGGGCATTGGCAGCTATGAGGTCTTCGATGCGGTCGGGCTTCATCCTCATCAGCAGGTTCTGCATGCCATCAGACTCAAACTGGAAAATCCCTTTTGTTTTGCCGCTGGAGAAAAGCTCGAAAACCTTGGGGTCAACTGGATCGAGTTTTTCCAGATCAATGTCCTGTCCGTGAATGTCTCTGACCAACCGGCAGGCCCGCTCTAATACACTGAGGGTCTTGAGTCCCAGAAAGTCCATCTTTAGCAGTCCAACTTTTTCGACCACAGGTCCTTCGTACTGGGTTATGATATCGTTGGAGTCGGACGCTTTATAGAGCGGTACGAAATTGGTCAAAGGCTCATCGGCAATAACGACCCCGGCTGCGTGCACTGATGCGTGGCGGGTAAGGCCTTCAAGCTTCTTGCATATATCAATTACTTTTTTAATCTGCTCGTCTTTCTCATAAGCCTGTTTCAACTGCGGCTCGGTCTTTAAGGCCTTATCAAGTGTCATATCAAGAGAAAAGGGGACGAGCTTTGCTAATCTATCGGCCTCTTTCAATGGCACTTTGAGCACCCGGCAGACATCACGGATGACGGCCCGAGCTTTCATCGTTCCGAAAGTTATGATCTGCGCGACATGGCCATACTTCTGGCGGACATAGTCAATCATCTGGGCCCGGTGAGCCTGACAGATATCGATATCAACATCCGGCATTTCATCTCGCTGGGGATCCATAAAACGCTCGAAGAGCAAGTCGTAGCGAATCGGGTCAACATTGCACAATCCGAGGCAGTACCCAACAAGGGTGCCGACGGCACTACCTCTGGCACCTACGGGAATACCGTTTTCGTGTGCGTAGCGGCAAAAGTCCCAAACGATTAGAAAATAGCTGGCGAAGCCTTTCGATTCGATTACATCCAGTTCCCTGTCAAGCCGGGTCTTTATCTGCTCGGTGACCTCGCTGTAGCGCTGCTCAACTGCACTGTAGCACAATCTGGTGAGGAATTCTTCCGGAGTTGAACCGTCAGGAGGTCTAAACTTTGGAGCGTGGTGCCGCTTTAAGTCAAGCTCGACATTGCAGCGGTCGGCAATTGCCATCGTGTTGTCACAGGCCTCAGCGGCAGCGGCAAAGAGCTGGTGCATTTGCTCCGGAGTCTTTAGATAAATGTCCGGCGGATAAATCATTCTGGTGGGGTCATCAGCATTTTTGCCGGTGCTTATAGCACAGAGGCAATTGTGAGCTTCGTGATCATCTTCTTCAAGGAAATGCACATCATTGGTCGCCACGAGAGGCAGGCCCATCTTTTTTGCAAGATCAATCAGTGCCTGACAGAGGTCAGGGTCATCATTCTCGTGTGTCTGGATTTCAATAAAGAATCTATCGGAGCCGAATATCTTAAGATAATCTTCTACGATAACGATAGCTGCCTTCTGGTCGCCCTTAGAAAGCCTGGCTGCAATCTCACCCTTGAGACAGGCTGATGTAGCAATCAAGCCTTCGTTGAGTTCGGCGAGGATTTCCTTATCAATCCTCGGTCGATAGTAGAATCCCTCGGTGAAACCGGCACTTGTCAGCTTTAGCAGGTTCTGATACCCGGTGTTATTTTCGGCTAATAGTATTAGATGATATGCGGCATCGGAGATACTGGTTTTTTGTTTGTCGAATCGGCTTCGTGGGGCAATATATGCTTCGATGCCGAGGATTGGCTTTATATGGGCGGCTATTGCCTTGGTATAGAACTCTACAGCACCGAACATATTGCCGTGGTCTGTAACGGCGATAGAATCCATTTGCAATTTTTTGCAGCGTTTTAGCAGTTTATCGAAGGCAATCGCGCCATCGAGCAGCGAATACTGACTGTGCAGGTGAAGATGCGTAAATCCTTTACTCGACATGGACGTGTAAATCCTTTATTTATAATAAGTTAAGCTCTCCTCTGAGAGCATGGCAAGCCCCCGTATGATAAGTAACCTTAAGCCTTATGTAAAGTAAATTTTCACAGGTCCTTTTTATCCATTCAGCCACGATAAAAGGCGTTTTAAAGCCGGTAACAGACACTTACGCTGGAATCTTCAATGCAGAACCACCCGGATTCATCCCTGAAAAAAAATTTTAAAAAAACCAGAATTTTTAGAAAAAGACTTGAACATTGGTCTTGTTTCTGACATAATATCACTATCTCGATTGATTTAGTGAAGATGGATATAGGAATCGAGCAAGAAAACCAGTGATTTTATGGCAGAACCAAGTAAACTCTCAAAAAAGTGCAGGTATGGCCTCCGGGCGATCTTTGAGCTTTCTCTACGCCATACCCCTGAACCTGTTAAGATACAGGATATAGCATCTGCCCAGGCAATTCCGCAGCGTTTTCTTGAGATAATTTTGTCCGAATTGAAGCAAGGCGGTTTCGTGGAATCCAGAAGAGGGAGCAAAGGAGGATATATGTTGGCACGGTCGGCTGATGACCTGACTGTTGGGGAAGTGATTAGCTTCTTTCAAGGTGATAACAGAAAAGGAAACGGAACTGGTAATAATAGTTGGAATTTGAGAGGGGATTATGTTTTTGCCAAATTATGGAAGGAAGTAAGTGCTGCAATTTCAAGTGTTTACAGCACCACTACCTTTGGAGAGATGGTTGAGGAAGAGTTAAGTCAAAGCCAGGCTTATGTGGCTAATTATGCAATTTAGGAAACAGGAATTTTTTGTTTGTCATTCACATTAATCCTAAGAGTGATAATAATTTAAGGATTATGGCATTGGAAACACATATGAGAAGTATAGTTAAGGCTTTAACCTGGCGTGTCCTGGCGACAGCAATTACATTTAGCGTGGCCTGGATTGTATTAGGCAAGGTTGGGAAAGCAGCCGAAATCGGACTTTTAGATACCTTGATAAAACTTGGAGTCTACTATTCGCATGAAAGGACGTGGAACCGGCTTCAGTTTGGAAAACCAAAACCCCCAGAGTATCAAATATAATCTATTGTTTTGCCTGATAAGGAGAATTGGTATTATGTTAATTGAAGAAGTTACAGAAAATGTAGTAGAGCTTGTTGAAAAACTTAATTTTGCCGAGAAAGTAGAACGCTCCCTTGACTTAATTGAGAGGGCTTACAAGGAATTCGGCGATGGTCTTGTAGTTGCCAACAGTCTTGGCAAAGATTCCGGCGTTGTCTGGCATCTTGCCAAACGGGTCAGCCCTAAGATTCGCGGTTTTATCGTAACGACAAGATTCAAACCGCCTGAGACCAAAGAGTTTATGGCAAAAGAAGTATCAAGATACCCGGAGCTGCAAGTATACAGCAATGACCAGGAGATTCCTGAGAAGCTCTTCTCTACGGACCCTGATCGCTGCTGTGAAATTCTTAAAGTCGAGCCGACACGGCGGGCTGTCAAAGAAATGAATGTCACCTCCTGGATCACCGGCCTTCGCTGCACCGAGGGCCGAACGCGCACGGAGTTCAAAGAAATCGAGGAGCTTGATAAGGGGCTGATTAAGCTGAACCCCATTCTTATCTGGTATGAGCGTGAAGTGTGGCAGTATCTTGCACTGAATAGTGTGCATGTTAACCCCCTTTACAGTAAGGGGTACAGGTCACTCGGATGTGCTCCGTGCACGAAAATCGCGCAAGGTGTTGATGAGCGGGCCGGCAGATGGATTGGGACAAGTAAATGCGGCGGTGAGTGCGGCATTCACACAAAACCTTTACTTAATTACCAGATATGACGGACAGCCTGTTTTTTTCGTTAAAGGGGAAATTACTATGAAGGCCGATACATTGGCTATACACGGAAGTTTTGCCGGTGATAGTTCAAGCGGCGCAACTACGGTACCAATCGTTCAGACGGTTTCGTACGCCTACAAAACCGCGCAAGAGCTTGCCGATGTTTTTGGCGGCAAAGCACCCGGATATATTTATACGCGTATTGCAAATCCAACCACATCGGCTCTTGAGGCAAGGCTTACAGAGCTGGAGGACGGCATCGGCTGTATCGCAACCTCAAGCGGAATGGCAGCAATTGCATCGGTTGTGATGGGCCTGGTTAAAACCGGCGATGAGATAATTGCCTCGGCAGGTATATTCGGAGGCACGGTATCTTTATTTGAAAACACACTTGGGCGATTTGGTGTGAGAACTAATTTTGTTGATGCCGCAGACACAGACCAATTTTCCAAAGCCATCAATAACAAAACCAAACTGATTTTCATCGAAACCATCGGCAACCCCGGCATGGATGTGCCGGACATACCGGCCATCGCCAAGATTGCTCAGGAGTCTAACATACCATTTGTTGTTGATAATACTGTTACTACGCCCTTTCTTATCAAGCCGGGAGAATTCGGTGCCGATATCATCGTCCATTCGACGTCAAAGTTTATCAACGGCCATGGTACGGCAATTGGAGGGGCAATAGTAGATACCGGTAACTACAATTGGGCGGCTGGGCCATTCGAGGACATCAAACATTTGTCTAAAAACATGAGACGATTAGCCTTTCTTGCATATTTGCGAAATATAATTTACCGTGACCTTGGGGGATGTCCTGCACCGATGAATTCCTTCCTGATGCTGCAGGGTTTGGAAACGCTTTCGGGCAGGATGGCCAAACACTGTGAAAATGCAGAAAAACTGGCCAGGTTTCTTAAGGCTAATTCAAATGTATCGTGGGTAAATTATCCGGGCCTGGCAGATAGCGAATTTCACGAGAGGGTTGGGAAGTTATTTAACGGCCGTAGTGGTGGATTACTAACATTTGGCCTTGGCGATAAACAAAAGGCCTTTAGATTCATAGATTCTTTGAAGCTGGCAAAAAATATGGCAAATTTAGGGGATGCAAAAACCCTTGTGATACATCCATCCTCTACTATATTCCACGAGTTCAGCATTGCAGAACAGGACAAAATGGGTGTGAGCGAAGATATGGTTCGTGTCTCTGTTGGCATCGAGGATTTTGAAGATATAAGGAACGATTTTGAACAGGCAATAGAAAAAGCTTTAGAGGTGGAAAAATGAACATTGTCGTAAATGGTGAACAGGTAAATTGTGATGATGATTTGACGGTGAGCAAGCTCTTAATTGAACAAAAAGTAAAGATGCCGGAAATGGTATCGGTTGAAATTAACGGAAAGATTCTAAAAAGAACCGAATTCGAACAAACACTCCTGAAGGATGATGATAAGGTGGAGTTTCTATATTTTATGGGAGGTGGACGTTGGGCCTGAATGAGCAACAAATAGAGCGCTACAGCCGACAAATAATCCTCGAGGAGGTTGGTGGAACCGGGCAGGAAAAATTGCTTTGCTCAAAGGTGTTAATCGTTGGCGCCGGCGGCCTGGGTGCACCGGCTGGATTATATTTGGCTGCGGCCGGAGTTGGAACAATTGGTATTGTCGACAGCGACAAGGTCGACCTGAGTAACCTGCAGAGGCAGATTATCCATCATACAGGCGACGTCGGCACCGAGAAAGTCGATTCGGCCAAGGCCAAAATACAAGCAATAAATCCCGATGTAACCGTCCAGACCTATCAGTCTCGGTTAACTGCTGAAAATATATCGGAGATCATACGGCAATATGACTTTGTTATCGATGGTACAGATAACTTCGCGAGCAAATTTCTTATCAATGACGCCTGCTATTTTGAGAAGAAGGCTTTTTCGCACGCGGGAATTCTCCGATTTGACGGCCAGTTGATAACGGTATTGCCCGGAGAAACAACCTGCTATCGTTGTATTTTTCGTTCTCCGCCACCTGCAGGTGTGGTGCCATCATGTTCTGAAGCGGGAGTATTGGGAGTACTGGCGGGAGTCATCGGTTTGCTCCAGGCGACCGAAGCAATGAAGTATCTGCTTGGAATCGGCGAGCTGTTGACCAACACATTGCTTGTGTATAACGCACTCGAAATGGAATTTTACAAAGCGAAATTAGATCGTAATCCGGACTGTCCCCTTTGTGGAAGCAGCCCGACGATAACCGAACTAAAAGACGAACAGCAGCCTGTATGTGATTTAAAAGAGGATTAAGATAACTCGATTGAAAATTCCGGTCGATATATTTGAGCAGATGGTCGCCCAGGCAAGAGCCGAGGCTCCGATTGAAGCCTGTGGGATTCTTGCCGGCAGCAACAATAGAGTCGAAAAGCTCTACAAGATGACAAATGCCGAGAAACGCAGCGACCACTTCATGATGGAACCTGCGGAACAGTTCAAAGTGGTTAAGGATATTCGCTCATCCGGCCTTGAAATGTTGGCCATATTTCACAGCCATCCAGCGACGCCAACCAGGCCTTCGGCTGAAGATATCCGGCTGGCGCTGACCCTGGATGTGACTTACGTAATCGTTTCTCTGGAGAACCGAGACCATCCTGCTGTGAAGGGTTTTCTTTTGGAAAACGGCAGAGTAACCGAAGTACCGGTGAGAATTGTAGAACAGTAGGCGTTTATCAGAGCACAGTTTATGCGTTTTATTAAACAGATTTTATTACTAATTTCAGTTAATCTGCTATTTGCCGGATGCGGGCAGAGTACTTCTGAAGAAGGTCGTAGTTTTTCACTTCAGCCTGGAGACCTGCTTTTCCAGGACAGTGACCTTGGCCCTCTTTGTGATGCTATCGAAAAAGTTACGACCGGATTCCAGGGAGCAAATTTTTCGCATGTCGGTATTGCTGCAAAAGATGACAATGGCAATTCTGTTGTGATTGAAGCTGTTTCAAATGGCGTGGTGGTCACACCATTGCGGACTTTTCTGGGTCGCAGCTTTGATGCCAGGGGCCGGCCTAAAGTTGTGGCAGGACGACTGAAGGAGCCATACCGCCATCTGATACCTTCAGCGCTTAAAGAAGCTCTTGTTTTGAAAGGAAAGCCGTATGATAAAGTATACGCTATCGACAATGGGGCCTACTATTGCTCGGAACTGATTTATGAAATATTCTTACGGGCCAACGATAATAAGCCTGTGTTTGCATTACAGCCGATGACATTTAAGGACCCTGATACAGACGAGATGTTTGCCGCCTGGGAAGATTATTTTTCCAAATTGGGCGTTTCGATTCCCGAAGGGCAGCCTGGAATTAATCCAGGCGGCATTTCATGTTCACCTGTTCTGAGTGTAGTTCATAAATACGGTACTCCAAGTGTCAGCCCCGCAAGCCGGAGATGACCGCGTTGTAATTGCAATGGGGGCAACAATTAATTAAGGAGACAATAGAATGATACGTTTTAAATGTTGGTTATTAGTTCTTTCGGCCTTGTTGGTTTGTGGGGCCGGTTGCAGCAACACAAATTCGAATGTGAGTGCAAAATTTACGAAAGATTCCGAAACTCGAGTTTACGAGGTTTTCGGAATGGACTGCCCGGGTTGCCATGGAGGTCTGGAAAAACTTGTGAAAAAAATCCCGGCCATTAAACACGCAGAAGCCAACTGGCAGAAAAAACGACTTGTAGTCTCGGTGCGAGAAGGGGCTGAATTAAGTGATGAAGATATTTACGATGCAATCCGACGTGCTAATTTCACGGTGGGTAAACGAATCAACTAATCCGTCAGGAGAATTGAGAAAAATGAAAAGATTATTATTGATAAGCTTCGGCTCATTGGTCAACCTTGTCTTGGTTGCAGCCAGTGCGAACGCCGCAGGAATTAGTGTTGATGCCGGACTTACACCAGCGGAGGACCGCTGGATTTTTCGAACACAAGTACGTTATATGCAACGCAAAAACGACCCTACAGCGGCGGGCCGAAGAATGAAAACCTATGCTTATCCTTTTATTCTGGCTTATGGAGTTCGGCCGGACCTGACATTAATGGTAAGGCAGACATTAAAAGATCAAAAAAGCTTTATGAGCGGATCCAGTTCCAGAAATACCGATCTTGAGGATTTGTTTGTTCTCGGCAAGTACAAACTATATCGACGTAACACGCCTGATTACACCTTTGGAATTGCTTCAACTCTCGGGGTGGAATTCCCAACAGGGTCTGATCCTTTTACGTCGGAAACCTGGGACCTGCAACCCGGAGTATACACTTCGTGGCGGAGCGGCCCCTGGGCAACAGACTTTAACATTGCATACACATGGAATGGCTTCGCAGACAAAGGCGAAGGTGGTCTAAATCCCGGCGATGAACTATCCCTGGATTGGGCGTTGGCATACCAGTTCAGCTTTGGAGAAAAATCGCGCGTCTCTTTGGCACCCGTGCTGGAACTGTCCTATAAGAAGATCGGTTCAGATCGATTGAGTAGCGACGATGTGGAGAATACGGGAGAGTCTGTCTTTTATCTTTCACCGGGAATTAAATTTACCTTGTCGTCTTTTATTCTGGAAGCCCTGGTACAGATACCCGTATGGCAAGACCAGGAGGGTTCTCAGCTCGAGCGGGACATGACGGTTATTTTCGGAGCCCGGTATATGTTTTAGTCTCACAAGAGGCCGAATAACTGGAATTTTATCGATAGGATGACGATGGACGTAAGTAAACAGCCGATTTTGCGTATCCCGAAAAGCGTAAGAGAGGATACTCTTGGCTACCGCAGCCGGGTAGAAGAATTCCTTCAAGGCGATACTTCGCCGATTGCCTTTCGAGCACAACGCGTGCCGATGGGAATTTATGAGCAAAGGGCTGTAGGTAAATATATGGTGCGAATCCGAATCGGTGCCGGGCTTGTTTTGCCTTACCAACTGGAACGAATTACACAACTAAGCAAAGCCTACGGCAACGGAGTTGTCCATATTACGACAAGGCAGGACATTCAGATTCATGAAGTTAAGATTGAGGATACTCCTGCTGTTCTGGAGAGTTTGCTCGAAGCCGGACTTTCGCCACGAGGCGGCGGCGGCAATACAGTTCGAAATGTGACAGCGTGTCCACGAGCCGGGGTATGCCCCAAAGAAGAATTTGACGTTGCACCATACGCGATCGCAACTGCTGAATATCTATTATCGTTCAAAAGTTCTTACAACCTGCCAAGAAAATACAAAATAGTTTTTTCGGGGTGTTCGGACGATTGCGCGTTTGCGTCGATAGCCGACCTGGGATTTTTTGCGCACAACAAAGACGGAGTTAAAGGCTTCGCAGTCTATGCCGGAGGTGGACTTGGTCCAAATCCTGCTGTGGGAGTGAAAATCGAGGAGTTTATCACTGATAACGAATTTCTGGAGGTGGCTGAAACAATTAAAAGAGTATTTGATAAATACGGTGACAGAGCAAATAAGCACAAGGCAAGATTGCGATACGTGCTGAAAAGATTGGGGGCGAAGGAGTTTGTCAAGCTGTACAACGACGAGCGAGCAGAACTTCGCAAACAGGGTCTGCAAGGCGAGAGACCAGAAGTAAGGGATCTGGCTTCGAGGTTTGGATTCTCGGGTTCGACTTCCGAAAGCGACGAGCAATCACCGCTTCGGAACAATGTATTGCCTGAAAAAGCAACGGGATTATTCACTATAAAGCTAAGGCTGAATCTCGGTGACATACCTGCAGATGATTTGGTAAAAATTGGGCAGATTGCCGAGGAATATGGTCAGGGCCTTGTTAGAACAACGCAACTGCAGGACCTTCTTATAACAGGGGTCCCGAGGGAGAATCTTGAGAACGCCATATCTGCGTTAGGCAATCTTGGTATTAACGTAATTGGTAACAACAAACCCAGGGTAGTTGCCTGTACGGGAGCCGCAACTTGCAAGCTGGGACTGTGCCTATCGAGAGGATTGGCTGACGCAATTTCAGAGAAGCTTGGCCAAAACAATATACCGCAGCCTGAAACTATAATCAAAATCAGCGGCTGCCCGAATTCATGCGGACATCATTACATTGGCAGTATAGGATTTCAAGGTAACGCCAAAAGAGTAAACGGAAGATTAATGCCATGCTACGACATTTTGGCCGGCGCCAGGACCGTCGAGGGCGATGCGCGTTTGGCCGAAAGAATCGGTACAGTACCAGCCAGGAAAATACCCGAGTTGTTGGCCGAGGCATTTGAAACCGATGCGATTGAGAAACAACAGCTAACAACCCTTGTCCAGCGGTACAGCGACTCTATTTCGGCGCAGTTTCCAGATGATTACTATTATGACTATGGATCGGAAGAACCTTTTTCACTGGCAGGCAGAGGACCTGGTGAGTGCGGGGCCGGCGTAATGGACGTAATCAAACTGGATATCGATGAAGCCAAAGAGGCAGTCAAGACAGCACACCAAACGCAAGCGGCAGAAAATAAAAGCGAAAGTGTGTATAAAGCAATTGTTGCCGCAGCAAGAGCGCTTCTGGTTGCTTTTGGTTTAGAACCGAAAAAGGACAGAGAGATTTTTGCCGCCTTCAGTGAACATCTCATTAAACCGGCCTGGGTTAAGATCGAGACACAGCAACTGCTCGATGATGCAATTGACTGGCGTATGGGCGACAAAGACTCTATCGGTGATTTGGTGGGACAAACCGAAGATTTAGCAAAGCGAGTAGAAGAGCTTTTCCTCTCGCTGGATGCTAATCTTAAGTTTAGGGTCAAGCCGGTCACACAACAACAAAATTCCATGGCTCCGGGAGACAAGGCCGAAACAAAAAACCGTGTTATTGACTTGCGGGGAGTCGCGTGCCCATTGAACTTTGTAAAAGCCAAGATAGAACTCGAAAAGATTTCTGTAGGAGAGATTCTTGAAATGCTGCTTGACGAAGGTGAGCCTGTACGGAATGCTCCGGCGAGTTTTGCTGAGCAGGGCCAGGAAGTTATAGAAGTTAAAAGTAAGGACGGCTACTTTTGTGTGAAAGTACGCCGAAAAAAATAACTGTTTGTGAATCTGCTTTATACTATAATTTCATGGGGGAATGTTAAAATCAGGAAAAAAGTCGCCGAATTGACAATAAACAAACTATACCCCTAAAATATAAACGCACATTCGAGCATAACAACGAAGCGAATCCCGAGCGAGTACTTGCTGTGATAACACCACAAAAGACGACACTACTCTGGAAAGACTGTGAGGGAACTGACAAACGATTCTTACCAGTTATCAATTGTCGAGAATCGTTTGTATCGACCGAGCATGGTATAAAGCGAAGTTAGATATTGTCGGGCAGACTCGTGAATCCAAAATCCGGATTCGCACCTTATCGGCTGTAACTTTTGGCGTGCGGCATATCCTCTTATAGCCCACTGTCTGGCCCTCTGCGATTTGCCGCCATTGGCCATCTACGTATGCGTCTACGGCAAATTTGGCAATGCGCTGGCCGTAGTTGCGGATTTGTTCCTGGAACATGACACGATTGAATGTTTTTTCTTTGCCCAGCTTTACCACCAGCTCGGCTTGTGTGGTCCAATCGGGCGGCATCCAGCAGGTAGTTGTATCACCATCGAGCACATTGGCTGGTTCAAAGCCGGTTCCGCGGCTCACTGAGGCCGATGCAGTCGCGCCGTGGGCCAGGTTGGTCTTAAAGGTTTGGCGAAGGATTTGGCCGATTTCCCGGAGTACCCTGCTGTCGCGCTGGGGAAAGAGCCCATCACGATTGGGAGGAATGTTCAGCAGAAACACGGAGTTGCCCCCGACGGAGCGATACCAGATATCGAGTATTTGCTCGGTCGTTTTGACATGCTGCTTTTCGTCGCGCCAGAACCAGCCATGACGGATAGAGGTATTGGTTTCAGCCGGGTACCAATGAAGGTATCCGCCGCGATTGAGGCTGTCTTGAAGTTTGGGCAGGCTTGCGAGGTCCTTCGCTGTCATATCCGGCCAAGCGAACTTGCCCACGGGCGCACTTATAGGAACAACGCTCCACTCGGCAGCCCTTGTGCCCCCGCCCTCATTGCCGCACCACCGCACGTCGGGCCCCTTGCCGAAGATTACGGCCTGCGGCGCCAATTCGCGGATCATTTCATACCACTGCGCGTATGTATATTTCTGGCCACCCTTGCGTTTGGGGTGTGCGCCGTCAAACCAGACTTCGTGGATCGGACCATACTCGGTCAGCAGCTCGAATAACTGGTTAAGGAAGTACTCGTTGTAATCATCCACGAGGTATTTGAAGGTCCGCTTGTCCCGGAATGGACGACCGGGCACGGGCCGGGGGATCACGCGCTTAGAATATTTGCTCAGGTTACCGTACAGGCCTTTGGGGCTTTCAATCTGGTACAAATCGGCCGGCGATAAATATATACCCACTTTCAGCCCGTACTTTTTGCAGGAATCGACCAAATCGCGCAGCACATCACCTTTGCCGTCGCGCCAACGGCTCGAAGCTACAGAGTGCGTCGTATATCGCGTCTGCCACAGGCAGAAACCATCGTGATGCTTGGCCGTTAGAATAGCCTGGGTCATCCCGGCGGCTTTGGCCATACGGCACCACTGGTCGGTGTCTAACTTCTCAGGATTGAATATCTTCGGGTCCTCCTTGCCCGTGCCCCACTCACGACCGGTAAACGTGTTGACGCCAAAATGGATAAAGGCGATGAATTCCAATTCCTGCCAGGCAAGCTGTCGGGGCGAAGGCCTGACGTTTACGGCCCTGCGAATGATATCCTGCTGTGCAGCCGTCTCATCGTTATCCACCATGTCATAAACACGGACGTAATCGGTTAAAAAGTGATCGGGAAGCTTGGCCTTTGTTATATCACCGCCCCATTTTCCAATTTCTTCTGTAAGTTTTATATACTCCGGCACCTGTGAAACACCGCCTGCACTGGTGCGCCATGTCACTTTGCCGTCAACATAGAAAACATATTCGTCCGGCGTCCAGTGCAGACCAAAGGTATGGAATCCTTCGCTTATGCCTGGTATTGTGGAACTTTGGCCGGCGTGTTTATGCTCTTTTCCGTAACCATCCCAGTGTAAGTTCTGGGTTATTTTATCTTCCCGCCAGGGTTTTTCCATAATATCTATTTCCGTGCCGTCCCTGCCCTGGTTTCCTACTTTACCGACGCTGTTTGTATGAAGCCAAAATGCGGGCCAGTGCCCCTGCTGTTTTGGAAATTTGCATCGAGCCACCCAATAGCCGAACTTATGCTCGAATTTGCTTTTAGTCCGCACAGCCCCACAGGTATAACGGCTGCCATCTTTCTTCGTGCAAAGAATCAAATTCCCTTTGCCGTCCAGATAGGAATCCTCTTTCACCCAGAAACCATCTCGCCGCTTGGAGTCGCCAAGGATTTCCCACTTCGACTCGTCGACCTTTGTGCCGTTGAATTCATCGCTCCACGCTAACTTCCACTTTTTGCCCTGCGGAACCGGCGGCATAAATGCCTCTACCTTCTCTGCCTGGCTTGCTTTGGCCCGGACGTATACTGTTGGCGCCAGAGTTGTGAACACGGAAAAAACAGCACACAATAGTACCAGCTTTGTCATATCAAATGATTGAATTTTCATATCCCTCTTTCCTTATATAAAGGTTTTTTTACTTGAAACACCCATCAGCTAAAGATTGCTAATCAGAAGCAGGTTGTGGGGGTTTTGCCGCCGTTTTCCAGCAACTTCGCTGAGTTGCTCTCAGGCCTGAGATAACAGTAACTGCCAGCATCAACGCAAATGTCACGGTAGTGAACCAATATCCCCACCGAGCGGTCTGGATATGAGCCATTTTCATTATCACGGTCCCGATGGCAAAAGACTGCAATAACATTTTGACCTTGCCTGAGATAGTGGCGGCAAAGCTGATGCCGCGAGCTTCGGCAATATGCCGTAATACCGTCACATAAACTTCTCTTGAGATGAGAATTCCGGCCACTGACCAATGGATAATTGCCAAAACCACCGGGCCGAAATTGAAAAGCTTTGGCTCGCCGATTATCGCAAAACATATAAAGGCACCGCAGACAAGGACTTTGTCAGCCAGCGGGTCCACCATTCGGCCGAACTTGCTGGTAACATTGAGCTTGCGTGCCACTATACCGTCAATAATATCAGTCAGGCCGGCAATGACAAAAAGGATAAAAGCAATGTCAAGAAAGCCCGGAAAGGACAATTCGCCTTGAGCATAGCGCGGCGGCGCGTAAAGGATCATAATCAAAAAGATGATGGTCAAGACGAGGCGGCCAAAGGTCAAGATATTCGGAATAAGCTTCAGCATAACGGCAAGTTTACTGTGGTTTCAGATGCAATTCAATACTAAATTTGCTGAACGAGCAAGTCGTAATCCTTTGTACCAACGACTTTCGTGTCGATGAATTGTCCCGGGTTTGCTGAGCAATTCTGTATGATACAGATGCTGTCGATATCGGGTGCCTGGCCGTAAAATCTTCCCCGGCCGGTGCTTTTGTTATCAACAGAGTCAACCAGACAAGTAAGTTTGCCGCCGATTCTGCTCTTGTTTTTGGCAAAGGCGATTTTCTGCTGGGTAAGCATCAACTCGTCGAGACGCTGCTGCTTTACCCGGTCAGGTACCTGGGCGGACATATCGGCGGCGCCGGTGCCGGATTCCCGATAGAATTTGAAGCAGCCGAGGGCATCGAATTGAGCCCATTCGATAAATCCCAGCAGCTCGTTGAATTGCCGGTCGGTTTCTGAAGGGAAGCCAACTATTATGGTTGTCCGCAGCAGACAATCGGGGATGGCCGAACGTAAGTTTTCAATCAGCCGCTGGAGCCGGTCTTTTGTATCGGTCCGGTGCATAGCTTTTAAGATTTCATTGTTTACGTGCTGGATTGGGACATCGAGATAGTGGACGACTTTTTCGCTTGCTGCAATGGTTTCGATAAGCTTCTGGTCAATACCTGCCGGGCATAGATACATCAATCGAATCCATTTTAGCCCCTCAATTTTCTCAAGTTTCTTTAACAGCTTGCTCAAACCATTTTTTATTTTCAAATCACGGCCGTAGCATGTCGTGTCCTGCGCGATAATATTTAATTCGACCGCTCCTGCCGAAACCAATTCGGCGGCTTCGGCCAGAACAAGTTTCTCAGGCTTGCTTCTAAACGAACCTCTGATTGCCGGTATGGTGCAAAAAGAGCATTTATGATTGCAGCCCTCACTGATTCGCAGGTACGCCCAATGACTCGGGGTAATGAGTAACCTGGCTCTATCGTCACTGATTGTTTGCGGCGATTGATCCAGGAAAGCTACCGACCGATTAGAATGAATAGTTTTTCGTATTATCTGAGCAATGTTATCGCGCTGGCCAAGACCTACAATGGCATCGATACCGTCAGCCTGTTCGAAAAGCTGCCGGCCTAATCTCTCCGGGAGACAACCTGCGACAATTACTTTTTTTACAGTGCCATTGAGTTTGCAGTGGACGGCGTGTCTTATTGCTTCGAGCGCTTCGGCTTTGGCAGGGGCGATAAAACCACAGGTATTGACGACAACGACATCCGCGCTTTGAGGGTCCTGGGCTATAAGAAAACCCGCCTGGGCGATTTCAGCTAACATTTTTTCACTGTCTATAATATTTTTAGGACAGCCCAATGCCACAAAGCCAATAATTGCACTATTCTGCTTTTTTTTTGCCATAACCCGATAAAAATAGCATAAAAACGCGGGTTGGTCAAATGTTAATTTGGGTAAAATCGATAGTGTCTTTTTCTTTAACTTTTTTCGAATATGCTTGACGATAAAGAAATATGCAATACAATAAGAGTGTATACCGTCTTTAATAATGTTGATAACATTAAAATGAAAGTGGAGTAAATCCTATAGGCTTGAGTCTATAACGACGGTGTGCAATTATGAATAGCACCCAGAAAATTAGCTTCAGCCTAAAGCTAATCAAAGCTTTGGCGATAGGTGTTGGTCTGTGGATTGGAGGTTGCGGGGATTTTCTAACCGATAAGAGCGCCGGCCGAGAGTCCAACAACATACTCGATGATTTGGGTAGAGTTGAAACCTTCACCGAACCCAACATTCCTTTTCCCAGTATTTATAAAGAGCCGCCCAAAATCGTCGAGCAAATAGTCGGTGGAGCACCGGAGTTCAAACTGTTTTACTTCTGCCGGCACCTTTCCGCCGCCGAATTGGAAGCTATTGTCCATAAGCAGTTTGCCACAATACTTACTAACGCAAAGGCAAAATCAACTACCGTCAAGGACTACACTGTCAGTAGTATTGCTATCACCAACCAGTTGATAGTAAGATGCCCTACCAGGGAAGACGTCGAAGCAGTACTCGAGACGTTACAACATGTCGATATCCAGCCGATTCAGGTCAAAATAAATTGTCTTATTTCCGAAGTATATGCGGACAAGACATTGGACTGGGAAACCACCGTGTCTATTGAGAACCTGCTCGGTGAGAGTATCTCGGCGATGCCTTCAGCCAGACCTTTTGGAAGAGATGTTGTCCAGTGGTTATTAGAGAACGATCCGATCGCCACTTTTCCCGGCGCTTCACTGAGGGAGTTCGGCCGCGCCAAAATGGGTCTGAACGTTGGCTATTTGAGTAAGGATCATAAATTCCTGGCTCTTATAGACATATTAGAGTCACATGGTTATCTTAAAATCCTGATGAACCCCACACTTGAAACCGTCAACGGCAAACCGGCCAAGATCTCATCAAGTCAGAGGGTGCCGGTCGATAGGACAACCTTTCAGGATACGCGGTCCGACTTCTTTACCGTATCAACCCAATGGGTAGACATAGTCGACTCGCTTGAAATCACTCCTCATGTCTTTGCAGACGGTTATATAGGCCTGGAAACAGAAATCGTAATCGGATCAAAGCTAACACCCGAGGGTATAAAACAGTTGCCCATCGTCACCACAAAAAAAATCACCAACAAAGAAAACCGCATCAGGCCCGGTGAGAGTCTAATTATAGGTGGCCTTAGGAAGAGTGAGAAGCGTGACGTCCTCCGCGGCTTTCCATTCCTAAAAGACATACCCCTGCTCGGCATGCTGTTCTCCGGCAGAGATTTTGAAGAGAGGGCCGTGGAAACTATATTCATATTAACTCCGAGCATCTCCACCGGTGGTATCCCAAGGGAAGAAATGACGGAAGAGGTCGAAAGAAAACGGAATCCATCTTCCTCCGGAGGTATTCATAATCCTCTCGATATGTTAGAGGGTAAACGCGAGAAAGAGCGCAAAACCAAGGATGCTGAAAAGGCACGCACGGAGGCCGAGGCGGAAAAAGCAGAGGCCAGGGCCGCTGTCAGAGATGCTGTGGAGCAAATCGAGAGGGCAAAAACCGAGGCCGAAAAAGCAAAGGCTGGTGCCAAAACAGCCACAGAAAAAACCGCTGCCGTCGAACAGCAGGCAAAAGCTGAAACTGCAACGGCAAAAGCTGAAGTAGCCACAGCCAAGGCTGATACCGCAAAAGCAAAGGCAGATACGGCAAAAGCACAAACCGACGCAAAAACAGCCACAGAAAAAGCCGCAGCCACTATGAAGCAAGCACAAACTCAAATAGAAAAATTACAAGCCGAGACTGAAAAGCTAAAGGCAGAAACCGAAAAAGTCAAAGCCGATTTGCAAAAGGCAACAGCCGAAGCTGAAAAAGCAAAAGCTGACGCGGAAAAGGCAGCGGCCGAAGCTGTAAAAGCAAAAGCTGATGCGGAAAAGGCAGCGGCCGAAGCCGCAAAAGCAAAAGCCGACGCAGAAAAGGCCAAAACAGAAGCTGAAGCAAAGGCAAAAAAGGAAGCCGCTGAAGAGGCCAAAAAAGAAACTGAACAGGCAAAGACTGAGAAGCCCGAACAGGAAGGTGATTCAAAAGAACAAAGCTGAAACTGAGTAGCCAAAAAGGTCTAACAAATCGATGATCTATCCGGCTAAAATCAGCCGTTATTTTAGTTTGGCGTTGAGCCGTGTGAGTCCCCATTTTGTGATATATCGCAAAATGGGTTTTTTTCATACCTAAGTGGCATTATTAATATTTAATTTTTGAAGGAGTGTCATGTATGGATAATATAGATATTAGCAACGTTCCCGGCAACGCAAATCTCAATCAGCCAATTCCCTTAGGCGAAGACCTTGATAAGCCTATTCCCTTCGACGACGGTACGAGCAAAGCGAGTGTTTCACATTCGCCTTTGAGTTTAGGCGGCAGCAACACACCGCAGGCACCCAGGACTGCGGCGCCGAAGATCGCGGTGCCAAAGCCGGCGGTAAAAAAGGTGGAAGAAAAAAGGGTTTCCACCAATCGAATCACTTGTGTAAAGACCTTCTTTACAAAACTGCACCCCGGCGCTTTAGAATTTCTTGATGAGCAAATCACCAAATGGCTAAAAGAAAATCCCGGCATTACGATAAAACGCACTAACACAGTGACGGGTAATATTCAGGCCAAAAAGACCGATCCTAATATCATAATTTCCATCTGGTATTAACGGCTGAAGAGTTGGTGGTGTTAGCATAAGCCTTGTTTTTGATAATAATGTTGCCGGTGTCGGAAACTTTGATTCGGTTAGTGGAATTGGCCACTAAGTTTTCCTCAATGCAGTTGTCCGAACCAGATACATATATGTGATTCCGGTTGTTGTAGTTGGCCGTGTATGTCGCCGGCTTCATAAATACCAATCCGGCCAAAGCCGGTACACTCACAATCACTTTTGTTCTTTTCCTTCCTGTTTCCATTTTTTACCCCTTCAATAAGCAATTTCTGTTTTGGCGGCGCAGGCTGTGTGCAGTGATACTTTCCCGCAAAATTTCACGGATTGAGTTGGTAAAGCCGGATTCTTCCATCAGTGCTGCCCCCAGAAACCGCTGAATACGGTATTCTTATCTATTCATTGCTGTCTGTTGCCCTCGAAATAGCGGTAAATCCCCGAATAGGCCGGTAAACTGCCTGACGCCTCCGGCGCCTGGCAACACGCAATGCCGTAAACAAATATCGACCGGCACAAAGCACGCCAGGCTGCGAATAAGCCGAAAACGTAACACCGCCCAAATATCGTACAACGTTAGATTTAGCAAAAATTCTTGACATAAATTCTTGACATATTATGGGGTTTGCATTAAATTTCGTGCTTTGGCTGTCCGTATGTGGCGGATGAGAGAAGTTTTTTTAAAATGTTTGGAGGTTTTTGTGACTAAAGAACTGGCTCGTGAACTGATTAACGCAGGGGTGCATTTTGGACACAGCGTAAGCCGATGGAATCCCAAAATGGCCCCGTTTATCTTCGCAAAGCGCGGTAATATTCATATTATCGATGTGAAAAAGACCTTAAAGGGGTTGCTAATAGCTCGAAAGCTTCTTGCTGAAGTGGTCTCCTCGGGTAAAGATGTAGTTTTCGTAGGCACAAAGCGTCAGGCACAAAAGGCAGTTCAGACTGTCGCGAACAAGTGCGGGATGCACTACGTCTCTGAGCGATGGCTCGGCGGTATGCTTACCAACTTCAGGACTATAAGGTCCCGACTGCAGAGACTTCAACAGTTGGAAGCTATGCAGGAGGACGGAACACTTGAGAGTGAGAGCAAGAAGCAGGCCTCGAGATTGAAACGCGAGATGCGAAAGATAAAAAGTAATCTGGATGGCATTCGAAAAATGTCTCAGCTTCCGGGCGTTGTTGTAGTAGTTGACGCCAAAAAGGAATATCTTGCTTTGTGTGAAGCCAAAAAGCTGGGGATTGCAACGGTTGGACTTCTCGATACGGATTCAGACCCTGACACAGTGGATGTGGCGATTCCGGCGAATGATGATTCCATCCGAGCGATTGGTTTGATACTAAACGAGCTGGGCGACGCAGTGGCAATTGGCAAAACGATGGTTTCAGCTCGTCCGGAACCAAAGCAACGGCCGAGGCGAGTCCGCTCAAAAAGGCCGGGCCTGGCTCGTGCGAGTGAAGGTGGTGCCGAAACCGTTGCCGAGGAGACACCACCAAAAGAGGAAACACCAACAATTGCAGAACCGGCACAAAAAGGTGAAACTGAGCAGCAAGAACCAAAACAATCTACCTCGTAGTGCGTATTGTGTAAATAACCAATTCCGGACGCATCACGTAATACGATATTAGGAGTTTTTAAAATGACAGAGATTTCAGCAGCGATGGTGATGAAACTGCGAAAGATGAGCGGCCAAGGGATGATGGACTGCAAAAGGTCCTTGCAAGAAGCAAACGGGGACATCGAGCAAGCTATGGGGATACTAAGGAAGAAGGGGCTTGCCACTTTAGCAAAACGTGCTGAACGAGAAACTTCAGAGGGGACAGTTGTCTGCAAAGTAAGCGCCGACGGCAAGGCGGCTGCGATGGCAACTCTTTGCTGCGAGACCGACTTTGTAGTCAAGAGCGATGACTTTGTGGCCGCAGCAAAAGCCCTAGCCGACGCCGCCCTGGCCTGTGCGGCCGATGAAGGGGTCAACAATATCCTGGAATCAATCGTTGATGGAAAGAAGTTCAACGATATCTTGACTGAAACTGTCAGCAAAACCGGCGAGAAAACACAGGTCGGTGACTTTGCAAAGTATAAGCTCGACGGCCCGGGACTTATAAGTACATATATTCACTTCAACGAGAAAGTTGGCACAATAGTTCAGATCGAAACAAGTGATGAAACGACTGCGGCTGAAGGTGTGCTAAAGCAGGCAGCGTCCGATATAGCGATGCACATCACTGCGACCAAGCCGTTGTCTCTGGATAAAGATGGCATTGATCCTGAAACAGTTGAACGGGAAAAAGCTATTTTCGCTGAGCAGGTTAAAAATAAGCCCGCAAATATCATAGATAAGATCGTGGAAGGCAAGTTGAAGAAGTTTTTTTCTGAAAATTGTCTCTTGCATCAGCAATTTGTCAAAGACAACAGCAAATCTGTTGAGCAGGTTCTCACTGAAGCCGCTGAACAAGCCGGGGGAAAAGCTAAAATAAAAAGATTTGTCAGATTTGAAGTCGGCTAAGAATCGTGTCTCATGAATCGTGAACAGTATCTCAGGCGAGATACCAATTAAATGGCAAAGAGCAAATATAATCGTGTGCTGCTGAAACTATCAGGGGAAAGTTTTTGTAAACCCGGGGAATCCGGGATTGACGGCCCTGCCCTTGAATCGCTGACCGAAAGGATATTGGAAATATGCAGACTTGGCCCACAAGTCGCTGTGGTTGTCGGGGCCGGTAATTTTATAAGAGGTGAGAGTTTCTCCCAAACCAGCCATATACCCAGAAATACCGCCGATTATATGGGAATGTTAGCTACTATCATTAACGCTTGTGCCCTGCAGGAGACGCTTGAAAAATCAGATCAACCAACGAGGGTCATGAGTGCGATAGAGGTTGTTGCAATGTGTGAACCATTTATCCGCAGACGCGCAATTCGCCACTTCGAACTGGGAAGAGTTGTGATACTGGCCGGCGGAACCGGAAACCCCTTCTTTACCACCGATACTTGTGCGGCTTTAAGAGCTGCCGAACTTGATGTGGACATCCTTATAAAAGCCACAAAGGTTGATGGTGTCTACAGCGATGATCCCGAAAAAAAACCGGACGCCCGGCTATTTGAAGAATTATCCTACGATGATGTGCTTAAAAAAAACCTTAGAGTGATGGACCATTCGGCAATAAGTCTTTGCCGAGATAACAATATCCCGATTGTCGTTTTGAATATCTACAAAAAAGAGAACATGGCAAAAGCTATTTGCGGCGAGCAAATTGGCACACTAATCCGTAGCTCGTGACGCGTATCGCGTATTGCCGGAACAAATACAATACGAAATGGGATTGCAGATGTCTACAAATGAAATAGTCTCCGAGAGTGAATCCAAGATGAAAAAGGCGGTTGAATTCCTGCAGGATGAACTAAAAGCGGTTCGGACCGGGCGAGCTTCCACGGGGCCGGTTGAGAACTTGAAAGTTGATTATTATGGGACGCCTACGCCATTGAAACAGATGGCAACACTGGCAACGCCACAAGTAGATACGATTGTGATTAAGCCGTTTGACCCTGGTTCGCTCAAAGATATCGAAAAGGCAATCAAAAACAGCGATTTGAGCATTGCGCCGATCTTGGACGGCAAAATCATCCGGCTCAATATTCCATCCCTTAGCGAGGAAAGAAGAAAGCAGCTCGTTGGCCAGGCTAAACAGATGGGTGAACAGGCAAAGGTCAGTATTCGTAATATCCGAAGAGACACAAATAAGCAGCTTGAAAAACAGCAAAAAAACAAACTTATCACCGAAGATGAACTGGATAAAGACAAGAAACAAGTCGATGATATCACCAAAGAATGCGTCGACAGAGTTGACCTATTAGTCAAGAATAAATCGGACGAGATTATGCTCGATTGACTTTGACAAAAAATGTACAGGTCAGAAGTATCTTGAGTTCTTGTGCTCTTTAGTTAAAGCCATTTCTTATTCAGAAACTAACTTTTTGGGGGATTAGGTCATGCAAGCCAAAGAAAATGTGATAAGCAGGCCGAAAAGAAAGAACAAGAAAAGAATACTCAAGCTCGTTTCGGCATTTATAGTCGTTTTAATTGTGTCAGCGGTGTTTCTTGTGCCTGTTATTGTGTCATCCGAGAAAGGCCGAACAATAATACTGACCAAAATCAACAATTCCCTCGACGGCAAAATAGATTTTGCCAGCCTTTCGATGAGCTGGTGGAAAGGTATCAAGGTCACAGATGTTAGCTTTAACGACAGTTCCGGGCAGACGTCCGTTGAGGTAAAGCAAATCACCACAAAACCTCACTATGGCTCCATTTTGTTTGGACGCGTCTCATTAGGGGAAACGATAATCGATGAGCCGAGAGTGGAGATAAATCTCAAAGCTCAGCAGCCAAAGAAAGCCAGGGACAGCCGACAAAAGCCCCCGGCCAATAAAAAATCAGGGCCAATTGCCCTGCCGATCAGAAAAGTCGACCTTGTTATCAATAACGGCAATTTGAAAGTGGCAGACCCACAGGCTGGCACTGTTGAGATAGCACAGATAAACTCAAAGCTGAATCTGCGCCTGCCGAGCAAGCGAACCGATTTCGACATGACTATGGTCGTGGCTAAACAGGGCAGCGCCTCGAAAATAAGCGCAGAAGGTCAAATTACCACCAAAAAAGGCTGGACCTTAAAAGGGACCAGCGGTGACCTGACTGTTAAGGTCGATGATTTAGATCTCGGTTCTTTAGGGCCGCTTCTTGCGTGGGCTGGAGTTGAGCTTGATGCTCAAGGCCAAGTCTCGGCAAATATCAAAAGTGAAATGAAAGACGGTAGATTTGAAAATCTTAGCGCCGACATCAAAGCAAAGAACCTGGACCTAATGAGTCCCAGGCTAAAAGACGACAGACTGAAAACCAGCCTCCTGATCGTCGAGATAGAACTTTCCAGCGATAAAGAGTTGATAAATATTAACAACCTTCAAGTTCAGGCTGACTGGTTGAAGGCACAGGCAACCGGCGTCGTGCCGACCACGTTCAAATCTCTGGCTGACTTTGTAAAGGCTGATTCAAAATACGACCTGCAGAGCACCTTCAGTTGTGACTTGGCAGCGCTTCTCTCACAAATGCCACATACATTAGGCCTAAAAGAGGGAATGAAAGTAACATCCGGCAAATTGAGCGGCACGGTTTCTACAGTAACAAAGAATGGAAAAAGGAAAGTTACCGGCAAAGCAAGTCTTGAGGAGCTGAAAGGAACCGTTGACGGCAAAACCATAGCTCTGCAGCAACCCATCAAGGTCGAGGCTGAAATTACTGCCGAGAAGGACAAGGTAATCTTTGATAAGGTCGGTTTCACTGCATCATTCGGCAAAATCGATTGCTCCGGCACCAGCGAATCACTTCAGTACACTGCCGATATCGACCTGTCGGCGTTACAGGCGCAGTTAGGGCAATTCTTTGACATGGGCAAATATCGGTTTGCCGGCCAAGTCATCGAGAAAGGAACGATATCTGCCAAAAAGCAGCAAATTACCGCTGTCGGCTCATCAACTATCAAGAATCTTCGCATAACTTCAAAAAAAGATGGCGCGAGCATCTCTGAGCCGCAGACCGATATAGAGTTCGCCGTCGGCTATGATCGAAAAAGCCGCGTTGTTAACATCGATTCGATAAAAGCAATCACAAGTTTTGGCCAGGTAGATATTAAAGATGGCGTAGTGCCAATAGGTAAAAAGGCCGAAAAAATTGTGGAGATGACCGTAACTGCAAAAGTTGATTTGCAAAAAGCCACACCTTTTGCGGTAATGTTCGCGTCTTTTCCGAAAAAAATGCAATTAGCCGGCGCCGCTGAATCCGAGGTCTCAATTAGATTCGAAAAGCAGGGCTATCGGGTCGCAACTGATGCGACACACATTAAAAATCTGAAAGTCAACTATCCGGGGCAGAAACCTTTTGAGGCAAATGATGTATCAATCGTTTTCGACACGGAAGTTAATCCCCTACAAAAAACTGTTAATGTCAAAAAGCTGCAATTGATAAGCCCACAAATAAAGATTCATAAAGGTGAATTTAGCCAGGTCAGCAAAGATGGCAAAACCAAATTGGAGGGGCGAGTTGATTGTGAGTACGACTGGGCAGCTGTCAGCACTATTACAGCTCCATACCTGCCACAGGGTTTGAAATTAGAGGGGCAAAGAAAAGATTCCATTAGTTTTACCTGCGAATATCCCACAGGTCAAAAAGACAAATTATTAGAGAATCTTAATACCAAAGCCAAAGTGGGATTTGCAAAGGCCCAGTATATGGGTTTGAATTTTGGCCCTACTGAGGTGGATATTCAAATTGAAAACGGCCTGCTAAAGATAGCGCCGTTCTCAACAACAGTCAACAACGGCCAATTAAATTTTGCCGCCGAAGCCGATTTCAAGAAAAAACCGATACTTTTGAAAACTACTCAGCCCGTTGAGATAAAAAACGTCCAAGTCAATGAAGTTATGAGCCGAAAGCTTCTTGTGTATGTTAATCCAATTTTCCTGGGTGCTGTTGATGTCACTGGCGTAGCTAATTTCAGCGCCGAACGACTCGCGATACCATTAGCTGGCGCGAGCAAAAATGAATTGGAAGTCATCGGAACTATTGACGCAGACAAACTAAAACTCAAGCCAATCGGATTGTTAGGACTAATCCTTTCTTCAACCGGGCAGCAAGATTCAACTGTCAACATGAAAATCCACCCGACAAGATTTGTTTTACAGAACGGCCTGCTTCAATATGAGGACATGCAAATGGATATCGGTGACAATCCGGTCAATTTCAAAGGCGCCATTGGCCTGGATAATAGTGTGAATATGACAGTAACCCTGCCTTACACTATGAGCGGCAGAACAGTAAGGGTCGGTGAAAAAGCCGATGACAGGATATCTCTGTCACTTACGGGCACTATCGATAAACCCGAACTCGACATGGGGAAGCTGTTCGAAGATCAATTAAAAAAACAATTAGAAAAGCAGTTGCTAAAGGGTCTTGAAAAACTGTTTGAGTAAAGGACCCCCTCCCCGATTGACGACATTGTGATAGGAATCCATAAGAAGGGCTCCAGAGGCAATAAAAGGCGTTTGAGAAACCAGTTTAAGTAGAAAGGGACAAAGATGTTAAAGAAGCTCTTGTCCACACCTACGACACAGCTTGGCAAAGCCGGCCGTTTTGCGGTATTTCAAATTAAACTATGGTCGCACTGTGCGAGACTGCTGAGAAAGAACCGCGCAGGCCAACAGGCCGCCGCCCTGTCATATTATACAATCTTCGGGATTGTCCCGCTGGCCATCTTATTACTTTTAATATTTCGATTATTCCCCGTTTATAGTGACGTAGGCGAGAAAGTGAAAAATGCAGTCTATGATCAGCTTCCTCTGACAACTATTGAATATACGCCGGACCCCAAAAAACCGGAAGAAAAAATAGCGCTCACAGAATATCTCGATAATATAGCCGAAAGTTTCTTCACAAGATTAGATGAAGGTTCCATCGCGTTCTTTAGTATCGCAATTGTTTTCTGGGCAGCGCTGGCTCTGCTGTCAAGAATAGAAAGAGCATTTAACAATATCTGGCACGTTGCCCGCAACAGAAGTTTTGTGCATCGAATCATCAACTATTGGGCACTTTTGACACTTGGGCCGTTGCTTTTGTTTCTCAGCCTGGGCGTTTTCGCCAGCACAAAATATGCTGATCTGAAACAGATACAAGAAACCACCCTGTCAAACATTGCCCCAATTCTTCTGTCTTATATCGTCGCGACTGTCGCCTTTTTTCTGCTATATTTTATTCTGCCCAATACAAAGGTTAAAGCAAAAGCAGCCATTTGGGGAGCAGCCATGGCGGCGCTGGTCTGGAGTTTTGCAAAGTGGGGCTTTGGGCAATATGTTACTGAATTCATCCCTTACAGTAAGGTTTATGGGGTAATGGGGCTTATACCACTGAGCGTCTTCTCGATTTATATCACATGGCTGATTGTATTGTTCGGGCTGCTGTTGACATTTACTACTCAGCACTTAACGAGTCTTGACGCTGCTGAGATTGCCGCTGCCAAAGAAACGGAGGAGTATTTCATCGCCAACGATCTGACAGCCATAAATATAGTCAGGGAGATTGCTATTGCATTCGAGAAAAACGATGCTCCGGTCGAGGCGGAGGTTATATGCAGCAAATTGAATATTCCAGCCGAGTTCGGGGAAAAGTTTCTCAAGCATCTTGTTGACAGTAAACTGATAGCCAGGACCTCCGACCCTAAGACAGGTTTCCTACCGGCCAGAGACCCGGCAAATATTAAATTGTCCGATATTGCCGAAGCTGTGGCCACGGCTGGTTTTGCTCAATCAACAACCGAGCAGCCTGATGCTCTGCAACAAATAACCCAGGCCCAGCGAAGTGCTTTGGCCCAGTACAATCTAAAACAAATTCTTGGTGACCTCCAAACGCCATCAACTTCAGACAACACTGCTGAACGAGACAGTAAAGCCTAAGCTCCCGGTGTCTTTCAGGGTTTAGCAATAATGGGGTGGCTTATTTGTTCCTTTACGCGGCCGATTTCATAGTGGCATTCAAGCGACAGTGCCGGCACAATCGGTTTTTTCGACACCTTCACCTCAGTCAATGGCACCACAGCAAATTCGACATTGAAAGTTCCTCCTTCTTTCGGAATCATAAGAGTTTTCGGCCCCGGGAGTTTATATTTTCCCTGGTCAGAACGCAGCTTAAATGTCATTTTCGCCGGTTCTCCCAACGCAGGAACCGATAACTTGTAAGTGACATTAAATGGTTGATTCTTCTTCGGCCGTGTTGACAGCCGCGTTGGCTTGGCCCTGTACAAATTCTGGTGGAGATGAACTGCTGCCACCGGCACCGCTGTCCACAAGTACTGCTTATTCAGCCGGCCATCGGTTTTGACTATCTTAAGATGATCGATTATCTTGCCGTTGATGTCAAAGGTATCCATCGTGAGTTCATCACCCTTGATGTGAAACAGGCAGAAATGATATATTTTTCCTGCCTCGGCGTGGTAAATAGATTGCTTGATACGACTCAGCGGTGCGCCGCCGCCGCCGCAGGTGATATAAGTGACATAACCTCCATCGCTATTACTCGGCGGAGCAACAGGTCGAAACCGCTCATACTGATGCGAATGGCCTGTAATGACAAAGTCAACGCCGGATTTCGAAAGCATTGGCAGTGCATCGGGAGAGCCCCATGCCGACCAGTGACCGCCAAAGTTAATGCTTGGTATGTGATAGTTTACGAATTTCCAGCGAGCTGTGCTGTTTTTGACATCAGAAGCAATCATTTTTAAGAGTTCTTCAGTTTTCAGGCCTTTGGAAGCGTTGTCCACACAAAGATAATGCAGCGGCCCATAGTCGAAACTGAAGCTGTTCTTCCGGTCTTCGGGGACAAGCAGTTTTTCATAGTTGCCGTTGTTGCCTTCGTGATTGCCCTTGATAATATACATAGGCATAGTCTCAACGAAGCCCTTTACAGGACTGAAGTGTTGAGGTCCCCATTGTCTATAGCTATCACCGCTGCTCACCAAATCGCCGCAGTGCACCACGAAATCGACCTTTTTCTTCATCATCTGTTCTACCACTTTTCGATGAGTTTTAGGGTCGGTTCGGCTGTCGCCATAGACAAGGAATGTTACCTCATCGGTTTCATCCGGCACGGTACGAAATTTGTAGACTTTGTGTTGAATCCGGGATCGACCCAACATTGCAATTTGTTGTAAAAGGGGGACCCTCGGGCCGGTAACTCGATAACTGTACGCGCTGCCGGGCTCCAGATTTTCGAGTTGGGCTTTGTGGATGAAGGCGACCTTTTTCTTATCAGCTTCACCCTTTTCCTTAATTTCGTATTTGACCTGAACAGGCTCGGTTGTGACTTTTTTGTCCAGCACGTTACCTTTTCCGTATAGAACCTCGCCCGGCCCCTCGATTTCCGTCTCCCACATAAGCGCAGCTCGGTGTTCAGATACGCCAAGCAGGACAGGCCCCTTTGTTACTCCCGCGCAGCCTACCGCCCCTGTGAGTACAACGCCCAATGCTGCAATTAAGAACAACCGCGACAAGATTGCCACTTTCCCTGGTACACTTGAATTCTTTAGTGATTTCTCAATGCCCACAATGAATTTCCTTTCTGCAAAAATTAACTAATATTACTTCCTTAAAGTAGTTTCATAAGGGTAGTTGACGCATTATAGATGAAGAACAGGCCGAAGACAAGCAGTGCCGCCGAGCAAATCAGCAAAACGATATTTTGATTCCGAGGCCCAAGCAGCACTGATCCCTTGAAGCTCGCCCACGACAGGAGACTAAACCAAATAAGGTCGCACAGCCAGTGCACAATCGCAAACAACACAAAGGCCCATATCCCAAAGCCAGTTGCAGAAATCGCAAGATTCAATCCTATGCTGGCCCACCAGATTAAAAAAAACGGATTACCTCCCGACAGTACTATGCCGGCTACTACCGGACCACTCCTGGTCACCTTGACTTCCTGTTGTTCTGAACTTCTCAAACTGATCAGCATCCGGACTGCCATAATCATCAGGAACAACCCGCCGGCAAAGCCAATTACAATTTTGGTCGAGGCGGATTTAAGTATCTTATCCATCCCCAATATAATCAGGATCATAAGCGGAAACTCGACGATGCCGTGCCCCACTGCCATAAGCGCACCGGCAAATCGATTCCGCGCCCCCATCGCGATAGCCGCAGCCGTTATCGGCCCCGGCGCCATCACGCCCGTAAGCGATACCCCCACCACCTCAAATAAGAACAACAGTAAGTTCACCAAGTCCCCAAGGCTGAATTATTCGGTTTGCTCTGGTTAATTTACCTACTCACTCGCCGATGATTTTTACCAGAACCCTCTTTTTTCTTTTACCGTCGAATTCACCGTAAAATATACGCTCCCACGGCCCGAAATCAAGTGCGCCATCGGTAACAGCCACTACAACTTCCCTGCCCATGACGCTGCGTTTGAGGTGAGCGTCGGCGTTGTCCTCAAAACCGTTATGCCGATACTGCGAATACGGCTTTTCCGGCGCCAATTTCTCCAGCCAAACCTCAAAGTCCTGATGCAGGCCGGACTCGTCATCGTTGATAAAGACGCTGGCGGTAATGTGCATAGCGTTACATAGCACAAAACCTTCCTTGATGCCGCTTTCTGTCAGACATTCTTCAACATGCGGCGTTATATTCATGAATTCCCGTCGACCTGTTGTATTAAACCACAGCTCTTTTCTGTAACTTTTCATATTCAGTCCTTAGTTCATAGTTCATTGTTTGTAGTAAGTTTTCTGTACACTGATTCAATCGTGTCGACCATTGTTTTTGGTGCGAATTTTTGTTTTACGAATTTTCGGCCAGCTTTGCCGAGTCTGTCTCTTAGCTCTTCGTTCTGTATCAATTCCGCGCAGGTTCTCGTTAATTGTTCGATATTCTCCGGCTCAACAAGGCATCCGGTGTTCTCATTTACCACTTCTCTTGCACCGTCGATATCGAAGGAGACTGCCGGTTTTGCACAGAGCATCGCTTGCGGCAAAGTGCGGGCAAGGCCTTCCCTCAGCGAGCAGTGCACGAGTATATCCGATGAGGCAATCGCCAGTGGAATCTGGCTCGGCGGCAATAGGCCGGTGAATTTGATTTTTTTGGCTAATCCCAATTGGTGGACCTGTTTTTTGAATCGCACGGCGAGGTTGCCATCACCAACGAAGAGCCAGAGAGCGACGGGAAATTTTTCGGAAAGAGTCTTTGCTGATTCAATAATGTATTTGTGACCTTTGAGCATGAAGAGCCGAGCAATTGTGACCAGCACAATCGCGTTTTTCGGGATTCCATACTTGCTGCGGAAATCTTCTTTACGCTCTTGTGAGATTGGCTCTAAGAAATCATCTTCCTCTATCGCAGAATAAGCGGTAATAAACTGCTCGGGCTGACCTATGCCGGCGGCAGTTGCCTGAGTGGTCATTGCGTCAGCGACGCTGATGAAAGAATCCGTTCGCTTTGCAGCAGACCTTTCGACGGCGATATAAAATTTATTCAAGCATTTACTTTGATAAGGGTGAAAGGCCAGACCGTGTATTGTATGAACAATCGCCGGTGAGTTTTCACGCCATTTCCCTTTTAAGCTGTAAGCTGCAAATCGTCCCAATATCCCCGCCTTAGCTGAATGGGTGTGAACAACGTCAGGTTTTAGTCGTTTGAGATGTCTTTTGATTTGAAAATAACTTACTGTATCGTATAGAGGGCAGATTGCACGAATCAGCTTGGGAACAACGATTACATTATATTTTTCATTCTTTGCCTGATTAAACAGTTCGCCTTCGGGGCCTATGGCCGGGCCCGTGATGAGCGTGACGTCATGCCCTCGCTGTGCCAAGAGTTTACAGGTAATTAACGTGTTTTCCTGCGCCCCACCAAGTATTAATCTTGTTATTATGTGAACGATTTTCAATATGCCTCCTGCATACACTTCAGGCGTATTTAATGTGCATCAAGCACAATCCTCCAGCCGGGGCGATGGGGCCGGCGGCAGTTCGGTCTTTTGCATCAAGAATTTCATTTATCTTTTCGGGCTTCCACCTGCCGCTGCCGACTTCGACGAGAGTGCCGACGATATTTCTGACCATATTATACAAGAAGCTATCGCCTTCCACATCAATGTATACCCAATCATCACTCTGGCTGACATCGCAGCGAAAAATAGTTCTCACTGAAGTCTGCCGCTTGTCCGCCGCCGCGGCAAAGGATTTGAAATCCTTTTTGCCGACCAACATTGCCGCAGCCTGAGCCATAGCAGCGATATCAAGTGTTGTGGGCAGATGCCAGCAGTGCCTTATTTGCAGGACCGGCCGGAGCGGGCCTGTAAAAAAAGTGTAGCGGTATAACTTACTTTTAGCAGCACCCGTCAGGCTAAAATCCCGTGGAACTTCAACCGCCTGGGCAACTGCAATTTCAGGGGGCAGTCTGTGCGTAATCACCCTGGCGAGATTTTCAACCGGTATTAACGTGTCGATTTGCACAAGCGCCACCTGCCCCAGAGCACTTACGCCCGCATCGGTCCTACTTGCTCCGAATACTCTAACTTCACCGCCGATGAGATCCTGGATTACCTCGGTAAGCGTGCCCTGAATAGTTCTTAGTCCGGGCTGGATTTGCCAACCGTGATATTCGCTGCCATCGTAGAGAATCGTGAGTTTTATATTGCGAACGGTCATTACCGACGATTATAGCAGCTTCTCTGCAATCTGCACAGCGTTCAGGGCTGCGCCTTTTCGTAACTGGTCGCCGGCGACCCAGAGATTGATACCGCGATTATCAGGTATCGATTCATCCTGACGGATTCTGCCAACGAAGACATCATCCTGGCCTGTAGCATCAATCGGCATTGGGAAACGATTGTTTTGGCGGTCATCAATCAGTGAAACTCCCGGCGCGGTATTCAGCAGGTCCCTGACCTGGTCGGGAGTAATCGGGTCGGTAAATTCAAGATTGATACTCTCGCAATGGGCCCTCAATACGGGGACACGAATACAGGTGCAGGTAATTGCGATATCCGGGCAGTCAAAAATCTTCCTGGTCTCTTTTATCATTTTAACCTCTTCGAGGTTATAACCGTCAGCATCGAGAGCCGAATTATGACTGAAGACATTAAACGCAATTTGATAGGGGAAAGCCTCACAGGTTGGTTCCTTTTCATCGAGAATTTCCCGAGCTTGTTCTTTCAGTTCACGCATTGCCTTCATTCCCGCCCCGCTGGCGGACTGGTAGGTGCTGATAATCATTCTTTTGACCGGATTTGCCTTATGCAAAGGCCAGACCGGCACGATGGCTATAATCGTCGAGCAGTTTGGATTTGCGATTATGCCTTTGTGGTCGTGGATTTTCTGTGGATTGATTTCCGGAACGACAAGCGGGACTTCCGGGTCCATTCTAAAAGCCGAGGTGTTATCAACCACAACAGCACCAGCTTCTACTGCAGCGGGGGTAAATTCTTTACTCTGCGCTGCTCCAGCGCTGGAAAGTACAATATCAATCCGGTCAAAGCTTTTGTTGGTCAGTTCTTCGACTATATATTGTTTGCCTTTGAACTCGATTTTCTTACCGACAGAACGGCTGCTTGCAAGCATTTTGACCGAATCAAATAGGAAATCACGCTGTTCCAGGATTTTCAGAAATTCCTGTCCGACCGCACCGGTTACTCCTGCAATTGCCAGATTACAAGCCATATTTATATCTCCTGAACTACTCTTGACACATACAAAATCATATTTTGCGATAATTTACAAAATACGAACACATAAGTAGTGGGCAGCCAACATTTCAGGGCCGCCCGGCAAATATTCAAAGCAAAAAACCGCAAATAGTATAATGTTTTTACCGGTATAACACAATAGCCAGAGGCATTTCAGGCCTTAATGGCCCATTATCAGGGAATAAAAAAACAGGCCAATAAGCTTCTTAGCTGCTGGCCTGTCTTTTTCGTTATTTGAAAAACAAGTTTATTTGTTGGACAGTTTCAGTACAATGAATCGCGTGTGGGTTCCATCATTAATTAACAGCAGAACACTTCCTTCTTTGCCGGCCTTTTCTATTGCTTCGTCAAACTCCTTAGTATTTTTCACCGGCTCGCGGTCAACTTCCATAATCAGCATACCAACAGTGATACCTTTCTCTTCAGCCTTTGAGCCGGACTCGACACTGGTAACGACAACACCTGTCAGGGCCTCGAAGCCGAGTCGGTCAGCCAGCTCGTCTGTGAGTTTTCCGACGCCAAATCCCAATTCCTCAAGCACCTCAGGCCCGGCGTTGGTTTTTCCAGCCTTTGACGGACGTGTGCCAAGTTTAGCAGTAAGGGTCTTTTGTTTTCCATCGCGGATTATTCCCATTTTGACTTTAGTTCCCGGCTTTAGCATTGAAACGCGGTTGAGGAACTCATTTCCATTCTCAACCGGCTTTCCGTCCAACTCAACAATGACATCGTATCGTTTTAATCCGGCTTTATCAGCGGCCGAATCCTCAATAACCTGTGTTATGGCTACTCCTTTAGTGCCTTCATCTAATCCAAATGCGTCGGCGGATTCTGGTGTTAGCTGTTCGTAATAGATACCGAGGTATCCCCGTTCAATGGTTTTTCCTTCCCGGAGCCGTTCATAGACGAATTTTGCTATATTGGAAGGTATAGCAAAACCGATACCCATGTATCCCCCGGTCTGCGAGATGATAAAAGTGTTAATCCCGACTACTTTTGCATCGAGATTGAGCAGCGGTCCCCCAGAATTACCGGGATTTATCGCGGCATCGGTCTGGATGTAATCCTCAAACTCGGCGAGACGGAAACCGCTTCTGCCTTTGGCACTTACGATGCCGGCAGTAACGGTACGGCGGAGACGGAAGGGATTGCCGATTGCAACGACCCACTCGCCGACCTCAAGTTCATCAGAGTCGGCCAGTTCGAGAAAAGGGAGATTTTCTGCATCGATTTTTAGGACGGCAATATCAGTATCCGGGTCTGTACCCTTAATTTCTGCGATAAACTCGCGGTCATCCGCCAGCCTGACCGTAACTTTTTCAACATCACCGACAAGGTGGTTATTTGTTAAGATATAGCCGTCGTCAGAGACAATAAAACCGGAGCCCTGTGCCATCTGCTGGTATTTGCGCTGCTGTGGTGCGCGCCGTCGAGGGGAGTACCAGCGGAAGAAACGATCCAACATATCATCGTCAAATGAGTCTCCAAACGGACTGTCCCGGAAAGATGGACGCTCATAGGTAATGGTCTTTTCGGCCTTGATACCAACCACGGCCGGCGAGGCCTTTTCGGCGATTTTGGCAAAAGCCTTGCCGACTCGACGCAGAGCATCGACACCGGCATCCTCGGCAAGGGCCGGCAGCGGCGCAATAAAAAACAAACATACAAGCAAAACTGAAATGATACGATAATGCGTACAAGTCTTTTCCCGATTTAAGCTTATACTTCTCATTTTAGCCTCCCAATTCAATACCTTTTGACAATCAAACCAGCAATCAAAATACATTAATCGACAAAAACAATAGGCAATTTTAGTAATTTTAATACGATTTTATGCCTAATAAGTTCATTACGTCAATGGTTTTTGTGTAAAGGGAACCAAAAACCAGCAACTAAAATGGAAATGATGCTTTGCAGGCACCCCAGGAATCGACCTGAATATTCTCGGTTGAAAGGTGTAAAAAAGCATATATAAGTGTATCCCTACCGGCTGGTTTCAAAGCACAGAAGGATGGAGGAAAAACACAAGTACCATAAATAACGCATTATTTTTGTCCGAAAGGCCCCGGTGCGAAGAAATACCTCATAGTTATTACAAATTTCGTCTCAAACCTATGTATTTCATAAGGTTCCTGAGCACCGCCGAAAGGCGTCCCAAAGTGGAGTAAAAGGGGCTTTTCCCGCACATATTGTAACTAATTGTACAATAATGCGTATAAATTTGTATAATCGGCAGTTGAAAATTAAATGTTTTGTCGTTCTCAATTTTATCAGGAAAGGGCTTAGCGTGAAGAAATCTCACATAATTATTACCACTGTTGTTGTAACGCTGTTGGTTGTTTCTGTGGTTGGGATGTTGATTCGGAGAAAAATCAGCGCTTCACGCAAGGGCATTGTTGTTCGTGTCGAACAGGCGCAGCGAGGGGAATTGATTGAGTTTGTCAGCGCTCCCGGTGAGATTGAGCCCAAGACAAAAGTGGAGATAAGCGCAAAATTTTCGGCACGGGTTGAGGCGTTGCCATATGAGGAAGGCGATATCGTAACCGGTGGTAATCCGGACGCGAATCCGCCGGTTCCAGCATCTGTGCTGGTGCGTCTGGACTCGAAGGATTTGGAAAGTCAGCTTCTTTCGGCCCAGGCAGGTCACTCGGCACAAGAGGCCCAAATCGAAGTAGAAAAATCAAGGATCGCCGGTCAGCAAGCGAGTCTCAGGGGCCTTGAGGCTTCGCTCAAACAAGCCGAACGGGACATGGAACGCCAAAAAGGATTACTTGAATCCCAGGATATCAGCCCGGCCACTTTCGACCAGACTCAGCTTAAGGTTGATGACCTCAAGGCACAATATGACGCTGCCAAGCACATGCTGGAAGCGGCGAAGTTGAATTTGGTCGTGTTAAAATACAATCTTGAAGCGGCCGGCGCAAGAATTACCCTTGCGCAAGAGGCCCTGAACTACACGACTATCACCTCGCCCATCGACGGTGTGGTGACACGCCTTAATGCCGAAGTCGGTGAGCTTGTGATTACAGGAACAATGAATAATCCCGGGACGGTGATTATGGAGGTAGCGGATCTTTCACAGATGCTGGTTGTCGCGCAGGTTGACGAGGCGGACATCGGCAAATTAAAAGTCAGCCAAAAGGCGACGGTTCACGTGAATACTTATCCTGACCAAGAGTTCAAAGGTGTGGTTGACTCGATTGCCCTGGCACATACGACGTCGTGGACCCAGACGAAATACTTCAGGACAGAGATACTGCTTGAGACCGTCAACCAGACGCTGCACTCAGGCTTAACAGCACACGTGGATATTGAGACACACAAACACACCGATATACTTAAGCTGCCCACTCAGGCGGTGCTGGGCCTGGAGGTTGATAAACTGCCTCTGAAGATTCGGGAGAATTCTTCCCAGGTCGATACTGCCAAGACTTATGCGACGGTAGTTTATCGTTACGTTAAAGGCAAAGCGGTGGTAACACCGATTAAGATTGGGCAAAGTGACCTGACTCATACCATAATAAAGAAAGGGATCACAGCCGAAGACAAGATAGTAGTTGGTCCGTATATAGTACTCGAAAAGCTTGTGCACAACCAGAAAATAAAAGACGAGCGAGAAGTGGAATCAAAGAAGAAAAAGAAGAACGCCGACAGGGCCAAAGCCGGGGCTGATGCGAACGAGTCAAAAGATGATGGAAAAGGCTGAAAAGTTGATAATTCGGCTTCATAACGTCGCACGGATTTACAAAGTCGGTGTCGAACGTATCCATGCGCTTGACGGAATTGACCTGGAGCTGAGCGAAAACGAGTACGTCGCGGTGATGGGAGCCTCCGGGTCCGGCAAAAGTACGCTGATGAATATGCTGGGCTGCCTCGACCGAGCAACTTCAGGCCGGTATGAGCTGGATGGGCAGGACACAACGAAAATGAGTGATGCAGCATTGGCCAATGTTCGCAACGAGCGAATCGGCTTTGTCTTTCAGTCATTTGAGCTGCTTGGGCAGTTAAGTGCGCTCAAGAATGTTGAGATGCCATTGATTTATTCACGAAACGGCTGGTGGTCACGGCGCAGGCGTGCGAAGAATGTACTTGAGCGAGTTGGGCTGGGAGACCGGATAAAGCATAAACCGAACCAGCTTTCAGGGGGTGAGAAACAACGCGTGGCTATCGCCCGCGCTCTTGTCTGTAATCCCAGTATCCTGCTGGCCGACGAACCGACCGGCAATCTCGACAGCAAAACAAGCGAGAGTATCCTCGAACTGTTTGACCAGCTTTATCGCGAAGGCCAGACAATTATTATAGTAACGCATGAAGAACACGTAGCACGCCACGCCAAACGAATAATTCAAATGAGAGATGGGCGGATTTACAGTGACCTCCCAAGAGACCAGGCCCCGGCAAATAAGGCCTCTATGCAAAATGATGTGCAGGAGGAACCGGAATGAAAGCCATAATACGGATGCTTGCGTCTTTTTTGCGCCTTTTTTACCAGAGTGTTTATCTTGCGCTGGCGCAAATCTGGGCCAACAAAACCAGGTCTGTACTTACAACCATTGGCATTGTAATCGGGGTCGCTTCGGTAACCGCAGTTATTGCAGCTCTTACGGGGCTAAAAGCCAAAGTGCTGACCCAGGTTGAAAGCTTTGGCACTAACACCATATTTATTTTCCCCACTCAACCTGATAAAGGGCCAAAGCGCCATGCATCGTGGTGGACTATCCGATTTTTACCCGAACATTTTGATGATATTCTTGAACATTGTCCCTCTGTAGAGCGTTTCTGCCGGGTAGCCGGAGTCGGACAATATACAGCTCATTACCGTGAAAGGTCGGCAGAAAATGTGGAGGTTACCGGTATCGAGCCTGCTTTCCACGATATCCAAAACCGGCCGGTTGCGCTGGGTCGAACATTTTCCGTTATTGATAATATGCAGGTACGTCCGGTGTGCCTGATTGACCCAAAGTTGCGTGATGAACTTCGTCTCGACCGAGATTGCATTGGCCATTCAATTCGGATAGGCCATCATGCCTTTCGCATCGTCGGTGTTATCGAACGCCAGCCCGAATTACTTGGGGAAAGTGGTCAGGATCGCTATGAGGTGTTCATTCCGTTTAAGACTACCTTCAAAATGGGAAAGCCGTGGATCATGGCTTTTGCAGCAAGCAAGTCAACCGAAGTTACCGAGGATGCCCAGGCCGAGATAAGCTTCTTCCTTCGGCGCACACGTAATATCAAGCCGGGTGAACCGGACACATTTAGAGTTGAGTCGGTAAAAAGATTTTTGGATACATTCAATAGCATAGCGCTCATGGTCACACTGGTGGCAGGTGGTATCGTGGGTATTTCTCTGCTGGTCGGTGGCGTTGGTATTATGAATATTATGTTGGTCTCGGTATCCGAACGAACCAGGGAAATTGGACTTCGCAAAGCGGTTGGGGCCAAAAAATCTGCAATTCTAACTCAGTTCCTGATTGAAGCGGTGGTCTTGTGTCTTATCGGAGGTCTTGTAGGCGTTGGCATTGGCCAGTGCCTGACGATGATCATATCCGGGATAAATCCTGTTCTGGATATGGTGCGCATCCCGGCATGGGCAATATTACTTTCATTTAGTTTTTCGGGATCCGTTGGTATCTTTTTTGGAATGTTCCCGGCAATCAAGGCCGCCAGGCTTGACCCTATTGAGGCACTTAGACATGAATAATCAATTTTCAATTGTCAGGTATTGGTTTGTGGTTTTTGTTGGGTTCGGACTATTTTTGTTGGCAGGCTGCGAACAGTTGCCCGCTGATGAAGAATTTTATCAAATCAAGATTCCACCTGAAAAACTGCGACAAATAGAGACCCTCGAACTGGCCAAGGCTGAAGCTGATGTAAACGACCGCCCGGATGTAAATGAAGCCGAAGCGCCGCCGGAAGAGCTTGAGCTTACACTCGAGCAATGCCGGGCCTTGGCGATGGAGAATAATCTTGACCTTAAGGTGCAGCTTATCAGTCCTGCTATTGCCGCTGAACGGGTCAGTGAAGAAGAGGCCCGGTTTGAGGCGGCGTTTTTTTCCAATATCGGATATACCAAAACCGATACGCCCGTAGCAACAACCCTTGATATTGCTGGCTCAAAGGTAGATTATACATCCACGGACCTTGGCGTCCGGGTTCCTTTGCGAACAGGCGGAACTGTCACTTTTAACCTGGCTGACCGACGCACTAAAACGGACTCTATCTTCTCAATCTTTAATCCCGCCTACAATTCAGGCCTTTCGGCTTCGATTAGTCAACCACTGCTGCGAAACGCCGGCAACAGGATTAATACTTACGCCATTCGTATCGCCGAGTACGAGCGGCAGGTAACAGACGCCCAAACGAAACTTGAAGTGATACGTGTTATTGCTGCTACGGACCGCGTTTACTGGCGGCTTTATGCAGCCAGAAAAGAACTTGATGTTCGGAAAAAACAATATGAGCTGGCTGAAATTCAACTTGGCCAGGCTCGGCGCTTTGTCAACTCCGGAGAGAGAGCACAAATAGAAATTATTCGAGCTGAAGCTGGTGTGGCACAACAGCTCGAGGCTATTATCATTGCCGAGAATAATTTGCGTGACCGAGAGCGCGGCCTTAAGCGGATACTTAACAAGAGGGGATTGGAAATGTTAACACCTACGGTTCTGATACCGGCTACTAAGCCGGACCCAATTCCTTATGATTTGGCAAAGCGGCCGCTGGTAGGCAAAGCCATTGAAAATCGTATGGAAATGCTCGAGTTGGAGCTGAAAATTGCTGAGGATATCAGTACGATTGATTACACGCGCAACCAGGCACTTCCTTTGGTTACACTGGATTATACGTATAATATTAGCGGCCTGGGGGGAGCGAGGGATGATTCGTTTGATTTGCTTTTCGATAAGAGGTTTGAGGACCATCGATTGGGACTGCAGCTATTGATACCGTTGGGAAATGAGGTCGCCAAGAGCCGTTTGCGTCAGGCGTTTTATCAGAGGAGGTTACGATTGGCCACTCGCGACCGTCGCAGGACACTTATAGAAAATGAGGTACTGAACGCCGTTGACCAGCTTGAAGCGAACTGGCAGCGTATTTTGGCAAGCAGGCAAAATGCAATCCTGGCAGGACACCTCTTTGATGCCGAGAGGAGGCAGTTTGAACTCGACCTGCGGACATCCACGGACGTATTTGATGCGCAAACCAAGTTTGCCGATGCCCAGAGCGCCGAAATCCGGGCACTGGCTGAGTATCAAATAGCGCTCGTTGATTTGGGCTTTGCGACCGGCACTCTGCTTGGTGCTGCCAAGGTGCAATGGAAACCGATGGTGCCGAAAAGCGGTATAAAATAAAATGCCGGGCCTGTGCTGCTGTGGCATATGTCCCGGCAAAAAAGGGGAAACTTATCTGAGGATAATATGAATGATCAAGTTACTATGCTGTACGACCTGAGCTGGGGCTATAGAGCAGCTCGTGTATTACATGTTGCGAACGAGGTAGACATATTTACCGCGCTTTCAGACAACGAAATGACCTTGGAGGAGATATGCCAAAAATGCCGCACCAAGCCCGATATGACCGAGAAACTATTAATAGCCTGTACCGCAATGGATTTAATTGAAAAGCAAGGCCCTCAATATAAAAATACCGAACTCTCAAATACATATCTTGTGCGAGGCCGGGAACTTTACCAGGGGAATATTATCGCTCATTCCAGTACAGTATGTAATTTCTGGAACAGCCTGGAGGATGAGGTCCGCGTAACAGCCCGCCCGGAGAATAAACAGGAGGATGATCATAGAAACTTCATCATGGGGATGCACAATATCACCGTTGCCGGGCGTGCCGATGTGTTCATAAACAACATTGACCTGGCGGGACGAAGAAAACTCTTAGACGTAGGCGGTGGTCCGGGGACGTATTCAATTGCTGCTTGCAGGCGTTATCCCCAACTGGAGGCCGTGGTTTTTGACCTTCCCGAAACTATCTCGATTGCCAAAGAAGTAATTGCCGCCGAAGGGATGCAGGATAGAGTGACCACCCAGGAGGGCAACTGGGATACAGACTCCTTTGGCGAAGGCAACGATATCGTGCTGCTCTCCAATATCCTTCATGGTACCGTCAGCAAAGCAGAGATGAAGCTTAAGAAAACGTACGACTCGATGGCAGGCGGCGGGCTGATGGTGGTACAGGATTTTATACTGAATGATGATAAAACCGGCCCATTGATACCCGCGCTTTTCAATATAATGGTTGGCGCATATTCGAGTTGTGAATTGCTCTCAATAATAAAAGAAACAGGTTTTGTCCACGCTGCGGTTGTTGCCGGTTCGCAGGAAATCGGTTTCACCTGGATTACCGCCGAAAAGCCGTAATCGCGTGTCCTGACCCGAACAAATCAAATTTGATATGAATGATTGACACAGACAATGTCTGCGGATTAAAATATCAATATGTGAAATCGTTGTTTGGCGATTTTTGGTACTTTTTGGGAGGTCTAAGATGCGAGTGATAAAATTTTTAGACAAGTCGGGAGTAAAATACAAGGTTACTAAACACGAACCGGCGTTTACTGCCCAGCATATGGCTGCAGTGGAGCATGAACCGGGCAAGTACGTAGCCAAACCTGTGATTGTTAATGCCGACGGTAAGCATGTCATGTGTGTTCTTCCAGCGTGTTACAAGATTGACCTTAAGGCTTTGAAAAATCAACTCAAGGCCAAGAAAGTCGAGCTGGCTGAGGAAAAGGAAATCGGCAGGATTTTCGACGATTGCGAGCTGGGAGCCGAGCCCCCCTTTGGCAACCTGTATGATCTGTCCACTATTATAGACAAGGCTTTAGAGAAGGATGACCATATTACGTTTCAGGGCGGCTCTCACGAAAAAGCAATACGGATGAGTATGGACGACTACCGCAGGCTTGTTGAGCCAAAGGTACTTGAATTCAGCTACCACGCAACCTCCTGATTAACACACAGTGGGGTCAAGAACGTTTTACATGCTGAGCGCACCGTGCCGCGTCGTGTCCTTGTCACAAGATGTCCCTTTAAACCGGAGCGGATAAAGCCTGCTGTCAAACGGTGGCCGAATCGCCGTTAGCCAAAGTGATTCAACATTTCTTTTCTTTAGCCGTGCATTATACTCTGAGATTTTATGGAACTTCGGCCCTTGTTGATTGTATAACAAGGCAGAAGCGCTTAATTCTGAATCGGATTACGTTTAATGACGCAGGAAACAGAGATTATACGTCAAGTATTGGAAGGTGATATTGAATCTTTCAGGCTCTTACTTGCCAGATACGAAAAACCGGTCGTGCGAATGATAAGAAACATAACTTACGACAAAGAATCCTGCCAGGACATCGCCCAGGATGTGTTCCTGGTGGCTTATAAAAAGTTGGCGTCTTTTGACCCTGACCGCAGCAACTTTTCAACCTGGCTGTTTACCATTGCCAAAAACAAAAGCCTGAATGCATTGAAAAAGAAAAAACCACTTTTAATGAGTGAACTGCCCGAGAAGAGTAATCCGCATAATCCTTCAGATGATATGGTCGAAAAGGAATTTTTTGACCAATTGGAAACGAAACTGCAAGCCTTGCCGTCTAAACAGAGGCGAGCATTTATTTTAGCGGAATTTGAGGAATTATCATACGCCGAGATTGCACAAATCGAAGGCGTAAGGCTCGGAACCATAAAGTCAAGAATCAATAGGGCAAAAAAGAAGCTGCGAACGGCGCTTAAAGGTGTTTGGGAGATACCATATGAATAACAAAGATATCTATAACGCCTGGAAAGAACAAAAACATCAAGTCGAAACCTCCGAAGATTTCACAGATGAGGTGATGAATCAGATACGCCGATATGAGCAAAATAAACGGAAAAGTTTATTTGACGTACAGAGCTTGATTGAACTTATGTCCGCTCATACGTTGGCAAAAGCCGGTTTGATTTTGACAGGAGGTGTCGTCGGTTTTATTCGAGTTGTATTGATGTTTAGAATGGTTCTTGAATAATTAGAGGGGATTTGAAATGACTCAAACAACAAATACTAAAAACCAAAGACACATCTGGATTGCAGTCCTGCTTTCACTGATAATGCCCGGATTGGGACAGATATACTGCGGAAAGCTTGCCAGGGGTCTTGTATTTACTTTTCTAAATTTCCTGCCTTTGCCTGTCACGATAGGTCTGTTTGCAATGAGTACCTCTTCGCTGCTGATGCCGGCGGTAATTGCCATGATTTTGCTGGCAGGGCTGATACAGTTGACAGCAATAATCGACTCGGCCTTCCTTGCACATAATGCAAAAGAGTATGTGTTGAAAGATTACAATAAGCCGGTTGTGTATGTGCTTTTGCTTGTTCTTATCACAACAGGCTCCGTCGGCAGTGCTTTTTATCTCAGGGAACAGTTGCTCGAGGCGTTTAGGGTTCCGACAGCCTCTAATTATCCGACGATTCTGCCCGGCGACAGGTTTATAGCAAATAAGATCGCGTACAAATCCACTGATCCGAAAAGAGGTGACCTGATAGTCTTTGTTAATCCCGAGGACAGGCGGATTAACTATATTAACAGGGTCATTGCTGTTGCCGGCGAGACGGTGGAAATCAAAAATAGTGAACTCTATGTAAATGACCAAAAACTTCAGCGGCAAAAACTCCCTCAGTCCACATTAGATGACATAAGAATCCAAGTTAGAGACAAGCCTTTGGAGGGAGATGTTTACGAGGAGACTAATGGCGATGCCAAGTACAAAATCTTCTTAGCCGGTCACAGACCGCCTGGCTATTTCGCAAAGATGACAGTACCCAAACATCACTGTTTTGTCTTAGGGGATAATCGCAATCATTCCAAGGACAGCAGGTATTTCGGCCCTGTTCTATTAGCGACGGTTAAAGGCAGGGCTGATTACCTCTACTTCCCTGCTAAGGACTGGTCACGCTTCGGAAAAATAAGGTAATTTTAGCCGATTTCGTCGTCGATCCAGCCGAGAAGTTCTTTGAGGTCTTCGAGGGTAATATCGCCCATGTGAGCGATGCGGAAGGTCTCTTCTTTTAGCTTGCCATAGCCATTTCCGAAAATGGTATTGTGCTTTTGCTGTATTGCATTAATAGTTTCAGCTACGTTGATGCCGCGGGTATTTTTGACCGTTGTCAGGGTATTAGAGGCATACTTTTCGTCACAGAATAAGGCAAATTTCTCTTTGGCCCAGGCCCTTACAAATTCCGCCATTTGTTTATGCCGATTCCAGACGTTCTCCATGCCCTCGTCGAGCAGCTTTTTGCACTGGTAATTCAGGGCCATAATATGGGGGATATTCGGTGTGGTTAGTGTTTGGTTTTTTTGGGCCGACTTTGCAAAGAGCTGAAAGTCGAAGTAATAACCTCGGCCGGGAACATCTTTGCTTTTTTCCAGCGCCCTGTTGCTTACCGCAGCTACAGCCAGTCCGGGCGGAATCGCAAACGCCTTCTGCACCGATGCAAATGTTACGTCCCAGCCGAGCTGGTCGAAATGCAGAGGCAGCCCGGCCATCGCACTGACCGCATCGACAAAGACCAAAACATCGGGGTATTTCTGCTTCATCATTTCACTTACTTCATAGAGTGGATTCACCAGGCCGGTGCTCGTCTCGTTGTACACAAGAGTAACAGCAGCGTATTTGCCGGTGGCGAGTTTTTCATCTATCATTTCAGGCAGAACAGGCTTGCCCCAATCGACCTTTAGCTCATCAACGTTTCTACCACAACTCTTAGCTACGGTTGCCCATTTATCGCTGAAGGCACCACAACAGGTGCACAAGACAGTCTCGTCGAATCCAACGCAATTGCGAATAGCCGCTTCCCAAATTCCGGAGGCTGAGGACGTAGACAAAAAGACATTCTGGTCAGTGAATATAATTTTTTTGAGCATATCAACCGTCTCGCCGTGAAGCTGCACGTATTCTTTACCTCGATGTCCCAGTGTCGGCCGTGCAAGCTGCTGCAGTACATCTTCATTGACCTTTACCGGGCCGGGGATGAATAACCTTGGCGGGTTTTTCCAGTCTACCATGTCGCCTCCTGTAAAAAGTTACAATTTGTTAATTGTCAAACCCGTGTACACTTTTGGATAAAAGTAAGTCGACTTTTGCGGCATTTTTTCGCCGGCATCCGTAACCATCTTTAGCTGTTGTATTTTTGGCGGTTTGACCAAAAATGCCACTTGTTTCCGGCCGGTATCGACCTTGGCGATTGACTCATCAACGGCGCTGCCGCTATCTTTGATGTATTCGACATTGCCGCCGCGAGCCAGTTCCTTCTCGCCGATTCCCAATAGTTTTTCAAGTACTAATTTATGCAACACAGAAACGTTGAGCGACTTCCAGGCATCGCTCATGCCCGAAGCAACTGAATCCATCGCTTGCTTTTCCTTCAAGACCGCTATGTAGAAGGCATTGTTTCGGCCATAAATCCCTAAAGCATTTTTATCTCTGTCTACCTCGACCTCCATTTGTGCCAACATCTTTTGTTTTGCCTCTATTTTGGCCCCAGATGAGTCAAACTGGAACTCGGTAATTTCAAAGTCCTCTTTGAGAGCACTAAGGAGTTTTTCAAACTGGAAGTTTTCGAGGTTACCAACAAGGCGGTGGGTAGCTAAAATAGTCAGCCCCTCGTTGCGTGTATTAACAAAAGCGGTCATCTGATAACCGGCTGCCGGATTGTCCGTTTCTTTGTAGTAATTCAAAGCCGTCTCATAGCGATGATGGCCGTCCGCTATGATACAGTCCTTATCGACCATCATCCGGGTAATGGCCTCGATACTGTCCTTTGTGGTTATAGCAAACAAACGGTGACGAACATTCTGTTCATCGGTGTAATCAATGAGAGGCTGTTGTGTGACGGCACGTTCAACAATTTGGTCTGCGATTTTCTGCTGGTCTTCATAAAGCATAAAAACCAGCCCGAACTTGGCCACAGTTGCTCTTTTGAGATTGAGCCGGTCGATCTTCGGTCCGTCGAGTGTTTCCTCGTGAGGTCTTACAGTCTTACCGAATTCTTCAAGCCTGGCCAGGGCAATGAAGCTGCTTCGCTGGAAATGGTTGCCGGCCACCTCAAAATCCTGGACATACGCGTAGATTGTTTCTGCCGAATCCTGTTTAAGGACGCCTTTCTCTATCCACCTTTTGAGGTAGTCGGCGGCCCTTGTGTATTGATTATTGTCCTCATCGTCAACAGAGGTGGTTTTACCTTTGATTATACGAACGATATTATACTTGCTTCTCTCGTAAAGCTGCTCCTGCTGTGTGGGGCTGATCACATCATACGGGGGAGAAATACAACTACCCGCGTCGCCAACCACCCCGGGGTCAAACCTAAATGCTCTGAACGGCTTAATTTCCATATTCGTATCTCATGTCTCGTACTCGATACTCCTTGTTCGGTATCCGACATTCCTTTCAATTCGTCTATAATGCTACAGCATGGCTCGCGCCATAATTCTAAAAGATTTCAGAACCAAGTAAGTTACTAAAGAAGGAGGAAATTGTCAAATCTGAAGACGGCTTGTTTTTCTCCAATGGCACGGAGCAACAAACATCCGGCAGTTATGACATCTTCTTTTTCGCCAGGTAATCGTTTATTGCCGCCGCCGCGATTCTGCCCTGGCCCATTGCCAGGATGACGGTCGCGGCGCCAGAGACGATGTCGCCGCCTGCATAAACACCCTCCAATGATGTTTTGCAGTTCTCATCTACGACGATATTGCCCCACTTATTGAACTCCAGGCCGGGGGTGGTCTGGCGAATCAACGGATTCGCAGTGTTCCCTATTGCAATAATTACCGTGTCAACCTCGATTTGGAATTCTGAGCCTTCGATAGGGATAGGCCTTCGCCGGCCGGATTCGTCCGGCTCGCCAAGCCGATACTTGAGACATTCAATGGCAGTTACGTAGCTGTTTTCGTCGCAGATTATTCGTTTTGGACTTTGCAATATATGAAATTCGATGCCCTCCTGCTTGGCATGATGGACTTCTTCAATTCGAGCAGGCATTTCCTTTTCAGTTCTTCGATAGACCAAGTAGACTTTTTCTGCTCCGAGTCTTACAGCCGTCCTGGCCGAGTCCATAGCGACATTGCCGCCGCCAATAACGGCCACCTTTTTCGAGCGGGCGATTGGGGTATCAGCACCGGAGCCGAAGTCGTATGCCCTCATAAGATTTGCGCGAGTGAGGTATTCGTTGGCACTATATACGCCGACAAGAGATTCGCCCTCGATTCCCATAAATCTCGGCAGCCCGGCCCCGACGCCAATATAAACCGCATCGAAACCGTCTTCCTTCATCAACTGCTCGATAGTTCTTGTCCTGCCAACTACAAAGTTACAGACTATTTTGACGCCCATCTTCGTCAGGGTATCGACTTCCTCCTGCACGATGGCTTTAGGTAATCTGAATTCAGGGATTCCATAGACCAATACACCCCCGGTTTTATGGAAGGCCTCATATATAGTGACATCGTGGCCGGCTCTTCTGGTATCAGCGGCGGCGACGATGCCGCCGGGGCCTGAGCCGATTACTGCGACTTTCATTCCCGTCTCGACTGCGACGGCCGGAACGCTCTCATTATTCTTATCAAGGTCGGCGACAAACCGTTCCAATCGGCCTATTGAAACGGCCTTGGTCGGATCCTTGAATTTTAAACCGACGGTGCACGTTTGCTGGCACTGGACTTCCTGCGGACAGATCCGGCCACAGACCGCCGGCAGAAGGGAGTTTTCTTTGATGACGGCAAGGGCTTTTTTGAAATCGCCATCGGAAATAGCCGATACAAAATCCCCTATCCTTATCTTGACAGGACAACCCTTAATACAAGGGGCCTTTTTGCACTGCAGACAGCGCATTGCTTCGAGCCGGGCGTGGGTTTCGGTATAGCCGACGGCTACTTCGTTGACATTGTCTCTTCTCTTGACCGGGTCCTGCTCTGGCATGTCCTGAGAAGGTATTTCATATCTTTCGGTGGGTTTAAGCTTCTCTGTTTCCTGCTTTTTTAGAATCTGCTTGAGAAGCTCCTGTCTATCCTTGTCCGTCACTGTAACGAGTCCCTAAGAATCGATTATTAGAAAAACTTTAAAAACAATCCATATTTATTATTCTATTTGTCACGTCCTATTTTACATCTGTGTTTTTTGTACTGTTCGCGGGCCTGTTGTTCCTGTTCTTTATAGGCGTTTAATCTTTTCATCATCAAATCGAAGTCGACTTTATGACCGTCAAACTCCGGGCCGTCAACACAGACAAATTTAGCTCTGCCGTCGAATTCTACCCGGCAGCCGCCGCACATGCCGGTGCCGTCAACCATAATTGTATTGAGCGAGACCTGAGTGGGGATGCTAAATTGCTTTGTCACCTCGCAGCAGAACTTCATCATTATAGCCGGGCCGATTACAAAAATCTGGTCCGGCTTCTCGCTGCGCAGACATACTTCTTTTAGCGGCTCGGTTACCAAAGCTTTTCGACCGTACGAGCCGTCGTCGGTTGTGATTATCAGTTCGTCAGAAATTTGAGAAAAGTCGTCTTCGAGGATAAGCAATTCTTTGCTTTTTGCTCCAAGGATGCTGATGATTTTGTTGCCGGCTTTTTTCAAAGCTTTTGCGATAGGCAGTAAAGGAGCATTGCCGATACCGCCGCCAACACAAACAACGGTACCAAAATTGTCGATATGGGTAGGCATACCTAATGGGCCGGTGACGTTAGCAATTTCATCGCCCTGCTGCATATCAGCCAATTCGGTGGTAGTCTTGCCGGCCCGCTGCCAGATTAGACAGATAGTACCCCTTTTGGGGTCGGCATTGGCGATGGTCAGAGGAATTCGTTCGCTGTATTCATTATTTATACTAATTATGACAAATTGGCCCGGCTTTCTTGCCTGGGCAACAAGTGGGGCTTCGATTTCGGCAGTGAAAACATCCTCTGAGAGCTGTCTTTTGGACACAATTTTGTGCGGCACTTCTTACTTCCTTTATACAAGAACCTCGAAAAACGGCTATTATCACACATAATAGGTCATATATCAAGCCCCATTTCAAAACATAATTGTGGAAAGCAACCGGTTTTTATGGATAAATTCAAGTCAGGGGCACTCCGGCAATAAGCAGTACAAATTCTATGAATAAAGCCGGGATTTGCCGAATACTAATCCGCTGCCTGTGGTGTATGGTCTTTTGTTAATTCTACTGTTCCCTCTCCCGGCTTCTGAGACCGAATCGCGGATTCGCTTTTCGGCGACAATTCGACAATTGGAATGGGGGGTTCTTCTATCCGTTTGGTTGGATGCAGCTTGGCCTTCTCGGGCTCTACCAAGGCAAGAATGGCCTTTTGCACAGCCTCCTCGGCCGGCTCATCGGTCAGCGGACGTAAGTTTATGGAAGATAAAGGGGCACTTTGTTTGGCAAAAACCAGTTTTTCTCGAATCAATTCCAAAAGCGCCAGGAATAACCCGATCATTACGACACGGTTGGGCTTAGACTCAAAGATACGTTCGAAACTTGTCGGGCCTTCTTCCTGCAGGCGGTGCAAAATCTCTATCTGATACAAATCAATAGGCGTATCATCCTTGATGTGCCTCATGGCGCGATCGGCACCGGTTGCCTGCATAAGAGAACCAAACGCTTCCAGCAGGTCCCAGACACTTACATGGTCGATGTCAATCTGCGGCTCGGGATCGGGGTTAATATCCTCGATAATGCTGTCGGGACGCGGGAAACGCTCCCTCTGGCTGGCCGCTGCATCACTTAGAAGATTCGCAGCATCTTTAAACTTTTTGTACTCAAGTAACTGGCGGATAAGCTCTTTGCGAGGGTCGGCCAAATCATCGGCCTGCCCGTCTAAAAGGTCTGAATCAGGCTCGGCCGGGGGCAAAAGCATTGCTGATTTTATTTGCATTAACGTTGCGGCCATCACCAAAAAATCGCCGGCTAAATCAATGTCAAAGCTCTTGAGTATTTCGATATAACCAATGTACTGGTCGGTGATTTTGGCGATAGGAATGTCGTAAATATCGACCTCTTCCTTGCGCACCAAATGCAAGAGCAAATCCAAAGGCCCTGCAAATATGTCAAGATTTACGCGATAATCAGCCAATTTATGCCCTCAGTATTTATGCCCCAGGTGTTATTGCTCCTGTGTCTTGCGAGATTCCAAAATTACCACTGCCTCTTTAGCCCGACTTTCGAAGACCTGCAAATCTATTGCTGCCATGGCAGATATCGGATATAAATTTGCAGCATTATCGCCGGTCACAACCGATTTAATTTCATAATCCGCGAGTAATTGTTTCGCCATCTCGGCTTCAATATAATCTGTGAACTGCGCAATTGTAACAAGTTTATCGGATACAGTTAACCTCCCAATCCCACGGCCTTTCGGGCCTGAGCGAGGATATTGGCAGCTACGTCTCTTGCCCGCTCGGCGCCATCAGCCAGAACTTTCCTGACGCTATCGATGTTGCTTTGAAGTTCAGTTCTTTTCTGTCGGAACGGCTTGAAATAATCTATCAAAAGCTCAGCGAGACGTTTTTTAGCCTCACTATAGCCCATACCGCCATCGCGGTATTTTTTGTCCCACTCCGCCAATTCTTCGCAAGAGGCGACCAGCTTCAAAAGTGCAAAAACGTTGCACTTCTCGGGCTCTTTGGGCTCATCAACTGGTGTCGAGTCGGTAACGATACGCATAACTTTTTTTCTGACGCTTTTTTCTGATTCGAATATCTCGATTGTATTTCCATAGCTTTTACTCATTTTTTGTCCATCAGTACCCGGTACGACAGCTACGGATTTGATTATGTGCTCGGTTGGGACAGTGAAGATTTCGCCATATGTATTATTGAAGCGGATAGCAATATCACGCGTGACCTCAATATGCTGTTTTTGGTCGGCGCCCACAGGAACTAAATCGGCCTTGTAAATCAAAATATCAGCGGCCTGCAGGACCGGATATGCGAACAGACCGTGATTGGGCTTAATGCCCTGAGCGACTTTCTCCTTATAGCTTGTGCACCGCTGCAAAAGACCCATCGGGGTTACACAGGAAAGCAGCCAGGTCAGCTCGGTAACCTCAGGCACAGCGGATTGGCGCCAGAAGACGGTTTTTTCAGTATCGAGGCCCAGGGCCAGATAATCCATTGTGACATCAAGCGTACGCTGAGCAACCTCTGCAGGGGTTGGATTGCTGGTAAGAGCATGGTAGTCAGCGATAAAATAAAAGCAATCGTGTTCAGCCTGGAGTTGGATGTGCTGACGCATCGCGCCGAAGTAGTTGCCTATATGAAGGCCGCCGGACGGTTGTATGCCCGAAAGAACTCTCAAATTAATCTCCTGATGTCAAAAACAAGAAAATATGACGGAAACTTCGCCTCAAAATAACAGTATTGGAGGTAAATGTCAAAGATTTTGCACTGGGATTGGCCTTTGACACAGAGAGGGCTTCCATTTTGGGTCTTCTGGTGGAATGACCTAACGATGTCATTATCGATTGTATTTATAGGGACTGAACCCGCCGCGATAAAGGAATATTAGACTGAGCAAAGTTAAAAGCTTGAAAAAACCTGCACCCCGACCCCTGTCCCTGCACGAAGCAGACATGATCGAAGTTATCAACTCGTCTAAGCACTTTGGCTGGGACCCCAAATGCTCTTCTCGGCGTTTGGGAAGATTCCTATTTCGCAATAAGCTGCAAAATAGCACCACCGCCTTTTAAAGAACCGGCTGCACAACTTAAGCCCTGCCGATAGACCTCAGGTACTTCTTCGACTTGCGAAGTCCAATTCTGGAGGCTTTCTTTTTGACCGCATCTGTCTTGCGCTTGAGCTGTTTGGCTATCTTGGAAGTGGGATTTGTCGGGAAAAGTTTCTTCAGCAAGCTGACATCAGCTTTTGACCAGAGGCCTTTCGGGGCTTTTTTTCTCTTTGTAGCTTTTTTCTTCTTCGCAACTTTTTTCTTCTTAGCCATTTTATACTTCCTTTCGCTTAATGACATTCGCCTAAATTCATTCCAGGTATCTTGGCACTGTACCTATCTCAAATACAATTTATGCCTGATATTTCACAGTGTCAAGGTTTTTAAACAATTTTAGGAAATAAAATGCAATTATTTATTTGCTGCCGCCCCGGAAATGTCAGGCCCAAGCCTAATTTGCTCAAGCGCTTTACATACAGAAGTTTTCGTGTATACTTAATTGTCGCTATGGCAGAGATTGAAAAAAACTCGGTTGGTATCGTGCAGACTCAAACGATCCGTGTGGTTGAGTCGGAGCAGCCTCTGAAACTGCAATGCGGCAAGAAATTAGCTCCTATTGATGCAGCCTACGAAACCTACGGCCAGCTTAACCAGGCCGGGGATAACGCTGTTTTGATTTGTCACGCTCTAAGCGGCAATGCTCACGTTGCCGGTTACAATAGCAAAGATGACAAAAAGCCCGGCTGGTGGGACGTTATGGTCGGGCCCGGGAAAGGAATCGACACAGATAAGTATTTTGTTATCTGCTCAAATTTTTTAGGAGGCTGCAGCGGCACCACGGGGCCAGGTTCGATTAATCCTGTCACAGGTAAACCATACGGTTTGGACTTTCCGATTATAACTATTGCCGATATGGTTAAGGTACAAAAGCTGCTGCTCGATAAGCTCGGGATAAAAAAGCTTTTGGCGGTAATTGGGGGGTCAATCGGCGGAATGCAGGTTTTGCAATGGGCCATTGAGTATCCCGACTTTGTTAAAGCTGCGATGCCGATTGCCACAACCACCCACCATGGGGCCCAGTCGATTGCGTTTGACGCGGTAGGCAGAAATGCGATACTGGCAGATGCAAATTTTGCCAACGGCCAATACAAAGACAACAAAGGCCCGGATAAAGGCCTGGCAATTGCCCGAATGATTGGCCATATAACGTATCTTTCTGAACAGGGTATGCGCCAGAAGTTCGGCCGGCAACTAAGGGATGCCGACAAATACAGTTACGACTTCAACTCGGAGTTTGCCGTTGAGACATACCTGGAGTATCAAGGGCAAACATTCGTGGAAAGATTCGACGCCAATAGTTACCTTTATCTAACCAAGGCCGCGGACTATTTCGACCTGCAGAAGGAATACGGGTCATTACGCAAGGCCTTTGCGAATGTCAAATCGAGATTCCTTGTCGTTAGTTTCGCAAGCGACTGGCTCTATACGCCCGAACAATCCGAGGCAATGGTCGATGCACTGGTTATCAACGGCAAAGATGTCAGTTTCTGCAATGTTGCGTCGTCGTACGGCCACGATGCGTTTCTACTGGAGATGAAAACACTTAGCTCTTTTATTTCCGGCTTTTTGGAGGCAACCCACCGGTTAGGAGTGAAAACAAAGTACAAGCGTGTAAAGGCACAAGAGCCTTATAAGATAAGTGGTTTTGAGCAAGCACGACGGACACGTCGTGTTGATTATGAGCTTATTGAATCGCTAATAGAGCCGAACAGTACGGTTCTGGACATCGGCTGCGGGGATGGAGAGTTACTTGCAAACCTTACGGCCGACAAAAACATAAAAGGTGAAGGGATCGAGTTTCAAGAAGACCTCGTGCTGGCTTGTGTAAAGGGCGGATTGCCCATTATACAGCACGATATCGAACGTGGACTGCAGAACTATGCTGATAAAAGCTATGATTATGTAATACTCTCACAAACCGTGCAGACCTTGAAGAAGCCTGAAAAGGCTTTAAAGGAATTGCTCCGCGTAGGCAAGAAGGTGATAGTCAGCTTTCCCAACTTTGCTCACTGGCATTGCAGGTTGCAGTTGTTCTTTCACGGCACAGCTCCGGTAACAAAGCAACTGCCTTTCAGTTGGGACGATTCACCGAACATTCACTTTCTATCGCTGAAAGATTTCGACAGGTTATGCAGAAAGCTGGGGATTAAAGTAGAAAAGAAAATTCCATTGGCTAAAAGCCGTTTTAGCCCGGTAAAATTCGCACCTAATCTCCTTGCTGAACAGGTAATTTACGTAACGAGCAAAGAATAATTCGCGGCTCCGGACACATGATCCGGGACACGCTTTGGGCCAAACCAATAGTCTCTCGAACTGCGGTCTGCTAACCACAATTAAGGCTTGACAGATAGTAGGTCTGGCGGCTAAATTCATCTCCGGTATACTCCGCTTTGCTGGGACCGAGCGTATTTTGCAAGTTCCGCAACAGCCCGAGCAAGGGGCGATTAGCTCAGTTGGTTAGAGCGCACGGATCACACCCGTGAGGCCACTGGTTCGAATCCAGTATCGCCCAGTTGTATAAGTCAAGCTGAATCCTGCACTTAGGACATCCATTAAATCGATGACGCGGCTGTAACCAATAAAAAAAGCTCATACCTCCGGACGCGGAAGCAGATTAGCCCGCTCCAGAATGACCGGTGTAATGCTCTCCCAGCCTATTGGCATAAGGTGAATGCCGGAAACGCCCTCGACGTTTTTTACCTTTTCTATCATTTCAAGGCAAATTTTGACTCCCTCTTCTTTAGGCTCTTGAGCGGATTCCATTCTTTTGATAAGTTCATCGGGAATGCTCATGCCTGCAACTTCGTTTTTCATATAATGAAGGGCCCTGACAGAGCGCACAGGTGTGAGTCCTGCAAGTATGTATACCTGCTTGTGCAAACCTTCCTTGACAACAAGTTCCATCCACCTTGAAAATTTATCGATGTCAAATACACACTGGGTCTGGATGAAATCCGCACCTGCTCTGATTTTCTTGGCAAGGCGCATTACCCTGAATTCAAACGGATCTGCAAACGGATTTTCAACAGCTCCTATAAACAGCTTCGGCTCGTATTCCTTTATCGGATCTCCGGAAAGGAACTGCTTGTCATCACGCATCTTCTTGACCATGGCGATCAATTGCATCGAATCCACATCGAAAACATTCATGGCCTCCGGGTGGTTGCCGAATTTTTGATGGTCTCCTGAAAGACAAAGAAGGTTCTTCGCCCCCAGGGCGACGGCGCCGAGAATATCGCTCTGTATCGCGATTCTGTTTCTGTCTCTGCATACCATTTGCACAACCGGTTCAACGCCGCAGGATATCGCTATGGCCGCGGCAGCTATGCTTGACATCCTTACTACCGCAGTTTGGTTGTCTGTGATGTTGGCTCCATCGACATTTCCAAGAAGATACTGTGCTTTCTTTTTGATTACTTCAGGATTGGAATTCTGTGGCGGTCCCAGTTCTGCGGTGACCGCGAATTCCCCTGCGGTAAGAACTTTCTCAAGTCTGCTTGCCGATTTCATAACATTGCCTCTTCGAACTTGATTTTTCGCTGTCCTGCGTTTGTGCTGGTTCGCCAGTCTTTCGGCCCTCTTACAACGGTAAGATTGTCGAGTTTGTTTAATTGCTTAAGCCGGTCGTGGATTAGCTGCCATACGCACTCAATATCTTTATCTACTTCACATTTTCCGTCGCTCGAGCCCCCGCAGGGTCCGTTAAACAGTTTCTTGGCACAGCGGGCAATAGGACAGTAACCGCCGGTCCATCCGAGTACGCAGTCTCCACAACCGGCGCACCTTTCCTCCCACAAGGCGTGCTCGACCGGATAGCCCATAAACTTCGTATTCAGGCCCGGAATCGTTATCGCCTGCGGTAAGTGTTCAGACATTGTCTGGACTCCCACGCCACAGGCTATCGACAGAACAGCCTCGACCGATTCGATGTCGTTTTTTAGTTCGTCAATGAACTCGTATTCGCATTGTCTCTCAGGGGTACATTCGATTATCTCTATGGCTTTTCCCTGCTTCTTCCTTGCCATTTTTATCTGTGATGCCAGAAGCCCTGCTGCCTTTGAGCCTCCGGAAAAGCAAACAGTGACGCATCCACCACAGGCCATCAGCATTATTTTTTTATAATCCTTTATCGAATCGAGTATCTCATCAAGTGGTTTCCTGTCGGCTACGATCATACTAATGCCCTTTCTTTAAGAAAATCTTCAACCTCGGTAAGGTGCTTGAAAATACCCAGGTCTTTTGCTTCGAACCCCAATGCCAGGCCCATAAGCTCTGTAAAATAGAATATGGGAATATGAAAATTCGTATTGAACTTTTTGTTAATCTGTTCCTGTCTGCCGTCAAGATTGGCATGACATAGCGGACAGCCTACCGAGATGGCTTGCGCCCCGGCTGAAACCGCATCGGCCAGAATCTTTCTCGTCAACTTAAGTACCACATCCGTCTGCGTCAATGCAAAACTCGCTCCACAGCAGAAAGTCTTCATATTCCAATCAACGGTCTCGGCGCCAAGAGCCTCCATAAGCGATTCCATCTCTGTCGGGTTCTCGAATTGCTGCTTGCCGGTCACTTTCGGAGGTCTTGTCATCAGACAGCCATAATAACAGGCCACTTTAAGGCCGTTAAGACTTTTGACTACCTTTTCTTTGACAGCTTCAGTTCCTGTTTTTTCAACGATCACATCGAGCATGTGCAGCACTTTAAAACCTTCGGGATATTCGGACCCGATGATTTGCTCGACATTTTTTCTCATATTCTCATCGGTCATTCTCTCCTGGGCAAACTTCAATCTCGAATAGCAGGAAGCGCACGGTGCACATATCTCTTTTAAGTTATCTGTCCGGGCGGCCAACGCAAGGTTTTTGGCAGGCAAAGCCACGGACATTAACTCATCGCACTGGTGCGCCGGGGACGCGCCACAGCAAATCCAGTCCTCGACCTCAACCAGTTCTATTCCCAGTGCCGCACAAACTTTTTTCGTCGAGATATCGTATTCGACCCCGGTTGAATGCAATGAACAACCCGGATAATATGCGATTTTCATTTCTTTAACCTCTTGGCCCTTGAAAACATCTTCATCATCGCAAAAGGCTTTCTGATAGAAGGCAGTAGTTTGAGCTTGCCCTTTCTCATCATCTTTATCCCTAACGACATATCCTTGAAGGGCCTGCCCGTAAACACATTTAACATCCCCGTCAAAGCAAGCTCATACATTCTCCCGGCATACTTCAGGATATTCATCCAAAGCCGGTTAAACAATCTCATGTTCTTGGTGTCCGCTTTTATCCCCTTTTCCTGAACGAGAATCCTTATGGTGTCAACAACGTGAGCGATATCTATATCCTGGGGACACCTTGCCGAACACGTCTGACATGAAAGACAATACCAGATTGTATTTGTCTTCATTGCCTCGTCAACCATTCCAAGCTGCACGTAGCGCATCAGCTCGGTCGGTGTGCTGTCCATAAACATCCGGCTGGGGCATCCGGAGGCACATTTCCTGCACTGATAGCACAGAAAGACATTCTCGCCGCTGCGTTTGGCGACCTCTTCCATAAATGCCTTATCCAGCTTCACGTCTTTTTGACCAACGATTTTCATAACTTTACAGGCTCTTTCGGCCCACCTTTATAAGTCGGCCCTAATTTTGTTACTGTCTGTGTCATTTCTTCAACGATTTCAGCGAACCTTCCTCCCATAGCCGAAGAAAGGTTAAACATTTCAATTCTTTCGGGCTCAATCCCGACCTCGGCCAGAAGTCTTTTTACATATGCCACTCTCTTTTTTGCACGCAAATTTCCTTCAAGATAGTGACATTCACCTTCGAGGCAGCCCGCGACAAAGACGGCATCGGCACCATCTTCGAAAACCTTCATCATGTGAATCGCGTCGACCGTGCCGGTACACGGCAATTTGACAATTCTTACGCTCGGCGGATATTGCAGTCTCATCGCACCTGCCAGGTCGGCAGCCGCGAATGCACAATAGTTGCAGCAAAACGCCACTATTTTAGGCTCAAAATCACTCATTTTTTATCAATTCGCTTGACTCATCCAAAAGCGCTTTTGTCTTGGCAATAAGCTGGCTGTCCTTGTAGTGCATCAGTTGAATTGCCTTTGCCGGACACTCCGACGCACAGATACCGCAGCCATGGCAGATTGCCGTTTCAATTTCGGCAACACCTTCGGCGTTCATTTTGGGCACATTATACGGGCAGGTCCTGACACATGTCAGGCAGGCTGCGCACTTATCGGGATCGACGACCGACACAATACCGCTTATTTCCATAAGCTCCCTGGACAGGACCGCCATAGCCCTGGCAGAAGCCGCCTGTGCCTGTGCAATACTTTCATCAATGAACTTTGGACTATGGCACGTACCGCATAGGAACAGGCCCTCGGACGCAAAATCTACAGGTCGCAACTTCATATGCGCTTCGAGGAAAAATCCTTCTGAAGTAACCGGGACCTTAAATGCTGTCCCAACCTGCTTGTTAGTTTCTGAAGGTACCATTGCGGCGCTTAATACAAGGGCATCCGGCGAAAAACTCAGTTCCAAGCCGGAATTCAAACCTTGTACGCGCACTTCAAGCTGCCCTGAGCTGTCCTCGACAACAAGCGGCTTGCCATCAAGGTCGTACCTGAAAAAGAGCACTCCCAGCTTTCGGGCTTCGTTATAATAATCCTCCTTGAAACCATAGGTTCGAATGTCCCTGTAAAGCACGGCAACGGTCGCTTCCGGATTTCCGCGTTTTATAGCTATCGCGTTCTTTACAGCTTCGGTGCAGCATACCCTGCTGCAAATCATATTTTCCGGCTCCCTCGAACCGACGCACTGAATCATAACCACTTCGTTGAGACTTTTGACAAATTCTGAGTCGCTTTCGATTAACTCTTCAAGCTGCAACTGTGTCAGCACTTTTTCGTTTCGGCCATAGAGATATTCATCCGGTTTTGATTCCCGGGCGCCAATGGCTATTATTGCGACACCATGCTCTATTTCAACTGTTCCTGGCTGAGGACTGTCGTTGCAGGTTATTTTGCTTTTGAAGTCACCAACGAAGCCTTTACACTCATCTACTGTGGAATTTTTGTAGACCGTAATATTCTTACTGTCGGCAACCTGCTGCTGCAATTTCTTTAGAAGCTCAAGGGGGTTAAGTCCCTCCACCGTGGTCTTGACGTTAATTAAGTTGCCTCCGAGCTTATCAGACTTCTCGACCAGGTGCACTTTGAATCCCTGATTTGCTATCGAAAGTGCGGCGGTCATCCCTGCAAGACCTCCACCGACGATCAGAGCGCTCCTTTTCGGAACATAAGTTTTAGTGGTCAGGGGTTCGATCGTCCTTGCCCTTGCGACGGCCATTCTTAAAAGATCTATGGATTTTTCCTCAGTTACCGCACCGAGTTTGGCATGAACCCACGTGCACTGGTCCCTGATGTTGGCCATCTCGAACAGGTACGGATTCAGCCCGGCTTCTTTGAGTGTTTCCTGAAACAACGGCTCATGAGTTCTCGGAGTACAGGACGCCACGACAACCCTGTTCATATTGTGCTCGTTAATGTTCTCCTTTATTGTTCGCAGCCCATCTGGCGAACAGGAGTACATCAGGTTTGTAGCAAATACAACATTCTTCAGACCCCGGGCATAACCAGCCACTTTCTCGCAGTCAATAACGCCGCCGATGTTTGAGCCGCAGTGACAGACAAAGACACCTATGCGTGGTTCTTCGCTCGATACATCTTTTTCGAGTGGATACTCTTTATCCTCGACCTGGGTCCCCCTTACATCGGCAAGAAGCTCCATCGCCTGTGCCGCCGCGCCGCTTGCCTGCATAACACTTTCAGGTATGTCCTTCGGACCTTCAAATACACCGGCAAGGTAAATCCCATCTCTTGACGAAGCGGTTTGCACGAAATCGGCTGACTTGGCAAAATTGTAGCCGTTTAGTTCGATCCCACATACTTCGGCAAGTTCTGTTGATTTCTCACCGGCGCAAAGGCCCGAAGACAGTACGACCAGATCAAATTCTTCTTCGCTCCAGTTCCTGCCGTCCTCGGTGAGCTCCAGGAGAAGATTATGAGTCTTGAAATCCTGCCTTATACATGAGGGCCTGGTATAAATGTATTGAATTCCATATTTCGTCTTTGCCCTTTCGTAATACTCATCGAATCCTTTACCGAATGCCCTGACGTCCATTACAAATATCTTACACTCGGTTTCGGGCAAATGCTCCTTGGTAACAATTGCCTGCTTGGTGGCATACATACAGCAAACCGAAGAGCAGTACGGATTATCCTGATCCCGCGAGCCCACGCATTGTATAAAAGCTATTTTCTTCGGCTCTTTATCATCAGAAAGCCGTTTTATATGACCGCTGAACGGACCCGAAGCGCTTAAAATCCTTTCATAATCAAGTCCGCTGACGACATTTGGAAAACGCCTGTAGCCGTATTCACCCTTTTTTTCGGCATCATACAACTCAAAGCCGGGTGCCAGAACCACTGCGCCAATGTTTAAGAGTTTCTCTCTGGGGACATCATTGTAAAGGATTGCTCCTGGTTCACATACTTTCTCACACAGTTTGCAATAAGAGCATATCCCGCAGTAAAAACACCTTTGGGCCTCTTTCCTGGCCATTTCTTCCGTGAAGCCGGTATTGACCTCGTCAAAGGAAGACTTCCGGTTTTCAAGTGGGATTGTCCGCATTCTCTGCTGCTTCAAAACTTGTTCTTTACTGCGTTCGAGTTCTTCCCGGGAGATTTTCACAACTTCCTGGGTCTCGGTCGGCGGCTGATACTTTTCTCCTTTAATGTAAGCATCAATCCTGTCGGCCGCCCGATGGCCATCCGCAATAGCCTCGACTATATTCGCCGAGCCCCGCACGACGTCGCCGCCGGCAAAGACACCCTTCCAGGAAGTCATACCTGTTTCCTCATCGACCTGTATTTTGCCCCCCCGCCCCTGTTTGATCTTTGTATCTTCTTTAAGGAAGTCAAGATCAGGCTTCTGGCCGATACCCAGTACCAGCGCATCTACCTCAATGATGTGTTCGCTTCCGGGTATCTCAACCGGCCGCGGTCTGCCGCTCTTATCAGGTTCGCCTAATTCCATCTTCAGGCACTCGACCTTGAGATTTCCACCGTCAGAGAGAATTCGCTTTGGTGCCGTAAGAGTGTGCAGTTCAATCCCTTCCTCCAGGGTAGCATCGATCTCTTCGGCAAATCCGGGCATCTCATCTCGGGTTCGGCGGTAAATGATGCTTACCTTCCGGGCCCCAAGTCTCATCGCGGTACGGGCAACATCTATTGCCGCATTTCCGCCCCCAATAACCGCTATCCTTTCCTTTACACTCTTTATCTTGCCGAGCCGGACATCCCGCAGAAAATCCACGCCCCCCGTTACCTTGTCACTATCTTCACCCGGAATCTCCAGTTTGATGCTCTCATGAGAGCCCACAGCCAGATATACCGCTTCAAATCCCTGCCCGAATAAGTTCTCGATATCGGCTTCGCTTCCCAGTGGACTATTCAACTTAACGTTGACTCCATAGTCCAGGATGTTGCTTATTTCGCTTTCAATAATATCGGTCGGCAGTCTAAAGCCTGGGATTCCCAGCCTCATCATTCCCCCCATAACGGCCTGTTTCTCAAAAACCGTTACTGAATAACCCATCCTTCTAAGTTTTAAAGCCGCCGCCAGACCCGCAGGCCCGGCACCGACTATCGCAGCCTTTTTGCCGTTTTCCACAATCGATTTTTGTTTTTCTTCAGGGCTTAATTTCTTACCGTACTTTTCATTCCAGTCCGCAAGAAATCTTTTTATATAAGAAATTGCAATCGGACTGTCTAAATTACCTCTGTTACAACTCTGCTCACAGGGATGCTCGCATACCCGTCCACATATTGCAGGAAATGGATTGTTTTCAAATGCTGCTTCGAAAGCTTCCTGATATTTCCCCGCCGCGGTCAGAGCAACATAACCACTCGGATTGCCATGTATCGGACAAGCGTCATAGCACGGAGCTATCCCCTGCCTGGTTATAGCAAATTTATTCGGTACCGCTTGTGGATATTCCTTGTAAATCGCCTTTCTGTCACACAGAAGCTGGTTATACTCATCTTTGACATTGACAGGGCAGTTTTCTGCGCAAACCCCGCATCCGTTGCATTTTTCCAGGTCAACAAAGTGCGGCTCTATAGTAACTGTTGCGCTGAAGTTGCCTTCCCGTCCCAACAGTCGCGTAAGCTCGGCGTTGGTGATTATCTCTATGTTTCTGTGGGTTCCGACGGCAACGAGCCGGGGCGATATCGTGCACATTGCGCAGTCGTTTGTTGGAAAGGTCTTATCGAGCTGCGCCATATGGCCGCCTATGGCCGTTCCGGACTCGACAATATAGACTTTATACCCGGAGTCCGCCAGGTCTAAAGCAGCCTGGATACCTGCTATCCCGCCGCCAACGACCATTACTGAACCTATTCGCTCGGCCCCCTGAAGCTCATCACTGGATGGTATACTATTTACTGCGAACGTTTTTTCCTTATCAAACTTGCTAAAATCGCTGTTCTTATCATTTATGGTTTTCTTGTTTGTATCTTCAGGCATAAGGGTAGTCTATCCGCAGCACTTCACCGGGCCGCTTCACTATATTGGACCCGCCTCCTTCATAAATACCGTGTAAACCTGGGTTTATCAAGCTTAGCCTTTCCTATATACATCAGCATCGCTGCAGTGGAGACTGTATAAAAACGCTTCTCATGTATGAGAATGGCAATAAATCAACATAACCACCGACCCATTTATTATACAACTGGTAGATGCCTTTGTTCAATAATATAGTTTCCAATAAATGCTCGATAACCGACTCTAAAGACAGTTTTACCTGTAATAAATGACTTTAAACCAAACCACCGTGTTTTCCGCAGAAGTTCCTTGATATTGGAAGACCAACTCCGTAATCCACTCAATGAGGTCAAATAGGGCAAATTACGGCCTGCCGGTTGACCGATCCTGCAAAAAATTCCTTGGGAAAACTGATGTATGGCATTAAATTACTAAGAGTCTCTAACAAAATGAATCGTTGTACCGAAAGCGAGCGTTTTTTTGTCCTGCAAGGAAGGCGAAACAGGCAATGCCAAAGCATTGTCGATGCAGCCTGACGCCGTCAGGACGAAAAACAAGCCGCTTGAATACAGAGTCATTTTGTTATAGGCTCTAAATAACAATCTTCGATTAAGGCCGGTTTTGTTCCGGGTCCGGAGGTGTTGTTTGAGTTAATTCCGAGGAGGGAATTTGTGAATCAGGCTGTGGAATTGCCTTGATTTCAATGGGAGGCTGGCCCTGATTTTGCTCGGCGCCGGTATCAGGTCCCTGGGTTGCATCTGCCGGAGCCGGTATATCTTTATCCCGAGCCGATTCAACAGCAGTTTGTTCTTGTATCTCTTCTGCAGTTTGTACATTCTGTTCTTCAGCCGCTTCAGCAGCATCAGGTTGTGTATCGAGTTGGGGCGCCGGCTGAAATTGAGCGTGGATGGATTCGGCGACTTTTGCGTAATCCTCAGCGCCATGACAATTTCCCTCGTATTCGAAAATTGTTTTGCCGTAGCTTGGTGCTTCGGCTAATTTGATATTTCTTCGAATAAAAGTGGGCAGAATACGTGCTTGCGCCCAGGCACAATTGGTTCCGCGCGCACTTTCAAGGAATTGCTCGATATCGGCCCTGACTTCATTGGGAAGTGAGGCCCTGGTGTCGAACATGCACAGCAAAACCCCCTGAACTTTCAGGCTCGGGTTGATTCTTTTGTTGACAAGGTCGATCGTCTGCAGCAGTTTTCCAAATCCCTGCAGGGCCAGGAAATGCGGCTGAAGCGGGATTAAAACCTCCTGGGCCGCCGCCAAAGCGTTTAGGGTAAGCAATCCCAGCGAAGGAGGGCAGTCAATCATCAGATAATCGAATTTGTCTTCAACCGACTCGATCGCTTCTCGGAGAATGGTTTCCCTGCCGACAACACTTACCAGCTCACTTTCGGCGCCAACCAGGTTGATATTTGCCGGCAGCAGCCAAAGGTTTGGCCGCACGAGCAGAATTTCTTCCTCAAATTTGGCTTCCTTAGTGAGGACCCCATATGAGCCGGCCCCAATGGCTTGCGGCTCAAGCCCCAGGTGTATCGTCAGATGCGCCTGAGGATCCAGGTCTATAGCAACCACCTTAGAGCCCATCTCGGCAAGGGCTGCTGCAATATTGACCACGGTTGTGGTCTTTCCAACTCCCCCTTTTTGGTTTAATACTGCGATTGTCCTCATGGTCGTCACTCGTCGTTGATTAACCTGCTAATTGGCAGCCACTTACTACTGTCCTCTCACCATCAGTCACAAGTCACGGGTTATGTGTTTTTTCAAGATCGCATCGAGCACGCCGTTAACAAACGCCGATGACTTACTTCCGCTGAACTTTTTGGCAAGCTCAATGGCTTCATTTATCACAACTTTGGGCGGAATATCCAGACAGTATTTAAACTGATAAACCGATAATCTCAAAATGCTTTTGTCAACAGGTGCAAGTCTTTTCATTTGCCACTTTATTGTCGAATCCTTTATTAATTGGTCACACTCTGCCAGATTTTTCCACGTCCCTTTTGTCCAATCCCAGGCGAGTTTTCGTACGAAATCGTCGCAGTCAGCTTCGGTAAAGAACCGGCCCAAATGCTCAAGCAGGTCCGGGCCCTGCACATCGAGTTGATATAATCCCTGCATTGCCAGTTCTCTGGCCCTTGTTCTCCTATCGGTCTGCATTCGGTCTCTCGTGGCTCGTATTGGACAGTGCGTGTGGCGCATCAGGCTTCAGTCGTTAAGCACCGGCTCAAATCTGCTCCAAAACGTTGGATGCTTCCATAGCTGTCTGTGCCGCGTCGGCACCGGCATTACCCATTTTCGTCCCGGCTCTTTCGACCGCATGCTCGAGTGTCTCACAGGTCAGGACACCGAATATAGCCGGCACGTCCGAATCATAGTTGATTTGCCCAATGCCTCGGACTACCTGCTGACAGACATAATCGTAATGGCCGGTTTGGCCTCGTATCACAGCGCCCAGACATATCACTGCGACGTATTTGCCGCTCTTTGCCAGCTTTTTTGCAGTTTGCGTAATTTCACATGCACCCGGCACCCAAACTACAGATATCTGTTTATCAGTGGCGCCATGACGCTGGAGACAATCTATCGCACCGGCAAGCAGCTTAGAGGTTATAAATTCATTGAACCTGCTCACTACAATAGCATAACTGCCCTTGCCGGCTGTTACCCGGCCTTTTATCTCTTTAATCATACTTTCACTTCTCCAAACAATATTCGGGGATTTCTATTTTGCGGTTTATTACAATGGTCCGTCAAACGCCTTTTTCGCGTTTGGGGAAACCACAAAATGAGGCCCCGATAATAAAACATTACGAGCTTACCTCGATTAGTTTACGCACTACCTGACTATCACAGATTATAAGACTATTGGCGGCTGTTTTCCAGAAAAACAGTCATCCCGCACCAATCAGGTACCAGCCTAAGCACAATTAGTACGGGGCTAACCTATGAAATTATAAGAGCTTATAAACCAAATTGCCAGCAAAATTTTTACTGCAGGCAAAAAGCCCTTATACCGGCAAAAAACGGCTAACTCCGCTTTATTTTATTGCCGAAATGCACATGGGGATTCGGTTACCTTTGAACTGAAAAAGAGGGTACGTGAAATATGAGCTTCGAAGAAATGGCATTCGGCCCGTATGATAAAGCCGAGCATAAAGCAAACAAGGCATTTGAGCTTTACGAAAATGGAAAAGAAAATGAGGCCTTGGGGGAGCTGGATGAGGCCCTTGAGATAAATCCTTCCAACAGCTCATGGCATTTCAACAAGGCGCTTTTGCTGGATACTCAGGGTCAGTATGATGATGCAATAGATGAATATGAAATTTCTCTGCAGCTAAATCCCAATGACTTGGAGATATCAAATTCACTGGCCGTCGATTATACGCGCACAGGACAATATGACTTGGCCATTGATACTTTCGAACATATCCAGGACCTCGACCCAAAGTTCGAATCCTGTTATTGCAATCGGATAATTACATATACAGAAATGGGTCAGCACGACCTGGCTGAGCAGATGTTTTATCTTGCCCAGCAGGTAAATTCCGACTGTGCGTTGTGCTACTATAATATCGGCAATAGCCTTTTTGCTCGGGGTCAATACAAAAAAGCTATTCGCTGCTGGTTAAGAACCGCTGAACTTGAGCCGACCCACCCCCAAATAAACTATCGAATCGCCCAGGCCTACTGGTCCGAGGGTAACACCGAGCACGGCCGTGAGCATTTCCTGGCAGAGCTTCGGTGCAATCCGGGCCAGATTGATGTCATTCTGGATTATGGTTTGTTTTTGCTCGAAGTCGGCGACATTGAATCAGCCAAAGAAAAGTTCAACAGAATACTCGAGCTTAAGCCTGATTTTGCACCTGCTTTGTTTTATCTGGGAGAGATTGCTTTTGACAACGCCGATTATGAGCGTGCGGTGCAATTATTCAATCAGGCGCTCCAGGAAGACGATACACTCACAGGGCCGCGCTACAGGCTGGCCCAGTACGCGTTGACAAGGGGAATGTGGCAAGAGGCGGGGGATTATCTGGTTTCGGAGGTAAAGCTGGTTCTTGAGGATGCTGATACATTGGTTTCTATGGGATCGATATTTTTGACGATCGGTGATCTCGACTACGCGGCACATTGCTTGCGGAGAGCCCTCGATATTGATTGTGCCAATGCAGAGGCATATTACCATCTCGGCCTTGTTAGTGTTACCAAAGGCCAATTCGAGAGTGCCGCCGAGTTCTTCGCCCATACACTCGATATCAGCCCTGAGCACATCTCGGCGTTACGAGACTCCGCTGTTGTTTACCTGGCAGTGGGCAGATTGGCTGATGCTGCCGCCAGAATCAAAAAGGCGTTGTCCCTGGTGGCAGATGATGACCCACAGTTAAAAACCCTTGACCGCAAAATCCGCCTGCTTCAGGCGGCAGTGCGGATCAGGGATTTTATTTGCCGATTCAAGCCCTGATTTATCTCGTATCGCTCTTCACAGACTACGCTTGAGCGGTTAATATTCATTCCCAAAGCCCCCTCAATCCCCGCAAAAGGTAAGGTGGATTCTGATCCAACTGTATTTCTGCTAAATCCAACGGATAAAGAAGACTGGGAAACAGCTTGCAAAGTTTTGCCAAACCCATTAACCTACTACTCAGGCCGAGTGGCGGAATGGCAGACGCTGGGGACTTAAAATCCCCTGCCCGTTATGGGCGTGTGGGTTCGAATCCCACCTCGGCTATAACTCGTATTTCGTGAAGCGGCCGCATGTGGCGGATTTAATGCAACACGAACGAAACCGAACTAAAACGTCTCGGAGACGATAATGAAGGATAAAAAGCCTAAACTTGTGGATGTAGGAAAACCCAACCTGTATCGCCGGGTATTCCCATATACTGAATTTCCCAGGGTAATCTTCGACAACCAAAACGTCGAGTATGACATTCCGAAGAAAATCTGGATAACCGATACGACCTTCCGGGACGGTCAGCAGGCCCGGCCGCCTTACACGCCGGAGCAAATCCTTAAGATATACGATTTACTGCACAAAATAGACGGCGGAACCGGTTTGATTCGCCAATGTGAGTTCTTTTTATATTCAGAGCGTGATAGAAAAGCGGTAGAACTGTGCAAAGCTCGCGGTTATAAATTTCCTGAAATTACCGGCTGGATCAGAGCTGTGCCGGCTGATTTCAAGTTGGTATCGCAAATGGGCCTCAGCGAAACAGGTATTCTCACCTCGGCAAGCGACTATCATATTTTCCTTAAGCTGCGAAAGACACGGGCCCAGGCGATGAACGTCTATCTGGATGTTGTCAAAGCAGCACTGGATAATGGAGTTATTCCGCGATGTCATTTCGAGGACGTAACGCGGGCCGATTACGAAGGTTTTGTGCTGCCTTTTGCCGCTGAGTTGATCAAGCTCGCTGATAGCTATAACAAGCCGGTAAAGATTCGTCTTTGTGATACGCTCGGATTTGGTCTGCCTTGGTCGGCGGTTTCTTTGCCGCGAAGCGTTCCGAAACTTATCCACGGTCTCCGGCAAATCGGGCTTCCGTCCGAATGGCTTGAATGGCACGGTCATAACGATTTGCACAAGGTCCAGATAAACGCCGCAACGGCATGGCTCTACGGCTGCAGCGCCGCTAACACCTCGATATTCGGTATAGGCGAGCGAACAGGCAATCCGCCTTTGGAGGCCCTGGTTGTCGAACATGCCCAAATCAAGGGCCATAACCCTGCTGTCAATTATGCAGCGATAACCGAACTGTATGAGTACGCCGGAAGCGAGTTGGGTTTTGAGATCCCACATAATTATCCGCTGGTCGGAAAGGATTTCAATGTCACACGGGCCGGGATTCACGCAGACGGTTTGTTAAAAAACGAGGAAATATACAATTGCTTCGATACCCAAAAATTGCTCAACAGGTCTGTCAGTGTGGCAATTACTGATAAGACCGGGGCCGCAGGCATCAAACACTGGGTAGAGGCCAGGTACAAAATTGAAATCCCTAAGCACGACCCTCGAATAACCAAAATAAAAGACAGAATCGACAATGAGTATTCAGCGAACAGGGTCTCGGCGATATCAGATGAGGAAATGTTCGAGTGGATCAGAGAAGCTTTTGGTGGTGATTTACCACCATTGAGGTAAGAGCATTGCCAAATCAGAAAATCAAAGCCGTATTGTTTGACCTTGGTGATACTTTGTTGAACTTCGGGAAAATCAACAAGTATCGGATTTTTCAGCAAGGCGCCAGGTTATCGTATGATTTTCTGCAAAGCTGCGGGCAACCGGTTGGTAACTTCAAGTTCTATTACTGGCGAAACCTTGTTCCACTACGAATACGCCACTGGTTATCCAACATAACCGGAAAGGATTTTGATGCGCTTGCTCTGTTAAAAAAGACCGGCACGAAAAAGGGTATAAAGCTCACCGAGCAACAATGGCAGCACCTGGCGTGGCTCTGGTATGAACCGTTGAGCAAAATCGGCCGGGCAGAACCAAAAACCAAAGAGACCTTGACTGTACTCAAAGAATCGGGCCTCAAGCTCGGGATAGTCTCCAACACCTTTGTGCACAGCAGCTCCTTGGACAAACATCTTCAACAGTTAAGTATACTGGATTTCTTTCCCGTCAGGCTCTATTCGTATCAGTTTGATTTTCGAAAGCCGGATGCTCGTATCTTTAGCGCCGCCGCAGAGAGAATTGGCGAGATGCTGGAAAATATAATGTTTGTAGGCGACCGGATTAACAAGGACATTAAGACTGCGGCAAAAATCGGCATGAAAGCCGTCCTAAAAGCCGCTTATACCAACGCCGGTGAAAAAACTCCGAAAGGCGCCTGGAAAATAAATCACCTCTCCGAGCTGCCGGCACTGATAGAAAAAATCAACGCCGAAAATTCGCACTGACTGAGAACGATGTTGCAACAATACTCAGAAAACTTCGTGACAAACAGACTAAAATCTGATACTCTAAACTTTGCGGATGCTGTACAAAGACGTTCTGACGCATCTGTTTGGAGAAACCTATGCGAGATACGAAACGCTGTACGCGGTTTCTACATTGCTAACAAAAAGTAGCTATGGTGAAGATACCCAAAAAACCAAAGATTTATCATATTACACATATTGATAATCTTAACAACATTTTACGTGATGAAGTGTTGTGGTCAGATGCGAAACGTCTGGAGCTTGGGCTGGATTGTGAAATAGTTGGCATGTCGGAGATTAAAAGGCGGCGGCTTGAAGAGCATGAGGTAAAATGTCATAGCGGTACTATGGTGGGTGAGTATGTACCTTTTTATTTTTGTCCTCGCTCTATCATGCTTTACATATTGCATATGGGAAACCATCCCGGTATTGATTATCGTGAAGGCCAAAGGCCAATTATACATTTGCAGGCTGATTTGAAAGCTGCTGTTAAATGGGCAACCGACAACGGGATTCGATGGGCTTTTTCAGGCACAAATGCAGGAACATATTTCGCTCAATTCTACGACGACCTGAGCCAATTAAATGATGTAATAAATTGGTCCGCTGTAGAGGTTGCCGATTGGCGTGATGCAGCTATCCGAGAATACAAACAAGCAGAATTCCTTACCTATGAATCTTTCCCTTGGGAACTTGTGGAGAAAATTGGTGTTTGTCATCGTCGTATTAAAGACCAAGTGATTGAAAAACTTGGAAATAGAGCTTCACCTGAAGTGAGTATTGAAAGAGATTGGTACTATTAAATACCCTTAGACTAAGAGGTGATTATGTTAGAATTAACCAGAGGAGATATACTCAAGGCCGATACCGAAGCCTTGGTAAACACCGTTAACTGTGTGGGTGTGATGGGCAGAGGAATTGCCCTGCAATTTCGCAAGGCTTTTCCGGAGAACTTTAAGGCATATAAATCCGCTTGCGATAAAAAGCAACTTCATCCAGGTATAATGTTTGTCTATGATCTGAATCGCCTTCAAAACCCAAGATATGTAGTTAACTTTCCGACCAAAAGACATTGGAAAGGCAAGAGTAAGATCGAAGACATAGAATCCGGCTTAGAAGCTCTTGTAAAAGAAATAGCTGAGCGTAACATTCGATCCATTGCGATTCCTCCGTTAGGGTGTGGCCTTGGTGGTTTAAGTTGGAGTCAAGTAAAACCAATGATTGAAAAAGCCTTTGATGCCTTGGCTGATGTGCATGTGTTTCTATATGAGCCTGCGGGAGCCCCTGCAGCCGAAGATATAGTTAAACCCGCATTTCCCAGGTAAACAGTGACAAACGAACTGAATTGTGATAGTATAGAGCTTGTGGAGACCACTCAAGCCAGTTTTGACTATTCTGAATTGGAGAGGCCAGCTGTTTGGGGAAATCCTTCCACATATCGGTCGATTGAAGCCTGTGCCCATTGGGTACGGCTAATGGCAAGAATTGCTGAAAAACTTGAATTAATGACAGGGTGAACGGTCAAGGTTTGTACAAAAGCAGGCATTAGAAGAAAGACGGGGCATAAAAAACATGTTTTAATGTAGATTTTCAATTACACCGCCTTGTAAAAGAAATCTCTTGACCGTTCAATGTGATTGTAATAAGATCATTGATGCTGTACGGGAAGAATATGCTCTTGAACCGTGAAATGGGAAATGCCAGTAGGAGACTCAGCTTTGCCGTCACCATTTGCTAAATACTTGAATACTAAGGTGAAGGCCCCCAAGCTCAAGCTATTGCCGTTCTTTCACAGTGTCGAAGCGCTTCGCGCCGGGAATATCTTTGCGGACGGTAGCCTTAAGCTAAGAACGTGCCCTGTTTTTAAAGAACCACTCGTATACCTTTTCTACGGGAGGCCAGCTTACAAAGTAGGTTTCGACAAAGGTAGTCGAGGACAAGGAGACTTGTTTTACTGTCCTGTGGTTTTTGTCCTTAAGCCGAACAATATCCCTCTCTCTCCCATCAAGCGAATCTATCCGTTTGATACAGGCGCGTTTGAGGACAAGTACAGGGACCTTGTCCCTCCGGAGTTCTCGTTCGAACGATTCTTCTTGGGAACCTCTAATGTAATGACAAAAAAGCTGATAAAATTCTTCTTCGGCTCAAACGAAGACTATTTCCGAGGGAAAACTTGCTTACAGAAGAACGCGGTAGAATGGAATCAGATGGAGGCACGAAGTTATTTGAACATCCTTCACATGGTAGGCACTTCCTCCTTTGACGACAGGGCCTACACTGCCGAATACCAGCTTGGCTCTGACGTTGACTTGGCTGCAAACATACTTGCGGTGGCGATGCCGGAAGAAGCGTTGGATGCTCCGGATATATACGATTTGGTTATCAACAAGTGGAAGGCAACACCATTGAAGTACATGACTTATCATTGTGGTAACATTTCCACCTTTCATGGTGCTCTGTTCAGTACGATCCACGAATTCCTTAAGAAGAGGAAGTATCTCAAGCGATGAAATACTACACTCTGTCAGGATATATCGCTCCTCTTAACAAGGTTCCTGCTTTTGTGATCCCTGTTTTTAGAGAGGGCGATGAGTTCCTTGTGCAACGGACAACTGCTGCTGATAGGATTGAGGGCTTTGACGTCATAGCTGATGTTTCTCATGATGACCTGCTCTCCTGCACCCATAGTATCAAGGTGCGAGAAGGCGATAAAAAGGTCTACGCTTTTGCCCTCAGCGAAGACGACATCTATGAGGGGACGAAGACTTCTTTGGCTAAAAAGATAGCGTCCCTCGTGACCAAACTTTATGAGCACCCGTTTACTGCGCTGCAAGTCTTTAGATTCACCAACGACCGTGACCAAATCCTGGTTCAGATCCTGCATATTAAAGCGAAGTTGTCCGAGACCGACCCTGGTATGGCTGAAGAATGGGCTGGCCTTCAAACAGAGCGACTTGAGGCCGCTCCGGGGCCGAACGAAGTGGGAACGGCGGGGATAGATCCTGCAGAGGTAGCGGTGTTGCCCGAGGATTCGGAAACAGAATCTCAAAATAAAAAACATCTCAAGATGATAGAGCGTGTTAAAAAAAAGAAAGTACCCGACATGACTGTGGGACGAGCAGTATTGCTGGGCTTAATGAATCGTTATTTGAAAGCAGTGATGGATCCGTTTGTGAGTTTACTTGAAATGCACAAACTTATGTATTTTATGCAAGACGCGGGGGAAAATCTTAGATTGAATTACACCAAGGCACTTTACGGGCCGTATGCCAAAAATTTGCGCCATGTTCTTAACGTTATTGAGGGACACTTCATTAGCGGTTTCGCGGATGCTGAAGACAGGCCAGATACGCGAATAGAACTGATGCCAGACGCCGCCAAAAGAGCTGATCGTTATTTAATGAATCATTGCATAACTCGTAAACGATTTGATCGGGTTGTGGATTTGATTAAAGGATTTGAGACTCCATTCGGCATGGAATTGTTGTCAACCGTTCATTGGGTGGCTATGAGAGAAAGAGCCAAAACCGCGGCACAGGCAATTAAGAGAACTTATTTATGGAATGTGCGGAAACAGATGTTTAAAGAAGAGCATATTACGATTGCATGGAAGGTTCTCGAACAAAAGGAATGGTTACCAAAAAATGGCCAGTGATCCAAACGTATATATCTTATCAGTTGTGAGGGCTAACTCCAAGCGTGGAGTCTTATTTGTGATTGGCAAGCAGCACGTAAGCAACAAGAGCGGAGGTAAGAGAGAATAATGAAATAGATACCGCTAATCCCGTAAGGGCTCCTGTGGAGAGCATCCAACTTTAGCTCATTCCTCACTAACGATTATCCAGCAGCGAGATGCCAGGATGACAAAAAAACTTCATTTTTTGGGCATTTTTTTGTTGACTATTGTTTGATAATAGGTTAATACTATTGTATGTTAGCCGGCAGGTAAACATAAACCGCCAGTGGGCGCAAGATATAGCGGAGAGCCGCACGTCTTAGTATCAGCAGATACACGAATCCCTGCATGCCTTAGGCAGGGAGCCATGTTATTCTTTCATGAAAGGTGGTTCTTGTATGTTCTTGAAGCGAAGTACAAAGCCTCCCAAGCCGCCTATCCAGCCCGGCTTGCCAACCAATTATGACCTTAATTATGCAAAACGAACCCAATTTACCGGATGACCAACTGAACGTAAATAAAGTATTAACAAAGGATTGTGAGAATAAATGCGATTGGACACTTGGTGAAAACGAACCCAATACGAACCCAATCAAAGCCAATTTTTGTACCATTGGTTCTGTTTATTGTTTACAATTGCCTCTAAGTGCTGAGAATTTGCTAAGGAATTTTGTTTATGAGTGCCAGTAATATTGCTTTTCAAAAGTGTATAAATCCCGATTGCGGGGCGGACTTTGACTGCGGCCAAGTCCTGTTTAAGTGCCCGACCTGTGGTGAGCTGCTGGATATACAATATAACTGGGACAAGATTAAGTTGCCCGGGAAATTAAGCGACTTCGCCAAACGCTGGGCTAATAGAGCCAATCCCCTGGATTTCTCCGGTGTATGGCGTTTTAGAGATCTGCTAAACTTCTGCGACGACAAATATAAAGTAACCATTGGCGAAGGCCAGACAATCTTGCAGCAAAATGACGCAGTCGCCCAATACGCCGATATAAAGCCGGGGCGTTTATATCTGCAATACGAAGGATTGAACCCCTCCGGCTCGTTCAAAGATAATGGAATGACCGCGTCGTTCAGCCACGCGAAAATGGTCGCAGCAACCTCATGCGCGTGCGCATCGACGGGCAATACATCGGCATCTGTGGCCTTATATGCGCACAGTTGCGGCCTGAAGGCAACAGTGTTAATTGGTTCGGGCCGAATCGCCTTCGGCAAACTCAGCCAGGCAATGGATTACGGCGCTCAAACAATTCAAATAAACGGCGACTTCGATGACTGTATGCGTCAGGTCCTGGATGTTTGCAGCAGGCTGGGGCTGTATCTGCTTAACTCGTTAAATCCGTTTCGGCTCGAAGGCCAAAAGACCATAATGTATCGAATCATCGAAGGCCTGCGCTGGGAAGTGCCCGACTGGATCGTGGTACCCGGGGGAAATCTGGGCAATTCCAGTGCCTTTGGCAAGGCCTTTTATGAATTAAAACAATTAGGCTTGATTGAGCGAATACCGCGAATGGCCATTATTAACGCCACCGGGGCCGACACACTGACCGATCTAATCAACAACAAAAAACTCACCTGGAATAACGGCAAAGTCAATCAGAAAATCATTGACGACTATTACGCAGGGCTGTCCGCTCGTAACTTTTCACCGCATACCTGCGCCTCGGCGATAGAAATTGCCCATCCGGTCAATCTGAAAAAATGCCTCCGATCGATTGATATATGTAACGCCGTCTGCCGGGCGGTAACCGATGAAGAAATTCTCGATGCAAAAGCTATTATCGGCAGGCATGGGCTGGGCTGTGAGCCGGCCTCGGCCGCAACTATAGCAGGCCTGCGCAACTTAAGGGCAGAAGGCGTCATCGACGCCGATGAGCGAATTGCCTGCGTCTTGACAGGCCATCCTTTAAAGGACCCCAACGTAACGGTAAACTATCATAAGGAAAATCAGGGCCAATTCAGCAATCCACCCATAGAAGCACCGAACGATATCGACGAAATAATCAAACTGATAAACTGATTCACCGAACATTCTCCAGGATAAGATTACGGAATGGAAAACAGCCGAAGTAATACCAGGAAAACGAAGATTATTATCATTTGTGCGGTATTACTTTTTTCTTCGGTAATCGCGTTCTGGACGCTTTCCGAAAAGCCGCTCAATAATCACGAATGTTTTGTTTCCATTACTGCGCGCGAGATGCTTCAAAGCGGCGATTGGATTATGCCTACTTATAATGGGGAGCCTCGGCTCCAGAAAACGCCGCTTTCTTATTGGCTTGTGGCAGGTTTAGCCAAAGTAACCGGTAAGGTCGATGAATTCACTACCCGGCTGCCAAGCGCTGTTTTCGGGATTTTGTCGGTTGCAGCCATTCTTTATTTTGTAAATCAGTGGCTGTCTTTTCGCATTGCGATACTTTCGGCGGCTGTTTGGGCGACGTCTTTAGGTTATGTCCGTTACTCGCATAATGCCCGGCCGGAAATGGTTTTAACCTTTTTTATTATGCTGTGCTTCTTAACTTTTTACTCGGCAGTTTCTACCAATAACCGCAAGAGGCAAATTATATATATGCTTGTCTTCTGGATAAGTTTCGGATTGGCAAATCTTGCCAAAGGGCCCGCCCCGCTGCCCCTGGTACTGGTGCCGCTTTTTTTCTACGTTGCCGTGTTTCGCCGGTGGAAACAAATACCCAAACTTTTGCCAATCATCGGGACTGTCATTTTTTTAGCCATCATTTTGCCCTGGCCGCTGGCCATTGCTTCCAAATTGAACTGGAACCTGGCTGTGTGGAAACGCGAATTTGTAGACCGCTTCTTCGGTACATACGCCTCCGGCGGCAAACCACTGTACTATTATCTGCCCAAGATGTTCCAGTTTATGCTGCCGTGGGCGGCCTTTGTGCCTTTTGCCCTAACTGCCCCTTTTTACAGAGTGTGGAATAAGAAGCAGCCTGTAATGCAGTTTTTGTGGTTGTGGTTTGTTGTTGGCGTGGCCTTTCTGACAATATCAAGTGGAAAACGTCAGCATTACATTATACCCATGATGCCGGCAATGGCGATTTTGACCGCTGTCCTGATCGAAGATATGGCTTTTTGCCGGAAAGCATACACGAATAAATCCGCAAGGAATTTCCTGTTCTCCCACCTTGTGGTATTAACAATAGGCTTCGTTGCACTACCCATTATTATAAGTAAGGTAAAAAGCGAGTTTCTGACTGAAGCAATTCTATCAAGCGCAGCAGGATTGATCGGGATTCTGATTGTTGCGGTGTTGTTCAGGGCCGGGAAAACCTCTGTGGCATGTTGGGCTCTATTTGTAATCATTGCTGTTTTGGTAATGATCAGTTATACCGGTTTTGTAAATCCCTCCCATTACAATCAGCCATCAAGGAAGTTTTCACAATCTGTCTCGCAAATCGTTCCGGCCTCGGATAAACTGATAGCCTACAAATCCGCCTCCGGAAGATTCATTCATTATTTTGGCAGGCGCGTGCCCAAAATAGGGACAAAATCAGAAGTCAATGAGCTGTACAAGAAAGGCTGGTGGGTGGTAGCTTTCGGCATATATTTAGATGAACTACAGGACGGCAACTCCTTTGAAATCGTTTTTATTCAGGAAAACGCCGAACGACATAGAAATAAAGTTGTAGGCGGTGCACTATTGCATAAATCCGGCGGTGACCCTGAAAACAACATTTAGAGTTGTTGCCATTTTGCCGGCACCTGTAGTTGCACAAGGACATGTGCGATTTATTGCACTGGGGTCATAACCACATTATGGTCACTTAGCCAAACTGGCGACGAAGTTTCTTTCGGCTTCGGTCACCGGGCGTTCTTTGATAATTTGAACCAACTCAATAGCCTTAGCAGCAGTGTACCCCTGAGTCCTGACCGCCCAGACGGCCGTTAACATCGAGACTCTTTTCCTGCCGCTGCTGCCATGCAAGAGCACAGGCAGATTGGTTTTATCAGCCATGATTTTCAGAAATTCTTTCTGAGTTGCCTGGTCAGGAAAATAATTTGCCCGGTTCATGCTTCTATCGATAGGCAGTTCGAAGTATTTAACGCCGTTGTTTCTGACCCAGGTTACTTCCTCGTTGTACCAGTTTTTCTCACGATGTTCGGAAGCCGAACGGATATTTACGATAGCGCCGATATGATACCTGTAAAGCAAACGCGTGTAATCCATTCCTCGCGGTTGACCGCTGGTATAAAGCAGGTCCGGCTCGATGACGTGAAAATTCTTGATGTGAAAATGCCTGACTAAAAGAATTACCGCTGCCGTTACCAGCAAAATAACAAACAGGGCGAGAGGTGAATGTTTTTTCTTCTTTTTCACTTTTAATCCGCTGTTAAAGTTTCCCTGCGATGCACTTTTCGCACCGAATATATCTTTTTATCTGTCGATTCAAAATAGACTCTGCTAATCATCTCGCCTATCAGGCCGGTAGCGATAAAGATCAATCCAATCAGCAGAAGTATCGCCGCCAGCCCCGCCAGTGGGCCGTGTGCGACAAAAACCGGGACGTTATACAGGAATTTGTCATACAGTATATAAGCGCTCAGCAGAAAAGCCGCAAGGACACAATATAAAGCCGCTCTGCCGAAAAAGTGCAGCGGCCTTGTGATATAGCCGAGCAGAAATCTGAGCGTTATCAAATCAAAGACTACCCTGAAGGTTCTTGAGATTCCGTAACTGCTGGAGCCTTTTGGGCGGACGATGTTTTTTATAGGTATCTCGATGATTTTAGCGCCGATTCGCGAAAGTAGTGCCGGAATAAATCTGTGCATCTCTCCGTAAAGATTTAATTCCTCAATCACCTCGCGTCTGTATGCTTTGAAGGTGGTGCCGAAATCGTGTATATCGACACCGCTTATTTTTGAAGCAAGCCAGTTAGCCGCCCTGCTCGGTAACTTTCTCATCAAAAAATTGTCTACCCTGTGTTTGCGCCAACCGCTGACAACATCGTAGCCGGCTTCGATTTTTTCAAGAAAATCCGGTATCTCTTCCGGGCTGTGCTGCAGGTCTCCATCCATTGAGATTATTATTTGTCCTCCCACGGCATCGAAGCCGGCGGCCAGAGCAGGGGTCTGGCCAAAATTGCGGCGAAGCTCGATAACAACCACTCTGCCGTCCCCGGCGGCAATGTCTTTCAACGTCTCCAGTGTATTATCGCTGCTTCCATCATCGACAAAGACAAGCTCATAATGCAGCCCGGTTTCGCCCATCGTTTTGGTTAACCGGCTGTAAAGCTCCTGGACAACCAGAGCTTCGTTATAAAGCGGCACTACGACCGAATATTCAATGCGGTTTCGGTTTTGCGATATATTGCAATGGGCTTTATCGGCCCGCTCAGAGCTGTCCATAATGCACCAATTTTATTTCCGCATCTTTGAAAAATTGTTTTGTTTTTTCACTACAAAGAGCATCCAACTCGACCTTCCGCTGGTGCAGCAACCTGGTTTTGTCCGGGTCCAGACCATCAATAAATCCCGGATGAGTCATCACTTCTACAGTATGGCCCAAATTATATAAAGCAACGGCCTTCAAGAAATTCACATCTATTTTACCCGTATGTGCAATACCAAGAATCGCGTCATTTTTCAAGAAATCCTTGTTTTGCATCCGATTTATCCTGGCCATAATCCTGACCTTTCGTGCCCTTTTTTTGTCATCGGCACCTGTCAGTGGCCAGGGTATTGACGAAAGTTCCTTTGGCTCGAAGGGCCAACGTATAGCTGGTATTCCAAAGCGTCCGGCCAATTGGCAGACGACCGAGAACAAAGCAGGGAACGCGTGGATATGTTTATGTGAGTCCAGATGGGTCGGCTTTAAGCCGTGGTCAATGACCCATTGGATTTGGGCAGATAATTCGGTTCGGATGGCCTCTCTAATCTTATGTCCTACCAAAGACAAAAGGGAGAGCATGATCGGCGATTTGGCAAATTGGCCATCGGCATCAAGTAAACGGTCAATACAGGTGTCTTTGGATATTGGGCGGCCTTCGGTGAGATTAAGGTGAACTCCAACGCCAAGAGTGGGCAGTTTTTTTGCTATTTCGACAGCTTTGCCGGCGGCCGGCATATTGACCATAATCGTCGCACTGGTAAGTACGCCATCGCTATGGGCCTGGGCTACCGCCTTATTTACTCCGTCGCAGAGGCCAAAATCATCTGCGTTTATTATGATTCGCCTGTCCATGGCAGGTAAGTTTAAGCTGCAAAGATAACAAAAGCAATCAGGTTTTAGCGGGTTAGGCCGAGAATTCCCCTGCTTATTTCGCAGAGTAAACCTGTTGATGTTTAGGACATCACTGAGCATTTTTACACCTGTGAAATTGGGTTTGTTTGGGTTTGTTTTTCCGGAGCCCGAAAGCGCGGTTTTTTTCATAATCCTTTGCGGTAAATAGGTTTGCATTGTTTTTTGTCGTTTGGAAAATTGGGTTTGTTTTTTCGGGGCCCGAATGGGCGATTTATTTTCATAACCCACTGTTAAAATAAAAGTTACGTTCATTTTGGCCTTTTTAAATTTGGGTTTGAATTGGGTTTGTATTGGGTTCGTTTTGGGTTCGTTTGGGTTCGTTTTGGGTTCGTTTTTCCCACGTTGACCAAGTGTCCATATTACGCAATTCCTTGTTAATGCTTTAGTTACGTTCATTTGGGCTTTCGGCAAATTGGGTTCGTTTTGCATAATAAAGGTAATAATTGGTTGGCAAATTAGGCTGTATAGGAGATTTGAGTAGATTGTAGTTGGTAGTTCATTGTTCATAGTTCGTAGTCATTGACTCGGCCATAGGCGGATCTTCGTCTTCGACTTTCATCAAAGAATAAAATGGCTCCCTGCCCCCTGCCTAAGAATTGCTGGGGCACGCTAAGGCATGCAGGGATTCGTGTATCTGCTGATACAAAGGCTTGCGGTTCTCCGCTAATTCTGCCATATCTATGGCGATTATAATTATACCAAACTTGGCCGGAAAGTTCAATGAAAATCGAACTTTTTTTAATAAAATAATTTTCCGCAGAGAGCGCAGAGGCTTTTTGCCACGAAGGGACAAAGGCCTATCAGACGCATGTTAAGGCTAATCACTGTTGAGTTCATAAAAACAGCCGTTTAGCCCATAAAACAGGCTTAAAAAGGTATATTATCGGAGTTTTTTTTCTTGGCACCCGCTTGCCGATGTGGTAAAAAGTAAATCACGCTATACGCAGTAGGAAGTCTGTCCCGAGCATGGTCGAGGGATGCACAATACTAACTTCTTTAATCAGGAGGCACGGAAATGATTACATCAATTTCAAAAACAGGCAAAGCCCATTTTTTAAGGGCGGCAGTACTGCTGATGGTGCTGTTTATTTTGCCGGCGGCCTCGTCCTATGCCGGCTGGTCGGAATCGGACAAATTGTTAGCCGCCGATGGTGCTGCCTACGACCAGTTTGGCATGTCGGTTTCTATCAGCGGCGATTACGCCATCATCGGGGCTCATTACGATGACGACAACGGGACCAATTCCGGCTCGGCGTATATTTTTTACTATGACGGCACAAGCTGGAGCGAGCAGGCCAAGTTGCTCGCCGCCGATGGTAATGACTGGGGCTTCTTTGGCTATTCGGTTTCTATCAGTGGCGATTACGCCATCATCGGGGTTCCTTACAGTAACTTCGGGGCGACCTATCCCGGCTTGGCGTACATATTCAAGCGCAGCGGTACAAGCTGGAGCGAGCAGGCCAAACTGATCGCCGACGATGGCGCTGTCCTCGACTACTTTGGCCGGTCTGTTTCTATCAGCGGTGATTATGCCATCGTAGGAGCTTATGGCGATGACGACAACTGGACCGATTCCGGCTCGGTGTATATATTCTACCGTAACCAGGGCGGGGTGGACAATTGGGGCCAGCAGGACAAATTGACTGCCGCCGATGGCACCGTCAATGACAGTTTTGGTTATTCGGTTTCAATCAGCGGCGATTACGCCATCGTCGGGGCTGCTTACGATAGCGACTACGGGACCGATTGCGGCTCGGCATACATATTCACACCCAATGATGTTGACCCTAACAACTGGGACCAGATAGCCAAGCTGTTCGCCTCCGATGTTACTGTCGGCGACAACTTTGGCGGTTCGGTTTCAATCAGCGGCGATTACGCCATCATCGGGGCTGCTTACAATGACGACGTAACAAGGGGAACCGATTCCGGCTCGGCGTATGTATTCAAGCGTGACGGGACTAATTGGAGCGAGCAGGATAAATTCACCGCCGCCGATACTGCTCAAGAAGACTACTTTGGCACTTCGGTTTCTATCAGCGGCGATTACGCCATTGTCGGTGCTCGTTACGATGACGACAGCGGAATCACTTCCGGCTCGGCGTACATATTCAAACGCGATGGTTTAAGCTGGAGCGAGCAGGCCAAATTGACCGCCTCGGATGCTGCTGCCTACGACAACTTTGGCACTTCGGTTTCTATCAGCGGCGATTACGCCATCGTCGGGGCTTATCGCGATGACGACAACGGATTAGATTCCGGCTCGGCGTACATGTTCAGTTCTGCGATTCACGGCACCAAGTGGCACGACACAACCGATGAAGAACCAATCGAAGGCTGGCTGATTTACATAGATGTAAACGAAAATGGTCAATTCGATGCAGGCGAACCAAGTGACATCACTGATGCCAATGGCAATTATGTCCTGAATGTTCCTTCCGGCACGTGGGTGGTGGCCGAGGAGGCGAGATCCTGTTGGGAGCAGACATATCCCGGCGGAGACGGGACTTACAGTGTTACCCTTGAAACGGGCGAGGTCGCAGAAGGCCTTAACTTCGGCAATGCCCGGCCCACCGAAATCCACCCATCCCGGTGGTCAAGACTCCAGCAGGATAAATTGTTAGCCTCCGATGGTGCTGTCTCCGACAGCTTTGGCTACTCGGTTTCTATCAGCGGCGATTACGCCATCGTTGGGGCTCGTTACGATGACGACAGCGGAAATGCTTCTGGCTCGGCGTATATATTTACTCCTAACGATGTGAACTGCGGCGATTGGGACCAGCTTGCCAAGTTGCTCCCCTCCGATGGCGCTGACCTCGACTTCTTTGGCGGTTCGGTTTCTATCAGCGGCGATTACGCCGTCGTCGGGGCTTATTTTGATGACGACAGCGGAACTGACTCCGGCTCGGCGTACATATTTTACTATGATGGCACAAGCTGGAGCCAGCAGGACAAATTGTTAGCCTCGGATGGCGCTGCCTTTGACAACTTTGGCTGGTCGGTTTCTGTCAGCGGCGATTATGCCGTCGTCGGGGCTGCTTACGATGACGACAACGGAAGCAATTCCGGGTCGGCGTACATATTCAAACGCAGCGGTGCGGGCTGGAGCGAGCAGGCCAAGTTGTTAGCCTCCGATGGTGCTGCCGGCGACTACTTTGGATATTCGGTTTCTATCAGCGGCGATTACGCTATTGTGGGTGCTTATCAGGATGACGACAGCGGAAGCAATTCCGGCTCGGCGTATATATTCAAGCGTGACGGTCCAAGCTGGAGCGAGCAGGCGAAATTGTTAGCCGCCGATGGTGCTGCCGGCGACCAATTTGGCTGTTCGGTTTCTGTCAGCGGCGATTACGCGGTCGTCGGGGCTTATTACGATGACGACAGCGGAAGCACTTCCGGCTCGGCGTATATATTCAGGCGTTACGGTACAAGCTGGGGCGAGCAGGCAAAGCTCACCGCCTCGGATGGTGCTGCCGGCGGCCGGTTTGGCTGGTCGGTTGCTGTCAGCGGCGATTACGCCATCGTGGGCGCTTATGGCGATAACGACAACGGAACCAATTCCGGCTCGGCGTATATGTACAAGCGAGATGGTACTAATATGTACAAGCGAGATGGTACTAATTGGAGCGAACAGGTCAAGCTGATTGCCTCGGATGGTGCTCGCAACGATTACTTTGGCTATTCGGTTTCTGTCAGCGGCGATTACGCCATCATCGGGGCTTATTACGATGACGACAAAGGAGGCGATTCCGGCTCAGCGTATATGTTTGGTAAGGTTTTATGTCCTTCGATGGATGGGACAGGCGATTGCCTTGTTAATTTTGAAGACTTTGCCATAATGGCCGGTCAGTGGCTGCAAGGTGCTGAATAACTGAAATATCACAGGCTGATTTAAATAAAAACGGATTTGTTGATTGGGCTGTAAGAATAAAACTTACAGCCCTTTCTTTTAGGCTTATGCTCTTTGCCGCTCCGTTTTCGCTTTCCGAGAACTCGGCAGATGACCCGAGTACGTTTGTTTACAACACCAGGCACTTCTTTGCCAAGCTGGACTATATAGACGGCACGCTTGACAGAACACGTGTTGCTGGGGTAAGCGGGGCAAGGGAGAAGGAGGAAAGAGAGAAGGGGAAATTGAGAAAAGTTAAATGGAGAAAGCCGTCTGGATCCCTGCCTACTGCATTCAGGGACTGGCGGGGAATAGCAGAAGCAAATCAAAGATTAAAATGTAAAATGCAAAAAAACAATGTAAAAATCAAAAATGGATTCCGCATCAAGTGCGGAATGACAGATGTTGGATTGATTCTATGCGGAGGCAGATTTCTCGACTCCGCCCCGCACCAATTGAGCATAGGCTCTCGCCTAATTGGTGCGGGACTTCGGTCGAAATGACATTGATTGATTATTGGTTAATTTTTTTGATTACCATCCACAAACGAAGTTTGTGGCTGCCACCCTTCGCGTTAATTATTGGAGGATTTTTCAAGGGGACAAAACCGGAGAATCTCCTGGGTTGTGATTTGGTGAGTACCTTCAAATATGTTAGGGGCTGATACTGCCGAGCCAATATCGGAGAAGTCGAGCTAAGTCGTTGAGGTCCACAGAGCCGCTGTAATTAAGGTCGGTGCCGTCGCAGCAGTTGGATTGGGTGCAATTCTGGTTGTTGAAGTGTTCGGCTAAGAACGAATGGTCGAGAAGATTTATATTGCCGTCGGCGTTAAAATCGACGGTGTACAATCTACCGGTTTCGGTATTTTCATAATATTCCCAGATGCAGATTCCTTTGGTCAGGTTTGCGATAATATTTGTACCACCCTGAGTGAGATTTGAATTGTGCTGGCATAAATTGGAGCCGGTAGTATTACCTAAGCCGCGGTTTATCGACCAGGAGCCATTCATCGCAAACTTGTATTCAACAGACGTCGGCTGAGAAATATTTGTTTCCCATCGCCAGGTATAGTCGGCGACGGATTTCATTCTGTTGGCCTGGCTGAAATACCACCAGGTTCCAAACACCTGTTCGTTATTGCCGGGAACATAAACCGCATCATACGCACTGGCATAGCCACCGCCGTACCAATAGCAATATCCTCCGGCCGGTGCGGTCAGAGTAAGGTTGCCGTCGGCGTCTGATATAACATCGGCCGGCTGGCCACCAGGCCCCCATGCTATCGCAGTGTAGGTTTGGTTCGGGGCGGCTGTTATCGTGCCGCTGCCCCCAGTACCAGCACTATTGAAACAGCCGAAGACCGGGCCATTGTTTCTAAAAATAATGAAATTTGATGTTTTGTAGATGGTTCTTGTGCCGCTAAAATCATACGAGCGTCTCGCATCCAAGGCACGGCGTATATCCGGCTGCAACGATGGGTTAAACCAATCGCTCCAGAACACGCAGGGGATAGGGGTAATATACAGGATAAAACCATAGGCCCTAGATTTCTGATAGATGTCGTCGGTATCATGGTTGGCAACGAAACTTACACCGCGGTCCGAAGTAAGACCAGCCCCATCCAGAGCGGCTGCGTCACCCATCATGGTGTAATAGAGTGGGAAGTCGAAGGCGTAGTTGCCGGTATAGGCGATCCAATTCAGGATATTGCTTTTGTCGTCCCAGTATTCTCCAATGCAACTTCCAACGGTGCCGAAGGCCTGAGACATATTCCAACTGAAATGCTTGGGGGCGTCTAATCTGAAGCCGGAGACATTTGGGACTACGGTTTTCAACCATTGGGCCCAGGTCAATAGACCGTTGGACATATACGAAGAGTTGTGACATATATCCTCTCCCATAATGTAATCGTTTCCACTGCATAAGTCACAATCGTCGGGATAACCGGGATGAAAGTCCAGACAGCTCTTCCAGAAATTTCCATGGACGTACTGAAAGCTCTGCCAATACCACTGCCCGTCGGTTGGGTCCTGACACTGTGCATCGGCCCCCATCATATGGTTTGCTACCAGATCGAGAAGAACATTTTCACAAGCAGCAGCAGCGGCTTGAAGCTCTGCGAGGCTGCCAAAGCGAGTTTCAACGGTACCTTTTTGGTTATAGTTGCCCAGGTCATAATGGTCATAGAGGTCATAGCCCATTGAGTAGCCGCCGCTGGCACCTTTTGTTGGAGGCGGAAACCAGAAATGGGTAAAGCCCGCCAATTTTAATTCGTCGGCCCTGCTCGTAATAGTGTTGTACCAGTTGCCTCCTTCCGGCACGTTCCAGTAAAAAGCCTGGAAGACTACACTATCGGAACCAAGCGGCTGGCCACCAGCAACCACGCTGCGGGTTGTAATAGCAGCAATTACAAGGAAAAAGGCAAAAGTTAAAGCTGACTTTTTAATTTTCATCCTCCTGTTCATTGTACAGTATCAATATACCAAACTATGTGGTCAAAAACAAGGGCAAAGCACCGTTGAACCAGCACTTTATAAGGTGACACACTGACTTACCGCAGCTTTGGGAGTCGTGTTTATAGTGACGGGTTTCGCATGGCGGTGATGATAAAGCCGAGGGTAAGGGCCAGGGAGCCGATTGCGTGCAAAAGGACTGTGATTTGGCTTGCGCGGTATTGGCCGGGTTTGGCTAAATCGCTCTTGTTTGCAGACTTTATCGCAAAGACAGCGATTGGCAGGGTAATCAAATAAAATAATCCTGCAAAGAACATCGAAGAGTAAATCATCATAGCGGCTGCGGCAATTAGAAAGCTGGCAACTAATGCAGTCCGGTAAATCCAAACAGAAGCGGGGACGCCGAGACGAACTACAATCGTTCTTTTGCTCACCGCGGCATCAGCTTTCAAATCTGGAAACTCATTCACGAAAATCACGAGGAATATTAGTATACCGACCAAACAACCGGGCAGGATAGGAACGGCATCAATGATCCCTGTCTGCAAATAGTATGAGCCGTATACCGGTAGCAGGCCGAACAACAGAGCAATGATGATTTCGCCGAAGTAACGGTAGCCGAGTTTAAGAGGTGGAGCAGTATAGAAAAAGCCGCCGAGCATTCCAAGAAGACCGAGAATCAGAATGAACAGGCTCTGTGTCATAAGAATAATAACCACTCCAACGGCTGAACCGACAATCAGAGCAAGCAAAGCGGTGAGCAAAATTGTTTTGGGCGAAAGAATCCCTTCCTGGATGTAGCGGCTTCCTCCTGAAAATGGCGTGGGATTTTTGTTGGCCCCGTCATTTCCTGAAAGGTGGTCGAAGTAATCATTAGCCATATTCGCGCCAGAATGTATTGCCATTATCGCCAACAATGCCAGGATAAACAGCGGCCAGTTGAAAAAGCCAACAGTCGCATAACCGAGACAAGAGCCCACCAGGACAGGTGCTGCACTGGCGACTAAGAACTTTGGCCGGGAGGCACGGAAAAGCACAATCAACTTTGAAAATCCAAAACGAGATTCCACATATTTAATTTTAACCACTGATTGAGCGGATTGCACGAACTTTTAAGGATTGGATTTGACAAAGGAGAGGATTTCGAATACCGTAAGCAAATTAAAGATGAGACGGAAACAGTATTCAATAGATTTTTTTAAGGGATACAGAAAAATGACTGTTTTGCAGAGAATATTTCTGATTTTGCTTTGTGTGTGCTTTATTAGCGGCTGTTATGAAGATGAGGCAGAGATTACGTTAAACTCTGACGGCAGCGGAACTCTGAAACAAAAGCTGGTTCTCTCCGAGAGGCTTATTGTATCGGCTTCAAACGGTGGCGGCAGTGAGAGAACTCCTCCTGCAACTAAGGAGAAAGTACTTGAACAAATTGGCCAGGCCATTGATGTAACTTCAATCAAACAAACCGACCTGCCTGACGGAGGAAGAATTATCCAGTTTGAGGGGGCATTCAGCAGCGCAGAACAGTTTTTTCTTTCGGAATTCTGCCGTGATACTCTCAAATTAAGAATTGCACCGGCCGGCGAAGGCAAAGCTGCAATTTATTGCGATATGGAACAATCCGGCGATGGCGGACCAAGCCTTACCCAACTCTATGGTATGGCAAAAGGATTGTACATCAGGCGAACAGTTCATCTGCCGACAGACGTCGAGAAAACTAACGGATATTGGGATAAAGCCAAGAATACGGTTAGCTGGGCCACAGACCTGCGCGATAAGGCGGGACTTGCTAAGACAAAGCTATTTATAGAAAGCCGGGATAAAGGCAGTGGGTTTGCTGTTTTCAATGCTTCAGGGCTAAAGTTTAGTCTGCCACTGAAGGTTACTGCTTTGCCGGAGAAAGCTATCGAAGAAAAGAAAGTCCAAAAAGATTCGGCTGGACTGGCCGCGGAAGTAGCCTGGATTTCGGTGCAAAGAGCAAAAAAGATTGATGGTACAGATATAGCTAAGCAGTCGTACACAGAGATTGGGATTGAACTGAGCTGGAATGTAGGCCATCGTCCCATACGGCACAATAAACCTGTATTGCAGAGTTTATTAGATGACCTGAACAACGATCTGGTAACAAGCGAGGAGCCTTCGGTGTTCCAAGGCAAAATATCCGAGCATCAGAAAAAGAAGGAATTTAAATTAAAGGAAAAGGCACCATCTAAAAACGCCAGAAAGTTGAAAAACCTGGAAGGTTATGTAGAGGTAATTACAGATGTCGTTAAGGAATTGGTTGTTTTGGAAAACATTCAAGAGCTTGTCGGGCAGGAGTCCACAAGAAATCCTGTTCTGGATAAATTAAATTTCAGAATAAAGAGCCTCAAAGGCACCACGCTTAAGATTGAAATAAATGGGGGAAATAAAAGGATAACATCATTGTATATGACCAAAGAAGACGGCAGCAAAGTAAAAAAACGTGGGGGCATGGGCTGGGGTAATGAATATTCCTATAACTTTGACGAAGATATATCCAAATTGAATAAATGCGAGCTGGAGGTTGTTGTATCGGAGAGTACAGTAAAAGTCCCCTTTTCCCGCGAGGAAATACTATTACCATAACTCCAGAGCGTGAAGGATAAGCGTAACTGGCCCGTACTTTTGCAGCGATGACAATCCTGCCAAGCTGACAGGAGAATTTGGTGCGACTGGAATTTTGGCAGATTAGGGCGGCACATGCTATTATACTGCAAGCTCGTTCACAACAAGCACTTATGAAAGCACGACACCGCGGCGAAGTATTTGGCACAATATTTGCTTTGATTGTTGCATAGCAAGACTATGGTTACGAATTTGTCAAAACTCGAAGAGGTCAATGTCCTGGCCAGTGAAGCAAACTGGGCCTGGCCTGAGGCCCTGCGCAACCTGTTTCGGCCCAGAGGCGTTAATCTGCTTGTGGCTGATAACACAGGTGAGTTTGTAAATATTATCGAGCAAAGACGGATTCATACTACAATTGTGGATATGGATTCGGAATCATCCAGCGGGCTGACGACGATAAAGATTATTCGAATGGATTACCCGCTGCTGCCGTGCATCCTGCTGACAAGTGCAGCGGGCGAATCCATGCTCAGCAAGGCACTTCGACTTGACGTCTTTAGCGTTATTGAAAAGCCTGTTGATATGAATATTCTTCGGGAGCAGTTGAACAGGCTGTTTGTAAAAAAATATAATAGCGACATATTTTCGTAAAAGTTATAATTCCCACGATAGCAGATAGGGATAATTTTAGTTCAAACAAGGCTATTTGAAAGGAGTAATGACAAAATGAAGATTCGACCATTGGCAGATAAGGTGCTTGTTCAGCGTCTCGAGGCAGAGACCAAGACGGCCGGCGGGATAGTCCTGCCTGACACCGCCAAAGAAAAACCTCAAAAAGGAAAAATCGTCAGTGTTGGCCAGGGCAAACTGCTCGATGACGGAACAGTCCAAAAGGTACAGGTGAAAAAGGGCGATACCGTGCTTTTCACAAGCTATGCCGGGACAGAGATAAAAATCCAGGGCAAGGAGTATCTGATTATGAATGAGTCAGATATTATGGCGATAATCGAAAAGTAAATAATGAAACTTTAACTCGTAGTTCGTTGCGCTTAACAGGTATCGCACAAGAAAAAACGCGATACGATATACGAACAAAGGAGAAAGAAAGACATGGCAGCTAAAAAGATAGCTTTTGGTAGTGATGCACGCACGGCTATTCGAAAGGGTGTGAAGAAACTTGCTAAGGCGGTGAAGATCACCCTTGGTCCGTGCGGCAGAAATGTGATTTTAGAAAAATCTTTCGGCTCCCCTACCGTTACCAAAGATGGCGTAACGGTTGCCAAGGAGATTGAACTGGAAGATTCATACGAGAATATGGGCGCACAAATGGTAAAGGAAGTGGCGTCAAAGACATCAAGTGTTGCCGGGGATGGGACAACGACGGCGACAATTCTGGCTGAGAGCATCTTCGATGAAGGTCTCAAAAACATCACGGCCGGCGCTAATCCAATGCAGGTAAAACGCGGTGTCGAGGCAGGCGTTGATGCCATCGTGAAAGAGCTGCACAGGATGAGCACGCCGGTTGTTTCGAGCAAGCAGTTCGCACAGGTAGCAACGTGCTCTGCGAACCAGGATGCCGAAATCGGCAAAAAGTTGGCTGAGGCAATGGACAGGGTCGGCAAAGACGGTGTTATTACCGTAGAAGAGGGGCAATCACTGGAAACAACGGTTGAGCTGGTCGAGGGGATGCAGTTCGACAAAGGATACCTTAGCCCACACTTTGTTAACAACCTGGAGGACATGACGGTCGTGCTGGAAAAGCCATATATCCTGGTGCACGAAAAGAAAATCAGTTCGATAAAGGAGCTTGTTCCGCTGCTTGAGAAAGTAGCCAAACAGGGTAGGCCCCTGCTGCTTATCGCCGAAGAAGTTGAAGGCGAAGCATTGGCTACACTGGTTGTCAATAAATTGCGGGGCGTTCTGCAAGTAGCCGCTGTGAAAGCGCCCGGCTTCGGTGACAGGCGAAAAGCCCTGCTGAGCGATATTGCAGTTTTGACCGGTGGTCAGGCTATTTTCGAGGACCTTGGATTGCAGTTGGAGAACATCGAGCTGACACAGCTTGGCCGGGCAAAACGAATCACTATCGATAAAGATACGACTACGATTATCGAAGGTGGCGGCAGTACCGAAGCTATAAAAGGCAGGATCGAGCAGATTAAAAACGAGATTGATAAATCCACCAGCGATTACGACATTGAAAAACTTCAGGAGAGATTAGCAAAATTAGTCGGTGGCGTGGCGCAGATTAATGTCGGGGCGGCGACTGAGGCGGAGATGAAGGAAAAGAAGGCTCGTGTAGAAGATGCTTTACATGCCTGCCGGGCAGCGGCCGAAGAAGGTATTCTTCCCGGAGGTGGTGTACCAATGCTCAAAGCTTTATCGGTACTGGATAAGGTCAAGGCCACCGGCGATGTGAAGATTGGCGTTGATATCGTGCGAAGAGCGGTTGTTGCACCGCTCAAGCAAATCGCTGAAAACGCCGGATTAGACGGCTCAATCGTTGCCCAGAAGATCATGGAAAGCAAGCAGAAAAACTTCGGATATGACGCATTACGCAAAAAATACGGTAACATGATTGAATTCGGCGTCATTGTACCTACAAAGGTTGAAAGAATTGCTCTACAGAACGGAGCCTCGATTGCTTCACTATTGCTGACGACCGACGCGATAGTGAGCGAGATTCCTGAAAAGAAAGAAAAATCGCCCGGTATGCCGCCGGGAGGTGATATGTATTAACAAACCAATGGTAAGTGGGTTCCAAATATGGAACCCACTTTTTTATAACATCAAGGGGCACGACATGAGTTTTCGTTTTTACACAAACGCAATCTCTGAGGCTTCCAAAAATGTTGCAGCGGGAATATTTATCACAGGACTGCTGCTAATCGGCTTCGGATTTTTGATTTACATTCTGAAGGAAATTTTCGCAATCCTCGCTGCTATAGTATTTTCTGTTGCAGGTGCAGCTTGTTTGATTACTTCTGTCAAAATCTTTTTAGCACTGAGAAAACTGGATAAAATCACCTCCGAAGATTCACAAAGCTACAGGGAAAACGTCCACATCCATATCGAAGAACATCACGGTGAGTAACTCTTGAAACATCAATGGTACCGGGACCAAGATTTGACAGGCGCCAAGCGTTTAGCGGATTTTTAGTGTAGCCAGGGCAATGGCGGCAAAGGCCACGGCTAACAGCCAAAAGCGCACCACTACCTGCGGTTCACTCCAGCCAGCCAGGTGGAAATGATAATGAATAGGAGTAAATCTAAAAAGACGTTTTCCGCCGGTATATTTGAAATAGCTGACCTGCAGAACTACACTTAACAATTCAAAAACGAAAACACCGCCAATAATTAAAAGCAGAATTTCATTTCTGGTCACCAGTGCCCCATATCCCATAGCAGCCCCGAGAGGCAGTGAGCCGACATCACCCATAAAAACCTGAGCGGGATGGCAGTTGTACCATAAGAAGCCGAGCACGGCCCCCAGGATTGCCGAATAGAAAATGCTCAACTCCCCGGCCTGAGGTATATGCGGCACAAAAAGATACTCTGACCAGGTGACACTGGTTCGTGCCATCGTCTCAGAGGTAACATAACAAAGCACTACAAGGACCAGGCTTACCATTCCCACACATCCGGCGGCCAATCCGTCCATACCATCGGCCAGGTTAACGGCATTGCTGGTGGCTGTTATGTAAAAAGTCGCTATCAAGACAAACATCCACTTGGCTAAAGGAAAGTAGATAGGGTCCTTACTGAACGGCAGCCACAGCCAGAATAGTTTGGCGTCGTCGAGGTTGGCAAAATCGCCGTATAAAAACGAGGCTATCAGGACAGCCCCGCCGATTTGAAAGAGGAGCTTTTCCCAGGCTCTTAGTCCGTGTCTGCCTTGCCTGCGTGCGGTGAGCTTTAGCCAATCATCGACGCCGCCCAGGGCCCCAAACCATAACAATAAAAAAATCACCTTTTCTACAAAGGGATTGTATAACTTAGCGTCAGGATTGTACAACTTGGACCATAACAACGTGCTTACCAGAACCGAAAGGATGATTATCAGGCCGCCCATCGTGGGTGTATTGGCTTTTTCCCTGGTTAACTCGTTCAACGCAGCGTGATGAAACTCGGGCCGGTCGCCAATTTTTTTACGCATCAGCCAGCGAATAATCGTAGGGCCAATCAAAATCGAAATCAGAAAGCTGGTCAAAACCGCCGCTACCGAGCGAAACATCACGTTCTGATAAGCGTAAAAGTGAAAGCGTTCCTGAGCATTCAAATACCATAACAGGTAATATATCATCTTGTATCCGGTATCTTATATTCAGTATCCGGCCTGGTGTTTGACAAGATACAGTTCACGAGAAGAGTTCCTTGAGTTTTTCGACGGCCAATTCCAGTTTGGCAGTTCTCGAACCTTTGACTAATATTATATCGTAATCTTTTATGGAATCCTCCAGATTATTACAAGCTGAAAGCGTATCGTCGAAACATTTTGTTTGTAAATCGTATTCGGCGCTTGTTTTTGCGGCCTCGGCTGCGATTTTTGCAAGTCTGCCAACGGTTATTAAAAGCTGCACTCGGGCCCGGGCAATAGAGGCGCCCAGTTCGGCGTGCAGGCCCTCGGTTTGCGGTCCCAATTCAGCCATATCGCCACAGATAAAAACCGAACGGCGTTTTTGGGTTGAATCGAGGCCGGCTAATATATCCAGCGCATTTTTTACCGAGGCTGGATTTGCGTTATAACAATCATTTAATACCGTTAGTGTCCCGATTTGCAGCAGTTCGGTGCGCATAGACACAGCCGGCTGGGTCTTCACTGCCTGTGCAAAATCATCGATGGTTAAGCCAAATTGGCTGCAAACAGCCCAGGCGGCAAGCGCGTTTTCGACATTACCCTGGCCGGCCAATGGCAAATTAACCTGCGTATTATCTACGGTGAAACGGCTGCCAAAGCCGGTATTAGTAACGTTGAGGGCCTGGTAATCACAATCCTCTGATTTGCCGAAAGTGTAAAATACAGCAGGCCTGCTGCTTTTGGCGCGGCAGGCACCGGCCAGTTGGTCAAAATCGGCGTTGATTATCAAAACACCATCGGTCTGCAATCCTTCTGAAATGGCCAATTTTTCCTTTATAATCGCCTCCAGATCACCGAAACCCGCTAAATGGGCCGGGTAGACACTGGTAATGACGGCGATGTCAGGTAGAGCGATTCGAGTTAAGTAAGCAATCTCGCCGGGGTAACTGCTGCCAAGCTCGGCGATAACAATTTGAGTCTCTTGTCCGGCATCCAGGAGTGTCAAAGGCAGCCCTATCTGATTATTGAAATTCTTGTGTGCCTGCGATACGCGGTAATGCCGGCTTAAGACGTGGTATATAATTTCCCTTGTGGTTGTTTTGCCTACCGAACCGGTAATAGCTACTACCTTGTAGCCGGCGTGCCGGCGGTAATGCCGGGCAAAATCACCAAGAGCTTTTACAGTATCGTCAACCTTGAGTATCGGCCCGCCTTCTACATTCTCGCTGACTACGGCACAAGCAGCACCTTTGGCGAAAGCTTCTTTGACATAGTTGTGGCCATCGAAGTTATCTCCAACGATAGCAAAGAAACAGTCGCCGGGCTTTATAGTCCGCGAGTCAATATTGACGCCTGTTATGGAACTTCCGATGTTCCCGGCGGGCTCGGCTTTTATTATCCGGGCCAAGGCGTTGATTGAGAATTCCTTCATTTTCGGTTTTTAAGACACTCCCGGGCGATTAACTTGTCGCTGAAATCGAGTTTTTGATTGCCAATGATCTGATAGTCTTCGTGGCCTTTGCCCGCTATGAGCAGAATATCATCTTTGACAGCGGTCCTTATGGCCAATTCAATTGCTTTTTTTCTGTCCGGTTCAATTACAACCGTTCGTGAATCCGGATTTTTAAAACCAGCAACGATTTCACTTATAATACCGGCAGGCTGTTCAGTCCGTGGATTATCATTGGTAACAATTACAAAATCTGCTAATTGTTCGGCAACCCCGGCCATACGCGGCCGTTTGGTTCTGTCTCTGTCTCCACCGCAGCCGAAAACAACGTACAGGGTGCCGGCGCAGAAAGGTTTTAGCGCAGAGAGCACATTCTTCAAAGCGTCATCGGTGTGAGCATAATCTATAAAAACTGAAACGCTATCGGCCAAAGGCGTATCAAGTTTTTCCAACCGGCCAGGTACAGCCTCCAAAGTTGACAAGCCCGCCGCTATCGTTTCCAAATCGAAACCGGCTGCGAGGCACAAGCCGGCTGCCGCCAGGTGATTACTAACATTATATCGGCCCAACAAAGGAGTCCTTACGATTGACGATTGGCCCGAATATTCCAGGGTAAAAACGGTTCCGTTTATATCCATCGACTCGATTCGGGCGCTAATATCGGCCGGTGCATCAACGGCGTACCATAAGATTTCAACCTGCTTATCCTGGATTTGCCCGGCGATTAGATCGGCCTCCGGCGATTGCTTATTCAAAACCGCGACAGCACCGGGCGAAAGAGAAGAAAAAAGTCTGGTTTTTGCAGCCAGGTAATCAGCTTTGGTCTTATGGTAGTCCAGATGGTCGCCTGCGAGATTCGTAAAAGCAGCCGCTTTGAATTGTATGCCCGCAAGGCGGCTTTGCGAAAGGGCATGACTACTGGCTTCAATGACCATATACTTTGAGCCGGCCTTGACCATTTGCTGCTGTGCATCGGCGATTGCAAGGCAATCGGGAGTTGTTAAGTCCGCCTGGGAACTGGCCAAACCGGTATCGTAGAGAATTGTTCCGAGGAGGCCGCACTTTTCACCGGCCGTTTGTATTACCGAGCGAACCAGATACGCGACCGTGGTTTTTCCGTTTGTGCCGGTCACGGCCAAGTTAGTTAGTTTTGAAGCCGGATTGCCCCTGCTTGCCTGTGCCAGAATGGCCGCCGCCTCTGCAGAATCGTCTACAAGAATAATCTGGCAACCGGTATCAGGTATTTCGTATCTCGCTCCAGGACTGTTGGCAACTATATATTTTGCGCCTCTGGACACAGCCTGGCCAATAAAGTCATGGCCGTCATAAACCGTGCCTTTGATAGCCACAAATACAGCGCCATCTTCAACAAGACGGGAATCAACGCAAATATCGGGCACTTTTTCCGAAGAAACCAGATTTAAGAGTTCGCTAAAAGTCATAAGCTACCATAAAGAATTTTTGCTTATTTTAGCTGGAAGAAAAATTATTGCGATGAAAATTTGCGGTTTTGGATATATACTTGTAGGTAGTAGTGAATCTGTTGAGAAATAACAAGGCGGTTTTATGAAAGGAATTGGATAATGAGAGTCTGGTATCTTATTGGCGTCTGTTTAGTATTGACATTGGCAGCAACGGGCTGCAAAAAGGAACCTGAACCCGTTCCGGAGGAATCTGCGGCGGTAAAATCCATATTGAAGTCAGTTGTTACGACGAAAAAAACCGTAACAGAGGAACCTGTGCGGGATAAAGCTTCGGCAGAGCAACCTGTACTTAGTGAAGCCGCATCAGATGAGAAAGAGTATTTCGCCTTATTTATGGAAGGCAAGAAGGTCGGCTATGCCATACAGAGCCGGGTCGTGGCTGATGGGAATGTAACTACTACTGAAAAAGTCAGTATGACGATAAGCCGAGCTAATGTTCCGTTGACCATAAATATGACGGAAACTTCCATCGAAACCACCGAGGGCAAACCGCTGGGTTTTAAGGCCGTGCAAGATATGAGTATTATGACAATGAAAGTGGCAGGGACAGTGGACGAGCAGGGGACGGTGCATGTTACTTCTAAGTCCATGGGAGCTGAACAGAAAAGCACGTTTGAATGGCCAAGCGGCGCGGTAATGGCTGAAGGCCTGCGTTTGTTGACTTTGTCCAAAGGCCTGAAGGAAGGTACGACGTATACTGCGAAGATATTTAGTCCGGGAATCCAGCAGGCCCTTGAGGCCCAAATACAAATTGGGACAAAACAAAATGTCGACCTGTTAGGGCGTGTCGTGTCTTTGACGGAAGTGACAACAACGCTCAAAATACCCGGGGCCGGTGAGATTGCCAGCAAAACCTATGTTGACGAGAACCTGCGAACACAGAAGAACATTATGCAAGTGGCTGGATTACACGTCGAGATGGTCGCCTGCGCAAAGGAGTTTGCATTGGGCGAAAACGATGTGCTGGAATTAGTTGATAAGATGTTTGTGCGCAGCCCTGAGCCATTGGACAATCTTGCCTCGGTTAAGTCGATTACCTACGATTTGATTCCAACCGGAGATGCGAGTAACTTAACAATACCCTCAAATGACAACCAAAAAGCACAGCAGCTCAATGGCAAAGTAGTCCTTATTATCGAGCCGGTTACGGCACCGACGGGGGCAAGCTTTCCTTATAAAGGTAGTGACAAGACTATTCTGGAGGCCATGAAACCCACAAGATTTCTCCAGAGCGACCACAAAGAAATAATCGACCTTGCCCGTCGCGCGGTTGGCCGCACGAAGGACGCTGCTGAGGCCATTAAGAAAATCGAAGCGTTTGTTGCCAAATACATCGAGAACAAGAGCCTGTCGGTTGGTTACGCATCAGCGGTGGAGGTTGCGGCCAGCAGGCAGGGCGACTGCTCCGAGCATGCGGTACTTGCCGCGGCGATGTGCCGGGCTGTTGGGATTCCGGCCCAGGTAGTGGTGGGTGTGGCGTATGTAGATAATTTTGCCGGTCGTCAAGGCTTCGGTGGCCATGCATGGAACCAGGCTTATGTTGGCGGTAAATGGGTGGGGCTGGACGCGGCCTTTAAGGGTACCGGACGAGGCGGCTACGACGCAGGCCATATCGCTCTTGCCGCCGGCAACGGTGAGCCGGCAGATTTTCTCAATATGGCAAGCACACTGGGCCAGTTCAAGATTGACAAGGTGAAAGTCGACAGGAAGTAGTAACTCCAAACATAACCTGTATCTCATACGAGATGTGTATTGTTATGGATCCGGACAAGGCTCATCGTCCAGGATTCCTTCAAGTAAGAGATTTGCCATCAGGGGGCCATCATCTGTCATAGTTATCCAGACTATATGATCGAATTGGCATTCGGCAAGTCCGGCGAGCTTGCCCGCCTGGCCCCTGCCGGATCCACCAGTTGTAGCTAACAGGTAATACCGCCGGCCCTCTCGTATAGATTTTCTATATACGTGGATGTGTCCGGCAAAAACGGTATAAGGTCTGTCGGCCAATAACAACTCGAACTGCTGCCAATTTTCGTAGCTTCCACTAAACCACATAGGCTGATGCATAAATACAAGTGTCCAGCGGACATTTTTGTTTGCTTCGAGAGCCTTTTGAAAGTACTGCATCTGGTCGTCATCGATCCAGCGGGAAGAACCATCCTGGGTGTTAAGGCAAAGAAACATGACATTGCGGTAGATGAAGTGGTAATAGCTCGGGCCGAGCCGCTCCTGCCACTTTTTGGCCATTACTGTGTTGCTGATATCGTGATTGCCCGGCAAATAAAAGAAAGGCATGTGCAACTTATTGACTATACTATCAATCTGGTCCCACTGGCGATTTAACACGGCCTCCTCCTCGGTGTAACCTTCGATTAAATCACCAATAGAGATAACAAATTCGGGCTTCAAAAGGTTCAACTTTTCTACGGCATCGGCAAAGACGCCCGGCCGATGTCCGCCGGTTCGGTCAGAGATAATCGCAAACTGGAAATTGTCGGGATTGTTGTATAAATTCAGATGCGTCCAGGGATTTGCACTATCGGAGGTCTGAATTTTCAAGTCCGGCTCAATCCCGGCACAACCAACGAGAATAATCGAAGAAACAAAAATAAACAGACTGCTCAGAAATCTCATAATGTTCCTCCCTGGAAAGATAAAGCGTAAAAACAAAAAGCCGCGAAACCTTAAATTCCACAGTGTTTAGTTTTTATCTTCAAGCTCTGATTTCTATTCAAACCGGATATCGGAGAGAACAAATTCGACATTGCTGTTTCCATTATAGGTATTTATCTGCGGCTGATAAGCAACATTGAAGAACTCATGCTCAAGCAGCTTCTTCTCCAATTTTCCAAATCGAAAGCCGATGCAGCGAATCGAGGCTGTGTCGTCGGTTATCGCAAGCTGTAAATGGTCGCCCCTTGCACCAACCTTTCTTGGCGGTGAAGCAAGACGGACACCCTTTGTCGCGAAGATCGGTCGAGGATTGCCAGCCCCAAACGGGCTAAGAAGAGAAAGCTCTCTGACCGTTTCAAGGCGAAATTCCCGCAATGGGGACAGTGCATCGATGTTAAGCTTGCTCACTATATCATCTTCATGTAAGTTCTGCTTTGTATGGGCCTCGAATTCGGCTGTGAACCGCTCTATTTTTGCGGCCTCGATAGTTATTCCGGCCGCCATTTTGTGGCCGCCGAACTTTGTCAAATGCCGCGAGCAATCTCTGATTGCGCTGAGCAAACAAAAGCCGGGTATCGACCGACCGGAACCTCGAGCAGTTGCGTTTTCGATGCATAACATAATCGTCGGACGATAGAACTTTTCCACTATTCTCGAAGCCACAATACCTAATACGCCTCCATGCCAATTTTCACTGGCAAGCACGATGCTCTTTTGGTCGGGGTGGTTGAGGCCAAGCCGGGTTACCATTTCGCAGGCCTGCTTAAAAATCTTCCGCTCGCACTGCTGACGCTGTTTGTTCTGCTCCTTGAGATACTCGGCGATTTTCATTGATTGAAGCTCACTATCGCTTGTCAACAGCTCGACGGCTAATCGAGCGTGTCCCATTCGTCCCGCAGCATTTAGCATTGGGGCAAGCTTAAAACCAATGTCGAAGCTATCGAGCCCCTGCCCCGTCAAGCCGGCGGTTTCAATCAAGGCCTGTATCCCGGGCAGCTCGCATTCCGGCAGGGCTTTTAGTCCATAGCTTGTCAGTACCCTGTTTTCACCACACAAATTGACGACATCGGCGACGGTACCCATTGCAGCGAGGCTGGTCGCATTTATCATAAATTCACGCAACCTCGGCCCCAGCTTTGTGCCGACATTAAACTCATTCGCTATAGCCCAGGCCAGTTTGAATGCTACCATCGCACCGGATGAATCCTGGTTAGGGTATGCATCCTCCAGCGCCGGATGGACAATAGCAACGGCTTTTGGTAACCGGGTATCAGGAGAGTGATGGTCTGTGACTATCAGCTCAAGGCCCAACTGCTCAGCGAGCAGTGCAGAATCAAAATCCGTAATCCCACAGTCGACGGTGATTAAGAGCTTTGAGCCGGCTTTGGCCAGTTGTTGGACAGCTTCGGCATTTAGGCCGTAGCCTTCATCGATTCGATGGGGAATATAGTAATCGACCTGCGCCCCGAGCAGGGTCAATACCTGCCAGAGAATTGCGACGCCGGTAATGCCATCTACATCATAGTCACCGTAGACGAAGATTTTTTCCTTGTCTCTAATAGCCTTTTTTATTCGGGGGACTGCCGCTTCAATCCCCGGCATCTTTCCGGGCTCGATAAGCTCTGTCAGTTTCGGACGCAGGAAAACGCTCCCGGCGTCGACATCGGTTATGCCGCGATTGATTAAAACCTGTGCTAAAAGAGGCGAAACCTTCAGTGATTTGGCAAGCTGGGCAGAGCGGTCGTCCGGAGGCCGAATCACCCATTGCTTTTTTGGGGCCCCCAAACGCATTTTATTGGGTTCCCGTAAGGCACGCAAAGCGGCAGGATTGGAGGTCTTTTGCATCCGTGCAGAAAGCTGCATTGAGAGTCCGTCCTGTTCCTTATCTTTTAGACGAAATTAACAGGATAAAACAAGCCCGCCAAAGGCGGGATAAATCCTGTCTGAAAAAACAACAAGCCATTATACCCAAAAGACGCCGGGGATTGCAAGTTCTGTTTTTTCTCAGAATTTCATGTCCGCCAGGGGAGCTGTTTTACACTTCCATCCTTCTGTTTATTACCAGAGACAACATGCAGTGTAAAATCGCCGCCTTTTGCGGTCAACCGAGCTTCTATCCAGCCAACGGGTTCAGCATCGCTGAAATTGTAGCCCGTTGCCGGAAGATTAATCAGATGAATCCCTTCAAACTCCGAATACCTGTATTCATGAGAATGGCCATACAGAATGGCTTTAACCTTACGAATGGGTTTAATAATATTAAAAAGCCGCGGTACATCCAATAAGTCCCCGTCACCATCTCCCAGAGAATGATGAACGCAAAGAATTGTCGGCGTATCGTCGCACTTTCTCAGATAGTCTTCCAACCACCGCCTCTGCGCTTTTCCTAACAGCCCCGGCACTTTATTAACGTAAAAGAGAGAATCCAAAATAATCAAGCGAATTGGCGGCTGATTGACAACTACGACGTGCCTGCCCCCGGCCGATTGTTTATCGCCCGCCATATTAGTAAAAATCTTCAGAAAGTTTTCCCGGTTATCGTGGTTGCCAAGTGCCATAAAAACCGGTGTTTTTTCAGCAGCAGGCCTTAGCAGTTTTTTCAGATTGGCATAATCACCTAATTTCCCCTCGAGCCGAGCTAAATCCCCGGCAATGGCAATGCCATCGGGCGGATTATCAATGATTTGAGGAATAATTTTTTGCAGATTCTGATAGGGGTAAAATCCCCGATAATTTTCGCTGACATCCTTCGGGATATGTGTATCGGTCAGAAACGCCCATCGAGTCGTTTGTTTCTGATCTTCGGATGAGCTAAAGACATTGCGTGAACCGAGCGTAGCCAGAGCCCCAACAGCAGCTAAGCCTGTCTTGATGAAAACTCTTCTATTGATTGAATTGTAATAAAGCTCTGCCATGATAAGCTGTTTTTCCTTTGGTCCTAATTTATTGTGTCAACCAGTATTTATATACGGGAAAAGAACTGCATTTTGCAAGGATTATGTTCAGGCCCTCATATATAAACCGCCATTGACGGCGATATACTCACCGGTAATAAAGCCGGCGGCGTCACTTGCCAAAAACAGTACGGCTTTTGCTATGTCCTCGGCCGTGCCGTTTCTGCCGAGCGGCGTACGCTTGGCAACTTCTTTCCTGCGCTTGGCTGAACTGAATTTCTCATGGAAGCGCGTCTCAATAAATCCAGGCAGGACACTGTTGACCCGGATACCATAAGGAGCAAATTCCATCGCCATAGAAATGGTCTCAGTTGCGACCGCTGCTTTTGCGCCTGCATATATTCCCGAGCCGACACCTCCCCCGTGATGGCCCGCGACAGAGCCGATATTGACGATGTTTCCCCTGCTTTTTTTCAAATATGGCAAAGCCTCCCGAGTCGCCAAAAGGATGCTGCGGACGTTGGTAGCGTACACATCGTCGTGATACTGGACAGTTGCGGTTTCAAAGGGTTGTCTGTCAATTAGTGAGCCGGCATTATTGGCGAGAACATCGATACCGCCAGCCTTTTTGGCGAACTGCTCAACCATCTTATGAACTTGCTTTTCGTCACGCATATCTGCGCTAAGCAAGACGCCATCACAATCCTTCTTAACCTGCTCAAGAGTTTTCTCGGCCCCTTCTTTTGTCCTGAAGTAATGGACTCCGACGAAACAGCCCTGCCGGCCAAACATTACTGCCGTTGCCGAGCCGATTCCACTACTGGAGCCGGTAACTAAAACCTTCCTGCCTTTTAAGTCTTCGTAAATCATCTCGGTAATGAAATGTGCGCGTTCAAAACTTCTCTTGCCGTTGTTTCAAGCACCCTTAGCGAACTTTGGCAAACTTCATATCAGTTTTTTCCTGGTCGATATGGCTGTGATTCCGGCGTGGATTACATAAAAACGAAAACTGTGTGCTATCAGATCAGCTCATCGATTGCCGCCGAGAGGTCTTTTTTGCTTGCTAAACCAACCCATTTCTTCTGTACCTGGCCTTCTTTGAATAAAATAATCGTCGGTATTGCGCTTATACCAAATTCCATAGCACTGTCGCGAGCTTCATCGGTATTCAGCTTGCAGATTTTGGCCTTGTCTGTATATTCATCCGCGATTTCCTCGATAATTGGACCCATCATCTTGCAAGGTCCACACCACGGCGCCCAGAAATCAACCAGTACAGGCACATCAGGACTGTGAACAGTCTCATCAAAAGCGGCATCAGTCAGCTCAATTACGTTACCAGCCATTATTATATCCTTTCAAGCAAGATTTTTGTGTAAAAACCGCAACTATCCAAATCATCATAATAATACCCGAATCGTCCGGGCAATGCCAAGCAAATTTGCAAAGATTTTATGTGTCTTTTGTTAGTTTACCGTCCGCCGGGCCCAAGCACATCGCTGACCTGTTGGTTCCACCAGTTTGCATCTCTAAAATACTGTTTGAGCATCATCGCAGCAACAACGCCATCACCGGCAGCGGTGGCCAACTGCATAGCCGCCCCGACCCTGCAGTCGCCAGCCACAAACACCCCCGGCACATTTGTCCGAAGATATGCAAAGTCGCACTTGATGAATCCATTGTCGGTTAGTTCCACAAAACCTTTCAAGAAGCCGGTGTTGGGTACCATGCCGATGAATATAAATACTCCATCGCAGGGATAGTCTTCTTCCTTATCGCTTTTAACATTTTTTAATTTAACCGATTGGACTTTGCCTTCGCCCCCTATGGCCGTTGCGACGGTACTATATTTAATAATCAAATTTGAATTCGGCTCATTGGCCTTTTCCAGAAGCTCCTCGACCAGAATTTTGGACGCCCTGAATTCATCCCTGCGGTGTATCATAGTCACCTTATCGGCAAACTTCGTCAGATGCAGGGTTTCTTCCACGGCCGTATTGCCGCCGCCAACGGCGACGACTTGCTTACCCTTAAAGAACGGTGCATCGCAGGTCCCGCAGTAGCTAACGCCTGAGCCGGCAAATTCTTCTTCGCCGGGAATGCCGAGTTTGCGATAGACACTGCCCGGCGCCAGAATTACAACTCTGCCAATATATTTATCATCATCACAATAAACAGCAATATTGCTATCCTGCAATTTCTCAAGCCTGGTTACTCCGCAGCCGTTCTTTATCTCTGTGCCGAAGTTCACCGCCTGTTTTTGCATCTGTTCGATCAAACCCGGACCGTCGATTCGTTCGATACCTGGGTAGTTTTCTATTCTGTCGGTGCTGTTGATTTGCCCCCCAGGCATAAATTTTTCCAATATCAGCGTCTTTTGCCGGTCACGGGAGGTATAAAGCGCCGCTGCGAGACCAGTTGGTCCAGCACCTACAATAATAACATCATACGTAACATCACTCATTTTTTTCAATGCCTCACATAATAGTCAAAAAAAGATTCCAAGGAACGGTCAAGAACTGCTGTCAGATCCTTTACCGTTACGACCTAACACCTGTTCATAAAGTTTCTCGATATTCTCAACAGTTTTGTCCCAGCTAAAATTCTGCCTTATATAAGCTGCCGCTTTGTCTCGTACTTTCTCCTTAAATCCATCTCTGATGAAGGTGGTAATCTTTTGGGCTAAAGTATCGGAGTCGCCCGGTTTCATCAGGTAGCCTATTTCGTTATTGACATTCCGGGCAAAGCCACCGACGTTGCCAGCAATGACCGGCGTCCCACAAGCCAGGGCTTCCAGCGCCACCAGGCCAAAGGCCTCAAGAATTGAGGGCATTACCGCAACATCAGCAACGTTAAATAACCTGACCATTTGCTCGTGGTTTTGAGCCCCGAGGAAATAAACGCTTTCTAACTTCAGTTCTCCCGCCAATTGCTCCAGGTCGCTTCTCAAGTTGCCGTCGCCGGCGATAAGGGTTATTGGCTTTTGATCGGTTTTCGAGTAGATTGAAGCGGCCCGAATCAGGGTATCGACACCTTTTTGGTCTGTTAACCTTCCTCCGAAGAACACTACCGGCCTGTCCACGGTCTCGATAGAGTAGCTTTTCAACAAGCTCTCTTTGTCCACCTCAAGGGGTTTGAACATATTTATATCAGTGCCGCTCTTAATGACTATTATCTTTTGCGGGTCAAGGCCATAGGCATCAATCGCCTGGGCCCGTTCGTCCTGGGTTAAAGCCACAATAACCTCTGCACCGTGAAGGCCCCGCAGGACATCCTGGGTATAATCCTTATAGTTTTTGAACGCATAATACTCAGTACCATGAAGAGTTATAATGTAAGGCACATCAAATTCTACGAGGATAGAAGCAATGACCCAGCCGTGATGCACGTGAACGATGTCAGGGCGGAATTGGGAGAGACCCTCTTCGATCTTCCCCCTAAAAACTCGAAAGTAAGCCTGCCGCTGAGTCTTGCTCAGCTCGCCAAATTTTTCCCCTTTGCTCAAAGGATGCGAAGCGAAAACAGGAATGTCGAAGTCTAAATCGAATTTGTCGTTTTCACCATTACTGAACAAAACCGCTTCAACAGAATATGGCTTGTTGGGAGGGCAGTGGCCGGAACAAAGGACCTTTACCTGACGGCCCTTTTGGGCCAAGGACTTAGCCAGAGTATCAACGTAAATTCCAGTGCCCGCTCCTGCAAGCGGAAAGTGCATCATTTGATAGATTTTCATTGTATTCTACCTTGGGTCAAAGCACCTTGTCCTGTTCAAAATCCGGATTTCACTTTAACTTACCAATTCTGTCTTTTCTTCCGTCTCGCCCTGTATTTGGTCGAGTTGGAGGCCGAAGCGATCGAGCTTCTTCTGGCCATCCTCATATTGGCCATAGGCGTTTCGCAAGTGCTTGCCCAGAACCTCCCAATGGGCGCCGAAGTCACCGAAAGAGGCGTTGAGCTTTTTCAGGTTCTGTCGGATTTCGGCAGCCTGCTTTTCTATCTGCAGGCCGTGCAGGCCCATCACAACCGTCATTAGATACACATACAAAAGATTCGGTGATACCGGTATCACCTTTTTGTCGAGTGAATACTGCAAGATGTCCTGCGTCTCGCCGGCGTATTTAACGACTGTTTCATAATAGACATTCTCGGCGGGAATATAGCAGAGAGCGAAATCCAGCGTGCCCTCTGCAGGCCTGATATAGCTGGAGGCAATCTTATCTATATGGATGGTCACGTCTTTCAGAAACTGTTTGCGTAGTTTGCTTTTTTCCTCGTCGGTCTCAGCTTGTACGACTTTTTCAAAGCTCGGCAGCGGGAATTTCGCATCAATAGGCACCGAGAATTCGTTCATTTGAACAATAGCGTCAACAATTTTGCCGTCTTTGAAAGTATACTGGAGTTTGTAGCTGTCCTTCGGCAGGACGTTGGAGAGAATATTTTCCAGCGACCACTCGCCCATTTGCCCGCGGAGTTTGGGAGAGCTTAGAATATCCTGGAGCCGTCTGACCTCGGCTCCGACCTGGAGCATTTGCTTGTTGGTGCCCTGCAAAATGCCGATTTGTCCGTGCAGTTCGCCGAGCACCTTCTGGCTGGATTGCAGGCTCTGAGTGAGTGTGTTTTGCCCGGCCTGCAGCGAGCTTTGCAGGGCCTGGCGAGTACCGTCCTGAGAAGTTTTCAGGGCCTCGAGCTGCTGCTGGAGAAGATTGATACCGGCCGCCTGGCCGGCAATCTCCTTCCTGCCGGCAAAAGTTGAACTGATCAGCCAGATCAACAAGGCCAAGACTACCAATATCAAAACAATGCCCACGGCAATTAAGACTGATGACACCTTCTTTTCCTTAAAAAACCGTTTTGATTATAGATTCTGAGGGGCCATTCGTCAAAGACCAATAGCGAGGGCCAAACAGGGGTAAATAAATCTTGATATGTAAGTTGAAGCCTTGTATCGTCTTGACACAATATAATAAAACCAAGCTGCGGCTGGGCTATTTGCGATGGAAACAATAAAATCCGTTATATTCGACTGGGGAGGGGTGCTGATAGATGACCCGGCACCGAGCCTGATGCTGTACTGTGCCAAGGCCCTGTGTGTAACCAAAGAAAACTATATAAAAGCACATAGCAAATTCGCAGATGATTTCCAAAAAGGATTGGTTTGCGAGGATAAATTCCGGGAAAAAATATGCAGCGAACTAAACATGCCAAAGTCGAAAGTCCACTGGTTATGGACCGACGCCTTTAAGGCTGCTTACGTGCCCAGAGCTGATATGTTTTCAATGGCTGCTTCGCTGCAGGAAAATGGCTATAAGACCGCTGTTTTGTCTAATACAGAAGCACCCGCAATGGAATTCTTTCACCAGCAGCGATATGATATGTTTGATGTGCTGGTCTTTTCGTGCGTAGAGGGCGCAACAAAGCCCGACCGGAAAATCTATGAACTGACATTGAAAAAACTCGGCTCAGAAGCCGAGGAATCAGTATTTATAGATGATAATGCGGAGTATATAAACGGCGCCGGAAAAGTCGGGATAAATACAGTTCCTTTTCAAAGTGTAGACCAGGTCAAAAATGAATTAGCCCGGCTCGGTGTAAAAATAGATTAACAAAAACAAAAACTATCGAGTCTTAAAAACAGTGTTTTTGAAGGATTAACTGTGAAGCGGTGGCTGAAATTTTGGACCAGAAGTGAGGTTTATTGCGGTCTGTGAGGCGAAACTATGAAAAACTATCATCTGGTAATCTTAAAGAAACCCTATTTAGATGCGATTTTGAGCGGTCGCAAGCCTATCGAATCACGTTTTACCAAGACGAGGCGTCCGGCTTTTGGTCGAGTATTTGGCGGTGATAAATTATTTTTCAAAGAAAGCGGCGGGCCGGTGTGCGCAACGGCGACCGTCGCGGAGGTTAAAAATTTTGAAAACCTGACACCGGAAAAAATTATCGAACTCAAACATCAATACAACCGTGATATCGGCGGCAGCGACGAGCACTGGCAAAACAAAATGGACAGCAGGTTCGGCTTTTTGGTCTGGCTGAAGGACGTAAGGGCCATCGAGCCTGTGCGAATTCACAAAAAAGATTGGCGGGCGTGGGTGATCCTAACAAAGGAAAAAAACTTCGGCCTGCTGAAAAATCAACTGTAAAAACAGCCCGGAGATAAAGAATTAGACCTGTATCCCTCAGATACACATCTATTTTTTATAGGGAAACCAAAATTGAGAGGGCACTACCCGGCCGGTCTACTATGTGGCCACGCTATAACCAATTGCTGGGGTAGTAGACAGAATCGGTCTGAATGCCAAACTTCCTGCGCAGCTCTTGTACGAGCACTTGTGTCCTTTGTTTCTGGGAATCAGTCGGGATAGCGGTTTTGCCGTCAGCGATAACGCATATGCGAATAGTCTGACTGCTGCCGTACCAGGTTCGGCCCGATATTATTGACCACTGTCTTTGCCATTTTTCGGTCGACTGTATTTGGCCGTCGCCGCCTCCCAGACCGTTACAAATAACAAAGTGGCAGTTAATATCCTCGGCACTGGCCAAGCCGCCCAATGAGGCTAACTGTTCAATATTACCGGCTTTAGTGCCACTATAGTAAATTTCAATGCGACCCCAGTGCCCGGTTGACTGAGAGGTGCGAGAGCGAATAGCCTTTTCGACAGAGTCAAGATGATGAAGATAATAGCTTGAAAGAGAAAACACACCGGCAGAGGGAGGATTATCGCCCAGGGCCATTAAGACCATTGCCCCGGCCGTCATTGATACTAACAGTGCTGCTAAAACTTTGGCCACCCTTGGCTGATTTGACATCTTCCCATCCTTGGGGGGCTCCTCTTATTCGGCCGCAAGCAAACTAAGTGCAGACAAAAAGGACCCCGAAAACAGCTCATCTACAAACGACTACCCAAAGCAGTCGTTATTTTCTATCCTATTATCGACACTTGTCAATAAAATACTCCAAATTTTGCAATAAAAATTACAGAGAGGTTGAAAAATACCTCTGGATACAGTAAAATATTATTTTAGGAAAGCCGACAAGCTAAATGGGTCTGCGGTCTTTCTGATATATAAGTGAATATAGCATACTTTGAGATTCATACTTTTTTAAGTGAGGCAAAAACTATGGAAGTGAGAAAAAGTGTGTTTTTTGTGGCAATGTTATGGCTTTTGACTCTGTGTGGCTCTGTTTGGGCCGTGGAAGGCATGGTCTCTTACTGGAAGTTTGACGAAAGCGACGGAACAACGGCGTATGATTGGTTCGGCCTCAACGATGGCACTATCCATGGGGCAGAATGGACAACCGGGCTGGTAGATGGAGCACTAAGCTTTGACAGAAATTACAGGACTTATGTTAGTGTTCCGGATAATGCAAGCTTAAATATTACGGGGGACATCACTATTTCGGCGTGGGTATATTTTACAAGAGGCGGTTCATATCAAGCTATAGTTACAAAGTGTGTGGGCACCGGACCTCGAGATAATCCCTTTGATTTTCGGACACAGACAAGTGCTGAACCTCAGTTGACTTTGGTTAGAGCGGATGCAATTGCATATGAACGTGTGTACAGTAGAAGACATATTCCTCTAAGGGAGTGGCATCATGTTTTGGTAAGAGTCGAGAATAAGGTTCCTGACTTTTATGTTGATGGGGTTGTTACCGGGAAATACGCCGACACCACGTTTACTCGGACGCCGACTGGTAATGCAAAACCTTTACTTATTGGCAGAAGGGATGACGGCTTATATTTCAACGGCATAATCGACGAAGTTGCAATCTACAACAGGGCTTTATCTGCTGAAGAAATCCAGGTGCATTATCAAAATGGCTTGAACGGATATGGTTATCCGATCGATTTTACATTAATTCCCATTCAACAACTTGAACATGCGATAGCTGAAATGCTTGAGCTGTTGGAAAGTATCGATGCTGCACTCGAGAAAGAATGGCTGGCGTACGAAAGGCTTGATGAATTGCTTCAAAGTGGAGATTATGGTGATTTGACCAAAAGCGGCATAGTCGCCGCGATGCAGAAGATCCATTCTGCGATTCAGCATCAGGAGCTGTCAAAAAAGGCGCTGGAGAGAAGCATCGAAAAGATGCAGGATGCACTGGTGGCTTTAGGCCGGGAGCCGCTGACCGATGAGTCAGGGCAAGAATAGCTCTGAGAAGGCCTCTTGCCGGCCTCGGAACTTCGGTAATCGAATAAAGCTGGTGTGGTTTCCTTTATTGCAAGGTCATGTCTTTGCTGCCTGGGTGGGTTATACTAAAAAACGCCAATGTGAAGAGTTTCCGTCGATTTCAAAGGCTGGAATGGGCCCATTGTCATACGTGCCCTCAAGAAACAATCCTGTAAGCTGAAGACTATAAAGAAAAACCGACCAAAGAAAACGCAATAATATCGCTTGTGAGGCTATTGAAAAGGTCCCCGGTTTCCGATATATACTACAGATAGAGTTAGGACATTATTTTTTATACAGGTCAAGGTTGTTGTCATGCAAGAAATGGACAAGTGCGATATCTGTGGTTGTGATGAACTACTAAATTACTCGATGGGAAAAGACATCATTCGCTTTGAAGAGCTTACGTCTGCCAATTTCAAGGTTACCGACAAGGACTACGGGCGATGCATAGAGACAGTTAAATGCAGGAATTGTGGACTCATTCAGCCGAAGTATATACTCGATAGCCGGAATCTCATTAAGCTGTATGCAAATGTGGATGATGAATCCTACTTGGCAACATCTGATATTCGCGGGAGATCGAATTATCGCCAGGTTATTAAGCTCATCGACAAATGTACCAAAAATCGTGGAAGCCTGCTTGAAATAGGAGCCGGCAGCGGCGGGCTACTTGATATTCTGAAGCACCAATTCAACCACATTCACGGGGTGGAACCGAGCAAGAAGTTTTGTCAGTTCGCCAAAGAACGATACGGGCTTGTTCTCGACAATATTGGCTACGAAGATATATCTGAAAACCGGAAATATGACGTAATACTGGCACTGGACGTGATTGAACATGTGGCTTCAGTGAGGCATTTTATGTACAAGGTCTTTCAATTATTGACCGATGACGGCATTGCGATAGTAAGTACGCCAAACAAAAACAGCCTTGCCGCCAGATTGCTTGGGAAAAAATGGTGGCACATTCGCTCTCCCCATTTGTATTACCTGGATAAAAAGTCCTTCAATGCTCTTATGGATGCCGCAGGTTTCAAGATAATAAGGAGAGCGTTTTTCTATTGGACGTTCCCAATGAGTTATCTCATAGACTGCCTGCAGAAACTCCTGTTCAAAAAGTCCTATATCTCGCTGGACAAGCTGACTTTTCGCGTTAAATTAAACACCTTCGATTCGTGGGTATATGTGATATGCAAAACATAGCTGTCGTGGATTTCGACAGGACGATTCTTAATGTAGATTCATTAAAATATATCCTGATAAAGGAAAAATTGTATCTGGATCCTATGCTTTTCGCATTTGGTGCCCTGCTGTTCGGAAATATTGCTTTCAACAGAACAAAGCAAAAGCAGTTGTTCGTGCGAAATTTATTCAAAAAGCGGTTGTTATTGTTGATAAATCGCCTGGATAAACGTAAATTCGACAAGTATGTTGAATATTTCAAAAATCATTTAAATCACGATTTGCTGCGAATATTGAATGAGAATTATTCGAAGATTTTTATTGTGTCGGCTTCCGAAGCGACGCTCATTGAAAATGTTGTATCCTTGCAGCTAAACACTTTCGCTGTTATTGCCAATAATATGAAACACTTAGAAAATTTCGAAACGTGCTGGGGCATAAACAAGGTCAAGTTTTTACAGCATAAAGCCGGCGACGAAATTTCATTGGCTTTTGACGTCTTCACCGATTCTCTTGATGACCGCCCGCTCATCATGATGTCGAACCGTGCGTTTTTGGTAAATAAAACTAAGGTGCAGGAAATTGATAAGAATACTCTTAAATGTTTTTAGGCCTCTGAGATGGTACCGAAATGCCTTCATGCTCCTTGGGGCCTTACTTGCAATAAATTTAACTGAAACCGGCATATCGGACTCACTTGTGGGCATCATGGGTGCATTCATATCCATATGCATGGTTGCATCCGGCAACTACGGGATAAATGAGGTTCTTGATGTGGAGCATGATGCGCATCATCCGCAAAAAAAACTCAGGGCGATTCCATCCGGTAAAATATCGAGCGCTCCTGTGGTTATCATTTCGATAATCCTGTATGTTGCCGGAATATCAATTGTTCTGCCATCAAGAAACATAATGCTTACCATATCCGTTTCCTTGCTGCTCTTGAGCGGCATCTTATACAACGTTAAGCCAATGCGGTTAAAGGATAAGCCGTATATGGACTTTATCGCAGAATCGTTTAACAATCCTATAAGACTGATGGTGGGATGGTACAGCGTCGCGACGCCGGACAAGATAGTGCCTTCGTCATTTATTCTCGGATTCTGGTTCTTAGGAATGTTTCTGATGGCATCGAAAAGATTCGGGGAATACCGGTTCTTTAAAGACAAAGATAAACTTGCAGAATATCGAAAAAGCTTCAAGCACTATACTGAGGAAAGAATTATCATTTCAATGATTGCATCCTTGTCAGCGTTTATGTTTATGCTGGGCGCATTGTGTATCAAATACAGTGTTGACCTGGTATTGTTTCTGCCTTTTGTCATCGTATTCATCGTATGGTTCTTTCGTCTGGCCTATGAGAAAGACACGATTGTCAAAGACCCAGAGAGGGTGTTCGAAAAAAAACTGTTCGTGCTTTACTCGGTCGTAGTGTGCAGCTTATTCATTTATCTACTGTTCTCAGGAAATCAAATATTTGGGTTTTTATTACAGTGAAGAACGAATGTTTATTTCCTGAAATCGCCTTTATCGCCAAGCTTCTGCCGACACTGGAGCATCTGGTGAAAGATGCTCATGAGGCCAAGAAACATAAACTCAGCAACCACGGCTGGCCGGAGGTTTAAACATAGTGAGCGCGAAAAAGCCAAGCAAACGCCGAAAGCGACGCAAAGCAGCGGCTGCGGCTGAGGGTAAAGTGCCCACCTCACAAGGTCGCCGGAGTCTATGGCCAAGATTTCTTTTACCCGTGGTTGTATTCTGCTGGCCTATCTTGTATCTGTTTCGTCACGTTTTCCCCATAAACGGCCAATACACCGCCATGGGCAACGATTTTATTCTGCTGTACTACAAATATAAAGTGTATTTGTTAGCCTGTCTTGCCGAGTTTCGTTTCCCCCTCTGGTCGCCGGCTGAAGGCGCAGGGTATCCATTTTACACCAATCCATTCACCCAGGCCTTCTATCCGCTCAACCTCTTACTGGTCCTCTGGTACAAAATCTCAGGAGGGTACAATCCGTTGGACTATCAGATTTATACGGTTCTCGGCATTTCGATATTCGCCCTGGGCCTTTTCGTATGGCTGCGGCTGGTCAACACCAACCTAAGGGCTGTCGTTTTTGGCGTTCTGATCATGTCGGTGAGCTTCAAGGTCACGGAAATTATAAGATTCCCCAATGCCGTCCATACCGCAGCCTGGTATCCCTGGATTCTTTACGCATTGACCAGAATTATGCGAAGTAAGTCGTTGAAAAACGCCGTGGTCTGTGGGGTCCTGCTGACGCTGTTTCTGATATTCCTCTGCACCGGCGGCTATCCGTACTATGTTTACTACTCGATGTTTCTTTTCGCACCCTATATACTCATTTTCCTTATCAAGCCGCTACGCCTGCGATTATTCGGGCCTGGGCCCATCCACTGGAAGCGTGCGTTTGGCACACTGGCAGCGGCAGGTATCGCGACGCTATTGGTTTGCGCCCCGTATGTCATCGGGATTAAACGCCTGATGGTAGAGACTATAGACCGCGCCGGGAAAGATTTTGCTTATTCCACATCACATGTTTTCAATTTCGAAGACACCCTGGGCTCCCTTGTGTATCCACCCGCAGCATCAACAGAAGGGTGGTATTTCTTTAGTATTGCCGGGCTTTTGATGATTATGCTGTATATGTTCACAGGCATAACAGTCGAAAACGAAGGCAAAGGAAAAGACCTCAGAGAAGAAGCTCAGGCGCTGAATGGGCATCGTTACCTGTGGATAAAACTTTTTTTTATTATCTGGATTTGTACTATCACCTACATCAGCTATGGGCGACACTCCTACCTCTTTAAGCTGCTCTGGAAATATATGCCGGGTTTTTCCAGTCTCCGCGTCTGGGGGCGATTGAATATCATTCTTGTACCTATTCTCGCCTGGCTGCTGTCGATTTCCTATGCATGGTTCGAATCGGTGCTCTCGGTCAAAAAGGCCTCTGTCCACAAGAAGCGTTGGCAGTTATTGACACCGATTGTTGTGCTCGCAGCGGTCTACATATGCATTCTTTGCATCCAAATCTACTTCTATCGCAATAATATTTACGATAAGCTTTGGGCTGAATACTTCAAGCACTTATCGCCACAGCGTTTGCAGTTCATCTTTTACGGCGCGGCAGCATTCGCCGCATTTTTTTCCATTATGCTTCTTAGCAAATGGGTGAGGTTCAAGTCCAACAGGGCACTGACGGCGGTGCTTGTTGTCCTGGTGCTGGTTGCGACCGTTGAGATGAGGCATGTTGGTGTCCGTGTGTGGACATATCAAAGGCAAACAGAGAAGAACCGTATTCACCTTGATGTGGCAAAAATGAATGAGGCTTCATTTCAGTTTCGCCGGACCGATCATGACGGCTCGATACCCTTAGGGCTGAACTTTAGCGTCGGTGTTATGGAGCCTTGGTATTTCGGCCGATATAACAAATTCCTCAAAGAAACCGAAGATGAATTGGAGGCCAGAAAAGCATTATTGGGTATCCATGATGGTAGAAAGATATTCTTTTCCAAATCCATAAAGCATCCTACCGTTCAATCGTTTCTGCTTGATGCGGCTGTTTACCAGCGTCCCGGCCAACTGGTCTCCTATACCGGTGATGAGCTTATCTGGGAAATCAACACACCCATCGAGGGCTACCTGAGTTTTATCGATAACTGGGGTCGGGGCTGGAAAGTTTTCGTAGACGAGAAAGAAGCGGATATTGAACTGCTTTTTGGAACTTTCAAGTCGGTTCGGCTTACACCGGGCAACCACCGCATCAGGTTCTGCTATCAGCCGGAACTAATTTGAACAAGAGTATCGGCTTTATCTATAATAATAGTATGGCCAAAAACGCTTGACTTAACACACTTATTCTGCGATAAAACCGGATGTCAAATTAGGCTCATTAGAAAAATAGAGATTATCAAATTACCGAAAACCTCAAACCCGCCCTTTGGCGGGCCTTGTGGAAAACCAATAAAAGGCGTTTGTGAACCGCCGGTGTTGATTAGCTAAAAAACAGGAGAAAAAAATGGCATCAGAATGCCAGGAACCCCATTCTACAGTTTCTCAAACGCAAGAAAGTGCGTTGAGAACTGCCGCCATAGACCGCAAACCGAGGAGTCGTGCGTTATCTTCTGAGGAAATCGCTAAATTGACCAGCCAAGGCTGTAGTTGTGCCGATTGGCTAAAGGTTGAGGTTGCCGAAGGCTTTGACCCGGCAAGAGTAAAATCGACACATTTTTCAGGTTCGGTAAAGCTGGGCGTGTTTGAGAAGCACGTGCCCTTTTTCGGCGGCGTTACGAAACCGTCAGGAATCAGCAACGCTACTATCCACAACTGTACAATCGGCAATAATGTATACATCAATCAGGTAAAAAACTACATCGCCAACTATATAATCGAAGATGACGTGGTGATAGATAATATTGACCTGCTTGCAGTTGAAGGCCAAAGCTCATTCGGCAACGGGACGGAAGCTGTTGTTGTTAATGAGGCCGGCGGCAGAGAGATACCGATTTATGACCATCTGTCGGCTCACACCGCTTATATAATAGCTTTTTACCGTCACCGGCCGAAGGTAATTGAAAACCTGCAAAAAATGATAGCCGACTACACCGCTTCGGTCACCTCCTCTATGGGCCTTGTGGCAAAAGGTACAAAGCTTATCAACTGCCGAATCATCAAAAACGTGAAAGTTGGTCCGGCAACTGTGATAGAAGGAGCTAACAGATTGGAAAACGGCTCAATCAACAGCTGCTCGGATGACCCTGTTTATATAGGGTCGGGCGTTTTTGCAGAAGATTTTATCTGCTGCAGCGGCTCTAAGGTTACAGACGGTACAATAATTTGCAAATGCTTCGTAGGGCAGGGTACCGAATTAGCCAAGCAGTATTCGGCGGAAAACTCGGTGTTTTTCGCCAACTGCGGCGGTTTCCACGGCGAGGCATGCGCCATATTTGCCGGGCCCTACACCGTGACGCATCATAAATCCACCTTGCTTATTGCCGGGTTGTTTTCCTTTTTGAATGCCGGCAGCGGCACCAACCAGAGCAACCATATGTACAAACTGGGCCCAACCCACCAAGGTATAGTGGAGCGGGGCTCCAAGACCGCCAGTGACTCATATATGCTCTGGCCGGCAAAGGTCGGGGCATTTACCGTCGTGATGGGAAGACACTATAGAAACTCAGATACTTCTGACTTGCCTTTTTCATACCTGATTGAGCACGAAGACGAAAGCAATCTTATCCCCGGCGTGAATTTGCGCAGCGTTGGTACCATCCGAGACGCTCGAAAATGGCCGAGGCGTGACAGGCGAAAAAGCCCGAAAAAACTCGACTACATAAATTTCAGGCTCCTAAGTCCATATACAATTCAGAAAATGCTCAACGGCTGCCGGCTGCTTGAAAACCTTAAAACGACATCCGGCAAAAACACCCAATACTTTACCTACAACAATGTCAGAATTAAGAGGTCCTCACTGGACAGGGGCATAAAACTCTACCAAATGGGCATTGATAAATTCCTGGGCAATTGTTTGATTAAGCGATTGGAAAACAAGCAGTTCCAAAACGTTGACGAACTTCGAGCGGTACTGAAGCCGGAAACTAACGCAGGTCCGGGCAAATGGGTGGATCTGGCCGGCCTGTTCGCCCCGGAGCAGGTTGTGCAAAAGTTGCTCTCGGATATCGAAAGCGGCGCAATCAACACGCTGGATGATGTAACCGAAGCTTTCGGCTCAATGCATGACAGATACCAAGCGTATGAGTGGGCCTGGGCGGCAAATGTCCTGCAGCAGCGTTTCAGCAAAATAATCGACAAAATAACTGCTCACGATATTATTGAGCTAACAACAAAATGGAAAATAGCCATTATAAAACTCGACCACACCCTCTATGACGATGCCAAAAAGGAATTTACCGCTACCGCTCAAATCGGATACGGTCTCGACGGCGATGAAAAAACAAGACACAGCGATTTCGCAGCGGTCAGAGGAATACTTGAAGAAGATAGCTTCGTATCTGAAATCGAACATCACATAACCAGCAAAACTGCACTCGGCAACGAACTCATCAGCCGAATGGAAAACCTCAGTCAACCATAACTAATGTGAACAGGAGACATTTATGAGAGTCATCATTGAACCAAATTATGAATTAGCAACCAAATGGGCCGCCAACTATGTTGCCAAAAAGATAAATGAATTTGGCTCGAACCCTTTTGTGCTGGGCTTTCCTACAGGCTCCTCACCGATAGGTATGTATAACGAACTGGTGAAGCTATGCAAGGCGGGGGCGGTTTCTTTCAAGAATGTTGTTACCTTTAATATGGATGAGTATGTGAATCTGGCTGAGGACCACCCGGAAAGCTATCATTCGTTTATGAATAAATATCTTTTCAGCCACATAGATATTCCAAAAGACAATGTCAACATTCTCAACGGCAATGCCCCGGACCTGGAAGCCGAATGTGCAAGCTACGAAGAAAAAATTAAAAAAGCTGGCGGCATAAAGCTTTTTGTCGGCGGTATCGGTCCTGACGGCCACATAGCCTTTAATGAGCCGGGCTCGTCACTGTCGTCCAGGACACGCATCAAAACACTGACTTACGACACTATCATGGCCAATTCGCGATTCTTTGACGGCGACATTAATAAAGTGCCTAAAACCGCTCTGACAGTGGGGGTAGGGACCGTTATGGATGCCCATGAAGTCCTGATTATTGTCACCGGTCATAATAAAGCCCGTGCATTAAGACACGCCGTCGAAGAGGGTGTAAATCACATGTGGACAATCAGCGCCCTGCAACTGCACCGGGAAGGTATCATCGTCTGCGACGAAGAAGCTACCGTGGAGCTAAAGGTAGGCACCGTAAAATACTTCAAAGACATAGAATCGACTAATCTCGACCCAGCTACACTCTTACATTGAGTTTCCTGAGGAGAATATCCGATTATGGGCCGGGAGGTACCTGCGGAGGCTCTTTGCCGGGCGGATAAACGATTTTTGCCTCGGCCCTGAGCTGTATGAGATACTTTTGAAAAAGTTCGTTTTGCTTTTTTCGCTTCAGTGTCTTGTTGATCTCGTCCCTGGCCTGCTCAAATGGTGTAACGCCGGCTTCTTTGCGGTCGGTAACCTTTATTATGTGATATCCAACCGAGGTCTCCACAATATCGCTGACCTCGTCGATTTTTAACGCAAAGGCAGCCTTAACAAAAACCGGCACTATTTTCATTCGACCTTTGTCAATGAAACCCAAATCACCGCCTTTTGGTGCTGAAGGATACCCCCCGGTAGCTTTGGCTAATTCAGCAAAATCGGCACCATCTTTGATTTGCTTAAGCAGGCCTTGAGCCTTTGCCAGTGCCTGGGCTTTGGCCTCATTTGGGTCGACGTTAGGGTCGGTAGTATCAGGTTTGACAAGAATATGACTTGCTCTGACTTGCTCAGGCTTTTCGTACTGTTTTATATTGGCAGAATAAAAGTTGTTGGCATCGGTATCTGTAATAATTAGCTGATCGCCAAAATCGGCCTCAACCAATTTCTCAAGCATGACACCCCACTGGACCTGTTGCTTCCATTCATCATAATCCATGCCGCGGCTTTGCATCATTTTCTTGAAATTTTCCAAGGACGTCCTTTGCTGAGCGGCTATTTCCTCGATTTTAGCAAGCACTTCTTCTTCAGTAACAGCTATATTGGCCGCTTGTATCTTTTCATTTATCAGGCGCTTTGCGATCATTCTGTCCAATATCATTTGTCTGATTTTTTCCCTGTTCTTCTCAAGCTCCGCAGGCGGCATTCGCGTAGATATTTGCTTAACCTCCGCTTCTACCTCTTTTTCGGTAATGGGCGCGCCGTTAATGGTAACAGCAACTCCGTCAGACGCTGCTTTGGTTGCCTGTTTCGTTCCAACGGCTTTCGTGTCAATCTGGGCCGGGGTCTTGGATCCAGGTCGCTCCTGCTCGGTTTCATCAGAGGGCTTCCGTCGGCAACCAAAAACAACGACAAATATTACAAGACAGGCCAAAATTGTCAGATTTCTTTTCATAATGTTACCTTCCTTATACGCTCAAAAACCTCAATAGCTTCATAAGCAATAAAAGGAACTATTATCCCGCCAAAAAAGAACCTGTCAACATTTTAATCTTCGTCCCGACACAATATGGGAATTTATTGACTTGTGTGAGCAATGTACTAAAATATAGATTCGTGAATCGCGAATTGAACCATCAACCGCGTTATTCACAAAACGAAAATGATTTCAGAAACCAATAGGTTCCGGGTCGTGTCCGAAAAAAAGGAAAGCTGCGGATTATTCGGCGTTTTTGGTGATGCCGAAGCCGTTCAAAAGACCTATATCGGTCTGCATAGCCTTCAGCACCGCGGTCAGGAATCAGCGGGGATCGCCTCCAGCAACACCGATTTAATCCGGTGTCACACGGGCATGGGGATGGTAAGGAGGATTTTCCGCAGTGGTTCGGGCCTTTTAGAGAAACTGGCTAATCCAATAGCGATCGGCCACGTGCGTTATTCAACGACGGGTGCCAGCAAAGCCGTTAACAGTCAGCCCCTTTTAGCCGAGTACTCTCTTGGGCAGGTGGCAGTGGCCCATAACGGCAACCTCATAAACGCTTCGCTTCTGCGGGATGAATACGAAGCATACGGCAGCATCTTCAAGTCGACAGGTGATACCGAAATAATCATTCATTTGCTTGCAAAACCGACCCATGTTGCCAAACCCGACTCCCTGGCACATGTATTGAACCACCTTCAGGGAGCGTACAGCCTGCTTTTTCTGTTTGAAGACCGGATTGAAGCGGCTCGAGACCCTTACGGGATCCGGCCTTTATGCATCGGCCAAACCGAAAAAGGAAACTTCGTCGTGGCAAGCGAAACCTGCGCTCTCGATGCTATAGAAGCAAAGTTCATTCGTGAAGTCGAACCCGGTGAAATCATTCGGCTTGACAAAGACGGCCTTTCCAGCAGATTCTTCGTCAAGCCGGGAGATGTCACGCCGGCCCACTGTATCTTCGAGCACATCTATTTTGCCAAGCAAAACAGTACAATTTTTGGTGAAAACGTGCATGAGTTGAGAAAAAAACTGGGAAAACAACTGGCAATAGACCACCCAGCTGATGCCGACGTAGTAATACCCGTGCCGGACTCAGGAACATCGGCGGCAATAGGATACGCTGAACAAGGCAAGCTGTCTTTTGATATGGGAATGGTCAGGAGCCACTACGTAGGCAGAACATTTATTTCACCGAACCAAAAATTAAGAGAGCTGGAGGTCAGACTCAAACTGGCGATAGTCAAAGAAGTCGTCTGTGGAAAGCGCGTCGTCGTGGTAGACGATTCAATCGTTCGCGGCACAACCACAAGAGGCAAGATCAGGAACCTTCGGCAGGCGGGCGCAAAGGAAATCCATATGCGAGTGAGCTGTCCACCAATCAGGTTCCCCTGTTTTTACGGCATAGATTTCCCAACCTCAGAAGAGTTACTGGCAAATAACCGAAATCTGGAGCAAATCAAGGATTTTCTTGAAGTGGACAGTATTGGTTACCAGTCGCTGGAAGGATTACTTTCCTGTGCATCGCTGCCGAAAGACCACTACTGCACCGCTTGCTGGAGCGGCAAATATCCAATTCCGGTAGATATTGCGTTTAACAAGTTTGCTATGGAACATAATCAGATGTATATGTTCGATGAAGACAGCGAGTAGCCGAAATCTTAAAGCCAAATGCAAGATACGAAATACATCAGCTATGAACAGTCGGGTGTGAGTATCGATGCCGGCGACGAGATGGTTCGGCAAATCAAGTCCTGCGTTGCCAGCACATTCGGGCCGCGAGTCATTGAATCCAGGAATGCGTTTGCGGGGATGTTTCGGCTCGACTACGACGAAAGACTCTTCAAGAGAAATTTCAAAAACCCGGTTCTTGTCGCCTGCACCGACGGCGTAGGCAGCAAAGTTAAATTAGCAGGCAAAATAAAAAAGTTTGACACAGTAGGCATCGATTTAGTGGCGATGAGCGTCAACGATATGCTCGTGCAGGGCGCCGAGCCGTTGTTCTTCCTGGATTATCTGGCTGTCAATAAGCTGGAGCCGAAGATAATCACCGAGATGATAAAGGGCGTCGCCGCCGGCTGCCGCATGGCTGATTGTGCTCTGATAGGCGGCGAAACCGCTGAAATGCCGGATACATACAGCAAAGGCGACTTCGACATGGCCGGTTTCGCTGTCGGTATAGTCGAGCGGAAAAAAATCATCACCGGGAAAAACGTTAGTAAAGGCGATGTAATACTTGGCCTGGCCTCAAGCGGGCTGCACAGTAACGGCTATTCACTCGTTCGTAATATTTGTTTTAAGAAAGCCGCTCTGAAAATAACAGATACCCTGGACGAGCTCGACGGTAGCGTTCTGGGTGACACTCTGCTGGAGCCGACGCGAATTTATGTCCGGCCGATAGTAAAACTGCTCTCGAAGTATAAGGTCAAACGCATCGTCCACGGAATGGCGCACATTACGGGCGGCGGACTTGTTGGAAATATTCCCAGAGTGCTGCCGAAAGATTGCAACGCGTTGATTAGAAAATCGAGCTGGCCGACACCGAAGATATTTACCTTTCTACAGAAGGCAGGGCCCGTCGAAGAAGCCGAGATGTTTAAGGTCTTCAATATGGGGATAGGCTTCGTGTTGATAGTGGCCGAGGACTTCGCCAATTCGATAGCTAAAAAACTCTCGCGTTTCGGCGAGAAAGTCTATAAAATAGGCAGAATCACAACAGGGACCGGCAAAGTAATCCTAAAATAGTTCATGGATGACAAAATATGGCAATCAAAGGGCCTTTTTGCACAGTAACCAATAAAATAACAGAACACTCCAAGGAGTTGGCGGCAACGCTGTTAAAGAAAGGAATCTTCTTCAGCGAGGTAAGCGAAAAATACAAGAAAATGGTGGAGTGGATTAAGAAAGATAAGGTTCCGCTCTAAGCCGTATTTCATAAAAATAGTACTAAACAATGTATGGGCCGTGACTTGTGGATTGAAGATAGAAAGTCACAAATCCAAAATAAGGATCGCTAAGTTCGCTGCATCAGCAGGCATTTACGCCGGCTTTGCTTTCTGTCTGTATCAACCGCATTTCAAAAAGTTCGGTTCACTTCAGTACCTTGTGGTTGTAAACGTTAGCCTGGCAGCTTTGGGCTGTTTTGTGCTGAGTCGGCGGTGGGTATCTTCATTTATCGGCTCATTTTTTGCAGGAGCCATATATGGCTTCGGGCCGTTTGGACTCTGGCTCTCCGGTTATCACCCGACGGCTGGTCTTTTGGCAGCTGCTATACCTTGGCTGCTTTGCCCGGCTGCGCTTTGCTCTAAGAGAAAGTGGAAGTGGATAAGTGTGCCGCTCTCAGCCCTGCCGTTTCTGGTGATATGGCTGGTTTTCCAGGTATCGGCCCACTACCGCCTATTTCCAATTCCAATACACACTAAGTTGCATTTGACCTACCTGGTCGGCCTGGTAGCTCCGCTGGTTGCGATGGAGCAAACTATCCCTTTAGTCGGCTTCTATCATGTCCCCATAGCTGCACTGCTGCTGGGTTTCTCTATGCTGCTGAAAGCTCGGCGGTTCGGCATAATGGTAATCTTTTCTATCGGCACAATATTGGCTTTCTGCGATCCTTTCTTCAACATCAGCCCAATTATCTGGCTTACCATCCCGATACTGTGCTGCTCGGTCGTGATTGGGGCCGGGATGCAGGGATTGGCCTTGGCCGGCCATTCCGACAGAAAATGGGTGCTGATCGCCACTGGCATCATGGCGGTACTTGCCATTACAGCATTACTTTTGGCGATAAAATACAACGGCATATTTGCAGGATTTGGATCAAAATACGCCAGGCTCCTGACACAAACCGCAAAGCTGTATATCGTCGGAGCAATCACCACGGCCGTTATATTCTTTATGGTACGTGCGAAACTGCGGCTGGCTGCGCTACGCTGGATTATTCTATCTGTGGCAATTGCGGTTGATATACTCTTTTGCGCAAGCTTTATCACATACAGGGTTCTCTAAGGAACCAATGATTGCCCCAGAGGCTATCAACAAACAGGCACACGGTTAAGAAAAAGTTTCCCGCTCAATTTGCCCGAGGTAGAATCGTCCGTCTCTCTGCATAAAATTAATGATCGCATCGAACTGCTGGTCTATAAAACGGGTTTCATTCGAGACCAACGCTACCCCAATAACCGCAAGTTTCTTTTGGTCCTGATGGTCAACCTCTGAAACTGAGACATTGAACCTGCTCTTTAGTCGACCAATAACGCTTTTGACAATACCTCTCTTTCCTTTCAGCGAGGTTACTCCCTGCATATGAAGTTCAGCTGTCATCACGCCAATAATCATAGAGTCTCTCGATACTCCGTTTCAGGCCTTTATATGCAACTTGATTCTCAAACCTTGATGCTGCGGCGAGTCTACCACAATCACTTATACCGGTCAATGACACTCGGAAGATGAATTTCTCGCATCGGCCTGTTCGGCGCAAAAATACTGCGCTCCCCGCCTGAATACCGCCGTGCCGCTACACAACCCACAAAAAAAGGGCCGCAGGTTTAATACCTACAGCCCTGTCAAGTCACTTTTTTTTGTTTATAGCTTCCAGCCTTTTCGATACGGGGGATTGATAAGTTGGTTCGCCTCGTCGCAATTGGTAAATCGCATGTTCCTGCTGTCCCATTCGAGCTTGCGCCCGAGCATTTGTGTTGCGATAATTCCCAGCCGGGCGAGCTCTGTCAACGGTCCGCCGTAGTCGAAATTCGAACCGGCATTTTTATTGCTTTTGATTGCGTCGAGCCAGTCTTTGTGATGTCCTTTGACTCTGGGGAGCGTTTTGTCCGGCCGCTGATAGGCCTTCATCTTTGTCTCCGGGATGATTCTTACCCCCCCGGCGCCATGCGAACCATAAGTTATCGTGCCTTTGTCCCCATATACAATCCCGCCTGTGCGCGGTTGATTTCGTCCCAACTCCAGATCTTTCGGACGCGGCGGTTTTTCTGTGCCGTCAAACCAGAGAAGCTTAACAGGCCCGCGCTTGCCGCGCGCCGGAAATTGGAAGGTCACAATTGTACCGTTCGGAAATGTATCGGCATGCTTCTTCGGATTATAATCCTTGGCCTCGGCCTGGATAGTTGTCGGAGAGCCCAGGTCCAGCGCCCAGAACACCGGATCCACAACATGACATACCCAGTCGCCAATAGTCCCTGAGCCGAACGGCATCCAGCCGCGCCAGCGGCCAGGCAAATACATCGGATTATACGCCCGATACCTGGCAGGACCCAGCCACAGGTCCCAGTCCAGATCCGCCGGAACCTCGTGCTTTTCCTTGCGTTTGTCCAACTGGCCGATCTTACAGTGGTTAGCGCTGCAAACGGCGTGCACTTCGTGGACTTCTCCGATAGCTCCGTCCCATATCCACTCACAGAACGTCCGAATCGTATCGAATGAATGTCCCTGATTGCCCAGTTGTGTAACCACCTTGTGCCTCCGGGCGGCTTTGACGAGCTGGCGAATCTCATAGATCGAGTGGGCCAGAGGTTTTTCGCAATACACGTGCTTTCCTCGCCTGATTGCATCCATGCACGCCACTGCGTGTGTATGGTCCGGCGTAGAAACCGCTACCGCGTCGATCTGGTTGTCCATCTCATCCAGCATCTTGCGAAAATCACGATACACTTTGGCCTTGGGGAACTTTTTAAACTGCCCGCTTGCGCGTCGCATATCAGCGTCACACAGCGCAACGATATTTTCTCCGCTGCAACCGCCAACGCTGGCTCCGCCTCGCCCACCGACGCCGATACATGCAATATTCAGCTTTTCGCTCGGCGGCGTTACACCCGCACCCAGTACATGACGAGGTACAATCGTAAATGCCGCAGCCGCTCCCAATCCCCCGCGAAGAAACTGGCGCCTTGAAGTTTTTTTACTGCCCTTGTCCATGACCGAACCTCCAATTGTATCGCTGCGCCACCGCATATAAGTTCCTTGAGACCCCTCGGTGGCGATGCGGGCCTCACGGACTTGCAATAATACAAGATTCAGCCACTCGACGCAATAGTTTTCACCACAAGACCAGTACCCGCTCGATAATGCCGATCCCAGCAGAAACACTCAACCTGCTATTCTATCTACCTATAACGCACTTGACGATGCCTCTTTTTTCTTTTAGGGAAGCCACCCCCTGTATATGCAATTGAGCTGTCATCACGCCGACTATCATAGAGTTACCTTCCGACTTGCATTTTAGTCTCACCTGATGTTGTTATTGTAAGTTTTCTAATGGGATTTCAACTCTTCTTACTACGTTTTCATTTCCGCAACGATTTGCCGAGTTTGGGATGATTGTATCTTTTGGGCTTGTTTGAAGGCGGCAACGGATGTTTCGTTCTGTTTTTTGAATAGCTCATTGCCGGCAATAACTTCCTGCAAGGCCTTTGATTTTGTCCTGGCCTGTTTCAAGAACCGAACCGCTCTTGTGCCATACACACCGCCCAATAGGGCTGAAATACCGAGAGCTAATTCAAACACATTATCAGCCACTTTCCATGCATCAGGCCTGTCAGCCGATTCATCCAAAGCAGTCCGGGCAAGCTGCCAGTTCGATTCGCTTAGGATATCCTCAGCCGTGTCGGCCTGTGGAAATTCTTTCGGGAGACCGTAATATGAAGTAATGGGTCTGCTTTGAAGCTGCGACAATTTAGTCATCGCCTGCAGTTTTTTCGAGGCGGACTCGTCCCTGGCACTGTCCGCAGCTATTGTCGCTGTCCTATTGTGCAGCCAGGCGTTTTGCTTTTGGGCCTCGCTGGGTGCAAAACGCAAACTATCACAGCCAGCCAATAGAAAGAACAGTACCATTAGTATCGACAAAATCCTTCGCATTTTTTCTCTCCTTAATTTTAGATTAATTTTACATTTTTCCGCTATAATACCGCTTTGAAGTTTGTAAAGGAAATTTGCCTATGGACATCGCAAAAACATTCAAGCCTAAGACTATATTGTTGTGGCAAAAAGTCGCTGAGCATCCTGAGGCACAACGAATATTGAAATTGTTTCCTTCAGCCCAGACACATGTAATAGAACATCAACGTAAGCCCCCTTCGCCAGAAATATCATCCTCTCAAGCATTGCTCGCCGGAAAAAGGACCTTGATGATAGGCCAAGCCACATCCTTCGTTGGAAGATTCGATGGCAAACTGGGTTCGAATATTCACTGCTGTCCCTACTATAAGCTGGTTCCCATCTCGAACGGGTGTCCCTATTACTGCACATATTGTTATCTGGCATTCGTTTACCGCAAGTACGCTCCATTTATTAAGATTAACATCAACTATGACACCATGTTCAGACAAATACAAAAGGCTTTAGCTCCCTCTCGGGGCAAAATCAGCTTCAACATTGGCGAGATGCTTGATAGTCTTGCACTTGACCACATAACCAATCTCACGAAAATGTTAGTTCCATTTTTTTCCGGCTTTCCTAATGCTTATTTAATGCTGCTGACCAAGAGCAACAATATTGATAACTTGCTGGCTATTGAGCCTAATGAACATACAATCGTTTCCTGGAGTCTCAACGCTCAGGAAATCGTCGAGCAATATGAATTAGGCACAGCCAACCTTAGCGAGCGTATCAAGGCGGCCAAACTATGCCAGGACAAAGGCTGGCGAATCCGGTTTCGCATTGATCCAGGTATTCTCTACCAAAACTGGCAAGCCGGCTATGCCGATCTAATTCAGAAAACACTAACTGACACCAGGCCCGAAAACATAACACTCGGTATGTTAAGGCTTCTACCCGGCCATTTTCGCCTTGCCACAGAAGCATATGGCAATCGCGCTCGAAAGCTCTTCGGCCACAACTTCGTTAAAGGAGCCTCAGACAGTAAGCTTCGTTATCCACAAGCAGAACGTATCAAATTCTACACTTTTCTCATCGATACTATTCGCAACTACGACAAAAATGTCTCTATCAGCGTTTGCAGAGAAACACGCGAAATTTGGAACATTTTTAAAGACCGTTGCGAATCCAAAAAATGTAACTGTGTCGTCTGGTAACTGTCACGCGATAGAACTCAGCCCAACATGCCACAATCAAAATGTCTTACCCTGCATATCCATCAGCGGCTCTTTAGTTGAGGCTTTTTCGAGTGCCCGCAGGCGATATTCATAGGAAATGCTCGTGCTCCAAAGCGATTCCAGTTTCGCATCAAAATCCTTTTGGCACCGAAGCAGCAATGTCACATCGTGCTGCAGCAGGTCTAGCTGCCTCTGCAAATTGACCCAGCTACCTACAATCAAAGACGCCAGAAACACCAACTGAACCAATACGGAAATACTTATCTGCCGATTGAACTGCCAGCTTCGTGACTTTTCAAACTTGGTATCATTCATCTTGCTATCAGCTTCCACTCGTTCCTTTATATTTATCATTACTTCTGGAAGAGCCTGCTCTAATCGCACGGGTTCAGATAAACGTCCCTCATCTTTTGTTTCTCGTCTGTCATTTCCCATTTCACGGCTCCGCATAGAAAATGTTCTTGTCACCAATCCTGAGCATTATCGCATAAGTCCCGGCTGGGAGCGTTCCTGCTTGCAGAAACGACTCAGCCAGATTAACCGCCTGCATTTGCTGGCCGATTTCGACCGGCACCGACCCGGCGTCACCTATCTCTACAGCGATAACGCTATAGACATTGTAGGAGCTATGGCTCTTTACCTTAATCGCCCAGCCGGACTCTCTGGCACCTGGTGAAGTAACAATCGATACCTCCCGCACCCTCTGTGAACCTTCTCTTGCAAGCCGCTCCAGCAGTTCCCGACTATTTATGCTCTCCGGTCCATTACTCATAGCTGCGGTATCCTTTTACGTACTATTTTCAAATTCGTACACTGCTTTGTAAAATCCATTTGCACACGCTCTATCCAACTTGTACTACGGTTATCACTCTTACAACCCAGCAGGTCTCTGCTCTCAGGACTCGATATTATCCTGTCACCAATTCTGTAATCAAAAGCCAAATACGGCGTCTGCACAGAAGCCGTCTCGATGACTTCAGAACTACTCTGCGCTCTTTTCCGCACGAATTCATACAACGCAGTAGAGCCATCCACCTCATCAGGAACACCAAGTGTGTCATCGTTGACATTTGCAAAGATACTCCGTCCTGATACCTTGCGATACTTAAACTGACGAGGCAGCGTAATTACATGTTCAACCACAGGGGCCGTTGAGCCGACAGGGCCATCTGCTACCACGCAACTTAATCTCTCGTCGCTGATTACTGATGCGGTTATTCTAAACTTCAAAACGCCCTTCAGAGCCGCTATCCAGGTGTTAACGTCAAGCCGGTCACTGCTAAGCCATGCTCCACATTCATCAAGCAGGTTATTAAACGCGTAAAGGTACTGCCACCAACGCAAACCGTTATCGAACGATACCTGAAGAAAATATCCCAGCGACTTGCCCTGTTTGTCAGTGGTCAAGGCTGGCCAAAAATGCCTGCGACGACGGCCAAAACTGCCACTCTCGAAAATCTTCGAAAAATCAAATGCATCACCCTGATTGTACGGCGCATCACTGTAATCGCCTGCCTCATTCAGGCACCACTTACGATACACATCCTTTACCTGGTGAAAATCAGGGTTGGTCGAAGGCGAGAATTTATCATAATCAGTATCCTCATCAGCAGGATCCCAGGCCTTTACCATTTCGAAGGTCGCTTCATAAACTTTGAAATCACCCTGGCCGATATACTTATGTGTCACCGGCCAATAATTCTGCCTGCTGCTCAGAGCTGCTACGTTTGTCTTTGAGATGCTAAACTGCTCACCAGACCGCTGGCAATTTAACTCAACCGCTCTGCCTGTACCGTCCTTATAAAACACAACCGCCTGACCAGGACCGGTCGGAACAAGTCGGGGAGCAAATTTAAACCTCAAGCCAATCCTCTCGCTGCACCGATGCAGGGCTTCTATCAGATTCAACCCGGTTACATCAAGGTCATGAGCTGTTTGGTTCCCAGTCAATGCTCGCAGCTGCTCAATGCCCGGCGTCTGCAATTGGCCGCTTGGCAAATATTCACAGAGCAGGTAATCAATTACTTCCGCATAACTCCAGAACTCACCTTGCGACGGTTCCGCACAAAAGGCTGTATAGCTCTTACCGTTCACTTCTATAGGTACAGGATTGGAATTTGCTTTACCATCAGGATTAAACACAGTATCAACGCCAGGCAAAATCAGACTCGAGCCCTCTGAGTCACCCACCCGCTGGCCATATACGGTGATGCGTTTTAGATTTGCACTAAAATCTTTCGCAACGATTTCAATCCTTTCGCCGTTAGGCCCAATCTCTGTCTCTATGCCCTCTATTTGACCCTCGAATAGAGCAAGAGCAAAAGCCGCTGCGCCTGGCGGAACACCATTATAAATTTGCCGTACGCAAACACGTTCTCCCATCACAAGTTCGGCCTCAATATCCTCAGCAGAAACCAAGTCAGCGCCCGTGTATGCCGCCCGATTTACAGCTAATCTGGCCCAGCTAAACTTCGGCCAGCCGTCGTGCACAACCTCCATCGGCTCAAGAAAAGGGCATAACTTGCCGCCAATCAAAATTGATATCGAGGCAGCCGGAAGTGCCATTTGTGTTTGAGCTGATTGGAAAAAGTCTATCCTGTTAGACATACCTCGTATCTCACATAATTCTTAACTTGCCACTCGTGATCCATGTCACGAATCCAGGTTATGGTTTCATTTGTGCTTTTTATTAGACAGCTTTGGCGCTTAGGATATTGATTGCGCCGGGACTCGTGGTATCAAGATGGACCTCTATTCGGGCCAACGAAGCATTCTCCGTCTCGGCAGCATCTTCCACCCTTATGGCAAACAAATATTTTTCAGCGACAAGCACGTTGCTTAAGTAGCTGTAAAACCGCCGACCGGCGTAGCTAATCGTGGTAATTGGATTTTCATAATCGATTTGTCCTGTACCGGCATCATAATAAACGTTGAAACACACCGGCTGTGACTGCTGTTCGATGGGGCAATAATACCAGACAAGCCATATCTTATTGCCGTCAACCTGCTCGGCTCTTGTCTCGAAAATATCATTGGGCTGCGGCTCCGCCAACTCACCACTGGAATCTATTGAAACCTTGACCGCAGCGGCTAAGGTATGCTCCTCGCAACCACAATAATTTGCCCGACGAATAACGTAAAAATATATCGAGCCGCTGTTGTGTGGAACGTAGCTGGGCGACGAAATTCCAGAGGCATCAACCTCAGCAACAGCCAGTATGTTTGCGAAGTCTATCAGGTCCATACTGGGCCCACGATAGAGCATCTGGCAACCGGCAATGCGAGGCCAAAAATCTCCACCGGTCAAGCCCATCCCAAGCCTGACACCATTTGGTGAATCACCTTCATATAAACTATCGAAAAATTTAGCATCCATTATCAAGCTATCCCGGGATCTCGATCCAGTGTGCTTACGACGTCGGTAATACTCATCTCCAGGATCGTGTTGCCGGAAGAATCTTTTATTGCCATATCACCTGTGCTCTTATTCTGGCTCATCTTATTGACCAGCCGCATCAGGGCATAAAAATCCAGCCGAACTTCCATTGGAATATACCGCTCAGAATTAGCCAGGTTGTTATTGCCGTTTTTATCAGCATCTATCACTCCAACAAGGTCGCCTGCTTCAAATGGTGCTGTTCCATAAGCAACGCTGAATTTGTACCAGCCCCCACCAATCTCGCTAATCGTTGGGGCACTACCGGATTTATCGGTGCCTGCCAATGTCTTTAAGCTTTCAAAATCCATTTGAGCTGCCGCACCGGTTAGTGGCTCTCCATCCTTTGATACATAAAAAGGTATTTCTATCGCTGCATTTGCCATTTCTTAAAGCTCCTATCGAATAATTTGCAACCTGCCAAGATTCACCGCTTTCGCCCGCCTTGCAAACTGGTATTTCTGCAAAATAGCTCCCATCTCAGTTTCATTGTCAGCTATATCAGACTTGCCTCCTCGCAATACATTTTGATTCTGTGATCTGAAATCACTATTATCCGCATCTACGAATTGCGGGTTCTGCTCGATGGAGTTTGCACCGATGCCGATATTTCCCCACCTATCGGCAGCCGCCGGTGCACCGTCTATCGCCCAGGCACAGCTGTAATCACTGTACTTAATAGCTCCGTACACCCTGTTGATGATTTTGCCCGTCGCTGCGGTATGCAGCATGAATATATTGTTGTACTGAACCAATCTTGCCTCAGGATCATCAAGCTTTATACAATCATCGATGTCATAAAACACACAGTTGCGTATGACAAGAAAAGTGTCATATTGGTTAGAATATACGCCTACACTGTAATTGGCTGTCTTACGAAGGATACAGCCGTCAACAAACAACGTCCCTACAACATCCCCATCTATCAACGCTCCCGCTAAACTTCCCACCAACTCAACCCCTAATACATTAATCCATCGACAGGATACAAAGTAAAGAGCAGGACCTGTAGCTGAGCTGTAGTAACCACCCATTATGGTCAACCCTCTAATATAGACAGTATCGCTATACGCCCCATACTTACAGCCGGTAGACTTACAGTCTTTCAATAAGAAGCCCTGGCAATAAACCGTAGCCGTAACATAAAAACCGTAATAGGTATTAGCAGAGTCACGTGCGCTAATATGTCTAAACTCAATACACTCAACATTCAAAACTTTAAACACGTGACAGGCCTGGCCGTTTCCATCGAAATCAACGTAAGAACCTTTAGCTAATTCAATCCCGCTGTCATCGATGCCTATTATCCTCTTCCATGTTCCGGATGCGCCGCTGCCGCCACCGGTATCAACGTCTATCTGGTCACCGATGACTGAAAACGTTTCTGCCTTATTGGTAAGAATATCCACATTGTGAGGAGCGGCAGCACTTGCATCGGTATTGTCCAGTGCGGTTTGCAGCTTATCAAAGGCGCCTCCGACGTTTGCTACTACATCATTACTATCTCCGGTGGCAACGATGTCATTTACCTCAATCCAATCACCACTTGGGTCAACGTCTGTAATTTTGTATCTGCCCGTGGTTATTGTAGGAACGCCTTGATTATCATAAACGTACACTACCATCCCAATTTCACTGTTCGTAAATTCTCCGGTCCGTGATATGCGTTTGGTAGAGTGAGTATAAACAGCACCATCATAATAATCTATGCAAGCGCCGTCAGAACCCATTATATCCGATAGCTGCGTAAAATTAGCGTCGTACCATGCCTTCGTGCAGCCCCCTGCATTAGCTAATCCGGTCTTTGTGCCTGTCCCACCCACAAAGAATATAGTATCATCAGTATTAAAAACAGTTGCCATTTGTTAAAGCTTTCCTTTCAGCCATATAGTTACATAAGGTTTGTCACCATCTCTGCCTCGCTCGGCCTCCCAGTTCGGAAAATTGGCATCAAGCCAGCTTTTAATCTCCGTCTTGACCTGCTGCAGATCGTTTTCATCATCACGGTTCTCCATAGCCATAATAACGGCACTCTTCATATTATTTACAAAAGTGTGCGATAGTCGTATTTGACCTTCGCCAAGAAGAGCGATAAGCTCATGGAGGAAAAGGGCCTCGATTTCGCCGGTAGTTAAGTTCGCCAGCGCATAAACCTTTAGCTTCTTATAAAGTGGATGGTTCTTCATTTTTTTACTCTTTTAATATGTCCTACGTTTCCTCTGTCCAGGTCCCGTACTTGGCGATGGTTACCCAATCACCATTTGAGTCAGCGACAACCATTACACATTCACCAATCGCATCTGCTGATTTATATTTACCCGCCGTCTGACCACTGTCGTCTCGAATCGTTGCGGCGCCCGGGTCAACTCGCAGCTCCTGAACCGCTTGAACTGCGAAGGTAAATGTCGTACCTACCGGCGCCGATGCCGGCAGCGTAAGCGTAACCGTTGCCGCAGCACCCAGATTCGTGTGAACACTACTGGATTCCTCCACTGTCAATGTATCATCAGCGGTATGTGACTCGATTGTCTTTTTCACCCCTCCAGCCTCGTATGGTATCACAAAATTATAACCCACACGGCAATCGGTCATTGACTCGATATCACCACCTGAAGTGCTCGCTGTCGCCAGACGAACATGAGGCGTAGTCACCATGTTAGGAAAGTTACTGTATTCGTTGGTGACAAGATTGCCGGCCGAATCTAAATACACGTAAATATTTGCTTTGTCATCCGCCAGAGTATTGCCCGATGAGCCGCCATAGTTAACAAGCACCGTACCAAGCCAGAACTTGCCGCCTTTGACTCCAATATCCAGTCCGCCTTCGTCATAGACCCTCAAGTCGTTCGCCCGCTGCGTAGCCAGCAATAGCCGATACAGCAATTTTCTAAACTGCAAATAATACGGCGATGCGCCGGTTGGAATATACTCAACACCAGTCTCGCTGTCAGATTGTATGTTTAATAATTCATTATCAGATGGATACGCTTCTGCCATAATATTCTCCTTGCTACTCTCTTACGAGATACCAAACACTAATTGATTCGTCTGCTTATCGAATGAAGAAATGCTTATCTGTTCAGCAGGTCTTGCTGCTGGCGTCACCGCGACTTGGCCCGTCTCGATGCTGCCGCTTTCATTGCCCGCCTTGTCAGTAATCTTGACGGCAAATTTGTAAATGCCTGCGCGCATCGCTGGACTTATCCACTCGAATGTATCAGCATCAAGGCCGAACCAGCCGCGACCAAAACTGCCCTTTCCAAACCCTACCGCCGCCGCCGAGTCATAACCGAAATCACCTAAGGCGAACCTGCTCATTCCAAACCCTGCCTTATCCTGGCGGGCCGGCCAGATTCTTATCGGCAAATCATTGAGCGCCTTGTCGTAATCGATTTCGCCCGTACCGTTGTCAAAGTAGATCTGAGCGGTTGCGCCAATCGGCAAACTCTGACCACGCAGCATATCCACCCTAACCCGGCCGCTCTGGCAAAGTGACGATTCAATCTCACTGCTAAAATCAATAGCCGCCTGTTCTGCCTCGATGGCAAAAACTTCAATCCGAACCGGCAACTCTAAAGAGGTAGGAATTTGAACAATCATTTGTCTTTGCTGACTGTCAACAGTCGCGCCTGAATATTGGCCGTTGACATAGATCTGATAAAACTTATCAATCCAAACCGACCGCCACTTCACCAAAACTACCCGTGGGCTTCCGATATACTCGCCATCCGACCAAATGCCGCAGGGTAACTCAAGCGCCCTTACATTTTCTATCCCACTACCGATAAGTGCCATTATTGCTGGACCCTTAACTGTGTATAAACGATTTCGTAATCGATAGCTACACCACCACCGCTTGCTCGGTCATTGCTTACCTTGAAAACATCCATTCGAAGATTACCATATTCCTCACCGCTGTCGGTTACCAGCGTGTGCGTGTCTCCATCCATATAGGCCGATATTGCGCTGATTCTCTCGTCCATTTGCGTTCGGCTCTTCGCCCGCAGCACACCTCTCTGTTTTATCTTCCTGCTGCGTCCTCCCAGATCAACACTGAGCACGCCGTCCAGTCCCGGTACCGTTCTTTCTATCGAATCGCGGCTAAAACCACCCAGCTCAATCTCTAACTGCTGCCCGTCAAACAAACTTTGTCCGTCCAAAGCAATGCCCATTTGTTTTCCCTTCGCAAATTAATCCCGGACCAACCTAACAGACGCCCCAACCCTGGTGACATCAGCCACCCCATCAGAACCGACGTCAATACTAAGCCGGCACCGCTCTCTTGCTCTCTCAAAAAGCCTCTTATAGTGCAGACTTTTCTTCCAGAAATTGTCGTCTTTGGCCTTACTGGCTAATGTTGCATACACAGTTGAAATGACCGCAAAAACCGAAGCCCTCTTTAAGACATCTGTATCCAGAACATCCTCCGCGTCATAGATACTTGTAGGATTACCCGGCTTAATACCGAAGTGTTCTGTTAAACGAAAACCAACTTCACTGGCCTGAGGCCCAAACGTACTGACGCGGTAGGATATACCTGTAGCAGATGGTGGCGCTACGGCAGCATCATCTGAATCCGACCTGATTACTGAAACGCTAAGCTGAGTCGCCGAATCCACAGATACTATCTCATACGCCCCATCAAGCAAACCATCTGCAGTTTGCAGATATACAACCCCGCCTGCCGAGACCTGCGCACTTACAAAATCTGCACCACTTGCAGTAAACGTCGTCCCGCTTAGCGCCCCGCCTGTACCTGCTGCCAAAACCTGCCCCGAGAGATGTAATTCTCCCAACAGCACGGGTTCATATTTCAAAACGTCGACATCATTTGAAAAACTAACCATTTCCTTTAGTCCCCTTCTCTTTTCTCCGGGCCGGTCAGGTGCCCAAAGGATTGTTTCCCCTTTGGGCACCAACACCAAGACACCCCGACCTATTAGGATTGCGCCCGATATCGAATTCCACTGCTTAGCTGGTACTTAGATCGCGAATAAGTCCGTGTGCCGCTTCGTTCTTGAGTTCCAGGCTATATTCGCCAATCAGCTCGCCACACTCATAGTCGCCGCTGCTTGCTAATGGCTTGAAATGAAAGCTCCGTCCTGCTAAAGGCAGCACACTGATGCGAGACGAATCCAAAAACAATGCTGCTTCCTGTGGTATCCATCGAGACGTTACAATTCTGCAGATGCCGAAATCACTTTCGTAAACACTAACCATATTGGTGAAAGTCGTATCGTTAGCTCCGTAGGTTCGGCTGTCAGCACAGAACGCGTTTATCTTTCGCTTCTGAAAACCACCGACGACAATCAAATCCACATTGCCGTTACTGTTCTCCCATATCTTCCTGAGCACGTAATTGACTTTGGCCTCATCAAGGTCGGTACCACTCGGGAAGCCGGCATCACCGGTTTTGAAAACATTCGTCGAGAAGTGCTGAATAACTCCCTTCATCGACCTTCTTACTGAGCTGCTTCCTTCGGGATTGCTGGCTGGCTGTCCGCCATTGATAACCGTATTTTCCAAATCACGAATCAGCTCGCGCAGCCGTTCCTGCTTTTGAAAATCTAACTCATCCGCCAGACCCAGTTGGCTTGCCGCGATATCGGTCCCACTAACTTCTACCGTAGCGGTAAATATCTGGGTGTAGTTTCCATATCTGCTTCGATTAGTAAATCTCGCGTCTGGCTTGTCATCGCCTTCAAGAGCTGCATTTCCCAGAATGTTAATTACCTGGTTATCGACAAGGTTTTCCGGTGTCGTCCCCGCATAGCCGCGAACCACCGTTAGTGTATCGACGCTGATACCGGTGACAAACATCAGTTCCTCCGACCCCTCGATCTGAATCTGGTCACCAACACGGAACCTGCTGCCGTTATCAACATCAAAGTCAGTGTCGGCTGCCGGGTCGGCAAAGGTGCTGTCGTTGACAGCATCCTTATTAGGCAAAAGCGCATCTTCGAGCCATTCGTGATGTGTGCTCGTCGCCTCTCGCATGGGATCCCCCAGGGCATCCAGCAGAGGCGTCTCATAAGGTGAAATTATCCCGATCAAATCCGATACATCTTCAGCCAACTCCGGCAATGTCGTACCCGCTGAATAAGTTGCTTTTCCTGTAAAAGACATCTACTTCTCTCCTTTCACTTACAACCAGCCATGTCACTGGTCATCTGTTCTAATCAAACAAAATTTCTTCGCAGTTTCAAATACTCCTGCAAATCCGTTCGACTACCGGTCGTTGCTGCTTTCCTGGCCGCTCTTTCAAGAAATGTCTGGCTGCCTTCGGCTCGCTCCCTAACTCCTGCAGTCTTTTTTGCCGTCACAACTCCACTGGTGACCGCAAACAGATATTGCTTTTCCTTTTTCAACTGCTCAATCACACTGTCCATGTCCGCTTCGGTTTCACCTTCTATTTTGGCCTTGGCTATCAATACTGCCGTTTCCAGATCCACCGGCCTGGCAGCAGCTAATTTACGTATTAACTTTTGTTCGACCTCAATGCCGCTCAACTGTTCAGCCGCTTTTTTAGCCTCAGCTTTTGCCTCAGCTAATTGATCTGCCAAAGCTTCAATTTTTTTCTCGGCACTCTGCGCCCTTTTCCGATAGCGGATGGATTCGGACACTGGAACAAGCCTCAAGTTGTCATTTTCACCGTGTCCCGCTGTGTCTACTGACAAAATGTCCTGCGTCTCACTCAGGTTCATAAAACCTCCTGGTTAGAATTTTCTCTCTCATTCATGGTCTCGTAACCTAACTCTCTGAGCACCTGCTCAGTTGGCACCCCTAATTCTTTTTTGATTTGCGCCTCCTTTAGCTTCTCCATCATATTCTCAGGCAGCGGACTGGGGAAAATAATATCGACCTCTCTGTCTGCCTCACTGGTTTTATAAATGTTGGCCTTATCGAGAATTGCCAGAACCATCTTGCAAATCTTTTTGAGCCCCTCCCCGTATGTAAATCTTTTTCGCTCGGTCTTCGACAGCATCCCCATAAGCGTCAGCCTAAGAGCCACAGCGCTTGTAAGGTTTCCGAGCTTACTCTTCAACACGCCGGCGACGAGGGGCGTCACCCCGCTTGCCTTATCAATTGCCTCTCTAATCTCGGCAATATGTAAATCTTCGCTTGGCGTCACCGCATCTCCCCCGAACTCTTCGATAGTCGCCTCCGGATTATCGGTGTACCACATTCTTCCGGGCGATATCGGCCTGTCCTCAAAGCCCTCTATCCCCTTGCCAAGATACATCTTAAACGCCTGGAACGTAATTCTGTTCGCCCTGTCGCTCAGCCTGGTATTAAGCTCGTCCTGCAGCGGTATCAGCGGCTCGACATCGCTTAGACCCTCGTAGTAATACGGCTGAGCGACGTTCTGGATATGCACCACCGGAAGAAATCCCCACGGCAATTTGCTTTCGGCAACAAGCTGTTTATCTTCATACCTCTGCCAGGCCAAGGCTGAAGTAATCTCCGTCACTGCAACCACTTGCCGATTATCGCCGCCCTTTCTGCTCGGCGACAACAATTTTGTAAGAAATCCGCCCACAGTGGACTTGCTCAGAGCATTTTTCCTCTGGTAAAAGTGCTGCACGTAATATCTGATTTTTTTGTAGTCGTTTTCTTCCAGGACAGGCAGTGCCCTCGGTGCTTCAATCAGTTCCAAGCCGATTGTTTGTGCCAGTTGCAATACATCTTCAAAAGAAAGAGTCTGAGCGGAAGAGGACATGCCTGAGCCCTCGGTGCTTTCTAAAATCTCCTCACCAGGCCTGACGAGGCAATCGACGAAACCGTAAACACTTCCGAGCACCGCCAAATCCTGAAAAAATCCAATCGCACCGTTAGCCCTAAACACTACTTTCAATATAGATTCAATTTTTGAACGTTTTTGACTAACGGGCGATTTGGAAACAAAGCTAATCGGTTTCCCGAATAAAAAATCCACCGCTGCGTTTGTTCGCCACGCGATATCATTTTCAATTACGACTTCTTTTCGCTGAACATCCCTTACTCGCTGCCCACCGAAGACACCTGCATTTGCCGAGTGTACAAGCCCCGTTATTCTGGAAGGCAATCCGTATTCCTGTGCCTGCACATAGCATCGCCCCGATACGTTCTCCCGGCGGGCACCAATACTATTTACATCTCGCCTGGGATTCGCGTAATATTCCCACAGTTTCGTAAAGTGTGTCCGAACATCTATCGAGCGTTCATCAACAAGCCATTCAACGTAATCCGCCTCTAACTGCTCATCCTGAAAAATACCAAGGTCCAATCCCATTATCAGCACTCTCTAATTAACCCATTTTTGATTTACTTGCCGATTCAACATGCGGTTTTAACCGCCCACCAAAAAAACAACGTCCCTCTATAATTGCACGAATGTTCACTTTTGGTACGAAATCCGGGCTATTTTGTCTCGCCGTTATTTGCCTAAACGCTTGTTGCAAAAGGAGTAAAAAAAATTATATATTTTTCCATTTTCCCCTCTGGACACGTTCACTTTTGATTGAAATGATGCCTGAATACGCGCTTTTTACAACGGGCGCCGGCACTGCACTCTATGCTATCAGCGCAATCCGTGCCTGCGCTGCCAAAGGAGCAGGAAGCAGATAAGAGGGTGCAGGCAAGTCGACTCATTCTCCTGGCTCCCTAGCGCACAACTTGGCGCCTAGGGAATCCCTCCGAGTACTTGAGCCCCTCATTCACAATTGAACTGATTTCAAAAACTATGGACAGGTGTGAAATATACATTTACACTAACTACTATCAACAGTATCGGCTGCCCGTCTTGTTCGCAGAAGATGCCTTAACCAATTGCGTATGCTCAAATATACCGGCTAAGGATAAATAACATACACAATTTGAGCAGTAAAGGAGAGTTAAACCAATGACTAAGCACTATTACATATCTTTCGCCATCTGTGTAATTTTAGGTATGGCAGCGAGTTCTCGCTCAGCGGCCGTTCAATTGCCCCCCCTCGCGGTGCCGAACGGCTTCGGTGTCAACATACATTTCAGGGGCCAGCCGCGGGACTTGGATTTAATCGCTGATGCAGGCTTTAAATTCATCAGGATGGATCTGACATGGGAAGCCATCGAGAAAAAGAAGGGTGTTTACGATTTTGATAAATCCGGTTATGACACCCTGACAGAAGGATGCTCTAAGCGAGGCATACGAATCCTGTATATTCTCGACTACAGCAATCGGCTATATGAATCAGATAGGTCCGTCCGTACAGAGCAAGGCCGCAGGGCATTCGCCGCCTTTGCCGAAGCAGCAGCTGCCAGATACTCAGGCAAAGGAATACTCTGGGAGATTTGGAACGAATCTAACATAAAGCAGTTCTGGAGACCAGAGCCAAACGTTGACGATTACTGCAAGCTCGTCAAAGCAGCGGCAGCCCGACTTAAAAAAGCTGACAATACCGGCTTGGTCGTCGCTCCAGCTACATCCACTATCCCCTTCAAATGGCTTGAGGACTGCTTCAAGGCAGGGCTGCTAAAGTGGATTAACGTTCTTAGTGTCCATCCCTACCGCCCCCACCCGCCCGAAACCGTAATCAAAGACTACACTCGACTCCGCGAACTCATGAAACGCTACGCCCCTGACGGCAAGGATATTCCCATAATCTCCGGCGAATGGGGCTACTCGAACATCAACTGGGACAACACTCGCCTTTCCAATGAGCAGCAAGCCCAGTACCTGGCCAGAGAGTTTTTAATCAATCTCTACCAGAAAATCCCTGTCAGCATCTGGTATGACTGGAAGAATGATGGCACCAATCCCAAAGAGAGAGAACATCACTTTGGAACCGTAATGCACGATCTAAAACCCAAGCTGGCTTACCTTGCAGCAAAAACTCTCTCCTCCACTCTGGCTGGATTCTCCCTCGACCAACGGCTCGATTTGGGCAGCGACAAAGATTTCGCATTCAAACTAACCAAGGATACGAAACAGGCGATAGCAGTCTGGACAATAGGCCAAGAGCATAAGGTAACATTACCCATAGAAGCCCGTGAAGTGAGAATTATCCACTTCCTCGGTAAAGAAGAAAATAGAACTATACACGCCAGGAAGGAAGGTGGCTTGGGGTTGACCATCTCGCAGAATCCACAATATTTGCTTATAAAGGTTCAATAGTGGAATCCACCTCGGCATCGGCCAGCTGCGATGGACAAATGGCAATCACTCCATCTCTTCTTTCTGCAGGAGTTCAATAATTTCAGCTTTTGTAGGAAGGGCTTCTATCGAGCCGAATTTCGTACAAGCAAGCGCCCCGGCCGCAGAGGCGAATTTAACCGCCTCTCTTACATCGTCCTTTACAGCACAATAAGCGGCAAGCGCCCCGGCAAAGGCATCGCCTCTGCATGTCTGGTCAACAAGTTCAACCTCAAAAGCCGGTATATGGTCCGCGCTATTTCTGTCAACAACCATACAGCCGCGCTTGCCCATCGTTATGACTGCACAGGCAGCGCCACGAGCAACCAAATCAGAGCCGATCAATTTTGCCGTTCGGATACTGGCGTCAGATTGATAAGTTATGTCAGCCGCCTCGTAGAGATTTGGGATCAGGATATTGGCTGAGAAGTACTCCATGGGTAAGTCGCCGCTCGTTCGCATGGGTTGCTCGATTGGTCTTACTGGATTGAGAATTATCTTTGTATTGTACAGTGTCGCGCACCGAATCGCCTGTACTATTGCCTCATGAGGCAATCGACCGTGAATTAAACAAACATCGGCCTCAGAGATAATCCGCTCTGCTGCATCGATCTCCTCTGAACGTAGCGCGCTGTTGGCCCCAGTATATACACAACTGGTGTTTTCGCCTTCCGAATTAACCAGTGTTACAATGATGCCTGTGTTTTTAGCTTCAGCTGCATAGACATGCTTGGTATTGACCTTTAGCTCTGTTAGGCTGTCAAGAGCCATTTGGGCAAACGGATCACCACCAACTTTGCTGATAAGATGCACCTCGCAACCGCACAATGCTGCTTCCATAGCTTGGTTCGGACCTGGGCCCGTGGCAGTGTAGGAAAGAGCAGAGCCGGTAACGCTCCGACCAGGTGGTGGGATTTGGTGACATTTTATCACCATATCGACATAGGTGCCGCCAACTACAACTACCTTGGGAACTTTTTCTAACATCTCTTCCCCAAAATTCTTTTAGAATTAAGTATAACTTACAAAACAGTAGAGGCAAAGCTTTTTCTGCAACAATCTTGAACCAACTTTTTAGCACCAAAAACTAGGGAGCTAAACGGATATTACTAAGAAATTGAGATTATAATTGTGGGAGATATTTTAGATGAGGTGATAAGAACGAATATTATATAAATAGAGAAAAACTTAGTAGTATTAATAATAACAACGGTAAAATTGTTGGATTTTGAAAGATAGAGGCCTCTATGTCGTTATAGAATAAGAAGTTAGATAAATCCCCAATACGTATGTTTGCCTGTGAGAAAGCTATTGGATTTTATACGTTTTTATACGGAGGAACGAACAAAGAGAAGCTTTTTTATAATGCAACAAGTAATTATTGTAAAAAGCCACAATTTTATTAACGGGCGATTCACACTTGAGAACAGCAGTGCTGAGGTAAAACTGCTTGCTTTTATGCTGGGGAAAGATATATTAACTGCAAAAAAGGCTTTCTGACAGGAAGAGATATTTGGCTGCCGAGCGCCGTCGCGGTAGCATTTATTAGCAGGCGGCCCTGGCGCCAACTGGTAAGCAGGTTGTACTTAGCACCACCAGTGCAGAAATTTGGTTCAGATAGATTTCAACATAAAGCCGCGCCGTGAGGATTGTGTAAGAGCTCATAATGGAGAAAAGGTTGTGGCTGTTGATGAAAGAATCTCCGGATTAACGTTGTTATATTTTCAGAGGAAAACTTGGCCTTTAACGGCGAATGGATGACAGGAAAAGATATGGAAAAGGAAGGAAAGAAAGAGTCGGCGATGAAACTTTTTGTCGGCCTTGATGTTGGCAGCAGTTCTGTACACTATGCAGTTCTTAGGGAAGATAAAAAAATAATATATTCTCCGAAACCAATAATGCACCTTGCCAATCCAATTGGTGCAGTTCAAGAGGCATGGGAGGACATAACACAAAATTGCAGCCATAGCAGGATAAAAAATACAGTGGTTACAGGAAGTAACGCCAAGTCTTTTCCAAGCGTTATGGAAGGCTTAACTTATAGCTTTGACAGTGTAACAATCCCAAAGGGAGTAGAGTTAGTTTGCCCGGAGGCACAATATGTTTTCCACATAGGAGCAAAAGACGCGTACTATTTTAATTTAAAAAAAATAAATGATAAAAAGATTATTCAAGAGTGGAGAACTGGAACTAAATGCGGCGGTGGTTCTGGAATATTAATAGAAAAGCAATGTAGAAGGATGTTCGAAGGTGAAATTCCTGTTCCTGATGTTGAAATTGTCACAACAACCGAAGATGAAAACGAAAGGGACAAGATCAGAACTAAAAACAGGCATAAATTACAATCAAGAGCAGAAAAGATATTTTCTTTAGCAGAAATGGAAGCTGAGAATTCGAAAGAACCGAGTGAGTTTTTAGCAAGATGTGGCGTTGTTATTCAGTCTGATTTAATCCATAAGCAGAATGAAGGCGCAAAAAGAGAAGATAATTTAGCGGGACTTTTCAAAACAGTGGCAAGGAATTATAGAATCGATGTCCTTGGAACAAGAGAATTTAGTTCTGAAAATTCTGATGCCGCCATAGCAACCGGAGGCGTATTTACTAATGACCTGATAAGGAGAAACTTGGAAAATTCTCTTGGCATTTCTATTGTTCGGCCGAAGTATTATCATAATATCGCCGCAATAGGCGCAGCGTTAAAAGGGATAGAAGAAAACAACAGCTATGTTTTTGATCTCGGAGAGCTTAAAAAAGTAGCGGAATATAGTAGAGGAAAAAGAAAATATGCTCAGCCTCTTTCCGGCTATCTTAAAAAGGTAAATGACAATTCGAAAAGCCTCCAGGAAGAAATAGAAAAAGGAACGGAAGTTGTGTTAGGAATAGACGGAGGAAGCACAACAACAAAAGGGGCTTTAGTTGACTTGACGGGAAAACTTCTTGATAAAATTTATATTAAAACCTACGGCAATCCGGAAAGATCATTAAAGCGTGTTATAAAATACCTAAGCAGACATAAAGACAGGGTGATTGTCAAGGGGGTTGGCGCTACAGGTTCTGCAAGAAAGTTGTATGAGAAAATTTTGATCAGCAAGAAAAAATCTGAAGGGCTAACGAGAAAAGGTTTTGAGATTACAGACAGAATAACCGACGAAATTACCTGCCATGCTTTGGGCGTTAGACACTATGATGCTAAGATAGATACTATTTTTGAAATAGGCGGCCAGGACATGAAGTTTACTAGTTTTTCTAACGGCGTAGTTAAAGAGGCAAAGATGAATTATAGTTGCCAGGCGGGTTCTGGCCAGACGCTTGAAAACATGGCCGAAATCATAGATTTGAATGTAGAAAATTCCTTACAGGAATACGCGCTAAAAGCTGAGCGGATCCCCGTAATTGATGCGACTTGTGGTGTTTTCATGGAAATGGACGAAAATAGGTTGGTAGCAGAAGGCTTCAGTAAAGAGGAAATAGCTGCTGCAATAATAAGGGGGACGGCGGAAAGTTATTTTTACAAATTTGTTGGCGGCTCGCAACATGTCGGAGAAAAATGCTCTGCTCAGGGGGGGCCTCCTTTAGGAAAGGCTTTTCTTGCTGCCCTTGCGCAAGTAACGAACAAAAAAATAGAGGCGTTTCCTCATAGAGAAATGTTTGGAGCGTGGGGCCAGGCTTTAGATATCATTGAGAACATAAAACAATTGGAGAAACAAAATAAAAGGTGTGAGTCTGCCTTTAGGGGGTGGAATTTGGTGGACATGTCCTTTGAAAAAGAAAAAATTTCTTGTCGGGAGTTGTTTAAAGATAAATCTTGTGGCGTTAGAGATTGTCAACTCGAGATATTTTCCATTGAGGCCGATAGAATAATTACAGGGGGTTTTTGTCCGAAAGGAGATTCTGAATCGGCGGTAAAACCAAAAACAAATTATGTGGATAAATATCACAAAATATATGAGAAGCATTTCAAAATGCAGGGAAGCTTATTGGAAGAAGCTTTTTCTGAGGAAATAGATCAAAAAATAAAAAGAACCGTAGGCATCAAAAGGAGCACTGCAACGCTTGGAGAGAAAGGAATTTGGAGTGCCGCGTTACTCAAAAAACTTGGCTTTCATCCCATAGTCTCACCAAAAAGCAACAAAGAGATAGCAAAAATAGGTATTGACAGCTCAAGAACAGACTTCTGTATAGCGAGAAAGTTGGTGACAGGGCATGCAGCGGTCTTAAATGACAATCCAAAGATAGAATATTTATTTAATCCAAGTTTCATCGAAATCAGAAAAGATAATCCTCCGAATTTAAAATATTGTATTTATACTGAATCGGAAGGTTATATTTTGAATGATGTTCTTTCTCTTGATGAGAATAAGCAGATCAATCCCGTGCTGCATTTTGGGGAGGAAAATCTTCTTGTTCATTCTCTTCAGAGTGAATTTAGAAGAATCGGCTTCAGATTTTCAAATAAAGAGATTAGAAATTCTGTAAGATATGCGGACAAGGCGGAGCACGAATTTAACAAAGAACTTTATGAAGAAGGAGATAGGTTTTTAAAAAGAATCGAAGAAAGTAACGAAAAGGCATACGTTGGTATTGGAAGAGACTATGTATTACTTGATCCTGAAGCAAGCTCAAACTCGGGTTCTATGTTCTCACAGGTTAGGGGCTTACACTATATTCCGCAGATCTTTTTGGAACATAGATTTGAACATATTCCTGTTAGTGATGTGGCGGACAACGAATTCTGGGTCCAGAGCGTCAAGATACTAAAAGCTAATTTGTTTGTGGCCGACCATCCCAATCTGTTCCCTATCAGGATGATGAATTTTGCCTGCGGGCCGGATAGTTTGAAAATTTACCAGGAAGAACAAATTCAAGAAGCCGCAGGCAAGCCCTTGCTGACACTATTAACCGACGCTCAGACTAATAATGCACCCTTCGTAACCAGAACCGAGGCTCATGAAAGAGTTGTCAACCAAACCAAACCTCAAAAGTTAAGAATCGAGAACATACGGCCAAAAAAATATCCAAAAGAAAACAATGATCAGAGAACTTGGCTCATACCTTACATGGGAGACGCTACTCACGTCGCAGCCTCAGCACTAAAGCATTTTGGCATCGACGGCAAAGTCTTACCCACCAATACCCAGAGGGGCTATGAAATAGCAAGAAAACATATCCATACTGAAGTGTGCCACCCTCTGAAAGGCGTCGTAGGAGACGCGCTTGGCTTCCTGAATGAGCAGATTGAAAAGAAAGGCAGGCAATACGTCGAAGATAATTACCTTGTTATGCTGCCCACGACAAGCGGCCCTTGTAGATTCGGTAAATACGTGGAAGCACTGCGAATATTTATGGATCGCGAAGGTCTACAGAAAATCCCCATAGTGGGCCCTTCCTCAGAAAATGATTATTTCGACATACCTGTATCGGAAAAAGCTGGCGCATCGAATAAACAAAAGGTCCAGCAGGTTCTGTTCAAGGGGATCAACACCTCAGATCTGTTGGATGACATAACCCTCAGATTCCGGCCCTATGCTGAAGATAAACAGCAAATAAATGATTTGAAAAAAGAAAGACTCCTTGTCTTAGGAGAAGTTATTGAAAATGGCGCAGAAACCACTGACCTGATAGAGTGGGGCAAAGGGACTGTATCACGATTTAAACAGGCCAAACTCCGATATCACGACAGATTCCCCATCGTCCTTTATATTGGCGAGATATACATGAGACAGCACGACCCCTATACCAACTTTGTAATCCAAGAATTGGAAGAAAAACAGCTGGAAATGGTTAGAGACCCCATCACTGATTGGCTGCTGTACGTAAATCAGATGAACCGAAGAAACTCAAGAAGGGATATAAGGCTGGCTGTCAAAAGTTGGGATTTGGCCGGAGCGCGGAGCGAAACCAGAAAACTCTTCAATTCGTTCCTCAAAGGCAAATATATGTCTCGAATAGCTGAAAAAATCGCTCAGCCGTTTCATGAAGTTCTTCATGGCAGACACTGTCTTCCTAAGCCCATAGATATAATTAACACTTTGGAAAAGAACCACAAGTTCCACGGGAATATTGAAGGCGAATCCCCATTAAGCACAGGAATTGCCTACTACTTTATGCACGACTTAATTAAGCCCAAGGGCGATGCTTACATTTCAGGAATATTTCACATTGGGCCTTTCACCTGTATGCAGGAGGGAGTTGCAACGGCTAAAATAGAGGCAATGGCAAAAGAACTAAGGAAAAGGAAAACCGACTTGGTCTTTCCGATTATCCACGCGTTCTTTGGTGATTCACCCAATCCAAACTTGGATGCAGAAATCGCTGTCTTCACTGAGCAGTGCTATCAGAAAAGAGATATGTTGAAAGAAAAATATGGCGGTGGGTTGGGCAACAGCGCTCAGAGCCGCTCCTCTTTGATGCATTCACCAAGCCAAATAGTGGACATCAATAATAAGAAACGGGCGCCTCATGCTTATGAAAAAGTGGATTAACCTGGCGGCTGTGGTTTTGATGTGTCTCTGGTTGACTTTGTCTCATCAGGCGATGGGCCTTATGTCGACTGAGTCCGGGCAAGGCAGGAAATCGTCCGGGCAAACTAAAGCCCCAAGACGGCTTAGGCGATCAGAGAGCTTTTTTGGCTTACATTTCGACATACACGCAAGAGATACGGATAATCGCATAGGTGAAAACGTAACCCGCCAAATGGTCGAGAATATCATCGAGAAAGTCAAACCTGATTACATTCAGTGCGATTGTAAAGGCCACCCGGGCATCTCAAGCTATCCCACAAAAGTGGGCAATCAGGCACCGGGATTTATTCGTGACCCGTTAAGAATCTGGCGAGATGCAACAGATCGGCACGGCGTTGCCTTATATATGCACTACTCAGGTGTCTGGGACAGTGCCGCCGTCAAGTATAATCCCGACTGGGCGCGCGTTGACCAAAATGGGAACGTAGACTGGAGGCTTACTTCGGTTTTTGGGCCTTATGTTGACCGATTGCTAATACCACAACTAAAAGAACTCCGTGACAATTATGATGTTGATGGAGTATGGATTGACGGCGAGTGCTGGGCGGTAACGCACGACTACTCGAAAGCTGCGAGCCAGGCATTTCAAAAACAAACCGGTATTAAAGAACTGCCGCGCAAAACTACAGATCCCCATTATTCTCAGTTCACGGAATTCTGTCGCCAGGGTTTTCGCCGTTACTTCGACCATTATGTCACTGAACTGCACAAGCACGACCCGGAATTTCAGATTTGCAGCAACTGGGCGTACAGCTCATTTATGCCCGAACCGGTAACGATTGACGTTGACTTTCTATCGGGCGACTTCAGCCCCAACGACGGTATCAATTCAGCTCGATTTGAAGCACGTTGCCTCAGGGGCCAGGGAAAACCCTGGGACCTTATGTCGTGGAGTTTCTATCGCACCCAGGATGCCACTCACAGCACTAAATCCGTACTGCAATTGCAGCAGGAAGCAGCGGTCGTCTTAGCTTTGGGAGGAGGTTATCAGGCTTATTTTAAGCAGAAGAGAGATGGTTCAATTTACGACTGGCAGGTGGATATGATGAGCGAGTTGGCTAAGTTTTGCAGGGCCCGTCAGAAATATTGCCACCGTGCCCAGCCGGTTCCGCAAATTGCCGTGGTTTATTCGGGACAAGCCGTTTATCGAGGCAGTACAAAGCTTTTCGGATCATGGGGAGATTTGACGGTTCCTCTAAAAGGAGCCCTGCAGGGTTTGTTGGATTCACAGCATTCTGTTGAAATACTTATGGAGCATAGCCTCACCGGCAGAATGCAGGAATATCCCCTGATTGTCATACCTGAATGGAATTACTTACCCGAAGATTTCAAAAAGGAGCTTATCGCCTTTGTAAGACAAGGAGGCAACCTTCTGATAATAGGCCCAAAAGCTGCAGCTTTGTTTAAAGAGCAGTTAGGTGTCAGTTTTAACGGAGAGCCCGAGGAAAAGAGCCAATGGCTCGAGAACAATGGCCACTTGGCTGGTATCAGGGCCTTAGTTCAATCAGTAAAGCTCAGCACAAAAGCTAAGCCCTTTGGCAGACTTTTTTCTGCAAATGACATTAATGACGATTTTCAACCTGCCGCATCAATTACCGCATTCGGAAAAGGCAAAATCGCAGCCATATATTTCAATTTTGGCCGCCGCTACTGCAACGCCGGAACTGCTGTTTCGAGGGAGTTTTTGAATGCTCTCGTTCGCCAGTTGTTCCCCACCCCGATCGTTGAAATAACCGGCTCGCATTACGTCGATGTGGCGGTGAATCGGATTGAGGGCAAATTGGCAATAAATCTCGTTAATACTGCTGGCCCACACGCTGATAACAAAGTTTATGTCTTTGATGACATCCCACAGGTTGGCCCGCTAAAGGTGAAAATTCGCAGCAGTAAAAAGCCCCAAAAGGTATCTCTCGAACCGGCAGGCAAGACAATCGCATACAAGTATGCCGATGGCAAGATCGAATTCACATTACCCCGCCTTCAAATCCATGACATTATAGTTGTGGAAGAATCCCGTAAAGCGGGTTCCAGGTAGTGATACCATCGGAACTTGAGTTATTTATGTTCGCTGCAAAAAGATCCGCAAGCACGCTTCCCTGTCTTTGAGTAGCACGCAAAAAGTAGGAAGACATCTCAAAACTTGCATAAAAAAGTGGATTTGAGCGAAATAGTGTATAAAACAGTGCTGAAAACGTACATTCAGAACCACTTTTTATACTTTTTGTAGCTCAGCGAAGCAGAAAGTGTACCTTAATTGTGCTGTTAATAGTTCGAGGTTTTATCGGCCCGTCCCATAAAAACATAAAGTATTTCGCGTTTTCTAGCCGAATAAAATAGATAGGTGTCGAACTGTTTTTAGTACTGAAAGGGGCTTTTTTACGGTGGAATTGGATTGGGGCTTCATTTTGCAATATGGGCAAAATGGCTGCCTTTTTCAATAGCCGAAAGAGGATTCACATGAGAACTATCGCGATTGTTAATCAGAAAGGTGGTTGTGGCAAGACGACGATATCGATAAACTTGGCAAGTGCCCTTGCTGAGGTGGGCCAGAAGACCTTGCTGGTAGATATGGACCCACAGTCGCATTGTGCGGTAGGTCTTGCCGTGCCCGAGGAGCAGATTGAACAAAGCATATACGATGTGCTGATAAGCAAAAGCAGAAATGAACCAATAAAGCTGACAGAAATACTGTGGCAGATTAGCGACAGGCTGGAGTTGGCGCCGGCCAGTATAGACCTATCTGCATTCGAGCAGCAAATGGCCGGTATTTCCGAATGTGAGGGTTGCTTAAAAAATGTCTTGTTTGAAATAAAAGGTGAATACGACTATGCAATAATTGATTGCCCCCCAGCAGTGAGCCTATTGACCTTCAATGCTTTAAGAGCAGCAACCGAGGTTATTGTCCCTGTTGAGACCGGCTATTTTGCGCTCCACGGGCTCAGCAAGCAGCTTGAGACTCTGAATATACTCTGCGAACGATCCAGCCGGCAGGTAGATGTTAGGGTACTGGCCAGCATGTATGATATAAGGACGAAGATGGCCAGAGAGGTTTTAGCGGAATTGCGAAAGCACTTCGCAGATAAGATGTTTGGGGCAATCGTTAATTTCAATACTAAAATCAAGGAAGCGGCCAGTTTCGGACAACCCATCAGCGAATTCGATTCGTCCAGCAGGGGCCAGAGGGATTTTCGCTTACTTGCTGAAGAGGTTGTTGACTCTGAGGCGAAACAGCAACGCCGCCAGATTGTGAACTCCCTGACAGACCAGCTCGAATCAATTAGTGCCACTGCTGATGAGTTGTTGCAGGTGGCTAAGCCGGCCATAAAGGCTGTGCAAACTCCAGAAGTTGAAAAACTAAAGCCGGCTGATACTGATGTCAAGCTTATGGAATATTACGGCGTCAACCAGATAAACGGTGCTGTTGTATTCGTAACATTGTACCCGCGTGCCAAGAGCGTCCAGATAGCTAGTGATTTTAATAATTGGCAGCCGGAAAAGACACCGATGCAAAAAGTGGATGCCAAAGGCGTATGGCAAACGAAGTTGAATTTGCCTGCTGGCAAGTATCGCTACAGGTTGGTTGTGGACGGCCAGTGGCAGCAGGACCCGTACAATGAGCTAACGGAGTTGAATCCGTTCGGAGAATTTAACTCGGCCATAGAAGTAAAATAACGTTCGTGTCATTCTGAGGCCTACCCCTCTGGGACTAGGGGGCAGGCTGTGCCCATCTTATTCATTGTGTTTTCGATTTCTTCTCTGCGCTTTTAGCCTTCTATGAGGTTATTTTTTCTTTTTTTATTCGCCAACATTGTTTAATCAGGTTATAATCTCTGTCGCATAACCAGAATCCACTGGATGGTAATTGCTGGCATATAGAGTTTATTGGCTGGTTGAGAATGGACGCTCACAAAGCAGTGCAATGGATTGTTGCAATTATTGTTATTGTCTCGGGGGTCTCTTTCCCTGTTTTTGCCGGCCAAGTTTATACTTATGGAGGCGACTTCGATCTGCCAATCCCTAAACCAGATAGCAGCGATCCCGATATCAGCAAAGGCTGGATGGATGATGCAGTTATAGAAATCACCGACAATTTTATTGTTTCAGACCTTGATGTCCGAATCAGTATCACACACACTAATGTATTCGATTTGCAAATTTTTCTGCAAAGCCCTGCAGGGACGAGAATATGTTTGAATATGTATGATTTTCGTGAGTTTTTTGAGGGTGCAAATTACACACAAACTATATTTGATGATGAAGCAGAACTTTCGATTAAACAGGTTGAGCCGCCTTTTACAGGTTCTTTTAGACCTATTGAGCCTTACAAGCTTTCTGAATTTGACGGCGAGGACAATTATGGTATTTGGCGGCTGCAGATTTACGATGCGTGGAACTGGGACACCGGCACCTTAGACAGCTTCGAGCTTGTAATCTCAACTCCCGAACCAGCCGCAGCGGTGTTCTTAATACTCGGTGCAGGCTTAATTAACCTGTTCAAACGCCGATGAGATCGGTAGTTTTACTGCAAGGCCGAATCCTTTTCTATCACTTTTTGTTTCTGTGATTTCTTAAAGTCTTCCAGTTTTTCAGCTAAGGACTTGTCGGATAATGCAAGGATTTGCACAGCTAGGATGGCAGCGTTTTTCGCTCCTGCTGCCCCTATAGCCACTGTTGCCACCGGCACGCCGGGCGGCATTTGTATCGTGCTAAGCAGGGCATCGACCCCCTCGAGTCCGGAGCTCGAAATCAACGGTACGCCAATAATCGGCAAGTTTGTCCGTCCCGCCAAAGCACCGGCAAGATGAGCAGCCATACCAGCGGCTGAAATTATCACCTTTATACCATTTTGGGCAGCATTGTCGGCAAAGTCCGCTGCTATCTGGGGTGTCCGGTGGGCTGAAATTATTCGCACTACTGGCTCAATACCAAATTTGGAAAGCATTTCAATACAGCTCTGCATCACTGCCATATCACTATCGGAGCCCATCACTACAGCTACGGAACTCATTTTTTCAGATGTCATTTGTTTTATTCCCTTAACAGGTTACAATATTCTACGGCCTTGAATTACGCCGTAATAATATCGAACTGGTGCTGGAAATGCAAACAAGAAAACCCATTGTTGCTGGTCAGTTTTATCCTGCGAAGCATGATGCGTGTGTTGGCGAAATTACCGAATGCCTTGAGGCAAGAACGCTAAGCGGCTCGTTACCCGAAACAATAGTAGCTGGCATTGTCCCGCACGCTGGCTGGGTGTTCAGCGGTAGTCTGGCTGCGATGGTCTTCTCAGCCATAAAAAAACAGCACGAAGAGGTTCATACATTCGTAATATTTGGAGCGGCCCACGGATATCTTGGCCAGTCGCCGGCTGTTTATGATGCCGGTTGCTGGATAACGCCGCTCGGCGAGGTCGCCATTGATGAGGAGTTGGCCGATGCCGTATTGGAAAGCACCACGGCCGTCAAGGACTCTATGGCCCACAAATCAGAACATAGCATCGAAGTGCAGGTCCCATTTATACAGTATCTATTTACAGGTGCCAGGATATTGCCAATTCTGGTACCGCCGACAGGGAATGCAGTGGAATTGGGTACGAGCGTAGGTGACGTTATCAGTCGGCGCGAGAACAAAAAAATCGTCTGCATCGGCTCGACTGATTTGACGCATTACGGCCCGCGATATGGCTTTACTCCGATGGGAACAGGCACAGAAGCTCTCCGGTGGGCCGGCGATGTCAACGACAGGGAGTTTATTGATTTGGCTTTGAAGCTTGAGCCGCAAAAAATGCTCGCAAGTGCCGCCGAGAACTATAATGCCTGCGGTGCCGGAGCTGCAGCCGCGGCGGTCGCTGTCGCAAAGAAACTCGGCAGGACTGAAGCATTGCTGCTTGCACACACTAACAGCAATGAAGTAATGCTTCGCAAGATGGGTACTACAAGCACCGATAGTGTCGGATATGCAGCAATAATCTTCTAATTTCTATTGAGCACGCCCTTTACGCCATTGAGCGGATAGTTCCTCAATCAAATCGGTCGAGCAGATGCCGACAGATTTTATCTCCCCCACCGGAGCCCGGAATGTGTCTGCCGGCTCATTTCTTCTCTTTCAATCGGATATACCGGAAATCCATTTCGCCGAGTTCTTTTTGCAGGCCGAGTCCTCTGGCGACGGCGGTGCCTGATTTCCACGCTTTCTCAATAACCTGACCGTTCAGCTTGATTACTGCAACGCCATCGGTTATATCGAGTTCCAGGTCGTTCCACTCACCGGTTCGGTTGGAGAAAGGTGCATAATTCTTAGTATCGGGCAGAGCATTCGGGTAATCACGGACTTGGAGCTGCCGGCCGTGAATACACAAGCCGGAGTCAGCCGCTCGACCGGCCCGAAATTGCAAACGGAGGACAGCATTTCTGCTATACGTTTTCTCATTGAACAGTTGACTTCTCGCGGCTTCGGAATCAAGATGAATCGCGCCATCAACGACGCTCCATCCCGTTGTATCACCGGTCTTCTCGCCTGACCATTTGGCACCGAACCAGCCGGTGAGGTCCTTACCGTTGTCTAATCGCACGAAGCCGGGTTCAAGTTGGAAGATTTCTTTGGATGTTTGCCGGCGCCACTCCTCTGTTATTTTCTTTAGCAGTTTAACGGGCGTCGGGCCGTCGTGCGCAACAATCCGGTACCGAAGTTGCAGGGTTTGCCCTTTATTGATCTTCACCGGTCCGGGCGCGACGATGCAGGGATTGACCATGGCAATGGGTGCAAGATTGTGCCAGGTAGTGGGCGGATTGGCCGGGTGGTCAAGCACTGTAATACCGACCGTTTTGCCGTTGTCTAACTTCATTGTGTAATCGTACCAATCAGCAGCAGGCCAGTCGGTTTCTGGTTTCAAGTGATGAGGATCAGGTAGTTTGACCAGACCACTTGGGCTATAGTAAGAACCACTGCCGTCCTTTCGGGCCTTTGCACAGAGTCCACCGAAAGCCGTCTTATCTAAGGTAATGTCCATCGCAGGTGTTAAATGATAATTCAGGTCGACTACATAGGCCGATTCTTCTTGGCGAGCGACAATGAACGTTATTTCGTCAATCATTTTCACATTTCCGACGAGCCAGTCATTGGCGACTTCCAGCATGGCACGTTCTGAATCAGCCTGGAGGAGTTTAACAGTGCTGTTCTTGATGCGCCGGCCTTCAGTTGGCGCCCAGGCTCCCCAGCCCCAGAAATCGGCTTTCTTTCTGGCTTTTTTGGCTGATATGGAATGCCATGCCAGAAATAAACCGCGATGATGTGGATGGTCACTGGGAGCAAAATCAACAACCCTTTCTCCCGACGGAGTATTCAATGGATAGAGGCAACAGACGCTGTTGGCGGATAGCTTGGTATCGACAGGCTTTTTGGTCATATATCGGAAAACTGTTCGGCCGTCCGGATCTTTGAGAACTTTGCCGTGGGGATCTGGTATCAGGGTGAAGGCCTGGCTATTCAAAGGCTTTATCTTGATATTTCGGTACCACACAGCCCTGCCATGGTCTTGTAGACCGATGTAACCTGTCCGTGCAAAATCTTTCAATGCGGTTTGAAACTTGTTTTTGGTGCCATCGGGATTCTTATAAGGCTCATCCCACTTATTCAAATCCATATCGATGATTTGCTCACCGTTGAGGACTATGCTGATTTTGTTGTCCTTGCAGGTGATGATATAGCGGTTCCACTCACCGGGCTTTTTGACAGCGTTCCTTGTCGGAGCAAGGCAATCGTATATGGCACCTGCACAGCCTCCTCTGCTCCATGTTTTTCTACCGTATGAGTTCGCGACCTGCACTTCAATTCCTGTATAGACCGGGTCCTTCAGATCTGACGTGCGGAGAAAAATACCACTGTTCGCTCGTTCGGGGATTTTGAATTCCAAATCGAGGATGAAATCGTCGTATTTCTCTTTAGTCCAAAGATAATCCGCATTATGTTCCTTGCCATCCATTTCGCGCTTGAGGGTGAGAACACCGTTTTCGACTACCCAGGCGTTGTCTGGCCCGGTAATCCAGCCTGTAAGGTCTTTGCCATTGAAAAGCTGGATGAATCCATCATCGTCGGCCGGAACGCACATAGCAGTCGCAACCATAAACAGACTTAACACAAAGAAGCAGTTTAGAAATTTCATCATCAATCTCCTGAATCATAATATTTGAGGTTGTGATTTCTTTGAGGCCATACGAGCACTCTTATTTGCGCGACTCAGATTTAACCGGCTCCACGGATCGTGCCACACGAAAGCCGATGAAGCCCATCTGGGCGAGCCACCATTTACTTTTAGGATCCTGCGGGTCCATGAAACGCCAAAAGTCTTCCTCGAATGCCCTTGCGGGGCAGCGCAGTTCTTCAGCGGGACTTTCCCATGAGCCACCGCGGGCCACATGGACCTTGCCTTGTTTTGGTCCCTTGGGATTCAAGGCTGGGGACTTATTTGCCGTGGCCGAGTAGGCGGTTGGGTTGTAGAAGTCAAGGACCCATTCAAGCACGTTACCCAGCATATCATAGAGGCCCCAGGGGTTGGGCTTTTTCGTAGCGACCTCGTGAGTGGCCTGTTCGGAATTGTCTTCGAACCAGGCATATCTCGCGAGCTGTTTTGGATCGTTGCCGAAGAAATATACAGTTTCAGTCCCCGCCCGGGCGGCATATTCCCATTCGGCTTCGGTTGGGAGACGGTATTTCTTGCCTGTCTTCTTAGACAGCCACTTACAGAACATCGTTGCGTTGAACCACGTCGCTCCAATGGCAGGTCTTGTTCCCCCGCCCATGCCCATTGTCGGATCGCCGTAGATGGGCGTTGGCCCAGCGATAGCATCTACATCTGTCACCTTTTTTCTGGCTTCGTCCCTGTCTTTCTGTACAGTCTCTTCGTAGTAAGCCTGAAACAGCACGAAGGTAGTCTCCGTCGTGCAGAGATAGAAGGGCTCAAGACGAACCTTATGCTGTGGACCCTCGTTATCTTTGCGGCCCGCTTCTTTATCGCTGCTGCCCATCAGGAACTCGCCGCTGGGAATTAGCACCATGTCAAAGGTAACCTTTCCACCGCTCGCGGGGACAACGGTCTCGGTGTATTTCTTGGGGAGCCCACGTGCAGAAGTGATAGTGCTGGCGCCAACCGGAGCACTAATATTTATTGAAGCTAAGGTGGTTTCGGCCGAGCATAAAACACCTGAGGCCACCACGATAATCGCTGCAAAGATACGAATGTTACTCAAACGTCTCATACTAAATGCCTCAAATATACTAATATTTGCTGTTTCCCGGCCTATAAAGACCAACCCGAACGATACGATTCCTTAACGTACTTATTTGCATCACTGTTATTCGTAAACCTCATGTTTTCCCCGTCCCACTTCAGATGCTTGCCTGTCCGAAGAGCGATGTTGCCCAGCAGAACGATCTCAGACAAAGGGCCGGCCCAACTGAACTGGCAGGTGGCAGGCAGACCGCCGCGCATGGCTTCGGCCCACTCAGGCCATGTGCCGCCCCGGCGCTGAAGCGTCTTGGGCGGCGGGGTATAAGCCTCCATTTTCTCCTCTGGTATAATTCGCGTGCCAAGCATCTTGCCTTTGTCGCCGACATAAAGTACGCTTTCACCGGGCAGGTTCCTTCCCGGTTCGAGTTCGGATGGACGTGGTGGCTTGAGACCGCCGTCGTACCAGACCGCTTTCAAGGGCGGCATACCTTCCCTGGCCGGGAACTCCCAGGTGACGATGGAGGCCAAAGGTGCGGTCTCAGGCATCACTCGACTTGCCGTGGCGCTGACGCCAACGGGGTGGCCGAGTTTCAACGCTCGCTTGGGAATGTTGAAGTAGTGACAACCCATGTCCCCCAGCGCGCCGGTGCCAAAATCCCACCAGCCGCGGAAATTCCAGGGGTGATAGACGGCTTTGCGCGGGCGGCGAGACCAAAGCTGCTTAAGCGCGAGATGGTCATCAGGCCACTCGTTTTTGAATGGCCGCATTTGGGCCGGGCCAATCCACATATCCCAGTCGAAAGTATCAGGCACCGGGTCCGAGCCTGGCGGACGAAGCATCCCTTGGGGCCACAGAGGTCGGTTAGACCAGATATGCACTTCGCGGACATCTCCGATGGCGCCACCCCAGATCATCTCGCAGGTTCGGCAGCCTTTCTCTGTAGAATTGGCTGAAGCCGTGACCTGAGTGGCTACTTTGGCCTTTTGAGCTTCCTCTACGACACGCCTGCTCTCATGAATCGTTCGGGTAAGGGGCTTTACGCAGCAAACGTGCTTGCCTTTCCTCAGGGCTGCCAGGGTGATTACCGCATGGGAGTGATCAGGTGTGCCGCAGTACACCGCGTCAATCTTATCGTCCTCTACTCGTAACATCTCACGAAAATCACGATATCTTCTTGCTTTTGGAAAATTATCATACGTCTTCTTGGCATACACATCATCCACATCACACAGCGCGACAATTTTGGTATTCGCCTGCCGACTTATGCTTTGTATCTGGCCGCTTCCTACACCGCCGATGCCAATCCCAGCAACCTGTATTGTCTCACTGGGAGGGATGCGGCCTGCCCGTCCCAAAACGTGGCTGGGGATAATAGTCAAAGCCGCAAACGCAGTTCCGGCTCCATACATAAAATCACGACGTGATACTGCTGCCTTGTGGGTGCCTTTGTCATTTTTCATAACAACTCTCCTCATAAATTATATCTCATGGTTGGTTTTACCAGTCTCGGCTTTTTAAGCCTTCTATGGCGCCACCAAACAGCGTTGCATTTTTCACAATCAAAATCTCTATAAAGAAGGTTCTTGTTATCCTCCAGAAAGCTTTTTAGCGGATATTATACCTTTATTTTGGGGAATTTCAAGTCGTAAAATGTTGCCCCTTACCGGAGATTGCATAAGGCTGTACATATCTCTGGTATCCGCCTCTTCCCTAATGGCCGGTAGTTCTTCGGTCAAGGGATTGGAAGAAAGGCCATATCTGCTCATCTCGAGATGTATTTTGAAGCATAGATTACTTTTCAGGAACTCGCCAACCTTGACCGCTATCTCTTTCATAGGCTACTGTCTCAGGAAGCAACGTACTGTTTTAAATATTCTCGGCTTTGAACTAAGGACCGTTTTTGCATCTCTAAAGAGCCTTCGAAAGCCCGGTCTTCAACTTCAACACAAGCCGAGCCGTCATATCCTATGTCCGTTAGGGCCGAGAAGAACTTGCCCCAATCAACGTCCCCCAGGCCCGGAAGCTTCGGACTGTGAAATGACAGGGGAGTCGCAAGAATACCAACATCATTCAGGTTTTCGCACAGCACCTTGGCGTCCTTTATGTGTACATGGAAAATGCGATCTTTAAATTCATAGATGGGCCGGACATAATCCATGAATTGCCAGACCAGGTGAGAAGGATCGTAATTTAGGCCAAAATTCGCCGACGGAATCTCTTCGAACATTCTCCGCCAAATGGCCGGAGAAGATGCCAGGTTCTTCCCGCCGGGCCATTCATCGTTGCTGAAAAACATCGGACAGTTTTCTATGCCGATTTTTACTTTCCTGTCTTCAGCATGTTTAACGATGGGCGGCCAGATTTTCTTGAACTTTTCAAAATTGTCATCCAGATTTCTTTGGTGGTCTCTGCCAATAAAGGTATTCACATTTTCCAGCCCCAGTTGGCTGGCGGCGTCTATTACTTTCTTGATATGTTCGATATAGGCCGTTGCGTTTTCGTCATCTGCTTCCAAAGGATTTGGATAATATCCTAAGCCGGAGATACTCACATCCTTTTCTTTTAAGAGCTTATGAATACTATCGACCTTCTCTTTGGAAAGGTTTGTGACATCGATATGTGTGACCCCGGCGTAACGCCTTTCCGCTTTTCCAGGAGGCCAACACATGATTTCCACACATGCGTATCCGTTCTCAGAGGCAAAAGAGACAACTTCTTCAAATGTCTGGTCCGCTAAAATTGCACTTACAAAACCAAGTTTAATCATTTTATACAGCTCCTATTTTTTAACTTTAACCCAGGCTCTATTCTTATTACTTTCAATAATCTTCTCGCACAGAACAAGCTCACGGAGTCCATCCTTAAATGTTGGATAAGAGGCAACGCCCGATGTCTCACCTGATATGTGGGCATAAACTTCCTTTAGCAACTGCTTGAATGTATCCGGGAAACCTTCATTATGCCCGCCGGGATAATCAATCAGCCCGCGACATTCTGGATATACCAGGGATGGATCTCTCATCATGAATTCATTGTTGCCGTCACGTCTGCCAATCCATATTTGATTTGGCGTTTCGGATTCCCAGGCAATCGATTGTTTCGACCCGTCTAACTCAAAGCAGAGCCTGTTCTTTCTTCCTGCGGCGACCTGATTGACCGTCATTACCCCCCGGCCGTCATTCTCAAATCTGAAGAGGACAGTTGCATAGTCTTCTGTATTGATAGGCACATCTTTGTAGTCTTCCGGCTTCAGCACCTTACCGGCGTAGGTTTCGATGGGTTTCAGGGGCTTCTTTCTGATTTTGTGAAAGGTTGCAAAATCAGCACAGACCTCCCGGATTTCCAGGCCGGTGATGTATTCTATAAGGTCCATCCAATGGGAGCCTATATCAGCGATGGCCCTTGACGGCCCCGATATCTCTGGTTCCAATCGCCAGTTGTAATCGGTTTGGTAGAAAAGCCAGTCTTGCAGATACGATCCCTGGAGGGCAAGAATATCGCCTACATCACCTTTTTCAACCATCACTTTGACCTGCCTCATCAGCGGATAATAGCGAATATTGAAATTGACCGCGTTCACAAAGCCTTTCTTGTCAGCCAGGTCAACAAGCTCCTCGGCCTCAGCCACACTGATAGCAAGGGGCTTTTCACAAATTGTATGTTTACCGGCCTCAAGTGCCTCTTTAGCCATCTTATAATGAAGATAGTTTGGTGAACAGATATGAACAGATTTGATGTCGCGGTCCTTCAGGAGCTGCTTATAATCGCCGTAATATTTCTCAATGCCCAGCGTCTCGGCCTTCGACTTGGCAATATCGTTAGAACATTCGGCCAAAGCGGCAACTTCAATATTTCCTAAACGTCTTAACGCTTCAATGTGAGCAGGGCCAATGAAACCAGTTCCAATAACACCGACCTTTATTTTTTCCATATTAACTTTTCCTCACTGTAACTGGTAAATGCTAACAGGTATATTCGAATAACCAATTGCTGACTACGACAGTTCAATTCCTGTCGGCAGATTCGATATTAAGCCGTTATTGGCATTGAGTATCGCGCCTTCTTCAATAACTAGGGCGGCGTTTGCACCATCTGTAACAGCCCCTCTTACGTTTCTTATCTTTTTGACGTCACCAATCTTGGCTACATTCAGGCCGGCTTCCAGAAAGCTTTCATATACACTGTCGTTGGATTCGACCTTGGCAAGAACGACTGTATCAACTTTTACCGTGGATTTCTCGAACTCGTTACTGATTATAACTACTGTACCATCTTTCTTTATTTCCAACACAGAGCTGTTGGGAATTATAGTAACAGCATTGGCGTATGTCTTGCTTTTCAGGCCTTCACCGTTACCGCCGGCAAACCGTTTCATCATCACATCCCGATGGCAGGGCTCCATCCATTCTGCGAATCCTTGATTTTCAGTGACAAGTGTGACCTTTTTCCCGGCGTGACCGAGCATCTCGGCGGTATCTGCTGCGCCGAAGTGGTCGCCCCAGACCAATACCTCCTGGCCGCATTCTGCAGGTTCTTCTTTATCATCCGGATAATATTCACATTTTGTGTTCTTACAGCGTAAAACGTCTTCAAAGGTTACGACTATGGGCAAATCAGCCCCGGAAATTTCAGGTCTTACAACTTTTGTTCCTGAAGCGAGCAATACGACATCATAGTCTTTGAGATTCGTCGCGGTTGGTTCCGTATTATATTTTATGTCGACTCCGAGTTTTTTCATCTGCTGTCGGAGCCAATCGGCATACCAGCGCATCTTGTTCTTTCCGGGTACTGTGCAGCAATAAAGCATAGCGCCGCCCAGCTCTCCGGTTTTTTCAAAAATTGTCACTTTATGCCCGCGCAAAGAGCAGATACGTGCTGCTTCCATACCGCCTGGTCCACCACCTATGATAGCCACCTTACAGGCTTTTTTGGCAGGCTGTAAATGAATAAATCGTTCGTCGCCAACGGCCGGGTTGATAGCGCATCTCATATCTCGCCTGATCATCAACGATTCCTGCCAGCAGCCAACAAGGCAGGAAATACATCTTCTGATTTCCTTTTTGTTGCCCGATTTTGCCTTGTTGGCCCAGTAGGCATCAGCGATCAACTGACGGCTGAAGCCAACCATGTCCGCTTTGCCTTCTGCAAGGATTTTCTCGCAATGGTCGGGATTTCGTAGTGAATGGCTCGTAATGACGGGAATCTTGACTTGTTTCTTCACCTCCTCTGCCGTGTACGTGTTCCAGCCTTCGGGATAGTACATCGGGTCCATTACTGTGCCGGGTGACTCGAATATCCCCGCACTAATATCAACGTATGCCAGACCCATTTCTTCCATAAGCTTGGCCACCTTAACACTTTCATCCAGTGTTCTGCCCCCTTCGATCCATTCATCACCCGAATACCGGATACCTAAGGGAAAGTCTCTCCCGCATTTCATCTGGATTCGATTGACGATTTCCATCGTAAAACGCATTCTATTGATAAAACTCCCGCCGAAGCGGTCGTTTCGCTGATTCACGAAAGGGCTCATAAATTGTGCGATTAGATACCCATGGGCGGCATGGAGCTCCACAGAATCAAAGCCCGCTTGCTGGACTCGCCAGGCAGCTTCGGCAAACTTCTCAACCAAATCGTATATTTCCTCAGCCGTCATAGCGCGTATCGATTTACCTTGAGCAATGTTCTCGGCATAAATGACTTCATGACCGGCCGAACCCGGTACATCCAAAACATGGTCGCTGGCTGACATTAAGTTCTTGCGGGGCCAGGCAGCCTGTCGGCCCGGATGTTGTATCTGAACAGCACATTTAGCACCGTTGCGGTGCATCGCTTCAGCTAATTGGGCAAGCCCCGGAATTAACGGATCTGCGTCCGCGGCAAGACAGGTAACCGTCGGCCTACCTGTGGCTTTATCAGGCGTGGTCGCACCGACAATAATGAATCCACAGCCGCCCTTGGCGATTTCCTCATGATAGGTAATCACCCTCTGGTTTACAGAACCATCCGCATTGGCGGAGCTTATGTCCGTTGGGACCATTGCTATTCTATTTGGTACTACCATAGTGCCGATCTCGATTGGAGTGAACAAATTTGGATAGTGTTTATTTCTCATGTTTTATTACCTCGAACAATGTATGTCCTTTTTGAATATTCTTCTAAGTTGACAATGCCTTTTAACCAGGTTGTCATCTACTTTTGACCGCTTCTTTTATAACAGTCTTCCATAATGGTTTCTGTTCTTGTTGCTCCGAACCTCGTACAGCCGACTTCTCTGACCTTCAAAGCCATATCTAAGTCGCGCACACCGCCGGCCGCCTTTATCTGCACCTTATCAGAAACACTTCTCCGCATAAGCTCTAAATCTTCGATGGTCGCGCCGCTCGCTGCGAAACCGGTTGAGGTTTTTACAAAATCTGCGCCGGCCTCTTCAGCAAGCTTACAACCGATCTCGATAAGCTCATCTGTAAGATAGTGGTTTTCTAAAATAACCTTTAGCAGAACATTCTCGCGATGTGCCACATCTGCGACGGCCTTGATATCACTCTTTACATAACCAAAATCTTTGCTTATTAGTTTCCCAATGTTAATAACCATGTCCAGCTCAACCGCACCATCCTTTATAGCTTGTTCAGCCTCAAAGACTTTTGTTTCCGTTTTATTGTAACCGTTGGGAAAACCGACAATGGTGGTAACTTTTACACTCGATCCTTCGAGGTGTTTTTTGGCTAAGGCAACCGATGAAGGCCAACAACAAACAGTTGCGACATTATATTTTTTTGCCGTCTCAAAACCTTTGACAATGTCCTCGTTCGTAAGCTCGGGACGCAATAACGAATGGTCAATCATCTTGGCTATATCTTTACAGGTATATTCCATATTTTTCTCCATAAGTTAAGTTAAATTTGGTTCAGAAGAACCCATTTTACAGATTTTTTAGTGAATTGCATTATCCAATTTATTGTTTTTATATTCCGTAAGCTTCTCCAGAGATGTTGTGGCCGAACCTTTGGCCAGTTCTAATGACTTATTCTGCACTAATAGGGTCCGGAGCTGCAAACAATGGCTTATGAGTTCAAAGTTCTACTCCTAAGTGACTGTATAACATAGACATATAAACTACTTTTGGTACAAAAAGGAGGATTGTAAGCGGATGCCAATTGCAATCTAACACACATCCTCATTGCCATATGAGACCACTTTGAAAAGCGTCTTAGAATATTGTCCGTATGAGTTTTCTCGGCTCGATTCTAAAGTCCGAGCCTTTCCCTTCGAAGAAGCCATGTTCACTGATCAGATGAGTGTTCAGGTCGGACCAGCGAATACTCTCGCCTGTCTCAATGACTTTCACCACCGTAATTCTTTTGGCCAGTTTTCCTTTGTGTGGCCAGGGACAGATGAGCCAACCCTTTGCTTCATCTACTTTCCCTTCCATGCCATCACCTACCTGTACCCAGGTGCCCAGGCCGCTTATCGCGACCTTAGTGATTTGCCGCATCCGCTCGGCTACTTGCTCTTTGGTGAAGCCCAGTCTCGACAGCTCCGTCGCGTCTGCGTCAATCACTTCGGAGACGCTACGGTTATCGTGGCCCATAAAGCCTCCGGCTGCCAGCCTGGACGATCTTAAAACCTCTTCCAGTTTTCGGTCCTCAGGAGATTCTTTCATTACTATCCCTACCTGTGTCATTAAAATTTGTCATAAAAGATCTTGTCCTCGCTCACTCCGAGTTCCTCCAGCACCTTTATGGTCGCATCAATCATTCCCGGACTGCCGCACAGATATGCCTCGCATTCTGTGGCATTCTTCAGATCTCTTTGAACCGCATGTGTTACTAACCCTATTTCACAGCCGAGCACGTTACTATCCTCTGGCTCACACACCACGGGTACAAAACGAAAATTCGCCAACTGCTTCTCAAATTCTCTCATCAAATCTGTAAGCAACAACTCCCGAGGCTCATTCGCGCCAAAGTAGTAGATAGTCTTTCGTTTGTTGTCTGTATTCTTCATGTGGTGCAGCATGCACTTAATTGGTGCCATTCCTGACCCGCCTGCAATAAAGACTATGGGAGCATCGCTGTCTAAAAGCCTGAAGTCTCCATAAGGCCCATTGATTTTGACCTCGTCACCCACCTTCAGATATTCGAAACAGTAGGTGGTGCAAATCCCGCCCGGTACAAGCCGAATAATCAGCTCAATCACGCTTTTTTCAGCAGGATTGGACGATATCGAATACGCCCTGTAAATCTCCTCATCGCTTTTCTCATAAACAGGAGTCAGGAGTTGTACGTATTGGCCGGGTATGTAATCAATAGTTGTCGGCTCAATTAGTTCCAAACGGAATTGCTTTATATCATGGGTGAGATCCGTTATCTCCACACATTTGCAGGTATATTCGCGAACTGCAAGAAGCTCTTGCGGAATCTCAATCTTCAAATCACCTCGGACTTTAACCTGACATGCAAGGCGAACATTCGACTCTCTTTCCTCCTTCTCAAGATAAGGTTCCTCCGTCGGCAACAAAGGCCCTGCCCCTTCGAGGACCTTCAGCTTACACAATCCGCAAGTGCCCCTGCCGCCGCAGGCACTCGGGATGAATATCCTTTCCGCAGTCAGCATTGAAAGCAGGTCCTTGCCACCTTTAACTGTAACGTCGCTTTCATCGTTGATGCTTATTTGGCATGGGCCATAATCTGCAATGAAATGTTCACAAATGGTTAAAAGCGCCGCCAATACCGTTCCAATTAAACTTACAACCGTAACCGCAACCAATATCTCAAGAACCATTTGTGTCCTTTACAGATCGAGTTGTACTACGTTCCCTGCAAAACACCTGAAAATCCCATAAATGCCAGTGCCATCAGACCCGCTATTATAAGCGTTATCCCTGGTCCCTGGAGACCTTGAGGAATTCGTTCGTTGGCCAGTTTTTGTCTGATACCTGCCATTGCGATTATAGCCAGAAACCAGCCCAGCCCGCTGCCAAACCCATAGCCGATGGTCACTATAAAACTATAATCACGAATCACCATGAATAGTGATGCGCCGAGGATAGCACAATTGACGGTTATCAACGGTAGAAATACGCCGAGTTTTTGATATAGGAACGGTGAATATCGATCAAGAACCATCTCCACAAGCTGAACAAATGCAGCAATGATTATTATAAAGAGAATAAACCGGAAAAACTCCAGGCCAAGAGGCACAAGAACATAGTGATAGGTTAGCCAGTTAAGCATACATGTTGAAGTCAGTACGAATATTACTGCTAAACCTAATCCCATAGACGTCTTGACCTCACGTGAAACCCCAAGGAAGGGGCACAAACCCAAAAAGTAAGTCAGCAGAATATTTTGTGTAAACATTGCCGAAACACATACTACAAATGCCTGTGATATTTCCGGTCCTGCATTCATTTGTTCTTATTTTCCATTCTTATTTCAATTGACCGAAACACCCATGTCACTATACCCAACATGAAGAAAGCACCGGGCGGCATTACCATTATTATCCATTTGTCCCAGCGTGGACCGCCGAAATACGGCATGGAGATACCCAGAAAAGTCCCCATTCCAAGGATTTCTCGAAACGTTGCAATGATCAAAAGGACAAACGAATAACCAAGCGCATTGAAAAGACCGTCCATTAATGCCCTGACCGGCGGATTGGAATTTCCATAAGCCTCACACCGGCCCATAACGATGCAATTCGTAATGATAAGGCCCACATAGGGGCCGAGATTGCCGCTCATTTCGGGCCAATAGGCTTTTAGCAGAACATCTACAATTATCACGTAGAAGGCTATTATCAACGTCTCGACCATCATTCGGATATTGCGCGGTGTCAAGGTGCGTAGGATTGAGACGGTGCAGGCGCTCAAAGACAGAGTGAATATCAGCGCAACACACATAACCACCGTGTTAAGCACAAGGTTCGTCACCGCCAGCGTACTGCATATACCCAAGACCTGCCTAAATATAGGGTTATTATGCCATAAGCCTTCGACTATCAGCTTTCTGCTATCGGTTCTGCTGCCGTTCATTATTCAGCGGTCTCCGTGTTTTTGGTGACTTCTGTGCGCCACTTCTTCAAAGCCGTATTGATAATGTTCTCCACGCGGTTGCTTGTTTGGGTGGCTCCAGTGACGGCGTGTACGTCACTTTTACTTAGGATCGAGCCGGGGCGCCTGATATTTATCGGCTTGCCGCTGTCCGAGATTTCTTTGCCCCGGAACTGGTTTCTAAATGAATCCTTGGCGATTTCTGCTCCAAGCCCGGGTGTTTCATTCTGTTCATAAAAAGCAATGCCTGTGATTGTCCTTCCGTCGGCCTTTATGCCAATCAAGCCCCTTATTGGAGCCCAAAATCCCCGGCCCGATATTGGCAGGGCATAAGCAATTATTTTCCCGCCCTGCTTCAGCGTGTAAGCGCCCCCCGAAAAAGCATCCGGCTCGTCTACTGATTCGGTGAATTTGCGGTGCAGTTCCATCCGACTGAGCTTGTCCTCGTATAGTCCCGGCAGGACGGTCAGAACCGCTTTTTCAAATGCCAACATTTGGTTTGCTTCAACTCTCTCGTTCGTAAAGCGAGTAAAACCGATCACGATCGAGCTGAAAAAAGCCGTCACGCAAAACATATAGAGAACCGGAAACCAGGATTTTTTTCTAATCATCCTTCTGCCCTCCTCTGGGGGCCAGACTTGTATGCTCGTACGGCATAATCCAAAATCGGCGCAAACATATTACCGATAAGAATCGAAAACATCAAGCCGCCGTTGAAAATAGAGAAGTTCCTTATCACAGTAGCACAAACGGCGATAATAATTCCATAAATCACTTTGGCAGGCTCAGTCCGGGGCGCACTTATTGGATCAGTAGCCATAAAAAAGGCGCCAAACAGGAATCCACCCCCAAGTACTGCAAGCCAGGCTCCGGGAACAGGTTCGACGCCAAACCAATGAAGTAGCTGGTTAAGAATGGCGTACGTAGCGACGGTTGAGAGAATAATATTCCTGCTTGCCGTTTTGCTGACGAACAAATAGATGCCCCCGATCGCTATCAATAACGCACTGGTGACACCCATTGTGCCGCTAATCCGTCCAAACAAAAGGCCTTTCAGGAAAGTCTGTTTTCTCACAGAAACGATATCATCTTCAGGAATATTAAAGGGAATCCTCGCGGCGGCGCCATTACCTTTCAATACGATCTTGCCCGCCTTTAGATATGCCATCGGTGTTGCGCTTGCAACGGCATCGGTAGTTGGCGCTGTTGTCCATTTGTTCAGAGCACCCCAAGAGTGCTCCGCCACTGGCGCCCATGAAGCTGTAAGCGCCACAGGAAAGCACACGTACACAAAGCACCTGCCGGCCATTGCAGGATTAAAGATATTCCTGCCAAAACCACCAAAGACCTCCTTGGCAAACATCACTGAGAAAACCACACCGATGGTCAGCACGCCCAGGGAGATTGTTGGTGGCATTATCAGGGCGAATATTGTGGTCGTAACAAAAACGGCTTCACTTACAGGTTCGCCCCGTCGACGGGTGAAGATGAACTCGACAACAAATCCGACAAGCGCCGCCCATACGACTATAAGAAGGCTGCGCCAACCAAAGAAGTAAATCCCTCCGGCTATGCAGGGAAGTAATGCGACTAAGACACGCCGCATAATGGGTTGTTTCTTAAGCATCCCCATAGGTTTCTTTGTTCCACTCATATGCAATTTATCCAACTCAATCTGCCTGCTCTGCAGGCCGCCGGCAGGAATGAAACATATGGAGCTTCACATTAGAGAGCGATTTTAGCTCCGATTTTCATTTTACTGTTATGGTTTTTGCCTTCAAGAACTATTTCTCGGTAAACTTCGTATGCTTTAAAAATAATTCCACCTATCCACAGGCTTTTATCTCACGATTCATTGTGGGCGAGGACTTGCAGTGGACCTAAGCCGCGGGCGTTTCTCCGAATTGATTTGATACTGCTAAGGTGGTATAATCCCCAAAATGTAATACGTTTACATAAGTCTTCTGGTTATAAGGCCAATAGTGGACTTTTCGCGGGGATACCACATGAGGCTATTTGTCGAAAGAGAAACGGATCCTCAAGAAACTCGTGCTCCGATGCTCCCTGCAGATGTCAGGGGATTGGTAGAACTCGGGGCACAAGTCGAGGTGGAAACCGGAATTGGGCAGTCCATCAACATTCCGGACATGGAGTACGAAAAGGCCGGGGCACAGGTCTCCAGGGACCGCCGAGCATCTCTTTCCAACGCAGAGATGGTATTACGGATGAGCGTTCCCTCCAGCGAGGAAATCCAGTGCCTTAGCCAGGGCTGTATCCATATCAGTTGTATGGCTCCTTTCAACAATGCCAAAGTTGTCAGGGAACTCGCCGCCGGGAAGGTCAGTGGAATCAGCCTTGAGATGGTCCCGCGCACAACCATCGCGCAGAAAATGGATGTGCTGAGTTCGCAGGCCAATCTTGCAGGATACGTTGCAGTGATCTTGGCAGCAGAGCGTCAGGGAATAATCTTCCCCATGATGATGACCCCTGCCGGCACCATCCAACCGGCCCGCGTTTTTGTCATTGGTGCCGGCGTAGCAGGTCTGCAGGCCATCGCCACCGCCAAACGTCTGGGGGCACGAGTGGACGCTTTCGATGTCCGCCCCGAAGCAAGGGATCAGATTCTATCTCTCGGCGCCAAGCCGCTAAAAGTGGATCTCGGAGAAACCGACCGGACAAAACACGGCTACGCCAAAAAACTCACCGATGAACAATTGCAGAAACAGCGACAGGCAATGGCTAAGCAATGCGCCCAATCGGATGTGCTCATCACCACCGCCAAAGTCTTTGGTAGAAAAGCACCGCAGATTGTCACTAATGAAATGCTGGACGGGATGAAACCAGGCAGCGTTGTGGTGGACCTTGCCATAGAGACTGGCGGCAACGTCGAAGCATCCGAACTCGGTAAGGAAATCGAACGAGAAGGCGTAACAATCATCGGATTGCCCCAACTGCAGCGCCGGGTACCCTTGGCCGCCAGCCGGATGTTCTCAAGTAACCTGTTCAACTTCGTAAGTCATTTCTGGGACAAAGAGACTAGGCGATTTGTGCTCAAAACCGATGACCAAATCATCCAGGATTGCCTGATCACCCACGAAGGCCGGATTGTCAATACGGTAGTCAAAGCAGCGATTAAATGAAGGAGTTCGTCTATGGAATTAAATGCCACAACTATACCATTGTTGTTCTTCGTTTTCATCTTGGCGATGTCCCTTGGCATTGAGTTGATCAAGAAAGTCCCTTCTCAACTGCACACTCCGTTGATGTCAGGATCAAACGCCATTTCGGGAATCACCATTGTCGGGGCGCTTATCGCCTCGGGTCGCCAGGGCAGCGGGATCACAGTGACCGTACTGGCGACACTCGCTGTGATATTTGCCGTGATTAACGTGGTGGGAGGTTATCTCGTCACCGACCGCATGCTGGAGATGTTCAAGAGCCGGGACAAAAAGGGAGGCAAACAATGAGTCCGGAACTCATAAGAGGTCTTTGCTATATTGTTGCCTCGATCTTCTTCGTATTAGGTCTGAAGATGCTCAGTTCCCCGCTTACTGCCCGGAAAGGCAATCTCGTTTCAGCCATCGGTATGCTTATCGCCGTTGTGACGACGCTTACGGCTATGACGGAGGTCAAATGGGTCTGGGTCCTGGTCGGTGTCGGCTTGGGTTCGGCAATTGGTGTATCAGCGGCACGATTGGTCAGAATGACCGCCATGCCGGAAATGGTCGGCCTTTTCAATGGCTTCGGCGGCTTGGCCAGTCTTTTGGTTGGCTGGTCGGAGTTTCATTGGAAATGGGCCGCCACCGGCGAATTTGAACTTTTCACGATAATAGCTATCTTTTTGACGATTTTGATCGGCGGAGTCACGTTCTCCGGCAGCCTGGTGGCGTTCGGAAAACTCTCCGGTACCATTACCGGCAGGCCGGTGCTGTATAAGGGACAGAATATTGTCAAGGCTGTCATTTTGATAACAATCCTGGTGTTAGGAATATTCTTCTGCGCCCAAAAACCGGATCAGCTCAACGCCGGCGGAACCACAGACGCATACTTCCTGCTGATCGGTACAGTCGTCCTGGCATTTGTCCTTGGCGTACTATCGACCATCCCAATCGGTGGTGCCGACATGCCGGTGGTCATTTGTTTATTGAACAGTTATTCGGGCCTGGCAGTGTGCGCCGCCGGGTTTGTCTTCGGCAACAACGTTCTGATTGTCTCCGGTTCACTGGTCGGAGCTTCGGGCATCATTCTTACGAACATTATGTGCAAGGCCATGAACCGTTCGCTGGCGAACGTTCTGTTCAGTGGTTTCGGTGCAGCCGCTTCTTCAAAAGGCCGCAGCTATCAGGGCCAAGCCAGGCCCGTCAGTGCCGAAGACGCCTATTTGATACTGGAAGCGGCGCGCAACGTAGTCTTCGTCCCGGGCTACGGAATGGCCGCTGCCCAGGCCCAGCATGTCGTGCGTGAACTCGGAGAACTGCTTGATGAGAACGGGGCGGAGGTGAAATACTGCATCCATCCGGTGGCTGGTCGGATGCCCGGACACATGAACGTGCTTTTGGCCGAGGCCAATGTCCCCTACGAGCTGCTGGTCGAACCGCAAGATGTGAATCCTACGATGGAGATGGTAGACGTGGCCGTCGTCATTGGTGCAAACGACGTTGTCAATCCGGCGGCAAGAGATGATAAAAGCAGCCCGCTTTGGGGCATGCCCATTATAGAAGTTGACCGTGCACGAATCTGCATTGTCCTGAAACGTTCGCTGAATCCGGGTTTTGCCGGTGTTGACAATCCTTTGTTTTTCAAAGAGAACACCCGGATGTTGTTTGGCGACGCAAAAGCGTCCGTAGGTTCCCTGGTGTCCGAGTTCAAGCAATAGATCCGATGGATGAGGACCCTGGCATTTTTGAATTAACTTCAACCGCCCGATCTCTTCTCGACAGGCAGATAAGGCCTGGGTTCCGGGCCGACAAACAGGGCCCGGGGCCGAAAGAGCCTGTTGTCCTTTCGCTGCTCGAGAATATGTGCCAGCCATCCCGCCGAACGCGCCGCAGCAAATATAGGTGTGAATAAATACCTGGGGATACCCAGCAGCGTGTAGACGGCACCCGAGAAGAAATCTACATTCGGATACACCCGCTTACCTTTCTTTTCCATACGAGCGCGGAAGTTCTCTTCAATTTTTTTCAGGAACTCGTAAAGTTGAAGGTCGCCTTTCTGTTGTGAAAGTTCCTTGAGCATTCTCTCCATCACGATAGCACGGGGATCTTTCGTCTTGTAGACGCGGTGCCCCATGCCCATCACTTTGCGATGCTGCTCCAGTGCCTTGTCAAGCCAGGGATCAATGTTTTCCTTCCCACCGATCTCATCGACCATATTCATGACGCGTTCGTTTGCTCCGCCATGCAGGAACCCGGCCAGGGCTCCGATGGCCGCCGAAATACAGCTATAGCATGTCGAATAGGTCGAGGCAACTATGCGTGCGGTGAATGTAGAGGCGTTAAAACCGTGTTCGGCGTGCAGCAGAAGGCATGTATCGAAAATGCGCCCTTCTTCGGGCGAAGGCTCCTGGCCCTTGAGCAGATACAGAAAGTTTGCACCCTGCGAAAGGTCCATCCGCGGTTCCAGGTAAGATTTGCCTTCCTTGAAACGCTGATAAGTGGCCAGTACCGTCGCCATCTGTGAAATTTGGTGGAGAGTCTGACGGCAGTTGCAGGTGGCCGAATGTTGAATCCTGTGCTCCACGGAGCCGCTCAAGTAAGAGATGACCGATTGCAGCAGCTCCATAGGTGATCCCGCCGCTGGAAAATGGCTAATCATGTCCCGAATCGGCGGTTGTAGGCCGCGGCTTTGGCGCATGCGAATGGTGAAATCCTCCAGCTCCTGTGCAGACGGCAGCTTTTCGTAGAGCAAAAGATAAGCCGTTTCTTCGAAGGAAGAATACTGAGCGAGGTCTTCGATGGGATATCCTCGATAGTAGAGTTTTCCTTTTGCCCCGTCGATTTGACAAATCTCGGACTCGGCCGCGATAACTCCCTCCAGCCCTTTCGCATAGTCCACCTCTGTCATGATTTATTCTCCTAATCTAATGTTTTGATTCTTTCGTATCCATTCGCACTCTTTTCAACTTGTATAAATATCTGTTGAACTCACGGCCGTCAGCCGCAGGGCACACATTACAATTCCAGCAGTAGCTTGTCCGGGTCCTCAATGTACTCCTTGATATGGGTCAGAAATCCGATAGCCTGGCGTCCGTCAATCACGCGGTGGTCATAAGACAGTGCGACATACATCATTGGGCGAATCTTGATCTGGTCATCTATAACAACAGGTCGCTTCTTGATTGCATGCATACCGAGAATAGCGCTCTGTGGATAGGCCGGAATCGGAGTCGACAGAAGTGAGCCGAACACACCGCCGTTGGTTATCGTGAACGTTCCGCCGGTCAACTCGTCCGGTGAGAGTTTCTTGTCTTGAGCGCGCTTGGCCAGGTCGGCAATCACGGCTTCGATGTCGGCAAAGTGCAGCGTGTCCGCATCGCGGATGATAGGTACTATCAATCCTCTTTCGATGGATATCGCCACCCCGATGTCGTAAAAATAATTGTAGATGAAATCCTCGCCATCCACTCGGGCGTTGACGTCTGGAAACTCTTTGAGTGACTGACAACATGCTTTCACGAAGAACGACATGAATCCGATTTTGATCCCGTGCTCCTTTTGAAACTCCGTCTTGTAATGGGTGCGGATTTCAATGACCTTTTGCATATCGATCTCGTTGAACGTGGTGAGATAAGCTGCAGTTTGCCGGGCCCGAACCAAACGTTCGGCCGTCTTTCTCCGGATTGTGGTCATGCGCACACGTTCAGTGCGACGTTTGTCACCGATATGTGTTTCCGGGGCCGCAGCAGCCGGAGCGGTCACCGGTGTTTCCCCACCTGCCTGCGCAGGCTCAGGGGACCGAGACGGTGCAGGCTTAATTACCTCAGCTTCGGTCGCTGGGTGCGGCGGCTGTTCCGCCTCCACATCGTTCGGGCCTAACAGAGCCACCGTTTGTCCGATCGATACTTCCGCGCCTTCTTCAACCAATATCTCGAGTGTACCGGCGCCAGGCGATGGAATCTCGAGAACGGCTTTGTCCGTTTCCAGCTCAAAGAGCGTCTCGTCTTCTTTAACCTGGTCACCGTTGTGCTTGAGCCAGGAAACAATGACACCGCTGGTAATTGATTCACCGATAGGTGGTATCTTAACTTCTTTTTTCATTTCAAATGTCCCCTGTTAATACGGTTGTTTCACAGTGTCTGAGCCTACGTTATATTAAAGGCACCCTCCACCAGCTTCTTCTGCTCTTGCTGGTACTGCTTGAACGATCCGGTTGCGCTGGAGGGATTTTCGTCCCTGCCGAAATAATGAAGCTCGATCTGCGGAAAATGCGACAAAAAACGGTCGCGTATATAACTCCACGCCCCGAAGTTTCTGGGTTCCTCCTGAATCCACGTGGCCTCCCGCATGTGCGTGTATTTCTCAATACAGGCCGCGAGCGCGCGATTCGGGAATGGGTACAGTTGTTCGATGCGAATCAGCGCCGTGTCCGTTCGGCCGAGGGCTTCACGCTGAGCTAAAAGATCGTAATAGACTTTTCCTGAGCACAATAAGATCCGCTTGACCTGGTCCGGTTCACACGAAGCATCGAGAATCTCCTGAAAGCTGCCTTCAACGAGGTCCATGGCCGAAGAAATGACCTTTGGATGACGCAACAGGCTCTTGGGTGTCATGATGACCAGTGGCTTGCGGAAGTTGTGCTTCACCTGTCGCCTGAGCACATGGAAGTACTGAGCCGGAGTGGTCAAGTTGCAGACTTGAATATTATTACACGCGGCAAGTTGTAGGAACCGCTCAAGCCGCGCACCGGAATGGTCGGGGCCCTGCCCCTCACAGGCGTGCGGCAGCAGCAGAACCAGCCCGCTCGATCGGCCCCACTTACTCTCGGCCGAAGCGATATAGTCGTCGATGATCACTTGGGCGCCATTAGCAAAATCCCCGAACTGTGCCTCCCAAACCACAAGGGCATCAGGGCTGACCAGGGAGTAGCCGTATTCGAAGCCCATAACCGAATACTCGGACAGCGGACTGTCAAAAACCGAAAGTTCCGCCTGCTGGGCATCAATTGTGTGCAACGCTGTATATGCGCGCGGCCGATCGCTGCCAGTATCCCACCAGGTAAGGTGCCTCTGAGAGAAAGTGCCGCGAACGCAGTCCTCACCGCTAAGCCGAACGGGTATGCCTTCCAGAAGAAGAGATCCGAACGCCAGGGCTTCTGCAAACGACCAGTCGACAACGGACTTCTGTTCGAAGGCTGCTCGCTTGCGCTCAAGGACACGCCCAAGTATGGGGTGAATGTGGAAATCCTCAGGGACGGTCGTAATATGCCGCGCAATGCGCTGGAGGGTTGACTCCTCGACGCCCGTATCGACATGATCATGTGAGTACTGGTTGCTAATCCCCGCCCAATCAGGTCCCTGAGTGGTGTCTATCAGCGAGACCGGTTCTGACCGAGAGTTCTCAAACGCCTGCTTCAGGGATTTCACATATCCTTCTGTGATCGATGTCTGTTCTTCCTTACTTGCCACGCCGTTTTGGGCACAGTACTCGCCGTAAAGCGTGGCAACACTGGGATGCCGGCCAATGATCTGGTACATATGCGGATGGGTGAAAGAGGGCTCGTCGGCTTCATTATGACCGTGCCGGCGATAGCAGAAAACGTCCAAAACACAGTCGGTGCCAAATGTCTGCCGAAATTGCAACGCCAGGTTGGCAGCGTATACAAGGGCTTCCGGGTCATCGCCGTTTATGTGGAAGATGGGAACGGGAAGCCCCTTGACAACATCCGTGGGAAAGAACGAGGAACGCGCACTTTGTGACGACGTCGTGAAACCAATCTGGTTGTTGATTATGATATGGATGGTTCCACCAGCGGTAAATCCCTCCAATCGTGAGAGGTTGAAGGCTTCGGCAACTACGCCCTGGCCGGAAAATGCCGCATCACCATGCAGCAACATTGGCAGAACCCGTTTCCTTTTCCGGTCCCGTTTCTTGTCCTGAAGTGCTCTTGCTTTACCCTGAACGATTGCATCAACCGATTCCAGGTGGCTGGCATTCGCAACCATACTGATGTGCGCCGTACCGCCGCCGTCCAACACGTGATCAGTCTCGTAGCCGATATGGTACTTCACATCACCACCCCCACCGGACATCCCGGGCCTGAAGTTCTCCTCGAATCTGGAGAAGATCTCTTCCGGTGTCATGTGCAGAATCGTGTTCAGAATCGCCAGCCGTCCTCGGTGCGTTGTACCGATGACAAACTCATCGATGCCGTATCGATTGGCGCTGTCAATCAGGAAGTGCAATCCGGGGATGATCGCCTCGGAGCCCTCGAACGAGAACCGCTTCTGGCCCACGAAAGACCTGTGCAGCATATGTTCCAGCGCTTCGGTTCTCAGCAGATCTTCCAGGATGATTCGCTTCTGGCTCAGGTCCAATGTTGGTCTGTTCCGGGTGGACTCCATCTTGTCGATGAGCCAGCGCCTGATATGTTTGTTCTGAATATGGAGGAATTCGACACCGATTGAACCGCAGTAGGTTTCTTGAAGGGCCCCAACGATCTGGCGCAACGGGGCGCGAGATGGTTTCATGGCACGACCGGCAGAGAAAACCGTGTCCTGATCGTCGGCAGAAATGCCGAATTCGTCAAGCGTCAACTTATGGTAAACATCAACATCTTCTCGGTAGAGATAATCGTGCCCCGGTCCATAGTCTCCCCCGAGAGGATTCAACCGGGCATATAGATATCCGATGTCTCGATAGGCCCAGAGCAGACTATCCACACGGCCCTGCCGATAAGCCATGTCACGCACTATGGGCTGTGTCGCAGCTTCCGGCTGTACACCGTTCGTATCGGAAATCCGACGGAAGTAGGCATCCCAGACCTCGCTGACTGCCGATGGGTTATCTTCCCATTCACGATACAGGTTTTCTATATAAGATATGTTATTCATAATCCACCCAATATCAAGTATCACCGGGGCTTCTGTCTGTACGATCGAGAAGACTCGGCGTTGGCTTTCGCCTTCCATCGCCGGGCACTAAGAGAGCCTCGGCAATCTGATCAGGCCTGTCCACAACGACAACACCAGCTTCTCGCAGGGCTTTGACCTTCGCTTCTGCGCCGCCTTTACCACTCGAAATAATCGCGCCTGCATGGCCCATTCGCTTTCCCGGCGGGGCCGAGCGCCCGGATATGAACGCCACGACTTTCTTGCTAACGGACGTTTTTATAAATGACGCGGCCTTCTCCTCGGCTTCGCCGCCAATCTCCCCAATCAGTACGATTGCGTCCGTCTGGTCGTCATTCTCGAACATCTCCAATAAGTCAACGTACGATGTACCGACAATTGGGTCGCCCCCAATACCGATGCAGGTTGACTGTCCCAGGTTCTTCTCACTCAGATTATAAACGACTTCATAGGTCAGTGTTCCACTCCGCGAGATCACGCCGACCCCGCCTGCCTTATGAATGTAACCCGGCATGATGCCGATCTTACACTTGCCGGGCGAGATGATCCCCGGGCAGTTCGGACCAATCAGGCGCACGTTCTTGTGTTTTAGCTCATGATAAAGATCGAGCATGTCCAACACTGGGATGCCCTCGGTGATACAGACGATCAGCGTTATCCCATTGTCCGCCGCCTCGCGGATTGCATCCGGGGCAAAAGCGGCTGGAACGAAAACCACCGAACATCGTGCGCCGGTATGCGCGACGGCGTCCTTAACTGTATCGAACACAGCAAGGGTGCCCACCTTGCGGCCGCCTTTTCCAGGCGTGACGCCTCCAACCACTTGCGTTCCGTACTCCAACATGGCCTGCGCGTGAAAAGACCCATCTCGTCCAGTGATTCCCTGGACAATGACCTTTGTCTGTTTGTCTACCAAAATACTCACGGTCGTGATCTCCCCTGTGCGCGGTCAACGGCATCCCGGACAGCGTCGGTCATTCTTCGAGTGACGCTCAAGCCGGCCTTGCGCAGCATCTTACGGCCTTTCTCCTCGTTGGTCCCGATAAGCCGGATAACAATGGGCACGTTTATACGCTGCTCTTCCTGGGCCTTAAGAATTCCCTGGGCAACGTCATCGCAGCGGGTTATCCCTCCGAAGATATTGACCAGGATCACCTTCAGCTTCTTGTTTCTCAGGAGTATCCGCATGGCATTGACAACCTTCTGCGGATTGGAGCTTCCACCCACGTCCAGAAAGTTGGCGGCACTTCCACCGAGGGATTTGATCACGTCCATGGTTGCCATTGCCAGACCCGCGCCGTTGACCATGCAGCCGATCTGTCCCGAGAGGCTGACAAAACTCAAGCCGGCCTGCCTGGCCTCAAGCTCATCGGCCGTATATTCCTCGGGATTTCTAAGCTGCTCAACATCAGGATGCCTTACAACACCATTGTCATCAAAGACAATCTTGGCATCCGCAGCGACCAGTTTGCCCTGGACGGTGACGGCCAGCGGATTGATCTCGACCAGGGAGCAGTCTTTCTCGCGGAAGAGCCGATACATATTCTCCATCGTTGGTACAGCCTGGTCTAAAAGCGCCTGATCCGGAAACGACTCCGATAGCCATTCCGTCAGAGCCTCGCTGGTGTCCGACTCGCTCGCGCCGGACATCACGAAACGCCGAATTTTCTCCGGTTCTTTAGCGGCGATATCCTCAATGTCCATGCCCCCGGCGGCGCTGATGATCAAGACAACCGACTTTGCCTCCCGGTCGACAGTGACCCCTGCATAGTACTCTGCCCGGATATCGAGCCTCTCTGCGACTAATACCTGTTTTACAGGAAAGTCTTTTATGGACATCGCAAGGATTTCTCTCGTCGTTGATTCTGCCTCCTCTGCGGATGAAACCGCCCGGATAGCACCGGCCTTGCCCCGGCCACCAGTCAACACCTGGGCCTTGATCATGGCCTTACCGCCCAATGTGGCAACAGCTCTCGCGGCTTCTTCAGGGGTGCGGGCCAACTCACCCCGTGGAACAGCAATATCGTATTGCTGGAGCAGGTCACGTGCTTGGTATTCATGTATCTTTATTGGTCTTTTCCTTAAATGTCTTGATTGCACGTTTTGTAAGGTTGATGTTTTTCGTAACCTTGATGCCGCGCGGGCACACACGCGTACATTCGAAATGATTCTCACACGGCCATACCCCATTGGGTTTGTCCAGGACAACGAGACGCGGCTTAATTCCCTCGTCTCGGCTGTCGAACACAAACCGAGCTGCCTGCACTACTGTGGCCGGTCCAATGAAATCCACGTTTTGATCTGCCACCACCGGGCATGCGGAGTGGCAGGATGCACACAGAATACATTTCGTCGGATCGTCAAACCGGTCCCGCTCGGCAGGTGTCTGGATATTCTCAGCACGTTCGGCTTGCTTGGCGGGAATCAGAAAGGGCTTGACCTCGCGGTAGGCCTCAAAGAATACTCCGTAGTCGACCATGAGGTCGCGTTGTACAGGCAGCGATTTCAGGGGCTTAACGGTCACTACAGCGTTCTCTTCTTCGGCAACATCATGAACGAGTGTCTTGCAGGCAAGTCGCTCGACGCCATTGATGATCATCGAATCGGAACCACAGATGCCATGTCCGCAACTTTTGCGAAAAGACAGCGTACCGTCGAGGTTTCGCTTGATGAACATAAGGGTGTCAAGAATTCGGTCGGTTGGCTCTACGGTAACACTGAAGTCCTGGAACTGTGAGGCACGGTCCGTCTGAGGATTGTAGCGTAGTATTCGAAGGATGATGTTCATAACTTACTCCCAATCGGTCTTTGCCCTCATTTGCCCAGAGGCAGATTGAAAAAGTTCGGACTAATACTCACGCGGCTTAGGTTCCCAGATTGACAGATCCACAGACTTGGCGGCAAAGCGGACCGATTCGTCGTCGAGCCAGGCGAGCGTATGTTTCAGATACTTCTCATCGTCACGGTTCGGGAAGTCCTCTCGCGCGTGCGCGCCTCGGCTTTCTTTACGATTCTCCGCCGACGCCGCTGTAACAAATGCCAGATCCAACAAATTTTGAAGCTCCAACAGTTCCAGCAGGTCTGTGTTATAGACGCGGCTTTCATCGCCCACACCGATTTGCGCTGCCTGCTGGCGGAGGCTCTTTAGCTGCTGCACGGCCTCGCTCATCTTATCGCCGCCTCGGTAAATCCCAACAGCGTCCATCATGACGGCTTTCATGGACGCCCTGATCTTCTCAGCATCTCCGTCGCGCCGTTTTCTGCTCATGCGGTTCAGGATATCCTTGGCAACCTCCGAAGCATCGGCCGGCATCACCCCCGGATCCGCCTGACGGACAAACTCAGCCATGTGCCGCCCGGCACGTCGGCCATACACAATCAAGTCGACGAGACTGTTCGTTCCAAGGCGGTTAGCGCCATGGACCGACACACAGGCGCATTCACCGACTGCATACAGGCCTTCGTACGCATTGCCTTTCTCATCAGCAATGACCCGGCCGTCGAGGTCCGTCGGAATACCGCCCATGGCATAGTGCGCGGTCGGCTGCACGGGAATCGGCTTCTCCGCTGGATCCAGGCTCAGATACGTACGACAGAAATCAGTGATGTCAGGCAGCTTCTTCTCCAGGACGTCCCGGCCCAGATGGGTCGCGTCAAGATAGACATAGTCATCCCTGGCCGGTTCGCCCAACACGCCGCGGCCCGAATGAATCTCCGTCATAATCGCCCTGGCAATCATATCGCGGGGAGCAAGGTCCAGCAGTGTGGGTGCGTAGTGCTCCATGAAGCGTTCACCTTTACCGTTCCTCAGAATTCCGCCTTCACCCCTTACTCCTTCGGTGATGAGTATTCCCATGCCCCGAATACCCGTAGGGTGAAACTGGAAGAACTCCATATCTTCGAGTGGAACGCCTCTGCGAGCCAGGACCGCGGGGCCATCGCCGGTATTGGCATATGCGTTGGATGTAGTACGATACATCCGCCCGAAACCGCCGGTGGCAACAAGCACGGCTTTAGCACTAAATACATGTATCGCACCGGTGGCTAATTCCAAGGCTGCGATTCCCGTACACTTGCATCCGTCGAGAAGGACGTCCACGAGGTGAAACTCATCGAAGAAGGAGACGTCGTTCTTGATGCACTGTTGGTACAGTGTCTGCAGGATCATATGTCCCGTGCGGTCGGCGGCGTAACATGAGCGTTTAACCGGTGCCTCGCCGAAGTTCCTGGTGTGACCGCCGAAGCGGCGCTGGTCAATCCGTCCATCCTCGGTCCTGCTGAACGGCAGACCCCGGTTCTCGAGATCGTATACGGCCTGAACGGCGTCTTCTGCTAGGATGGCGGCCGATTGCTGATCGACTAAATAGTCACCGCCTTTGACCGTGTCAAACGCGTGCCACTCCGGCTTGTCCTCTTCGACGTTCCCCAGGGCGGCACCAATTCCTCCCTGTGCCGCACCGGTATGACTGCGGATGGGCAGCAACTTTGAGACCACGGCGGTTCGGTTACCCGGCACTCGGCTGGCTTCGAGAGCTGCATACAGCCCCGAACCTCCCGAGCCCACAATCACAGCGTCGAATTCATGTTTCAATACCCTGCTCATCATATTCTCATTATACCCAGCGGCTACTTTTGTTGTTTGGCTAAGTTGAGAATTCCCCCAGCAAGGAGAATCCGGCGTTGGCGATCTGAAATCTCAAGGCGCGTCATCACTTCCCTGCCATTGACCAATATTGGAATTTCGGAGGCACCCTTGGTAACAGCGGTCTTGACACCTGGAATGGAGACAATGTCGTCCTGCTTGATCGATTCGTAGTCAGTAGGATCGACGAAGCACAGGGGCAGAATTCCGAAGTTGACCAGGTTGGCCTTGTGAATTCGAGCGAAACTCTTTACGATTTTGGCCCGCACTCCCAAATACCTCGGCGCCAGCGCGGCATGCTCTCGAGAGGAACCCTGGCCGTAATTTTCTCCCCCGACCACGAATCCACCTCCTTTTTCCTTAGCACGGATCGGGAATTCAACGCCAACAATCTCGAACACAAACTCACTGATTGCCGGTATATTGCTTCGGTAAGGTAATACTCTATTGCCGGCCGGCATGATGATATCTGTACTGATATTGTCGCCAACTTTGATTAGGACCGTTCCCTCTAACGCATCCTCTAAGGCGGTAAACTCAGGCAGTGGTTGGATGTTGGGGCCGCGAATTATCTCGATTGCCGAGCCCTCTTCCGGAGGCTGGATAAACCAATCGCTTTTGTACTTGAATCTTTCGGGATACGGGATCCCGGGCATTTCTCCTAAAGTGCGTGGGTCGGTGATCCGCCCTGTCAGGGCGGATGCCGCCGCTGTTTCCGGGGAGCAAAGATAGACCTGGTCATCCTTTGTGCCGCTGCGGCCCTTGAAGTTTCGCGGGAAGGTCCGTAAGGACACTGTTCCCGTCGCTGGCGCCTGGCCCATACCGATACAACCGAGGCAACCGGACTCATGAACACGCGCCCCGGCTTCGACAAGGGCTGTGATGCCCCCCGCCGCCAGCACATTGTCGAGTGTCTGTCGGCTTCCCGAATTGATTTCGAAGCTAACGTTCGGGTGCCGGATTTTTCCTTCAACGATTTTGGCGGCAATCATGAAATCACGGTAACTCCCATTACAAGAGGAACCGATAATGACCTGCTGAATCTCAACATCGGACAGTTCGGAGGCCTTTTTCACATTGTCAGGATTCGACGGACATGCGACCATAGGCTCGATCTGGCCCAAATCTATCTGCGTTTTTTCACTCCACTGGGGATCCGGCCCGGTCTTCAGTTCCCGCCAGACGTCCTCACGACCGTTCCTTGCCAGGAACTGCCTTGTGACTTCATCAGACGGAAAGATCGCGGCCGTGAAGCCCATGTCAACAGACATGTTTGCAATTGTTGCCCGTGCGCTCATGTCCATATTCCTGACGCCCGGTCCGAAGAACTCCATGATCTTACCGGTACCGGCCTTGCAGGAGTATCTTCGGAGCAATTCGAGAATCAAGTCCTTGCCGGACACGAACGGCTGGAATTGGCCCTCGACGTAGATTCCCCAGACCTTCGGCGTCTCGATATGGTACGGATGGCCCGCCATGGCCATGGCGACCTCGACACCGCCAGCACCCATGGCAAGCATACTTATGCAGCCGCCGGTTGTCGTATGGCTATCGGATCCCAGCAGTGTCTGCCCGGGCACGCCGAATCGCTGACGATGGACGTGATGGGATACTCCGTTGCCGGGCGGTGAAAAAACGACACCATATTTCGCGGCACACGACTGAAGAAACAGGTGGTCATCGGCATTTCGCGAGTCCGTTTGAATGATGTTGTGATCAACATAACTGACCGCAACCGCTGGTTTGACGGTGTCGATTCCCAGAGATTCAAACTCCAGATACACCATGGTTCCGGTAGCATCCTGGGTCAGCGTTTGGTCTATAGTCAAACCGATTTCACGCGATTCCTTGAGTTCGCCCTCTACTAAATGTCCGCTCAAGATTTGTTCGGTAATCGTATCCTTCATAACGCCAGCCTCTTTTCCCTTCTGGTTCTGAATTCATCATTTATGCCGCTCAGGATTTCCCCCCCTGCCGGGTTTCTCAATATCAGGTTTCTGCGGACCGGTCATCTTGGCCGGTACGACGATGTTGTCAAACTCCTTTGCGCTGAGGAAACCCAAAGCAACGGTGGCGTCTTTCAACGTTGTTCCTTCCACATGCGCTTTCTTGGCAATCTGGGCGGCTTTGTCGTACCCGATGTAGGGATTTAGTGCCGTGACAAGCATGAGCGAGTTTTGCACATGCCGGTCTATGACGGATTCGTTTGCCGTGATACCGGCGGCACATTTCTCGCCGAAGCTGCGGCACCCGTCAGTCAGAAGTCGCACGGATTGCAGCAGATTATAGATGATGACAGGCTTGTAGACGTTCAGTTCAAAATTGCCCGATGCGCCGCAAAACGTGATGGTGGTGTCATTACCCATTACCTGTGCAGTGATCATGGTCACCGCTTCGCATTGGGTCGGGTTGACCTTTCCGGGCATGATTGAACTGCCTGGCTCGTTGGCTGGGATGGCCAGTTCGCCGATGCCGCATCGCGGGCCAGAGGACAACCATCGAATATCGTTGGCGATTTTTGTCAGGGATACGGCGAGCGTCTTCAATGCGCCGCTGGTTTCCACCATCGTATCATGGGCGGCCAACGCTTCGAACTTGTTCTCGGCAGTCACAAAGGGCAGTCCCGTTAGATCGGCGATTTTTTTTGCAACCAGCTCTGCGAACTGAGGATGCGTGTTCAGCCCGGTGCCCACGGCGGTTCCTCCAAGGGAAAGTTCGTGCAGCCGTGGGAGGCACTGTGAAATACGTTTGCGGCCCCGCTCGATTTGTTCGGCATACCCTGAGAATTCCTGGCCAAGTGTCAGGGGGACCGCATCCATCAGATGGGTTCGACCGATCTTTACGATATTCGAGAATTCTCTGGTCTTCTTCTTGAGGAGGTTCGCCAACGCTTCCACGGCTGGAAGCAGCTTGTCTGTGATCGCCGCAGCCGTGGCAATATGCATGGCCGCCGGGAACGCGTCATTGGATGACTGTGACTTGTTGACGTCGTCATTCGGATGCACAGGAGTCTTGCTGCCGATTACACCGCCGGCTTGTTCTATTGCACGATTGGCAATCACCTCATTGACGTTCATGTTTGTGTGGGTGCCGCTGCCGGTCTGCCACACGCTCAGAGGAAAGTGTTCATCGAGTTTTCCCTCGATAATCTCTTCTGCGGCCTGAACAATAAGACTCGCCTTTTCTTCGGAAAGCAGACTGAGTTCTTGGTTGACAAGGGCGGCGGCTTTCTTCAAAAAACCGAACGCTACAACCAACTCCCGGGGAATCTTTTCTATACCAATGTCGAAATTCAGCAGTGAACGAGCGGTCTGTGAACCGTAGTAGCGGCCCTCGGGCAACTTCATTTCCCCCATCGTGTCTTGTTCAGTCCTGAATTTCATGGCATCTTAATTACAGAGGCATCTGCCGCCTGTGGATACGCATAGGCACCATTTTTCTGACAGCCGCTTGTGCTTATTCAGCGGACAGTGCATAAATGTTTGCACCATTGGTAATGTCCCTGTGAAGTTCTCTCGAGCTAATTATAGAACGCTACGCTGACGTATACTTCAGCATATGACCGAGGTGCTGTCAAGCTCAAATTGAAAAAAACGATGTTTAACAGGATTTTTAACTTGCATTCCCGGAGTATCATTGCTTCCTTATACGAGGAATTGCCGTAGCAGTTCTTGAAAAAGGTATTCAATCTCAGACCTACGAGGTTTTTGAAATGTATGATCACATCCTCGTTGCACTTGACGGCTCGGAACCGTCCCGCCTTGCAGGCCAGATCGCTGTTGCTCTGGCCGCTGCAACAAGTGCCCGCCTGACCGCCTGCCATGTGTATGGCGCCGAGATCCATCAACGCCGGTTTGCCGAGATGGAACCGGGTCTGCCAACAAAGTACCAGGAGCAAGATACTTTAAGTGAGCTGCGGACTGCTCATGACAAGCTCATATACCAAGGCTTTCAGGCGTTATCCGCAGGGTATGTCGAGGATTTTGTGAAATCCTCTCGGGATAGTGGCATTGTCGTCGAATCCGTCGCCTCTGAGGGTCGAAGTTATGTCGGCATCCTGCACCTGGCCGAGACACATCGTGCAGATCTGATTGTGCTCGGCGCCGAAGGTTTGGGAGTGGTCGGAAATGGGATGCTGGGCGGGACGACATCCCGCGTTCTGGATAGTGCACGCTGCGATGTGCTCGTCGCGCGTCGCGCGCTGCAAGGAGGTCCTGTGCTGACCGGCGTGGACGGTAGTGAAGAGGCATTGAAGGCTGTTGCTAAAGCTGTCGCGATCGGCCGCGTTATGGATAAATCCCTCCATATTGTTGCCGCCTATGATCCTGATTTTCACACTCACGTCTTCAGTGCTATGGCGAGGTCTCTTTCGCCTCAGCGCCAGGACCAGGTTGGGCTGGCCAGTCAGGAGAAGCTGCACGATGATATCATCAATGATGGCCTTGGAAAGCTGTACAGGGAGTTCCTGCGTGAAGCGGAGCGCCGCTTCAGCAACGATTGCATTGCCTTGACGACGTTTCTGGTGACCGGCAAGGTGTATTGCGCCTTGGATTTGCAGGCCGGGGATTCTGACGCCGATCTGATTGTAGTGAACCGGCATGGGCTTCACCGCCAGTCCTGTTCCCGCCTGGGTTCCAACGCCGAAGGTCTTATACGGACCACGTCAACAAACGTGTTGCTCGTGGGCGGTGTGGACGATGAGTCGTCCGGCCCGAAACACATGAGCGATTCAGCAAAGATTACCACAGTGGCGCAGCCTCTCGTATGGGATTCCGACGCCGAGGCCCGCCTCCTGCGTGTCCCTTCCTTTGTGCGCCGCATGGCCAGGCGCGCAGTGGAGAACGCCGTCCGCGAATTGGGCAAGAATCGTGTCTCAGCCGAGGATTTTGCCAGCGTGGCCGCTCACTTCGGTATGGGCGGGCGAAAGGATAACACATGAATACGGTTTCCCAAGCCAGGTTGGTTGTTCTTCGCAATTGCAAGTTGCTTGCGCCGCCGTTCCATCGTCATATAGTCAAAGCCAAGCTTATGGAACGCAACTGTCAGGTCGGTGACCGTATCGTCATCTATGAGGTCGTCGCTACTGAACCGGAGGGAATCGTTCAGGTGACAAGTGCGACGCGATTTGAGTTCAAGTAGCTGGTAATGGATACGATCATCGCAGAGAATATTGTTCGACTTCATGGTACCGGCCGGGGTATTGAAGGCATGTCTCTATCGGTCGGGGCCGGTCAGTGCCTCGGGATTCTCGGAGCCAATGGATCCGGCAAGACGACACTGACTCGCCTTGTGGCCGGTCTTGACCGGGCCGACCGCGGACGTTTGTTCGTATTGGGTGGACCTGCATACCCACGGGCCCGTCAACTGCGTCACCGCTGTGGAGTTGCCCTCGATACCCCTGCACACTGGGATAGCCTCTCGGGGCGGCAGAACTTGTGGTTTTTTGCCCGGCAATATGGACTCACCGGTTCTGCCCTGAGCCGACGGGTGGATGAGCTGCTTTGCCAGGCGGACCTGACTGCTCAAGCCGACGACCCGGTGGCTGCCTATTCATTCGGGATGCGGCGAAAACTAAGCATCATCGAGGCATTGCCCCATGATCCGGATTTACTCATCCTTGATGAACCATCCGCTAATGTGGATGAAGCGTTTCTGGAACGATTAGTGCAGTGGGTCCGCCAGCGTTGCGAATGTGGTAAAACAACATGGGTGGCGGATAACGACGCCGACTGGATTTCCAGGACGGCTACGCATGCGATTCTACTTTCTAACGGACGGATACTGGCCGAAGGGGAGGTTCCGGAACTGATGGCCTCCATCGGCGCACGAAACCGGATCGACATTCTTCTCGAACAGTCTGGTTTCGGTTCCAGGCCGAAGATAGATGGAGTAGAGGCGTTTCATTGTGACCGAAATCGCATCACAGCCGAATTGCGGGGCAGTCCCGAAACGCCTGTCGAGCTGGTCCGGTGGATTACCTCGCGCGGCGGTCGCGTCCGCTCTATGGAAGTTCGCTCCATGACCTTGTACGAGGCCTTGATGCGACGAACGACACAGCAGGAGAATAAACAATGATGCCGGGCAATCTCTTTCGACTCGAACTTGCCGCTGCCTTCGCGGACCGGCGACGAATAGTCCTGCGCGTCAGTGTCAGCGTATTGTTGGGCCTGCCTTTTATCCTGGTCGATATGCCGCCGAATGTCAAGGCGGCGGGAATTGTGATGGTGATTTTATTTACGAGTTTCTTCGGGGCTGCTGTAGGTCATGCAAAACTTCGCGCCGATCTGCGTTTCGACCGCCTTGCTCTTCTCCCAACACGGCGAGCGCTTTTATGGCTGGATTTGATCCTGGCTTCGGCACTGGCAAGACTCGGACCTACTTCGATTGTGCTGGCAGGTTTTCTCCTCATCAACGGGCAGAGTTTGACCGCCCGCGCTGTGGTCGTTCTTTTCGGATTGTTTTGTAGCTCTGTCGTATTACTGACTCTACTCGGAATCGGTATAGGGCGGATCGCCCGCAACAATGGCGAAGTTCACCTCTTTGGCGCACTGGCTGCGGGAATTCTCGCATGCATTTCCGGAGTTACTCCACTTCCTCGAAGACTATCATGGCTGGCTGCAACCATGGCTTGGAATCCGGTCGCGCGTCTTCATGCGATGTTGACCAAATTAGCAACTGGATCGATTGCTGTGGGCTTAACAGAGCTTACCTTCGTGTCGTTAATGCTCGGTGGTATTGCCGTGATAGTGGTTCTAAGGTGGATATCAGGCGGTGCGTTTAAGACTAAAGGAGTTGACGCCCGAGACATTGTCGTCGATAATGGGGCACCCTTGGAGGCATAAACAAGATGATCCTATGCGTTGTGCAAAACGTGAGCGTATTGACCAAGACCTATGTCACCTTAGGCTTAGTAGTACTTGCTTTGTTCGAATTCATCACGGCCATGTACGTTTTCGGCAAGAAAGGTGACAAGCCGCACTCCAGGCTAATCCTTACCCTGCACCGCGTCGGGGGATACGTGTTTCTCGTGTACTGGCTCTGGCCGATGATCGTCGGGGCCAACCTCCTGGCTCGGTTGAGCCGTTACACGGACGGCTGGCAGTTTCATGGGCCGCGCTTCTATCACGCGTTTCTGGGCGTTACCGTGTTTATCGTGCTTTTGCTGAAGATTTCCTTTGTCCGCTTCTACCCTAACTTTAAGAATTCCGCACGGCTATTAGGTATCTTGATCAGCACCGGAGCGGTTATCACGTGGCTGATTGCCGGCTGGTTCTGGCTGTGCATGATGGGGGGCCGCACCCCATCTTGATACTGACCTGGCTTGCCCGAGGCTGGCCTTTCGATCCCGCTTAGGCGACTTACTCATGACAGATTCAATCCCGGCGCTCAGTTCATTCGAACGTGATTTACATCCGCAAGATAGCTCCAGCCTCCGTCTTCAATCGGCTCAGATACCTGCTACACGTCGACCTGTACAGCGGGTTCATGTCCTTTCCGCCCCAAGGGCCTGAAGAACCGGCTGTGAATGAAGAATAAGTAGACCAACACACACCATAGAATACCTGCGAAAGCCACACCCCCTATCGACCAGCCGCTGGGCCGCGGAACGTCATCGCGCGCGAGAAAAAACGCATCCTCGGGGATGCCCACATCGAAGAGTTTGAGAAATCCCGCGCGCACGCTGCGTGAGAACGGCATTCGGTGAAACGGGCGAAGTCGGCCGATGTGAGAATCAATCTCCGCCCATTTTTCACTTAGCGCTTCAGGAGAGCGGACCACGAGTTTGGAACCGTGTTCATCCAACAAAAAGTATGTGTAGGGCACGCCGTATTTCACAAAGGTTGCCGCCTTTGTGAAGTCGGCTTTTCCACGGATCGACACAAACGTGGATTGCTGGAAACGTTCTGTGGACAAGTCCGCCGGCGACTGGATGTGCACCATCTCTTTTGTGCCCAGGTCGTAACGCAATTCCGGTATCTGGAATTTCATCATCAAGGCCAGGAAGAGCAGCAGCAGGATTTTAAGAAAAGTCAGGAAAACTTTTAATAGTGACATCTTTACCTTACCCTCAATCGTACCAAATTCCAAGTATCAATAATACGACAAAAAACAGCAGCAAAAAGATCGCAATGCTCACCCACGTCCAGATGATTCGAACCGCCCATCGTGGGTCCTCGGATGGGTCTCGAAGCGGATATACCTCCGGTTTTTCCTCGAGAATTTCAAGTGCCTGGGCATCACTGTCGTCAAATGTTATGTTCTCGATTTGCTTGCTCATGTTCTCATCTTTCATGGCGCCGAAGGGGTATCCGCCTGGCTGTTCGAGGAGTTTTTATGCGCCTTACTTTCGGCCAGATAGGTGATAATCTTGTGGGTCTGTTTCTCCGTAAGTCTCCGCCCGTAGGCCCGCATACGCCCGACCACGCGGTCCCAGTCCGAGCCCTTGTATCGATGCAAACGTTCAAGCGTGTGGCACGAGATGCACAGAGAAGAGACCAGGTCCTCGCCCGTTTGACGCTCTGGTTCGAGCGGCTTTCGACGCGAGGGTAACTCATCTACGTATGAAGGCGTCTCTATGACCATGCGCATTTTGACGCTCTCGGGGCGTTCTTTTGGGTGATACACTTTGCTGTAGTTTGGAATGCGGTTAAATCCGGCGATCCGCTCACCGGATGGGCTGACGAAACGGGGGCGCGATGCCTCCCGCACGTAGCCGCCAAGACACACGGTTAGAAAGGAGAAGATGCCCATCAGGACAAAAACCGCCCGCCCCGAGCCCTTGTGCCGGTTCAGCAGGTGTCTCGCCCACATTCCCGCAAATACAGCCGCCAAAAGGCTGCCCCAGAAGAATCGCCACGTCATCTGGACGGCCATGCCTAAGTAGAACATCAAATAGAGCAGGGCTACGGTGTAGACCGCTGGCATGGAGACAGAAAATTCGTTCTTCGATTTTGAGGCCCTTCGGCTGAAGACCAGGCCCATTCCGAGCATTGAGGCTACTATGAGCTGTTTGACCCACCACCAATCGATCCCGCCGGCCACTACGTCACCGCGACCGATCATCAGGTTATCATACGTCTCTTTGGCATGATACTTGAGCACCCAGGCGTAAAAGAAACCAATGATTGGCAAGGCCAGAAAAGCAGTAAACGCTACCTTGAAGGCCAGACGTCCTCCATTCTCGTACGATGTTTGCAGCTTGCTTTGCTTCGAGCGGTATAGCCACACACCGCAGATAGCCGCGACAACAAATCCTCCATAGGCAAAATTCGCTGCCGTCCGGTGCAGCGTCAACATCAGAAAACTTGGATTATAGAACGCCAGCTTATCCCAACCAAGAATACCGGCAGTGCCCGACCATAGGCTGACTTGTCCTTTGGCGAATGCCGGCGTCAACATATATGAGCTCATACCATTGATGATGAAGAACTGCATAAAAAACATCGGGGTCAGCAGTGCACCCATGAAGATATGCAGCTTCTTATGTCCCCACATGGTGTCCCAGAAGAAGTAATGAAACGTCAGTGTTGTCGCTAACATAAAGAACAGTACTTCTTCGATAATCATTGTCCAGAAGAACTGGGTGAAAATCTGGGACCAGAACTGCGGATACAGCCCGCTCAGTGCGAAAACGAGACCGATGGCATTGATCGTACCGATATTGTAGATGCACACATGCCAAAGTTGGACTCGCTTGGCCAACGCTTCGAACTGATTGTCCTTGCGGAAGTACCCGGTGATTTGCAAAACCGTGACCACGAATGCAAATCCAATCGACAACGATGCGACAGCTACGTGGAACAGACCAAGGAACCCGATCGAGAACTTGGCACTGCAGGGAAATTGAATGAATGGGTTGTTTGCATCTGCGATAATCATCGATGGTGCGCCTCCAGATAGCCAATGATCCGTTCGGCCTCCTCTTCCGTCAGCTCAAGTCCGTCTCGCCGTGCTTGCTGGACCTCATGCCGCCAATCCTCCGGCCGGTTACGGTCAAGATCGGCCGGTATTTCTTTGCGAGGTTTGAGCCACTTGGTGTAGACCAGATAGCGGTCGGCCTCTTGGTCCGTTAGCTCGGGCTTGACTATTTCGCCGTATACGGTATCCGGGCTCTTGCTGCGTTCCCGCACAAACCCCCCAAGGGTAAAAGTGAAGAACGCGGCCAGTCCCGCGACAAACATCGCCCACTGCCACCCCCGGTGATCCGTGTTGTCCTTGCGGCGACAGATCCATATCCAGCCGATCAGTCCCAGTATTACCGCAGTGCTCACCAGCCGCCACGCCAGAGCGCTTCGACCGATCCACATCAACGGCGGGTGCACGTAAATTACTGTCAGAACTATCAAGAGGCCGGCTGTTGTTGCCCACGCAATGGCCTTTCGGCCCCAGCGTTTAACGACAAACATACCGCCTATCACCAGAAAGACAACGATCAAGCTCATCTTAAAGATGAAGTGAAAGGATGTATGACCGCCCATCAAGGCCATGAATGCAGCCGGCGCCTCTCTTTGAATTACACGGGCGTAAAACCAGCCGATGATCGGCATGGGGAAGAAACAAAAAAAGCCAATCGTAAAACACGTGCTCGATGCCCAGCGGAAGTATGAAGTGTTTTCGCTGGACGGATTTTTACGCTTCTGGCTCATGTACCGCAGCGCAAACACACCCCCGGTCAACAGCAACACGTAGCTGAAATTCCCGAAGGTGCGATGGGCGAGCAGGAAAGGAAAGCTGGGATTGAGCATGGCTGCCAGCGACCATGCCACCGGCTGGTCAACTTCAGGCAGCGGCACGCCCCCCGGGGTCAACATGTAAGAGCCCAGAGAGTCCCACACGACCTGCACCAGGTAGCCGCACGCGGCCGCGCATATACCCATCGAGATGTGCAGACGCTTTCTATTCGCCCACCTATCCCAAGTCAGGTAGTACATAAAGAAGAGAAAAAACACCTCCGCGAGAAAAAACATGAATTGGGCGATCAAGGGCCAGAAGAAAAGATTCGCCCAGCGAGACCAGAACTCGGGATATGTGCCCATGATAAACATCGGAATGCCCGTGCCCAGAGCCGCCCCGGGTGAAAAAAGGATCAATGAAAACCAGATGAAGCTTTTGCTGAGTCGTTCCCACCGCAGGTCACCTCGGCGCATGCCGATATACTCGAATAAAGGGGCCAGCAGCATAAATGCGGTGATGATCGTGGCGATTGGAATGTGGGAGTAAGTAATCTCCTCTATCCACACCCAGCGGGGGAAGACCGGCGTTTCGATGACGGGTAGATCCATAATCTACATCACCTCTTTAGCATCTATTTCTGCCGGAAACTGTTGCCAAGCCAACATCATGCACCAGCCGCTGCACGACCGCAACGATATACGCCTATCCAATGGAAGCGGCGCAGCGAGCCAGTGAGCCATATATGCAGGGAATTTACCAACCTTTTTTGTGCCAGTCAAGCAGCACCCTGTTCTTCCTGAAAATTATATCCACTTTGGTATTGTGGCCCCCCTCTGCGAAATTTAAATGACTTGGCGCATAAAGACGCGAAAGAATACGTATTAATGGACGGCAATGGAGACAACACCCCCCTTGATGGGGGGTAAAAATGCGGATTTAAAAGCCAACGGTCGGATTCGAACCGACAACCCCTGGTTTACAAAACCAGAGCTCTACCGTTGAGCTACGTTGGCATAACTACTTTTAGAAGTTACGTTCAAATTTGGCTCCTGGCCTTGTATTCTTTCCTGCTGCAACCTTGACTACAACGAAGTTGTAGTTGGTAGTATAATTACGGTGTCCAATTATCGCATTTTGGTTTAGTGTGCCATTTATGGCGAAATCGAATTCTAAAAGGCAGAAACGCACTGATAAATTTCCCCTTAATTTATACCTAATCGGGCAATATTGCAAGAAAATTAAGAACAAGATGCTCTACATCGGGGCCGGTAGGAAGCCTCAGGAAGATGCCTCGAACAAGCGTAGAATGCATACAAGCCTTAACATTGGGATTTACGGAATTATTATCACGAGCTTTTATGCTCTCTGATTCTCATAATGCGGGCAGGAGAAATATCCTGAGGGGCAGCAAAGTTGACTAAAAAATCCTATGTATCAGGGCCTTTCAAATTAATTTCATATTGATTTATTTCTTGAGTATTTTCCGCCTTTGGTCTTTTCACTAACAAATGAGTGCCGAAGGCAGAAAAAGTAAGGTCAGTTTGTCCATTGGCTAAGAGCCTATCCGATAACCGGGTCGTTATGAGGCCGAGCGAAAAGTTCGAGGCCAAGGCGGCAGGGGCAAAATCGCCGCAGGCGTAGCCAAAGTTACGTTGAGGACGATTTTGACCCGACAACGCAGTCATCGGACTTTGCAGCCGGCCGTAATAGAGCCGGTTATCGGATAGGCTCTAAGACAACAGGATTGTTTTTGGAGGAATGATTTATATAAATTTTTTAAAAAGTATTGTAGAGTTCAATTTCCGTTCGGATTTTCAAATAATCTTTCCCTGGTTGTCCTAAAGAGGGCTTGTTTTCTTGATATCTGTTCTTTCATCGACCTTTTCCGCCACTTCGCTCTAAGGAACCAACAATGGCAAATCCCTCCGAAATTTCCTCCGGCCCACATAAAGTCTGATAATATTTAGTCTTTCGTAGCTAAAACTACGGTTTTTCAACAATTTTATTCTTGACAAATGCTGGGTTCGGCAGTTAAATTAGGATAATAAGGCAATTTGGACAGTCCTTGGGCTAAAAGGATTTGGTTGAGGAAGAGGAATAGACAAGATGAAGGATTTATTTACAACCGGCGAGGCCGCTGAAGTTTGCAAGATAAGCCAGCAGACAATCATCCGTTGTTTTGATTCTGGCAGACTCCAGGGATTTCGTATTCCCGGCTCAAAATTCCGGAGAATTCCACGCCAGAAACTCGTCAAATTCATGAAGGAAAACAATATTCCCCTTGATAACCTCGAGTCCGGCAAAAAGAAGGTCCTTGTCGTTGATGATGATGCCGAAATCGTCGAGCTTATTGTGGACGTTCTCGTCCGCGATGGTAGATTCGAAATCAAAACCGCATCGAGCGGCTATGAGGCGGGAATATCGACCCAGCGGTTCAGACCTGACCTGATATTACTCGACTATATGTTACCCGATGTCAATGGAAATATCGTTTGCCAGACGATAAGAGAAAATCCAGAATTCGGAAACATCAAAATTATTATTGTCAGCGGGGTTGTAAAACAGGATGAGATCGACCAGCTCTTAAAATCCGGTGCCGAAGATTTCATAAAAAAACCGTTTAACATCACGGAACTGACCGACAAAATCGTTACTGTTTTACAGATGAAATAAATTAGTGAGCAATCGTTAGCCAATAGATTGCTTCGGTCGTAATGACACCCCCCGGTTGAAACCCAGGAACAAATACCACGACTAAGTACGAGGATATAACTAAATGCCGGATGAAAAAGTTGATCCAACAGCCGCACAACAGGTAGAGCTTGCTATTCGTAGGCTCGATTCGCTTTCGACCTTGCCATTGGTTGCAGTACAATTTTTTTCCAGGCTCTTACAACCCCAGTTCTCTCCTTCTGCCATAGCTGAGATTATTGAATTAGACCCGGCCCTTACCGCCAGGATTCTTTCGATCATCCACCGGCAGGGTTTAAGCGTCTCTGGTGAAAAGTTTTCGCTCCGTCATGCAATTGACAAGCTGCCTGCACACCTTATTCGCGAGGTTCTTTTTTCTGTTAAGATTCTTGGGGCTTTCGAATCCGGCGACGACAGAACCATGCTTAGGAAAGAGCTGGCGCTTCATTCACTTGCAGTTGCCTGTTGTGCTAAAGATATCGCTGAAATTGTATCGCCTCGCATAAATCCCCTGTTGGCTCACTGCGCTGGCTTGCTTCACGATATAGGAAAACTTGCGCTCCAAGAGGTAATGCCCAAGAGCTTTGCCCATATTCTCGAAGAAGCAAAGTCAACAGGAGCCGGTGCCTGTACTATCGAGCAAAAGCACCTTGGCTTAGATCACACAATCCTCGGCAAGCGTCTGGCTCAAAAGTGGCACCTGCCGCATCAAATTGCCCTTGCCATCTGGCTTCATCACAGTGATGTTGTGAGGATTTCTCAAAATATGCCTGAAGCAAGAATCGCCCAGGTTGTACAGTTGGCCGATTCAATAGCACGCCAATCCGGCATTGGCCGGTCCGGCAGCTTTGATTCACCGGAACCGCCAGAGCAAATCGCCCAATCGCTTGCAATAAACTTAGAGCAACTGCAGCAAATCCGCCGAAAGCTGCCCGAGACAGTCAGACAGAAATCCGAAGTCTTAGGCCTTGATTTGCCAAACGCCGCGGCGTCCTATTGTGACATAGTTCACACTACTGCTGCACGATTGGCTCATGAGCACACAGAATTATCTCTTGAAAATCGTCAATTACAAAGCGATTCGAGCCATTTCGATTTTATAAAAGAATTTCTGCTCGGCATAGATTCGGCTGCCGGAGCCATCGATACAGCAGAAAATTTTGCTGTTAGTTGGCAAAAGTTTTATCAAACAGGTATGGTTTGTTTATATTTAGCCCCTCAGGCCGGCTCGCAATCTCTCGAAGCTGTTGTTGTTGAAAACCTCTCGCAAACAAAGCTGATTTACTTGAATGTTCCCCCCGAAACACCCTCAATACCGAAAGTGATAGCACGTGACTTTGAAATTTTGGATGCTCACGATTATGTTGATTGGTTGTTTGAGCAATTGGATGTTGACTTTGACTCCAACCAGACTAAGTTGATGCCTCTACTCGCCGGCGGTAAAGCAATCGGGGCAATTGTTTTTGAGCTTCGGTATCCCGCAGATGTAGAGCTGTTCTGGGAAAAGTTCAGAACATCTGCTTCGATTGCCGGTTCTGTTTTGGATGCGGCTTGTGATGCCGCCAAACAACAGCGTTATCTCGAGCAGTTTGCCCAGCTTCTTGTAAAACCCAAAGACATCCAGCCCCGGGATGCCACAGAGAGTTCCCTGAGCGCTTTAGTTGAGATGGCAGCCGGAGCAGCGCACGAACTAAATAACCCCCTCTCGGTAATATCCGGCCGAGCGCAGTTTCTCAGCGAGACCGAGACTGAGCAAGGGAAAAAGCAAATCCTGAAACAGATTCAGGAAAACGCCGGCGAAATATCCAGGATTATCGAGGGGCTCATGAGTTTTGCCAGGCCGCAGGAACCCAGGCCCACCGAGACGAATATCAAAAAGATACTTGATGAAGCTGTACAATTGACCAGCCAAAAAACCGGCGTAGAACATATCAACATCCAAATCGAGGTTACCGACGATTTAAAAAGCGTTTTCGTAGATTCAGCTCAGATTGTATCAGCAATTGCAAATGTCTTTTCCAACGCCATTGAATCCTATACCGGCAGTCTCGGACCCATAAAGGTTACAGCCATCCCAGAGGAATCCGGAAATTTTGTGAAGTTACAAATCAGTGACCTCGGTTGTGGAATGGATGCGCAAACACTCGAAAAAGCGACCCAGCCATTCTTTTCCGCGAAGCCTGCTGGCCGAAAACAAGGAATGGGTCTTGCCTACACTCACCGGTTCGTTCAATTAAACAAAGGACAGCTTCGCATAGTAAGTCGGCCAGGAAGTGGAACAACCGTGACGATAATGTTGCCTTGTAAATGATGATATCGGATCCACGAAAGACAAAGGCCGACAGCATAAAGCCAAAGGTAATAGCGTAACATTTATTATGAGATTCGTCGTTGCGCTAAGAGTGATGACCAGGCAACTCCGACATAGGGGGATAAGCTGTTTTATGCCTGGGGGCCCCATTCCAGCAGTGAGTCCGAGAATGCGAACAAATTGGTCCCGACAAATCAAGATACTTTTTTCAATATCCAGCCCTTAACCACCATGAACCTGATAACTGATTATTTATAGGGCTGCCTCTTAGAATCTTCATTAGAGTCTGTTGTTCTTAAAGCCGACGGCCAACTAAGCCGAATTTAAATCCGGAGACCATTCCAGGTTTAATTATTGAAAGGGATTCTCCAAACGCCAAATAATGCGTTTGGGACCCCAAAAAAGGTGTCTTGTGGACAATAAACAACGACATAGAAAATTACGTCTGCTTCTTGGGAAGATGAACAAAGAGCGCAAAAAGCAGGCCCAAAAAATAGATATACTTTGCAATGACTTCATCTCTGCTCAGGGGGACTTTATCAAAAGGCTGAATACTATCAATTTCACTGCAGATTTTTACGAGACAATCCTCGGAACAACCGACTTGAGCAGCCTTTTATATACTGCCGGCAAAATTATCAAAAATGAAATCCTCGACTCAAATGTCACTTTCTTTTTGCTTGGTTTCCCGTCTCATAAGGAGTCGCGACAACGGCTTCCGCTTCAGAAGGACGACTTCGAAGTGTATATATTCGACAGTGCCCGGTCACCTGTACCAGCCGTATCAAAAGTGCAGCAAATTGCTCTTGAAAACCAGCATTTGCCGGCACCTGTAGTTGAGCAGGAACAGGTGGAGAATTGTTTCACACCTGAACTGGTGGAGAATATCTGCAAGTCAAACAAGCTTTGCACCCTCGATGATATGTTTGCAATGGGTCTACAGGGCAATTTAATTAGGCTAAGTAAAATCTCTGCTATTACGGTCCCCCTGCGCCGATTCGGTTCGTCGTTGGGCTTTATATTGATTTACCGCCTGTCCCAAAACAAGTTAACTCCCGAGGTGCTAACAAACATATCTGCTGTGACCCGCGGATTGTCCCGGGCGATTCAATCTTGCCAGGTAATTTTACACTCCGTCGCTTGTACCCAACCATCTGCTGGTCAGCCGTAGCGACTTGCCTCACAGGACGCCGTTGCTGGTGCAGGCAAGCGTGGGCGTAACGCCAGTGTAGGCGATTAGAAATTTTACTCCGGTAGGGACGAATTTCCCTAAATGCGAAATAATGCGTTTGGGAGTTCCGAAAATAAATCTTCAATCCTCGGCAGATATTGGTTAGTTTCGCCTCTGGTGGACTACCTCACTAACACTATTCGACCTTCTTATAGAATTCGGCTTCACGGTCGGAAAGCCTGTTCTGCTCAATCATTGTTCCGATACGCTGCAAGTCGACATCTCGAGGCTCACCGCCCGCCGATTGTACCCCCGCGGATTGGCCGAAACCGGCTGGAATCACTTGCAAAAACCTGTTTACAGAAACTGTCGATACAAGTACCGCTATTACAAATACCCCCACTAAAAAAAATCTGGATTGCAGCTTTGAAGGCGCGTGATGAGGACGCGGCAGATGTTCTTTTTTTACAGCCGCCTTTGCAGGGTAACGACATCGGTCACAATATAAGCAATCCATTTGGTCTTTGCCGGTAAGCCCGAACTCGCAACTGCCGAATCTTTTTGCCGGGACATACCGCTTCAGAATTACTGTATTGTTAAGCAGCGACAGAAAAGCTCCAACCGGGCAAAGGTATCTACACCAGAAGCGAGTATAAAAAACCGAGCCTATCAGAGCTATCGCCACTATTAGCAATATAGATAATCGCAAAAATTGAAAGTTGAAGATTGAGATGAGGGGATCTGCCGCAAGAGTCGTTCGGTTTCTGGATAAAAAGAATACAATTATGACAACCAAAAGCACTACATATTTGACAAATCTCCCTTTTTGCATTGTTTCTATCGATATCGGGTGCTTGAATCTTTCAGGGACAACAGACCCAAGCAATTCCTGTACGGCCCCGAATGGACAAATGTAACCACAATAAATGTTGCCGAAAAAAATTATCAAAAGGGGTGTTCCTATCGCAAGCAGAAATGCGCCCGACAATCCTAAAGCAGGAGCCTGCAAAGACAGTATGCTCGCTATTTGTTCGCTGGAGTACTGGGTGTTCAAAATGATACCACCGACTACAAGATTAAGGCAAAGAACCGCCAATCTGCTCCGAAATCCTCCGCGATAGATTACAATTAAAGCAAGTGCGACAGCGCCGATCAAATATATCCCGTGCGTGTCCGTCAGGTTGGCCAGATGAGTTCTTTCTTTGAGCTTAGGTTCAAGACTATGGCCGAGGGCTTGGCTGGCGAACCTGTGAGCCGAAGTTTGAAGCGCCGAAAGAATAGCTTCAGAGCTGACTGTGGCCCCGGTTACCGAGTGGACATCCGCAAAAGGCTGAAGCCCGAAAAGATTACGTCCGTTGAGACGATCATACCAGGCCAATTCATTTGTCTCAGGGGGGACACCTCTTGGTGCATCCGTTTGACTGAGGAGGTCAAGGTATGCAGGTGTTTCATTGGACCGTATTATATGGAAGTTAATCAGTCTGCCGGTAGTATCTACATAAATGGCAAGATTCATCTTACCGCCAAAACCACGGACCCCAGGCGCCAGGTCTTCAGAGCTAAAGACGTACCCTGTTAGTTTATCGTTGGCATCGCAAATCCTGAAATAATTGATTTTGCGAGCACTATCGCCAAGAACAGTTGATTTCTCCTCAATGCTAAGCTCACCGGCTAGCGCTTGAACTGCATATTGTGGTAATGACGGCCTCAGCTTCGCAGCAGCCTCGGTAAGCAGGTTCGAGCACAGGACGATGCATACCCCAATACCAAACAGGATGTAGCCAAGCCTCCGTATTCTAAAGATGGTTGTATCTATAGAACAAATCTTTTCCGGCTTATATATTCTCAGTACGGCAGCCGGCGTATTGGCCAAAATAAAGAGTATAAAGACAAGTATTGTGAACTTTACCCCGAGCACTGGAACAAGGATAAGGCTGGTTAACAATCCCCCGGCTGAAGCGCCGATGTGATCGGCCATTTCGAGTTTACTGCCGGCCTGGCCGGCTTCAAATCCGGAATCAGCAAGCCCCCTGGCGGCTAACGGAAAATAGCACCCGCTGCAGAAACCGCACAAGACAAACGCGCTGCCAAAAATAAGGTGTGTCCATTGTTCGGCCGGCAAAAAGGCAATTGTGCTCAGGATTAGCGCATGCACAAAAATTACCGAAAATAACAGAATGTGCGGTTGAATTTTCCTTTCGCCTAAAAGCAAATGCCTGATTAAACTTGCTCCGATAGTTAAGCCTGCCATAAACACAGACGAAATAATCCCAATGTGCAGATAAAGCGAGCCAAACCGGGTTTGATACAGGTAGTACAGAGAAATCACGACACCGATCCCGACACAACCGGCGGAGAAAACCAAAAACGTACTGTCAAAACTGGATTTGCTCTCTTGCCGGGTTGTTTTCAAAATGTAGATGAATCGCAGGGATACGAAAACAAGAATAGGAATAACAAACGCTAATGGGCCGGCCAACACTAGGTGTTTAACAAATTTGGCGATCGGTGCTTCCGATTGTTTCGCTGCAAGCAATAAACTATACAAATGTGTTAAAGGTTTGGAATCACGATTAATCAAAAGCTCCTCCGGCAAATCCGCACTGGAATAGTTCTTGATTGCCTTCTCGGCCCGGTCCGGCAGATAAACAGAAAGTAAAGCCGCCGGAGGATAAACACTTCCTCCGCCCTCTATTGACGCAAAGCGGTCTCGCAGCGTACCGGGATTGCTGGTGAGGTTTTCAGAATCTGACACTATAAACCATGTCTCCTCGCCGGGCGTTAGAACAAGATGCGAGAAAACTTCCTCGAGGGTCAGTTTCGTCGAGGCCCCAAGGTTGATTAGCTCAGAGCCCATAATATTTTCACCGCCAGCTACCCGGACTTGCAACACCCCCCCGGGCCGCAGTGCCTCTTGAACCTGACGATAAAATTCAAGCGTGTAATACCGGTTCAGAACCGAGCTGGTTGCATCGGGCAAGTTGAGGATTACAATGTCATAATACTCTTTCTTTTCAGCCAGCAACGAGCGAATGTCGCCGGTACCGGTTTCCAATCGCTCATCGGTGATTTTCAGCCTCGGGGGTATAAATTTCTCAACTCCCTGAACATATTCATTGTCACAATGTGCCCAGGTTATAATTTTGGTCTGTGGCAATCGCAGGAATTCGGAGCAGAGACCTAATCCTGAGCCGATAACAAGGACCCTCTCGGCATCAGGATTTTGGCACAATCCAATAGCTGCAATCCGCCCGGCCGTGCTCTCATCGGGCAATACTTCGCAGGTGCTGCCTTGGCGAACCGCTACCCATTGGCCCTGGTAAATTCCGTAAAGGTACTCCGCCTGTGCCGTCCGGAATGATCCGTCGGGCACGTTCCCGGGAAACAGCTTGCCCCACTTTATAATTTGCATCTGTTGCATCACGGCCTTGTCGGCCCCGGCAATCAAACAAACTAAAACGCATACCGGCACAAGAGCCAAGAGCCATCGTCTTGTCCGGGTCCGCCTTTGGACGGATACGAAAAATACCGACAGCGAGACAATAAAGGCCAGTATAAAGAAGATAGTTGCCGAGCCTGCGCCAAAACCAAGAAGCACAGTTGTCGCAAGGCCCCCGAAAAAACTCCCGGCTGCTTCAATTATGTATACACGCGAAACGGGAAGTTTTTGACCCTGTTGAAACCACCTGCAGGCAATGGGAAAAAGCATTCCCGTGATGATATTGACCGGCGCGTTGAGCACTATTGACAGGATCAGAATCGTTCGTATTGACCATAGTTCGTAGGATTCGATGCCTGCCAGCTCCCGTGCCTGGATAATCAAAACCGCTTGAAGAATAAAGGCCGGCAGATAAGCCAGAAATAGAAATTCTATGTGTTTAAGCAGTTTGTCAGCTAAAGCCTTTGCTTTGTTAACCAGAAGAGCTGCCAAGCCCACCCACAAAAACCAGGAGCCGAAAAAGATACCCACGCTTATATCGTTGCCTTCGAAGGTGGTGATAAACTCGCGAAAAAGAAGCGTCTGGGCCGAGATTGTAAACAGGCCGTAACTGAATATCAGAAAAACGCGAGCGGCTCTCATATGTTGCCTATTTTAACAAAAAATCAATCAAAAACGAACGTGTCTAACGAGAAAATCAGAAAAAAATAAAAAAAATTTTATTTCTGCATATATAACGAGTTAAAGAAAATCATTGTTCGAAAAATCACGTAATTTTCGTACCAAAAGTGAACATTCGTGCAATTATAGAGAGACCATTCGAATTCGAAGAGACGAGTTCGCTAATTCGAATACGTATTCGAATGATCGATTTCAGATTTCGTTTTCGAGAGGCAATGAAGATGAATGAATTAGAACTTGCAAATCATATGAAATCCCTGGGCCTGACTATTTGCGGGGATCAATCTCTCGAATCAAGAGCAAATTCATTCGAACGAGCACTTAAAATAGCCATTCCGCCTCGATCACAATCCGACAGAACAAGCTGGAGAAATATTCGAAAGTGGCTTGTTGACCGGTGCCGTAATAACAGATTTGAGGAACATGAAATATTCAAAAGAGTTTTAGATTTCGCGATTGAAGCGTCCGGCCCGGGAAGCAAAAACCCCGCTGCCGTTTTTACATCCATTATCAAAAAGGAGTTGAATTATGGTAAAAGTTGAAATTACTCAGGATGAAGAACTAAGAGACAAAGCGTTTGATGTTATGAAAAGAGCACGTGGTAGCAATAGCGACGAGATAAGAAGAAAAATTACAAATCTTTCAGACCAGGACAGAGAATGCATAATCAAATATTTTGATATAGATACAGAAGAGCTTGAATCGATTGTAATATCGTTTTGGCTCGAAATGGTAAAGCCAATTTTAGATGTGTTCCCGGGCATTTCTTCTGAAAGTTTTCAATAAAAGAGGTGATAAAAAAATGAAACAAAATAATGAAGGCCAATCCAGAACAATTCTTGCAAGAATTGGTGACCAAAACGGTATTAGTCAAGTAATCCCACTTACATTGATTGAAAAAGGTGATTATGCATATTTATACCATAATGATATTTTAATTGCAGAAGGGATAAAAAAAGATGTGCTTAGACACACAAACCGCGAAAATATCTGTAGGTAGGTCAAGACATGCAATCGTTGATTTGGAAGACCTTCCAAAATTATCACCAATAAGATGGTATGCTTCATCTGACAGAACAAGTTATACAGTTTATGCACATACTCATGATAACAAAGGGCAAAATAATATTTATATGCATCATTTTGTATTGGGCGTTAAAGGTGTAATAGTAGATCACATTAATGGAAACGGCCTCGATAATCGCAAATCCAATTTGAGAATATGCACTCAGAAACAAAATCGTAGAAGTTCGAGAAAGAGAAAAAAATTTTCATCAATATATAAAGGAGTTCACTGGTATGAACGAACGAAAAAATGGGAGGCACAAATAGGCCTTGATGGAAAGAATAAATCTCTTGGATATTTTAAATTAGAAGAAGACGCAGCTAAAGCATACGACAAAGCCGCTGTAAAATATTATGGCGATTTTGCATGTCTTAATTTTCAAAAGCCGCAATAAAAAGGAAAAAAATGTCTTGAATTTGAATTTTGTTAGGATACCCTTAAAAATAGACGATGGTAAGCGTGTTGGCGATTCAGAAGAAAAAACCCAAGAACGGCAGGCTCATAAAAGGCAAATAATGCCAACAATAAGCAAAAAACAACACCATTTTCAGCACATCCAGGGCTTGTGCGTTAAGTATACACATCCGAAATAAATTTTTTCCGGAAATTTTTTTGTTCCCGAAAAGACTATAAAATCGTGAATCTAACGCTGTTTGATAATATATAAACAACTCTTATAGTTGTATTAGCAGATTATACTGGGCTATTATCACAATTATGCGATATTATATATAGATATGCCAAGGACGGAGACAATAATATATAAGGAACTAAATGGCAAAGTGCCCTTATTGGAGTGGATGGATGATTTGCCGGAAAAGATTAAAAATAAGTGGACAGAACGGTTTGAAGATTTAGAAGAATATGGCAACGATTTGAGACGACCAATTTGCGATATTTTAAGGGACAAAATACATGAGTTAAGAGTAGATAGGGGCAAAGTTCACTATCGCGTGTTATATACTTTTGTAGGACAAAATATAGTGTTGTTAACGCATGGTTGTTATAAAATAAAGAAAGTGCCCGAAGTTGAAATAGATAGAGCAATTAAGCACCGAGAAAACTTTTTAAGCAACCCACAGGCCCATACATATATAGAGGAGTAGAAGATGTCAAACGAACAAAAACCAACCAGCAGTGCTGCCGAAATTATGCACAGGCGATACATTAAAGGCGAAAAGAAACGCCTGAAATATATAGAGAAGGAAAGAGAAAGAGTAGAAATAGCACAAAAAATTTATGAGCTAAGAATCCAAGTTGGCCTTACGCAACAAGAATTAGCAAAGCGTGTCGGCACAAGACAATCGGTTATTAGCCGATTAGAGAGTGCTGATTATTCGGGTCATACCCAAAAAATGCTCCAGAAAATTGCACATGCCGTTCATTGTTATGTGAGCATTGAATTTGTTCCCCAAAACAAGCAATTCGCCTACGTATAATCACATCAACTAACTTTTGCGCGTTAAGTACCTGCGCTTAATACCCTCTTATTCAAAATGTGAATAAGCAAATTCTGTGCGTAAAGTATATACTTCCGAAAAAGAAAATCCAAACAAATATGTGTTCAAATTGCATAGGAAATGATTAAGCGGCTCTTATCTTTCTTCACCAAAAACAACAGCCTGGAAAACCAGAAAACTCGCACCTTTCTTCCAGGCATCGCCGGCCAATCCCGCTTTCAAAGACAGATTTGTGAGCGTTTGGTTTAAATCCCAGCCCTGCTCAGGGGCAACCTGAGGTAGAAACACTGCCGACCGGCCGTCTTTATTCAACACAACACCGTCTATGCCGATTCTAATCTCATCCGGCGACGCAACAGGTTTAGGTGCTGTCAGCGCAGAGATTTCGATTTTGATGTCGCTGCATTCGGTTATCGTTACCGGCCGGAAGCGTCTGTCATTAACCGCGGCATTGATGGCATTGCCGATAATCGACTTGTATAAAGGCCTTCGCGGGAAAATGTCGCCTATGCAGCCTCTGAGCTGAGAAACCTCTTGCGGCTTTTGTTCGCCACTTTTTTGCAGCAAGGCAATCTTCTTAAGTGTCACAAACGCTGCACGGGGAACTCTCATTGCCTCGCTGATTGTAATACCCAACTTGGAAGGTTCCGGAACTTGTTTGTTCTGGAGATAATAAACGATTGTTTTCCGCGCCAACGCCAACAGTTCTTTCTTGCCTTTCTCGCTCAATTCAGGATTGTTTGGCTTGAGCGCCATCGCCGGATTTGTTGGCCATGCCCCGGAAAAGACCGCCGAAAGATAGCTCACCGAGTGATTATAATCACCCGTCAACTCGCCGGAGGTCGCGTATTCTATTAAGTGGGCCTCGATTGGTTTATCCAGCATCGAAAGCAGTATCGCCACGGGAATATAACCGCATATCGTTGCACCCGTTGTCTGCTTGTATTTCAAAAAGCCCTCACAGTCCAGGTTGGCTATATGCTCGTATGCCCCCATATCAACTTTTTTTATTTGCTCAGCCACGTTTGTTTTGAAAGGCACATATCGAAAATTTGAGCCGTAATGAACGAAGTCAGAACTGGCAATAACCAGGGTATGCTCATCGACCAGGCTTTTCAAAATGCTGCCTGCTTTGCGGATTGTCTCCAAAGAGCATTGGCCGGCAACAATCGGTACGAACTTAAAATCTTTATGTTTGTATTGCAGCAGCGGAAGTTCTATCTGAACACTGTGCTCCTCTTTGTGCGCATACGGCATACTGCGGAAAACAGGATATTCGAGAAGCTTGTTTATAAAGCCCATATCCAGCGGTACCTGGCCCAGGGGAGTTTCGTAATGCGTCACGCGCGGAACGCTCAGCATCTCTTCCATGTACGTCCTGTGGCTTGGACCAATCACAATAATTCGTCTGTATTTTTTCTCGGTGGTTTTAAGTGCGCCAACTGCAATTTGACCCGAGAATCGATAGCCCGCATGCGGCAAAATCATGGCGATTACGTTACTTATCGGCTTGACCTCAGCTTTTTGGTTGAATCCCGCAATTTGCTTGCCCAGAACTTGGGCATCAGCAGTGTACCATCCCAACTCGCTGATTATAGAACGGTGAACAACTTTGGATGGCCTTACAGACTCTTTGTTCTCGGATCCTGTTGTTTCTTTAGTTTCAGCAGAAATTGCCGGGTTCCCTGTCTTCCACAAGAGTATGGCCAGAGAACCTACAAGCACAATCCCCAAGCCGATTAAAGCTTTCATTTGGAATTTTTGGTTGGGCCGATTATCCATATTATTAACCGCTCCATTTGCTTTGTTTAGAAAGGTCTCGCAAAGGCCTTAATGAGCCGGGATACTTTTTAACTCGAAAGGCCCGCACGAATTTACGCGGTGCTGCTTTTTTCACCAGCCACGAAGCCCCGGCAATCATTACTGACCCCGCTGTTATTAATTTCTGAATGAATTTTCTGCGTGTCATTTCCAAACTCCGTATATCTCTTTATTGCAATCCGGGCAATGTCCATCTTTTAGCCGGTTCTGCAGGATAGTGTAGGCCTTGCGTTCAATGAGCAGCTTTTTGCAGCCCGGACAATATGTGTTCTCGCCCTCTTTGCTCCGGACGTTTCCTATATAAACGTAGTCCAGTCCTTCGCTGATTGCGATTTCGCGGGCCGTCTCCAGTGTCTGCAGCGAAGTCGACGGCAGATTTTTCATCTTGTACTGAGGGTAAAAGCCCGAAAAATGCAGTGGAGTCTCACGGCCAAGATTTGCTTTGATCCAGCCGGCAAGCTCGCGTATTTGTTCCGGCTTATCATTCAGCGTCGGGATAACAAGGTTCGTAACTTCGACTAATACACCGCTTGCCTTGGCCAGGACCAGGGCGTTCTGAACGGGCTTCAGCGTTCCTGAACAAATACGCCTGTAGAGTTCATCGGAAATGAATTTCAAGTCTATGTTGGCCGCGTCGACATGTTCAAGCAGTTTTTTCCAGGGTTCGGCATTGATGTAACCAGCCGTCACGAGCACGTTACGTATTCCATTGTCCCTGGCAAGTTTTGCCGAATCATAAGTATACTCGTAGTAAACGATCGGGTCTGTGTAGGTATATGCGATCGAAGGGCAGCGGTTTTGCTTCGCCAATTCCACAAGTTTTGCAGGAGGGCAAAGTACGGCCTGGCTCTCTTCCGGATTGGCTTGTGATATTTCCCAGTTCTGGCAATTGAGGCAGTGGAGATTACAGCCTACGGTAGCTATGGAAAGAATCCCGGTACTTGGCAAAAAGTGAAAAAGAGGCTTCTTTTCGACCGGGTCGATATGAATCGAGCAGGGATAGCCATAAACAACTGTTCGCAATACCCCGTCGATATTTATTCTCACCCGGCACTCGCCGCTTTGGCCGGATTCAATCAAGCATGCTTTCGGACATAACTCGCACAGAACTGTCAACTTAAACCTCACTTAATGGGTATTTCAAGAGGTTATTGGAATAGCCATTCATATGTTGTTACACTGTACTCTAACCTGCAAAGCAATAGTGGCAGAAAACACACCTATAATTATACTAAATTTCTTATAAATTTTGTAGCTTTGAAGCATTCGTTGTCAAATTAAAGAAATAACATTTTGTGATAAGCTGCAAAATAGTGGCCAAAAATGCTGTTTGTGTGGGTGGATAAGCTGGGTACCTGGAGAAAATCGACTGTACGTTTAGTGGACTCCTGGATTTGGCTAAGAGGCTCAACAGGATTTAAATCTGCATCCTGAGGCTTGGGGATTTACCAGCATGCTCGTAAGATCTTTGCTTGAGGTATCTGTGAAAGAATTTTTCTCAAGACAGTCAAAATGACACAGCTTGCCCTGAATTTTCTTGCCATCTTGGCCGTTGGGATGTAAAGTAAAGCAGATTAGGGCAGGTAGCTCAGTTGGTAGAGCAACGGACTGAAAATCCGTGTGTCGGCGGTTCGATTCCACTCCTGCCCATTTTTTTATCTTCTTTCTCTATACATATTTATATAAATCTCAACTTCTAAATTTCTCCTATTTTCCCCTTCAAAATGGCTGAATGCGTCCCAAATGAGTCTACTTTGTTTCACTACTGAGGTATATGAGAATTATACCCCAGTTGGTTTTTGAGGAATTTGAAGAATTTTGAGATTTCTGAGAGGGAGAATGGAGTGGGGATGGACTGGGGAGAACATGTGTGGGAGTTGGCCTTGATTTACAAGGCAGACTGGATATTCTATTTGGTAAAGAAGCTTAGTAGCGTAGTTGAACAAGTATATAAATGCTACATGGGGAATTCTTTATGAATGAAATTAAAGAGACACTGGCTATTCTTAAGGCCCGTTGGTATGAGGTAACCTTAATAATTGGACTTTGGTTTCTGCACCGTCTAATAGTATTGACATTAAGAATTTATCCTGATATTACAACTTTGGTCTCATTTGTGACTATAAGCATGTCCTTGTTTATTTTAGTAGTCTCGACAGGATTTCTACGAACAGTTTACCTTGAGCAGGATAAGAGGCAATCACTTCTCGACCTAATGAGAATAGGCAAACACTTTTTCTGGAGGATTCTTGGGGGTGGTATATTATTGGGATTCGCTATGATGTTTTTCCCCTGGTTACTTAGTATAATTATTAAGGGAGATACTATTTCCCCTCTTGTCAATCGAATGCGGTTTCCTTTCATGCAATTAATATTGGCTAAGCTGACTTTATTAATCCCGGCAATAATAATTGTTGCCGATTGTAGCTTGTCTAAGAGTTTTGGCATTATGTGGAAAGTTAAATTATTGAAAGCAAAGCCATTATTAACATTCTTTCTTATTACGGGCATTGTTATACCTAATTTGTTTATGTTGTTTTTCCCAGGTTTTTTGAGAGCTCACTCATCTATAACCTGGGGCGATGCAATTTTCATCTTGTATTCTACTATTTCACATATTATGGCTTTGATGGTTTCTGTGATGGCAGTAAGGTTTGTCAGTTCCCTTGGTATTGACTGTGCTTGTCAAGCGTTCATCGAACCTACTCCCCCATCAGCCCCTCCAGCCCCCTAACTGCCTTCATACTATTCTCATCATTATTCTTAATGTAGAAAGAAATTGAAGTCTGAATATTGCCATGTCCCATCAAGGATTTTAGAGTATGAACAGGAGTTCCTAAATCAGCAAGATTAGTTCCATAACTTTTCCTTAAGCAATGAACTGACAACCTGTCAGAACTAACTATCCCTGTCCTCCTGCAATTAACAACAAAATCCCTAAGCTTCATAGAGCCAGGCTCAACAAGACCCATTCGTAGTTTGCGTTCAAATTTTTCTCGTTGGCGTTCGGCTCTACGGCGATCTGCATGGCCTAATGATTTCTGCAATGCGCCTTCGTTGCCAGGAAGTCTATGGCCTTGACAGGATTCTATGGATTGGCGGCGCCGGGAGAAGGTGCGGATGCTTCCCAGTTGGCTACGTCATTGCCGTAATCATTCGGCACCTTACGCGAAAGCGATTTGCCGTACCCGTCCGGCTCAGCGGGCCACGGAGTTTCATCATAGTAGCGTAGACGGTCAATGCAGATATACTGACGCACACCATCGCTGTTCACATCGCCGGGCATGCTAATCTGCACTTTCTCACCGTCGTTGCTTAATCTGCCACTATAATTATCGAGGACCTGAACGCCAAGCGGCATACTGCCGTATCTTGCTATAAAGGCCGCCACGTCTTTGACCACCATTAGATAACCATAAGCAGGCATCGTCACAGGTGGACTGTCCGAGAAGGTATAATCAATACCGTCGGTGAACTTCCACGGCGTAAATTTATCGATGCGGTATAATGTCACAGGCGTTCCAGTGATGTTGTACAGCTCGACATATTCCTCATCCTGATTGTCGGTTGGCGGATTGTACATAATCTCGTTGATCACAATGGGGCCGACTTTGGGATTAGCATTATTGGCGTCCGGAGTATTGTAGTCCATCGCCACAAAGTCATACCTGTCGGTACTTGTAAGGTAACGGCCAAACGAGACACCAGTCTGTGAAGCGCCAAATTTCTGCTCTTTATAGTACCCGGTCAACACACCATCCAGACCCGAGGACAGACACAGGGTCTCGCCGTTCTCGCTCAATGCAAAGGGTATATGACATCCGGGGTCGTTTGGATTACCAAAATTCACATCTTCACGGAAAACGATATACTCGTTTGGATCAATTATTGTCCCCTCAGTAATCTCATACTTCATCCGGTTACCACTATTGTCACTGAGGAACCAGCCGCCGATGTCAATGGGATTACCGGTAGTGTTGTGCAATTCAATCCAATCTGCATCGCCGAGATGCGAATGTGCCAGCACCTCGTTTATCACCATCGTATCGATGTTTGAAACACCAGGTGTGGGCGGCTCGCAGAATACGTAAGTGTCGGCGCCGTCTGGGGAACGACCCTGGGAGACATCGGTAGTCTGCGGACCGTAGATGACTTTATCGATTTCGTTGAGGTTGGCGTCGAGCAGGGCAATGATTTCCTGGTCGGCCGAAAGCCTGAAGTTCAGGTGATTCAGCCCGTCTTCCGGGTCGCCATCGGCAATGAGAACGGCCATTCCCACGCCGGGGACGAAGCTTAGTGGAGCAAGCTCATGCTTGTCCGGCCGTGCAACAGGATTATCCGTCAGAAACAAACCGCCGAGATTCACCGGAAAAGCGTGGGGATTGTATAGTTCGATAAAGTTGTTTTCCGTCAGCATATCGCTGTTGGTAAACCACTCGTTGATCTTCAGCATAGCTGGATCACCAAGTGGCTGGGCGATATTGGCCTGGCCGAAAGTCGGTTGTGTCAGCGTCCATCGACCGTCGTAGCCAATCCGACCAATGGACAAATCGGGAAGCTGAAGACCGAACTCGACCGAATCGAGCAGCTCGCCTCCGAGGGACGGGCTGTCGTAGAGGTAAATGTCCTCGCTTTCGCCGTCGAGCCCGAAGCCCAGATGAATGCCCGGGGTGATAAGATTATCATCAGCGTAGAGAACCAGATACTCATTAGGCTCGATGGTGGTCCCGGCGCCGAAGACAAACTTCCTCGGATTGTCCGGATTGTCACTGATACTCATGTCGGTCAGGTCGAGTGAAGCGGGCCCGTCGTAATATAGCTCAATCAGATCGGGGTTAGTTCCATTGTGGTCAACGGCCTCAACATTTCGGGCCAGGACTTCGCTGATAACAAGTCGCCAGTGAGAGGTGTCGACAGTCCAGGTGCGTGAGACAGTGGCATTATCCTGGCTTTGCCGCCATTCACCGGCGGAGTTTTTGCCGATCACATAAACGGTGTAAGACTGCCCATCAGCCATTCCGTTCAGCACTATCGGGGTATCGACAGAGAATTCCCCACTCCATGGCCCGTTCGAGTCGTTGATGCAATATTTGTAATGCGTGATGCCAGGTCCACCGACATTGAGCGTGGCATCAGTGCGGTATGTTATCTCGTCAGGTTCGCCGCAAATGGCGGCACCGGCCGGGACATGTGCACCCATATCGAGCCCCCAGGGCCCAGCCTCGATCGCTGGTGACATGGATTTGAGATGGAAATCAGTGTTAGGATCAACGAAGATAGGGTCAGCGTCAATATTGCCCACGCCAAGGTCGTGCCACTCGGCTGGGAGTATTGAGTCGCAAATATTAACATCACCAGTCGGGCCATAGTTCGGGAGGGGTTCCTGGAAGAAATGCTCAAATATCTCAGCGTTGTTCCAGAAGATGTTTCCTTCCATATCTACGCCTCCCCCCGGATCCCTTGGCGGATTTCTATAGGGCTCACCGAAACTGACTACGGCAATATCGCAGTTGAAAAAAACGTTGTTCTCTGCCCATAGGAAGCAGTCTTCCTTGAGCAGGACTGCGTGGTCGTTGTTAATGAAGATATTTCGGACGACGCAGACCTCTGTCGGGTCGCCGCCCTCAACACCGGTGGAAACGGCATTAGAGGTACCATCGCCGCCGCCTCCGTGAAAATTCATAAAGATATTGCCCTCGACGTGTGCGTCGGAACTATCGAAGTCTGCTCCGTCATCATCACCACCCAGGAAGATATTGTTGTACAACTGGAAGATCGGGCCGGGACGCTGGGCATCCCTAAAGTCGATTATGTCGTTATAACCGCTTGCCGTTCCAAAAACGCAGCCATCGAAAATTATATACTCGTCGCCCGTAAGGCCAACACCGTGAAGAGGCTCGGTAGTGGTGATAGACGGAAAAACAGAATTACGGCAAATGACCGATGGATGGTCGATATTAAGTACCATAGCATTTGTTCCGGCCCAGGTCATATTATCGATCAGAACGCGAGAGTGCTGAACGTCGGTTGACATGCCCTGACCATCACCGAACTCATGATCGATATAGGTTAGCCGATTGTCCTCAAGTGTCGTGTCGAACTTAACACCGTCCCAGTTCGAGCCGCCTGGCACATGGGTGAGTCTGATACGCTGATACTGAGTTCCCTCAGCCACAAGCCGGCCACTCTGTTGCACCGTTATACCGGTGTTGCCCTCGAAGAACAGTGTCGTCCCTGGCTCGATAGTCAGTGTTGCACCCGAGGACACAGCCAGGTCACCTGTCACTATCCACGGGCCGGAAGCAGCATCCAGAACCAAATTGCCCGGAGGCATGGCGGAAAAGTTTACTTCATCACCATCGTCATACCAGATATCAACAAAATCCTTCTCAAGCTCATTACCGGTTCCATTGGGTTCGTCAAACGTCTGAACGATAACACGGTTGATACCCGGATTCAGTGCAAATCCTTCAACATCATAATCAAAAGTGCCTACGACCAGCTCGACCGAGACGAGGAAGTCGGAGCTCGTGGTGGAGATATTCAGCCCATGGATTGCCAGTACGTTATTACCCGGCTGAAGGGAACTGATATACCCAGAGATGGGAAATTCGTCGAAACTTTCACCAGCCTCATGGCTACCATTATTGGCCGTATCGGAGTTCCACAGTAACGGAAACGGCTCATAAACTCCCTCTACTCTATCGCCGTTGATATAAGCTACAAAGCCATCGTCGTATCGCATCTTCAACGTCATGAAGTCGAGGTCGACAAGGTCGCAGGCATCGACTGTAAATGGGATGCGTATATAACAAGTGGGATTATTGCTATACATCTCCGTTTCTACATCATAGCTGATATCGTCTCCATAGCCGGATCCCCTTTCGTATCCGACACCACCATCTCTGTTGGAAACAAAGCTGTAGTCATTCCAGCTCGAATCATCAAAATTGGGGTCGCTTCGCCAGTCATTACTGACGGGGCCCGTTGGAACAAGCACAGCCTTGGCATCATCTTCGGCCACGAGTGTAACTTCTCTTATAACGGTCCCTGTACTTTCGCCGATCGACCAAATCCCATCGAGCGGAGACCAGTAGGCCAACTGACCATTCACAAGCACAGAACGGGTCTCGATGGAATCGGCAGACCCATTAAGTGCAGCAACGTTGCTGTCAGTAATGTAGTAGCCGTAAGATTGTGGCAGGTTGGAGCTGATGGTCATTTCAGAGGGGATGAGCGAAAGAACGTATGAGCTGCGTGCTGCTATGAATTGCTTGATATCGTCGATTGTAGCCTGCGGTACAAATCCGCCCAGAACATGGTTCACCAACGGGTTTATTTGCTCCGGCGAAAAGGTCGTCTCTATTAGGTCCTTCAAGTGCCGGTAATAGCGAGGGACAAACTGGGGGTGCTCCATAAACCGCTTCATCGTTGCAAGCGTTGTGGCGCGAAAGATGCCGCGGGTGACAGCACTGGCATCGGGATTATCGCCGATGCCGAACAAGCAATCCAGGTCATGCTGGATCACTACAAACCGCGGGTCCTCAAGGCCGCCATACAGATAGTAATCGTCTCCTCTTCCGTTGGCCAGTGAAGTCTCGTTGTTGCCTATTAGTACGTTGACGGCGATTAAACGCAGCCACTGCTCCACATTGAGAACCCTGTTGACCTCCTCGACATAAATATTGTCCGCCGTATTGTCGGAAAGAACGTATGTCAGCTCGATAAGGTCGGACCAGTCGTCCTCAGAGACATTGGTTCTCTTGAAGTACGTATCGCGGTAGGCATCCGGATTAGTGCCTTCATAATCAAGGTCCGCAGATACAGAGGCAGAACCAGTCCACATACACTTGTAAGTGTTGCCGGCGTCGTCGTCCGGGAAATGATTGTTGGCAAAGTCACTGTTGACGACCTCCAGGTGGACATACGAGCCGTACATCTCGTCGTTAGTTACAGCCTGGTTCCGGCCGTTGATCCTCACCTGTACAGCTTTAGCCTCACTATGCGCCAGTCCCGACATGCGGAAGATTGCACTGCCGACCAACTGGAGGTATGTGTACTTAGTGTTCAAATTTATCGCGGTCACATCTTTCCATGACCGATCATGCGGAAAGTTCACGCGATAGTTATTCGGCGGGTCGTTCCGCGAGCCATGGCCTCGGTTTCGGACGCCAACGTTGTAACGCAGCTTTGTATCTACTCCATCCACACTGATGAATGTAGCGTTCATCTGGGCATAGGTATCGGCGTCAGGGTAGCGAGTTCCGATGTATTCCAACTCTGTCCACTCGGCCCCCGTCATGATGAGATAATAAATCGGCTCGCTGCCCGGTACCCACTTGGCATTCGGGTCAAATGAATCGTCAACCTGGTACAGCAGGTTCGTCACCTGCTCAGGCGTGCCGCCAACCAGGCTCGGTGCAGGCCAGGTTCGAGAGTTAGCCCCGGCATCACTCGCTTCAATGTAGAACTCGACGATTGTATCGTTGGGCTTAGCGGATATCTGTGCGGAGTAAACGCCGTCATTGGCATCGTTGTCACCGTGCGTTGCATCGTCAAACATCGTGAGTGTGGCGAAGCCTGAGGCACCGTCAACCCGGTGATGCAGCGTTACCGTGATGTCGGTCGTCAGCTCGTCGAGGATACGGGCTTTCACAGTCACCGGAGCCGTAGACTGCGGAATAATCGGACGATGCTTCACCTCCAGGATCATCGGTGCGATATCATTGTCAGCTACTGAGTTTGCCACACCGGGCGTGCCTCCGTTATTGAGACTCGCCACCCAGTTCTGCCCATACTCGTTAGACAGCGCTGGATTGACCAGCTCCAGCGATTTGCCTCCTCCGTCATGATCGTCGTACCAGACCCACCCGCGGTGGCCGTTATCAAGCGGGCCCTCCTCACGCACGGCCCAGTCGCCCTCGTCGGCGTAGCGAACACGGTCGATATTCACACGTATATCGTCAATCAGTTCAATTGCCTCGCCGGAATTGCTCAGCCGTCCGTACCAGCCGCCCACCACGTTGGTTACGCCCGGGTAATTGGCTGTAAACGTATTCACGTCCGCTGCGACAACAAGGTACTCTCCCACATCAATTGTCACATCGTTCGGGAAAGCGAAGTCAACGCCATTAGTAAATCGCCAGCCAGCCAGGCTGATCAACTCCGTTCCCCGGTTAAACAGCTCGATATACTCGGCCCGGATATCCTCGGGCTCGATGGTCCCCGTAGTGGAGTGGTAGGGATGGTACGTAATCTCGTTGATGACAACGTTGATGCCGGATTCACCTCCGTTGAATTCTCCCGGCGTTGGGGGTGTGTTGGTGTCATGAAAAAAGACACTCCATGGACCGCTGCCATTGGGAAAGCGACCATAGGAATTATCTCCGCCAAGTGCCGGGAAGTCAATGATACTGTCAATCAGAGTACTGCCGTTGGTGTCAATCAGGCCGACATCTTCCTCGCCGCCGGCATTGAGTCCGAAGTCCACGTGCAGACCCTCTTCTGAGAGTTCGCTGTCAGCCCAAATCAGAAGGTAGCTGAAGGGGCCAATGGTAGTTTTCTCAGGGTAATTGTCGGGAATTCGATACCACTGGTTGGCATCGTTCACATCATCTGTGAGGTACATACCACCTATGTCGATGCTGTAATCGCCGTAGTTGTAAATCTCGATCCAGTCGTGATAATCACCATTTGGGTCCTGGATGAACCTGTCGTTTTCGGCCATGAACTCATTAATCACCAGCCTAATTTGGCTGTGGTCATGGCCCAAGTCCCCCGCCAACAGCGCAAGGTCAAACATACTTACGCCAGGCACACCATCCAGGTCGGCTTTGCACGCAGGGGCAAGGCAGCTTGGATCTAACCAACGGTCGGCAAGAATTTTCAGGTCTTTCCAATCAACTTTGAGGTCCCCGTTAACATCGCCTACGAGGTAAGGATGGGCTCCAGTCGAACCAGCCAATGATGCTATCAAAACCACTGAGAGCAACGAGGTAGTTATAAATCTGGGCATCTTTATCTCCTTCCTAACCGATATCTCAGGCCGCCTTCGTCGTGGTGTTTATCTCTTGTAAATTCCAGTCCTTGTGCAAACAATATCCTATAAACGGTATTTAAATTATAGCATTTATAGGACATAGAGTCAATAGTCTTGTTGCACACGATTACCCGTTTTGAGAGGGGGAGATGAAAAAACCTCATTGTGCTTGTAAAATGTTGTTTTCCGAAACCATTACGGAGCTGATAGACGCCTGTGCAACTTGTCTGTCAACAGGTGTTTCATCTATCCGCTGCACCAGCTTTGCAACCTGCGCCATTTCTGCTGACTGAAAGCGGGAGGATTAACCCGAGCCGTTGATTTGCAGCGGAATTTGCAACACGTATGCTCTGTTAGGCTACTGTCACGTTACGGCCAGCATCACAAGTTCTTTTTTGACAATTATTGATCATTTATTCACAAATACTTACAAAACTCCAAGGCGGACTGAAAATCCGTGTCTCGGCGGTTAAAGTCCGCCCCTGCCCACTTTTATATCTTCTTTCTCTCTATAATTTATATAAATCTCAACTTCTAAAATTCTCCTGTTTTCCCTTTCAAAATGGCTCAATGCGTCCAGAATGCGTCCACTTTGATTCACTACTCAGTCAGAGGTGAATAGCATGTGAGTTGGGATTTGGAAAGATTTGGGTCGTTGAACGAAGAACTGTTTCCAAACTCGTCAGTCGCGACGAAGTCTCTGGCCATCGGATTATCGTATCAAGAATGTTTTTTATAGGAACTGTTCACCGGGTTCCAGCTGCAAAAATTGGTTTTTAGAGCATATCTATTTCGGATTCTACGTGATTTTTCTGAATACGAAATCACTTGTTTCTGACCCCTTAATATCTGCCGATACTTTGATTGTGCAGGAAGTATGTAAAAGGTAGACCAAAGGGCTAAATTGCAGGCATAAAACTCGAACAAGGGAAGATGAAATGAAAATAAGTCAAAAGTTGACTTTTGGATTCTTGGCGATTGTGTCATTGGTTGCAGTGGTAGGGTCTATTTGTTTATACCAACTGCATGAAATTGCTGAGCCCCTGGAGCAGGATATACCTGAAACCATAAGGACAATAAGTGAATCATCATACCTGGATGGATTAGCTCAGTTCATACGTTATTATGACGAGGTGTTGACTCAATCTGCCAGGAACTACGCTTTTACACAGGATAAAAAATGGGAACAACGTTATAGGGATGTTGAGCCGAAATTGGGCAGAATAATAAAGAAGGCCATTGAGGGGGGAGATGAAAAGGACAAGGAATATTTCTCAAGTGTTGATAAGGCAAATCTTGCTCTTGTGGACATGGAATACGAAGCCATTGAGCTTGTTAATAACCGACAAACAGAAAAAGCAGTTAAAATATTGGAAGACAATGAATATTGGAATCAAAAGAAGGTTTATGAACAAGGTCTTCGAGACTATGTTCAGAGGAAAGGTGTTCGATACGATGAGGCGCTCGCGACCTCTACAGAAGAAGTGGAATTAGTAAACAACCATACTCGAAATCTAATTAAAACGAGCACACGTTTAGTTTTTGTCTTTGTTGCTGTTGCTTTGATACTATCAATAGGGATAGGTTACCTCATTTTCCATTCCATCTCAAATCCCATCGCAAAATTAAAAGCTGCCATAGCCCAAATAGGAGCAGGTGATTTGGACACTCGGATAGAGGTTAACTCAAATGATGAGATTGGTGACCTGGCCAGCTCTTTCAATAAGATGGCTCGTGATTTAAAAAGTACCACTGCATCGATTGAAAAGCTTAAGCAGGCTGAAGAAAAGTCGCATAAAACGTTGAAAGAGTTAGAGCGATTTAACAACCTGGCAGTGGGTCGAGAATTGCGGATGATTGGGTTGAAAAAAGAGGTTGACGGTCTCCTGTGCGAGTTTGGCAGGGAAGAAAAATACAAAAGCGATTATCAGAAGATAGAAAGTAAATCTTTAAGTGGAAATACTGATTAAGAAATGGGCACAAAGCAACGACATAAGAGAACTTGGATTTCGACTGTAATGATAGCTGTTTTTGCAGTTCTTGTCGTAGGAATTGTCGGTGTGATATTCTTGCTGACCGGCGCTCAGAGGCAGGATGCCAGGATAATAAATTTAGCCGGCCGCCAGCGAATGCTGACGCAGAAATTAGCAAAAGCTATCTTAGGTTACGCAACAGAACTCAACGAAAAAAACAAAGCACATAATATAGTGGATCTGATAATACATACCAGAGGACACTTGGCAGAGTCTATTGCAAAAGCAAAGCAGGAAGGTGTATTTGAGGTGACGTCGGAAACACTTGGTTTTTTACCTGCTGCAGCTGTCAGTAGGATAGCAGAAAAATTTTCTGTGAATAAAGAAATTACGCTTCGTCAGGTAAGCAATAAGTATCGCAATCCGGCAAACAAGCCGGATGCTTATGAGGCCAGGATTTTGATTCGGATGGAGGGCAATCCCACACATTGGCAGGATAAAGATTGGACCGAGAAAGTTATCGAAAATGATAAAGCCACGATGCGGTATATCAAACCTTTGTTTGTGTCCCAGGCTTGTTTAGGTTGTCACAGTGACCCGGAAAAGGTGCCTGCGTTTATTCGCAAAAAATATCCGGATGATCTTGCCACGGGATATAGGGTAGGAGATGTTTGTGGTGCTATATCCGTCTCGTGGCCAACGCGCATTATGAGTATTGAAGAGTTTAGGTCGGATGTGTTGGCAACAGAAATGGCGTTTGACGAAATGCTTACGGCATTATTAGATGGTGGTAGCGTTACTGTTGGTCAACATACAATGGTATTACCGAAGTGCAAATACAGCGACATTCGCGCCCAACTGTCTAAAATTGGCCGGATGTGGCAGGAATTCAAGACTAATATCGAGATAATTGTAAACACTCGGGACAATATCGATAAGAAATTTACCTCAGCCGTGAGTTATGTTTTATCGGAAAATCAGGATTTACTAAGTGAAATGAATGAGGCCGTAAAACTATTCGAAGTCAAAGCGCAGAACCGCATCGGATTACTAAAAAGTATCCTTTATGTTTTGATCGTTGTGGCTATTGTGGTTTTTTTTGCAGCAGGTGGTTGGTATGATAAAATTCAGAAAGAAAAATCAAAGTTGACAACCGAGGCACAATCGGCAGAGAAACTGAGATCATTAAATGAGCGGCTGGAAAAGGAGACATCTGTCCTCAGGAAGACTGAAAGCCGGCTCCAAAAGAAAATGGCTGAAGAAGAACTGAGCAGACAGGCGGCGATGAACATGATGGCAGATTCCGAATGCGCCAGAAAAGAGGCAGAGCAGCTTAACCAACAATTGATGGAAGCCACCGCAAGAGCTAATGACTTGGCTGCCCAGGCAGAGTGGGCAAATGCAGCCAAGGGTCAATTCCTGGCAACGATGAGTCATGAGATACGAACGCCGATGAATGCTGTTGTGGGTTTCAGCGACCTTTTGGCTGATGAAGAACTTACAGACCAGCAGAGATATTATATTAAAATAATTTGTAACAGCAGTAAACACCTGCTCAAGGTCATAGATAACATTCTGGACTTCTCCAGGATTGAGGCCGAGAAACTGGATATTGAAATGGACCAGTGCTCTCTTAGGGACCTGTTGGATGCGATTGAATCTATGATGCGTCCTTTGGTAGCTGAAAAAGACCTGAAATTTGAGGTTCGAGAAGACAAAGGCCTGCCCGCTAACATCTACACTGACCGTGCTCGTTTGCAGCAATGTTTAATCAACCTTGTAAATAATGCCATTAAATTCACTGAAAAAGGTCATGTGTATATAAATGTTTCTTTGGAAGACAAAGAAAATCAATCGTATATCCGCTTTGATGTTGAAGACACGGGTATTGGTATCTCTCCCGGAAAGCAGAAAAAGGTATTCGAAGTATTCACTCAGGCAGATGAAGGCACTTCTCGCAAGTATGGTGGAACAGGGTTGGGATTGACTATCACCAAAAAGTTGGCAGAACTCCTTGGCGGAGAGTTAACATTAGCCAGTGAAGTTGGAAAAGGTTCGGTGTTATCACTTGTAATACCGGCTGGTCTTGATGTAACTAAGCAGTCTTTCCTGGATAGAAACAACATCGCCAGTCACACAAATACCGCTAAGGAGCAAGTGGAACAACACGAATTTTCCGGCCATGTACTTGTTGCTGAGGATGTAGAAACTAATCAAATGCTGGCAAGGATACTATTGAACAGGATTGGTTTGGAGGTGACAATCGCAACAGACGGAGTTGAAACCGTACAAAAGGCCCTAACACAGGAATATGACCTGATATTTATGGATATTCAGATGCCTAATATGGATGGTTATGAGGCTACAAAAGCACTTAGGAAAAAAGGAGTCAAAACGCCGATAATCGCACTGACCGCTTCCGTAAAGAGTGGAGATGAAAAAAAATGTCTCGATGCTGGCTGCGATGACTATTTAACAAAGCCAATCGAACGTAAGCAGCTGCTGGAAAAAATTCGTAAATTCTTACCTGCGCAGAACAGCCCTCCGGGTGAGAAAATCAACTCAGTCAAATCGCAGGCTGATGAGTCTTCAAAGCTTCACTACGACAGAACTTGCAATGAATCCGGCTCTGAGGAAAAGGCCCATACCAATGTCACTGAAGAAATTATCAACTGGAGTCAGCTTATTGACAGACTGGGGGATGAAGAATTGGTCAGGGAAATTATGCCCGTATTCCTGAAAGACAACAAAGAACGGTTCGATAAGCTTTCTGAGGCTGTAAACTCTGGAGACAGCAAGGATATCAAATTCTATGCTCATGCGATAAAGGGAGCAGGTAGAAATATCGGAGCAAAAAGACTATCGGATATAGCTTGTCAGCTGGAATGTGCAGCCAGAGAAAATGATTTAGACGCGGCGACTTCGACGTTTGATGAATTGAAAAAGGAATTTGAGAAAGTGATGTCGTTCCTGTCACAGCCTGACTGGATCGAGAAAACAAAGCAAATAATGTTAGTAAAGAGTCAGTAGAATTATAGGTTTCTGCGCTTGCCAGATTTTTCAGTTGGCAGCTAAAAGGTGATTGGTGAATTGACTCGGTGGGAATATCCGGGCTTCGTCAGACATAGATTGGGGGATAACACATGTTCAGTTCGATTCCAATAATGCTTATCGAAGATGACTGCATCGATGCAATATCAGTTAAACGTGTACTGAAGGATTTGGAAGTCACAAATCCTCTTGTTCATTCAACCAATTGCAGGGAAGCATTAGAATATCTAAGAGACCCCAACAACGAGAAACCGTGCTTTATCCTTACAGATTTGAATACAGCGGAAATGGGTGCGTTAGAATTTCTCAGGGTTATACAGGAAGATGATGTTCTCAGTCAGATTCCTGTTATTATATTATCAGGCTCTGTTTCCCAGGAAGAGGTGATTGGTAGTTTCAAACTCGGCGTATCCGGTTATATGGTTAAACCCGACGGTTATAAAGACCTGGTAGAAACGATCAGAACAATCCATACATACTGGACTCTAAGCAAATCACCTATCGGGAATTTAGCATCTTCATCGGCTTGATCAACAGCGCAAGAGCTTGAAACGATGTCTATTACCACACTACTCCCCCATCAATCCCTCCAGCCCCTAATGCGTCCACTTTGTTTCACCAGTGAGTCATATGTGAGTGACTTGTGAGTTGATTTTTGGAAGAATTTAAAGAATTCTAAAATTCTTGAGAGGGAGAATGGACTGGGAGAACATGTGTGTGGGATTTGGGGAAAGGTTGGCCGAATCTTTTGTTCTTGTAGGGAGGGGGAAATCTTGGTATTCTATTGCATTAGCGTGCTACTCACACCTGAGGATACATTTTTGCCAGAGCTTAGATAGGCATAGCCGGGCCAGTTAAATCCAGGAGATAGGTTTAATGGAAGATTCTGAAGAAACCCAACAAAAACTCAGGGGGGAAGTAGAAGACCTCCGCCGGATGGTCGGGAGTCTCAGGGAGCAGTTGGACAAGGAAATCGCAGGCCGTGATAATCTGGGTTGGGCCTCTCCCAACTCGGGAGAGCGTTATCGTATTCTTGTCGAAAGAAATCCTCATGGAATCCAGGAAATAGATGTTTGTGGGACCATAATCTATGCCAATAAGGCTCACCACCAGATGTACGGTTATCAGGACGGGGATCTCATAGGACGGTCAATTACAGATTTCTTAGCCCTTGACTCACAGCCTGATGAGTTGTCGGATTACCTGAAAGTCTTGGTAGAAGATCAGCTCCCACCCACCATGTATTATCAGAAAATATTGACCGCACATGGAGAAGAAAGAGATATTGAAGTAGCCTGGAATTATCTGCGAGATACGAAGGGATGTGTTACAGGATTTATATCGGTTCTGACCGACATCACTGACCGCGAAAGGTCAAAACGAGAATTACATGGCACCAAGGAGAGACTCGAAACCATATTGTCCTTATCTCCTGCTGGAATCTACATGACAGATGCTGATGGAAAGTGCATCTTTGTAAACCGTTCATGGTGTGAAATGACAGGGCTGCCGGAAAAAGACGTTCTGGGTGACGGGTGGGCTAAGGCTTTGCACCCGGATGACCGTGATCGGGTCTTTTCTGATTGGCATGAAAATATCAAATCAGGTGGAGTTTGGGAGAATGAGTATAGATACATAACATCTGACGACAAGGTTATATGGGTGTATGGCAGGGCAACGAGCATTATAGATGAGGCAGGTAATATCAAAGGCTATGTGGGTGCTACGATAGACATTACCGACCGTAAGCAAGCCGAGGAGCAACTTACAGAAGCCAAGAAACAGGCGGAGGCAGCAACCATAGCCAAGAGTCAGTTTCTTGCCAATATGAGCCATGAGATACGCACACCAATGAGTGTAATTATGGGTCTTACTGATCTTCTGTGCATGGACGAATTAACTGATGCACAGAAGTCGCAGATTGGGCTTATTCAGGAAGCTGGTAGGTCACTGCTGCAAATAACTGAGGACATACTGGATGTTTCCAGGATAGAGGCGGACAAACTTGAACTTAATCTGGCGAAGCATTCCCTGAAAAGACTACTCGATTCCGTGGAATCCATGATGCGGCCCCTTACCGAGAACAAAGACTTACAGCTTACAGTCATTTGCAGTAACACATTACCATCAAGGATTTACACCGATTATGACCGTGTTCACCAGTGCTTACTGAATATTGTCATGAATGCTGTCAAATTCACCGAGAAGGGGCATGTCCGCCTAAAGGTTGCGTTGGAGGACAAGAAGGAACACGCTCTTATCCGTTTTGATGTTGAAGATACTGGTGTTGGCATTCCGCCGGATAAGCTGGAGAGTATTTTCGAAACATTTACACAGATTGACGTGGGCAAAACTCGTAAATATAGTGGCACTGGTCTTGGCTTGGCAATAACAAAGAAACTGGCAGAATTTCTTGGAGGATCTCTTACTGTAACAAGCGAAATTGGTGAAGGGTCAGTTTTTTCTCTGGTGATTCCGGCAGGCCTTGATTCTTTGGATAAGCAGGAGCCTGGAGATGAATTAGTCTCTGAATCAAAGATTTGGGAGTTCCCTCGATTCTCTGGCAAAGTTCTGGTTGCTGAAGATTACTGGGGTCTCCGGAAAACGTTCAGGAAACTGCTTGAACGTCTTGGGCTTGAGGTAGCTGTGGCAGAAAATGGGAAAGAGGCAGTGGAGATTGTCCTTCAGCAGTCCTTTGACCTGATATTCATGGATATGCAAATGCCTGTTTTGAACGGCTATACGGCTATAAAAGAGTTGCGGGGAAAAGGAATAACAACGCCGATAGTCGCCCTTACCGCCTATGTCATGGAGACTGATAGAAAAGAATGCCTTGAGGCTGGAAGTGACGATTACCTGTCAAAACCTATTGATCAGGAAGAACTGAAAAGAATTCTGAACAAGTATGTTCCTGTTGAGAATGATTCTGCTTGAAGGGAACCTCTTGTCATCAATATCTATTTCTCCCCAGCTTCATTGTGAATTTGCCGGTAGTTTTCCCTACTTAATCCACACCTATTCACTACTCAGTCGTATGGCAGCCCTACCACAGTCATATTTTGGAAGAGTTTGAAGAATTTTGAGAGGGAGGGATGGACTGGGAGAACATGTGTGTGGATTGGTGGAAAGGTTGGTTGAATCCGTTGTTCTTGCCTTAAGGAGAAAAAGGTGGTATTCTATGGGAAGATCTGAAGTATGTATACTTTTAGAATATTGAGATGTTTAGTGTATCTCTCAAAAAGGTTTTGACCATGAGTTTTTGGCAAGCATCGCATCCGACAGCCCAAAGTCGGTTCTGACCGGAGATCAGATATGAATCTATTCAAGATAAGTTGGCTCAAGAGAATAGCTCAATCAAAGTGGTTCCCTCTGTTGCCGCAGGTTGCTATGTTGGCTGTCTTTTGCCTTCTGATTTGGGGAGGTCTGGGCGTAAGCACAAAGGATAATGCTTTTGCTAAGATTCTGCGTAACACCAATCTTGCGAACCTTATCGTCTGGTCTTACTGGTGGCCATTGATTATCATCACCACTATCGTCATAGGGCGAATGTGGTGTACTGTGTGCCCGATGGAACTGCTCACGGCAATCGCATCCAGAATTGGACTGAAGCGGCAAGCACCCTCATGGTTTCGTAGCGGGTGGATCATCACCTCTTTCTATGTTCTGATCGTACTGGTAGGACTTCACACGATAGCTATTCATCGCCAACCCCATCGGATGAGTCTCTATTTGCTGCTGCTACTTGTGACATCAATCATTGTATCGTTTATCTTTGAGAAAAGAGCTTTCTGTTCATACGTTTGCCCGGTAGGACATCTGTTGGGGCTGTATTCACTGCTGTCTCCATTTGAATGGCGTGCTGATGATTTGGGTATGTGCCAGGCTTGTAAGACCAAGGATTGCATCGCCAAAAAGAACCACTATCGCATGGTCGGTAGGTCCTGTACAAGCAACCTTTATCCTGCCAACATCAAGGACAACCGGGATTGCCTGCTTTGTACACAGTGTCTCAAGGCATGTCCGTACAAGAACTTGCGATTCTCGCTGCGAAAGCCTGGCATGGATCTCTATAGACATGTAGAGTTTACTCCAGCCCAAATGGCTTTCCTGTTTGTGGTAGCGGGTTTTGTCAGCTATGAGATTCTCTCCGAGTGGTCTTCATCCAAAGCGGTTTTGACTTGGGTGCCGGTTAAGCTGGGAGAAATCCTTGGGATGCATGGGGCGATAGGTTCATTTATGTCGGCCTCCGTGATGTTTGTTCTCTACCCTGCTGTTTTTCTACTGGGGCTTTATTTGTTGAGCCTACTGCTCTGCAAGACTTCCTTTCGGCAAATGAGCATGCGGTTGTCTGTGTTGCTGATCCCGACCATGGCTGCTGCCCATGTGTTAAAGGCCCTATTGAAGATGGTCTCACGTATTCCCTATTGGCAATACGTCTTTTCAGATCCTCGTGGAATCTCAACGGCCACGAAACTTACAAACATGAATCTGTCGACTCCGAAAGCTCTGTACCTGGTTCATAGCTACATTTCTATCTTCTTGATATTGTCTGCCTTTGTAACCATGGGGCTTCTTCTGCGAAAGTCTATGTTGTTCCGATCGTACAATAGAAAAGGAAAGGTGGTGCTGTTCTGTGGAGCGATGGCCTACTGGGGGGTTTTTGCTGTCACGATCTTTCTATGGTGATTCTAAAGGGTTAGGTTTTTCAGCATAGTCATTGAGATTAGTCCGCTGATCACAAAAAGGCCATTCCCTCCTGCTGCTATGATTGTGGTTTCCGGTGCCAAGTAGCGGTAGCTCTGTCAGCCGTGTAATCATAAAATTATAAGTCTTGAGTTTTTTTCAGTGTAAAACATCATCCGAGTGTTATCAGAGTATTTCACATGTTTTCCCTATGTCTTGATTAAGGCAGAGAGCACCGGAGCTTTGCCGCCCGGATGTTGAACAGTAAGTTACGTTTGCCTTTCCGCAGGATTCTATGGGTTGACAGCGCCGGGTGAAGGCGTGGCCGCTTCCCAGTTGGCTACGTCATTGCCATAATCAGTCGACACCTTACGCGAAAGCGATTTGCCAAGACCATCTGCTTCAGTAGGCCACAGGTCAACGCCGCCGGGAACGTCTTCAGGATGCAAGCCGTCACTGTAAGTCACCCTGTCAATGCGGATATACTGACGAGCGCCAAACCCATCAATATCGCCGGGCATGCCAATCTGCAATCTCTCGCCGGCGTTGCTTAACCTGCCGTTATAATAACCGAGAACCTGAACGCCAGGCGCCATACTGCCATATCTCGCTATAAAGGCCGCCAGGTCTTTCACTACCATCAGATAACCATTAGCAGGTATCGTAATAGGAGGACTGTCCGAGAAGGTATAATCAATACCGTCGGTGAACTTCCACGGTGTAAATTTATCGACGCGGTATAATGTCACCGGCGCCCCGGTGATGTTGTGCAGCTCGATATATTCCTCATTCTGATTGCCGGTTGGCGGATTGTACATAATCTCGTTGATAACAACCGGGCCGACCTTGGGATAAGGATTATTGGCATCCGGGGTATTGTAGTCCATCGCCACAAAGTTGAAATTATCGGTGCTGCTCTTATAATATCGGCCGAATGATACGTTGGTCTGTGCAGCACCAAAATCCTCCACATCGCGGTAGCCAGTCAGCATGCCGTTCGGATCCTGATGTGAGGAAAGGCAAGCTTCCTCGCCATTCTCACTAAAAGCAAAATGTACGAGACTACCGGGGTCGCCCGGATTATTGAAATCCGTGTCCTGATAGAAAACCAAATAACTATTCGCGGCAATCATTGTACCATTGGCAATCCTGTATTTCATCAGGTTTGGCTCATCTCTGTCATTGTCACTGAGGAACCAGCCGCCGATGTTGATGGGCGCCCCGGTGGTGTTGTACAGCTCAATCCAGTCAGGCCCTGCGTTCGAATGCGACATCACTTCATTGATTACCACGGCGCCGGGGTCCGGGAGAATCCCGCTGTCATCCCAGCCGGGCGTGCCGTTGCGATATACACTCGCACGCCAGGAGCTTTTCTGGCTCCAGCGTCCTGAAGGATCGGCTATATTCTGAAATTCACTTTCGCTCACTGCCCGATTGTAGATGCGAACATCGTCGATTAGGCCGGTGTAATAGAGCGGAGTAACAGGTTCGCTGCCAATATAAGCATTGTAGTTGGCCCCTAAGAAACCAGTTGAAGAAGCACTGTCTTTCAACTGGCCGTCAATATACAACTTCAGGTTGGAACCATCATTTGTCCCGGCAACATGGTACCATTGGTTTGTGTTAATCGCTTCATTTGAAATCACTTGAACAAAAGCCACGCCTCCAACAATGTAAAATGCAGGTGTGCCGCTGGAAACATAGAAATAGTAACCATTGTTACTCGGATCATGCTGCGTCAGTATAGGATTCCATATCCCTGCAAACTCGTCCACGCGTATCCATGCTTGCGCAGTTAAATTCACTCCTGCTAAAGGAGCAACGGGGGCAACAACAACGTAATCGCCGTTACCATCAAGGCTTAAAGCTCCGTTAATTCGGCCGGCTGTCCAGGTGGGGTCTCCGACCAGGGCTCCGTTGTTCGTGCCAGCGCTGTCTGTCGCGGTGCCGCCGGAACCGTCGTCGAACTTCCAGTGCGCGACCAGGCCTTCCGAACCATAAATGGCGCTGTCGCCGGGATCTATCACTGTCAGAGAAAAACCGTCCCCGTTGGTCATTGGACGCCAGCCGTCCTTGAACTCGAAGTCCAGAATCGTCAGGCCGATAGCGTCTACCAGTTTAATCCTTTCACCATTATTGGCCAGGCTGCCGATATATGGGCCCGCGGTATTGACTGATGTGCCGTATTTAGCTTCGAATGCGCTCTGGTCTTTCACGACTACGATATGTTCGTTGGATCCAAGTTCAATATCCGGGAAGGTGAAATCGATTCCTTCAGTGAATCTTACCAGATTCAGATTTAGTGTACTTGTTCCGATATTTTTCAGTTCGATATATTCGGTGTTTGGATCATTTGGGTCGCTGGTGTTCTGTGGATTGTACATAATCTCGGTGATACGCAGGTTCGTAGCCGCCGGGCCGATGGCAAATATCGCCTCGTTCAATGCGCTCCACGTGATGCCGTCCCGCGCGCGTGCCTTAACGTGTGTGCTCTTGTTCAACGTCACCGGAGCGTATGGAGTTCCGACGGGATTGCCGGTCAAAGGCTCTCGGGGGTCGCTGCCGTCTATGGTGTAATAGATGGTGCCGGACGATGCGGTCATCGTCAGATTAAAACCCGGATTAACCTGACCACCCTGCTGGTTGAAGACTGGCGGAGCAGCAGCAAATTCAGTACCGATCTGAGAGTCCATCCACGTCAACCGATCCGAAAGCCAACCTTTCATCCAGTTAATTTCCTGCTGGTAAGTCGAAGCAATATACCAGTTCGGCCAGACATAGGTACCAAGGATAGACCAGCGATTAAAGTTTCGGGCCTGCGCCTCATTCAATAATGCTGCGGTGTTGTCGACGGTCCCAAGTAACTGATCCGTAGTAAATAGTTTTTTGCGGAGCCCAAACCATCGATCGGCATAACGTAACCGGAACTCGGGATCTTCGAACAGGCGCCGCCACCAGGGGTAAGCACCGTTGCCAAGCTGGCTGTAGTACCACCCCTGAGGTATCCACCCCTGAAGGTAATCGGCGTTACCGAGCGACAAGTTATAATCCCAGGCAGGCCCCATGTTTAGTTTGCCGCCTCGATCCTTAAACATGTAGGTGCTGAGGCGAAAACCGTCGATATTCTTGGTCAACTCAACAAGGATGTGGATATCGAGAAACGAATCAACCTCGATATACTTAGCGTATCCATTGACGGGATCGGTGAAATTCAGTCCGTAAAGGACGGTCTCGAACTCGTCAAGATAGCCCTTGATCCAGTCCTTCTGCGCCTGTGTGATTTCAGTCCATTTCGGCTCAAAGTAGAGCAATTGCTGACCAGTGCTGGTGTAGAATGATGGCTCGCCCGAGTCAATTTTATCTTTCTTGATAATGTAGCCACCGGTGATTTCAGGTTCTGTGTTATTATTCGAATCGAGCTTGGCGATGTCCACGCGGTTCTTGTTCAGTTTGATCCTTTCCATCAAAACGTATACTCCCACGTAATCGCTCAGCAAGATTCCCCCGCCGTTTGTGTTGAGGAACAGCTCGATAAACCGCGAGCGAACAGCATAACGCCCCATATCATTGCTCCACTTGTACGACAGGAAGTTACGCATCAGCGACTTGTCCGAATAGGGTCCTTGCAGGATCCAGTCTGATTCGGCGGGAAAACCCAGGATAGAAACATCTTTATCCTGGTCATATTCGTCCCAGGTCTCGAGGTGGTACTGCTTTTTGGGGAAACCTGTTGAGCTTTTACCACGAATATTGATGCCGGCCCTGCCAATGAACTCGGGCAAGTCGGTAATCCTGGCCCTGCCGCCTGTTGTGGTATCGATGAAGCCGACAAAGTTAAACCTATGTGTAGTTTGTCCGATACTTCCACCAAACGTATCAACGATAGCGATAGGAAGGTTAGAACTAAAATCCCGGACGTCCGGCTCAAGGAAGATATAAGCTTGTGTTTCGACCGGAGAATCCAGCCAGCCCGGCTTGACCGCAACGGCACGGAGATTGGTAGTCCCACTGATGGTCAGCGGCGTGCTGTAAATAGTTCCATTCGTTATCGTTGGCAACGAGCCATCAAGGGTGTAACGGATCTCAGCATCGTTCATCGCGGTAGACAATATCAACTGGAATGAAGCGGCAAAGTTACGACTCTTATGGCTGAACCAGACTTCGCTGGCAATACCAATCGCACCGGCAATGTTGAACGTCCCCGGTGTCGGAGTGGTAAAGTATTGTGGGACTGCCTGATTCCTGGCGGCGGTCAGCTCGGGCAGAATCAGGAACTCACCGTCGTTCTTGTTGTCGTTGAGTCCGTGAATCGCCAGCACGTTCTTTTCGGGCTTGGGTTGCAGTAAGCCCAAATGAGACATGATATTGATACTCTTGGAGACCATGGATTCCCCAATGGGGCGGTTGGAGTTGGCAGTCGAGTCCCACTGCACGGGACTCGGCGCATTGTAGTTGGCAACCTCCACGCCGTTGAGATATGCTACAAATCCGTCCTCGTACTTCATTTGCAACTTCAGCGTGTCAAAGGCACCAATATCCTCCTCTTCAAGGAAAAAGTCGATGCGTGCCCATAGCGAGGAATTAACACCAAGCATATCCCCCTCAACATCGGTGCCGCTGAAACCTCCCTCAAGCTTGAAGACATCAAATGAATACGCCTTGCGACCTTCGGGGCTGCTCGCGTCGGCCTCGGCTCGGATGGCAAAGCTTCCGTCGGCTGCCGTAATATCAGTCCAGCGAGCAACATAACCTGCGTCATAATTGTAACCAGTGTTAAACCTCACTTTGTTTTCAGCAAGGACATCAACGCCAATTGTACTCGCATTGGTAAATGTGTCGGCACCGATAAGGGTATAAATCCCCAATCGGTCTGTATAGCTGGGATTTCCCCGATTAGAAGACGTTGCAAAGGTGTACTGTGTGGTCGGATCCAGACCTGTGAACACCAGGTCGACCCACCAACCGGCACTGCCATATGTAAGTACGCCGGTCATATCCGCGAATCCCCCAAAAGTATTGTAGGCATCAGTGCCCACGGCGCAGTCACTTCCGCCGGTAGAAGAACTCGACGTCCAACCTACGCCGCCAAACTGTGACAGCGCTGCCGTGATACCCATATTATTACCTGTGGCCTGGTCCAGCAACGGCCCGTAAGTCGGACCAGGATTCCCACTGCCAACACCATACTGTGTGACGTTACTGGCGATGTACTGACCACTGCTATAGATAACGTCGTTGTAGGCGACTTTTGATGCGCCCCCAACACCGAAACCAAGTCCGGTCTTTCCGGTATCCCACGCGGAGTCGTTGAAAATAACATCGGTCCAATCCGTGCCCAGAGCCGCATCGCCTATGGTAGGCACGTGATAGTTGGCCGTCGCGCCGGTTGGCACGAGCGTCGCGCCGTACTGCGCCAGACCATACGAGATATCTGCTAACTGTGTGGGAAACTCTGTCGTGTATTCGTGAACAATAATATTACCGTCATTTGCCACAAGCGCCAGATAATCTCCTTCCTTGTTGAGTTCGAAATTGGTGTGCAGCTCGTTCGGGTCCAATATGTTCTTTTCTGATGCGAATATGACCAGGAACTGACCAGGATCAAGATCGACGGCTGGGAATTGCCACATGGTCAGATTAGACTTATTATCAGTCAGAGACCAGCCATCCAGATTGACTGCTGTGTCCGTCGGATTGTAAATCTCGATCCAGTCGGAAGAATCGCCGTCTTTATCCAGCAGGATGTTATTGTTGGAGGCCATAAATTCGCTGATGATTATGTGAGGTTCCACTATCTGCCAGTTATTTGCCAACAGGGCAAAGTCGGACCAATTTACCCCATCGACTCCATCCAGGTCGCCTTTGCAAACAGAGTACAGACAGACTTGATTCAACCACTGCAGGGCAAGAGTACGCAGGTCTATGGAATTAACCCTATAGTTCCCATCCACATCCCCTACGAGTTGAGACTGGGCAGAAATCGAACCAGCCGAAAATGCTATCAATATCAGTGATAGTAAAGAGGTTTTCGCGTATTTGAGCATCCCTAATGTCCTTCCTCACTGGTGTTTTAGGCCGTTAATCGCGGTTTTCCCTTTTTTGTAGCTTATGGGCCTTATACAACCAAAATAAATGATTTTTCTCATTATAACATATATAGGGCCGTTAAGTCAATGGCTTCTGGGGAACATAATCGTCCCAACGATTGTGGGAGAATTTTTGAGTTGAAATGGTTTTGTAGTGTTTTTGGCTTAGACGACCTTGCTGAAGTCGCAGATGCCCTCGGTTCCGCCGATAAACTGTCGGAATTCAGACTTCGGGGCCTGGGCACTTAATTCCTCAGATGCACTGGCAGATTCCTCGGCGTTGCCGGTATTTTGCTGTGTAACCTTACGATCAATCACTGGTATTGTTTTGTACTAAACATCCATTCTTTACATTTGAGCCAAAGGAAACATTGTTCTGGCCACATCAACTAACGGCACAATTTTTTTCGCTGCTCCCTGTCGTATCGCCTCCATTGGCATACCAAACACAATAGAAGACTGTTCATCTTGTGCTATCGTATATGCACCATTTTTACGCATGTTCAGAAGGCCGGCTGCACCATCATTACCCATACCGGTAAGAATTGCTCCAACCGCGTTTGGCCCTGCGTATTTAGCCACGGAATTGAACAAGACATCGACGCTTGGTATTTGATGGCATACGCGGGCGCCGTTCTTTACCGTTACATAATAGTTTGCACCGCTGCGCTGTAACAACATATGCAAGCCGCCAGGTGCTATAAGAACACGGCCCGGAATAACTCTATCGCCGTTCTCGGCCTCTTTAACGCTTACCTCACATTCGGTATTAAGACGTTCAGCAAAGGACGTTGTAAAATTAGACGGCATATGTTGAACCACTAATGTCCCCGGAGCATTAGGCGGCATAGCGGAAAGCACATGAGTTAATGCCTGAACGCCACCTGTCGATGCACCAATGGCAAATATCTTGTTGGTTGTCTCTACCATGTGCAATTGTGGCAGCTTTGATATAACTTGTTTTTGTGGTGTTGACAATTTTGCAACGCGAGCTCTTGATGCGGCCTTTATCTTCTCGACAAGTTCTCTGCAGGCATCACCGACACTATATGCCGGGCCTGGTTTACAAATAACATCTATTGCTCCAGCCTGAAGTGCCTCTATTGCTGTCTTCCCACTCTTTGGCGTTAGAGAGCTAAAGATAATAACAGGCATTGGATTGGATTTCATCAATTTGCGTAAGAATGTTATGCCATCCATTCGCGGCATTTCAACGTCAAGCGTCAGTACATCAGGTTGCCGGGTCAAAATTTTATCCCGGGCAACATAAGGATCAGGTGCGGTGCCAACAACCTCTATACCTAAAAACTCATCTAACTGGCGACTGAGTATTTTGCGTACAATTGCAGAATCGTCTATTATCAAAACTTTAACTTTTGTTTTAACTGCAATTACCATGTTTTGTCTCATCCTGTTTTTTACCACAATTTCTTAGAGTCACCTCGTCATAATTTATTACCTGTTGCTTTATATGATCTTTCTATTAAGTTGAATAATGATTCCTTGTGTGCATCAGATATGACGCATTGCTCGACATTTTGAATATCTCTGAGGAAATCTATTGCCTTTTCTGCAAAAGTCTTGACTTCCACGTTGCTTATCTGAGTAGCTAATTTTCTGATTTCGCCCATTTTGTATAATAAAGATTTAACAGCTTGAGCATCTGATGTGCCGTAACCTAAGTCAAATAAATCTATCCGGGCCGAATCAAGAATATTCCTCGATTGAGTACTGAATATATGCTCTGATAATTCAGGGCAGATTTTCGCAAGATACTGAATTGCTCGGGCGAGCCAATCTTTGATCGAAAATAGTGTATCCACCGGTATGGTTTTTGAGTTTTCATGCAGCAATGATTCGGCATGGTGGCAAACATCCGATATTTCAGCAAAATTCATAATACCGGATTCACCTTTCATGTTGTGAAGAATCCTTTGGGCGGTGGTTACAAAATCATCGCATGTTATTTGGCCTGAATCAAAGGAAAGGATTGCCCCCTCAAGTTTTTCCAGGCCTGACATTGTTGAATCGATAAAGTCCGTGAGAATTTCCTGGTCAGCATCTGGGGGTATATTGATTTTTTCAGGTGAGTTAGCTAAACACCTGTCAAGCGCAACTTTCGTGTTTGTATTAGTACCCATTTTTTGCTCCTTTGCTATCTATTAATCAGACATTTTTTATATCTCGCGGATATAACTGTATCTGTGGCAGCGGCTTTGAGCCTCGGTAGCAGGATATTTTTTGCCTTTTCAAATCCACCGTAAATATTCAAAGACTCTTTATCTATCACGTCACAGGCACCTGTACGAAGGGCACTATTTCGTGTTTTGCTGCCGACCTTGGCGATAGTGCTTATTACCACAACGGGTTTAGGGCGATATTTCATCAGCTTGCGTAAAAAGTCCAAGCCGTTTATCTTCGGCATGATGATATCCAAAGTTATTACGTCAGGGTCGTGGGAAACTATAAGGTCCCTGGCTTCGTAAGCATCGTGGGCCTGGCCCACCAGCTTAAATTGTGGGTCCAACTCGATAATCTTCTTATAGATTGCCAATACAGTAGGTGAATCATCAACCGTAAGTACTCGGATTTGACGCTTGCTCAACTCTTTTGTTTTAGTACTGCGATACTGTGTGTCAGAAGACATCACGATCATTTTAACTGTAACTTCACCTGTGGTGCTATCAAAGTATATTTTTCTGCCATGATCTCCTCCTCCAATATCCTGATGCGCAATTCTTATCCTGTGTTCACGCAGCCGTGAGTGTGCTAATTTGATGTTCTTTTTACCTATATCGCTACCGACAGAGGTTAGATGCTCAACGACAGCACCGCCGCCAAATATTTGTGCTCGCAGAGTTTGGGGTTTTGAACCAAGTTGTGCCATTGATTTTATAAGTACATCAATCGCAACATCACCATATCGAGTATTTGAACTATTACCTTGTGGCCCGGTTGGCAACAAAAAGTGGTTCATCCCGGCGACTTTTTTCCATCTGTCCCACAGACAAACAGCTACACACGAACCAAGTAGTGTAGCGATGCGTGTTGGTTCGCTGACTACACAATATTCACCGGGTAGCAGAAATATTCGTTTAAGATTTTTTTCGGTATTATTCAATTACTCCTCCTCCCAGGGATTCAGCCAATATGCCCGGAATGTCAAGAACCAGACCGACTCTTGTATTTGCCAGAATCGCCGTCCCGGCAATCGTATTTATGTCCGAAAACTGTTTGTCCAATTCTTTTACAACCGCCCGCTGCTGGCCTAATATCTTATCAATCAGTATTGCTCCACGATTATCTTTGTCTTTTGCCAAAATTACCATCGCCTCCGCGGGGTTGGTAATTTCAGTTTCGACTCCAAATAACTTGTGTAATCTGATAAGTGGATATATTTGTCCATGGACATGCAGACACTCTGCATAGCCTTGGACTGTTATTATATCTTCAGTCTTTGGGCGGATCGCTTCGTAGATGTCTTCCACTTTAATGATATATTGCTGGTCACCCACGCTGACAAGCATGCCGTTAACAACCAATACGGTAAGACTTGACGGTAGTTGCAAGGTAACAGTTGAGCCCCGGCCGGGGGTACTCTGCAAATCTATCGTACCTTTCAGAGATTCAACATTCGTTTTGACAACATCCATCCCAACCCCTCTTCCGGAAACATCGCTGACTTCTTTGGCTGTGGAGAAACCGGATGATAAGATAAACTGCAAGATTTCACGATCACTGAGCTCTCCTGCCTGTTCTGCGCTTACCAGCCCCATCTGTACAGCTTTTTTGCGAATCTTTTCCGGCTCAATACCTGCCCCGTCATCTTCGATTTTTATTATTACATCTTCACCTTGCTCAGCAATGTCAATCCTGATCATACCGGTTTCGTTCTTGCCCGCCTTTTTCCTTTCTTCAGGACCTTCTATGCCGTGGTCAACACAGTTACGAACCAGATGGTTAATCGGACTTTCCAGTGCTTCGATCATGCTTTTATCAATCTGGACGTTCTGGCCTGTAACTTCCACGTTTACTTTCTTGCCGAGCGTATTTGCCAGGTCGCGAACCATCCTGGGAACCTTTTGAATCAGAGTCCTGGCTGGTACCTTGCGGATTGCCAAAAGGGATTTCTGTAGTTTGTCGCTTAGCTGATTAAAGCCTGAATTGACGTCTTTGAATTCCCTGGCAAGCTGCGTATCTAAATTACTATCAATACGAGTTTGCAGCAGATTAAACGATTCGGATATCTCTATCAGGTCGCCGACATAATGCATAAAGACATCAATTTTTTCTTCAGAGACCCGCATTGTTCGCCCTGTTGTCACAGCTGCGACGTCCTTGGCCTTATCCTTTTCTGCCCCCACCACTTCTTCAAGGATTTCATCCTGCAGGCCATCTAACTCTTCAACCTGTTGCGAGATTTCTTCGACTCTGCCGGAGACATCATCGAGTACCGCTGAAGTATCCCGTTTGTCCCCGTGAATATTTGAATCTGATAATTGCTTAATCCTGGCGAGTAATTCCTGCAGTTTATTTTCATCTTCCACCTGGCTTTTACCAGCACGGACACGAACCAGCATATTTGATAGTTCATCGAAACCCGTCAACATGCAATCAATTATTGTAGAATTAACGCAAAGTTTATCATCGCGTAAACTGTCAAGGACGTTTTCCAAATTGTGGGTTAAATCTTTGATTGCTTTGAGATTCATAAATGCTGCAAGGCCCTTGATAGAGTGTGCGATGCGGAAAATGCTTCCGATGATTTCTTTGTCCTTCGGTTGCTGCTCAAGTTCAACAAAAAGACTGTCAAGAGTTGCGATAGACTCTTCCGACTCATCCAGAAAATTGGTCAGCAGTTCCAGATCAACGTCATATTGTACCATGTCTTTTTCCATCGGTGATTTTCTTTAGCTGCATGTTACTTCAACACCATTGTTTTTTAGTACCTCTGCCAATTCTGGGTTCTGTTCCGTTCTGAATTGAGTTCGATATTCACAAATCTTATCGAATATCTCAGCTAAGTCTGCTTGTACTTCTTCTTCATTGCATAAAAGAAATGGAATATCCAACGCAAAGTCACTTAGCCTGGCAATTAAATCATCGCTGATATCGCTCAGAATTTCCGGCTCGATGATTACCAGGGGTACAGTTGCATCACAGGTTGAAAAGATTTCCATTTCTTCAATGATTTGCTCTGCTGACTTGCAGGGAATTGAATTGTAACCTTTTTCCCTTAAACAGTGCCTTAGCCAGCAAACGTCACCTTTGGTTTTTCCTGCTACTATGATTATTTCTTTCATTTTCCTTACACCTTCAAAGATGCCATTAAATTTAGCCACTAATAAAAAAGAGCGTTGAACCAAGTGTATTCACGTGCGCCCACACCAGTGGGCATTCACAGAATAGCACAAGGCCAACGCTCCGCTTGTGCTATTACTGCTTCCGTAGAAAGAGAGCCCCGAAGGGCTCACTGGCGTTTCGCCCACGAAACAGTAAATCGCACTCACTTTTTATAGAAAGCTTCGGTTTATCATTTGCTGATTAAACCGCTTTCTTTCTGAACTTGTTTTCTCCTGAAAAAGTTGTATCGTCCCTACAAAAAAAAAGAGTGCCGAGTCTCTCTCGCTCGTGAACGCCCACGCCAGTAGGGTCTACGGAACGAGTTTGACCGACACTCTTCTATCTTATTATCATCGGTTGTGTCGGTTTTGGCAACTTGCTCCGTATGAATTTGAACTGGCGTTTCGTTCACGAACTATTGCTCAAAACTTTGCACTTATTCAATTGTCTACTGCTTAATCGACTTGTCCCTTTATTTGGAGACTTCAAACTTATAATAACTGTTTCAAAGGGCTTTTCGTCAAATTCGCACAGACTGTTCATTTCGGAAACTACCTGATTTTACGACAATGTCTTTTTAATATACAAACAATTCCTGTAGAACAAACAGTAATTAACACCCTTATGATATATGACGATATGAAAGATGCCGGCCGGGGTAGTCTTCACAAGTGCCTCTGGCCAAGAGGACTTCTTACTATCACTTAACCACACTTCCTGGGACGATTACGCTCGAGCCATATATTGAAGTCCACGTGTTCAGGCGGCTTGGCTTGCGGGGAAGAACGTCTTGTCAGTGATCATAAGGCCGATGTTTAAAAAAGGCTGTCTGACTACCCTTAAGACAAGTTCGGGCATTCTATCGGGCATTTATTTTGTTACCATGCATCGATTCGCTGCCTTTTAGAGGTAGAGAAAACTGTGAAAAAGATTGTTGGAGGAATACTGAACAACCGGCTACAAAACCGGCATCAAAGAAAGAGGCTTCTGACATGAGGGCATTAAGATCTATAAGGAAATGGTTGCGTAAATCGCGGGATTCGAGCATGAGTTTTGCAACCGGGATTGATTCCCACAAATGGGCAAATCAAATGGAAATACGGCACCTTATTTCAAGTAAGGCTGACGTAGAAGTAACGGCAACACTACGCAGGAATCGTACCTGCATTTCCTGATTTACGTTTCACCCACTATATGCAAACCGGATTGTGCAAGACAACATTCACAAACAGATCCTTTCAAAGCTGAGAACAGCCATTTTGTTCGATTTGGAATCCTTGGAATTCCCTCTGCCTGCCATGTTTTCCCGTAAACTCGTTCTCCATCTGTCAGAGCCTGTCCCCAAGTCACCTACTCTTTCAGCTTAACCGCCAACCGCGCCGCCCGTTCTCCAAGGCGCCTGGCGCTGTCGAGTTCTTTGGGGCCGACCCCGGGATCGATTGGTCCGGTCATTGCCCCTGCGCCCGATTCGGCCCAAATGTCTTGACCCTCTTGGTCTTGATACAGCGGGCCTGCCACGATCATCCGATTGTTGATCATAAAAAGAAGAAGCGATATGACCGTATGTTCCTTGCCTCCCATCTGGCCACCACCCGTGGCGAACGCCCCCCCTACCTTGTCCGTAAAATCAACTTTCATCTTCCACGACCAATCATCGATAACGGTCTTCATTCTGCCGGGTATATTGGCGTAATAGGCCGGGCATCCCAGAACAATCGCCTCTGCCGCTTCAAGGTCTCCTTTGCTCACTTCACTGACCTTCCTGACAGTCGCCACCGCACCGGCCACTCGCCTGACCCCTTTCGCTACTGCCTCTGCCATCCGTTCGGTGTTCCCGGTCATGGAGTCGTAAGCAACTAAAACCCCGGCCGTTTTCTTATCAATAGGTGTTACATCCTCCAGTGAAATGCTTTCTTTTTTAGCCTTGCTGTATTTAGTCAGCACCAGCTCTTCATCCTGGATAAGACCAACACCCGGCGCATAAGTTTTATAGTATTTTTCTTCGGCGTCTATTCCGGAGGTCTCTTCCACTTTTATGCAGTTTCTAAATGTCCCCGCAGGCGTCTTCATCGTCACGTCATCGCTTATTATTTCAGCCCTGTCCATGGCGTTCGGAGCCATCTCCTGGTAATGCCTGGCCCCTAAGAGAATCGTCCCGGGCATTATGATACCCGCCCTCGAATTTTTTTCGTCTGCTCTCCACGCCCCCGGGTGGTCGACTATCTTACCGTCATGGTAATCGTCTACCTCCTCCCCGAAATAGAATACGTCCCCGTGCTCTCTGCAAATAGCGAAAAAGTTACGCGAGACCTCTTTGAGTTTTCCGTTCTCTTCTTCCCGTTCTTCCACAACTCTCGTTTCTACGCTGCCGATCTTCTTTGTTTTATCAAGGACGGTAATTACTACTTTCTCCGCGCCGCTTTCCAGCACTAATTGATGACCGGGCTCCAGAATAAAGAAACGGTTCCTGCCGACCGAAGAGAAAGTGCACTTTTCCTGGCCGAAAGATTCCGTCCACTTCTTGCCTCCTTTGGCCTCTACCGCTTTTTCTGTAGGCCCCCTCTCTTTGCTCTCGAGGACCTTCCCTCCCGGCGAGATTTCAACTTCGTATACTTTTGCCCCCGAACGCACTTCCACGTCATATTGCCCCGGGTCCTCCCCTTCAACCTCCTTTTCAATTCCTATGATTCGCCCCTTTGGAAAGGCCTCCTCAATGGCTTTTCTTATCACAGCCGGCAGCTCCGACGGCACGACGGTGACTTTCCTCTCTTGCGGCACAGCCTCAGACGCACAACCTGCGACCACCAACATCGCCGACCATATGACAGCAACTAAAATTGTGCCAAGCCAACCTGACTTCACTTTCATGATGGATCTCCTTAACTCTTTGGGTTTTTCCAATTTACCATAAATTCGAATGGTTCTTTCATATTTAGAGTCTCTAACAAAATGAATCGTTGTACCCAAAGCGAGCGTTTTTTCGTCCTGCAAGGAAGGTGAAACAGGCAATGCCGAAGCATTGTCGATGCAGCCTGACGCCGTCAGGACGAAAAACAAACCGCTTGAATACAGAGTCATTTTGTTATAGGCTCTTAGTATCTCATAATGCCATACTTTCCCAAAGAACACAAGCTCCCCGCCCATTTGTTTGCCGGCCGTACCGCCTTTCCCCGTCATTGCGAACAAATATTTACGTGCCTATAAGGCAACGAAGTAATCTCAACCCTTGTCATTCTGAGCGCAACGAAGAATCTCCAAAATAATCAATCATCAATCAATGTCATTTCGACTGAAGCAATGCGGCGCATTGCGGAGTGGAGAAATCTGGCCATCGAATATAATACATGCCTCAATCTCCTCCATTAGTAAATCGTCAATAGTAAATAGTCAATTACAAAGCCTGCCTCGCATTAACCATTTACCCATTAACCCATTTGCGCATTTACTCAACCCATTTTTTCTTTCCCTTTTACATTCTTTTGTATTATTTTATCGTTTGACAAATCTGCCGGATTATGGTAAAGTAGTTTTTAGCAAATCTGAGAGGTTTTCTTTGCTGTTTTGTGAGAGTTTGGGTCGTGTTTTTTGGAGAAATTCGGCTTAAAATGGGATATGGTGGCTGGAGTACGGTAGGAATGAGTGAGACGAGAAATTCAAGCCTTTTGGGGAAGATTACTGTATTGGTTGTTATCTGCTGTTGTTGTCTTTCAGTTCAGGCCAAATACGGCGGTGGTACTGGAGAGCCGAATGACCCATATCAGATACGTGATGCTAATCATATGCAGGCTATAGGGGCTGATGCTAATGATTGGGACAAGCACTTCAAGCTGATGGCGGATATTGATTTGGGGCAGTTTGATGGGAAAGAGGGTAGGGAGGAGTTTAATGTTATTGGGTATTACATCTACAATCCTCATGACTTAAATCCTTTTGTAGGAGTTTTTGATGGGAATGGTCATACTATTTTGAACTTTACATATGACTCCAATGATAGGGATTCGATAGGACTTTTCGGATGCGTTGATGATCCTAATGCTGAAATAAGGAATCTGGGATTAATTGACCCTAATATTGACGCGGGAACAGGAAATAACGTTGGTTCGCTGGTTGGTTATTTTGGATACGGAACTATCAACGAGTGTTATGTTGATGGCGGCAGTGTTTCGGGAACCAATTTGGTTGGCGGACTTGTGGGAGGCAATGGTGGAACAATCACCAACTGTTATGCTACAGGGATGGTTACTGGTTATTATACTCTCGGCGGTCTGGTGGGAAACAACCGTGGCAGCATCATCAACTGCAATTCGACAGGCTCGGTTACTGGTTATTATTCTATCGGCGGTCTTGTGGGGAAAAACTGGGGTAACATCAGTGACTGCTATGCGACGATACTGGTTACTGGAATTGAAGATCTCGGTGGATTAGTGGGACACAACCGTGTCAGCATCGACACCTGCTATGCAGTAGGTGTTGTAAGCGGAACGGATAACTCCAGATATCTCGGAGGGCTGGTTGGGGGGAATTCCGGCATCATCAATAACTGCCATGCAACGGGGTCAGTTATCGGAGACCAGTATCTTGGCGGTCTGTTAGGGATTAATGGCGTTTATGGAAGGAGCAGCAGCATCAGCGACTGCTATGCGACAGGGACGGTTACCGGTACTGATTATCTCGGAGGGCTTGTGGGATTAAATTTAGAGAGTATAAGCAATTCCTGTGCGACAGGAGAGGTCACCGGAATTGATTTTTCACGGTACATCGGAGGACTGGTTGGATATAACGCATTTGGCGCCCCTATCATCAGCAGCTCTGCGACGGGATTGATTTCCGGAAAAATGTATCTCGGCGGATTAGTGGGATTTAACGAAGAAGGAATCATTAACAAATGCAATGCGGCAGGGGCTGTCTCCGGTGGTGATAACTCGTATTGGCTCGGCGGTCTGGTAGGATATAATAAAGACAGCATCCGCAACTGTTATGCGACGGGGGCTGTTACTGGAGGCAATGTTGCATGGAATCTTGGTGGTTTGGTGGGGATGAACAATGAAGGAATCATCAGCGACTGCTATGCGTCGGGATTAGTTAACGGAAATAAATATCTCGGCGGGCTTGTGGGAATAAGTTACAACGGCAGCATCGGCAACTGCTATGCTACCGGAGTTGTTTCTGGCCTGATTGATGTTGGTGGATTATTGGGAATTGATGAAGAAAACGAAAGCACATTAACGAGTTGCTATTTTCTTGATCCTAATGATGGCAGCGTGCAGGACAATGGATATGGTGAGCAACTAACGGATGCCGAAATGAAACAGCAAGCAAGTTTCATCGCCTGGGATTTTGTCAATGTGTGGGAAGTATGTGAGGGAACGAATTATCCCAGATTGGTATGGCAGATACCGCCTGGTGATTTTGTATGCCCCGATGGTGTCAATTTCTTCGATTATTCGTTTTTCGCAGGGCATTGGGCCGAAGATAACTGCGGAGCGTCGAATGATTGCAACGGCAGAGACTTTGACCTGCTCGGCTCTGTAGATATCAAGGACCTGAGAATCTTTATTGATAATTGGATGAGTGGCTTTTGACAATTGATTATGGTATATTAACTATCGAGCATCAAGAATCCAGCATCCTTCCTCTTGAGTCTTGCATCCTCTATCCTCTGTCTTCCGCCGCCTGTAAGGCGGCGTTATTTATGTGCTTATAAAGCACTTTTTTTTGTTTACTTTTGTTTGGAAATCTGTTAAAATACCTGTATGTTTGCTATCAGGCAAACGTAAACCGCCAGGTAGCTTGCCCCTTTCCCTGTGGGGGCACCGAATATAGCGGAGAACCGCAAGTCTTTGTATCAGCAGATACACGAAAAAATAAGTTCAAAGTCAACCGAAACCACGAACTATGAACAACGAACTAACAATGAACTACGAACTATCATCTACAAACTGCCCAAACCGCCGTAACGCCCCAAATTTAGCCGCCACCACGAACAAACCGCCTGTTTTGCCCAGATTACCAAACAATTATAACCTTATTATGCAAAACGAACCCAATTTCTCGGACGACCAAATGAACGTAAATAAAGTATTAACAAATGGATATGGAAATAAATCCAATTGGACACTTGGCCAAAACGAACCCAATACAAAGCCAATCAAAGCCAATTTCAGAGGCAAAAAATGCTGCTCCGTATGCTCTGTTATGATACCAATCGTACCAGTAATGCTTGAATCTTCAGGGATTGAAAGTATAATTCAATATGCTCATTCGCCCGGTACGAGTTTATCTATGGCACGAATATCAGGGCTCTCTACTTTCATCCATTGGAATAGGAGGTCATTATGAAGAATTCATTACTCATTATCCTTACCCTTATGATCCTGCCCGGGGCGTGCATAGGTGAAGAAAGCCCAACCAACAAAAAGGACGCAAGGGCAGGAGTTGTTACTGCGCATTCCCGTGGTCTGCACGGTTATATAAGCTACAGTGCAACCCGTCCGCCGGACCGGGCTGCTTACAGTGCGGGCATGGGTTTTTATGCCGCGGTCTGGCCGCTGATTGACAAGCCGATTGCCCGCTTTCAGATCGGCCTGCCCAGTGCCTGGATATCACCGGACAATTCCGACAACAAGGATAAACCGCTCGCTCCAATCGGTACGCATGCTAGGGACAACTGGCCCGAGCGGGGGCCTACTTGGAGTAGTGTTTTTCAGACCGTGGAAGGAGGCCTGGGTTATTGGGCTCGCAATCACTTCCGCTATGGACCGCCTAAATTCAGCCTGAACGCCACCCCGCAATGTTACGATTACGAGATCGGATCACCCGGTTGGTCGTTCTTTTACAGCAACAAAGCCCTGCCTGATAATCGATTGGGAATTGCTCAATTGAGCAATCGTCTGCTCATTCCACCGGATGCACTGCCTTTCGAGGGCAATCCCAACGGCAAATTCCTGGGGATTACCTACATGGCCTTACCCTTTACCGAGCCTACCACCGGGGACCCTCCCACCGGCGATCAGGCCTGGACCTGTTTTCTCAGTGCGGCCAACTTCAAAGGGCCGATGGCCTATTATATCCCGGAGACTTGGAGTAAGATCGGCAAGTTATTCAATTATCCCTTTATCTATGGACGCGGACTCGACGCCCGGCCGGGCAGGATGGGCGGAGGCGCCATGGAGATCAACACCGTGCCGTGTTTCCGGTCCCAGGATTCCAAAGGTGTCGTTTATTCAAAGCTGCCGAGGTTGCAGTTCCCGGTAGATGATAAAGGAAGAACCCTGCTGGTGCAGGACGTGACGTATTACTCCAAAGCAACCTTGTATGACGCCTTCAAAGCATGGCGGGACGACGGCCCGGCCTGCTCCGGAAAGTTCGACGAGAACGGTGCCTTCAGGTCCAAGTTAAGTACGCGTACACCGCGTTTCGATCAAGGCGGCAAGAGAATCACCGGTGTTGACAAAATCTTTGACACCAAGATATTCGAATCCAATGTGTGGGGCCTGGAGTGGCGCGATGGCACTACCAACGCCAATGGCTATTTTCCACAGTATATCAAACATGTCGGGGATCAGCGTGTGGCCGTGTCCACTGCGGATGTTCCCACGGAAACGCAGCTCCTGACCAGGGAGTTCAGAATAGCGAGCCGGGGCGCTCCCTACACCTCACCGACCGGCGGCGCCTGGGGCAATCCTGGCCCGAAGAGCGAATCCTACAAGGTCGATCTTGCGGACGGCTCGACCGTCACCTACTTCTGGTATCGATTTATCGATCAGCCGTCTTTCCAGCAGTATCATTGGAGTGACCAAAAGAAGGCGAAACTACAGTCTTTTATCGAAAAAATACACGCCAACTGGCCGATCGACAGGGATTACATGGCACCGCCCAGCAGTGGAACCCTGGCGACACTCGATCCGGCCCTGCTCGTAACACCGCCCGAGGGGCTGGAGGTTGGTTACGTGCCGATAGTGACCCATCAGGAAGACGCCAGGTCCTCCAGACGCTTAGGAGTGACCGGAAGAGCGGATCGGTTTCGATTTGACCGCACATGCACGACGCTACGTGGGAAGACGGCTCGAGCGGAAAAAATCCACCGAACTCAGCCGGGCAGCTAAGAAATATCGAGGTGAGTATGCTTTTTAAAATTTTCCGAAGAAATCGGCGAAACCGGCTACCACTATTACTGTCGAGATGATTTGCATAATGTCATGGCCGTTACAAATGCTGTTGGTGCTGTCCTCGAACGCTGCAAATATCAGGGCTCTCCGGATATGGAAAGGAATTGAAAAATGATAATATCAAAATACAAGGCGTTTCTATCGGTTGTCTTTGTAATGGCATTGGCCGGCACCCCCAAGGGTAGCGCAGAATCGCGTCTGAAACCAAAGACTGATCTTGTGCGCAAAGGCCTCATCCTGGACCTCGACGCGGACCGAGGGATCAAAGTGGTTAAGGGCAGGGTCGCGTCCTGGAAAAATCAGGTGGATTGGAAGGTCAAAAACTTCGTAGCCACCAGAGACGCTAATCACAAAAAGGGTACCGGACATCCTGTACTGAAAGACAAAATAGCAGCAATTGGCGGCCATAGCGCCGTTGTGTTTAGACGCCACGAACTGATCAATAGCGATGAAGACGCCTTTGACCATCTTATTACCGGCAGCGGTTACACGTGGTTTGCGGTGATGTCGGTTCACTCTCAGGTATCCGGCCTAAAGGACGTCAATTCCTTCTTCGGGAACTTGAGAAATGGAGGAAAATACGAAGGATTCTGGGCCGGACTAAAGGACGACAACACGCTTTGGACCGGTTCTCGAAATGGCATTACATTTGGCCGGTGGGATCAGAACAATCCTCAAGTTATTGGCCCCAAATTAGAAAAGAATCGCTACTACGTAATCGCCGGCCGCATGGGTGCCGGCACCGGCAAAGTCATCATCGAACTCTTTGTCAATGGGACCAAACCGGTGGCGTCCAAACCTTTCCCCGTTAATCCGGAGGCGAACTCGTCCAAAATGGCGATTGGACAGGAACGTGATGCAACCAACCATCCCGGCCAAGAGTCCTTTGATGGTGAGCTGGCACGCTTACTTATGTGGGATCGTCCGCTGAGCAACCAGGAGTTTGAGAAAACACTGTCTCTGTTGAAAAAAACTTATGCGTTGTCCCCATAAAAAGTCTTATCCAGCGGTTTGCCGAGACCTTGACAAATAGTACGGGTTATTTGGATAGGTTCTTAGGGCCGGCAGGCCCGAATCCCTGCATGCCTTAGGCAGGGAACCATTTTGAAAAATTAGTCTTTAGTCAATGGTGCTTCGTGAATGGCTACCAACTAACAACTACGAGCTATGAACTAATTAACAATTAAAACAATCATGAGAATCGGGTATCGGTGGTTAATAAAAAATCCCTTTTTTGCCGGCCTGCATATTATGTGAAAGCATCGGCGGCACCGGCACCATCAAACTTTAGATTGATGGGGTATTTGCCGTAAGTTCTTATCGTGTTTATCATAGCCAGATAGTTTCCCGGTTTTACAGCCGAATGTATACTGTTGCTTGAAGAGATTATGATACCGCCGCCCGGCCCGGCTTTTTTTATTACTTCAAGGGTTTCTTTTACAACATCTTCGACGGAACCGAAAGTCAGAGTATGAGCGCAATCTACATTCCCTTTTACCGCGATCCTATCACCATATTTATTCTTAATATCAGCAATATCCAGACCTGCCAATGGGTCTATGGGGTCGAGGCAGTCGATACCCGAGTCGATAATCATATCCAGCAGCGGCATGATATTGCCATCGGAATGCTTTATGACCGGCAGCCCCTGTTCGTGGAAGCCGGCGATAACTTTTTTAAGGCCGGGATACAGATACTCTCTGAACATTTTCGGCGAGATGAACGGTGCTTCGGTAGAAGCATAATCGTCGCCCGTGAAAACAAAGTCCGCTCCCAGTTTTGCCACTTCTTTGACCAGCACGAGGTTATGATTGACGGACAAGTCAACGAGCCCCTTGATAAGTTCCGGCTCGGAAAAGGCCATCATCAGATTCTGAAAGCCCATAAGGTTACGAGGTATCGAAAGAACATCGTTGAGATGGACACCAATGGCGTACTTGCCTTTGTATTGCCCGACGACTTTTTTGAGGCTATCAAATCTATTAGGAGCAAGTGGATCGGGCGGTTCGTAATTGCTCAAATCGTCCAACGTCTTGATGGGTCCATCCACAACGATTGAGTATTCTTCCCTGCCCTTTTCCAGTATTGAGCCCCATTCGTTTCTGAACCGGGCCGGCCCTATCTGTTCTTTTGTATAATCAGGGGACGTGAGCATGGCATCGAGTCCCATTCGAACGGTGAATTCCTCGGTCGAGCTGCCGGGACAGATTGCATGTCGGACCCTGTGGTCAATTATCCATTCGAAATGAGGAATGCGGTCAGGCTCCTGCCTTCGAAGCGTCCTCATAACTCTTTCAGCGGATGTCAACTCGGCCATGTCAGGATCCTCAGCATTTCACAATGTGTGTTATATTGGTGCAAGGTCATTTCATTCTTTCCTATGTTAGCCAACATTAAGCGAAGGCCGGATGTTATTAATAACAGGAATATCGGCGCTGTTGCTTAGACAACTTTTTATTTGGACGGCCATCAGTTTTGGATTGTTTCTGAAAGAATCTATCGTGCTGCCTGCCAAGTGGGGTGTTATGGTTACATTTTCGAGCTTAATAAACGGATGGTTCGCAGGCAGCGGTTCTTCGTCAAAAACATCCAGCGCTGCGCCGGTGATACTTTTGGCCTGGAGGGCCTTTATCAGGGCCTTTTCATCCACCAGGCCGCTGCGGGCGGTATTAACTAAAATGGCGGTCGGCTTCATCATAGAGATCTCCGGTTCGCCAATCATGTGGTGGTTTTGGTCCGTGAGCCTTGCGTGTATCGATATAACATCAGAGGTTTTCATCAACGTCTCAAGCGGGACTAATTGCGCAGGGGCGGGATCACCTTTGTAGTATGGGTCGTAGGCAATGATATTGCTTCCAAAGGCGTCTAAGTAACCTGCCATCAGATGGCCGACAGCGCCGTAGCCAACCAGGCCTACGGTCTTTCCGCAGAGTTCAGGGATGGCATTGCTGTTCGGAAAAGACCGCCGCCACTTTTTGTTTTTCAGGCTCGCGTGGGAACGGGCGATATTTCTTATCTCAGAGAGGATCAGCCCCATTGTGCATTCGGCCACTGCCCGCGCGTTTCTTCCGGGAGTATTTATGACGGATATATTTCTTTGAGTTGCAAAATCGACATCGATATTTTCCGCCCCTGACCGCAGCGTGCCGATTAGCTTGAGGTTCTTTGTTTTTTCAATGAATGACTTACTTATTGGCGCAAACTGTACGACAACGATATCGTACGGCTCGAGGTTACGCGTGATTTCGTCGGGGAGCTGGACTGCATCGGGCCCGCCGGTTTCTATGGCGAGGTTGTCTTGCTGCAGATTAATCAGGCTTTTATGCTCCCAGTGCCTGACCTCGACATCAATGCCGATATTCTGCAATTCGGCCAGGCCCTCGCTCATAAAGTCGGGCGGAATATATGTATCACTGATTGCCAGTAGTTTCATTCGGGGGTGTCCCTGGAATCCTATACTCTGTTGTCGGCAGATAACAACCTGATTTTCTCCTGGACTACTTTTGCTAATTCCTCTTTGACTGGTCCGAACATCTCGTTTGCCATCGGGTCCTGCCTTGTTTGAGAGTTGACCGAGTTTTTCAGACCTTTGGCCATGGCGATTCTGCAATCGGCGTAGATATTCAGCTTGCAGATGCCGTTGCTGACGGCGTTTTGAATCTGGTCGTCCGGCGTGCCTGAACCGCCGTGCAGAACTAAAGGCACCGAGCTTGCCTCGTTCAGCTCTTTGAGCCTTTCGATATTTAGATTTGGAAGAGACTGATAGACGCCATGTGAAGTTCCAATCGAAACAGCAAGGGCATCGGCGCCGGTCATTGTAACGAATCTTTCGACCTCTGCCGGCTCGGTTAGAGTGGAATCGGCGCGGACCGTCGCCTGCAAATCCATGCCGCCCACACGTCCCAGCTCACCTTCTACACTTATGCCTTTTGGATGGGCCATATCTACAGTTGTTTTGGTAATCTCAATGTTTTGCTCAAAAGGCAGGTTCGAGCCGTCAATCATCACAGAGGTAAAACCAATTTCAATGGCCTTTTTGATTGATTCCAAATCAGTTGCGTGGTCAAGGTGCAGGACCACGGGGATATCATGAAAATCTGCAACCGCTTTTATTAGACCCGGAATATATGTCCAGCCGTTACCGTCAAGGTCCGGCCCAACAAGGCACATAAGAACAACAGGTGAGCGCATCTTCTGGCAAGTCTCCAGGATTGCTCTTACCATCACATCTTCGACACAGTCAAAGGCTGGTACCGCGTATCTGTTTTTCTTAGCGTCAGTGAGGACATCTTTGAGGGTTATGAGCATTCGATTCCTTTCGTTGACTATCTCATCAACATTCCGCCGTTTACATCCATCGTGGCGCCGGTAATATAGCCGGCCCGGTCCGAGGCCAAAAAAACGACCATGTTGGCAATTTCCTCAGGCTCTGCAATTCTGCCCAGAGGAATTCTCTTTAAGTATTGTTCCTTGTTGTTCCGGATCTCGTCCCTGGCCATATCGGTTGCCATGAATCCGGGAGAGACCGCGTTTACGTAAATGCCGTTTTCTGCAACTTCTCTGGCAAGTGATTTTGTGAATGTTACAAGGCCGGCTTTTGAGGCTGCATAGTCAGCGTGGCCCGTAGTCGAGCCATAGAAAGCAGCCTGCGAGCTGATATTTACAATTTTTCCTGTTCTTCCGGTTTCCAGCCACTTTTGAACGGCCCGGCGGCAAGTCAGAAACGGTCCCTTCATGTTTATATCAATCGTCGAATCCCATTGTTCTTCGGGCATATCTGTTACATAGGCTGTGGGCCATATCCCGGCATTATTCACCAGTATGTCAAGCGGGCCAAGGGTTTCGGCGGTCTGTTCAAACATTTTCTGTACTTGTGCGGACTTTGAGACGTCCGCCTGAACAGCAATCACATCTGTTTTGTATTTGCTCTTGATTTCTTCAACGACCTGTTGGGCTTTGGCAGCGCTGCTGTGGTAATTGACGGCCACTTTTACACCTTCGGCAGCCAGGCCTATACATATAGCTCTACCAAGGCCCCGCGAACCACCTGTGATTAGGGCGACCTTGTCTTTTATGTGTAAGTCCATGCGTCAGTCACTAATGAAATAAAAGAACTATCAAAATCCACAAGGATGACAATCCGACACTAATTCCAAAACGTACTGTAGCTGTTCGGCGACCCGCCGAATATTATTTAGGCTGGCAGGGCACGTTCTGATATTACCAGAACTAACACGTCCGGGCAAGCCCAAGCCGGGTAACAAACGCAGGGCTGACTATAGGCCTGCCTGAGATTCACAGGTCGATTTTCGCAGGAATAGCGTTGAAAGGCCTAATTCGGTGTAATTGAAACAATTTTCGGAAAAAATCCGCATAGCCATATAGATGATGGTTACATTTTAGGCATTAATATGGTATGTTAGCCGAGGAAAGGCTCGACAGGTATGTTTATGAGATTATTGGATAAGAATCTGTTTCGTAAAGACATGCGTTGGCGCGTTCAAATAATCCTGTCCCTTAGCCTGGTAATGCTTTGCAATACTTGTTGGGCCAAAGCACTTCCTGAAAACCTCTCCTTAACGGCCAGGATATCTGCGAATTCGGAGTACAGCAAAGACTACAAGGCGCAATTTGTCGCCGATGGGTATATCCCGGTTGCGGGCGGTAAGAATGACCCGGGTCATGCATGGTGTGTACAGGGGACAACTCACAAAAACGGGGCGGACCTGACGTTTGAATGGGACAAGCCCGTCGAAGTTGCCGAAATTATCTATTACGGCCGGACGGGGTGGTTTCTTAACGAATGCTGGAAAGATTATGAGATATACCTGGATGCTGAGACGAAACCGCTGGCCAAAGGGCGTTTGGAAATGAGCCACGGGCCGCAGCGCATCGGCCTGCCCGAGCTTGGAAGAGTTCGGAAAATATCGCTTAGATTTACCAGCTCTTACGGCGGATTCAATCCCGGCGCATCGGAGATACAGATATTTTCAGCAAGCCCTACGGCTGAAGATTTGAAGAGAATAAATAAAATTGCACGTTTAAGAGGGGACCCTTTTTACAAAACTGACTTCGAGATGGAGGCGAGGCCCCAATCCCAGCGGCTTGCGGAGGATTTCGGCAACGGCAAGCTTGGATTCCGGTCACTTGTGGTTGTTCAACGTCATGCGATTAAGCCCTCCCATGTTTATACATATCATAACGAGGGATTTGAGCCGGGCGGTGGCCTGTATGTGTTTACGCCGGACCAGGAGGAAGGGAAACTCAGAGAGCTTATCGCGGCGCCGGAAGGTCAGATTCTTGACTGCGATGTTTCGCATGACGGAACTGAAATACTGTTTAGCTGGCGAAAGAGCAAAGACGAATTCTATCAGTTATACCGCATCAATGTTGATGGAACAGGCTTAAGACAAATAACGGATGGCGGCAGCTACAATTTTAACGGCTGCTGGCTGCCTGACGGGGACATAGCATTTCTGTCGACTCGCAAGCCGGCGTTCGCATACTGCTGGACCTCACCTGTAGGTGTGCTTTATCGTATGGCTCGAAACGGAAAGAACGTCCGGCGAATCTCAGCCAACTATCTGAACGATTTCACGCCGAGCCTGATGAACGACGGCCGGATTATTTACGGGCGCTGGGAATACGTGGACAGGCCCGCGATTCCGATACAGAGCCTGTGGACAATCTGTCCGGATGGTACGAACCTGGGCGTATATTATGGTAACCGCGTATTAAGCCCGGCGACCTTCATAGAGCCGCGTGCTATTCCGGGTGATACGCGGGTGCTGTGTACAATGACGGCGCACAATGGGCCGTGCCGGGGGGCAATCGGTATCATCGATCCTTCATTGGGAGTGAACGCACAGGAAGCGATCCTGAACCTGACGCCCGAAGTGGACATCGGACACGTGGACCGCGGAAGCGGGAACAATGTTCGCGGCCCTTACGAAAGCCCGTATCCGCTCGATCAAAAACATTTCCTGGTCTCCCGCAACGGCACCATTCTGCTTCGTGATTACGAGGGTACAAAGCAAGTGGTCGTGCTGCGTGAAAAAGATGGTATGGGTTTTTACAATGTCCAGCCCATCCGGCCCAGACCCAGGCCCAGGCCGACGGTTCTTCCGTCGCTGCTGCCCGAGAAAGCAGAGAACTGGGCCACTGTGATATTGCAGGATGTTTATAATGGGTTGGAGCCGCATGTCAAGCGTGGCGACGTCAAGCAAATCTGCGTCGTACAGGAAATCGAGAAAAGCAAAATGGCAGAGACACAATACCGGGCATTTGGTTTTCAGTTTCCGGTTGTTTCATGCGGGGCAACCTATGCGCCCAAGAAGGTTTGGGGTTATGTGCCGGTGGCCGAGGACGGGTCGGCTTATTTCAAGGTCCCTGCGGGTCTGCCGCTTTACTTTATCGCAATAGATCAGCACGGACAGGCAGTGCAGCGGATGCGGAGTTTCACCCACTTCATGCCGGGTGAGGTGCGGGGTTGCATCGGTTGTCATGAACCACGGAATAAGAGCCCGCGCCGGCAGAATCGTTTGATGGCTTTCCAACAGTCAGACGGCGGGCCGCAGCCTCCGACCATCCCTGAATGGGGATTGCGGGGATTCAGTTATTCACATATTGTTCAGCCGGTGCTTGACCGTCATTGTGTGAGCTGCCACGGCGGCACCACGCCCCCGAATGGAATTGACCTGAGCGGTGATGAAACGGACTTCTTTAACATCTCGTACGAGATTCTTGCACGCCAGGGGCGGCCCGGCGAAAATCCTTATACCAAGTGGATACCAACATTCAACGGAATGGAAGAAAATATCCTGGAAGTAACGCCAAAGAGCTGGGGTTCTCCGGCGAGCAAACTGGCTGAAGTTGTACTTTCAGGCCATCCGGACAAATATGGCAAGCCAAGGGTAAATGTGGATGAAGCCGGGCGTCGGCGAATCCTGGCGTGGATCGATTTAAATGTTCCTTATTACGGCACGTCCCTTTCAAATTACTACGAGCACAAAGGCTGTCGGCAAATGGTCCCTCCGGATTTCGACAAGGTTTTGCAGAGGGTCGCCAAGGCGCGGTGTGCATCCTGTCATGGCAGGGATGATAAAGGTATTGTTAAGATACCGCGCAAGGTCTGGCTGAGGATTACTAATCCGGAGTTGAATGCCTTTTTATTGGCGCCGCTGGCCCAAAGTGCCGGGGGAACACAGACTTGTGGGGAGGCTGTCTTCGCATCCAAAGAGGACCCGGATTACCAGGCCATTCTGAAAACCTTCGAACCTCTCCGAGAGATGTTGATGGAAAGGCCGCGTATGGATATGATTGGCCGGGAACAGGCAGATGGGGCACAGCCAATACGGAAACCGATAGCAATGAGGCCATAGACAATTTTGAAGTTTCCTCAGTTTTCTCCTCCTCACTATCAATCGGGATATAGCCTGGGCGCGCGCTTTAGGGTCCCGTCGTAAATCCACAGCTTTGGCCTCGGCCCGGTTCCTATATACTCTCGGATCCATTACTGATTTCTTTTTATTTTCACTCCAATATATGAATATTGAACTTTATCTTGCCGGTGATATTGCTGTGCCACTTTTACTGATGGAAAACAATCTTGACTAAGCATGGACCGAAGATACAATATGGCCCGCTTGAAGTCCGAACAATAAGCGGTTACGTGGCGTATATTCGGGGAAGTGAATATGGACTTAAAAGAGGGTTCTTTGAGCCTGGAACCATTGGATAATATTTTGGCGTCGATACCGGACGCCGGCGATTGTGACCTTATTCCAATTCTGCAGAAAATTCAGGAAGCCTACGGCTACCTGCCGCCAAGCGTTTTGGCGGCTACGAGTGACCGCACCGGCATCGCTGCCAGCCGAATTTACGGAGTGGCAACTTTCTACGAGCAGTTTTATCTTGAGCCTCACGGCCGACATACGATTAAGTGCTGCAGGGGAACAGCCTGCCATGTGAAAAGCGGGCGGGATATAATCCGGGCCATCTCTCGAGCCCTTGGTGTACAGGAAGGTGAAACGACTGACGACATGCGGTTTACATTTGAAACCGTTGCTTGTCTTGGAACGTGTTTTCTTGCTCCTGTGATGATGGTCAATGACGATTACTACGGGCACCTGGCACCGAATAAAGTCAAGGACATACTCGAAAGGTACGATTGAGATTGATGGCCGCGCAAAAGATAAAATCAATGAATGACCTTGAACAGTTCCAGCAGGACTTGTTAAGCAGACGCCAGGAGTATAAGGCCCGAGTTCTAATCTGTGCGACAGGGTGCCGGGCGTTGGGAGCCCAGGGTGTTGCGGGGAAATTCAGAGAAAGGTTGCAGAGTCTTTCTCTTGAAAAGCAAGTCCCCGTTGTCGAGACCGGCTGTATCGGGATTTGCGCCCTGGCACCGGTAATGCTGATTGAGCCTTATGAATACCTCTATGGTGGTGTCAGCATCGAAGATATTGATGAGATTATCTCGACAACAATACAAAATGGTAAAGCAATCGAGCGTCTGACGGTAACTCAGGATGGCAAATCTGTTCCGGGAATAAAGAACGTTGGTTTTTACAAAAAGCAAACCAGACTTGTGCTGGAGAACTGCGGGCGAATAGATCCAAGGAAAATTGAAGATGCGCTCGAACGCGGAGCATATCTTTCGGCGGTCCGGGCCATAACCGAGAAAAAACCGCAGCAGATAATAGACGAGGTTACAGAGTCAGGCCTGAGAGGTCGTGGCGGGGCCGGTTTTCCAACCGGCGTGAAGTGGAATTTCTGTCGAAAGTCAGAGGGCCAGGAAAAATATCTTATCTGTAACGCCGACGAAGGGGACCCCGGTGCGTTTATGGACAGGGCCCTGTTGGAAGGTGACCCACATAGAGTTATCGAGGGTATGATTGTGGCCGCTTATGCCATAGGCGCCGGCCAGGGTTTCATATATGTTCGGGCCGAGTACCCCATCGCGGTTGAGCATATTAATATCGCCCTTGAGCAGGCACGTGCCCTTGGCCTGTTGGGCGATGATATAGCGGGTACGGGCTTTGGCTTTGACATAGAGGTCCGTATGGGCGCCGGGGCGTTTGTCTGCGGAGAAGAGACCGCTCTTATAGCATCACTTGAAGGCAGGCGTGGAATGCCAAACGCCCGACCGCCGTTCCCGGCGCAAAGCGGGTACATGGAAAAACCGACAACTATCAATAATGTCGAGACGCTGGCCAACATTCCGCTTATCGTAAAACACGGAGCCCAATGGTATAACCAGATAGGCACCGCCAAGAGCAAGGGGACCAAAATATTTGCTCTTGCCGGCCAGGTCAATAATACCGGGCTGGTTGAAGTGCCGATGGGAGCTACCCTGCGTGAAATCGTTTTCGACATTGGCGGCGGGATTCCGGAGGGGCGTAAGTTCAAGGCAGCTCAAATGGGCGGGCCGTCCGGTGGCTGCATACCCGCGCAATATCTCGATAGTGAGATTGACTATGACAGTGTTCAGCAGTTGGGCGCGATAATGGGCTCCGGGGGTCTTATCGTTATGGATGAAAATACCTGTATGGTTGATGTCGCAAGGTATTTTCTGGAATTTGTTCAGTCTGAGTCCTGCGGGAAGTGTACGCTCTGTCGTGTCGGCACGAAAAAGATGCTCGATATTCTCAGCTCAATATGCGAGGGTACAGCAGAGTTAAAAAATCTTGAGAGCCTTGAAACACTTGGGCAGAATATAAAGAATGGCTCTCTTTGTGGACTTGGACAGACTGCTCCAAATCCTGTGTTAAGCACAATCAGCAACTTTAGAGATGAATACATAGAGCATATAAAGGACAAAAAATGTTTGGCAGGAGTATGCCAGGCATTACTGCGGTATGAGATAATAGCTGAATGTACCGGCTGTGGAGCGTGCCTTAGGGTATGCCCGGTTGAAGCGATAACCGGAGAAAAAAAGGAAACGCACATCATCGACCAGGAAAAGTGCATCAAATGCGGCCAGTGCTTTAAGGTCTGCAAATTTGAGGCTGTTACAAGATAACAATAACGGTAAGGATAATGTCCGAAATTAAAGTTACGATAAATGGGAAAGAATACACCGGCAAAAGCGGGCAGAGTATTTTAGAGTTTGCTGGTGTCAATGGTATTGAGATACCGAATCTCTGCCACGATCCCAGACTGATCCCGAGCGGCTCGTGCCGGCTTTGCCTGGTGGAAGTTGAAGGCCAGAAGGGGCCGGTTTGCGCGTGCACTTTCCAGATAAACCCTGGAATGGTTGTGAAAACCGAAACCGAAGAAATCCGGGCGATAAGGAAAACTGTTCTGGAGCTTTTATTTTACGAGCATCGCGGCGTATGCACCACGTGCGATGAGAACGGCGACTGCAAGCTGCAAAGATATGCGTACGAATACCAGCTTAGTGATGATATCTTTCAGCAGCCTACCGGCGGAGAACGGAGTGAAAATTACACTACCGGCAACAAGGCGCTCGAATATGATGTGGATAAATGTATCCGCTGCGGCAGGTGTATAAGAATCTGTGAGGAGGTCCAGGCCGACAGCGCCCTTACCTTCAAGTCAAGGGCGGCGAGCGTGGAGGTTACTACTTCCTTCGATATACCTTTGAACGATTCGACCTGCGAACTGTGCGGTCAGTGCATCTCGAGCTGTCCCACGGGGGCTTTATATGAACGGGCCGCAAAGGGCAAAGGTCAGTGCAAAGACCTTAGCCGGACAAGAACGACCTGTCCGTATTGTGGAGTTGGTTGTCAAATCGACCTGAATATAAATCCAAAGACAGAGGGAATCGTCCGTGTAACAAGTGAGGTAGGGTGTATTCCCAACGACGGCAACTTGTGCGTCAAGGGACGATTCGGCTTGGATTTCATCGACAGTGATAAAAGACTGACCGACCCGCTCATAAAGAGAGACGGAAAGTTTGAAAAAGTGACGTGGGAAGAGGCAATCAAATTTGTTGCTGAACGCCTGAATCGCATACGTTCCGAATTCGGTGCCGATAGTATCGCCGGTCTTTCATCGGCAAAATGCACGAACGAAGATAACTACGTGTTCCAAAAATTCATACGAGCGTGCATAGGTACCAATAACGTTGACCACTGTGCAAGGCTGTGTCACGCATCGACGGTTGCCGGTCTGGCGCGGGCATTCGGCAGCGGGGCTATGACAAATTCGATAGATGAACTCAAGAATGCGGGCTGCATTTTTGTCATTGGCTCAAACACCACCGAGGCCCATCCGGTGATTGGCCTGTACGTAAAAGAGGCGGTGATGAAAAATGGGGCCGAATTAGTAGTGGCCGATCCTCGCAAGATTGACCTGGTACGATTTGCCAAACTTTATATTGCCCAAAAGCCCGGCACGGACGTAGCGCTTATTAACGCAATGATGAACGTAATTATAGATGAAGATTTGCACGACAAAGCCTTTATCGAGGAGCGGACAGAGGATTTTGAAAAGCTCAAGCCTATATTGAAAGACTTTACCCCCGAAAAAGCCGAGGCCATTACGACAGTTCCTGCCGAGAAAATTCGCGCCGCAGCGAGGATGTACGCCAAAGCTGAAACCGCCAGTATCATTTACAGTATGGGCATTACCCAGCATACGACAGGTACTGAAAACGTACTGTCACTGGCCAATCTGGCAATGCTTACGGGCAATATCGGAAAAGCATCGGCGGGCGTAAATCCTTTGCGTGGACAGAACAATGTGCAGGGCGCCTGCGATCTTGGAGCGCTGCCGAATGTATACCCGGGGTATCAATCCGTAGAAGACGCTGAGTTACAGGCCAAATTCGAGTCGGCGTGGGGGCAAAAGCTTTCGGCCCAAAAGGGGCTGACAGTTATCGAGATTATGCACGCGATAGAAGAAGATAAAATCAAAGCGTTGTACATAATGGGAGAGAATCCCGCCCTTTCGGACCCGAACCTCAACAGAACCAGAAAGGCCCTGGAGAAAGTGGATTTTCTGGTGTCGCAGGAGATTTTCCTTTCAGAGACGGCTGAGTATGCCGACGTTGTATTGCCCACTGTCTGCTTTGCAGAAAAGGACGGCACATTCACTAATACTGAACGCCGGGTCCAGCGGGTGCGAAAGGCCGTTGCTCCGCCGGGACAGGCCCGAAGTGACTGGGAAATCATCTGCGAGGTTGCTACTAAGATGGGGTATCCGATGAGCTATGAGGACGCCGAGGAAATAATGGATGAAATCGCAACGGTCACTCCCATCTATGGCGGCATGTCGTTCGAGAGGATAGATTCGGTTGGGCTGCAGTGGCCGTGCCCGGACAAGGAACATCCTGGCACAAGGTTCCTTCACGAGGGAACATTCAAGAGGGGTAAGGGCAAATTCCACCCGGTCGAATTTACGGCCGCTGACGAACTTCCCGATAAAAAATATCCGTTTGTGCTATCGACCGGAAGACAGCTATACCAATTCCATACAGGTACGATGACGAGGAAGTCAGCGGTCATCAATCAGGTTTCACCGACAGGGTACGTAGAGATACATACCGATGATGCGGCCGGGCTTAAAATCAGAGACGGTGAGAACGTCGAAGTAATCACTCGGCGCGGAAAAGTGACCACACCGGCAAAGGTGACCGACAACATTGAAAAAGGCTGGCTGTTTATGCCGTTCCATTTCCGGGAAGCCCCTGCCAATATGCTGACTAACGATGCGTTAGATCCGACGGCCAAGATACCGGAATACAAGGTTTGTGCGGCGGCCGTTAGCAAAACCAGGCAGCCGGATTAGCTGGCGGCTTGATACCCTCTTTCGTTCCCTCCCGGCAGATGTCATTTCGCAGATGCAAGACCGGCAGCTCTTTTGGCTGATTCTACTGTATTATAAAGCAGCATAGTTATTGTCATTGGGCCTACTCCGCCCGGTACGGGAGTAATAAGGGATGCTTTTTCTTTCACCGCTTCGAAATCCACGTCGCCCACAAGACGATAACCTCTCTTTTTTGTCGCATCTTCGACACGGTTGACGCCCACGTCAATCACTACCACGCCTTCTTTTACCATATCTGCCGTAATCGTATTGGGCCGACCGGCGGCGGCAATGACGATATCAGCTTGCTTTGTTTGGTGTGCAAGGTCTTTGGTGCGCGTATGGCAGACCGTGACGGTTGCATTGCCGGTTGCATTTTTTTGAATGAGCATATTAGCCAGGGGCTTGCCCACAATATTGCTTCGACCCACGATTACTACATTGGCTCCCTCAATGGTTACACCGCTGCGTATCAGCAGTTGAATGACCCCGTGAGGCGTGCAGGGCAGAAACGCCTTTTCACCAACCACCATCTTGCCCACGTTCATTGGATGAAATCCGTCGACGTCCTTATCAGGGTCAATCGCAAGAAGGACTTCGGCTTCGTTGAGATGTTTGGGTAAAGGCAGTTGTACTAAAATGCCGTTGATTTTGGGGTCTTTATTCATCTTCTCGACCAGTGCTATCAAATCTTCCTGAGTAGTCTCTTCGGGCAGGCGGTTATCATCGGAATAAATCCCTATCTCCTCGCATGTACGCTCTTTTGCCGTAACATAGGATTTCGAAGCGGGGTCCTCGCCGATCAGGATAACTCCCAGTCCGGGTACAATCCCCTTTTCTTTTAGTTTGGCTACTTCCTCTTTAAGTTCCGCCCGCATATCCGCGGCCACCTGCTTACCATCTATAATTTTTGCCGTCATCAGCATGTACTCCCTTTAAATTACATATTCGGAACTATCAAAACAGGCCTTGCACCTTTCCGGTGGTTACGTCCACGTCTATGCGGCGGAAAGCCGGATTCGACGCCGTGCCGGGCATCAGTTTTATAGCTCCGGCCACCGGCACAATAAAGCCTGCACCTTTGTAAACAAGAATGTCGTTTATTGGAAGCTCCCAACCGGTGGGTCTGCCCTTTAAGTTCGGGTCGTGCGACAAGCTGAGGTGCGTCTTGACCATACAAGTTCCCAGACTTTTAGAGACAGGGTCGGCTTCCATGGCCTTGGCTTTTTCCAGGGCCTCGTCAGAATAGGTTACGCCGCTGGCTCCGTAGACTTCCCTGGCAATCAGTTCAATGCGTTGCCTAAGCGGAGTCTCCAGTTCATAAAGCAGCTTAAAATCGTTCTTTTCCTTGCAGGCATCGATTACGGCTTCTGCAAACTCGATTGAGCCGTCGCCGCCCTTGAGCCAGTGTTCGGAAACCGCCGCTAAGGCGCCGTTTTGTTCAGCTACTTTGCGCACCAGTTCGATTTCAGCTTTGGTGTCGGTATAGAAGCTGTTGACACAAACTACAGGCCGGACCCCACTTTTCTTAACAGTCTCGATATGGGCAATGAGATTCTCACAGCCCTTCTCGATCAATCCGAGATTTTCCTTCGTGTATTCTTCGGCAAGCGGTATACCCGGTTTTACGGCAGGTCCTCCGCCGTGCATTTTCAGGGCGCGAATAGTGGCGACGATAACGATGGCGTTTGGAGTCAGGCCGGACATCCGGCATTTTAAGTTCCAGAACTTCTCGAAGCCGATATCAGCCCCGAAACCGCTTTCAGTAACGTGGTAATCGCCTAATTTTGTCCCGATCATATCAGCGATAATGGAGCTTTGACCGATAGCGATATTCGCAAAGGGGCCGGCGTGCACAAATACAGGCTGGCCTTCGATGGTTTGCAGCAAATTCGGATTGATAGCATCGACCATCCAGGCGGTCATGGCCCCGTCAACTTCAAGGTCGGCGGTAGTAACTTCATTGCCTTTTTTATCGTAAGCTACCACGATTTTGGCCATACGCTCTCGCATGTCCTTCAAATCTGTGGCAACCGCGAGTATCGCCATAATCTCACTTGAGACGGTGATGGCGAATCCCGATTCCATTTCGTAGCCGTCCATCTTCCCGCCTTTGCCGATGGTGATATTGCGAAGCGACTGGGCGCAGAAGTCCATGACCCATTTCATTTGCACACTTTCGGGGTCAATATCTATTCGCTTCAGGTTGCTTTTTGCCAGCCGGGCGTCGTCATAGTTGTTTTCATGCTGCATCCGCGCGGTCAGCGCAACCATAGCTAAATTGTGGGCGTTTGTAATGCAGTCAATATCACCGGTGAGTCGGATGGAAAACGGCGTCAGCGGAATGCACTGCGCCAGGCCGCCGCCTGCCGCCGAGCCTTTAATATTGAATGTGGGCCCGCCGCTCGGCTGACGAATTGCACCGACAACATTCTTATTGAGTTTGCCAAGACCTTCGATCAATCCGATGGCGGTTGTTGTCTTTCCTTCGCCTAACGGCGTCGGCGTAATGGCCGTAACATCAATATAGTTTGCCTCTGGAGCATCTTTCAGGCGCGCAAGGGCTTTGGTATAATCGACTTTGGCCAACTTTTGGCCCATGGGAATCAATTCATCTTCCTGTAATCCCATTTCCTCGGCCAGTTGGCGAACAGGTTTCATGGTCTCCTCGGCAGCTTCTGCGACCTGCCAATCCTTCATTTTCGTTGGGTCAAGCTTCATAGTTTTTTCCTCTACTTCCAGTAACTTTTTTGCATTCCCACACGCACTTTTGTTGTGTTTAGGGCTCCATTTCCAGAAACCAACAATCGTTTCCGAAAACCGACGAGATAGATATAATCATAGAGCTTTTTTCTTGCACTATTTTGCTGTTTGGGCCGATGCCTAACCGTCAAACGGCTATTCGGAGTTCTTGAAACATAACACATTTGGCCTTTGACTGTCAAATCTTATCTCAAGCGGCAACATCGGCCGATCTCCATCTGATACGATGATAGTGGATGTGGTTTGACGTGGTTGAGTTGATAATCCCGGAAACTGCGGAAATCTGCCGTGTTCACATTAAAAGGCTTTTAAGAAAGTTTTTGCGGTAGGAATTGACAAGCAGCCGCAAGGTGTGTTATGCTACAGCTCATGCGAATCGGTGTTTTGCCGGTGGGCGTGTAGCTCGGCCTACTTTGGTGGAATAACTGGGTTCGCAAAGGCTGGAGCAGCCATAAAGCCATAAAATCCACACGTAAGGAGTTCGATAATGACACTATCTTCTTCCTCCGGTAACGGTGTCAAACTTTCCAGCGCAGGCCGTTTAACCCGTCGTCAATTCCTGGCTGGCACCGCAGTTGTACTGGCAGTGAGTTGTTTTGTTTTGCTCTGGTGTAATGGGCAGGATACGGCCGCCGCTGCCGGCAAACAGACGGCCAATGTCCTGATAATAACAGGTATCGACCACCCTGCTCACAACTGGCGCCAGACCGCCCCTGTTTTGGCCGAGATGCTCCGCAAAGATACGCGCTTGAAGGTGCGCGTGGCCGAAGATCCGCACTTTCTTGATTCATCGGCGCTGCATCGCTACGATGTCGTTGTTTTACATTATATGCCGTGGGAGTTTCCTGTCCCCGGACCAAAGGCTCGGGCCAATCTTCGCAAGTTTGTGGCCGATGGCAAAGGTTTGTTTGTAATTCATTTCGGTTGTGGCGCATTTCAGGACTGGCCGGAGTTTCGCAATCTCGCCGGTCGGGTCTGGGACCCAAAGGCAAGGGCGCACGATCCAAGAGGCCCCTTCCGCGTCAATATTACCGAAGTGCCGCACCCCATCACGCAGGGCATGCAATCCTTCGAGACCGAAGATGAGTTGTATACCTGCTTAACCGGTGACCGCCCTGTCAATATGCTGGCCACAGCTCGCTCGAAAGTAGACGGCAAGATTTACCCGATGGCCTTTAACTTCAATTACGGCAAAGGCCGGGTATTTCACAGCCCGCTGGGCCACGACGTAAAGGCCATTCGCAACCAGGGTGCCGCCGAGCTTTTCAGGCGGGGTTGTGCATGGGCAGGCGGTTTGCCGCCGGTTCCAAAGAACCAAAAGAAAAAACCGGGTGGTAAGTAAGAATTCTCAAATTGCAAAGGAGAAACGCAAATGAAAGTCGGATTTAACATGTTGTTATGGACCACGCACGTCACTGAGGAGCATTTGCCCCTTCTTCAAACACTTAAGAAAATCGGCTACGATGGTGTCGAGGTCCCCATATTCGAGGGAGATACAGCGCACTTTGAAAAGATCGGTAAGGCGATCAAAGACAACGGCCTGGGCTGCACTTCCGTGACTGTCATCCCGGATGAGGAGCACAACCCAATCAGTGCTGATGCCGCTAACCGCAAGGCAGCAGTGGAATATCTCAAGTGGGCGATAGATTGCTCGACGGCAGTGGGCAGTAAGATGCTGTGTGGGCCTTTCTATCAGCCGTTGGGCGTTTTCACAGGTCAGGGCCCTACGGAAGACGAAAAACAGCGTGCCGCCGAAACGCACCGTCAGGCTGCCGGGTTTGCTGCCGAAGCCGGCCTGACTATGGCTGTGGAATACCTCAACCGCTTCGAATGCTATTTCCTCAACACGATGGCCGACGCAGCGGACTACATCAAACGAGTTGACCATCCGAACGTTGGCGTTATGTACGACACTTTCCATGCCAATATCGAAGAAAAGGACCCTGTCGGCTGCATCACCGCCGGCATTGATATTATAAAGCACGTTCACATCAGTGAGAACGACCGCGGTACGCCGGGCAAAGGTCATATCGATTGGCCCGGTACGTTCAAAGCGCTGCGGTCGGGCGGATATGACCAGTGGATGGTCGTCGAGGCATTCGGGCGGGCCCTGCCGGATCTGGCCGCCGCTACACGTGTCTGGCGCGATTTCTTTCCCAGCAACGAAGAGGTCTACACCGAAGCGCTGAAGCTGATCAGAGAACAGTGGGAGGCTGCAGCATAACCAAAATGAAATAAAAACATTGTTTTATGGGTTTGCATTTTGCAAATACGCGGCAAAATGGGGCCCGGTCATTTACAGGAGGAATTATTATGCGTACAAACTATTTACTGCTCGTTTGTGTTGTGTTGTTCTCATTGGTGGCCTTTATTACAAGCGCCGCCATTGCCGAAGAGGATGGCTTTAAACCCATCTTTGACGGCAAGACCCTCAACGGCTGGAAGGCGCTCGACATGAGCCACTGGTCGGTTGATGACGGGGCGATTACCGGTCGGTCTACACAGCAGCATCCGCTTAAGTCGAATCAGTTCCTCGTTTGGCAATTTGGCGAGCTGGACGACTTTGAATTGAAGCTCAAGTATCGAATCATGGGTACTCCGGGAGCTAACTCCGGCGTCCAGGTCCGTAGCCGTGTTGGCAAAGACGGTCATGTAGCTGGTTATCAGGCGGACATCGATAAGGCTGGTCAATGGGCCGGCGCACTCTATGACGAGCGAGGCCGCGGAATGCTTGCGAAGCGCGCTCAAAAGACTGTCATCGACGTGGACGGCAAAAAGACCAGCACATCGATTGGGGACTCGGCCGCCCTGATGGCCAATATTAACAAAGACGGCTGGAACGAGTACCACATTAAAGCTTTAGGCAACGCGATTACTCTTTCGATTAACGGTAAGGTTACAGCGCAGGTAGTCGACCAAGACGTGAAGAACAAGGACCGGTCGGGCGTACTGGCGCTGCAGTTGCACGCCGGGCCGCCAATGGCGGTCCAGTTCAAAGACATTCAACTTAAGAGGTTGAAGATGGCTGAAAGGAAAAAGATAGTTCTCGTCGCCGGCCCACGCAGTCACGGCTACGGGGCTCACGAGCATAACGCCGGCTGGCTGATGTTGGCAAAAATGCTCAATGAAAATATGCCTACTATCCAGGCCGTGCTGTACACTAACGGCTGGCCAAAGGACCCAACCGCCTTCGACAACGCCGACGCGGTAGCGATGTACTGCGACGGCGGCGGTGGACACGTCGTCATGCGGCATCTTGAGCAGATGGATAAACTGGCGAAAAAGGGTGTGGGCATAGCCTGTTATCACTATGGCGTTGAGATACCAAAGGGCAGGCCCGGCAACTACTTGCTTGACTGGATAGGCGGGTACTTCGAGACCCACTGGTCGGTCAACCCGCACTGGAAGGCCGATTTCAAAAAGCTGCCGAAGCACCAAATAACCCGCGGTGTAAAGCCCTTCTCGATAGATGACGAGTGGTACTACCACATGCGTTTTGTCAAGAACATGAAGAACGTAACGCCCATACTTACTGCGGTTCCGCCGGAGAACACGCGCAAGAGAGGCGATGGCCCTCACAGCGGAAATCCCACAGTCCGCGCGCGGGTGGGTATGCCGGAACACGTGGCATGGGCGTACGAGCGACCTGACGGCGGTCGCGGCTTTGGCTTCACAGGAGGACACTGGCACTGGTCCTGGTCAAACAACGTTTTTCGCAAGCTTGTGCTAAATTCCTTAGTATGGATTACAGGAGCCGAGGTGCCGCCGAATGGTGTGCCGTCGAAAGCGCCGTCCATCGAGGAGTTGGAAGCGAACCAGGACTATGATCAGCCGGGCAATTGGAACCGAAAAAAGACTCAGCAGATGATCGACAAGTTCAAATAGATCTCATCTATTCTAACTCGCTGAGCATCACAGATAAGTGTTCGTTTGGGGATCGAGTCTCTGATGGGCTCGACCCGCTGCTGGGGCGTATTTGCAACTCGTATGAGGTAACCACCACAAGGTAGACAGCCCAAAGTGGTATATTTACAGACAATCCCTACCAAAAAAATCGTTTGATTTACGAAAATATTGGTTTGCGCATAGTTTTTTCTATTGCCCAAAGACTTTAATCATCCCCTGGAAATACCATAAGTCCTGCTTGTACAAGAACGTGTCTCAATGGGGTTTGAAATATAGTAAACTTTTAAATATTTTTGTAAAAAATACAAAAAAGACTTGATATTGTTAGGGGTTATGTTAATATAATAGGTATGTTTGTTATATATATACACAACTTTAGCATTAAGGCAAGAGAAAGCAGCCAGAGAAGCCCAAAAACGGCTATCGCTGATTGTAATCGTCAGCGGCAAGGAAATAGCCGGCTCGTAATTGACCGCTTCTGTTGAAAGAACATGAGAACTGAAATAAGTAATAAAACAATAAACTGCTTATCGGGGCAAAAACCTCACAGGGGATGGCAATTAAAGCAATCCCGGACGAAGGAAAAGTAGCGGGATATATAGATGAAAAAAATTCAGGAAGACACATTGAAAACACCCCTGGAGGTAAAGGACAAATATCGCGACAGCGTAGATTTGCTCCGAACCAGGTTAAGTATGCTAACAGGACAAGACAAGCTGTTGATGAAAATGTATTGGGAGAATGGCAATACCTTTGGGCAAATCAGCAGGTTGGCAGGTATCAATCGATCAAGTATCACACGGAGAATCAATAAACTTACGAAAAGACTCATGGAAGGACAATACATAGATTGTCTGCGAAACCGTGACAGATTTACCGAACAAGAAATGGACATCGCAGAGGATTACTTTCTTCGCGGGGTATCGATGAAAAATATCACGGTCAAACGTCACTTGAGCTACTATCAGGTGCGCCGAAGCCTTGAAAGAATCCAACGGATTCTTGCGGCAATAAGGAGTGGGTCCTCGGTATCAAAGAATAACCGGTTATGATTATTAAGAATCGAGACACAATTTATGTCGACATACAATATTTCAAAAAGTTTTCGCTGGCACGGGCATCTAACTGATAAGGTTGTGCAGGTGTGCAGGATGTTCGGCCTGACGGCTGACAGACTCACCGAAAGATGTGTCATTGACAACTGCAGGTTGGAAATAAATGATGGTGACATCTTATATATCACAGGACCGTCAGGGGCCGGCAAAAGCGTTCTGTTAAGAGAATTGGAAAAAGCGACCCCGGCCCCGGACAGGATGAACCTTAATGAAATAAAACTGCCGGGCGATAAAACATTAATCGACTGCATTGACGCCGATTGCCTGACCAGCCTTAGAATCCTCAGCACCGCAGGGCTAAACGATGTTTTCTGTGTTCTCAATCAGCCGGCCAATCTTAGCCAGGGCCAAAAATACAGGTTCCGTCTGGCAATGGCAATGGCAGCGGGAAAGAAATTCGTTTTCGCCGATGAATTTTGCTCTGAGTTGGATAGAATTACCGCTGCAGTAATTTCATATAACATACGTAAGTTCGCAAAGAAAACCGGAACGACGTTTATTTTGGCTTCAAGCCACGATGACATACTGCTCGATTTGGCTCCGGACGTTCTGGTCATAAAAGAATTGTCCGCCCAAACACAGGTTATCTATAAAAAAAGAATCTAAAAATGCGAAGATGTTCTGTATGTAAAAAAATGCGAATTGTCCCCGGCAATCGTGATGACTACGAAAAGCTGGCACATTATCACTACCGTGACAGTAAACTGGGAGCATTCGTGAGGATTTTTGCCTTAAAAGGTATTCCTACTTTGGGTATGCGCCGGCAAACCGTGGGAGTTATCGTCTATAAAATGCCGACTCCGGGAGCAGAGCTTCGAAATGTCGCCACAGGTGGTTTATTTACCGGCTTCGATAAGTCCACGCAATTAGTGCTTCTTAATAAAAACGTCCGCTGCATCAACCGGCTCATTATCGATCCGAGATTTCGCTCTCTTGGCCTGGCGAGCCGATTAGTGCGCGAGACGATGCCAAAAATCAATGTTCACATCATCGAGGCGATGGCCGTGATGGGATTAGTTAATCCGTTCTTTGAAAAAGCGGGGATGAAGGCTTTTACGGCAAAGATACAGGCGCGGTGTGTCCGACTTGTCGAGGCCCTTAGTATGGTCGGGATAGAAAGGCAAGAGCTAATTGACCCACAGAAAGTGCAAAGAGAACTCGACCGGCTGCCAGCGGCGAGTGCCGATTTTATTGAGCTTGAGATTTATCGGTTCCTGCAAAGCTATGGCTCCCACCGCTATAGCCAGGCGGGCCTGGAGCGAACGAGATACGTATTGAGCAAGCTTACTGCAAGGCCGGTCTATTACATCTGGTTTAATCCGAAATTGAAGTTACGGACAAGTTAAAGGGTAAGACGAACATGACAAATTCAATTCAGTCAATCGCATTGAATAAACTCGAATTTCACCCTGATAATCCCAACAAGCAGAGCAAAGTAAATTTTGCAAAGCTGGTTCGCAATATAGAGCGGACCGGCAGATACGAGCCATTGATAGTCCGGCCTTGTTTGAAGAAGGCAGGCTGTTTTCAGATAATCAACGGCCATCACCGCTGTCAAGCCATGGCCAGGCTCGGCTACGAAACCGCTGATTGCATTATATGGGACATCAATGACGAGGAGACGGACATATTGCTCACAACGCTCAATCGCCTTGGCGGCTCAGACCAATTAGACAAAAAGCTAAAGCTGCTGAAACGGCTGAACAAAAAGTATGAGTCACGTGAGCTTGCAAAACTCTTGCCGCAAACGGCGAAGCAGATTGAACGGCTCACCAATCTAAAAAGACCAGGCACACCGGCAAAGATGAACCCAAAGTGCTTTGCGAATCCGCTGGTGTTCTTCGTGAACGATACACAGCAACAACAAATAGACAAAGCGCTGTCGCTGGTCGAAGAGCCAAAAGCCAAAATGACAAAGGCCGAAAAACGAGCGGCAGCGCTGACACGTATAGCTGGATATTTTTTTAACCATTCAAAAATCAAATTGGAGACTTACAAATAATGGCGCAGAGAAAGAAACTCAGCAAAAAGCAGCTTTCCGTGATGGACAATATGTTCACCGGTGAGCTTGACGAGCAGGCGGTTCTGGACAGGCACAAGGTAAGCAGAAACGTCTATAGCAGATGGCTGGCTGACGGGCTTTTTGTTACCGAGTTTGACCGCAGAATAATGTCAGCTCATCGTCAAAGTGCCGCTTTAATCGCAAGATACGCTCCGCTGGCGGCGGCCAAGCTCGTGCATCTCACCGAATCCGAAAAGGAGGAGACCGCCCGTAAGGCCTGCCTGGATATTATTTCTTTGCAGGCACTTTTAGATAAAAGGATAGCCCAGCCGAGCCAATCCCAGACCACTGAAACACAGCCGCAACAGCAGTTAACAGAACAGGCCGCAAGCAGATTGTTGGCTGCTTTGGCCCAGGAAGAGCAATAGACTCTAAATAAATGTTTGAATTTAGCAGGTTAATCAATATAATTACAGCGGATGAGGACTTATGAAAACAAACATATTTAGCATTAACAGGGAGGAAAAAATATGAGGTCCCTTGGTAGTACACGACGCAATTTGCTGAAGGCGGCAGGCCTGGGAGCGGCTGCGATGGCAATGCCGAAATGGCTGTCAGCCGGCGAAAAAAAACAGGCCCGTAAGCCGAATATCGTCCTGATTCTGGCCGACGACCTTGGTTATGGCGACCTGTCGAGCTATGGGGCAAAAGACCTGAAAACTCCGCACATCGACAACCTGGTTGCAAAGGGTATGCGGTTTGATAACTTCTACGCCAACTGCCCCGTCTGCTCGCCGACCCGGGCGTCGCTGCTGACCGGCAGATACCCTGACCTGGTCGGTGTGCCGGGAGTGATCCGAACGCATCTAAGAAATAACTGGGGCTATCTTGCACCGCAAGCCGTTTTGCTGCCAAAGCTGCTCAATCGGGCCGGCTATCATACCGCCATCGTAGGCAAATGGCACCTCGGATTGGAGTCACCAAATGTCCCCAACGAGCGGGGCTTCGACCATTTCCACGGCTACCTCGGTGACATGATGGACGACTATTATAACCATCGTCGTCACGGCATCAATTACATGCGGCTACACGGCAAAGAAATCAACCCCAAAGGCCACGCAACCGATCTATTCTCGCAATGGGCGATAGACTATATCAAAGACCGTTTCAGGTTGGAGCAGCCGTTCTTTCTGTACCTTGCTTATAATGCGCCGCACACGCCGATCCAGCCACCAAAGGATTGGTTCAATAAGGTAAAAAAACGTGAAAAGAATATCAGTGACAAACGAGCTAAACTCACAGCCCTGATTGAGCACATGGATGATGGCATTGGCAAGGTGATTGCATTGCTCAAAGACAATGGTTTGGACAAAAATACGCTTATAATCTTTACATCTGATAACGGCGGGCAGTTGAACGTGGGAGCAAATAATGGCCCGCTGCGAGCCGGCAAGCAGGATATGTATGAAGGCGGTATCCGGGTGCCGATGTGTGCGGTCTGGCCGGGGAAGATAAAAGCCGGCTCACGCAGCGACCGCGTCGCCTTGACTATGGACCTGTTCCCGACGATTTGTGAGGCGGTCGGTGCTTCTCTGGATTATGAAATTGACGGCCGTAGCATCCTGTGGGCATTGCTCGGTAAAAGCCAGCCCGCTGAAGAACGTTATCTATTCTGGGTGCGCCGCGAAGGCGGCGGTTACGGTGGGCGAGCTTATTATGCCGCGCGCTACGGCGACTTTAAACTCGTGCAGAACAGCCCGTTCGAACCGCTGCAGCTTTACAACCTAAAAGACGACCCGAAGGAACAAAATCCGCTGGAAAGAAGAAATCCAATGTATAATAAACTTTTCACCGCACTGCGCAACCACATCATCGAGGCCGGCGCCGTGCCCTGGGAGAAATACCCCGTAAAACTGAGTAGCTAATCCGGAATTCAAGAGGTAATGATAAAAATGAAGAAAAGAAAACACATATTGAATAGCTTGTTGTTTGTGGTTCTGTTGTACTCGATTGTTTCAACTGCTTCGGCGGACACCGTCCTGCTCGAAGCCGAGAGCTTTGAGGACCTTGGCGGTTGGGTTATTGACCAGCAGTTCATGGACCAGATGGGCTCACCTTATCTATTGGCCCACGGTTTAGGGGAGCAGGTAAATGACGCTGTCACAAAAGTTCGGTTTCCTGCGACCGGCAAATATCGCGTCTGGGTCCGCTCTCGCGACTGGGTCGCTCCATGGAAAGCTCCCGGCGCACCGGGCAGGTTCCAGTTGCTCATCGAAGGCAGACCGCTCGAAACTGTCTTTGGCGCCGAGGGAGCCGACTGGCATTGGCAGGACGGCGGAACGGTCGAGATAACGAAAAAGCAAGCTAAAATCAAACTGCACGACTTGACCGGTTTCGAGGGTCGATGCGACGCCATCGTGTTCACAACCGATACGAACTTCAAACCACCAAATCAAGGGCAAGGCCTAAACAGGTTTCGACGAAAATTGCTTGGCTTGCCCGATGCACCAGAAGATGCGGGCCGATATGATCTGGTTGTGGTCGGTGGCGGCATAGCGGGTACCTGTACAGCCGTATCAGCAGCCAGACTCGGGCTGCAAGTAGCGCTGATACAGAATCGGCCTGTACTCGGCGGCAACAATAGTTCGGAGGTTCGCGTCCATCTAAACGGAAAGATTAACCTTCCGCCGTATCCTGCGCTGGGCAACGTAGTCAAAGAACTCGATTCCGGAAAGCGCGGCAATGCTCAGCCTGCTTCGAACTACGATGACCAAAAGAAGCTGCGAGTTGTACAGGCAGAGAAAAACATTCGCCTCTTTCTAAATACACACGCCTATAAGGTTGAGAAAAAAGGCAGCCGCATCACCGCCATCTTTGCCAAAAATTTAATAACAGGTAAGGAGCTGCGATTTGCTGCTCCGTTGTTTGCCGACTGCACCGGCGATGGTACTATCGGCTTCCTTGCCGGCGCCGATTATCGCTATGGGCGTGAAGGCCGTGCCCAGACCGCAGAGTCACTGGCGCCTAAAGAGCCTGACAAAATGACAATGGGCGCCTCGGTGCAATGGTACACTGAAAAAACCGACGAATCCTCCACTTTTCCGGATTGTCCCTGGGCGCTGCAATTCAACGAAGAAAGCTGCCAGCGTTTAACCCGGGGAGATTGGGATTGGGAAACCGGTCTCAACCGCGACCAGATAACCGAATTTGAGTCCATTCGTGACCATGCCCTTCGCGCCGTCTATGGCAACTGGGCGTTTCTAAAGAACTCCAGCGGCGATAAGGTCAAATACGAAAAACTCAAACTTTCCTGGGTCGCCTATATTGCCGGCAAGCGCGAATCCCGCCGATTGCTCGGCGATGTCATATTGCAGCAGCAGGACATCCAGCAGAAAAAAGAGTTTCCCGATGCCTTTGTCACGACTACCTGGACAATCGACCTTCACTATCCCGCCCCGGAGAACACTAAACACTTCCCCGGTCAGGAGTTCAGAACAATCGCCAAGTTTACTCGCATCGACCCGTATCCGATTCCTTATCGCTGCCTATATTCACGCAATGTCAACAACCTGATGATGGCGGGGCGCTGCATCAGCGTTACCCACGTCGCGTTGGGCACAGTCCGTGTGATGCGGACGTGTGGCATGATGGGCGAGGTCATTGGTATGGCCGCTTCGCTTTGTAACAAGCACAATACTGATCCTCGTGGCGTCTATCAGCGTTACTTGACCGAACTCAAAGAATTGGCTAAACGCGGCGTTGGCAAATCAGACATGGCAAGCGACGATGCTTTCAGGCAAGCGATGGAGAATGGGCAGCTTGCCAACGAGGGATTTATACGCTGTCGAAATTTCGTCAAAGGCTGGCTTAAGCATGCCGACCCTGCGACAGGCTTGATTCCCAGAAACCTCAACAGGAACAAGGACATCTGGAACGCACAGGACAGCGCCGCGGATAACTACCCCTTTATGGTGCTTACCGCAGCGGTCACAGACCGTCCCATGTTCGATGGGCGAATGCTCGATATGCTTGGCACCGAGATAAAGCTTACCTCCCGCATCGGGAACCTGCCGGACACATACTCATTTTCCAAAAAGAATTTTCAGTCCGCACAACCCGATATAGGCCGCATCATCTTCGGCTCGTCGGAATATATCAAAGACGGCCTGCTGCCGCTTACCGAATGGCTCGGCCCAAGCCCCTGGTGCGACCGTATGATCGGCATCCTTGATGATATATGGAAGCACGCCCCAGTTGATACCAGGTACGGCAAAATCCCGTCCACCAGCCAGGAAATAAACGGCGAGATGCTCCAGGTGCTTTCCCGTATCTACTGGATGACCGGTGACAGGAAATATCTCGAATATGCTATTCGCCTCGGCGACTACTACCTCCTGGACGAACACCATCCCACTAAAAACGCGCAGAGACTTTCGCTTGACGACCACGGCTGCGAGATAATCTCAGGGCTCTGTGAACTCTATGCCATGGTCAACTTTGCCCGCCCGGAGAAAAAGCGCGCCTATCAGGAACCCATCCACGAAATGCTCGACCGTATTCTGGAGATTGGCCGACATGAGCATGGTCTGTTCTATAACCGGATTAATCCCCAGACCGGTGAGCACGCCGGCGACCTCACCGACAATTGGGGCTACGACCTAAACGGTTTCTACACTGTCTATCTGATTGACAAGACCGAATCCTATCGCCAGGCCGTACGATATGCCCTCGGCAACCTCACTCAATATTATAGCGACTACAAATGGGAAGGTGGCGGTGCCGACGGCTACGCCGATTCCATCGAAGGCGCCATCAATCTCTACAACCGCGAACCAATACGCTCAGCCGAAAAATGGCTGGACTATTCAACAAAGCTGATGTGGAAAATTCAAAAACCGGATGGCATCGTCGAGGGATGGCACGGCGACGGCAACTTCGCAAGAACTACCATAATGTATTGCCTGTGGAAAACCAAGGGCCTTACTATCAGGCCCTGGCGCCAGGATGTTATCTTCGGGGCGGTGCAGGATGGTGACACGCTCAAAATCACCATGCGGGCAGAGAAGGATTGGCAGGGCAAACTTATTTTTGATACGCCGCGTCATAAGACGGTTATGAAGATGCCCATTGACTGGCCGCGCATCAACCAGTTCCCCGAATGGTTTACCGTCGAAGCAGGCAAATCCTATATCGGTCACGACCTGGCATCCAATTCCGGGGTAACTCTTACAGGCAAACAATTGCATGAAGGTATAACTATACACTTGAAGGCCGGCACCGAACGGCGCTGGCTTGTAAAGTAACCGCGAGAAATCACGCAAAAGCGTATTTGCGTACTTGTCTACTTGCTCCGGATAACATTCAAAAAAAGGGGGTTTTAATAATGACAAAATCAACTATGGGCAATTCAGCAGGAACCTGCAATATCGAAAAAGCAGCTAACATTTATGAGAGTTTACGCCGTACTCGACCGGCGGCAAAGCAGGACCTTAAAAATTACGTCAAAGTCTTTCTGGGTATTGATGTCCCGGACAAAAAAATCTGCCCCGAACATAATAGGCCGATGGATTATCTCTGGCATGCTTTCTCGGCTGACTTTGCTGTCGAAGGAAAAGCAAACGCTGACGCGATTGTCTGGGCCAACCGTGCCGGCGGCAAGACTGAATTGGCTGCGGTCGCGACGCTTTTGGATTGTGTCTTTAAGCCGAACTGCCGGGTCAGGATACTGGGCGGCTCAGGTGAGCAATCCGGCAGGTTGTACCAATACCTCACCACCTTTTTATGGAACGGCTTCGAAGAGTTTCTGGCAGGCCCGGCCCTGAAAGCAAAATGCAGCTTTGTTAACGGCTCTTCCGTCGAGGTCCTGACCCAATCGGCGACAAGTGTTCGCGGCCAGCACATTCACAAACTTCGCTGTGATGAGGTCGAGCTTTTCGACCAGGATGTTTTTGCAGCCGCAAAGTTCACCACGCAGAGCACCGAAAATCTTCTCGCCGCTATGGAGATTATCAGCACTATGCATCGTCCTTATGGCTTGATGCAAAAAGTTGTTTCCGATGCAGTTTGCTTCGGCACGCCGGTCTTTAAATGGTGCATGTGGGAAGTGATTGAAAAGTGCGCCGATAGAAGCTGCTCTCAGTGTCCCTTATTGGAAGACTGCCGGGGAAAGGCAAGGATTGCTGACGGTTATCTGAAAATTGACGATTGTATAACGCAGATGCGCCGGGCCAGCAGGGCAGGCTTCGAGGCTGAGATGCTCTGCAAAAGGCCTTCTCTGGAGAATGTGGTCTTTGACGAGTTCGACCCGGCCAGGCATGTCCGGCCTGTCGATTATGATCCGAATCTGCCGCTATACCGCGCGCTTGATTTTGGCTTTGTAAATCCCTTTGTGTGTTTGTGGATTCAGGTCGATAGTGCCGGCGTTGTGCGCATAATAGATGAGTATGTTCGAAGCCGCGCGACGATTGACGTGCACGTTGGCGAGATTAAGAGCCACACACCCGGCGGTGAAAGTAAAGTGGCTGCGACCTTTTGTGATCCCGCCGGTGCAGGCGTAAATGATATCACTGGCACAAGTGTCGTTCGTGAACTGCGGACGATGGGGATAAGGGCCCGGTATCGGCGAAGCGGCATCCTGGAGGGTATTGAGCTTGTCCGAAGGGCCATTCGGGCCGGCGATGGCAAAGGCCGGCTTGTGATCTCACCGAAGTGTCAGCGGCTGATTGAGGCGATGCGGTGTTATCATTACCCTGAGCCCGGCAGTGCCGCCGCAGGCGAGCTGCCGCTAAAAGACGGCGTCTACGACCATCCAATCGACGCATTGCGCTATTTCTTCGTCAACCACACCCGCTCCGCAAAAACCACCACCAGACGCTATTAGTGTGCTAAGATAAATCTGCTGCCGGTTAACAATCATACGGCTTTTCTTTGACTTCTCACAGCCGCTGTTATAAACTATATAAGATCAAAGAATTTTCGGGCGGCAAAAACGATGAATTACCAGTTCGACAAAGAGCATATAAACCAGCACGTGGTTAAATACGGCGTGGACGTCCGGCCGGCCATCGTACTTAAACAGGATAAAACCAAGCTCCAGGACTATTGCAACACACTTATAGAAAAGTTTCCACAGGTATTTGAGACCCTCATAGCGGGCCCCAGGCAGTTGCGGGTGCAAAAGACATTCTTGCTCTCCAACAATAAACGGGCCGAGATACCCACATTCGTATTAACCGCCAGAGGTCCCCTTTTTACTTTTCCGCAGCGCTTGTATATCGACGGCGTACAGGATTTAGATGTCCCTCAGAGGGATAAAATATTTCGCAAAGCTCTGGATGAACTCAGAGCCAAATTTGTAGACCGGGCCGTACCCCGCATAGGCGTGATTCATGAATTTGTCTTTGACACTGGCACGATAGACTCAGTCCGGATTTTAGCCAGCAGCTTGAAAAATGACGTGTGGAAGCGAAAGGCTAAAAATTTGCGTTTCTGGCTCGATACTTCGATAGAAGGCAAAAACATCAATATACAGATAAAGCCGACTCAGTTAAGACAGTTCGCCGGAGGTGCCGGTAATGTTCCTAATCCGGATGTGGCGTTCGGCATAATTGTAAACGTAGATATTTATAACCAGAAAATCAAGGGTGATTTGACCGGCAGTGAGGTCCGCGATATTGTTACCTTTGCTAACGACTATGTACCGGAAGAGCTGATTAAATTTTTGAACAATGAGGATTAGAGGGCTTTCCGGGGGCATGTAGCCGCCTTTGTTGCCGGCCGATAAAAACCTAACCCACACCTTGCTATACCCCTTCATCAATTACAAACACAGAAGCAAAACCTGCTTTTAACTGTCTGTGAAATTTGAGGTGATTGACCATCCTCGGCGCATAAAAAAAACAGGGCTGGGAGCGGAGGGAGAGGAGAAAGCGAGATAATCCCAGCCCTGTAAAAATGCTTTATCTTTATATATATTGTCTTACATATACAGTCTTACTCCAAAAGTAAATACTTTTTTTAAAAAAAAATGTTCATCTCTATGAAAAAATAATATCCGAAGGAAATTTCCTGGCAAAACTCGTTAAAAATAAGTGCCGGCGTTAAGACAAAAGTGGCCATTTTTAATATTTCACTGGGATTTTAATGAAATTCTTATATATGAGATAAGTATAAATACTTATATAATTAAGATAAATATAATTCGATGATAATTTTTTTGGTTCAATTATGCTGACAAAAACCGTCGTAGGAGATTCCATTCTGAAATACCTGGCAAAACGTGAACCGCCGCTATATCACAACCGTCCTGCCGGAATCAGAAAAGCCCTGTTTACAGCACAGCTCTTACGGGACCGATATATACTGTTCTCATCACAATAGAAGACTCATTCTCAAATAGGAAACAATAAATGTACCGGATTAGAATACATACGTTAATCAGTACACTGGCAATTATCTTCAGCGGATGTTTTGTGATGCAGGTCTCCGGGAGCGATTCTGTGGACAGGCCTGTATTGAGGCCTGAAATTCAGGGGCAGTGGTGGCAGGTTGCAGGCAATCCCGACCTTGGCCGGTTCACAAACCCCGGACAACAGCCGGTCGATTTCGCTATCTGGCAGGCTAAGGATGGTACCTGGCAGCTCTGGTCATGTATCAGGAATACCAAATGCGGCGGGAACACCAGGTTGTTTTATCGCTGGGAAGCCAAAAAGCTCACAGACCGAAACTGGAAGCCAATGGGCATTGCTATGCAGGCAGATGTTAAACTTGGCGAGCAGAAAGGAGGATTGCAGGCACCGCATGTCATCAAGGTCGCTAACGTCTATTATATGTTCTATGGCGACTGGATTCGTATCTGCCTTGCAAAAAGCGATGATGGCAAAATATTCACGCGACTCTTGAATGAAAACCGGCAGCCCGACCTGTTTTCAGGACCTTACAATAACACGCGTGATGCGATGGTCCTAATTGCAGATAAGAAATACTATTGTTACTACACAGGCCATTCAACTGAAGAAAACATTGGTGCGGACTTTTGCCGAACATCAAAGGATTTGCGCAGGTGGAGCAAGCCGGTTAAGGTGGCCGCCGGCGGACGGGCCGGAGGCACGAAGTATTCGGCAGAGTGTCCTCACGTGGTCTACATCCCGGGCACAAAACCAAACAAAAGACGTTTGGGAACCCGGGAAAATACCGGGCTGTATTATCTCTTTCGCACGCAGAGGTATGGCAAAAATAATGTAAGCTCCATATATGCTTCTCCTGACCCACTGAATTTCGGGGTTGATGATGACCGTTATTTCATTGGCACGTTGGCCGTAGCGGCACCTGAGATCCTCAAGTACAATAATCAGTATTACATCGCTGCTCTTTTACCGGGCCTTAACGGCATTAGGGTCGCAAAGTTGAAATGGGTTCCCATAGAAGCAAAAGACGGAGCTTCTCATATATTAGACTGATAAGACGGCCTTGTTCAACGGCAGGGGGCATACTTTGTTTTCTCTAAGAATGGGCTGAAGTCAGAGAGGAAGAAGAAAAATAGAAAATTCCCGCCCGTGGTCTTTAAAGTACGTCATCCTTTCAACCGATAAAAAAATAGGGCTGAGGTCAAGAGGGAGGAGGGAGGAAAGAGAAGAAAGATGACCTCAGCCCATTATATCTGCAGTTAATTATCCCTTCGGCTTATAAAAAGTCTGTCCGCTCCGTTATCCAGGATCTTAATTTACAATTTATCAGCACCAATGCCGGATTAAATTAACGATAAAATGGGCTGAGGCCAGGAGGTGATGAAAAAGAGGAGCTTAAAACCTCAGCCCGTGGTTGAGCATAAAATATATCTCTTACAGAAAAAACTAATAACATGTTAAGCCACCCTCCTTATTAGGTGGACGGGAAAATCCCCGTATAAAAACAATATAACAGAAAAATCGCAGATTGCAATAAAAAAATCGATGTAGAGCAAACATTTTCTGGTTTTGACTAACTCAGAAATCGCCGGAAAAACCTTTATCAGGCAAAATCCTCAGTGCTAACATAGCCGAATGTGCCTTTGTTTCTGTGAAAAGGTATTCACAATATTTGCTGTCTCGCCGGATTTTCTTTTAATTTTTGGTTGAAACCGGTCATAATTGAGTAAGGAAATCCATTTCGGCAGGTGTCCATATTAGAAGGCGTGTTAACAATATTGGAATGGCCGGCCTTTGGTAGAGCTGATAAATTGAAACAGTTCAATGAAAGGGCAAAAAAATGAAGAACAAAAGTTTTGCGATACTGGCAGTTCTGGCTCTATCAGTTGTAGTACTCACCGGCTGTGAGAGAAAAGAGCCTCTGGAGGAGCCTTCGAGAGAGCCTTCAAAAGAGCCTTCAAAGGAGATCGAGCCCGAAGTTGCCAGGAAAGCGCCTGGCTTTACAATAAAAGCCTTCGACGGCAAAACTATTAGTCTTTCCGACTTCAAGGGAAAAATTGTTGTTCTCGAGTGGTTCAATTACGAATGTCCCTTTGTCCTGCGGCACTACGGAAAAACAACTACGATGATTGACCTTGCAAATAAGTATACGGACAAGAATGTCGTCTGGCTTGCGATAAACAGTACAAGCAATGCAACACCGGAAGCCAACATGGAATTTGCGCAAAATCGCAAACTCCCATATCCGATACTCGATGACACCTCCGGTACGGTGGCACGGGCCTACGGTGCGCAGACGACCCCGCATATGTTTGTTATAGACACAAAGGGAAGTATCGCCTACCAGGGCGCAATTGATAATGACGAAAGGGGCAGAAAGAGAAAAGGCGTAATTAACTATGTTGATAAGGCCTTGGCGGAGCTGACCGGCGGAAAAGAGGTAAGCACTACAGACACCATGCCGTATGGCTGTATTGTAAAGTTCACTAAATAAAACTGCCTAAGTTAATTAAATTTAGAGGCTTTTACGTCCTGTTGAAAACCTGAAAAAAAGGTCATTCTAAGCTATGCGAAGAATCTCATTTTGGATTTTACCCGGCGGCTTTGCTCGCTAAGCGATACATTTTTCGACCCCACAGAGATACGCATCGAAATAAAAAAATATAAAGTCTTTTGAATAAATTAAGTCTTCGCTGTGTATATTAATAAGGAAATATAAAATATTGAAATTAGGCGTAATTTGACGATGAAAGCTTGTTTTCTCGAGTTTTCATTATAACAAACGGGAGAATCCAAAGATGTAATTGTATTTTACAACCGGATTTGGTATTCTGTTACAATGGTTGCTCAATAGCATAGTTGAGCTAATAAGTATGGGAAATATCATTTTAATTTAAGAAGGAGGCACCGTGATTAAATCAAGAGGTTTCAGAAACGCTTTGTTTGCGGGGATAGTGGTTTTGCTGCTGACTCTCGGCAGTGTATGGGCTGGAAGTTCCAACAGGGCCCCCCGTGACAGAATATTGCGGACAGTGCCGGCAAAGAGCCTGTTTTGTGTGCGCATAAACAACCTTGATGGCACTTTGGACGCTGCCGATTTATTTTTGAAGGGCATTGCGCCTGAATCTTTCGATGCCAAAGAGACTGTGCGTTCCGGACTGGCCAAGTTCCTCGGCGATAAAGCATTGAAAGGCGTGAACACAAAAGGCTCGTTTGCAATTTTTGGCCTAAACGTTCCGAGTGAGTCGGCGGGAGGCGGTTTTATGGGCGACATATTCATCGGTGCGTTAATACCGGTGAGAAACTACGATAAGTTCATCTCCGGGAATCCTAACTGCAGCGAACCTGACGATAAAGGCATTTCGACCATAACAGTTGACGGCAAGGTCAGGGGTTTGGTTACGAGATTCCGTCGGTTTGCCTTGCTTTGCCCAAAGAAGGCACGCGACAAAATGATACGGGCCAGGAAATTAATGCGTGCCAGAAGAGCGGGCTTGGCCAGGGCCCTCGATAAGAACGAGATCGAACTGGCTACAACGTCATCGGTATGGCTTTATGTAAACGTCCAGCAGGGATCCAAGCTCGTCGCACCTATGCTTTTTGCTCAGCTTGAACAGATGAAGACTGTACTGAAAAAAATGAATGAAAGCGGTCAGGGGGCTATGGGTGATCCTGCCGCTATCATTGGTTTTTACGCAGGTATGTTCAAGATAATGATCAATGGAACCGACCACATCGTGGTTGGGCTTTCACCAAAAGCCGATGTCTTCGATATGACCATTGGTATCAAGGCGGTGCCTGGCACCGAGATGGCCGGGATGCTTAGTGCCCCGACGGGCGGAGACTTCAAAAAGCTGTTGGCATATCTCGACGACGGCGCAATGATGAATTTAGGCTGCAACATCAACCATAAGACCTTGAAATTCAGCTATCTCAAACTTATTGACCTGATGGGCGAGATAGCTGTTGATGCAATTCCCGAGGCGGACTTGGAGAAGTTGAAGAAGCTCACTACCAAAGGCATTGATGCCATGGGTGATTCACTGGCAATTTCACTCACCGTAGGCGGCAAAGACTCTTCACCATTTTCTGCCAAATACGTCATCAAGGTCAGGGACAGCAAGGCGTTTGAGCAGGTCATTGAAGAGCAGATGCAAATGATGCAAGACGGCGCCCTTGCCAAACTGTATAAATCATTCGGGATGGAAATGGATGTCAAGGTTAAACGTGGTGTAGGCACCTACAAAGGCATCAGGATCGACTCGGCAAAAGTGGCGTTCAAGATGGGTGAGAAGGATTCTCCGCAAAGCCAAATGATGGAGAAAATGTTCGGTGATGGTCTGAATTATCGCTGGGCTTTGGTAGATGACTATTGCGTGTATTCGATTGGCGGCGATGCGGATAAAACAATCCGAGAACTCATCGACCAGGTCAAGGCCGGAGGTCCCAAAGAGATTGGCGCCGAGATCAAGGCCGCACTGGACGCCATTCCAAACAGCGGGCAGGCCGATCTTATTGGCACCGTAAATTATATCCGTATGCTAAATATGGCATCGGGCTTTATGGTCATGCCCGGCAGCGTAGAGTTCCCGAAGCTCGATGTACCAACAAAAAGCAATATTGCGTTTACGTCTCAGTCTGCCGATGGCAAAATGACATTCCGGATGGCTCTGCCCAAACAGCATCTGCTCGAAATCAAATCGGCATTCAAGACGCTTATCCCGCAGATTCAACAGCAACAAAAGCAGCAAAAGAAACAGGAAACTAACCTCGATGCCGAAAAGGCCGCCGTTCACGCCGCTGCAGCATGGTTGAAGTTGTTGGACAGCGGAAAATATTCCCAAAGCTGGGATGAGGCTGCCCAATATGTTAAGGCACTTGTAAGTAAGGACAAATGGCAAAACAGTATCAAAGGTGTCAGGGGACCTCTGGGCAAAATGGTCTCCAGAGAACTAAAGTCAAAAAGCTACACTACAACAGCTCCCGGGGCGCCGGATGGCCAATATGTCATAATTCAGTACAAGACGAGTTTCGAGAATAAGGCCTCTGCAATCGAGACGGTTACACCTATGCTGGGAACCAATGGCAAATGGAAAGTTTCAGGCTACTTTATTAAGAGTCTCTAACAAAATGAATCGTTGTACCGAAAGCGAGCGTTTTTTCGTCCTGCAAGGAAGGCGAAACAGGCAATGCCGAAGCATTGTCGATGCAGCCTGACGTCGTCAGGACGAAAAACAAGCCGCTTGAATACAGAGTCATTTTGTTATAGGCTCTAAGTAGCTCAAACTGACTTGTTGGTTGTCATGCTGAGCCGAAAGGCCAAGCATCTGGCCTTGGAATAAAAACAGATAGATAGTGCCGGTTGGAAGCGCGAGCTTTTAGGGGAAAGGAAGTGAAATGTCTTCTCACAAACCTGTAGAATCAGTGCATTTGACTGTTGCCATCGTCGGGATTTTGACAGTTTGTTCATTGGCGTATGCGGAATTCCCTAAGTTTGAATATCACTTGATAGACCGAATCGGTAACAAAATGGGCCAGACATCTTTAGTGGATGTCGATAAGGATGGAGACCTGGACTGGATTGCCGGATGCAATTATGGAACTATATGGTGGTTCGAGTATAAAGGCCCTGATAACTGGGTCACACACCTGCTCGGCAAAAAAGTCCTGACAGAGGTCGGAGGCACCGCTTTCGATGTAGATGGAGATGGCTGGATCGACCAGGTCTCAGGCGCCGCCTGGTACAAAAACACGGGCAAACCGCGAGAACAGGAATTTATAAAATATCCCAACGCAGTTATAGAAAAATCCCATGATATTGTCTTTACGGACATCGACGGAGACAAAAAGCTCGACTTGCTGGCTATGAGCGACAGAAGCGGCCTGTTCTGGTATAAAATCCCAGCCGATCCGACCAGGCTCTGGATTGAACATAAAATAGGCCCGGCGGTACACGGGGGAATCGACCCGAAAGGTGCAGGGGACATTGATGGCGACGGCGACATCGATGTGGTTCGCACGAACGTTTGGTTCGAGAATCTCGATGGAAAGGGAACCAAATGGGCCGAGCACAAAAACATTGACTTCGGACAACCAAAGGCAAGATTTCCTCTGATGACCAAAACCTGGGTGGTTGACCTCGATAAAGATGGGGACAACGATGTCGTCCAAGCCGAGGGAGACTGTCTCAGCGGACGAATAGCCTGGCACGAGAACGCTGATGGTAAGGGCAGAGTATGGATTAGACACCTGATTGCAGACAAGGCCGGCCAGGACTACCATTCAATCGCCGTGGCGGATTTCGATAACGATGGCGACCTCGATGTCTTTTCAGGTGGAGGCCCATTGACAAAGAGTCCTCCTCATAAATGGTTCATCTGGGAAAATCTCGACCGCAAAGGCCTAAAGTGGAAACAGCACTTAATTCTCAGCGGTAAACGCTGCCACGAAGCCAAGGCGGCCGATGTTGACGGCGACGGTGATATTGACATATGTTCCAAACCCTGGAATGGTGATGAGCACGTCTACCTTCGAAATATGCTTAAATAACCCCCACAATGTAATTAAAATTTCTTTGCCCGACATACCGCAGAACCGATATGCATTTCCCTTTTATTGGTGGTTAAATAGCCGACAAATTGCCGATACTGATAGAAACGCAATATGTTTCGGCCTGATAAAAGGAGATAACAAAGCTCCGCGCCCCAAATACATCGATATTCGATTCTATCAAACAGTCCGGGCATAGTAAAAGGCTCGAAAAACACTTTAATCTGGGAGGTGTTAAATGACAAAATGGGCATTTTGGACGGTAATGCTCTATATCAGTTTGGTTGTAGCATTATTTACCCCTTTGCTTTTGTCGCTGGCTTTCCTGGGTGATTTCGGCGTCTCAGAGATGTTGAACATGTACTCTGCCTGGCAGTTTTGGATTGTGTTCGGAATCTGTGTATTAATACAGGCGGCTTTGCTTTTGATTCCTGTTAAAATCTCCAATGACAGCTATCAGCCCAAGCGACACATCTGGCTTCCAATTGTCGCCACGGCTTTGGCGTTTTCAATAGTAATAATCGGTATAATATGGTCGTTATTAGCGGCGATTTGGGGCGATGACGGTTGGGGACCGGTCTATGCCTGGGCAATTCTGATCTTCTTTGGCCTAAGCTGGCTAATCTGGGCAATATTATTTTATCGTTTCTATCGCGATGCCGAGCCCGGGATTGTGACTCGGCGCCTGACCGCCTGGCTGCTCAGAGGAAGTATTCTTGAACTGCTTGTGGCCGTGCCAAGCCATATTATTGTTAGGCGGAGAGGAGATTGCTGCGCTCCGGGATTCACTTTTTTCGGTATCGCCACTGGTGTTGTGATTATGGCGCTGGCTTTTGGGCCCGGATTATATTTTCTGTTCTGTAAACGATTCGAAAAAATGAAACCCGCAAGCAAACGTAACGGTCATCAAGTTTCGAATTGATGCCCCTAACTGGAACGCCGAGAAGCCCGGTCGCTGCACAATGGGCCAGCCATCGAATTCCGAAAGCCGTTATTGACGAAACAGCCTTTAAAGACTATTCTAATTGTACGAATAACTCGTCGTTCGCAAAGCGAGCGGCGGTGCACGAACCACGAATTTTAGAAAGATTTTTACGATGCTCAAAAGAACACATACTTGCGGGAGGCTTAGGCTGGAGGATGCCGGAAAAAAGGTAACACTGGCTGGATGGGCCCATTCATATCGTGACCACGGAAATCTGGTCTTTATCGACCTGCGTGATAAAGAAGGGCTCACCCAATTAGTCTTTAATCCGGTCACCCAGCCGAACGCTCATAAGCTGGCAAAGACAGTCCGCTGCGAATGGGTAATAGCCGTTAAGGGAATGATTCAACAGCGAAGCGAAGGTATGGAAAATCCGAAGCTGCCCACAGGCCAGATAGAACTGGTCGTTGAGCAGTTGGAGATTTTAAATGTCTCAAAAACACCGCCGTTTGAAATCGACAGCGCTGAAAAAACAAGCGAGGAGTTGCGCCTCGCCAGCCGCTATGTTGACCTGCGCAGGCCGCAGATGCAGGCCAGGCTCCGGGTAAGGCATCGTGTCGCAAAACTTGTGCGGGATTATTTCGACAGGTTGGGCTTCCTGGAGATTGAGACACCGTTTTTGGCAAAGAGTACCCCCGAAGGTGCAAGAGATTTTCTCGTGCCCAGCAGGTTGCAAAAAGACTGCTTCTACGCCCTGCCGCAATCACCGCAGCTTTTTAAGCAGATTCTTATGATAGGCGGAGTCGATAAATACTTCCAGATAGTACGATGCTTCCGCGATGAGGACCCCAGGGCTGACAGGCAGGCCGAATTTACACAGATTGATGTCGAAATGAGTTTCGTAGATAGTAACGATGTCATCGGAGTCCACGAAAATCTTATAGCAAAGATTTGGAAGCAAATACTCGACATTGATGTCAAGGCACCAATGACGCGCCTGTCATACAAACAGGCAATGACCGATTACGGCACCGACCGACCGGATGTACGCTTCGATATGAAGCTCAAAGACATATCCGATATCGCCAAAAAAAGTTCGTTCAAAGTATTTACATCGGTCGTTGAAAAAGGCGGGATTGTAAAAGGCATTTGTGCGCCCGGAAAAAAACATTCCAGAAGTGATATCGAAAAAACACTCACCGGCTTTGTTGCGGACTACGGTGCAAAGGGACTGGCTTGGGCAAAGCTCAAAGAAGAAAACGGCAAACTTGAATTTGTGGGTGGTCTTAAAAAGTTCTTCAGTCCCGAATTGCAGAAAAAGATTGTCAAACGCTTCAAGGCCAAAGATGGCGACATGCTGTTGTTCGTTGCTGATAGCCAAAAAATTGTAAACAAGGCTTTGGCGCCGCTGCGATGCAAACTGGCTAAAGACCTGAAGCTCTACGATCAAAACAGCTTTGAGTTTGTCTGGATCGTAGACTTTCCCCTGTTTGAGTTCAATGAGGACGAAAAGCGTTACGATTCACTGCACCATCCGTTCACCGCGCCTGTGCAGGAGGACCTGGAAAAGCTCGAAACCGACCCGGCCGATGTCCGGTCACAGGCATACGATATCGTTGTTAATGGTTCTGAAATTGGCGGCGGAAGTATTCGTATCCACAAAATGAAAGTGCAGCAGAAAGTCTTTGACCTGCTCAGTATATCCAGGAAGCAGGCACAGCAGCAGTTCGGCTTCTTTCTAAAAGCCCTCGAATACGGCGCCCCCCCGCACGGCGGAATAGCATTCGGTCTGGACAGGCTCATTATGTTGCTTACAGGTACAGAAAATATTCGAGACGTCATCGCGTTCCCCAAGACACAGCGAGGTCAGTGCCTCTTGACTGATGCCCCAAGCCCGGTGGATAAAAAGCAGCTCGATGAGCTCAACCTGAGAACCCAGAGACACCTGCACGCAATCGAGCAAAAAACCAATGACAAAAAGTAATAATCGCGCCCAAAGCAGACCGAACCCACATTGCTGCGATTGAGGAGTATATCTCTTGTTTCTGTTGCTTCCTTATAAAGTTGATGTTCAAAGCAGTAGAAAGCCGTTTGCAAACTACCTGGTAATGGTTGCTATGGTGGCGGCGTTTGCTTTGCAGATGACCTGTCCAGTGGAAAAAGTGGAACGATTTGTTTTGGATGGATGGTCTGCCGTGGGGCTTTTTGGGCATATGTGGCTCCACGTGGGCTACGGGCACATCATAGGAAATTTGGTGTTCCTTTGGGTGTTCGGAAATGCGGTATGTTCAAAACTGGGCAATATACTCTATCTGCATGTATACATAGGTGCCGGACTTTTGGCTGGGATTGTACACCTTCTTTTTGACGACCGTATGGCTGTCGGGGCAAGTGGAGCGATATTCGGGATTATCGGGACATATCTACTGCTATATCCGTTTAATTCCATAAAATGCTTGTTTTGGTTTTTAGCTTATGTGCGCCGATTCAGTATAGCAGGATTTTGGATAATTCTATTATGGGTTGTACTCAATGTTATCGGCGCTATCAGTGGATACACGGGGGGAGCGGCTTATTTTGCGCACATCGGTGGTTTCGTTGGGGGGAATATATTGACAATAATCCTGTTAAAGTCAAAATTGGTAAAAAGAGACAGCATGGATGATGCCATTGTAAGGTCGATAAAGATATAAAGCAAAGCCGATGATAGTATGTAAAGCTGAAAAATCGGCTTGTACTTTTTGCTGATATTGCGGATAACAGTATTAACAGGCCGGGCTGTTGATTGCACGCGGATAAAAACTTTATGCCGATTAATCTAAAATCCATTGCGGACAAAATCTTAAAGCTTCTTAGGCTCTGGCATCTCTCGTTAGCCGAAAAGTGTAGGATTGTATTCGGGGCGGGTAAAAACTTTATATGGAATAATCTAAAACGCATTGCGGCAAAAGTCTTAAAGCTTCTTGGACTCTGGCCTCTCTCGTTAGCCGAAAAGTGTAGGATAGCATTCGGAGCGGCTGTCGTCTTGATTTTAATCCTTGCGCTTCTTTGGCCCTATATCTGGATGGGCCAGTTGACAAAAAAGGCATACCTCGATGCCGGCAGGGCAAAAGCTGAGACTGTGCTGCGTCAGCACTTCCGGGTAAAAGAATCAGGCCAAACAGAACTACCCGCACTGGCAAATACAGGTGAAAGACTTGATGTAAACGAACCTGAGATATGCCTGGTTCGTTTCACAAAAGACGGCCAAAACAATATGCTCAGGTTGACACAAGAGCAGAAAGATATGATTGAAGCTCTGAAATCTGAAGAAACCAGGGACGACAACATCTTTTTTGACAGAAAAAAAGGACTGCGTTACAGTAACTACGTGCGGATTTTCAGGGCAAACGATAAGTGTATAAGCTGCCATAAGTCGCAGGGTTCGGCGTCCGCTTTTTCTCTAAATGAGCAGGTTGGTGCGGTGGTTATTCAACGCTCGGCTGATATTGGTGACACGGTGCTTATAAATCGCGTCTCGATAATCGCAGCTATCCTGTTTGCAGGAACAGGGGCTGTTGTTGCATTTTATATGATAATGCAGCGCGTAATCCTTCGCCCGATTCGACAACTAAGAGCACTGGCAAGTAACGTCGCCGAGGGAAATCTCGATATAAGAAGCGCGATAAAAACCGGCGACGAATATGAAAAGCTTGCAAACGCTTTTAATCATATGCTCGATGGCTTGCAGGCGGCACAGGAAAAACTGCGGCAGGCAAACAAACAGCTCGATGCGAAAATAGCGGAGCTTTCCGAGCGAAATATTGAGCTGTTCAAGGCCAACAAAGTAAAGAGCGAATTTTTAGCTAATATCTCACACGAGTTCAGAACTCCCTTGAATGCGATACTCGGCTTTGCGCAAGTGCTCAGGGATAAGCCCGGACTTCTAAAAAAGGAAAAAGCGCAGAGGTACGCAGAGAATATCATCACTGGAGGAAACAGGCTCTTGAATATGATTAATGATTTGCTCGACCTGGCAAAGACAGAAGCAGGTAAAATGGAGCTGCACATAGAAAAAGCCTCTGTGCAAAAGTTGTGCAAGGCTATGATAGTCTCATTTTCGTTGCTGACCAAGAAAAAGAAAATCAAAGTCAAGCTCTTGACCGATGTCAATATCCCGTCGCTTATGACAGACCCCGGCAAAGTCCAGCAGATTCTTTACAATTTTTTAAGTAACGCCGTAAAGTTCACTCCACAGCGAGGAAAGATTGAAATTCGGGCAAAGCTTCTCTCGGATGAAAACACCGTCCGCATCGAGGTAGCTGATACCGGCTGCGGTATCGCCGAGGCCGACAGGGAAAAGATTTTTGAAAAATTCCGACAGGCTGACGGCTCGATAACGCGAGAATCAACCGGCAGCGGTCTGGGCCTTACCATCAGTAGAGAATTGGCTGCTTTGCTGGCAGGAAGTATCGGGCTGGAAAGCGAGCTTGACAAAGGATCAACATTCTGGCTCGATATCCCGGTTACACTCAGGAAGGACCAGGGCCGGACTAACTAAAAGGCTCTAAGATTGTTTATGCACTAAAGCTGATTAGCAAACGAACTGTCGTTTAAATAAAAAGGAGGAAATTATGCGTTTGATTTGTTCGTTGTTCTTAATTCTTCATATAACTGTCACAGCTTTTGCCACAACCCATCCCGGCCGGACTCATCCTTTTTCCGTTCACGATATGTTGGCGATGGACCGTATCTCGGACCCGCAGGTCTCACCGGACGGCAGGGGGATTGTTTTTGTGTTGCGCAAAACTGACCTTCAAGACAACCGCGGCAGGACCGACCTTTGGATCATCGGCGTCGACGGCAAGGGGCATCGCCGTTTGACGTCTCATCCCGAAAACGACTTTAATCCACGTTGGACTCCGGACGGAAAGTCCATCTGGTTTATTTCCACCCGGTCGGAATCATCACAGGTTTGGCGCATTCGCGTTGACGGTGGAGAGGCCGACCAGGTTACCGATGTGCCCCTTGATGTTGCAAATCTTCTCGTCTCACCTGATGGCCTCAACATCGCTTTTACTATGGAGGTCTTCCCCGACTGCAACACTGTGGAATGCACAAAGGAAAGGCTCGACGAAATCAAGGCAAAAAAAACAAGCGGCCGAATTTACGACCGAATTTTCGTTCGCCACTGGGACACATGGAAGGATGGCCGACGCTCACATCTGTTTGTCATGCCTTCGACAGGAGCCCAGACAGTGGACGTAATGCAGGCTATGGATGCTGATACTCCTTCCAAACCGTTCGGAGGTCCCGAGGAGATTACTTTTACACCCGACGGTAAAGCCCTTATCTTTTCCGCCCGCGATGTCGGCAAACAGGAACCGTGGTCGACCGACTTCGATCTCTACATGGTACCCATTAACGGATCCACCCCGCCGAAATGTTTGACCGAAAATAACGAAGCCTGGGATACTAATCCGGTTTTTTCGCCCGATGGCAAGACCCTGGCCTACTTAGCTATGACCAGGCCCGGTTACGAGTCCGACCGTTTCCGAATTATCCTGCAGCGCTGGCCGGCAGGCAGAAAACGTGTCTTGACGGAAAAGTGGGATCGCAGCCCATCCTCGCTCTGTTTCTCACATGATGGCAAAACGATTTATGCCACAGCAGCTAATATAGGCCAAAAATCCCTGTTCGCAATCAACATAAAAACCGGTAAAGCCCGCACCATCGTCGAAGAAGGTAGTGTCAGTTCGCCCGGCATAGCAGGCAAAAAGATTATTTACGGCGCCGGTTCCATGAGCAGCCCGGTGGAACTGTTTTCGGTTAAACCTGATGGCCGTAATGTGCGCCAAATCACTAATATCAACTCAGAAACAATCGCCGCCGCCCGGATGGGTGACTATGAGCAGTTCTCTTTCAAGGGATGGAATGATGAAACGGTCTATTGCTATATGGTCAAACCCGTGGATTTTAATCCCCGTAAGAAATACCCCGTCGCTTTTCTAATTCACGGAGGCCCACAGGGCTCTTTCGGTAACACTTTTCACTATCGATGGAACCCGCAAGCCTACGCGGGAGCTGGCTACGCTGCGGTCATGGTGGATTTTCACGGCTCTACTGGTTACGGACAGGCATTTACCGATTCAATCCGAGGTGATTGGGGTGGTAAGCCGCTCGAAGACCTCAGGAAAGGCCTGGCAGCCGCATTAAAGCGATATCCCTGGACCGACAGCGATAGAGTCGGTGCGCTGGGAGCTTCATTCGGAGGTTATATGGTTAACTGGATCGCTGGAAAATGGACGGACCGTTTCCGCTGCATGGTCAATCACGATGGCAACCTTGATGAGCGGATGGCCTACTTTGACACCGAAGAGCTCTGGTTCCCCGAGTGGGACCATCTCGGCACTCCATGGGACAACCCTGATAGCTACGAAAAGCATAACCCTGTAAACTACGTCAAAAACTGGAAAACTCCGATGCTCGTCATCCACGGAGCGTTGGATTTTAGGGTGGCAGATACCCAGGGCTTGTCCACCTTTAATGCTCTACAGCGTCTCGGTATCGAAAGCAAGCTGCTGTACTTTCCTGATGAAAATCACTGGGTCATGAAGCCGCACAATTCCATTCTCTGGCACGAGACCGTGATAGGCTGGCTGGACAAATGGCTAAAAAAATGATTATTGATTATTCGTTAAAAATAATTTAACATATTCGGTGTAAACCGGTAATCAAACGTGATTAATCAATTATTAAGGTGTGCTGATGGCTCCAAAATTTGTAAGAGCGGTTTTCCCCGGCTCCTTTGACCCCATTACAAACGGGCATTTGGATGTGATAACACGGGGTGTCAAGCTTTTTGACGAGCTTATCATTGCCGTCGGAAAAAGCCCGGTAAAGAACCAGCTCTTTACTCCTAAAGAGAGGGTGGAGATGATAGCCGAGCTCATAACAGATATGCCTGGCGTCTCGGTTGAGAGTTTCGATGGGCTGACCGTTGAATATGCTGCTAAAAAAAAGGCGGATGTCATCCTCAGGGGACTGCGAAGCCTTACAGACGTTCAGTATGAGTTCCAGCTTGCTATGACAAACAGGGCCGTGGCGGGAATAGAGACTATATTTGTTATGACAAGCGAGCAGTACGGCTTCACCAGTTCCACACTCATTCGACAGATTGCTTCGCTGGGAGGTAACCTTTCAAAACTCATTCCGGAAAATGTCCATAATCGGTTACAGCAGCACCTTAAAAAAGGCGATAGAAAATCTTGACAAAGGCCGCGACTCACTGGATATGTTGACAGTTAGTGTTGAAACCTGCTTTTGGGCATCGCACCAGTTGACCTTAAAGGACGGCTCGAAGGAGCCTCTCCACTCGCATAACTTCTCGGTTAAAGCTGAGATCAGCAGTAACGCCGTAAGCGATATGGGACTCGTTATGGACTTTCGAACACTCAAGGCGATGCTCGATAATATCGTCGCTGAGTTTGATAATAGGATATTGGACAGCTTAGAGTATTTTAGGCAGAACAACTCCACGGCCGAAAACGTAGCAAAGCACATTTACAGGAAACTTCAGCCCGGAATACCAAAAAACGTCAAACTTGAAGCTGTCAGGGTTACCGAGGAGCCGGGCTGTGCGGCAAAATTCACCGGGCCGATTTAGGAAGAAAAACGAAATAAAATGTGTTTGCAAACATGATAAATAAAAGGCGGCCGGCAAATCGACCTATAGAGGGTGTCCGAATTTGACGATATTTTCTCAGGCGACAAGGGAGCTTGCCAGGTTGGTAATATTTTGGTATGATATATATGTGAACAGTTTACTCTGACGCCGGATAATAGACAAGCGTTGAGTATCCGGTATCGAGAATCGAGTATAGAGGACTGGGTATGCAGTGTCAAATTTGTAACAAAAACGATGCGACTATTCACCTGACCGAGATTGTTGATGGTGTACGCTCCGAGATGCATATTTGCGAAAATTGCGCACAGGACCAGGGCATAGCCGTCAAGAGTCAGATTCCCTTAAATGAACTGCTCAGCAGTCTCCTTGCCGTCCAGCCGACAGACGAGGAATTGTTCGGCCCGTCAGAGAAAATGACCTCGACATCATGCTCGAACTGTGGCTTTACCCTGGACCAATTCAGAAAAGAGGCCGTTCTGGGTTGCCCCTATGATTATGAGGTTTTTGAGAAACCGCTTCGCCGACTGATAAAAAAAGCTCAAAACGGAAAAACTACTCACTGTGGAAAAGTACCTTCGAAGACCTCCGTGGGCACAAAAAAGCAAATGAAGCTTATTACACTCAAGCAGCGCCTCGATGAGGCCCTGCAAACCGAAGATTACGAGCTGGCGGCGAAATTGCGGGACAAAATAAAAAAGTGTGAAACCCAAAGTAAAACAACAGATAAAAAAATATGAAGCTCACCGATCTAAGTAATGACATAAACGAATGGTTCAGCGGCTCCGGACCATTGGCCGATATCGTTATTTCCTCAAGGATTCGACTGGCAAGAAACCTGGCCGGATACAAATTCTTGTCCCGGTGCTCGAATGCTGAAAAATCTCAATTGCTTAAGAAGCTCAGAGACGTCCTGATGTCACTGGAGCTTGGTGAGAAAGTCTTTTATATCAGCGTCGACCGGGCACCGGTTCTCAACAGGCATTTCCTGGTGGAGAGGCATCTTATCAGTCGCCACCATGCCTTCGGAAAGGGACCCAGAGGCGCAGTTATCGCGGAGAAGGAGTTTTTCACCGCGATGATTAACGAGGAAGACCATCTGAGAATCCAGGTCCTAAAAGGCGGACTCCAGCTCTCTAAATGTGCCGAGCAGATAAATCACATCGACGATATGATTGAGCAGAAGGTCAGCTATGCTTTCAGTCCTCGTTATGGATACCTCACGGCCTGCCCGACAAATCTCGGAACCGCAATTCGGGTCTCCGTAATGCTGCATCTGCCGGCTTTGAAGATAACCGGCCAAATTGAGAAGTTCTTCAACGCCGCAAAGGATATGAACCTCGCAGTCAGGGGGCTCTTTGGGGAAGGAACAGAGGCCGCTGGAGATTTCTATCAGATATCGAATCAGGTAACACTTGGCATCTCGGAGTCGGATATTATCACGCAGTTTGAAAACGTCATCATCCCTGAAATTGTCGACTATGAAAACGCCGCAAGGAATCAACTGCTCTCAGAGCAGATGGACCTTCTTGATGATAAAATTTCCCGGGCGATGGCCCTGTTACGAAATGCACATTTGATTAGTTCACAGGAGGCCTTGTTCCTGCTCAGCCATTTGCGGTTGGGTTTGAATATGTGCGAGAATATGGGGGCTTCCAGTCCTGTCATTGATACGCTTTGCAAGCACACCCGGCAGGGAAACAAGGCAGATAAGCGCCAGGGAATTTCAATTGCCACAATAAACAGGCTCTTTATGCTGACTCTGCCGGCACACTTGCAGCTAAACTATGGAAAAAGCCTGGATGCTACCCACAGAGACGCACTCCGGGCACAAATTATCCGCTCCGCCCTTAACCAGGGATTATAGCCCTACATTCTTACTTTTCGCTTCTTCCTTGCCCCTAATCCCTTCAAAATTCCACCTGCCCCGCCTGTCATTCTGAACGCAACGAAGTGAAGCGAAGAATCTCAATTTTCCGTCCTTTTATATAGCCCCCAGTCCTGTGCTGGGGGGTTTTTTTGTCTTTTTTACCCACCCCTGCGGGTGAGGTTGTTAGCCCCCTGCACTGTAGGGGGTTTTTATTCTGCCACGCCTGCCCCGTGAGTTTACCCTGTGGGATAGCAAGTAATTATCTCATGGGGATTGACGAATTAGCGGTAGGGTGGGTCGAGCCCCACCAGGATTCTTGTTGATAAACAACCTTTCGTTTGATAGTCTAACGCTCACGTATGCCGTCCTGAATTAGCCGAAGCCATGAGCGCAGCCGAACGGGACAGCCAAAGGGAAAAGATCTCGGATATTCAGTTAGACTCGGAAAACTCAAAAAACAGGCAGATATTTGGTGTTTTAGCGGCCTTTACCTGTTATTATGGGACACTAAGGCCAGATGTCATTGCGAAGAGCGAAGATGACGAAGCAATCTCACATTGTCATTGCGAAGGAGCCGAAGGCGACTGCGGCAATCTAAAACTATGAAGTACTACTGGGTATACATTATCACCAATACTAACAACACAGTCCTTTATACAGGTGTTACTAACGATCTTGAGCGAAGGATTGCTGAGCATAAAGACAAAAAAGGCTCTTCATTTGCGAGCAAATATAATGTGACCAAGTTGGTTTTTTATGAGCGCTTCGACCGGGTTTATGATGCTATAGGCGCAGAAAAAAGGATTAAAGCTGGCTCCAGAGCGAAAAAGATTGAAATAATAGAAAAAATGAATCCTAACTGGCAGGATTTGTATAATCAGAAGATTGCCGCGGCCTTTCAGGCCTCGCAATGACAGGAATTCACAAAAGTTATTCGGATAGACACCAAGCTTGATATGTCACAGAGGAAGGGTGATTTGCCACAGATGAAGCGTTATCTGCCATAAATGAAGCGCCAGTTGTAGCATATTATAGGCTTTCGTGTCACCCAAGTCCCTGAGCCGGCCACCCTCTTACTGCTTGGCCTCGGTGGTTTGATTTTAAGAAAGCGCTAAAAATAGTGTCTTGATTATCCAGTCAGAGCGATATACAATTCTGATATGTCAATTTTGGGGTAATTTGAAAAAGGGGCTAAAATGAGGGAAAAGATGGGTTGGAGTTTCGACCGTTTGCTTAGGTCTCAAATCGGTTTCTTCAAACGACTCACTTTCTATCGAAAGCCAATTAAGGCACTAAAGACAGACCTTACAACACAGGAAAAGGAATCTATTGAAGCGATGATGTGTGGCTTCGGATGGGTAGCCAACAGCAATATGGGAAGAGTACCCGAGACAGATTGCATTTCCATAATGGTTGTAACACCTATCCGAATTGTTATGGCTGCGGGAGAATTAACGACAGGCATTGAATATCACGAAATAGCGAATTGCTTTTGGATTGAAGGGGACTTTTGCCTCGAAGCAAAGGAGAAAGAGAAAGAACTTGGTATAGCAGGTTTTCGCTACGAGCCCATTTCGCATAACTCGGATAACTGGACCGAGCCTCGACGCGCCTCATTTCAAGAATTGATACTACAACACGTCAAGGAATCTTCTGCAGACGGTAGGATGGGCAACTCGCTTGCCCATTCTGAGTGAAAATATGAGCCGCATGGGCAGTCCACAGGACGCCTTCCGTCGGATAACCTGCTCATTCTACGGGACTAAATAATCCTAATGTGAGACTGGAATATTTATTAGCAATGATTAAAATCACTATTGATACAAATATTCTATCGAAACAGAAATTGCTCGATCTCTGCAAGAGAATGGGATTTTGTGTTTTTGTTGTAACAGTTACTGAGAGGGAAATTGATGGTACTTCATTTCAAGATATTGTCAAGAAATTAGATCGGATACTAGAGATTGGCGTATGGGGTGAAAGTTCTTGGGGTAAATTCGTTTGGGCTGATGATTCGGAAGCTAAAGATTTGGAAAAGATCTTAGGGGTAATATCAAACAAATCTTTTCCTGTTCCTGGGAAACGAGACAATTTATCAAAAGGACAACGCAAACAATTGCGCGACGCTATGGTTCTCTTGGCCCACACCAGAAATAAAAGAGATATCTTTGTTTCAAATGATGAAACAGCTTTTATTAGATACGGAAGACGAGAACAACTTGAGAAGATGTTTAAGATTAAAATTATGAATGAAAATGACTTTATCAAGGAGTATTAAAGGTGTCCGCCTGCACCCTCATGTGGTAAATTTCCCCCCTGTTCCATGAGTTCCTTGAATTAATTGGTCTGTTTTTGTCCTCTTTGCCCGCTGCTCTCCGGCATATTTTTTCATAAAATAGTTCGATTTTCATTGAACATTTCGGGGAAGTATGGTATAATACAAACTGCCATAGAAATGGCAGGTATTTAGCGGAGAACCGCAAGTCTTCGTATCAGCAGATACACGCAAAAAAGCATTATCTCTCAAGCCAGACAAGGTTTTGATTATTTAAATTTATGTAATTTGGATTTGTTTAGGATTTAGATATTAGGATTTAAGATTTGAAACTACCAATGCAAGCTATAATCTACGCAAGCCCCCTATTCAGCCTAACTTGCCAACCAATTATGACAGTAATTATGCAAAACGAACCCAATTTCACGGATGACCAAATGAACGTAAATAAAGTAATAACAAAACATTATGAAGATAATTCCAATTGGGCACTTGGCCAAAACGAACCCAATACGAACCCAAACAAAGCCAATTTCAAACGGGGGCACTTACTCATCGACCGAATGAACCGGATTTGTTGTCTTTGCGGCTTTTCTGTATCGCTCGACACTGCCAAAATGGCACTATATAAGAACAATTTGGAATTTGAAAAAGGGCGGCAAAAAAACCTTAACCTCTTAAGATACAAGAGGTTAAATAGCTCCGCCCTGCTCGGCCCACTAACTGGCACGCTTTTTGCATATTCATATAATGAGAAATATTGGACTTAGAGCTTATCCGAATAACCGGGTCGTTATGAGGACGAGCGAAAAGTTCGAGGCCAAGGCGGCAGGCCAAAAATGCTCGGAGGCGTGGTTTTCTCCACGTTGAGAACATTTTTGACCGACAACGCAGGCATCGGGCTTTGCAGCCGGCCGCAATAGAGCGGGTTATTTGGATAGGCTCTTAAATAGCTGAAAAAAACAACAGCGAAAGGAACTGAATCATGGCTAAAATAATTGGCATAGATTTGGGAACGACAAATTCTGTCGTTGCAGTAATGGAAGGCTCTTCGCCGAAGGTTTTGATAAATTCTTCAGGCTCTCGACTGACCGCTTCTGTCGTTGGCTTTACGGACAAGGGCGAGAGGCTCATCGGACAGATCGCTCGACATCAGCAGGTAACAAATCCTGAAAACACCATATTTTCCATCAAACGATTTATGGGAAGAAGACACAGTGAAGTCTCTTCAGAAGAAAAGATTGTGCCCTACGAAATTACCGGCGGCCCGGAAGAGCTCGTAAAGGTCCATGCACGAGGCAAGGAATACACACCGCCCGAAATTTCCGCGATGATTTTGCAGGACTTGAAAAAAACCGCGGAGGATTACCTGGGGGAAAAAGTTACAAGCGCTGTTATTACCGTCCCGGCATACTTCAATGACTCACAGCGACAGGCAACAAAGGACGCCGGTAAAATAGCGGGACTAAAGGTCGAGAGAATTATTAATGAGCCAACTGCCGCGGCACTTGCCTACGGACTTGAAAAGAAAAAGAACGAAAAAATCGTCGTCTTTGACTTCGGTGGCGGAACCTTCGACATATCGATTCTCGATATCGGTGACGACGTCGTTGAGGTCCTAAGTACCAACGGTGATACGCATCTCGGAGGCGACGACCTCGACGAGGCGATTATAAATTATCTGGCCGATGAGTTCAAAAAGACCGAAGGCATCGACCTGCGAGGTGACCCGATGGCCCATCAGCGTCTAAGAGAGGCCGCAGAAAAGTCAAAGTGTGAATTAAGCTCCCAGCTCGAAACGACCGTCAATCTACCGTTTATTACTGCCGACGCTTCAGGACCAAAGCATTTGCAGATTACCATCACTCGCAGCAAGTTCGAATCACTCGTGGAGCCGATTCTCGAAAGATTAAAAGGCCCCTGCTATACGGCTCTGGAGGATAAGAAAGTGGATGCAGGCGGTATCTCCGAGGTCTTGCTTGTCGGCGGTTCCACAAGGATTCCCAGGGTACAGGAAATTGTCAAAGAAATCTTCGGCAAAGAGCCCAACAAGAGTATCAATCCCGATGAGGTCGTTGCGCTGGGGGCCGCTATTCAGGGTGCGGTACTGGCCGGTGATGCGGGCGTTAAAGACATTCTGCTTTTAGATGTAACGCCGCTTTCGCTCGGCGTTGAGACACTCGGCGGAGTTATGACAAAATTGATTGAGCGAAATACAACTATACCAACAAGTAAAAAAGAAGTCTTCTCAACCGCTGCCGATGGTCAGACTACCGTCGACATTCATGTCCTGCAGGGAGAGAGGGAATTTGCGAAGGACAACCGAACTCTCGGAAGGTTCCAGCTTGCGGAGATTCCGTCGGCTCCCAGAGGAATTCCCCAGATTGAGGTTGCCTTTGATATCGACGCCAATGGTATTTTGAGCGTCTCAGCTAAGGACTCCGGCACCGGCAAGCAGCAGTCCATTGAGATTAAATCCAGCTCAGGCCTCAGCGAACAAGAGGTTGAGAAGATGACTAAGGAAGCCGAGTCCCACGCCGGCGAAGATAAGAAAAAAAGAGAAGTTATTGATTTGAAGAACCAGGCTGACCAGTTGATTTATACTACGGAAAAAACTCTAAAAGAGCACGGCGAAAAGGTATCTGCCGAAACCCGCGGAAACATCGAAGGGGCGGTAAACAACTTGAAAGAAGTTGTAAAAGGTGAGGATGCCGATGCGATAAAAAAGGCCGTTGAAAACCTCGCAACCGTCGGACAAGAATTAGGCAAGGTACTTTATGAAGAGGCGGCAAAAAAACAGGCCGCTTCAGCCCCGGGGCCGCAGAATGCCCAAACACCCCCGCCGCCGGAGGGCGAAGTAAAAAGAAAAGAGCCGGATGATGTAATCGACGCCGAGTTCGAAGCAAAAGATAAGTAAATATCCACCGGTTGAAACCGGTGGCATTGCCGTATTCGGGCGTTGCCCGTCCGCCTGCGGCGGTTGTTTCCATCCGCCAGTTGAAACTGGTGGTATTAAAATCGGAAGAATAAATCTTGATATGTAAGTTGAAGCCTTGTATCGTCTTGACACAACATAATAAAAAAACCGGATTGCAAACGTTTTTTGACTCCTAAATAAAAGCACAGGCAATGGCTTGTGCTTTTTATTTGCGATCTTATATCAATTGTGATTAATATCTGCGATATTGTCATCTCGACCGGAGGTCAGATGCAATCTGACCGAAGTGGAGAGATCTATTAAAAACAGATTTCTCGACTTCGCTTCGCTGCGCTCGAAATGACGTTAATGTGCGCATTAACTAATCACAATTGGTATTATTTGCCTATACAGAAGCTGCTGAATATTTTTTCTAATATCTGTTCATCGGCCCGACCAAATCCCCCTGTGGCAGATTCTATATCGCAAAGGCCCTGGTAAGCGGCTCGAAGCATCATCGCCGTTACCTCATCATTGCCCGCCTTCAATTCATTAAGGGACTCGCTGACATTCTCGATTGCCTCGGTCACAGCCTGCCTGTGCCGGGCCGTAAGCGCTACGCTCATTGCCGGATGCTCCGCCGAAAGGCGTCCTCCTTGGGAGTCCTTACGGACTGTGGAGATTCTCGATGCTCGTTGTTCCCGGCCCAATGTTCGAGTATCGGGCGTCGAGTATCGGGTATCGAGTAATTTTCTATCAATCGTCTCTCGCAGAAGTTCTATACCCGTACCGGTTTCTGCAGATGTCGGCAGAAACTCGGAAGCAAATCCCGTTAGAGACTTTTCACGTTGGGCCCCCAACGGGGCGAACAATTCTTTTAGATCGACAAGCTTCCTGGCTAATACCTCTTCCGACACCATGTCGGATTTGGTTATGACAGGTATCAGAAATTGTGGTTCTATGAGTGTGCGTATTGATATATCTTCGTACCAGTCTGCTTTTGCGATATCCACACAAAATACAACCACAGAGCTGTTTCGCAGCGCCTCGATTGCCGCCTGCTGTGCCAATTCATCGAGAATGTTATTCGGTGCGCGTATCAAGCCCGCACAATCGAACAGCACGCATCTGCTGTGGGCCAATGTCAGCACGCCCGTCAGCACGTCCCTGGTTGTCTTACGCAGTTCAGAGACAATACTTCTTTCTTTGCCGAGCAGTTTGTTGAGCAGACTGCTCTTGCCGGCGTTGGGCGCACCTGCGATTCCCACTGCAGGCAAATCAACTAACTCTTCGTAACTGACGCTGCCCGACAGCAGCCGCTCAAGTTCATTTTGTATTTGAGTTAATCTATCGGCCGCCTCGGCGCCGGTTATGAACTCAATTTCTTCGCCGCTAAAATCCAGACCCGCCTCTATCAAACTAAGGCAGTCCATCAATTCAGAGCGTATTCTTGACGTGGTTTGTCCCAGTCGCCCGGCAAGAAGTTTCTCAGAAGCGGCCAGTTGAAACTTGTTGCTGCTTACAATAACTTCATTCACCGCCTCGGCCTGTGTCAAATCCATTTTGCCGTTAAGATATGCACGCGCCGTAAATTCACCGGGCCCGGCCATACGAATCTGCCCGCCCGAGGAAAGCAAATGGTCCATTAAGGCCTCAGTGACCGTGGCGTTGGTATGGATGTGAATTTCGGCAATGTCGTCGCCCGTATACGAATGCGGAGCAAAAAATAGATACAGCGTTGCATCAACGATTAGCTCATCGTCAATGGTGATCTTGCCGGCTATTAAGCTCGCCTCTGGTGCCCTGTGCCCTGTGTCTTGAGACCCGGGCCGCGAGCGGCGAGCGACGAGCGACGAAATTGGGGGGCTAAAAAGCTGATTGATTTTTTCGATTGTGCCGGGCCCGCTTATACGAATAATAGCTCTTTGCCCCGGGCTTGGAGAACTGATCGCTGCGATAGTATCATCAAGCTCGTACATTTACAAATCATGTCTTATGGAAGGGCTTGGGCTTTTTCTTTTTGACTTTCCCCCCGGTTTTGCTCGTTACAGAAACAAGATCCTTGGATTCGACTTCTTCTTTCTCACGAATGTGCTTGCGGATGATGTGCTGCTCAAAAACGCCCGCAAAGGTACTCGACATGATATAAAGATTCACTCCCGACGGTGCTTTGTATAACATCAGCGGGAACATCAGCGGCATCATAATCATCATCATTTTTTGCTGCTGGGCCATCTGAGGATTGGCCGATGCCCCTTGGTGCGGCATTAATTTCTGCTGCAAATACATTGCCACACCCATCAAAAGGGGGAGCAGGTTTAGTGATTCTATCTTCGTACCCAACAAAGGAACAATTATTGTCGTTGGAAATCTATAAAGTGCGTCCGGCATTGAAAGGTCGGTAATCCAAAAAGGCAAAAATCCTTCCCCTCGCAGTTCAATGCTGGCGTTTACCGCGCTCCAAAGAGCTATCCAAACGGGCATCTGCACCATCATCGGCAGAAAACCCATAATCGGCGAGGCACCCTGCTTTTTGTAAAGGGACATCATCTGCTTGTTCATCTCGGCTTTGTTATTGGCGTATTTCTTCTTTATCTCCTCGGCCATCGGTGCAAGCTTGGTCATCTTACTCATCGAGACCTGGCTCTTCTTCGTAACAGGATGCATGGCAAGCCGAAACAGGAAAACTAATATGATAATCACTACGCCGTAATTACCGATAAAGCCGTACATCAATTTCATCAGAGCCAATATGCCGAAGGCTATCGGATTGATAAGACACGTCGGACAGCAAAAACAGGGCATAAAGGTTATCGTCTTGACAAAGCCCATCTTTTCATACAGATCATTTTTATCGAAAAGGCTTTTGTCTTTAGGACCAAGATAAAGCAGAAAGTTATATGTCTTTTCGCTGTTGGCATGGCCCGCTTCAGCCAGGCTGATTGATGCGATTTTCAAATCAAATCCGATCGTCTCATCGCCGCTGTTGGAACGCTCATCTCCATCGGGATTGTAGAATCGCCCCGTTTTATCTGCTACCCAATCACAAAAGTCTTTGCCCTGGTCCGCAACCGGCACAACTATGGCCGCAAAATATTTATTTGTCGCGGCGATCCAGAGGAAATTAGCGCCGGGTTTTGTCAGCCGTCTGTCCTTGAGCTCTTTTGCCTTAAGTTTTTTGGTACTAAGTCCCATGCTGACCACTTGACCTTCGGCATTTCTAAAACCCGCTATGACCTGTCTCATGTCGGACCTGAAAGACTCCCTGCCAAGTCCTATTGGGCCGGCTAAATTGAAACGAACATTTTGCTCGCTGTCCATCAGATTCTCAACCGTTAAAACGCAACCCAGCAGGTAGCTGTCACGCGTAATCTTATAGGTTTTAGTTAATTTCACTAATGGCACACCGGTGTCCCTAACCGTAATGACCGCTTCGAAACTGGCTGTTTGCTGCGAACCGTCCGCTGATTTTTCAACTCCGAGGCTTTTCCAGTGCAATTTATCCAGAGAAAGTTGCAATTGCTGCTTAACAAATACAAAGCCGGTATTGGCCATCGACAAGACTTCACTGCCGTCATAAAGCTGTACTGGTGATAGGATCTCCAGAGGTTGTGGGTTTTTATAATCACGGTCATCATATCTGCTAAAGACTGCCTTCCTTATGGCCGCACCTTGCGAACTCAATTCGAGATGAATCTTAAATCCGCTCTTAGAGTCAATCGACCCTAACGAAACAGTTTTAGCTTGAGCGTCACTGGCCCACAAACGAACAAAATCTGCCGCTTCCAGAGTCTCATTGCTTGTCGTAGCGGCCTTTGCAATACCGCTTTCTATGTCCGTCGTTTGTTGCAGGAGTATACAGGGTCCTCTTTCGGACAGGCAGGTTTCACATGGTCCGGATTCAAAAACAAGCCAGCCGCAAAAAACAACAAAACCGGCCACAATCAATAATAAAACAGTCCTGAAATTCATTCTCAGCTCTTAATTCTCAATCATTAATTTCTCACCGGCCATCCCGCAGTCTTTCAGCGTGGAAGTTGTCTAATTGTTCGATGGCCTGTATTTTTTTGATAGTCGTTTCAAAATCGTATTCAACACGGACGAAGTGCACCTCGTTTCCATCTACATAAGCGTAGCTTGCACGCCTGTTTTTGTCCCTTGGCTGGCCGACTGAGCCGATATTGATAATCGCTTTCTCATCGGTAATAATCGGATAAACGTTGTTCAGCTCACTGGGAAGATAGAAGTCCGGCTCATCAAGAAATACACCGGGCATATGAGTATGGCCCACAAAGCAGATATGCTTGACACGCTCGAACAGAAGCCGAACCTTGGCGGGATTCGTGTAAACGTCATCGGGAAAAATGTATTCGTTAATCGGCCTTCTCGGAGAGGCGTGAACAAAATCTATTATCGCTGATTTTGTTCCCAGTTTTGTTTGCAGCATCCGGCGCATCGGAAGCCCACCAAGAAAGCTCCACCGCCTGTCATGCGCCTCTGGCGAGTCGTTGTGACCGTTTGTTTCCAGAATAAAGCGGGTCCAGAAGCTTGCCTGCTCTGCACCGTAATTAAAATTGGTCGGCTCATAAAGAGTCGCGTAATCGTGGTTACCCAGAACGCACCACTTGGTCTTCTCGATTATCAAATCCAGACATTCCCTGGGATTGGCTCCGTAGCCGATTACGTCACCAAGACAATAAATCGTCTCGATACCGCGCCTTTCGATATCAGCCAGGACCGTCGTCAAAGCTTCGATATTTGAATGTATATCGCTCAGAATTGCAAACATACGTATTCTCAAGTAAATATTGGTCTTGTCTTTCACAAAGCTTTGATTTATAGCAAAAAACATTAAGAAATGCCAGAATATTTATTCGCTTTCAAAGAAAAAACAGGTTATAGGTCGTTCCAACAGTCGCTTTTCGATAGTCGGCAGGATAGTGAACCGGGATAGATTACTCCGCCTCGCTCACAATGCCGCGGGCTCTCATTCCCGCCATTCTTGAGCAAACCAGACGCCTCCGCCCCCAAATGGGCTTCGGCTCATGACGTTGTAATGCTGGAAAATTGGTGACCGACAAAGAGGCAATCTGAAGATTAAAGACTAAATACGCCTTGCTTTGCCCGTGGTTATCGATATAATACCCCCTGCAAAACACAAGAAACCCAAAACGCAGAAAATGCGATTGGGAAACTGGATACGAAATATGGTACTTCTTGAAACTCGAGGACTCGTAAAGAAATATTCCGGAAGGACCGTAGTAAACGGAATATCAATTGAGGTGGGCCCGCGAACAATTGTCGGACTGCTCGGAAGAAACGGGGCTGGAAAAACCACATCCTTTAGAATGATTGTGGGTATGGTTACTCCCAACGGCGGGCAGGTCGTCTTCCAGGACCAGGATGTTACAAAGCTGCCAATGTACAAACGTGCACGCCTCGGGCTTGGTTATCTTTCACAGGAGCCAAGCATCTTTCAGCGGCTAAGCGTCAGAAACAACCTTTATGCGATTCTCGAAACAATGTCTATTACAAAGGCCGAGCGAGACCGAAAGGCTGATATGCTCATTGACCGTTTCTCGCTTCGAGAGGTCGCTGGTAGCCAGGGAAGGTTCCTCTCAGGCGGAGAGCGAAGAAAACTGGAAATCGCCCGGGCAATGGTAACAGATCCTTCATTGATTCTTTTGGACGAGCCATTTACCGGCGTTGATCCTATTGCTGTCGGCGACCTGCAGGAGGAAATTCGCCGCCTTGTCGCTTCCGGACTCAGTGTTCTTATTACCGACCATAACGTCGAAAGGACCCTTGAAATTGTCGAAAAGGCATACATAATCGACCATGGCAAGGTCATAGGTTCCGGCTCACCCGCAGAGATCGTCCGAGACGAGACTGTAAGACAGTACTACCTCGGCGACATATTCGAAGGCGACGAATTCGACAATACATAACTGTGATGCGTCGAGCATTAAGCCCCGAGCTGCGGAATACGAAAAATGATAGATTTTGAAAAATGTCAACTCACGCATTACCCGGCTGACGTTTTGGTAAGGCCGGCCTCACCAGTTGAGAAAATAGACGATAATATCCGTCAGTTGGTAGAGAAAATGATCGATATTATGCTCAAAAACAAAGGAATCGGCCTGGCGGCGCCACAGGCTGGCGTGCCACTGCGGCTGTTTATCATTTCGCTCGATGGAGACAGAAACGCCGTAAAAGTTTATATAAATCCAACCGTCACACCGATCGGTGACCTGGATGACGTGGAAGAGGGCTGTCTCTCGGTGCCCGGAATTTACACTAATATTCGACGATACAAAAAATGCAAAGTTACTGCCACTAACCTCGACGGCACGGAATTTAACCAGGAAGCTGAAGGCCTGTATGCAAGGGCGCTGCAGCACGAAAATGACCATATCAACGGCGTTACTATCGTCAGCCGTATGGGACAGGCCGCTAAAATCGCACGCAGAAAGCTGCTTAAAAAACTTAGAGATGAGCACGAAAACAAGCGTGAAACATGAATCTTGAAATCTCGATACACGATACTTGAGAATCGAGAATCGAACTTCGGGTATTATGAAGATAATCTATCTCGGAAGCGGAGAATTCGGCCTTGAATGCCTTAATACTTTGGCACAATCAGGCCATAGCTTGGAATTCATCGTAACCCAGCCGCCTCGTCAGGCCGGCAGAGGCAGAAAGCCGACGCCTACGCCCGTTGCCCGCTGGGCCGATTCACATTCGGTACCTTTTATCGAAACCGACAACGTTAACGCACCGCCGACAATCGAAAAGATAGCAGCTTATCAACTGGATGTTACTGTAGTAATTGCGTTTGGCCAAAAAATCGGCAGCGAGATAATCAATCTGTCCCCAAAAGGTGCTATAAATGTACACGCCTCACTGCTTCCGAAATATCGCGGGGCTGCGCCTATAAACTGGGCCATTATCGAAGGTGAAAAACAAACCGGCATAAGTATAATCACATTAGCTGAAAAAATGGACGCCGGCGACATCTTAACTCAGGCAACAACCGATATTGGAGCAGACCAAACAGCGGGCTTACTTCATGACAGACTGGCCCAAATCGCCGCACCGCTGTTGGTAAAAACGATAGACGACATCGCCAACGGCACAGCCGTCTATTGCCAACAGGACCATTCAAAGGCTACTTTGGCGCCGAAACTTAAAAAATCCGATGGTTTTCTGGATTTTAACGAGCCGGCCGAGCTGCTCCAAAGAAAGATACGAGGCTTTTGGCCCTGGCCCGGCGCTTCGGCAGTCTATATCTCCAAAAAAACCGAATCCGCCAAAGGCGGACTGCGGGTAACAATAGCAATGGCAGAGGTAGTACAGGCATCAAGCCAGGCTCAACTGCCCCCCGGAACGTTCGATGAAAACCTAAATGTAATTTGCGGCCAACACGCCTTGAAGATTACAGAAATCAAACCGACTGCTTCTCACCTTATGCACTTCAGGGATTTCGTCAACGGTCACCATACCCAGGCTGGTGACTGCTTTATTAAGATAGAGCAATAGAATGGCCGGCCACAGCAAAAAAACCGCACGAGAAATTGCAACGGCTGTCTTAAACCGCTTCGACAAAAAACGCCGATACGCCGCTGTCATCTTAAAAGATTTGCTCCAGCAAACCGACCAAACCCAGCGGGCCACCGACCTTCTCTTCGGCACGATAAGAAATCGAACCGCCATCGATAAGGTAATAGCCGAATTCTCAGGTCGCCCCCTCGAAAGGATACAACCCAAACTGCTCAACATTATCCGCGTCGCCTCTTTTGAGCTTATCTATTGTCCCCAAACGCCTGAATATTCAATCGTCAACGAAGCGGTCAATACTGCCAAAGCCCTCGCACGTAAAAAGCAAATCGGCTTTGTAAATGCCGTCCTCCGCCAAATCACAAGACACATACAAAACCGCCAAGTTCCACTATCACAGGCTGACCCCAAAAAAATACTTCCACAAACGCTTTCAACAGGCTGTCAGTTCGATACTGATATTTTAGCCGACCCCCAGGCTTCGCCCGCTGATTATTTCAGCCTCGCTTTTTCACTGCCCCAATGGCTCATAACCGACTGGCTCAACGAGTTCGGCGCTGAACAAGTCCGTCAAATCTGCTTTGCAAGTAATCGAAGACCGAGCATCTACATCAGGACAAACACGCTAAAGACCACAACACAGCAATTAGCCGAAAAATTCCACACCGCAGAAGTCGACTGTGAAATAGTACCCCTCGATACTCCACGAGAATCCAGTACGATAAGACTTAAAAGCCCCAAAGCGATAGCGGAATTGCCCGGCTTTAAAGAAGGGCTATTTACCGTTCAGGACATCACTGCTGCGCTTCCGGTTCGGCTATTGAATCCACAACCGGGATGGACAATCCTCGATCTCTGCGCTGCCCCGGGTACAAAGACAACCCAATTGGCTGAGCTTACCGAAGATTCGGCAAAGATTATCGCAACCGATATTGACACTGAGCGCCTAAAATCCGTCAATGAAAATACCACCCGCCTCGGTATAACCTGTGTCAATATCCTTCAATATGAGCAAATTCGAAATTCTAAATTCGATTGTGTCTTGTTGGACGCTCCGTGCTCAAATACCGGCGTACTGGCAAAGCGCATCGAGGTCCGCTACAGAGTAAATCCAAAGGCAGTAAAGGAGCTGGCAAAAACACAAACAAGGCTGCTCGCTGATGCCGCGGAAATGCTGAAACCAAGAGGCAGAATCTGCTACAGCACTTGCAGCATCCAAAATCCAGAGAACAGTCGGCTCATAAAAGACTTTTTGCAGAAAAACTCCGGCTTCGAACTCGAATCAGAACGGTTCACCTTGCCATCTGCTGAGGAATTCGACCACGATGGCGGCTACGTCGCAATCATAACGAGAAAGTAGTTGCTTAAGCTGCTTCTGTTATTACAATGAACCAATAGAAGCTCTTAATCATAAGGCCCTCTGATATGAACGCCGTATTACTTGATAATGTCTGTAAATCTTTCGGAAAGCTCAACGCTGTGGACAACTTGAGTGTTCAGGTCTCCGTGGGCAGGGTCTATGGTTTCCTGGGGCCGAACGGTGCCGGCAAAACAACAACCATTCGCATGATTATGAATATCATACGCCCCGACAGTGGACACATCGAAATATTAGGGGATGGTCAGATTGAGCAGGTAAAAAGCCGAATTGGCTATATGCCCGAGGAGCGGGGACTCTATCGAAAAATGACCGCTCGTAAGGTCCTGACATATTTTGGCGCGATAAAGGGTGTCAATGACAAGGAGCTTGCTCAGCGGGTACCGCAATGGCTCGATAGGGTGGAGTTGGCCGACTGGGCTGACAAGAAAGTGGAGGAACTCTCACGAGGAATGCACCAGAAGCTCCAGTTTGCGGTCACTGTCATAAACAATCCGGAGCTTGTCATTCTTGACGAGCCGTTTTCAGGCCTCGACCCTTTGAACCAGGACTTGATAAAAAACATCATTCTTGAAATGCGTAATGAGGGTAAAACAATAATCTTTTCCACGCATGTAATGCACGAGGCTGAGAAGCTTTGCGACTTCATCCTTCTTATTAACAAGGGCAAACTGATATTGGATGACACACTCGACAATGTCCGTTCCCGGCAAAGCGCCCATACGGTCAGCGTCGAGCTTGAGGGAGATACCGCCTTCGTTGAAAACCTGCCAATGGTAACAGCGGTAAAATCTGAAGGTAATCGCCTGGATGTTACTCTGGCTGATGCAGATACACAAGAGTTTCTAAAAGCCCTTATGCAGCGCGCACGCGTGCGGGCCTTTGAGGTAAAGGTGCCATCCCTGCATGAAATCTTCGTTAACCTGGTTGGAGCAAGCGATGCAGAGGATTCTTAAGATTGCCCGGCGAGAATTCGTTGAAACCGCCAAGACCAAAACTTTTATTATAGGCGTTCTAATGGCCCCGGTCATCATCGGCGCCATCATTTTCTTTACCAGCCGAATTGCAGGCGATAAAGCCGGCCCGCGACCTCCCATCCAGGTCGCTGTAACAGACCTCTCCAAGCAACTTGCAGAAAACTTCGAAATCTCTTTCGACGACTACAATAAAGGAAATCCCAATAGGCAATTCCTGCTTCAGCACCTCGACGCGCAGCAGGATGCCAATGCAGTTCAGATACAGGGCAAGACCAGGCTCCGTAACGATAAGCTCGATGCCTATGTTGTCCTGGATCAAGACATTCTCGAAGGACCCGGCAAAATACGCTTTTATACCCATAAGCCAAAGCCCACAGACTTTGATGCGTACTTGACCATCGAGAATCTTTTCAGAAAGGCCGTCGAGAATCGGCGCTACCAAATAGAAAAGCTCGACCAGGACCTGATTGCAAAGCTTCGTTACGTCCCGATTGAACGCGTGGAGATTGGATCCGCTGACGACAAGGAGCAGATTCAAACACCAATCCAGGGAATAGTGAATATGATGGTTCCGTTCTTTTTTATGTATCTGATTTTTTTGGGAATGGTGGGTACCGGTCAACAGATGCTCGGCAGTATAATCGAAGAAAAAGGTTCGAGAATTATCGAGGTCCTGCTCTCGGCAGTCAGTCCTTTTCAATTGATGGCTGGCAAGATTCTGGGATTGGCCGGGATTGGCATAACCGTTATGGCGCTGTGGTTTGCTGCTGCTTATGCAGCCGCCTGCTGGCAGGGACTGAACGTTGGTGTCACTCCGCAGCTGATGGTGTATTTTGTGATATATTACATACTTGGCTTTCTTTTCTTCAGCGCCGTCCTCACCGGTATCGGCTCTGTCTGTAACACCATCAAGGAAACCCAGAGCTTGATGATGCCTGTAATGTTAATCTCCATAATTCCCATGATAGCCTGGTTCAAGCTTGTTCAAAGTCCCAATGGGACGATGGCCAGAGTATTATCGTTCGTTCCGCCAGTGACACCGATGGTGATGGTATTGCGATTGGCCTCCGGCGCTGACGTCTGGTTTGTAGAGATCGGCGCTTCAATTCTCCTGTTGGCTGTAGCGGTGCTCGTAGTGACATGGGCCGCGGCTAAGATATTCAGGACCGGAATTTTAATGTACGGAAAAAAACCAGGCTTCTTCGAAATTCTACGCTGGCTAAGACAAAGCTGAAAACCGTTTTTCGGCCAGGCCGCATCCGTTTTGCCGCTTTCTTCTGGCCGACCTCGGGTGGTAGCCTCAAGCGCAGCTTGGAGATGGTTTGCAGTCGGCACGCCTCACGACCGCTTCCATTTCGGCCCTTCGGCGTCGATTTCAGCGTGCAGTTTAGCTAACGTTTTCTTCATAGCCGCAAGACGCTCCGGCTCACTTGCAGCGAGATTGTGCTCCTCCGCGATATCTTTGCGCACGTTATACAGCTCGAATTTCGTCATTTTATTATCAGCCAAAATCTTCCAGTCTCCCTCTCGCATCGCAACCGTCAAAGGCCTGCTCAGCGCCCGGTCATACCGCCAGTAAAGCGGCACCTTCCGCTTGATTCTTTTACCCTTAAAAATCGGCATAATACTGGCTCCGTCGATTGCCCTGTCAGTCGGCACGCCGGCACCTGCCATAGCGCAAAGCGTTGGCAAAATATCCGTTCCGTTGACCGGCTCACCGCAGACGGTTCCCGCTTTGACCTTGCCCGGCCACCGGATAATACCCGGCACGCGAATCCCCCCTTCATACATATGCAGCTTCATACCACGTAGCGGCCCCGGTGAGCCGAATGACCGGTGCGCCCCACGATAGCGGTCCAGTGTTTCAGGCCCGTTATCGCTGGTGAACATCACAAAAGTTTTGTCACGCAGTTCCATCTCATCTAACGTCTTCATCAGCCGGCCGAACTCATGGTCCATCTGCGTAACGTTGCCGTAATAAATCGCCTCTTTCTTGCCCTTGTACATCTCCATAAACCTCGGCCCCGTTGCGATCGGCTCGTGCGGTGCGTGAAACCACACAAACAAACAGAACGGCTTCGACCGGTCCCATTTATTTTTCAGCCAGTCAATCGCCTCCTGAATTATCAGCGCAGAGGAATATCCTTTCATCTTGCCCGCCAGCTCGCCGTTACGTACAAAATTAGCTGGATTCTCGTGCGTTGGCCTGGCGTTGTTCTGCGTCGAGAACCAGTACTCAAAGCCGTGGTCATTCGGTTGAGGCTGCTCGGGCGAGTTAAACTTACCGTTGCAATGCCACTTGCCGATATGGCACGTCCCATAACCTTCTTCTTTCAACAGCGTCGCAACTGTAATCTCTTCTTCTTTAAGGTGCATAGGATTATTGCCGGGGATCCAGTCATAAACTCCGCTGCGGAAGGGTGTCCGCCCGGTCAGCATTCCAGCACGAGATGGTGAGCAGACCGGGGCCGCGGCATAGCAGTCTGTCAGCTTCATACCCTCGGCAGCTAACTTGTCAAGGTTCGGTGTTTTGATATGTTGGTGGCCAAAGCAGCTAAGGTCACCATAGCCTAAGTCATCGCACAGTCCTATCACGATGTTTGGTTTATTCCTGTGACTCCCGCCCGTAAAAGGCTTACTAATGTCCTGGCAACTTTCGAGTGCAAGCGACGCGGCACTAAGACCCAGGCCCTTCAAAAAATTACGTCGATTCATTTCTTATCCTCCATTGAAGATTGATGACTAAAAGATACTAAACAGCCGTTTCTACATAGTCAACACAAATCGAATCCACAGCTTTTCCACAATAAAAACTTACGTTGTGCAAAACATGTTCAAAATAAATTTTTTTCGTGCGCAAACTCAATAACAACAGCAACCTCTATAAAGTGGAAAAGAAATTTTCCAAAATGCCATTGATTTGTCTTCTCGCAGACCAATAATAGCGGGTAGTTAACGTTTGATTTTTAGTTGACTCAAAATCAAGGGATTATTTGACTGATGGAATTAACACTGAAAAATATGCAACTATCAATTGGTAGAGGAGAAGATCGATGCAGGGCACAATCACGGATGAGCAAGCCCGCTCCGCGGCAAACCGGATAAACGCTGTTAACAAAGCTCTTGCCGAGAACGTTGGACCGCAAAAGTATCGAATTTGGTTTAAGAACTCAACCAAAATGACGCTTGCTGGAGGATACTTAAAAGTTGGTGTTCCTAATCTTTTCATTGCGAGCTGGATTGAAAATCATTTTTCAAACCAAATCAGCCGCGCCGTTAGAGAAGTTACCGGCAACAGCCCGAAGATTAGCTTTACAATCGACCCGGAGCTGTCCGGGACTCAGCGGCGAACTCAACTCGATTCGCAGGCGCAGCTCGTGGAAAAGGCGCAGAATCAGCCAAACGGACACAGAACAAGGTTACAAACGGCTTCAACGAAAAGGCTGCACTTCAGTTTGGATACGTTCGTTGTCGGAGCCTCGAATCAACTCGCATACAACGCGGCAAAAGCCGTCGTGGAAGAAAATAATTGCCCTTTCAATCCGCTGTTTATTCATGGAGGATACGGGGTCGGAAAGACACATCTGCTGCAAGGGATTTGCAATGCAGTCTGTTCGAAACGCCCCCAAACTAATTGGCTATATCTCTCAGCGGAGGATTTTGTCAATCAGTTTGTGCTGGCCTTGAAGACAAAAAAGCTGGAGGCTTTTAGACGACGAATGCGACAAACGGATTTGTTGGCAATCGACGACATTCACTTCTTGGCCAGCAAACCGTCGACGCAGGAGGAGTTCATGCACACTTTTAATACAATCAATCTGGCGGGAAAACACGTCGTCCTGGTCTCTGACGCACATCCGAAGATGATAGGGCAAATCTCGGAAAAACTCGTCAACAGGTTCGTCTCAGGAATGGTCGTAAAGATTGAAAACCCGGACTTAAACACTCGATGTCAAATCTGCAGACTATACGCAAAAAAACTCGCAACAGAAAACGGCAGGTTGAGAATCGCAAAAAGCATCCCCGAAAATGTAATACAATACATCGCCGAAAATCTCAGAACAAATGTGAGGGAATTGGAAGGCGCTCTGCTGAAATTAATTGCCTTCTCGGCGCTGCAAAACCAGAAAATAAATCTGTCTATGGCACAGGCCGTTCTGGCCGAACACCTGGAAAGGTGTGACCCGATTGTCCATATATCAGACATCGAATCAGCAGTCGCAACCTATTTCGGAATAACACCTGCCAAGATACACTCCTCCAAGAAAGACAGGACTGTCGCACTCGCACGGCATTTTAGTATGTATCTGACAAGAAAGCACACAAAGATGTCGTTTTCGGAAATAGGAAGATTTATGGGCAATAAAAATCACGCCACCGTGCTTTTGGCATGCAAAAGGATCGAAGGCCTCTTGAAGACCGATGCAGAGCTGTACTGGAACGGGCCGGCTGGTAACAAAGTCGCCAAGGCCAGGATCATACTTAAAAATCTTGAGGTGAGCATCTCCAGATAATACGTGCCTCGTGATGTGTACCTCGGGATTTGGAGTGTACCTCACGAGCCTCGGCCTACGATTTCCGTTTTGCATTTCGGTATCGCCGCTAAAAATTTCGCGCCGTAGGATTTATTGACCACGCGCGAATCCAGAATAACAACGATCCCCGTATCGGTCTTACTGCGGATTAGTCGACCAAAGCCCTGCTTGAATTTGATAATCGCCGAAGGCAATTGATAGTCATTGAAAGGATTCCCCCCCTGCTCTCGTATCTGCTCTAATCTGCCCGCAAGCAGAGGTTTATCCGGCACCGCAAAAGGCAGGCGAACGATAATAACATTGCTAAGCGCAGCCCCCGGCACATCAACCCCCTGCCAGAAGCTGTCCGTTCCGAACAACACGTTGCTGCCCTCAGCCTTAAAGTGCTTCAAAAGAACTGTCCTGTCGATACCCGCCCCCTGCTGCAGCAGGTCAATATTATTTTCCGCAAGCCAGTCACCCATCTCCTCGGCCAGCGTCCCCAGCATCTTATAGCTGGTAAAAAGAACAAACGCCCGCCCTTTTGTTTGCAGTATGTATTTTTTCAACTTCTCGGCCGCCGCTTTGATAAAACCCGAATCGTTAGGATTAGGCAGCTCCTTTTCAATATAAATCGTGACCTGCTTTTCGTAATCGAAAGGCGACCCCAGGCCCAGGGCATCGTAGTCTTCAAGACCGATTCGACCGGCAAAGAAATCAAAGCCCCCTCTTTGCTGGCCCTTCTCCGCCGCTCCGCTGCTCAACGTCGCGCTCGTCAATATCACCGATTCATATTTATCGAACAGGCATCTTTTCACATCAGGCCCGACGTTCACCGCCGCGCTTTTCAAAACAACCCGCTGTTGGCGCCCCCTTCCTACGCTGCCCGTTTCCACCCAGTAAACATAATCCGCCTGCTTCTGTGCCAAAAATCGCTCCAAATCCTGCGCAAGCCCCGCACACCGGTCGACGAACCGCGTAATCTCAAATTTCTCATCGACGTCTTTGGTTTCCTTGGCCAGCTTAGCCAATTCCGACCGCAGTTCCTTCAGATGTCCCCCTATCCTGTCTTCAACGAAATTCGCATGACATCTGCCGTTATTATGCCCCTTGTTCTCTTCGAACCAGTCCCGGACTCCCCTGAAGAACGCCTTTGCCTCTTTATCGATTCGCCCGATAATTTTCATCGCTGCCTCTGACTTTCTCGCCGAATCCATATAAGCCAGAAGCCCTCTGTGCGTCCGCGGATTATAAAGCCCGTCGAGCAGAAATCTTACTCTGTAATTGCTGATATCTATTCCGAAATGATCTTCCGCCACGTGCTCGATATTCTGTGCCTCATCGATTATCACGTACCGGTAGTCCGGCAGCACAGATGCCCCCTGTTCTTTTAGAACAAGGTCGCTAAACAACAGCGCATGATTTGCCACAATAATATCAGCGGTTTCCAGCCGCCGCCTTGCCCGCCAGTAAAAGCATTCACGAAAATGCGGACACTTCCTCCCCCGGCAGTTACCGTGCTCGCTCCTGACCAAATCCCACACCTGGCCCTTCGGCACAAACGTAAGACTGCTCAACGAACCGTCATCCGTTTGCCTGGCCCAGTCATTTATCACCGCCAATTGCGAGCCGGATTCATCGAATAGCCGCCCCTGCCTTCGTATCGCAAAGTCAAGTCGCCGTTTACACAGATAATTCCCCCTACCCTTTGCCAGCACCGCCGTAAATCCCCGAGGCAGACACTTGGTCAGAAAAGGAATGTCCTTACCCGTCAACTGCTCCTGCAGCGTAATGGTAAAAGTACTGATTAGTACCTTGCTTGCCCCGTTAGAACGCTTCCTTTTTTGTATTCTCTCGTCCTTTGTAGAATTTCTAACCGGGTCTGCGTTTTTGTAAACCAGCTCTATAGCCGGGATAAGATATGCAAAGCTTTTGCCGACCCCCGTCCCGGCCTCGACGGCTAAATGCCGACCGTCCGCAAGCGCCTTCTGCACCGCCCGCGCCATCTCAACCTGTTCAGCCCTTTTCTCAAACCCGCCAAACGATTGCGAAATCACACCGCCCGCCCCAAAAACCGCTTCTATGTCTAATCCAGTATTAGCCTTTATCATTACAGAATTTATTATCCACTATTCATCACTCATCGCAAGCATCGAATATCACGAATTGTGCATCAATTATCGCCAATCAAGCATCTCGTAGCGCAGCGAAGACACCTTAGGTGGAGTATCGAGAATCAAGCATCAAGCATCAAGAATCCAGCATCAAGTATCCAACTTTAGCTCACTTTAGGCACTTTAGTTCACTTTAGCTCACTCCTCAATATCGAGTATCGACATAAGTCCTATAAGAATTCCCTTGATTTGCCTCTCTCAATCAGATATACTCACTTTATATCTACTATAGAGTTGGCCAGGCGAGACTTTTAGCTTCCTGACCGGTATTCATTCGTCATAAAGAAAGAGGTTTTGCCCCAAACGGGGCGAAAGGAGATTCGAAAATGGCTGGAAAAACATTTCTTAAATCCACACTGGCGATTTCACTGTTACTAATAGTATTGACTTTCTCAGCCACCGCTCACGCAAAAATAATCTATGTTGATGCCGATGCTGCGGGTGCAAACAACGGCTCATCCTGGCCCGACGCCTTCAACTATCTGCAGGACGCACTAAGTGATGCCTATAGCGGCGAAGAAATCCACGTCGCCAAGGGCACCTACAAACCCGACCAGGGCTCCGGAGTCACGCCCGGCGACCCAGAAGCCACCTTCCAGCTCATCAATGGCGTTACTATCAAAGGCGGCTACGCGGGTCTTGGTGAACCAGACCAGAACGCCCGCAACATCCAACTCTACGAAACCATCCTCACCGGTGACCTCGATGGTGATGACGTTGATGCGAACGACCCCCGTGACTTGCTGGATGAGCCGACACGAAGCGAAAACAGCTACCACGTTGTAACCGGCAGCGGAACTGACGAAACCGCCGTCCTCGACGGGTTTACCATTACCGGCGGGAATTCAAATGGCGACTTTTCTCCGAACTGGAAGGGCGGGGGTATCCGAAACTACTTAGGCAGCCCCACACTAACCAACTGCACTATCACCAGGAACTCGTCATGGCTTGAAGGTGGCGGGATGTTCAACGTTGGCAGTCCGATGCTAATGCTAACCAACTGTACATTCAGCAACAACTATAGCGACTACAGTGGGGGTGGGATGTACAACACCGGACGCTACAGCAACGTTACGCTGATTAACTGCACCTTCAGTGGTAACTTCGCAGACTACGAAGGTGGTGGCTTGTACAGCGGATACAGCAAATACAACAGCCCGAAGCTTACCAACTGTGCATTTACCGGCAACACATCAGGCGCCCGGGCTGGCGGGATGTACAACACCGGCGATTCGACTCTGACCAACTGTACGTTCACCGGGAACTCGGCGGACTGGGAAGCGGGCGGGATGTTCAATGACGGATCCAGCCCGACACTGACCAACTGCACATTCATCGGGAACTCGGCAGGCGAGAATGGCGGTGCTATATATAACTTCGGTCCCTTCGGCACTCCGACGCTGACAAACTGCACGTTTAGCAACAATTCGGCTGACAATGGCGGCGGGATATACTGCATCCATGAGAGCAATATGACTGTTACCAACTGCATTATGTGGGGTAATATGGCCACACAGGGAAATGAAATAGCCTTAAACAACTTCTGGGATGAGGGCATTTTGTATCCGGCGACAATAACTGTCCGCTATAGCGACGTTGAGGGTGGGGTCTCGGAAGTATTTGTAGACACAGGCTGTACGCTTAACTGGGACGACGGCAATATCGATGACGACCCGTGCTTTGTCCAGCCCGGTTATTGGGACGCAAACGGAGTATGGGTTGACGGCGACTATCATATCTTAGCAGATTCGCCGTGCGTAGATGCCGGTGACCCGAATTACATAGCCGAACCTAATGAGACGGACTTAGATGGCAGGCCCCGCGTAATCGGCGGGCGAATCGATATGGGGGCTTATGAGTACATGCCCTCTATACCAGCCGAGGCCAGAATCCTTCCACGAACCATCAACCTCGCGAGTAAAGGCAAATGGATTACCTGCTATATCCGGTTACCGGAAGGTTATACTGTTGCTGATATTGACCCCAACAGCGTTTTCCTTCAGGACGAAGTTAAACCTGAGTCTCTCCTCCTAAATGAACAACAGCAGGTTGCTACGGCCAGATTCAGCCGCGAAGATGTTCAGCCCATTCTAAAAGCTGGCGAAGTTGAGCTAAAAATCACCGGCCGATTGACCGACGGCACAGTCTTTGAAGGAACCGATATGATTAAAGTGATAAACAAGGCCGGCAAAAAATAGCCCGGATCTGGGGTGCGCCGTACTACAGCCCAAAGTCCCATAAGAATTCTCTTGACTCGTGTCTCTCAATCGGATATACTTTTTATAACGACTATAGAGTTAGTGAGGCGAGACTTTCCGCTTCCTGGAAGGCATTCATTCGCCATAAAAAAAGAGGTTTTGGCCCCAAAAGGGCCGAAAGGAGTGAAAAATGGCTGGAAAAACATTTCTAAAAACCACACGGACAATTTTTGCGGTATTATTTCTTCTCGCTCAAGTGACCTTTGCCGCACCGCCCAGGTACGAAATCATTGACCTCGGCACACTCGGCGGCCGATTCAGCGGCGCCAGAGCCATCAATGATGTGGGGCAGGTCGTAGGCGGGTCGGATATGGCTGATGGTCTCTTCAGACACGCGTTCCTCTGGGACCCTATCAAAGGTATGATTGACCTAAGCACAATCCCTGGCCACAATTATAGTAGTGCTATGGCCATTAATGACTATGGCGTCGTGGTCGGTAACTCTGACCCCTATGGTGACCAACCTTATCCCTTCATCTGGGACTCTGTCAACGGGATGCGCTACCTGGATGGTCTCTTTGGCGAAGGTGGAGCCCTCGGAGTCAACGACGCCGGGCAAGTCGCTGGGAGTGTGTGGTGGCAAGCGGCCTACGCCTTCCTTTGGCACAGTGACAGTAGTGTGATTGACCTTGGTACACTCGGAGGTACTCATAGTAGTGCCTGGGACATCAATAACACCGGAAAAGTAGTCGGGAATTCAGACACAGCCGTCGGCGACAACCACGCCTTTCTCTGGGATAGTACAAACGGCATGCGTGATCTGGGCACACTGGGCGGTAATAAAAGTTCGGCCTGGGCGATTAACGACCTCGGACAGGTAGTTGGATGGTCAACAACCGCAACTGGTGATTGGCATGCCTTCCTCTGGGATAGCAACAGCGGTATGATTGACTTGGGCGCTGGTTGGGCAACAGGCATCAACAACGCCGGACAGGTGGTTGGCTGGCTCAACCCCAGAACCGTCGGAGGCCCTGCCTTCTATTGGGATAGTGACAATGGCATTGTTATACTTGATTTCCTGAGCCGTGCCTACGATATAAACAACCGCGGACAGATCGTAGGAGAATATGGGGGTATTGCAGTTCTTATGACGCCGATCCCGCCGAAAATCATCTATGTCGACGACGATGCTGCCGGTGCAAATGATGGCTCATCCTGGGCCGACGCCTACAACTATCTCCAGGACGCTTTGGCCGCCGCCTACAGCGGCGACGAAATCCACGTCGCCAAGGGAATCTACAAGCCCGACCAGGGTACTGGCGCAACACCCGGCGACCGAGAAGCAACCTTCCAGCTTATAAACGGCGTAACTCTAAAAGGCGGCTACGCAGGCTATGGCGAACCAGACCACAATGCCCATGACATCGAACTATACGAAACCATACTCACCGGCGACCTCAACGGCGATGATGGTGATGTGGACAATCCTCGTGACCTGCTGGATGAGCCGACACGAAGCGAAAACAGCTACCATGTTGTAACCGGCAGTGGCACCGACGAAACCGCCATCCTCGACGGCTTCATTATCACCGCTGGCAATCTCAACAGAGAAAGTTTATCACCACATAATAGCGGTGGAGGGATGTATATCGACCAAGGAAATCTGGTAATAAGCAACTGTAACTTCAACAATAACTCGGCTTGGTACGCCGGAGGCGGTATATATATTAGAGTTGGCAGTGCAGTGCTCACCAACTGCATATTTAGTGGGAATTCTTCAGGTCACGGTGGCGGTATTAGGAGCTTCGGCAGTTTGACTCTAACAAATTGCATCTTCACTGGGAATTGGGCCGCCGAGGGCGGTGGTATGGAGAATCGTGGTATCATGACATTGACTAACTGCATCTTCAGTAGGAATTCAGCGAAATATGGTGCTGGCGGTTTGGAGAATCATACGTGGAAAGGCAGCCCAATGCTGATCAACTGCATGTTCAACGATAACATAGGTTCGTGGGGTGGTGGAATGCACAACTACTACTGTAGTACCGCCCCTACGCTAATTAACTGTTCCTTCATAAATAACCTGGCTGGAACTGGTGGAGGTATGTGCAATTTAAGCAGCAGTCCGATATTGGTCAACTGTACATTTACATATAATTCAGCATTTGAGGGCGGAGGAATGTCAAACCTATGTGGGGATGAGGGTCCTAGTGAGCCTGTGATTACTAAGTGTGCGTTTATCCGTAACTCGGCTGGAGATGTTGGTGGCGGAATGTTTAATCAAATTGGCTTCCAGACATTGACAAATTGCATTCTCAGCGGAAACTCGGCAGAATATGGCAGTGGGATTCTCGTTTCTGAAAGCGTTCTGACACTGATCGGTTGTACGTTTAGTGGAAATTCAGCCGACGATAGTGGCACCATATGTAGCTGGTATGACAACAGTGAACTGAGACTTTCCAACTGCATTCTCTGGGATGGCGGCAACGAAATATATAATCGTGACGACTCAACTATAAATGTCACCTATAGCGATGTTCAGGGTGGCTGGCCCGGCGAGGGTAACTTCGAAGCCGATCCGTTATTCCGCGACGCTGACGGACCCGATGGCATCCCCGGCACGGAAGATGACAACCTGAGGCTTTCTATTGGTTCACCCTGCATAGACACCGGCGACCCGAATTATATGGCCGAACCTAATGAGACGGATTTAGATGACAGGCCCCGCGTAATCAACGGTCGAATTGATATGGGTGCTTACGAGTATAGTCCACCGATACTTGCCGAGGCCAGAATCCTCCCACGAACGATCAATCTACAAAGCAAAGGCAATTGGATAAACTGCTATATCCGGTTGCCGGAAGGTTACAATGTTGCTGATATTGACCCCAACAGTATTTCCCTTGAGGAGCAAATTAAACCTGAGTCTCTCCTGCTAAATGAACAACAGCAAGTCGCGACAGCTAAGTTCAGCCGCGAAGATGTTCAGCCCATTTTTGAGATAGGTGATATCAACTTAAAAATCACCGGCCGATTAACAGATGGAAGCTGCTTTGAGGTCACAGATACGATTAAGGTAATTGATAAAGCCGGCAAAAAGTGAACCGGCCGGTTTATTCGGGGACTTGATTTCCAGCCGCACCGATGTCAATGGCTTTCTTAAGTGTAATAACAGCCGGCGCATCAGGCAGCTTTTCGAAAGCGGCGTCGATTGCCTTTTTCGCTTCGTTGGCCCTGCCCAACTGGTAATAAACATAGCCCAACAAAAACTGCAGATCAGCAGAATCGCTCCTCTGGAGCCATTCTTCGATATCGATTATTCTGCTTTCGACCTTGTCCCTGTCGCCCACCATAGCAACAAGGTCTATCTTAAACCGTGCGTATTCGGGGAAAATCTCCAAAGTCCGGGAAAGGAATAGCGCGCTGCTCATATATCCGCCGGCCGCGAATAACGCATGGCTCTTGCCTGCGTAGGCAAGCGGGTCGTCATGCTTGTAAATCGACGCAAGCGTATAAGTGTTCGCTGCCCGATAGTACTTACCCTCTTTGAGATATAGCTCGGCGGCCCGCATATGCTGATTGAACTTGTCATCAGAGTAGGAAGCAAAACTCTGGTGTTTACCCATAATGCTTTTGGCTCTTTCGGTTGAATTGATCTTGGCAAGCTCATCCACCAGCGTCTTACCCTTTCCTGATTTCCCGGTAAGCTGTTCCCGCATCAGGGACAGGCGTTTCTCCATCTCTGTTTCTGATTGGCGCTCATCATCCGTTGGTTCTTCACCCCCAACGCCCGAAATTTGTTTCGGGTCGCGGGTATCAGGTATAAGACCTTCGTTTTGGGCCTTTTCAATTTCCTGTTTCATCCGCTCATAGACGTCGAGTTGCCCACGCTTTTGCACCTCTCTGAGCACACTTTTCTCCGGCAAAAGCCCTGTATCGTCTATGGCGGGCTGCTTTTTTGTTTTCAGAAGTTCTGGTCGTTGTAACGTATCGGCGCCTTGCGCAAACTTGCTAAATGGCCGCAAAGGGTCGTCACGGACAATCAGGCTTTGCCTCAGGGAAGGCGCTCGGTGTTGTAGCTGGCCCAAGTCCTGCCGCAAACGTTCCATCTGGGCAAGGTTCTGCTCATCGACAAGTTTTTTGGCTTCGGCGTATGAAAGAGTCCCGTCTAAAATAAGTTTCTCTAAATGCTGAGGCCTGAACCGCATCGGCCTGTATCTTACCTCTGGAATAATCGTCTGCGGGCTGGAAAAAGTCTGTCCACGGGGCACAGCCGCAACCGAAAATCCTTCCACAGCCCGGCCCTGTATCCGTGAAGATGGAGACCGAATAACACTACGCAAACCGGGCCTGGTTGTCGTTACTGTACCTGATGGTGAATAATACGGATTGTATCTGCCTGGTATCACACCGCCGCTGCTTATTGGGCTCCTGGAACGACGCAAAAAAGAATCAAGTGTTCCCGAATTGGTCCTGCCAGCAAAGTCCGAAATCGCATTATAAGGAACAACGCCGCGAAAATGTTTACCCCCTCCGACATTGCCCGTAATCACACGGTTACCGGTCGTATCAATCGGGTTACGGCTGGGAAACAGACCGCTCCGGAAACTGCTCTGGGGCACCGTAGGAGAGCCGATGGGATTGCGGATTGCAGGATTTCCGAACCCTGCTTGGGCCACAGCAGGGCCCGTCCCCGATAAAGCGGCATAAAACAACACTGCAAACAGTATATAAACTACATTTCTCATAATACTAAATACCGCATGACTGCCGGTATGTTCATAATTTAGTTACTGTTGTGAAAATAACATTTGTCGCACCTGCAAAGGCTAAAATCCGTTTTTTCGCCGTAGTTCCCTGTTTTCACAGGGCGGACATTGTCAGTTTCGGCTTTCCACAGCAGGAACTAATGAAAAATATTTCAGATCACCAGGCATAATTTTCCTTCAAACACAAAGCAAGCCCGATAACCAAGTCGCTGTTTCCCCCCTTAATTGCATCGGCCCAAAAAAACCTGCGAACGCCGCCGAATCTGCTAACCTGGGTCGCTCTTATACTTCGGCTTTTCTGCCCAGCTTAGTTTAGTAGCTAAAGTGTCCCACTGCGTCCTCAGCGGATTGTTGACTACAAGAAAATCCCCCTTATGCCTTTCGATTTTCACCACATCATCGATCGATAGTTTGCTGGAAAACTGACCATCAATAGAAACCGTCGTCCCTTCATTAACACGCACCCCGAAAATCTCCACTCTGCTCTCGGCATTGATAACGATTGGCCGAAAGTTCAGCGAATGCGGACAAATCGCGGTGATAACCATTGCCTCCATCTTCGGCGAAAGTATAGGCCCCCCACACGAGAGATTATAAGCGGTGGATCCCGTCGGCGTGGAGATTATAAGGCCGTCGCTGACACAGCCCGCAAGCGGCTGACCATCCACTGATATTTTTAACTCAATCATCTTAAAAGGAGGGCCGGCCGTGATGAAAACATCATTGATGGCCGCCGAGCGGAATTGTTCCTGACCATTGTGGAACATCATACACCCCAACATCATGCGTTTGCCTATCAGCGCTTTTCCTGATGTTAAAGAAGGAAAAAAATCTTTAAGCTCTTCGACATTGAATTCAGCTAAGTACCCGAGCTTGCCGAGGTTCACACCTATAACCGGCACATTAACCTCGCTCAGTTGTCTTGCCGCAGACGTAATACTGCCATCGCCCCCGAAGACAACCGCAAAGTCCGCCTCTTGTAAAATGTTTACCGTGCACTCCTCTATTCCGCAACTGGCGATGACCTCGGCCTTGCCCTTTGCAAAATCCAGAAAGTCTTCGATTATCTCAGCAACGTGTCCTTTTGTCGGGTCGCCGAAAATCACTAATTTTGGCAGATTCATATCTCCCATATTATCGCCTCAAACAATTAAATTGTTAATCTTTACCCATCAATTATCGACAATGCTACACCAACAATCAAATAAAATCTACCTCTCATCCCTGCGAGGATTTCTTTTTTGTTAGCCCCTTGCACTGCAAGGGATTTCTTATTTTTTTATACGGTTAGGCACTGCCGGGGGATTATATTTATCCCCGCGTTTTACGCGGCTTTTCCTTTTTAAAAATCGCGACGTCTTTTGTCGCTTCCGTATCGATTAGCCCCCAGACCTGTGCTGGGGGTCAAAACCCCACAAGGAATACTTTTTTCTGTCATTCCGCACTCGATGCCGAATCCATTAATAGACAAGTCAATACGTTCGTTTGTGTTAAATGTGGATATATATCGAGCAGGAAGTATTAGAAACCTTCTTTTAAGATTTGGTCCAGAGTACATGTAGCGATGCAAATTGAAGTATCTGCCGCTCCGTAGTAAATTTTCATATCGCCATTATCTTCGAGCACCGCACCGCAGGCAAAACAGACATTGCCAACGTCACCGATACGCTCATAATCTTCTCGTGGGGAAAGGATTGGCTGGTCACCGCGCTTTATGACTTTGGAGGGATTGTCCAGGTCAAGAAGGATTACTCCAATTCGGTAGATTGGCCCTGATGAGGTCATCTTTACTCCGTGATAAATTTCCAACCAACCCCCATCGGTTTCGATAGGTGCAACTGAGGCTCCAACTCTAAAATCGTCCCAGAATCCACTACGAGCAGTGATAACGACCTCAGAGTCTCCCCAGTTGATCAGGTCCGGTGAATACGAAATCCAGATGCTTCCTCTCCCAAGTCCGATTGGCCTGTCCAGCCGGGCGTATCGTCCATTGATTTTTCTTGGGAACAAAATCCCATCCTTATTACCAGGTTCAGAAACCAGTGCGATACGTTCATAGTTGACATAATCATCTGTTTTAGCAAGAGCTATCCTGGTACCGCAACTGCCTAATGCTGTATACATTACATAGCATATTCCATCTATGACTGTTATTCGCGGGTCTTCAATTCCCTTTTTTTCGTATAAGGCAAAATGTCCCTCGCTGGCCGGCAGCATTACAGGCTCTTCATCAATCGTAAAATGCAGCCCATCATCACTTCTTGCCAGGGCAAAAAATGAGTACCCTTGCTGGCCTTCAACCCTGAGAAGCAGATAGACTCCGTCATCGGTGACAACGGGCGAACCATTGAATACCGTGTTGGCGCGGAACGGAACATCTTCTACGGTGATCACCGGATTACCTTCCCAGCGATGCAGCAGATCACGCCCCTGAAGTCTGGCATTGATCATTTTAATACTCCTCTTTGCTTTCAATGCAGTTCTTGACAATTTCTTCAACCGTGGTCGTCCCCACGCAGATGCAGCTATTAGACGCACCATAGAAAATATCAAGGTAGCCATTACTGTCAACAATCGCACCGGTAGTAAAAACAACGTTCGGCACGTCACCGATTCTCTCGTAATTTCCGCGAGGTGACAGAATCGGAATGTTTGACCGTCCAATGACACGGCCGGGCTCCTCTTTATCGAGTATTACGGTCCCGATTTTGTAGATTGGCCCTGCCGATGTTTCCTTTGCACCATAATATAAAACAAGCCAACCTTGGTCTATCTCAAATGGTGGGCCCCCTGCCCCGATTCGATCCGAATCCCAGAATCCTTCACGCGGGGAGATAACAAGTTCAGAACTACCCCAGTATATCAGGTCGTCACTGTAGGTTATCCATATGCTGTTGTCACAACCGGTTCTTTCCAGGCGAGCGTATCGCCCCTTAATTCTTGCCGGAAACAGCGTACCAGCCTTGGTGTCCGGCTCGGAAATCAAACCAATCTTCTCAACGCTGCGGAAATCTTCTGTCTTGGCAAGAGCCAATCGATATCCATGTTCACCAAGTGAGTTATACATGATGTAATACATTCCCTCTAAGAATGTGACTCTACCGTCCAATACACCGTGTAATTCGTGCTGCTTATATTTAGAATCTAAGGATGGCAGTAAAAAAGGAGCCTCTTCTACCTGGTAATACCCCTTTGTATCTGATCTCGCTAAATGAATACTTCGCTGTCCGGAAAGATGTTCAAGAGTAACAAGCAAAAGTATCTCCTCCTCGAAGGAAACAACTCCTGCATTGTGGATATCGGCGCATTTAAAACCCAAATCGGAAATACTGATCAGAGGATTGCCCTCCCACCGATAAACAATATCCTGGTTGTGCCGTTTCACGAACCTGCTTCTTCTTGTAACAACCATGCAAAAACCTCGACAAGCCTTAATTCAGGATTGCACAAAATACAGCCCACGCTAACATATCGGTCAAAGCCAAACGCTACTTTCCCTCATAAAACACCCAATTGAGAATCTCCACTCAATATATTCTAAGAAACATAGGTTCTTGATGTTGGAGTCCTTGTTGAATTGGCCTTTTTATATTTTCTCATCTCTACGATATGAGCGTCCTGCTTATCGGACCGCTTACCCGCATCCCGAATCCCTGCATGCCTTAGGCAGGGACCCAGCGTTTCTCACTTCATCATTCGAAATTCCTTGCAGCGGTAGGGTAGGGGCTTGCCCCACCATTATTTATGAGTTTATCCTGAGCGCGGTCGAAGGAATATTGGATATTCCTTCCGTCACGCCAATCTCAACCCATGTCATTGCGAGGAGCGAAGCGACGCGGCAATCTCATATTTAGCCCCGCAATTTATTGCGCGGGGTGTCATTTACGCGCAGGCGCCGAATCCAAATTGTTAGCCCCCCACCCCTGTGCTGGGGGGTTTTTTCTACGCCAATCTCAACCCCCCTCATCCTGAGAAAATACAATCATTTTTTGAATTGCATACTATAGTCTGAAGCCACGCTGAGATATTTCCGTTATCCTGCAATTACATAAGGAGTGTTCTGTTTCGTTACCGTGAGAGAAAGCCTACTTGCTTCTCAATTGATTGTATTATTTCCTTGTAATAATCTGCAATCCTACGGGCTTCATATGCACTCGAACATTCCTCAACACAATATGGTTCATGAATTTGCCCGGTATTTAAATACTCCTCCGTATATTCCCAAGCTTCCATTCTCAGGTAAAGCGCATCTAAAATTTGACCAACCTCAAGGGCTGGTAATTTCAAATTGATGTTGTTATTCATGCTTTTACTCCAACAATTAATGCAAGAAAATGTTCTCCCTATGATAATCTAAAGCATTTTGATCTGGGAAAAAACGGTCTGGCATCTTTATTTTTTTCCCATTCATTTCTATAAACGCAATTTCATACATTTTACATTTTCTTTTTGTTTTAATTTTTGTTGAAATTATGACACAATAATCCTTGTCGATAGAAATTATACCTCTATCGAAAGCTCGGTCATGCAAAGCACAAAGTGATAAACCATTTCGAGGATCTACTCTTCTTGATTTGCTTTTTGACCAAGGAATGATATGACTTGCGTTAAGCATTTCTGGTATTGATAAGAGACAAATCGCACAAGCGAAATCATAACTTGCTAAAACTGTTTCACGAAAAAAATGTTGAACAAGTCTTACCTTTACATTTCTTTTCATTTCTGTTTTTTGGATGTCTTTATAGAAATCAGTTTGTATTCTTTTCTCTTGATCTGCTCCATGGCCCAGTTGATATAATATCTTTTGGCTTTCATATGCCAAAGTTTCCCAATCATTATTGAATTCATCCCATATTAGTTTGTCCTGTTTACTTCCGTGTGCCAATCCTTTTATATTTCTTTTTTTAAGTTGCGGATCAAATCGAGCGAAGTTACACATTTTCATAGATACGGAACTTGGACTCCGGCCTAACATCTCTGCAATCTTAATTATATTATGGTTTGAATTATGTATGCGACCAAAGGGAATTCGACAGTATAGGTTAAACGCTATTATTAATTCCTCTCTTTCCCATATTTTCTTTCTGCTCGACATTATTTTACCTCCTTAAAGAATTATTTATACTATTTTCATTATAAGTTAATAAAACATCAAGTCTTTTCTTAAACCCCAGATTTCCCCTCCACCACGTACGCTAAACGCTATTTTTTCTATGCTATTCTGGGCCTGCCCCATGAGAATTAAAAACCGAAGGCGATTGTCTACCTTCTAACCGTGCCCGAAGGCCCGATTAGCAAAAATCGGTTAATAGTAACGCTCCAGATATGCCGATGGGCCCCTCGCGATAACTACGGCCGGTTACTATGTCAAGGCCATCACTTGCAATGGTTAAGCAGGGGCGGCCGGGATGTCCTCCAAAACATGGTACTAATTTGTCCTAACCATCACGTTGCCGTCCACCGCTGCGATTCACCCTTTGACTATCAACATCATGCCTTCCACTTCCCAACACACAAAGAACGCTTACTCCTTAACACCCACTTAAAGTAAACACAAACACCTCGCGACGAATTTGTCGGGGGCATCTTTTATAACCACGATTCACGTGGGGGGAATGATTCCGAGTGGGCAAACAAATCCTGCCCCCTAAACGCCTTCATCTTTTGTTGCAAGTGAATTCGCCACTTCACGTTTGATGAGTTCTGGCATATCTTGGGTCATCCAATCGTTTTGTCTTAGCCACTGTAGACATTCAGATTCATTGAGAGAGTCATCGGCAATAAGCTCGGATATGGCGATAGCACTTGAACGACTAAGACCAAGCCCTATGAGAGAAAGCTGCGTTGTCTGAGAAACGCCTAATTCTAGAAGAACACTCAGTTCCAGTAGTCTGTCAACAAGGTCTTTCCGTTCAATACGGTCCAAATACACTCTCAGGAGATCTACATAACATGAAAGATACTTCGGCGCTTGAAAACGAGCAAATTCCTCAACATCCTTCATTGTGTCCCTGATCAAAGCGGATAGTTCTTTGTGAATATCGTGTCTCCTATAGTATTTCTGACGGCTTGAAATTATCCGAGCCAGCGGATACCCCTTCATCCAATCGACAATTAACAGTGCGAGTTGGCGAATCCTGATACTTCCACCAAATACTGACCCAAGATATTGATTGATACGGTTAAGTATCTGAACATATCCGTCAAATGCATCTTCGCTTTCTGCACGAATAGGGATTAGGTCTTCGACAGACTTTTGTTGGTTCATTGTTCGATCATCGAAATATGACAACAGACTATCCATTGCGATTGGGCTAATCCCAGGATTTCGCAGAAGAACTTCTTGTGGCGTTTTAAGATTTCCAACTATTTCGGCAATCCTCTCGTCCAGAGTGCGAATAAGCTCCTCATGAAAACGGCGTGCCCAAATAGCCGAGGCTATACTGCTGTTTCGTATGTACGAAGACACAAGATATGAAAAGACATATTCTAAGTTTGGATTCTTGCGTGCTTCCTCTCGCGGTGTTTGGTTTTCAATAAACGATAGAAGCTCATCGCTTCTTGACAGGACTTCATCCGATGTCCTCGAAATCCGAAATTTCGTTCGCCCCTTTGGAGCGCCTTTCTTCCAAACGTCCTCTCGCTTCGCATCGACACAAACGACATTGCCCTGAAATTCCTTACCCCATCGTCCCGCACGACCAGCAAGATTCCAGAAATCATTTGGATTCATAGGTTTATTACGTCCTTTTTGGGGTCCGCGGACAAATATGCTTTGACAAGGCATGTTAACACCTTCGATTAGCGTGGACGTGCATACCAAATACTTTATCTTGTTTTGGCTAAACAGTCTCTCTATCTCTGTCCGGATCAAAAGAGGCATATTGCCATAATGAAAAGCAATACCTCGACGGAGGACGTAACCCAAAGAATATTTGCGATGAATTGTTTTCTGAATGAGGTCAATGAGATCGTGGATTTCCTTATCCTGAGATGATTCAGAATCATCTCCAATTAAATCATAAAGTTGCTTTGCCCTTTTCTCCGCATCGGCGGCTCCATTGACATAGATTACGTTTCCTCCCTTAGGGTTACCTAAAGAAAAAGCGACGAACGGCAACCGCTTGCTAACAAGCGAGGGACTCGATGGTAACTGTATATTGCCAATTTCGATAGGATTCTCTTCCAGAATCAATTCCACATTCCAGATTTGTGGCCGTCTGAATACTTGAGAAACCCAGATAAGGTTTTGATTGACCATTGTATCTTCACTTACAAGTGCCTCCCGCGAAACACCATCAGGAGTATCCTCAAGCATGATGTCAGGATTCTCTGTCATAGGGCTGGCGAAAATGATCCTGCATTGCGGATTCCTGCAAGCGACCGCCTCAACAGCCTGTTGCAGCAGTACACCGCGATAATTATCGCCGATTTTCTGAGCTTCATCAATGATCAGCAAATCCACGGATATGTCGTTGTTGAATGCGGCCAGTAGAACATGAAGTCGTTCCTGCGTGAAGACAAATATATTGGCTCTGTCTGCTTTCAATGATGATTGTAATGGAAGAGTTACAACTGAAGTATTCTCCACATGCTCAGATTTAAGAATACCCACAATATCCCGCTGAACTTGCTGGATAAGTGCACGCGTTGGAACAATATAAACAACTGTTGGCTGGGTATTATTTCGTAAATATTCCGCCAGCCACCGTCCGATGATAAATGATTTTCCTGCTGATGTAGGAGCTGAAATACTGATCCAATCGTGTGTGTTTACGCTTTGCCAGAAGCTACATTGGAACCTGTTTGCCTCAAGGAGCTCATCATCCGACAATGCAATAGTGTTCTCAATAGATCGCTTAATCCAATCTTGATATAGAGGAAACGGCAAGCGATCGGAATAATTCATTTGAAGAAGTTCACGCCGTTCTGCCAACTTGATCGCTGGCCTGTTTGCCAAAGTGTCCAGGACAACGGCTGCGGCATGTTTTTCCACTTCTGAAGTATTACCGCATTCCAGACAATATTGAGCGATTCGAAGAGCGGTATCTTGGCATTTTTCGGTTTCAGATTGCGCAAGCAGACTGGCGCATAATAGTAGGTACTTCCAGTCATGTGATTCTTGGGTATTGTCACTATTCCTTTGCAAGCTGGAAAACTGACCGGCTACAGAATCAATGAGCAAATTGCGGTATCTATCCTGAAAGCCAGAATTGTTAAGAAGCCATTCTTGAAGATCAGTTTTACTCATTGGCCAACCTCAACTCAAATCGAAAGGCCTTACGATAATTTTCAACACTTGGGAAAGGAAGACAGAACACTTCGATTTCGAAAGTATCAATTTTCTCTTCGATTACTCGTTTCTGTATGTGTGTTTTGCGCTCGTCGAAGATTGTTTCAATATCCTGCTTCACCTGTTCCATTTCCTTCGAGTTCGGCGTTGTCGGATAGGCATCGGAATCAAAACCTATCAGACATAATCCACGATACTCCAATTGCCTAGACTTAGGATCATCCGGATCAAGATAGCCTTTCAACGCGTCCTCCAATTCCCTGTTGTTGAAATCGATTCCATCTCGCATTAGTTCGAGATCCCGATTTTGTGCAGCGTCGCTTCCACCAGCATCGCGAAGAAATGGCGCGATGCTGGCAAAGCATTCACGCGCCGCTTGTGCAGCATTGCCATGAAGCTTTGATTCTCCCCAGTACAATGCCAGATTGCCGTTAGATTTATTTACTCCAACATGAATGCCGTCACTACCATGAACATGCATTTCAGTATTAGTCTTCAAAACCATTTTGGTAAACATCTGCGGTAGCCGCAAAACAGTTTCAGCCAAGACAGAGAGCAAAACCTCACCACCCTCGCCGCTCTGGGGCAAACGTGTGAACAGTTTTTGCGCCTTCGCATTGAGTTTAGCTGTCGGAGTAGCCGAGCCTGTCTTTATCGCTTCATTGAGAGCACGCTGGATTTCACTACGCGGTATCGCAAAGTCAGTGATCCTATTACCGATAAACTTTGCAAAGTCTTTCACTCGTGGCCTCTTGTTGCCATCCAGAGCTATGAAGTGACAATGGGCTTGAGTTCGAGTATTGTCTATCCCAACATTGCAACAAACTGTTTCTAGATAGGCATTAAGGTCATCAGGTTGGGTTCGCAGCAGGGGAATAAGGCGATTATAAATGTCAGGATATTGCTCTGCTATCGCTTGCTCTTCCAAAACTCAATCCTCAAACCTAACAATGCTTATAAAATCTACATAAATCGTCAAATGAACCTTTTTCTTCACACTTTATAGCCGTTCCCGGCCACCAAAATGTTGATAACAACTCGCCACTAGGCTCCATTTAACTAATTCTCTAATTCTCTAATCAAGCATCGAGCACTTGTCCGCCTCTGCCGGATCCAGTATCGAGATAACGCCCCCGATGCCTTCTCTTTTTTCTGCCCCCAAAATACCCCAAATTATCTTGTCCGTCAAATCAAATTCGTGTACATTCGTGGTTACTTTTTAGCCTTTTATGTATCTTTTTGCACATTTTTCTGCGCATTTTTGTGGCTTAAAAATCTCTATAATCCGTGTAATCCGCGATTTAACCCCCCAAAAGTCAAAGCGGAATAATTTTCGAAATTTACGCTGTAATCTTACCCATTCAACTGACGAGATACGAAAGCAATCCGTGGTTACTTTTGTATCATTTTTAGTAGATTTTTGCCAAAAAGCAGCCAAATCTGTGCACTTTTTGGTCATTTTTTTCATTTTACTTGGTATTTTTGCTCTTTTATCTTTGATTGTTGATTTCCCCTCCAACTTTAGCCCGCCTGTCCGAATCCCTGTAGGTTGTAGACAGGGGCCCAGAAAATACTCCGCTCATCCACTCTTTCACCCATCTTCGCATCAACTCTCCAGCATTTCTCTTGCTGTCTGAGCTATTTTATCTGCATTTATACCGGCCTGCATAAGCTGCACCGGCCGGGTGTCGTGTTTTATAAAACTCCTCGGTGCCCCAAGCACCACTATCGGTTTCATAGTGGACTTATCGAAACTTGCTGCAGCTAATTCAAGCACGGCTGAGCCGAATCCACAGGCGGCCGTATGGTCTTCTACAGTTATGATTGCTTTGCCCTTGTGCGCCAACTGAACAATTTTTTCATCGATGGGGGCGGCAAACCGCGCATTTATCACATCGGCCGCAATCCCGTCCTCGGCCAGCAGCTCAGCCGCTTCCAGCGCTTCTGTCAAAACGCTGCCGTAGCTGACAATCGCAATCACTGAATCTTTTGTCTTTTTAACAACCACGCTTTTACCTAATTTAAACGGCCGGGCACAGGCCCGCCGAGCCGGTGCAGATTTCTTTGCCGGCACAACGTCTTTCGGATATCTGATAACGACCGGCTTGTCCTGGCTAAGTGCAAATTCCAAAGCCAGTTTCGTCTCGACCTCATCCGCAGGCGCCGTCAGCACCATATTGGGCATCATCCTTAAATACCCTATATCCATTAAGCCATGATGTGTCGGCCCATCCGAGCCCACCACTCCGGCCCGGTCGACACAAAAGACTACGGGCAGATTCTGCAGCGCAACTTCCTGGAATATCTGGTCGAAGCTTCGCTGTAAAAAGGTCGAATAAATACAGACCACCGGCTTCAACCCGGTCCGCGCCAGCCCGGCCGCAATATCCACCGCCGCACTTTCAGCGATACCCACATCGTAGAATCTGTCCTCGAATCTCTTACGAAATTCCACCAGCCCCGTACCATTGCACATGGCCGAGGTGATAGAAATAATTTTGTCGTCTTTTTCGGCTAATTCTGCCAGGTGCTTGCCGAATACATTCGTATATGTTGGTCTACCTGTTTTCGGGGCGGTCTCAACCTCCACGCATTCTCCGTTTTTATGGTTGTTAATCTTGAACGGCCCGGTCGAGTGAAATCTGCTTGGTTGTGAACCTGCCGGGTGAAAACCTTTACCTTTCTTTGTGTAGACGTGCAGGATTGCGGGGTGCTCTATATCGGCCAGCGCCTTGAATAACTTTATTAGCGGGCCGATATCGTGGCCGTCAACTGGGCCGAAATAGGGGATATTGAGGCTCTCAAACATCTGGCTGGCGGGCAGGACCATTCGAATGCCCTTTTTAATCCTTTCAACGGCCTCATCAACGCTCTTGCCGATGACGGGCAAGTGCTCGAGTATATTATGAGTTGTCTTGCGCAAATCCTCATAGGTCTGGCTGAGCCGGATTTTTGAGAAGTATTTTGCCACCGCCCCCTGCGTGGGGTCTATAGCCATCGAGTTGTCGTTGAGCACGATCAGCAATTGCCTTTTGACCAGTCCGAGGTTGTTGAGCGCTTCGAAAGAAACGCCGTTTACAATGCTGGCATCGCCGACCAACGCCACGATTTTACTATTTTTCTTTTGCTGGGTTTGTCCTATCGCCATTCCGATAGCGGTCGCTATAGCGGTGCCGGCGTGGCCGACAGTGAACTGGTCATACTCGCTTTCGGCGGGGTTGGGAAAGCCGCTTATTCCATCAACCTTGCGGAGGAGCTTGAACTTATCTTTCCTGCCGGTGATGATTTTGTGCGTATAGCATTGGTGGCCGACGTCCCAGAGGAGCTTGTCCTTTTTGAAATCGAAGACGTGGTGCAGGGCCAGGGTCAATTCCACTACGCCGAGATTGCTGGCCAGGTGCCCGCCGGTCTGGGCGACCGAGTTGAGAATGAACCGGCGTATTTCATCGGCCAAGTCGTTTAGCTGACTCACGGACAGCTCTTTCACGTCCTCAGGGCTGTCTATCCCGTTTAGAAACTTCCAATTTTCGTGTGAGATTTCTGTCATATTTAACGAGCCCGCTTTATAAAGGCTGTAACGGGGTAAATTTGCTCCAGTATTTTGGTCATTTGCGGTTCTTTCGGCTGTTTACTACGAGAAATATTGCATATTGTTGAAGAGCAAAAATGGAAATTTCAATTTTTTTTACTGCTTATATCCTAACAAGTTATCTCAAAAAAGCCATCGGGAAATTGGCCTTTTTTCGTGCCAAACGCATACATTCGTCCAATTAAGTGAATGGACGTTTGCCAGTTGGTGGCTCTGACCGAAAACAGAATTATTTTGTTATAATATCAATCTCTACAAGAGATTAGCGTAAAAAGACAAATTTTTTTAAACTTCCTTGACTTTTTCGACCGAATTGTTATCATATATGATAACAGGTGGGATGAGATACCAGAAAGGGGTGGTAATAAGATGAGTGATAAAAATGAGAGCTTCGGGAGCTATCTAAAGGAGCTTCGACTTAAGTCAGGATTCGGCTTGAGGCGTTTCGCCAATTTAATTGAGATGAAGGCCTCTAATTTGTGTGACATTGAGCACGGTCGACGCCGAATGCCGAAGGAACGCCTGGAGGCTATAGCTGATGTCCTTGGTCTGGAGAAAGGAACTTCAGATTGGGAACACTTTTTTGAACTGGCCCGCACAAAAGGAGAACTGCCAGTGGACATACAACAGATGGCAGAGCGTCGGTTCATGCCGGCTTTGTTGCGTACCATAGATAATGTTAAATTATCCGATGATGATGTAAAACGATTAATTGAAGAGATCCAGGGAAGGAAGATTACAGGCGATGGATCCAGTTAGCCACCTTCGTACTTATACTCTCACAGAACTAGAACAAATTGCTGCTAACCAACTGAAATCTCTCAGTGATAATTTCACTATTCCGATTGATATAGAAGATATTGTAGAACAGTGTGATATTGATCTGGATATCAAAAGAGGCTCAGTTGATCGTGGCATAATGGGTCAGATCGGTACTAATTTAGATACGGGTAAATTTATAATAAAAATCGACGAGAAACTATTCGAGGCAAGACACAACCAGCGAATATGTAGAATGACGATTTCCGAAGAATTTGCTCATTTCTTACTTCACAGAAAAACCATTGAGAATGTAAAAACTTATGAAGACGCTATAGCCCTCAAAAATCATCCTCACTGGCACAAATATGAAAGAAACGCAAAATGGTTAGCCGCTGCTTTATTAATGCCTGCGGGACATGTGTCGAACGATAGTCGTGAATTATACAAACAGCTTGTCTCTTCGGCTGGTTTTGGTAATCCAACAGCAGTAAAGAAATATATTAGAAATTTACTTGCAGATAAGTATGACGTTTCAGTTTCTGCTATGAAGTATCGCCTCGAGAAGTGGCTGGTAAATGTAATGGAAAAAATCGATCAGGCCATGCAGGATAAATTAGACTTTTTGGACTAAATTGCCATCCTCTAAATTGTCCCGAGCGCAGTCGAGGGACCTGATTTTAAATTCCTTCTTTTCCCCTCGATTTATAAAAATCTCATAGTGGACTAGCAACCTTCCACCTTCTGTTAAAGTTCTCTACCAATACATCAAATATATCACTACACATTTTTTTATCCAATGCAATTGCAAACGATTCCTTAGCACCTAAGTCCTTCAAGCTATATCCCAAAATGACAAGCCTATCAAGCGAGACGATGTATCTGTCATGAATCTCCGACTTCGAATAGCTTCTGAACTCCATATTAGTATATTCAGACTTGAAATCCTGTAGTTCCCTCAGGAACCGTTGTTTTGTTTTGGGCCGCAAATTTTCAATCTTTGTGAGGCATTTAATCCTTCGCTTCTTGCTTTTCGATAAAATATCCAATGCCCCAAGATCACAATAAGGATCTAAAATTTTAAGATCACCCTTCAACTCGTCCAATATATTTTCTGTTAAGATCCTTTTACTGCTGTGTTTTTTACCTGGCTCAAAATAATGAACTTTCACACCCTCTGCCCCTGCTTGGGAAACCAAATGCTCTTTTCCAGACTTCATAATCTCGTAGAAAGTTCCTGTTGATTCCTTGTATTTATGAATCTTCCCTTGTGCTCTATTGAACGCGCCGGTAATAGCTCTCGTACTAACACTAACCTCCTTTGCGTGTAATATGACGTGAGCTATCTCGTCAGCTTTCAACCTACTTATCCTCAGCTTCTCCTTCACCACCCATAGGACCCACAATCCCATTTCAAGAGGTTTATCATAGTTGCTAAACTCAGGCAAACCATCAGTATTTGCCTTCCGAAATCTTCCCAACAGTTCCATATCCATACTACCGCATCTCCTTTTTGAAACCACTTTCGACATAATCTTCACCGGCTCGGGTCAAAACCCAAGCCTTTTTATCATCCTTTTTGGACTTGCACTCCATCATATGCCTATTATTGACATTTATATTAGCAGTATCGTTCAAATTCTTGGGTGGCGTCTCTTTTGCGTCTGTGAATCCATTTTCTAAGTCCTTCGCGTTGAATGACGACAAGCATTCGCACTTCTCAAGATAAAATCCTATAGCCAAAGCTGTCTGAGTGTATCCTTTTGGTTTCTTTTCTTTTAAAAATTCCTTTAACGAGATTTTCTTTTTTCCGCGAGTTTTTTTCTGTTCTTCTGATGATGGCTCGGCCGACATGGCTTCTAATTTTGATATTCTTCTTTCATGCTCCTGCAACAATGTTTTAACTTCTTCGATCGCTTCTTCCATTTTGGTCACCTCAAATATTCTTCTTTATTCTATTTTCTACATTCATAAGGTATTTTTCCATTCCTTCGTTAGGCTATAAAACCCGTATTGTTTTGAATCGACAAATCCTCTAGTCTTTGCCTCGTTTGGATAAAACATATTAAATTTACCTAACATGTATTTAGCTGACATCTTATTCCAGCGTTTCCTAATTTCGCTGATCTCAACGTTTTTATCAACTTTCCCATGTGCAAGATAAGCGAGTAAAATGGTGAATCTTCTGGGGCCACTTTTGCCGGTGGCGTATCTGTTAACAAAGGTTCTCTCATTGAGGGAATAATCAAGATCACTACTTGGGGTTGCCCCCTTTTTCTGTGTTGCCTTCTGGACGCCACCAGCTGCAGATACAACTTTCTCAAGCTCTTCAATTCGTCCTATAGTTTGCGATAAATCTTTCTCAAGTTTTTCAATCCGAGCTATATATTTTCCTAAATTTTTGTCCATTATTTTTTACTTCCTTAAAACATATAGCCACTTTTTTGTTTTATTATCCGGTATACGAGTAAGCGTCCGTCTCCTGGTTAAATTTAGCAGGTTCATCGAAACACTTGGTTTGGGATAATAACGTCCAATTTCTTTCAATCTACCCATTATTGTAGAGAGGTTTTTGGGTGTATCAAAAAACTCTTCCTCGATGAGTATTGAAAGAGCGCCCGAAGCACCCTTTTTGGCTTTGGGCTTAACTTTCACAGAAGACTTCCCGGCCGAAGTTCCAGCACTGGATATCGAAGCCAGTTGGTCCACAAGTTCCTTTATTTCCTTGGCAATTTCTTGAGCAGTCCTCTTCATATTTATACTCCTTTTAGATTTCCTTTAACAACAACTATATTTAACAAGACTGATAATATAAGACGATTCTGCTTTTGTCAAGTAAAATATACGCTAATACAAGAAAATATATGGTTTAAGGTTGGTCTTTGGGGTTCTACTATCACTTATGGTATAAACGTTCTCGTCGAAGAATTTTAACATCTTGGATATATCGCGTTTTATCGGCTATAAATGCTGTTATTCTATCATTATTTATCAAAGCATTTAGTTGAACAATATAATAATATAAATGTATACGAAAGGCGATATGGCAAAAACCCACATTTATATCGTTATTAAAGCTATAAAAGGGTATATTTAGGATTCCCTTTAGCTGTTATTCTATATTATATTACTTGTAGTATAAGTATCTAATTGGTATTAAATTTAATAATGAGTAATAATGCTATTCTTAGGCCAAAAACAGACATATATGATTTGTTTTAACGATATAAGCTGTTGAAAAGAAGAGATAATATGAATATTCTTAAGAATTCAGAAGAAACCTCTACCTGAGGTAGTTGCTAAATATTCTTTTATTACGCGTAAGTGGCACTTTCTATGTTTGAAATTCAATAAAATTCGCAGACGATGTGAGTTTTTATTTTTAGTTTTGAGTTGAAAACGAGATTGCCGCGGCCTGTCGGCCTCGCAATGACATCGAGAATCGTGCATCCAGCATCTCCCTATGGGACACCTTAGGTGGAAAAATCAATCAAAAATGAACGTGTGAAATGACAAAATGGGGTAAAAATAAATTTTTTTTTATTCTTTTATCACTAAGTATTTAGGTCAATCGGCCGGCCTGAAAATCCTCCCAATTTCGTACCAAAAGTGAACATTCGTGCAATTATAGAGGGACGTGTTTTTTTGCCCTCGGCCAAAAAGACGTTAATGCGTAGATGAGTAGAAGCGTGAATGAGTGGATGCAGAGATGCGGAATGAGAAGATGTTGGTCGGCTATTTTTTCCGGTGCGTTGCGTGTAAAGCGAGCTTTATTCGCGTGGTGCCGCGGGATTGTGCTGTCACGCACACAGGCGGGATTTACCTCAAAGACTCCGGCCAACCAGCAGCCGGGCGCGAGGCCGGAGTTTCCCGGCCGGGGCCGATTGCCGATGAGCGAATATTTGCCGGTGCCGTTAGAGAATCTAATAGCGGCGATACAGCGCGAAACGGGCAGGGCCCTGGCGGGGCGGGATTTGTCAGATGTCCTTGCTGCCTATCAAGGGATGTCCGATCGGCGGAGATTGGGGATAAAAAATGAGGCCGATGGTTATGGACTGATACCGTTGACGCAGGGGAAATTCGCGATTGTAGATGCGGAGGATTATGACCGGCTTAATCAGTATCAATGGTATGCGTGTAAGTGCAAGAGCACTTTTTATGCCTGCCGATGCGAAGGTGGAAAAACTATTAGAATGCATCGGGAGATTATGCGCGCCCCGAAAGGGTTGATTTGCGACTATATAAACCACAATGGTTTAAATAACCGCAAGAGCAATCTTCGGCTTTGTACCCATGCCCAAAATTGTTATAACCAGCAGGCCAGTTCAACGGGCACATCAAAATATAAAGGCGTGAGCTGGCATAAATGCAGCGGCAAATGGAGTGCCCGAGTCAGATGCGACAGAAAATTTTATAACCTTGGTGACTTTGAAAACGAGATTAAGGCGGCGATGGCATACGATAAAAAGGCAAAAGAGCTTTTCGGTGAATTTGCCTACCCGAACTTTCCGGAAAAAAGGGAGCTGAAAAAATTGATACGAAAGATTGTCGGGGGTGAATGACGGAATGTTTTAAAGTCGATGGCTCAAATAAAAAACAGGGCTGGGTGCGGAGGGAGAGGAGGAGAAAGCGAGATATTCCCAACCCTGTTAAATGCTTCAAATGAAAATATATTATCCGCAAGATGTAAGACTTTTATAACTCTAACAATTCAGCAGGAATCTGTAAACACAAAATTTATTTTAGAATTATTTTTTTGAAATTTATGGTATAGGGATTTGTAACAATAGTGAAAATAGGTAATATACGCAAATTGTCATTTCGAGCGAAGCCGAGAAATCTGTTTAAATAGACCCATCGACTGCGCTCGGGGTGACGGCGAGCGGTTGCCTTAATGAAATCCCGCCTAAGGCGGTTAATTTATCCCGTAAAATCTTTTTTTGTTATTTTGTTCTTTCGAGCAGTGCCAGGGCGAGTTGGCCGAGGGTGTCGGCTTTTTTGCCGAAGGGGTCCAGAAGTGCTACGGCTTCATCGGCGAGCTTTTTGGCCAACTGCTTTGATTTTTCAATTCCTACGACCGCAGGATAAGTCATTTTGCCGGCATTAGCGTCTTTGCCGGCTGTCTTGCCTAACTGCTCGCTCGAAGCACACACGTCAAGGATGTCGTCAGCTATCTGGAAGCCGAGGCCAATCTTTAAGCCATATTCAGATAAGGCCTCAAGCTGACTTTTATTTGCACCTCCACAAACAGCCCCCATTACAGCGGCGCATCTGAAGATCTTAGCGGTCTTATTAATATGGATATCCTGCAGCTCCTGTTGGGTTGCCTGTGTTTTTTTTGCAGGTGCTTTTAAGTCGGCCATCTGGCCGGCAATCATACCGGCGGGCCCGGCGGCCCGGGCCAACTCACGAACCAGCGTTACGGCAACGGCCGGCCCGTCAATTTCTTCGGCCAGAATCTCAAAGGCCAGCGTCAAAAGGGCATCTCCTGTCAGTATAGCCGTCGCCTCATCGAAGGCCTTATGGCAGGTCGGTAATCCCCGTCGAAAGTCGTCATTATCGATCGCCGGCAAATCATCGTGTACGAGCGAATAGGTGTGCACCATCTCAATCGCGGCGGCGGCAATTTCTGCGTTGCGGTTTGTTTTGCCGCTGGCAAGCTCACAGCACCAGAGGACCAACGCCGACCGTATGCGCTTACCCGGAGCAGAAAGGGTATACTTCATAGCTTGCATTAAATCGCTGTTAATCCGGGTGTGCCTGGCCAGCAACTGCACCAGGGTGTCATTTACGAATTGGGCCTTCTTTTGTAACAGGGCATTGAAGTTCATTGACTATTTAGCATTGAGTATTTACGATTGATAATTTGAAAAGACATCATATTTGATAGTAATTGGATAATAGACAATAGTAAATAGAAAATTGAAAATGGTTCTTATTCTCGGCGTTACGGCCTCTGGAAAGGGTCAGTTGGCGTTTAGTCTGGCCGAGAGCTTAGGTGCTGAAATCATCAGCGTCGACTCGATGAAAGTCTATAGACGGATGAACATCGGGACCGGCAAGCCGCCCAAAGAAGCCCGTGAGCGGTTTCGGTACCATTTAATTGACGTAGTTGAGCCGAGTGATACTTTCAACGTGGGGACCTTTTTAGAGCTGGCCAATGATGCAGTAGAGCAGATAAAGAGGCGAAACAGACCGGTTATCGCGGTCGGCGGGACCGCTCTTTATATCAAGGCCCTTCTGTATGGCCTTTTCGAAGGCCCGGGAACCGATGAGCACATTCGCGCCGAGTTGCTGGCACGGGCAGAAACCGAAGGCGCCGAACTGTACCGTGAATTGGTTAAAATCGACCCTGTCGCCGCTGAGCGTATCAGCCCGAATGATACTAAACGAATAATCCGGGCCCTTGAGGTTTATCAAATCAGCGGCAAGCCCATATCGAGCCTTCAGAAGCAATTCAATGCGGAAGAGCCGTTGCAGAACTGGACGATAATCGGGCTGCGGAGAGAGAAGACCGAAGAGAACAAGAGGATCAACGCCAGGGTCAAGAGGATGATTGGGGCCGGTCTTGTCGATGAGGTCCAATCTCTGCTTGACGAATCAAAACCATTGGGCCAACAGTCCCGCTGCGCAATCGGCTACGCCGAGATAATCGATTACCTCTGCGGCCGAATGACTTTGAAGGAAGCAATCGAACTTATCAAGAAGAACACCCGCCGATTCGCCAAGAGCCAGCGGACATGGTTCCGCAGTTTTAACAACGTCAACTGGCTTGACATTGAGCCTGAAGAGTCGGCGGAAGAAATCCTCAGCCGTGCAAGAACGGTTGTTGAGAATTGATAATATGAAGGCAGAGATGGACGGTGAAGGTTATTCGTAGGCTCTAAGTTTGTACTTGTAACTGACGCTGAGCGTGGAGAACGGCGGCGGCATCGCCGAGGACAAGCTGTTTTATCAAACTTGCCGGGACCAGTGTAAGGCCCATATTGAATATTTTTTCCTCAACCATCGAGGCAATCATCCTGGCTGTTTGCCGTGAAACGTCATGCTTTTGGACCAGGTCGTTGACTATTATGGACTTTTCCCACCGAGACCTGCTGTCGACATTCCCGGAGTTGCAGAGCATCTCAGCGTCGGCCAGCTCTTTGATGTCAACCGAGACAACCTCAATCCTTGATCGTTTCAGCTTCCGCTCGAAATGGCGTTCGCTCAAGACCACTGCGGCTTGTTCATATTGTGTTTCAGTGAGAACGGCCTTTATTATGGAAAAGATTTCGCTGCTGGTTACACTTCTGCGGTTTTGGCTTTGATAGAGAAAATATGTCACGACCTCCGCGAGCTCTTCGGCGGCGTAAATGTCCGGCTGGTCAATCCTGGTAAGTGCGTTGCTGATAGTCCCCATGATTTTGGTGTGCAGGTATTCTTCGACACTGCCGTCTGTCTTTATGACTTTAAGCTGCATTTGTATGCCCTCCTACTTGTCCGTGATAAAATTTAACATCGCCGATCGCCTCGATCCATCCATGGCTGCAATGCAGCAGATACTTTCTATTTTTTATAATTGAAGAGCGTTGGCTGCTCAATAGGCCCTGCTTCAGCAATAACTTGGCTGACTTCCTCGATTAGTTCACCTGCATCCCTGAAGTCGCGATAGACACTTGCAAAACGAATATACGCAACCTTGTCGACCGCACTGAGATGCTTTATTACACTTTCACCGATGAAAGCTGATGAGACCTCCTTGTCAAACTTCCGGAATATATTTTCTTCTACTTTTTCGGCTATTTGTTGAATCTGTTGAGCCGAGACAGGTCTCTTATAACAAGCCTTCTGCAAACCTGCAACGATTTTTTCCCTGTCATAAGGTACGCGCGAGCTGTCTTTTTTGACGACGCAAAGCTTAAAGCTATCGCCTATCTTTTCATAGGTTGTAAACCGCTTGTTGCACACCAGGCACTGGCGTCTACGTCTGATTATTCGCCCGGCATCACTTGAGCGTGAATCCACAACCCTGTCGCGGTCTTCCTTGCAAAAGGGACATCTCACAAGCCAGGCCCACCTCAATCCCGATTTATAGGGACAACAAACATTATTTTCAACTGGTCAGGGCAACACCATATATTGCTATTGAGCATATTCTAAGAGCAACATGTAGTATGTCAAAGAAATTTTTGCATCAAGGAGATAATGGGATGAACCGTAGGTTGTTAAGTTTTTCTTTGGGGTGGCTTAATTTGTGGCTGTATAAGCAGTAACGTGAAAATCTTAAAAAAACTCACAGCTTTTTTGGGGTGTAATTTTTGAAAAAAAAGGCCCCTGCGCCCTGCCGCAGGGGCCCAACTCGGAAAGAAACTTATACCCCCCCCGAAGAGTTCAGTTCCAATTCCTATGGAATGCGAAAGCATTGTTTTCTGTCGCTTCCTGCAAATTGTCGACAAGCAGGATTATTAAATCGGGCCAACGACGTCAATCCACATGGGGGTGTAATTAACTTAGCTGGGTTTGTCGTTTTTAAGTTCGGCCCAAGCTCAATTAAAGTATACTATACAAATCGCGAGGGTACAAACCAGGCCCATCGCTTTTTTGGGATTTACCGGAGGCCGATAAAATTGTCTTGATTCGTAGATGAGGGGATGCGTGAATGGGTAGATGAGGCGGTTAGGAAGGGGAAATTTGTTGACGGGAATGGGGGTTTTGGAGATTCTCTAAGCTTCAAACTTAAAAGTGCGATGGATGTTGTTCAGTTAGATTTTCTGGCAGCGAAGATTTTGACATTATCGTTAATTCTAACCTTTCCAGTTTCAGAGCGGAGCTTGCCATCTTTTAACATTTGCTCTATGCATCCACGGATGTCTTTATGTGCAAACTGACCAAAGCATTCGCGGATTATATTCAGGATTACGATTCCTCTTTGTGTCGGTTTAGAAACATATTTCAATATTACTTCAGGAAGTGTTTCGATGTCGGGAACCAAGTCAGTTGGCCTCATTTCAAAAAGGGTGGGTTCTTTTGGTTTTGCTAACTCCGCGAGTGTTTTGCGACTCTTGACCATTTGGTCGTTCATTAAGATCAATGCATCGGGGTGACGTGATGCAAAGATTAGAAAGTATTTTGGGATAGTATGGTGAGGTTGCGCTTTGATGGGACTATAGCAGACCTCTTTGAATCTTTTTGACAAGCGAGAACAAACACCTTCGGTCATGTCCAGTACTTTGCTGGAGAAGTTTGCGGTAGATGAGAGTATTGTTTTCCACCAATCGCCACTAACCACAAGATTCAAACGTTCAATTGAAGGTGGAGTAGCGAAAGGCGCATCTATTTCTTCGGCGTCTTCAATATCGGGGTCGGATTCAGGAATTGACAGCTTTAGTGCTGCCAGGCCTCTGCGGACAAAACTTGGAGCATTGAAGTTCAAGAGAATCTCAATGCTCATGTTGGAAATATTTAAGTGTTGGAAAACGCGATCCATGCGTTCCCATTCAAGGCCCTCAACAGTCCACGGGTCAACATAAAGGAAAACACTATGGTTTTTTGCTTGTCTCTCAATCTCATCAATGTAATCACCAAATTCTCCGTGGTTGGCAGTTGCAAATGAAAATGACTCAATCGATTTAGTAAGATCCTTAAAAAGTTCTTCTTCGGACTCTATGCACATTACGGATACATTTACTGAGAGACCCTTAGAAAGTGCTATTTCAACACTTTGGCAAATTATTTGTGGTGATCCAAGTTCTCCATCACCGAACTTTCCCGGTCCGGCGAAAGCGTCAACAATAAGTATAGGCGCTTTTTGAGTAGCTATCTTTGTGAGGTATGGCGGCAAATAACACTCCAAAATAGTGTCTTTTCTTTTAGACCATTGCCGTTTTTTCTCGAAGAATGATTTGTTTGCTTTGTGCCCTATCTTTCTGCCTCCGCATTTCAAGTTTTAGTTGAGTTGGTGTTTGATTCCAAGTACGGCCGTCGAGGGAGCGGCCGTTTTTTTTCTTGTTTGTTCCGCCCCATTGTTTGAAGAAGAAGGGAATACCGGCTGCGATAAATTGGTCTCGAATACCGGTAGCCCATTCAGGCTTCATTATTCTTGAGCCGGGCCCGGATTCACCGCCGACAATGCCCCAATCGATGCCTTTGAGATTGATATCTGGAATTGGGCCAAGGAGCGGCTCAAACGATATGAACTTTATAGCGGCGGGAGTCTGCCTAAGATTATCTATGCGGTAGGTGCAGTCGGTATTTTCTACAGTAACGCCCATCCATACATTTTGCGGCCAGGGAAGGCTTGTGCTTAATTGAAGCAACCGGCCGGACCGCTTGGTCAATACCTGAAAGCGATGGTGAGAGGCACGTTGCATAACATCAAAGATTTTCAAGATGAATTCCAACGGCACGTCTTTGTGAAAAAGGTCGCTCATTGAATTAACAAAGATTGTGCGAGACCGCTTCCAGTGGAGAGGAGCTTCGATCAGGTGGGGGTGCAGGGTAACACGGAAGCCGTTGGCATAGTTACGGCTGCGAGCGGCTTTGAGGCGAAGCGCGAAACGCTGGGCGTAACAATTCCTACAGCCGAGACTGATTTTTGTGCAGCCGGTGACCGGATTCCAGGTAGACTCGGTCCATTCGATTTTGGATTTACTGGCCATTTGAGTTCCGTTAAGAGAATATGCGGTGAATGATACTACTATGAAGAGTAAAATCAAGCAATAAATTACAAGGCTAAGGTTATTACCTTGAGTCCATAGATTTTGGTTCATTGGTGAGTCGATGCGGGATACTCGTGTGCCGAATGTTAGGTGCTCGTTGGTAGCTTTTTGCAATGCTCGATAGTCTTTTTTACCTGCCAGCGGACGAAATGAGGAGCGCCGCAGAGAAAGTAGATTCCGATTACAAGTAGAATCAGCCATTCCAGAATTTGTTCGACAGTTAATATCTTTGAAGTAAAAAATTGCCTATACCCAGGTGAAGAGGATGTGCCTTTAGCCATTGCAAGCCTAAGGACGACCAAGATGATTTTTAGGACAAGCCTGTAGAGACAGAAGAGGCCGGCGACAACTGCAACGAGACGAAATGCTACGGGCAGCCATTGTATTTGGACATCCGGGTCCGGGAGGTCGGGTGTGCCAACGATATTCCGGGCCCACTTGTCGCGGTGGTATATGAGCACGTATACACATACGGCAAGACACAGAGAGATAAAGAGGTACAAGACACCAGATAAAATTGAGGATTTATAGCGAGAACCGGAAAGCAATGCGAAAGGTATCATGATTACGTAAGTGCATATGTGGAAAGCCAAGTATAAGGCAAATCCTGTGAGGACGATTTTTGCGAGTGAGTGCATTTTATTCATTGTCGAATCTTTCTGAATTGATGATGGGCGAGTTTTCGGGTTCTGTTTTTTGCGTGATCGGCTGACATCGGATGGTGCTGTGTCTGAATTGCCATCGTACAAAATGCGGAGCGCCGCAGAGCAGGTAGACGGCTAATATTAATTTTAGAAAATTGTATATTATTTTGCACCACTTCGAGAAGGGCATCAGAAGCTGCTTGGGATATCTATCGAATAGAATAATTTCGTTGATAAATGGCCTGATACGTATGGGTACGAGTAAGATGTTTCGTATAGTGGGAATGGAGGCCGATAGAAGTATGAGGCCGCAGAAGACAGCGGCGACTCGAAGTGAAGAGGACAGCCAGAGGGTATTATCCGCTGGGTTTAACTGGTCGCCCGGGCCTGCCATTTTGCGGGCCAGACTGTCGTTGTTGAAGATTAAAAAAAATATGATAACCGCGATAAAAACTGCTAATACAGCAAAACATACGATGCCGATCAGGGGGGAGGGAATGTTGAAAGAGGGTATGACGTGAGTTAGGTACCAACATAAGTTTACAACGGCGTAGATGCCTAAACTGACGAGACCTGCTTTAGCGATCATTTGCATTTTGGTCATTCGTTGGCCTTTCCACAGAGGATGAAAGATAGTTATATTGTATGTATAAATTCCGTGGCGTCCAGAAGAATATTTTGGCGGTATGCGAGATGCTAAGAGCCTATCCCAATAACCCGCTCTATCCCTAAGGGAAGCCCGATGCCTGCGTTGTCGGTCAAAAATGTTCTCAACGTGGAGAAAACCACTTCTGGCGAGCATTTTTGGCCTGCCGCCTTGGCCTCTAACTTTTCGCTCGACCTCATAACGACCCGGTTATTCGGATAAGCTCTAAATAGAGAATTATACCAATTGTAATTAAATGTTGCGCTCTTCATAACTGGCAATAAGCCATCCCCAAGCTGCGATTGAGGCTGCCACCCATATATGCCAAATGCGCGAAGCGCAATAATTTAAAGCAATTGGTATTAGTTGGTTTGTGATCCCCTTATAGCGGACGACATTAGAAGCAATGGGGCAGGGGCAGGATATGCAAAGGTTTTATATTTCTTCTATTTTGGCTTTGCTTTTCAGCTTGTCTATGAAGTCGTCAATGGTTTTTGATTTGGCCTGCTCTTTGAGCGCGTTTACTATCTGGTCTTTTACTTCTTTTAGTTCGGTCAGAGCCGGGGGCTTTCTGTCGTAGAGTTTGGCAATGTGGAATCCGAATCGTGTGCGAAAAACACCGCTTGCCTGGCCAACGGCCAGATTGAAGACAACATCCTCGAACTCTTCGACCATTTTACCCCTTGTAATATAGCCGAGGTCGCCGCCATTTTCGGGACAGTCGGAATACTTTTGGGCCAGAGTTTCGAAAACCTCACCTTTTTTGAGTTCCTCCAGTGCTTTTTTTATAACATTCTCGGCGGCTGCTTCATCTGCCTGCCAGTTTATGTGTTTTATTATATGACTGACCTTGATTTGTTCAGGGGATTTGAACTGCTCTTTGTTTTGGTCATAGAATTTGTCGATATCTTCTTTGGAGGGCCCGGGCAGGTCTTTGCAGATATCTTCGAGCTTGCGCTCGACTTGTATCTGCATCCGGATTGTTTCTTTGATTTTTGCTTCATCATCGGTCTCAAAATCCTTGTAAAACTGCTCGGTGTCGGCGTATTGCTCTTTTGTCTTGGCAAAAACAGAATCGAGATCATCTTTGGATATCGGGGCGCCATTGGTTTTTGCTTCCTGCCTGATTAAGACCATTTCAATGACGTTTTCCTTAGACCAATCGAGTAGCTGTGCTTTTTGCTCCTGGGAGTTCTGGTCTTTGAAAGCCTGCTCGTAATGGGGCTTTAATCTTTCAAATTCACTTTTTATTTCGGTCTCTTCGATTTTTTGGCCGTTAACAATTAAAGTCATGTTTGGTACCTCGTATCCGGTTTTAAATTTGGCGTTCTTTGGGTTTTGCAAAATAGTCCGGGTCCTTAGCCAATTTTTCCCTGGCCTCGTCGGTCATCATGGCAAAGGCGGGATGAGTGGTCTCCCAGGCCCGCTGGGTAAATGGGCTTTGGCGCATCTTTTCGACTTCGACAGCGGCCTCGTCAAAATAGCTGCCGTAGATGTGCAGCGAATCGCTTATGTCGACGTATCTGCCTACTTTTACCGGCTGATTTATTTTTTGGGAGATTCGCTCGGCAATTGTCCTCTGAAGGTCTGTAAGGGCGTAGACATTCATGAACCAGGCCTTGTACAGGTCTCTGCTGCGCCAGTGTGTGTTCATATTAAGTGAAAGCCGGCCATCATTGCCGGGCGCAAGGCGGCACCATATTCTTTGAAGGCATGGCGGGTCATCGGTCTGTGGGTCGGCGGTGGGCATCCAGGTTATCGCCTGTGCCCTGCGGCTGTGACCTGTCCGGGCCAGTTGGTCGATGATGTACTGAATCTGGTCGATCTTTCTGAACGGCTTCGGGGAATCGGCGTCCCTAATATCCTCTACCGGGCTGTACGCAAAGAGACGTTCGTGATATGTATAGGTCCACTTGCCGGCAGCAGGGTCAATCCAGTGGTCGTGGATACCGCTTATGACTTCCAGCCTGTACGACTCAAGCTCTTCGGGGCCGCCCGGGAAGTTCTTGTGAATCCTGGGCTCGCTGAAAGGGTCGGTGATTGTAACGATAACGGTTGCATCCTTGCTGGGCGGATCATCGGATTTGTCGTACTGAGTTTTGAGTTCGAGGCCCCTGTCCCATACTGCCAGAACGGCTTTCTCCCAGGCCTCGGGCAGACACTCAGCGGTTATCGCAATTACAGGTATGCCAGTGACAGTTTTAGTTGCATCCATTCAACGAGATTCCTTAAAGGTGAAAGGTTTTGTATCTTTTCTTGGTTTTGTATACATGGTGGTATCGACTTCTTCTTCAGTGACTTTATATCGCGACCAAAATCGGCGCGGCAAGTCGGCCAGCATCTGCTTGGCACGGTAGGCGTACCAGCTTTCGGGCCATCTCCGGATTATCCGGCGGCAGTTGTCGACCATCATAAGTTTGTAGCCTGTCATCGGCAGCCGGCCAATGCTGCGTCCCGGCACAGCTACGTTGAGGAACCTCTCGGCTTCTATCTCGTCTATCTCGGATAGCTGGGAGAAATACAACGTGACCGGCTCAGGGGGGGGTGGCGTTTGTACAATCGTGTTGACGGGCTTGTTAGAATCTGCTTGTTGAGTCGTCTGGGCGCTTTGCTGGGCCGGGTCTACGGCCTGGGGCCTGGTCAGGAACTTTTTTCTGTCTGCCTCCACCTGATCCGAGAAGCCCTTTTCCTGCTGTATGGGTTCGGGTTCCGGTTCAGAAGATGAAAGCACGCCTATTAGAATAATCACGCCCAGAACTGCAACCGCGATGCCTACAATTTTGAGCCAGAAGGTATTCATCGTTACTCACCGCCCTTTTATTGATTGATTGTTGACTATCGATTATTTATAATCCATTCTACCGTTTAGTTTTCTTTTTTCAAATAGTAAATAGTCAATATCATACGGTCAATTGCGAATGTTTACAGGGCTTATAGAGCAGGTTTGCAGGATAACATCGGTAAACCGAATCGCAGGTGCCGTGGAGCTGGGTATAGATTTAGGCAAGCTGGCCGAGGAGAGCAAAAACGGCGATAGTATAGCTGTAAGCGGGGTGTGCCTGACCGTTGCGGGATTAGGAGGCAATCTGGTGAGGTTTGACGTCAGCGGCGAAACACTGACAAAATCGAATCTGGGTAAGTTGACCGCCGGCTCGAAGGTCAATATCGAGCTGGCGATGAAAGTCGGTGAACGATTGGGCGGCCACATCGTACAAGGTCATGTTGACGGTGTGGCAAAAATAAAATCAATTGATAAGCGCGGCGAATTTGCCGATATAAGATTTGAGGCTGAGAGAGAATTGCTCGACCAGATGGTGGCTAAAGGATCGGTGGCCGTCGAGGGAATAAGTCTGACGATAGCAACTCTGGAGGGAAACAGCTTTGGCGTGGCCATAATCCCTGAGACGCTAAAGAATACCACGCTTGGTGAGGCGAAGACCGGCGACGTGGTGAATATTGAAGCCGATATAATCACCAAGACAATCAAAAAACAAATTGAGAAGATTTTATCCCAAAGACAAACTCTAACTGAGGAGAAGCTAAAACAATTGGGTTTTTAAATGATTATTGGAAAACACATTAAAAATAATAAATTATGGCCGCCCGGATAATTCTGCGGTAAGAAAGAATTCAATAGTCAATTGTAAAAAGCAAATATTCAATTTTGTATTATGAACAAGAACAACGGAACCAATTCGATAAGCGAACAGATGGTGATAGGCGTAACGATGGGTGATGCGGCCGGCATCGGCCCGGAGATTGTTGTCAAGGTGTTGGCCGAGGCGGATATACGCCGGTCTGCGAAATTTATTGTTTTCGGTATGAATGAGCAGCTCTGTTACGCGGCCGATAGGGTTGAGATTGAGCCTTTCTGGGGCCGGCATCAACACGAAAAAATCAGCAGGGATTACCCTCATAAAGTTGTTGTAGCCGATTACGATGAGTATTCTGTTGAGCCGTGGATTAGAGGACCGAGCAAGGTTGCCGGCGAGGCTTCTGTGCGGTTTTGTCTGGATGCCGTTGACGCGGCCCGGGCCGGTATTGTAGACGCGATAGTAACAGCGCCCATTAGTAAGGTAAGCTGGAATATGGCCGGTGCGCCCTGGCCGGGCCATACCGAGATGTTAGCCGAGCGGTGCAAATCCCCGCGGAAGGTGATGATGCTTATCGCCGGTCCGTTGAAAGTGGCGCTGGCGACCATTCACGAGGCGCTTTTCGAACTGCGGCATAAGTTTATAATCGGGTGTGTCTTCGAGCCGATAGATTTGTTAAATACCGCGTTGAAGGAAACCTGGGGCATAGAGCATCCCAGGATAGGCGTTGCCGCACTGAATCCTCACGCCGGCGAGAACGGTCAATTCGGCGATGAAGAGAGGCGGATAATATCACCTGCGATTTTATTGGCTCAGGAACAGGGTATCAAGTGCTTCGGGCCGTTCCCGGCCGACACGCTCTTTCTGCGTGCTGTCGAAGGTGAATTTGACGCCGTCGTCGCAATGTATCACGACCAGGGCATGATTCCCATAAAACTGCTCGATTTCGAGAAGGCTGTTAATGTCACTATCGGCATCCCGATAATAAGGACATCGCCTGCCCACGGAACAGCTTTCGATATCGTAGACAGAAATCTTGCCAATCCCGAGGGAATGAAGTCAGCCATAATGACGGCGATAAAGATGGCCAAGACGAAAAAGAATTTAGAATTGAGAGTTTAGAATTTAGAATTAAAATTTCTTAATTACGAGGGGAAGAAATATGAACAATAAAAAAACTCAAAGAAATTCTAAAGAAAAGGATATCAAAGAACGCAGTTTTTCATTTGCCTGTAGAATTGTGAAACTATATCAATTTCTGGCCAGGAAAAGAGGCGGAGGAGAGGTTTTAGGCAGACAGGTCTTACGCTCAGGAACATCCATTGGAGCAAACTTAGAAGAGGCTTCGGCGGGGCAGAGCAAAGCAGACTTTATTTTTAAATGTAACATTGCGCTTAAAGAAGCGCGAGAGACATACTATTGGCTTCGTCTCTTGATGACAACCCGGATTGTCCCGGTTAGTAGATTAAGACAGTTAGCAAACGAATCGAATGAATTGGTCGCTATCCTGACAACAATCGTTAAAAAATCGCGTTCCCGCTAATAATTCTACATTCTTAATTCTAACTTCTAAATTTATAGAGATGCAGACGAAGCATCAAATCCAGCAGTTACTCGTATCGGCGGGCGTTCTCCCAAACAAAAATTTCGGTCAGCATTTTCTCATCGACCTGAATTTGATGCGGGTGCTGATAGATTCTGCTCATATCGGCAGCGATGATATTGTGTTAGAGGTGGGGTGCGGCACGGGTTCCTTGACTGAAGGCCTTGCTGAGCAGGCGGGATATTGTATCGCCGTCGAGGTTGACGATACACTTGTTAGAATCGCAAAAAATCAACTCGCACAAAATGAAAATGTCAATGTCATCAATACCGACATCCTTGAGAGCAAGCATACAATCAGCGGTGCTGTTATAGCAGCAATCGAGGAGGCCCGTAAAAAACACGGTGGAAGGCTGCTGTTAGTGGCCAATCTTCCTTACAATGTAGCCTGCCCGGTAATGCTGAATTTGGTAACGAGGCCAACGGTTGCAGATGAGATGTATGTCACCGTGCAGAAGCAGGTGGCTGAGCGAATGAGTGCCAAGCCGGGCAGCGGGGATTATGGCACGTTGAGTATCTTTCTAAGCGCGACCGGTGAGGTCAAGACAGAGAGGATTTTGAAGCCGACTGTTTTTTGGCCCCAGCCACAGGTTGAATCGGCTATGGTGAGCTTCGTTCGCAAAGAAGAGAAGGTAAGCCGGGTTAAGAGTATGGAGCTATTTGGCGAGGTGATAAATCTTTTTATGGGCCATCGTCGAAAGATGCTAAAGGGATGCACAAAGTTTGCGGTTGGTGAACTTGCGAAAATTGATAACTGGCTTGCCGTTTTTGAGCAATGCTCAATCAATCCGACACATCGGCCGGAAAAATTGATGCCGGAAGATTACATCGCTATTGCAAACATTTGCCGCGAACATAATAATATCCGACACGATTTGTTCGGAATTTAGTCTAATGGAAATAAAGTTGCAACCTGTTTGTATGGTTGGTCCCTCATGGGATTTTTTCGAATTCCTTCTTCAGGTAGTCCCACTCCTGCTGATCCATTTCCCACTCACAATAGATCGAGACACCAGTGTAATTCTTGGGGAGTGGTCTGAACTTGTTTAATCCTGCATGAATGCCCAATAGGGCATTCTGGAGGTTCTCTACCTTAGGGGAATGGTATCCTACTCCGGCATCATCGTAAACTGGCACACCAAGCAATACTTGTGTGTCGCCAGACCAGTTCAATACATCTGATGTCCACTTAGACATCAGATGTTGATACAGTTTCGGCAGCTTGATGGAGGTGTCATACATCATGGGAGCAATTTGTTCAGTTCTCTGAGCAACTTTTCCGAAGTATGACTCGTCCCAGTGGACATCTGGAAACGGATGCCACCGTGTCGGTGGTGGATAAGCTGCCACTGATAGAATCTTTCCATCAGGCAAAGCCTGACGCAGTTCATCCAACAAGGTGAGAAAGTCAGTGTTACCTGTTGGCATCGGTTCGATATTGAGTTGCACACTGGCAAGTCGAGGGTGGGTTTCGAGGAGGTCGACTACTGAGGAAATAAAGTTGATTCGCCACTGTTTTGATTTAGGTGAACAGTGAATATCAAGAATGCCTCCGATCCAGGGAATAACCGAGAAATCTCCGAAGTGGTCGAGAAACCGTTCAGTCTGGACAGGATCAATAGGGGCAATCTTCCCGCTGGGATTGCAGGGACAAACATGAGGAAAGACGTACTTCACGCCATGACTAATAAGGAGATCAGCAAGTTCTTGAATCTTCTGATCGTTTCGGAAAAGTGTCTTGTCCTTTTGATTGCGTTGAAACCAGAGATCATCTCCGAGCCAACCATGTTGAATCCAGATCCCGTTCGAACGGAGATCATGCCTGCCGTCACGAATGCGCTTGCCCGGTGACCAAGCAAGGTAGGCAATGCCGAGCAGACAGAGAATAGCGAACAGGAGCAGGATCGTGCGCCAGGGCGGTCTTTTAAGATGTTGCCATACAGTCATTTCTTATGTGGGTAACATAAAATAATAAACACCACTTTTTTTTTAGCAATATAGTCGAGCAGGGTGGGTTTTGGGCCACCGCTGGTTATTGTTCCGATTTTTACGAGTGTTGCTATTTACTATAAATCCGGCCTGGTGCAATCTATAGAAAGTCTGATGCTATAGAATACACCAGTTCGGGCGATGCCTCAAGTTTTTTCGAGGATTTGAGATTGCCGCGGCCTTTCAGGCCTCGCTTGAGGCTGCCACACAGCGGCCGAGAGACTGGATTCCCGCCCCCCCCATCAGGTAAGGGGTAAATTTCGCGGGAATGATAGAATCGAGAATTGGTCAATCCTGGAATTTTGGCTTGGCGCGTAGGTGGATTTGAGGCATAATCTGTCTACCTATTTATTTTGGCAACATCCCACATGGATGGAGGATGAGCCGAATTTGGGGGACAGTCGGAATTGAAGTGTTAATAAATAAGGAACAAGTTTTTATGGAGGACACAAAATGAGAAATCTAACAAAGATGCGCTGCGTTAACAGTGCAGTAGTAGCAGTTGGTTTTGCGCTGGTTTTTATGACAGGGCCGGAAGTTCTTGGCGGGCGAAGAGCTAAGCGGGAAAGGAAGTTAACAATGGAGAAAGTCTCTTACGCGGGATGGCCCAATTGTATTAAGCTTAGCAACGGGCAGATAGAACTTATCGCGATAACGGATGTGGGGCCCCGGATTATGCGGTTTGGTTTTGTCGGCGGACAGAATTTGCTCAAAGAAGATAAAGACCAGATAGGCAAAACCGGCGGTGATGAATGGCGAAGCTACGGTGGACATCGGTTGTGGCACGCCCCGGAACATATTGTCAGGACGTACTCTCTGGATAACTCGCCTATTAAATATAAATGGAACGGAACGACTTTAATTCTTACGCAGGACGTCGAGCCAGAGACAGGTATAGTAAAAGAAATCGAGGTTACCCTGGATGAGAAGTCCAACAGCGCACGCGTGCTTCACAGGCTGTCAAACAGAAATATGTGGGAGATCGAAGCGGCGTGCTGGGCGATGACTGTTTTGGCACAAGGGGGCAGGCTCATACTGCCGCAGGAACCTTTTGGCCCTCATCCCGAGTATCTGCTTCCTGCGCGTCCTCTGGTGATGTGGCAGTACACGGATATGGGTGACGCGCGGTGGATATGGGGGACAAAGTATATACAACTCAAACAGAATCCCAAGGTATCAAAGAAGCAAAAGGTGGGCCTGCTCAATAAACAAGGTTGGGGAGCATATTATCTGAAAGGCGAGCTTTTCCTAAAACAGTACCCTTATATTGACGGCGCAACGTATCCCGATATGGGCTGCAACACTGAGACATTCACCAATGACGAGATGCTGGAATTCGAGACGTTAGGGCCGCTGGTTAAAATCCCGGCGGACGGGGGGAAGATTGAGCATGTCGAAGACTGGCACTTATTTAAAGTAAAGGTCGGGGAGGGCGAATCCGATATAGATAAAAAAGTGCTTCCTCTTGTGAAAAAAGCAAAAGATTTGACCTATAAATTTTAGGGGATAGAAAGATGGCAGCAAAGGACAGCAAAAGGGATTGTGTTGTAAATAAAATGAGGTATTTGGTCCTGGTGTGCACGGTTTTGTGCGTCAGCTCGTCGGTGTGGGCGAAGTGGAAACCTGCTAAAGGGCCTTTGATGACTCAATGGGCCAAGGATGTATCACCTAAGAAGGTCCACCGTGAGTATCCGCGGCCTCAGATGGTGCGCAAGAGCTGGCAGAATCTTAACGGTCTTTGGGAATACTCCATTACAGCCCGGGAAGCGGAGCAGCCGGAAGAGTTCGACGGCCAGATTCTCGTGCCATTTCCGGTTGAGTCGGCTTTGTCGGGTGTGATGAAGAAGGTGGGTGAAGATAACCGGCTGTGGTATCGGCGAACATTTAAGGTATCCGGCAGGTGGAGGAAAGGCAAGCGGGTTTTGCTGCACTTTGGTGCGGTTGACTGGGACACAACGGTGTGGGTCAACGGCGAAGAGCTCGGCAATCATAAGGGCGGATACGATGCGTTTACATTCGATATTACCGATGTGCTGAAAAAATCGGGATCGCAGGAAATCGTTCTATCCGTGTGGGACCCGACGAACGACGGGAGCCAGCCCCGCGGTAAGCAGGTGAAAAAACCGGGCGGTATCATGTACACGGCGGTTACGGGGATATGGCAGACTGTTTGGCTGGAGCCGGTGCCTGAAACGTATATCTCCGGGATCAAGATTGTCCCTGACGTCGATAACAGCGTCGTAGAAGTAGAGGTTGATACCGTAGGTGACATCGACCAATATGAATTAAAATTTTTAGTTAAAGGCGGGGGCCGTTTACAGATATCCGGAGGTTCGCCCGGTCTCAAAAAACGCAAAATCAAGATGACCAGTCCAAAGCTCTGGTCACCGGATTCTCCCTTCCTTTATGACCTCGAAATAAAGTTGATGAAAGACAAAAAGACCCTTGATAAAGTGGACAGCTACTTCGGCATGCGCAAGATAGAGGTCAAGAAGGACGAAGCCGGGATAAACCGTTTGTTTTTGAATGACAAGGTTTTGTTTCAGTATGGCCCGCTGGACCAGGGCTGGTGGCCTGATGGATTGTATACGGCGCCGACGGATGAAGCCCTTCGCTACGACATCGAGGTGTTGAAGAAACTCGGCTGTAATATGCTGCGAAAACACGTCAAGGTAGAACCGGCGCGACTTTACTACTGGTGCGACAAGCTTGGGCTGATGGTCTGGCAGGACATGGCCAGCGGCAATAATAAAGGGGACCAGGCACGTGAGCAGTTCGAATTGGAGCTGAAACGACTCGTGGAGGGTTTCCGCAATCATCCGAGCATCATTATGTGGGTGCCGTTTAACGAGGGCTGGGGACAGCACGACACGCCCCGCTATGCGGCTTTGGTTAAAAAGTGGGATCCGACTCGTTTGGTGAACGAGTCCAGCGGGTGGGCGAACAAGGAATCCGGCGACGTGCGCGATATTCACAGCTATCCCGGTCCTGCGAGACCTCCGAACGAGGACAAGCGGGTAGCTGTGCTGGGCGAGTTCGGCGGTCTTGGGCTGCCTGTTAAAGGGCATACCTGGCAGGCTGAGAAGAACTGGGGTTATCGCAGTTATGAAACCAGGTCGGCATTGACGAAAGCGTACGTGACTTTGCTGGGCAATCTTCGGCCTCTGATTGGGAGGGGACTTTCGGCCGCTGTTTACACACAGACAACGGATGTTGAGGTTGAGGTCAACGGATATATGACCTACGACCGTGCGATGGTCAAAGCGGATATTAAACAGATGGCCGAGGCGGCCCGCAAGCTGTACCTGCCGCCCCCGATAATCAAAACGATTGTGCCGACATCACAGGAGCAGGGTATCGAATGGAGTTATACTACGAGCAAGCCGCGTGGCGGGTGGCAGAAAGCGGGATTCGACGACTCTTCCTGGAAGAAAGGGATGGGCGGTTTCGGTACCAAAAGTACGCCCGGGGCGGTTGTGCGTACCGAGTGGAATACATCGGACATCTGGTTACGGCGCAAGTTTGAGTTGAAAGACAAAAATTTTGATCAACCGCATCTGCAAATTCACCATGATGAGGATGCCAAGGTTTATATCAACGGTCAACTCGCGGCTGAACTGAAAGGCTATACTTCGGATTATACAACGGCTTCTATCGGTGGAAAGGGGCGCGAAGCGCTGAAAGTCGGTGTTAATTGCATAGCCGTGCACTGCCATCAGACCGGAGGTGGACAATATATCGACGTGGGTTTGTCTGACGTTGTCGAACAGCCGGTTAAATAACGGCTGACTTGTGGCGGTGGCTGTGGCATTGGATGTTTACGGCCACCGGCAGCGACGCAATATGACATGGGGCTGTCTCGATTAAACAGGCAAGGGCTGTAGTGTCGCCACCGAGCCCCTGCGGTCCGAGGCCGAGCGCATTGACTGCCGTGAGCAAATCCGCTTCGAGCTTTGCGTAGAACTCGTCGCTGTTTCCTGTAGTGAGGTTTCGGCAGAGGGCCTTTTTGCTTAGCAGGCAGCTTAGTTCAAAATCTCCGCCAATCCCTACGCCCACAATAAACGGCGGACAGGCGTCGGCACCGGCCTGGCGGACGACATCAACAATCCAATCAATTATCCGGTTTTTTTGGGCGGTGGGATTGAACATTTTGAAGCGGCTTTTGTTCTCGCAGCCTCCGCCTTTAGTCATAACGGTCATCTTCAACGTATTGCCCGGCACAACATCGAGATGAATTACAGCAGGTGTGTTTGACCTTGTGTTGGTGCGTTTATTCAGAGGGTCGGTGATAACGCTTTTTCGCAGGTATCCTTTTTCGTAACCGGCGACAACACCGGCGTTGATTGCGTCGGACAGTGTTGCTGTGTTCCGGGACGCCGGGGCCTTGACAGCGACGTCCGCACCCTGTTGGGCAAAGACTACGGCAAGGCCTGTATCCTGACAGAGTGGTATTAATTCGGCCTTTGCTATGCGGGCGTTTTCGATAAGCTGGTTTAAAATGTTTGCCGCAGCAGGATTGGATTCTTTTTGTACGGCCTGCCGGAGAGCAGCCAAGACATCATCAGGCAACTCGTGAGCGGCTGCTATGCAAAGCGATTCTACGGTATCAACGATTTTTTGAAATTCGATGTATCGCACAGTTCCTGCCCCGTGACCGTCGGGCGAATCCGCCCAGGGGGGAGTTTATTAACCACGATTCACGAGACATTAACCTCGAAGGTTTTATAGGTTATATTGCCGAGGCTATCAGTGATTTTGACTGCGATTATGTGCTCGCCGGGGTCCAATTTGTCTATGACAATCGTGAAATCTTCATCTGTAGTGTCATAGACCAGGTCGTCTGGCATAGTGCCTTTCCACTTGGCATTGCTGTCGACGGTATAGTTCAGTCTTCCGATCGCGCTGAATTTGTCTGACACCTGAAGCTTGAGTGTTATGGTTTTTTTATCTTTTTCGACAGAGTGCCTTTTAATAACCGGCGCGGTGTTATCAACAATAACCGGTTCACTAATTCTGGTTCCGGTCAGCTTGGTTTTAGTAGTATTGCTTCTTCCATCGCTTGTTGTGACTCTGACCTCGTATCTGCCGTCTTCCACGGTCTTTCCATCCCATTGAAAGTTGTCTGCTTCGAGCTCGTCTTTTAGTTCAATCCAGTTTGTTCTTCCTATTTTCCTGAAATCAATTTTGTAAATCAGCTTGTCACCGTTGTCATCTTTGGCCTTATAGCTGATTTTGAACTCACCTTTTTTGCTGGTGGTTGCGATTCTGCTGACGCTGACCGATTCTATTTTCGGCGCCAAATTCGGGACAGTGCTGGCAACAGCAATTTCCCTTATAATCGGTGTTTGTGAGCCGTTTTTGCTTTGTAATACGAGTTTATATTGGCAGAACCTTCCGAGGGGGCATCGCAACTGGACGGGCTGTGTCACTTCTGCCAGGCTGGTCCAGCTTGAAAAAGTCGGGTCGTTGATATCCTTAACGTTTCCGCTTCGAGAGGCCACGCTGACTTTGCAGCCCTGTGGAATATCGGCTTCGATTTGGAGTTTGCCCCATGTAGCCGGCTGACCGGCATCTATAAGGTCAGAAGTGTATGTACCCTCGGAAGCGAAACTGGAGCTTAACTTTATCAACTTTGCAGGATTCGCTGTTCCGAGATACACAAAGTCTTTCCGGACGTTTACGGCGGTTATCTGTGAAGCCTGTTTATCCTCATATATAATTGTCTGCTGCTCCGAGGCCGGGTCGACGGTGAAAAGCTGTGCATTGTTTCCGGTTCCGACGAGCAGTTTGTTTTCTTTTTCAGCCAGGCAGAAGAAGACGGCAGCCTCGTTGAATATATCTGTCACGAAACCATCCGGGGTTATTTTGTATATGTAACTTGCCTTTCCGGGCCTTGCCGGCTTCCGCGCAGGCGAGGATTTTTTAGCCGATGTTTTACTGGTTCCTCCTTTTATATTTGCAATTTTAAGTTTCAGTCCACCTTTGGTGTCACCTGCCGACTTTGACGGTTTTGTCTCAGGCCGACCAGCCAAAGGTGACTGTGCGGCAAATTTAGTCTGTGCCTGGACAATCTTTGCAGATGTTGCTGCAGCGTGCAAATAGCCGTCTTCTGTAAATAATAAAGCAGTAATCTCCGGCTGGTCGCTATCGTATAAAACCGTAGCTGTATTAGTGCGTGGATTTATCTTGTATACCAGTCCCCTGCTGTCACTTCCGGCATAAATAAAACCGTCCTTCCCCGCAGCAAGTGAAAGTATGTTTTTGTCCTGGCTGTCGTAAAGAAGTTGCGGTTTTTTCCCCGAAGGGCTGAGCTTGTAAATCTTTCCTTCGGGCCCTGTTCCGAGATAAATGTTACCGCCTGTATCGATAGTTATTGCGAAGATATATTTGACCTCATTCGGCTCAAAAATCACTTCATATTTGTTGTTTTTGAAGCGGCAGAGCCTGCATTTATCCCCGCTTATCCCGGCTAACAACCTTCCGGAGACATCAGTTGCCATCGCAAAGATATGCTCGTTTGAGAGATAATCGTCGTCCTGGACTGTATTTGGGTCGTTAGGCTCGTTTGCATCCTTATTCTCTTTGGCTTTCTTGGCCTTGACTTTGGCCTTGTCTTTGGCCTTTTTGGGGGCGGGTTTTTCCCGGGACTTCTTCGGATAAATCTTTGTCAGTTTTCCGAGACTGTATTTATAGATACCACCATTAGGGCTTGTTCCGACATAAACGGTCCCGCCGCTAACAACGATGCTGTTTATCGACCAGACATCTTCGAAGTCGTCCACCGGCGTCTCCCAGGCATTTCCGAGTTGAATAGTCCCTCGTGAGCCAACCACAATATTTTCGATTTTGCCCTTCAACAGGTCTGAACTGCTGGCGTGACGTGTAATCTTGCTACTAACGGCCAGAGAAGCTGAACTTAACAGAAGAGAGATTAAAGCCGCAGTTACCAGTGCGAATCTGGAATTAACGTGAGATTGATGTTTCATAACAAGTCCTCGAACAAAAATATCATATTTTGGTATCTCGTATTGCGTATAGCGTTTCGTGCATCATGTCTTATTTTTCTACGGTTATACGGACAACTTTCCTATCTATAATGACTGTGCCGGAGTCGAGTCTTTTTTCGAGCCAATGTTGATATGGCTGTATTCTGAGCGTTCTTTTGGCATTCTGTAAGATGAGCATTTTTGTTGGCGGTAAATAAGGAAGCTCCGCCTTTTCTATCGTAATCCCACCGGAGGGTAATGCCAAAATGCAATACAACTTATCTCTTCTGATATTAAGAAGGTACTTCAAGCTCTCCATCAGGCCCTGGAAATTCTGGGGGACAAGTCTGTATGACGCAGATTTCCTAAGAAACATCTCGTATCCGAATCCGCCGCAGATAGTCAGCTCATAACTTCCAGGCGCCAGATTATCAGGAATCCGGAAGCTGCAGTTGTATTTTTTCATTCCGGCCAGGACTGATTCAATAACAACAGTGATCTCGATATTCTGGCCTGCCTTTACTTTTGAATCGGACAAATCGATGGACCATATATGTGAAACGATGCTTTTGGGGATTATTCTGATATCAAAATCGAGTGATTTTATATTAACTTTTTTGTATGGATTGTTCATAAGCATAGTGACCGGGCTAACACTTTCCATTAGCATCTCAATCATGCCCATATCCGTGGAGACATTTTCAAAAGTAATCGTTTCCTGGTCTTCTACTCCGATAGCCACCTTGTACTGAATCGTATGGTCCGGCGGCAAATCTCCCAACCGGAGACCAGCTCCCATGACAGTCGAACGTATTAACATTGGAGTAAGCGACAGATGATGAGCAACGTGACAGTTGTATACCCGTTTACCGGTGTCTCTGTAATCGTCAATCGTTATGGTCAGAGGGAAAATGTGCGGTTTTTCACCGATTCTTCCGATGATTGCCGTTGACTCGTCCCGTGTAAGTGTACCGACTATCTTGATCGCACTGGCGAGCTTAATAGAGCGGGCAATGCTTGATACCACGGTGTGTACCTGGCCCGTGGCCATAGGCAAATTTATCGGTCCGTAACCGAGAAAGCTGTGCCCGAAGCCATACACCTTGTCACCGATGACTTCGGTTGCGGTGCCAACTGCTTCCATTGTTATATCGCCGGAGACTAACGGGACTACCAGGCATGCCCCCGGGGCCAACTTTACATCCATGTCGATATCGAGACCTGCGCCAGGGCCCGGGCCTGAAACGACAGCAAACCCGAAAGGTTCGACCAGGGAGTTTAACTGTTCATTGACCTTAGCCGGCAAACCGGAGGTAACCAAAGGGCAGGGTAAAGCGGCGGCACCTGTGAGACTACGTTTGTTTGAGAGTGATTGAGCTGTAATTTGCTTATCAATTTGTGCAAAATCAATCGGCCTGGAAAAGTCCAGTGAGTAGCCATGTTGGGCGGCGCGCGGGCGCGGGCGGTTATCTCGTCCCACCCTGAGCATGTCCTTTATCAGCGTTACACCGTAGAGCGGGTCCTTGCTGTAAGTATACGCAGTAGCTAATGCGCCAGCCAACCTTCCATCGATATAGACCGGGGAACCACTGCAGCCCCAAACCGGACCTGTATGGATAAATCGCTCGTCGGTGCCCTGAACGAGAAACGAATCCCTTCCTGGTTCGTAATTTTTGATTATGCTTATAACATCCATTTCGAATTTTTCTATTTTAGTGCCGCTATAGCATGTAAGGCAATACGCCTTCATACCGGGCCGAATTTCATCAATACCGATATATTTGGCCGAGTCCCATTGCTCGATCCCCGAATCTTGATTTCCGATGCCCGCGTGAGAATCCAGTATCGAGAAACGAGTGTCGAAAAGAGCTAAAAACAGCATGCACAGCAAGAAAATTCCTGTTTTTGATTCGCTTAGGATTTTTAACATCTACACCCTTTCGACTAATTGTTGACTAAATAGCGTTAGAAACATGACGCCAGAGGTGTCTTCAAATCTAACGTGATAAAATTTTAATCGTAGAACAGGTTTATTGCAAGACAAAAGAAAATTTGTTACAATTCCCGTTTAAGTGTACAATTGAATATTACATTTATTAAGCTATTTTAAGAAAGAGACGCAGGAAAGATGAAGTCAGAGCATCGACATGAGCTAAAAACTAATGAATTGGCCGAGTGGATTGCAAATTTGCCGCGGTGGGCTCGGGAAAATGGTACAATGGTTATTTCTGTCTCATTAGTAGCCGTGCTGGTCATAGGCTCGGCTCTTTGGTACTGGCGTAAAGCAAAGGTGGAATCAGTTCAAAACCAGCTCGATTTTACGAACCTTATCACCCGACTATCGCAAAGCAAAATGCAAGTGCTTATGGGACAGTCCAGGGGAATAGATTCCTCTTATATGCTCGTCGAGACCGCGGCTAATTTCCAAAGCACTGCCGAGAATGTAACAGATGGTCAGATGGCCGCCCTGGCGCTAATTAAACGTGCAGAAGCCCTGCGTGCGGAATTGCATTATCGCCAACAGGCTGTGAGCCAGACAGATCTTCGCACGGCGATAAACCAGGCAAAGACTTCCTACACTAAAGCGATCGAGAAAGCCGCTGGCAATCCGTCATTAACAGCGATAGCAAGATTCGGCCTTGGACTTTGTGAAGAAGAAATTGGTAACTTCGACGGGGCAGAGCAAATATATCGTGACATTGTTTCAAACGGTGACTTCGAAGGCACGACAGCCCTTGCCAAGGCCAGGCAGCGTCTGGAAACGATGTCCGATTATCGGCAAAAGATAGTCTTTAAGGCTGCGCCAAAGCCGGCGTTTCCTGAGTTTTTACAGCCACCGATCCCGCTGCGCCCCATCGATGATACTGTATTTCCTCAGGACCCAAATCGTATCCCTGTGGTTCCCGAGGTCAAAATGGGACCGGAACCCAATCCTGCCCTTTTGGTTCCCAAGGTCAAAATAGAGCCTGAACCAAACGGTGTCTCTGAGTCCCTCAAGATCAATCTCCGGCCCCAGGCGCCGAATCTTACCCCTGTAGTTCCTGACATTAATGTACCCGGCGAATAATTCACAAAGCGAAATGCCAGATGAGAGCAGTGGCCCCTTGAGGCTTCAAGTGGGAAGCTCAATCAAGGAACGGAGGGTTGATAAATATCTCCACGGGCGGTTCAGTAACTTCAGCCGGGCCATGCTCCAGAAGCAAATCGGCGCAGGCTCGGTCAAGGTCAACGGCAAAATAGTCAAGCCCAGCTTTAAGCTAAGTCCTGGGGACAACATCGAATTGACACTGCCGGAGCTTCCGAGCAAGGAGATTTTGCCTGAAGATATCCCTCTGAATATCATCTACGAAGATGAAGATATGATTATCCTCAACAAGCAGGCAGATATGGTTGTTCACCCAGCCCGCAGCAACACTCACGGTACGCTTGTAAACGCCCTTGTGTTTTATTCCGAGAAGCTATCGAGCGGTCTTGGTGAGTTCCGGCCCGGTATCGTGCATCGGCTCGACAGAGATACGACGGGCGTTATGATCGTTGCAAAAAACAATGCCGCCCAGTGGAAGATTGCCAAACAGTTTGAACACCGGCAGGTCAACAAAACTTATCTTGCTATTGTGCATGGCGTGCCTGAGCTGACGTCCGACCGTATCAGTGCACCACTGGGGGTAAACCCAAGAGTAAGAGAAAAGTACGCAATCAGGCCTGGAGTCGGTAAGGAATCAATTACTTTTTACGAGGTTGTTGAAAGTTTTCGGGGCTTTTCCCTGTTGAAGCTGAGACCGAAAACCGGCCGAACGCATCAAATCCGCGTCCATCTCTCATATATAAAGCATCCCATTGCCGCTGACGATAAGTATGGTGGCAAGCTCGTTTACCCCTGGCAATTAAAAGATACTGAAACCACCGTTGAGGAGCCGGTCGTAAGCCGTTTTGCACTTCACGCCTCAACCATCGAGTTCAAGCACCCAACCACCTCCGAAATGGTAAAATTCGAGGCCCCCCTGCCTGAAGATATGCAAAACCTGCTCGAAATGCTGCGAAAATATCGAAAGCTCTGAGGGATTCTTATATTACGCCGGCGGAAGTGGAATTTATTCTATGGCCTTTATTCCTGGGGCAGTTTTTCCAGGTCCGGTAACGAGTTCAATATGAATTCGTTCGATCAAGAAACGTTCATCATTTGAAGTAAGCTTAAGATGTAAGCTTCTTAATCCTTTATCGTCCTCGGCTTTAAGAGCCATTCGATTTAAAACATCCGCAGTATAAACTTGATGAAAAACCGACAGTTATCTTCCCCCAAAATCATGTTTTTTTATTCCTGTGGCAGATTTTCGAGGTCCGGAAGTGCGTTTAATACACATTCGAAAATCTTTCTCGCTGTTTCTATAGCTTCAATTGCTTCGTTGTTACTTATATCTTGGTGTGGAACGGGATATCGTGAATCTACCGCATAAACTGACAAAGTTTTGGCTTGGTCGTTAAGCTTTTCGAGTCCGTCAACTACAGGGGAGCTTAGTTTGAGTAGATTCTCGATATTGTGTGTTTTTCCCGCTCGAATATCGTGGAAAGTCAACACGCCTTTTAGGGCCTTTTCTGCGCACTGTTGTGCGTGAAAAGCAATCGCCCAATATGCAGGATCATTATCTTTGTGAATAAGCTCGGCCAGACGCAAATCGTCATCTGCTCGCATAATCCATTGCCTGGTCATTTCAAGCTTAGGATCCATAGACCAGCCTGCCATCGCAAAGAACCTCATTCATAATCGTGTTTTTTACGTCAACATATCTGTCGAATTGTGATTTAGTACAAACAATTAAATCAAAAGAGATGAGAAAGTCACTTAGGCTTGATCTGCCCTCAATAGCGATTTCTCTTGTTGATCGGTCTGTGTCGGGTACGACGGCAAGCAGGTCGACGTCGCTATCGTCGTCAGCGTTGCCCGCAGCGTGTGAGCCAAAAAGATAAATCCTCTCAGGGTGTATTGACTCGGCCAATCGTTTAGTTATTTCGTTGAGCAATTCTGTAGAGAATTCTTTCATATACATTCATTCCCCTTAGCCTTATTCCTGGGGCAGTTTTGCCAGGTCGGCGTCGGAGCCGGCGACCATTAGAATGTCGTTTTCGTAAACCACAGTGCCGGGCATAGGGACATTGATAATTTGAGAACTGTCTGCCTTCTTTTTCTTGCCGTGCTCATCCCGCTTGATTGCGACCAGGTTGACTTTGTACTTCTGCCTCAACTGCAAATCCATAACCGTTTTGCCGTCGAAACTTGCCGGCGCTGTTACTCGGGCCAGACTATAGCCCGGCGCGAAATCTATTTTTTCGCCGATTTGCGGTGCGATAAGTTTATACGCCCATCTTTGCGCCGACTCGATTTCGGGATAAATTACGTCAGTGGCGCCTACCTTTGAGAAGACTTCGCCTGAGACGGGGCTTTCGGCTCTTGCGAGAATCTTCTTTACTCCCATTTGCTTGAGGTTTACGACTGTTAGAATCGCCGATTCAAATCCCTCCTGTCCTATGCCTATAATAGCGACATCAATCTTATCGATGCCCTGTGCCTTCAGCGCTTCCTCGTCGGTGCTGTCGAGTCGAACGGCCAGGCTTACCTGGTCTCGAATCAGCTCTATCTCCTCCCTGTTTCTGTCAATTGCGACAACCTCAGCACCGCTCATTGCCAAAGCGATAGCGAGTTTTTTTCCGAACCGCCCCAATCCTATTACAGCAAACCGCTCCATAGTTTTAGCTCCTATATTTTGTCACTAAGGCACCAAGAGACTAAAATAAAACAATGTTTACTTTTTAACTTCGTGTCTTTGTGTCTTTGCGTCTAATTATTTTATCCGACAATTATCGCTTCATCGGGGTAATTATATTGTGCCGGTTTTAGATTAAATGTCAGGGCAGCCAATAGAGTCAACGGCCCAAGTCTTCCGATAAGCATTGTGGCAATAATAACCAATTTTCCCGCTGTTGTCAAGAAAGGGGTTATTCCGGTAGTTAATCCGACAGTTCCCAGAGCCGAGCCGGCCTCGAACATAATATCCGACATAGTAAAGCCGTTTGCATTTTCTGTGATGCTCAGAGCCAACGAGGCTCCGAACAAGACCGCAACGAAAAGCAGTGTAATAGTAACCGCCCTGCCAACGACAACTACCCGAATCGAGCGCTTAAACATCTCTACTTCCTCACGTTTTCTCAGGTTCGCATAAACAGTCATTATAACCACCACCAGTGTGACGGTCTTTATTCCTCCGGCGGTCGAGCCCGGCGAACCTCCGATGAACATAAGCAGAATCAGGACAAGTTTGCTCGAAGCCGATAGTGCCGAGATCTTGATAGTATTAAACCCGGCCGTCCTTGCTGTAATCGACTGAAACAGTGCCTCGAGAATGCCGGTATTCGAATCGGTATCACTACCGCCTGCGTAGCGCTCAAACAACAGGATAGCCAGGGCCCCCAGAACTATCAGGGAGAGACTTGCGCTGAGAACAATTTTGGTCTGCAGCCGCATTCTTGTCGGCGCTTCTATCGAAAGCATGGATTGCGTATGGAAACATTTTTTGTAGAATCGTTTTATCCTTTCGACTGCAATGTTGGCCAGGTCGTAGAGCACACTAAAGCCGAGTCCGCCCAGGATTATCAGCGGGCAAATCACTGCATAGATGCTCCAGCTTCTATCGTAGCTAATGAAACTTTTGCTGAACAAACTAAAACCGGCATTACAAAAGGCACTGATTGAATGAAAGATACTGTAGTACCACTGCTTATGTACGTCACCAGCCCAGCCGGGTACGTCGTTCCACATCCCGAAGATGCTGACAGCACCGACAGCTTCAATCAATATCGTCCCTATAAAGATGAAAGCAATCATATGACCTATTCGGCTAAGCGTTCGGGTGCTGAGCAGGTCCTGCATTGCGACCGATTCACGTAAGCTCAACGCCTGTCCCAGGAGCAGGGCAAATACGGCACCAAACATAACTATCCCCAGGCCGCCAAGCTGAATCAGGAACAGGATAATTAATTGGCCCATCAGAGAAAAATCCTTGCCGGTATCTCTTACAATAAGGCCTGTAACGCAGGTGGCACTGGTCGCGGTGAACAGGGCATCCACGAAACTTGCGCTTTCGCCGGTGGACGCCTTCGGCAGGCACAGAAGCCCTGCGCCTCCGATTATCAAGATCAGGAAGCTGGCAATCAGTGTTCTTGTCGGACTCTTGCCCGACGCCGCCAGATTCACACAGGTCCTGCAGAGCTTGGAGACTACCTGGAGAACAAGATAGATACCGACTGCGAAATGGCGAACTGTCTGGGGCTCATTTTTGTAAAACCATCGGCCTGCCCCTACGACGGAAATGAGAAGCGCAAGTAAAAGGGGAATCTCAAACCAGTTTCCGCGCCAGAATTCCCTTTTGGAGACGGCATTAAAGAGCCGAATAGTTTTCTCTGCTATGAAGACGCAGAGCAAAACGGCCTGAGCGGCATATAAGATTCGGGCCGGCAGTTGGGGCTCATCGAAGCCGAACAGCGCAGCAAAAGACGCGGTGACCGCTGCGGCGGTCAAGGCGTTGACGCCGATTAAAACCTTCTCCAGCAGATTGTTTTTGTACCGTATCTGCATATTTAATTAGCGAATAGGGTATAACGGACGGAAATAATTGTCAATTGTCAATTAGAAGTCTCTCTATGCTTTTTTTTATGCGACATCCGCCAATCCGAGCGAATCCCCAAACTTTTCCAACAATGCCCGGCGAATATTCTTGTGCTGGGGTCTGTTTAACATGGGGTCGGAGCGGACCATCTCGAATGCGTTTTTCCTTGCCATGACCAGCAGGTCGTAATCGTCCAGGATATTTGCGATTTTCAAATCCGGTAAGCCGTGCTGCCGTGTGCTAAAGAGTTCGCCCGGCCCGCGCAGCCGCAAATCATGCTCAGCTATTTCAAAACCGTCATTGCTCCTGATCATTATATCGAGCCTGCCTTTTGCTATCTCATTTTCGGTCTCTGCAAACAAAAAACAATATGATTTAGCTTCTCCCCTTCCGATACGCCCTCTCAACTGATGCAACTGGGCCAGGCCAAATCTGTCCGCTTCTTCAATAACCATTATTGTTGCGTTGGGCACGTCCATCCCCACCTCTATCACGACGGTTGAAACCAGCACATCGATTTTGCCCTTTCTGAATTCGACCATAATCTGCTGTTTTTTGGCCGAGGGCATCCTGCCGTGCAGAAGCTCAACGTTAAATTCGGGAAAAACATCCGTAGAGAGGTTCTTCCATTCATCGGTTGCGGCCTTTATATCTTCGTTTTCCTCCAGTGCGGTAATCCGGGGATAAACAAAGTATGCCTGCTTCTTTGCCTTTAGACGTTCGCGGACAAACTGGAATGCTTTTTGCCGGTCGTCCCGGTCGACCCAGCGTGTAATAACAGTGCCTCTGCCCGGCGGCGAATGCCTTATAATAGAAACATCCAAATCGCCAAAGGCAGTCATGGCCAGGGTCCGTGGGATGGGCGTGGCCGTCATAACAAGACAATGCGGGGTGGTCTGCTTTCGCAGTTGTGCCCTTTGTTCAACTCCGAATTTATGCTGTTCATCAATCACGACCAGGCCGAGCTTTTGAAATTCTATATCCTTCTGCAACAGTGCCACGGTTCCAATGACAATATCCATCTCTCCCTGCTTTATTTGTTCCAGAAGCGGTGTTCTCTTTTTACCGGTCAATCCTCCTGTTATCAAGACTCTTTTAACTTTGCTGTTGTTCAAATATCTTTCGATGCGCAGAAAATGCTGTGCCGCCAGGATCTCTGTTGGTGCCATAATGGCCACTTGTGTACCGTTGGCGACGGCCAGTAAAGCGGCGTAAAGTGCGACCACCGTTTTGCCGGACCCAACGTCACCCTGCAGGAGCCGGTTCATCGGCTCGGGTCTTGCCATATCGGCGGCAATTTCGGCTATTGCACCGCTCTGGTCTTCGGTGAGAAGGAACGGAAAGCGTTTTCTGATTCGGCTATCGATTTCGTCACTGCAAGCGCATGGAGCCGCCATTGATAAATGCCGCATCCGAAACCGGCGAAGAGCCAGTCCCAACTGCATCAAAAATAATTCATCATACTTTAACCTGCGCTTTGCTTTGGCTAATTTTTCTTCGTCCGGAGGCAAATGTATCCAGGCAAACGCCTCCTTTCTGCTGATCAGATTCGCCTTGGCGCGAAACTCTTTATCATAAAACTCCGGCACAAGCTTATCAACAGCATCATGCACGCATCCGATTATTTTTTTGATTTGTCTGCTGGAGAGTTTGCTGCAGGCAGGATAAACTCCGCCGCTGAAATACTCATCCGGCTCTGAACTCTTTTCATCGAGGACCAGGAATTTAGGATTTGTCATTTGCAACTGGTGCTTATATAAAGCGACCTTGCCCGAGGCCATTATGACCTGTCCCGGCTTTAATTTATCGCATAGATACCCGCCGTGAAACCATATAATTCTGCACACACCTGTATCATCGCTGAGTTTAGCTTCAAATATGGGTTGCCGTCTGTGGCTGTTGTAGTCTGTTGATTCGAGAAGGGCGATGATAGTAGCGGTCCGGCCGGGCTCGGTTTGATCTATCTTTATCGGCCCGGGCGAGAAGTCCCAGTCCCGCGGAAAATACTCCAACAAGTCCCCTACCGTATTCACCCCCAACTGCGCAAAGGTCCTGGCCTTGGCCGGCCCAACACCCTTGAGGTACTGTACCGGCATCGAAAGGGTAATTTTATTCTGCGATTTTTCGCTTACTGATTGGGTCATAAGGAGTTAATCTTTGTTTCTTGTTCATAATCTTATTTTCTTCTATTCTTCGAAACCGTATTCGCCGAGTAGTTTAACGAAGCGGACGTCACATACGAATCTTTTGGTAATGCGTTCGGTTTTTTTTTCGGCTACTATCAGCTTTTGGACTCCCGGCGTACCTATCGGTGCGATAATCAAACCGCCCTGGGCAAGCTGCTTTACAACGGGCTCGGGTATCTTCGGCACGGCTGCGGTAATTATAATCCTGTCAAAGCATGGTTTCCATTTTACCATGCGTTCTAAAGCGTCGTCCAATTTTTGCCGGGGCCAGCCGCAACTGCCGTCATCAATACAGAATTCGACATTATCAATGCCCAATCTGCCCAAAGTCGCCTGGGCCGATTCGGACAACTGGCCAAATCTTTCTATCGTAAAGACTTTTTTTACGAGCTTGCTCAAAACAGCGGTCTGGTATCCGCTGCCGGTGCCAATCTCCAGGACCGTGCAATCGGGATTGAGATGCAGCTCCTGGGTCATCAGGGCAACGATATATGGCTGAGAAATGGTTTGGCCCATCCCGATAGGTAGCGGGCCATCTGCATAGGCCTGAGACTCGTAAGCCTGGAGCACAAATTCTTCCCGGCGAATTTGGCCCATCACTCTCAGGACGTCCGGGTCGGTGATATCGCGGCCCCTCAGGTCCCGGCTGATCATCCGTTCCTGAGCTTTGACAAATCTGTCTTCCATTCCTGTAGCCAAGGAAAATTCCAAAAAAATCAAATTTTTAACTGACTTATTGTGATCTTTGAGCGAAAATTTATATAGCGACTGTTAGTGGCCGCCTGTTGGACGACCCTCCCTTCGGGGGCAGCCGCTATTTTTATTTTATCAAAAGTTTGTTTGTCAATATCGCTCATTCTTATTCTCAAGTAAAATTGAGACAACATAATACAATATACCAACGATAAAAATAATTCCAATTGTGTAACCTATTATAGAAGATATGAAGGCAATTGACTCGCTGAATTGCATTTCAGCAGCCATTTCCTTAACATCCGCATCAAAATTCTTTAATCGAGGAATAAGAGTTATTACTAAGTCGGAGATAGTTAGTAGCGCAAGGAGTATTGCGGCCCACACTTTCTCTTTCAATGTAAACAATGCTGCTATGAACCACAACGCAGCATGAATAATATCAGATGTCGAAGCTCCACCCTCGTGCCCAGGAAGCAAAAAGACAATGCCAACAAGAAATGCAATGACAGCGATAGATTTCCCGTTAATAATTCGACGTAATCTCATAACACTCGCAGACCTAATTCATTTTCCCCATATTTTCGAAGATAATACGCTGCTAAATCCACTAATTTCAGAGCAAAGCAGAAATACAAGCTGGTGAGAATCCTTCAGGTTCAGTCCTGTGTTTCCTGATTCATCGATATATACAAGGTTCATCCGTTAATCCCTTAGAACGCTAATATCTCCCAGCTATTCCGGATTCAGGATTTTGCCATTTTCGCCTCAAAGTCAAATTATTTCAACAATTGTTTTAGACTAAGTTTTTACAACCTTTATTTGCGAGTTTTTCAATTAAAACAATAGCTTGATGGCGGCGGCAGCGGCTAAAATCTGCACAACAGCAGTAAATGCTTTTTGTGGTATTCGTTTCAGGAAAAAAATCCCTATCACCGCTCCAAGGGCAATAAAGGGCAACATCATTAAATCAAGCTTTACCGAGGCCGCGGTCATCAAATCCAGCTTTGCGCTGAAGGGCACCTTGAGCCAGTTAACAACGAAGAAGAACCATGCCCCAGTCCCGACGAATTCTATTTTTGGCAGCTTCATAGCCAGCAGGTAAATAATCATAATTGGTCCTGCCGCATTTGCCATCATAGTGGTAACACCGGCCATGAAACCAAGCCCGACCACAAACCACCACTCTGTTGGGACGGGCGCCTCTTTATCTTTAGCCCTTGTCCGCCAGTAATTGATGCCTAACATAGCCAGCACTATCCCGCCAATAATCGGTTTAAGCAGATCATCGTCGACGACCTTCAATCCAAAGTAGCCAGCTACGATGCCGGCGAAAGCAGCCGGGAGCAGACGGAGTATATGACGCCACTTAGCGTTGTGGCGATGGTAGCCGGCGGCAAACAAGTCCGCCAATATCAAGATACCGAGCAGCACTCCCGTGGAACTGCGGGCGGGCAGGACAGAGGCCATCAAAGGCACTACCAGTATTCCAAGGCCCGGAATGCCGGTTTTGGTAATCCCCACCATAGTTGCACATAATACCACCACAATCCAGCCGACCGGATCTAAATCCAACATAGGCTAATCTTTCTTTATTGAGGACTTCTGATTTTTAGCTCAATTCTGCGAAGTCGCCAATCTATCGGTTTTGGACCCTCTTTGCAATAGCCAGCCTTATTATTGTCCCAAAGTAGATATTTTGGCCGTAATAGTTATAATACTGCTGGTATGGGCGCCAGTTAACAGTACAGTTTAACAAAGGATTCTAAATGCCGATTGGTCTGAACTTGCCGAAGAAAAACGGTCTTTTTATAGTCGGCACTGAAGCGGGCGTTGGCAAAACGCTCATAGCCGGTGCCATCGCTAAAATTCTAACTGATAACGGCCAAAAAGTCGGTGTATTTAAGCCCATTGCCACCGGATGCAACCGGCAATGGGAAGGTCTTGTCAGTTGTGATACGGAATTCCTTGCTAACTGTGCAAACAGCGAGATGTCCCTTTCGACAATTACTCCCGTTGGCTACATTACCCCGGCAGCGGCCATTGTAGGTGCGGTCCAGGAAGGTCGTCCGATTGATTTCGACAGCATCGCGACGGCTTACAAAGATATATGCGAAAATACCGACATAGTGATTGTCGAAGGTATAGGCGGTGTGCGCATGCCTTTAACGGCGGAATTCGACCTGCTGGATTTGGCAGTAGAATTCTCTCTGCCTGTAGTGGTAATCAGTCGCCTTGGCCCCGGGACGATAAACCATGTACTTATGACGATTGACTGCATCCGCGCCGCGAAGCTGGAAATTGCCGGCGTGGTCCTTAACGGCTACGACGCCACTGAAACAACAGTTGCCGAAGAGACCGCCGGGAAGGTAGTAAGCCAATGCAGCGGGGTAAATATCCTTTGCGATGTGCCTTTCGATGAAACCGCAGATGTCGAGTCACAAAGTCTGGGAGAAGTGATTGTTCCGTCGCTGCTCGATTGCGACTGGGCAAAATTAGCCCAGATATGAATTGTGAAAAGCCGTCTACGGTCTTGTGTCAACAAGTTCTTATTCAACCAGTTTCGGGTCAGCTTTTTCGATTCTCAGATACTCATTCCTTTTGAGACTACACATGATACCATTCATGATAGGAAATATAAGGAAGAACGACAAGGTTATAGCAATGAGCGCAACGGTACCTTCATGGGTTCGAAAGTGCTGCAGGAACTGTAGTCCGTTGTCACCGTTAAGGACACTGACACCGTCAATGGCCCAGGGGACCCGTAATCCAACGGCAAGCCCGCCGCAGGCTATCATCCCGTAGGCGCCCCGCCCCACTGCCGCCAAACCCACGGCGGCACCGAGCGGAGCTAATGAAATACCTCCTAATGAAAGTAACCCGGCTATTGCCAAAGCTCCGAAGGCAAGAGTGCCGAAGGCAAAATTACCGAAGGCAAACAGGCCGACCGCAACATTACCGAACGCGATTATTCCGATCGCTCTTGGCCCTATGGCGATAAATCCGCGAGCGGTGCCCTGAGTACGTACATCCAGCAACGCAAAGCCCTTCCTTAGACTATAGCCGACGGTCCGCGCGGTGCCGTGATCTTCAATGGCTTGAAAGATGGCGTCTTCGCGCGGTAGGCCCTGAGTTTGAAGGTCGGTTATCTTTTGCCGCAAATGGTCTTCAAGCTCAACTCGGATTTTTGCCGCGTCTTCTTCCTTCCGATTGGTGTAGAGAATAACCTGGTCAAGATATTTTTGCAGTGCCCGACTCATAACATGGCTCCTTTCAATTTTGGCTGTGGTGAGAGCTTTTCTGCCGAGCCCACAACTTTTCTCATCACGGTCGAGAGTATCTGCCACTGCCGGCGGTTGGCGGCGAGAGCTTTGCGGCCTTTAGAAATTAGACGATAATATTTTCGCTGTCTGCCGTTTTCGGCCAATCGCCACTTTGCGGCTAACAGTTTCTTGTCTTCCAACCGATACAGCACGGGGTAAATAGTGCCTTCGCCGAGTTGCAGAATTCCGTCGGCCCGCTGGTTCAGCTCTTTTACGATAGCATAGCCATAGCTTGGCCCTGCTTCCAGGATAGCTAAAATCAGCGTCTCAACGTTGCCGTCAAGAGTTTGCTTACTAAGTCTGGTCATATCTCAGTTCCCCAATAAAATCCAATGGGACATTCCCGGCCCATCACTATACTATACACTGTATAGTATAGTTGGCAGGTTGTCAAGCAGAGAAAACATATATTATTAAATTTTTTTGCGGCCCTTTCCAAAAAACGTATTTTAAGGTATCATAAAAGCATAAAATGTAGAGTGAACAACTAAAAACGCCCATTTTTAAAGTTTTACGTTTTTGTCTTTTTTATAGGCGGTTTTATGCCGGAATTTAAGCGCTACCTGGTAAATATCGACTCAAACTCAACGCACCAGCTCTTTACGGACTGCCTTGTAATCGGAGCAGGGATCGCCGGTCTTCGTGCGGCTATCGAAGCGGCCGAGTGCTGCAACGTCATTATCGTCTGCAAGGACACTTTGGAAAATAGTAACACCTGGAAGGCGCAGGGCGGAATCGCCTCAGTGCTTAATAAGACAGACACATTCGAGTCCCACATATCCGATACGATGAAGACCGGCTGCGGGCTGAGTGACGAAGGTGTAGTCGACTTTGTCGTTCGCCAGGGCCCCGAGCTTATCGAACAACTGTTACGCTGGGGCACTGAGTTTGATCAAATCGACGGTCGTATTGCCACGACACTCGAAGGGGGCCACTCGCACCAGCGTGTCGCTCACGCCCACGGGGATGAGACAGGGCGGGGCATAGCAGAAGCGCTGATAAGGAAAGTTTGTGAAAAACCAAACATAAAAATAATAGAACACTTTTACACTGTCGATTTGCTCACCAACGACGACAACGAGTGCGTCGGGGTAATAGGCCATGATAAGCAGCGTCCGTCCGGTGCCGACCAGATAGTCTGGGCCGCAAACACAATCCTGGCAACCGGAGGGGCGGGCCAGCTTTATCGCGAGACCACCAATCCGGAAGTGGCAACCGGCGATGGTATTGCTATGGCCTACCGGGCCGGTGCCATATTTCAGGATTTGGAGTTTGTTCAGTTTCACCCGACAACGCTTTACATTGCAGGGGCCTCACGCGCCCTGATTACCGAGACGCTTCGCGGTGAAGGCGCGGTCCTTTTGGACAGTGAAGGCCGTCGTTTTATGAAGGCCTATCACGAATCGGCAGAGCTTGCCCCTCGTGACATTGTCAGCCGGGCCATCCTGGCTCAAATGTTGGAAACCAACACGACGCATGTCTATCTGGATGTTCGGCACTTCGATAAAGAACATTTTTCAAAAAGATTCCCGCAGATTTTCGAATTGTGTGAAGGCTTCGATATAGATATCAGCCGGGACCTGATTCCCGTCCGGCCCAGTGCGCATTATATGGTTGGCGGCGTAAAGACTGACATCTCGGGCAGAACAAGCCTGCGGAATCTTTATGCCTGCGGTGAGATAGCCTCTACCGGCCTGCACGGCGCGAATCGGCTCGGCAGCAACTCGCTTCTCGAAGGTCTGGTTTTCGGCAAGACGACCGGACAGCTTGCTTGCCAACACAAAGAAACAGGCGTTGTTCATATCAAGCACCCACTAATAAAATATCAAATCCCGCCATCGAACCGCACTCGTTTGGATGCCGCAGATGTTACGAACTCGCTTCGGGCCCTTATGTGGCGAAATGTGGGCATTACCCGAACGACCCAGCCGCTTAGTGAGGCACAGGAGATTATCGTGTTCTGGCAGCGCTATGTGATGGACAAAATCTTCGATACGCCCCAGGGATGGGAATGCCAGAATATGCTCACGGTTTGTCTACTTATAGCCCGTTCAGCTCAAATGCGCCAGGAAAGTCGAGGAGTGCACTTTAGAAGCGATTTTCCCAACATCGATGACGAGCACTTCAAAAAACATATCGAAATCACTCGTTGAAAAGTAGAAAATAGATCGAACTTTTGCTATAATACCTTGTATTCAGTAGTTAATTACAAGAGTGGGTCGGGCGGTCGCTGGCCCGCCTCGGGCGGGCCGGAGGAAAGTCCGAGCAGGACAGGGCACGGTGGTGGTTAACGGCCACCCGAGGCAACTCGCGGGAAAGTGCCACAGAAAATACACAGCCGATGGTTTCGATTCGTCGGGACACAGGCAATGGTGAAAAGGTGCGGTAAGAGCGCACCGCGTCGCCGGTGACGGCGGCGGCAGGGTAAACCCCACCGCCTGCAAGACCAAGCAGCTGGTCGGGTCCCATTTTGCGACTTATTGCAAAATGCGGCCCGGTACTTAGCCCGGGTATTAACGGCAGGTAGGTCGCATCCCGGTATATCGGGAGAGCCAGCCGGTAACGGTTGGTCCAGATAAATGGCCGCCGCCCGTCAGAAATGACGGCGCACAGAACTCGGCTTACAGACCCGCTCTTGTTTTTTGAAGATTATTTCACTAAGGTAAATGGATTGTCGTGCGTACGAACGAATGAGTCCACGCTGATTTTTACACTTACAATATCGCCGGCTGCGCCCAATCGAATAGTGCCTGCCCCGAGTGTGATATGGTCGAAATCAAGACCTTCTGTCGGATTAAGCCTTACTGCCAGCACAGGCGAGGATTCCAATTTGACCAGTATAGTCTTGATCGTTTGATTGATAATCATCTCGGAAGTACTGAGGTTTTTATCTTCTTGGCTTAGCTGGTCTATATCGGAGCGAACGTTGGCCAGGACCTTTCTTAGTATTGCGATTCGCTTTGCATTGTCGTTAGCATAAGGCTCATCGAACAACTCGGACCCCATGACCATATCGCAGTCAAATTTAAGCTTTCGTTTGGGCTGGATCCAAAAACTTTTCGGTTTTTCATCTATCAAAAAGAAATACTTTCGTTTTGCAGTCATGGTGTTCTCATCGAAGGCCACCATGTTGAACCAAATCTCCCGGCCCTTTTTCTTTTGCCCGGACGAGGCGATAACGCTCTTGCTCTGGCTGAGCATCTCATACTGCGGTTTGTGAATCACGGCCAGCACATCGGCGGCGCGGCTCACCTTAAGCTTTGTCTGGTCGTAGCTCTGGGAGAGCTGCTCATCAAGTGGCGGTTTTTCCGGCTTAAGATAGTCCACAACCGCACAACCGGACAAACCAAAAACTAAAAAGCACAATCCGAAATTGAAAATTTTAAGTTTTAAGTTTTGGCTTTGCATTTACGTTCTCCGTTTTGAAGACGCCAAACGCAAAAATCACGTTTGGAAGGGTTTTCCCGCTTTGTCATCATTGGCAAAGTCGAGTCCCAGCCCTTATACCTCTATACCTCTTTTGAGTCTATCCATGTCATCATTTTTCGTAATTTTCTGCCGATTTTTTCGAGTTGGCAGTTATAGTCTTTATCGTACAGTTCCTTAAAGGTCTTTAATCCGGATTGGTATTCGTTGACCCATTCTTTTGCGAATTCGCCTGATGTGACCTCTGAGAGTATCTTTTTCATTTCCGCTTTTGTTTGGTCGGTGATAATCCTTGATCCGCGGGTCAGGTCGCCATACTCAGCGGTATTCGATATGCTGTATCTCATATAGCTCAATCCGCCCTGGTACATAAGGTCAACTATGAGCTTGACCTCGTGCATACATTCAAAATAGGCGATTTCAGGCTGATACCCGGCTTCGACGAGCGTTTCAAAGCCGGCTTTGATAAGTGCCGTAAGGCCTCCGCAGAGAACGCACTGCTCGCCGAACAGGTCCGTCTCGGTCTCTTCTTTGTATGTGGTTTCGATAACGCCTGCCCTGGCGCCGCCGATACCATTGGCCCAGGCAAGGGCGATTTCTTTGGCATTGCCGGTCGGGTCCTGCTGGACGGCTATCAGGTTTGCCACGCCGCCGCCTTTTTCATACTCGCTGCGGACCAGATGTCCCGGCCCTTTCGGGGCAATCATCACGACGTTAACATCTTCCGGCGGCACAATGTACTTAAAATGAATATTGAAGCCATGACAAAAACCAAGTGTCTGACCGGCTGCAAGATTGGGTGCGATTAGGTCTTTGTAGACTTTTGCCTGAATTTCATCCGGCAGAGTTACAATAATCAAGGTTGCGCCGTCCATAGCGGTTTTTATATCGCCCGGCTTAAAGCCGTGTTCCTGTGCCGTTTTGAAGTTGTCGGTTCCTTCCAGCTCAGCCACTGCCACGTCAATCCCGCTGTCGCGCAGGTTCAAGCTGTGCGCATGTCCCTGGCTGCCGTAGCCGATAACCGCTACTTTTTTGCCCTTTAACGGATCTATCGGGGCATCTTTTTCGTAATAAATTTTCGCTGCCATAATATTTCCCTTTTCATCCAGTTTTTTCAAATTGTTTTATTATTCGACATTCTCCCAGCAATTATATAAAACTGAGATTTCCTATTAATAAGGTTACAGAATATCATTTTTTCCTTAGATATCCCACAGCATAAAGGTGGAGAGCAGCATTTTTTTGGCTCTGAAATTGGCTTTGTTTGGGTTTGTTTTGGGTTAAAATTGGCTTTGTTTTCATAAATTGCCCAATTTGACTTATTTTCATATTCCTTTGTTAAGAAAGCAGTTACGTTCATTTTGGCATTTTGGAAATTGGCTTTAATTGGGTTCGTTTGGGTTCGTTTTGGGTTCGTTTTTCCCACGTTGACTAAGTGTCTTTTTTCATATTCCATTGTTAATACTTTAGTTATGTTCATTTGACTTTTTGTAAATTGGGTTCGTTTTGCATAATAAGGTTATAATTGGTTGGCAACTTGGGCAAAATAGGAGGTTTGTTCGGAGTGGCGGTTGAATTTGGGGTGTTACGGCGGTTTGGGTAAGTCAAATGATTGCTGATTATTGATAAATGATTATTTTTTTGAATATTCACCATTTCCGAATGATTATTGATAATTGATAAATGATTATTGACCATTTTAGCCTATATAAGTTTATTTTAACATATTAGTTTGATAAATATTATACATTAGGAAATGTTTGGTGTAAAGTAAATAATTAAAAATATTGGGCTTTTATTAGACGCAGAGAGAAAAAGTTTATCAGGTAATCAGGAGGTGAATATCCAATATTCCTTCGGCTGCGCTCAGGATAAACTCACAAATAAAACCGCTACAAGGAATGTCGAATGTTGAAGTGAATGGGGAATTAGAGGATTAGTGGATTAGGTTATCAGGTGAGCAGGGTATCAGGATCCGCCAGAGGCGGACAAGTTCTCATGGAACAGAGAAAAAATGTACCGGACACCTTTAATTCCCTTAAGCAGATTTTTCCCATCCGATGAAATCCTGTAAATCATCATAAATTGACTTTATCGTCCAAGCAATAACGGAGGCGTCATCAATATAACCAACAAAAGGGATAAAATCCGGGATTACATCGAACGGATTGACTAAATAGATAATGGCTGCAATAGCCAAAATAATCGTTTTCAATGGTACAGCTTTATATTTTCCCGTGGCCCATGCCCCAACCATACGAATCAAAGCCATCAAATTGTCCCATACGTCCTTCAACTGTCCCTTGTTTTTTTCTGCTTTTTCAAGTGCCTCTCTTAATAAGTGCTCAGTTTTCTTCTTATCTGCTGCATATTCTTTCGCTTTACCCTTAATCTTACCAACCTCTTTTTGAACATCTACTTCCCTCTTTTTCTCAGACGTTTTTTTTGTTTTTGTAGGCGTTTTTTTCTTCTTTCCCATGATTATCTCCTTTTTATTTTATTGGCCAGCGTCAATCTTTTATATGAATAAGATTGTTTATACTTCTAGGAGTTCTTTTAGTTTTTGTCTGAGAATCTGTGTCCTGGCTTCTAAAAATTCTGGAAAATTCCAAAAAGACAAATCTAATTCAGGAATTATATGTTGTTGTTTGTAAGTATCGAGTCCAACAGGTTCCGGTTGAAGTTCTTGTAGCCAAGCCTCAAAATCCTTATCGGCCTTATTCATATTGACTTTCCCCTGAAGTAACTGCAGATTACCCAAATCGTCTTTATGATCCAGCCAGAGATTCCATTTTTCTTTAGGTATTCCTTTTTCTCGTAAGATTTTCGGCTTGAACATACTACGAGGAAAAATATGGTCGATATGAAAATGCTGATCGAATTTTAACCAAGGATAAAGCAGAGCAAGGACTGTGAATGTGCCGGAGTGTCCATAACGGGTATCGAGCAGTCCATCGATTTGGTCTTCGTCGAATGCCATTGATTTTGCTGTGCCTCGAAGTGATTCATATATCTTATCTTCTGGGAAGGAATCACTTGTTTCGGCTATAACACGCCGAGTTTTTGTAAGTACATTATCTGATTGTCCGCCGAACGTTCGTTTTAACAATGCCCGCATTAGCCATCTTTGCATCCGCTCTCGGTCTGCAGAATAGTCTGTTGAGGTGATTATCCCCTTGGGATTGCCTTTGCGTAAAATGTAATAAGCCAGTGGAATAATAGCGTTATTTGAAACTAATGTATCTCGACTATAGCCCCATACACTAAGCAAGCGAACCGTTTTATCAAGAGCTTCCTTAACGTTGTTCCAATTTTCTTCGATCTTTTGCATGTTCTCCTTATTGAAGCTGATTATCTTGAAGGCTATAGATTTGACGTCAGAGAGTACAAGACACGATTTGAGTATGAAATCTTTATTAAAGGTAAAAGATTCTCCTATCTGGTTCAATTCATCAACAAGGCTGTAAATCTCTTCACGTGCGTCATAGTCCTGCCATTGAGCTACAGCAATAGAGAGAAGTATGTCAGAATAACTAAGCTGTGTGCCGCCGGAATTGACCCGAATGAAAATATTCAACACTTTTTCAAGGTTATGCTCTTCTTCAAGAAAATGGTTAATTACCTGACTATCCAGTATGATTTTCCAAAGTTTGTGTAATATGGCAGAAGGGTGCCTTAGGTCAGGTCCTACCAGATTATTTTTGTTGCAGTAATCAATCACATAAAATGAATCATCGAACTGCAAGATTTGACCGACGCGAAACCAAAAGTGGTTGTCGTCTCGCACTTTGGCATCGTCGTCTTGGAGCATTTTAAATTCATACGCCATATCCCTTTCTTCATCAGGCTCGGCCAGTAGATTCAGATATAACCGGCGTTTGGGAAATGCGTGGTCACTGTTCCAGCGAAAGTATGGCATTTTGCTGGCATAGTAACCATTCAGGCCGATATTCAGAGCTGTCAAACGCTGTTGTCCGTCGAGAATAGCTGTTCGCGGCATTTCTCCTGTCAGTGTTATTGGCTCATTACGCCGGTGGTCCCTTTGATGGTATTTATTCATGAAGCGATAAAACTGAAAATCAGTCAACTTATCCGGGTTGATTCTCCAAAACAAAAAAGAGCCAATGGGATAGCCTCGCATCAAAGAATCAAAAAGCCGTTCGATTTGGCCATCAGACCATACAAACTCACGCTGGATAGCCGGAAGGATATACTGGTTCGATTGAATATTTTCAATTGCCTTTGCGATTGTAATTGGTGTCTGAAAACTCATATTATACTCCAAATTATTGTATATATCTTAATTACCTCGGATTAATCCATTCAAAATGACAGCCCTGTACCCAGTTCCTGATATATCTCTTGTTATTTTCCATTATATTACGGCTAAACTGAGGGGTACGGTGAAGGCCCACCTTTTTAAGCTCTCTTTCAACTTCGATACATATACTTATCGTTTTTTCCAAACTCCAATCTGGCTTGCCAGCTTTCTCCCATCTTAAAATAACTCTTCCCCGTAAACTGTTTTCTTTTATCACAATTAAATTCTCCTTATTTTATTGGCTAGCCGCCGTAGGCAAAAGAGCACCGACTTTTCTTGCGTTTCCTTGCTTCGAAATTTTCTGGTTTCAGTTGAAACGCTAAAAATTCAGTACAGTTCCGTATTCAATTGTCAAAAACGCAAACATCTCAACTTCTACCCTATAATAACATACCAAGACCGTTAAAACAAGCAAAATCTGACATTAAAATGAGGAGCCGCTTCGCGGGATTATTGGAATAGATTCCTCGGCTACGCTCGGAATGACAAATTTGGTTTTGTTAGAGTGCCTTGTTTTCAATTTGTTGATAAGCTATCTCTGCTATGTTGGCCTGGCTGCTGGCATGTTCGATAGTCATGCTCACCAGATTTCCGTCCGCGTCCAAATCAATGTATATATTCTCGTTTATCTCTTTGGTCTGCGCCACCTGATGATCTGAAAACTCCATCAAAGCAGTATCCGTATCTGTAAAGTATTTGATCTTCATAACATTACTCCTGAAACCTGCGATCAAAGAAGGCATTGTGTACGGTTATGCCGTCCGAAAGCAGAATAATCCGCAAATATTTATCGATTTCTTTTACGTATATCCATTTTCGAATTCTTCCGTCTTTCTGAGCCTCTGTCCTTAAGGGATTATCTATGGCATTGCGAATCCATTCTTCTTTGATACACGAACGATCCGGTCGATTTCTTGTATAAAGAAAATACTGGGTAAATTTCATTTCTATTTCTCTTGCCTGACTTCTGAATTATACAGTTTCGTATTCAATTGTCAAAAGCTCGAACACTTCACTTTCCATTCAATAATGACAGATAAAGACCGCTAAAACAAGGAAAATCTGCTTGTTTCTTGGATTTTCCGGGTCTACCTGAATATACGAGTTCTTACATCACGACCATTTCAGTATTGGAAGGTTCGCTTTCGCCAGCTTTGTTGATATCAGCACAATACCGTACTATAAGGACTAAGAGCCTATAACAAAATGACTCTGTATTCAAGCGGCTTGTTTTTCGTCCTGACGGCGTCAGGCTGCATCGACAATGCTTTGGCATTGCCTGTTTCGCCTTCCTTGGAGGACGAAAAAACGCTCGCTTTCGGTACAACGATTCATTTTGTTAGAAACTCTAAAGCAATTTCCGGCAGGTGCTTTCCAATGCATCGAGCTTGTTCCGGACAACATCCCAGACGATTTTTAAATTAACACCAAAATATTCGTGAATAAGAATATTCCGCAAGGCTATGATTTTGTACCATTCAATTTCGGCAGCATTATCCTTAACTTCGTCAGGCATAGATCGGGCAGCCTCGCCGATAACCTCAAGATTGTGGATAACAGCATGTTGGGTTTTTCTGTCGGCTTCAAAAGCCTTATAGTCCATATCCTTAACGTATTCTCGAATAAAAGTTATCGCTTGTATTATGTCGTCAAGCTGTTGTTTATAGTCCCTTGGCATAAATTACTTGCCTTTCAATAACAGGTTTAAGACGAGGCTTGACGGTATCAGCGGTCACCAGATCGACCGGCCTGCCAAACAGCCTCTCCAGATAAAATTTCAAATCCATATAATGATCAAATGTTGGCTCGACAAAATCGACCAGAATGTCAACATCACTTTCTCTGTCAGCCTGATTGCGGGCCAATGAGCCAAAAAGACCTATGCTGCGGACGGAAAAGTTCTGTTTTAATTCTTCTGCCCTCTGATTTAGCTGTTTCAGGATACCTTTTTGTGTGAACATTTATTGTTCCCCTCATATTGTTCAGCACGTTTTTCCTTGAATGCTCTCAGTATTTTTAATATTTCCGTATGTGACATTTTTCCATCTCCATTTTTCCATCTTTTCTATTTTATATAAAACCATTAAACGAGCATTCTACAACGTTTTTTTGCCTCTTAGACCGTTTGCAATACCAACTTCTACTTTTGCATAAAGTAAACCGCCTTAATGGAAAAGTAAACGGATTTCGTGGATATCGACAAAATCATGTCAGGAAAGCCGTGTCCACTTTTGGAATAACGATAGCTCAATCAAACGCCTTGCATAAGCTCTATTCTAACAAAAATCAACTTACTTGCACGATTTCATCCGGGAAATCCGGGTTAAAAGTCCCCCGTTAGGCAAGAAATTTACTTCTGCTGGAGATATTGGTGCGTATTGTGCAAAAACCGACACAGTATGAGCTACGGCTCTGTTTTTGCCGTTCGCGGCATTGCGATCGTACCGGTCCTGGCGACGCTTTTAATACCATAAGGCTTGCAGGCATTTATGAACGCCTCGATCTTGGCCTCGGGTCCGCTGACTTCGACCATAACCAACTTTAGCCCCAGGTCCACAACTTTTCCCTTGAACATTTCTATTAAGGACAGGATTTCGGGCCTTTTTTCCGGCGGCGCCACGATGCTGATAAGCATCAAATCTCGCGCCACTACCGGCTCACCGACAAAATCCTGGACCTTAACAACAGGGACAACCTTGGCCAATTGTTTTCGAACCTGCTCAACGACCCTGTCATCGCCGATAACTACAATGGTCATTCGGCTCAACTTCGGGTCCTCGGTTCGGCCGACAACAAGCGAATCGATATTAAACGCCCTGGCGGCGAACATGCCGGCAACCTGGGCCAGAACGCCGGGCTTGTTTTCAACTAATGCACTAATTATATGCTTCATTTTTCAAACCGCTTTCCAAGCTCAAATCAGATTAACCTTTCCAAAATATCAAGCCCGTCCATTTCATCGAGGCTTTTGCCTGCCGCTACCATAGGCCAGACATTTTCTTCTCTTTCGATTCTAAAGTCAACCACGCAGGGCCTTTTTTCGGCCAGCATGGCCTTGATGACTTTTGGTACATCAGCTTTCTTATCGCAGGTCTTTCCAACGGCACCCAGCGCGCATGCCACAGTTGCGTAATCAGGATTGGCCAGGTAGCTTTTGGAATATCGCCTGCCATAGAAAAGCTCCTGCCATTGTCGAACCATTCCCATATACCCATTGTTCAGGATACAGACCTTTATCGGCAGATTGTGCTCGACCGCGGTGGGAATCTCGGTCAAAGTCATATTGAAGCTGTGGTCACCGTCGATATCGATAACGGTCATATCCGGTTTGGCTATCTGGGCGCCTATTGCGGCGGGCAGACCGAAACCCATCGTGCCCAGGCCCCCGGAGCTGATAAACTGCCTGGGCATGCTAAAATGATAAAACTGAGCGGCCCACATCTGATTTTGGCCGACGCCGGTAGTTATGATTGCGCGGCCCTTTGTTTGGCGCCAAAGCTCATCAATAACATACTGAGGTTTGACCTGGGATGAGTTTTTGTCATAGCGAAGTGGAAACTTTTTCTTCCACTCGGCGATTTTGCTAAACCACTTTTTCCTTGGTTGGGGTTTTACTTCCTTAATCATTTCAGCCAGTATTTCTTTGGCATCGCCCACAACCGGGATATCCACGTGTACATTCTTGGATATGCTGGATGGGTCGATATCGATATGGATTATCTTTGCGTTGGGGGCGAAAGAATCGAGCTTCCCGGTGACCCTGTCGTCAAAGCGGGCCCCTACGGCAATTAACAAATCGCATTCCTGCACAGCAAAATTAGCATAAGCGGTTCCGTGCATCCCGAGCATATCCAGTGATTCGGGTCTGCTCTGGTCGTAACTTCCCAGTCCTAACAGTGTCGTTGTCACCGGCAGGTTCGCCTTTTGGGCCAATGCCCTTAATTCATCGCTTGCGTTTGCGATGATAACTCCTCCTCCGACATAAAGTACGGGCTGCCTGGAGTTGTTTATAGCTTCTGCGGCCATAGATATCTGCCTGGCGTGGCCTTTGGTCCGGATCCGATATCCGGGCAGCTCAATTTTGTCCGGGCCATCTGTACTCGCTTTGTTGACCTGGACGTCAACGGGTAAATCAATCAGGACGGGCCCCGGCCTGCCGGTCGAAGCAATGTGAAAGGCTTCCTTTATAAGTCGGGCCAGGTCTTTTACGTCCTTTACGATGCAGTTGTATTTCGTGACCGGGCGGGTAACGCCGGTAGTGTCGGCTTCCTGGAATGCGTCGTTTCCTATAAGTTCTGTGCGGACCTGACCTGTCATTGCAACTAAGGGTATCGAGTCCATGTTGGCGGTGGCAAGGCCGGTTACTAAATTGCACGCACCCGGCCCGCTGGTTGCGAGGACAACGCCGACCTTTCCACTTGCACGTGCATAAGCATCAGCCATATGACAGCCACCCTGCTCGTGCCTGGGAATTATAAAATTGATCGGAGCATCATATAGTTTGTCAAACAGCGGCAGAACCACACCACCTGGATAGCCGAACATTGTGTCGACACCCAGTTTAATCAATGTGTCGACTATTATCTCGGCACCGGTCTTGAGAGAGGAGTTGTCTTTGGAAACGGCTTTCGAAGCCGAAGAGCGAGATTTGGACGCCATTTTTTTTTCCTTTCCTGATAAACATTCTGGAGACCTCATTTTGCCGGAAACCGCAAAATGGGACCCTATCGTTATTCCGGCCAATTATGGCTCCATGGGCTGCTCCGAGGAGCCAATCGCTTTTGCCCGAAAAACGATCGAACCGCTCGAAGGTTCAAATCCCTGCCATAATTCCGTAATCCCCGCTTTCAGCGGGTGTCTCAGGTCTGTATTTGTATGTTTTCATACAAATACAGAAGTATTATATAAAATCAATCACAGTTTCACAACTCTTTTTCGGCAATTTGTGAAGCTGCCGATAATAAATTTTGTATGCTGTGCAAAATTAAGATGGTGTCAAATCAGGAAAAATAGCTGGATTGCAACTGCATTGCCGGTATAATAGTAACTGGTGAATGGTAAAAGTTGAGTAGTTCATTGCCATTTGACTAATTACCATTTAACCAGAATTAGGAGACTTTTTATGTGTGATCAGTGCAATTGCGGCGAAACTAACGCAGAAAACAGCTTCGAAGAGCGGGTCAAGCAAGTAATCGAGGAAGTTCGACCGGCCCTGAAAGACCACGGCGGGGATGTCGAACTGGTTGGAACCGACGACGATAACACCGTCCGTGTTCGCCTGCAGGGGGCCTGCCAAGGCTGTCCGGGTGCAGCGATGACGATGAAAATGGGCATCGAAAGAATCCTGAGGGAAAAAGTGCCTGAGGTCAAAGAAGTCGTGGCTGTGGATTAGCGCCCGCATTATACCGGGTGTCAATTTCCTGGTGCGGGGAGAATACGGTAGATGGCAATTTTGGGTGAGCCTTCGCTAATTATGTGTATCAACTGGCAGGGGCCAATACGGTCTGCTTTGCGACCAAGGAAGGGAGCCCCGAGTGCTTGTATTCGGTCCAGCCCCCAGAGTTTGTAATAACGGTCATTGGGCGCGCCGGCCAGCCTCGAATCCCAGGCTATAAGTGTGACGTTGCGTTTTCCGCATCCTTGTATAAAGGCGGGAAAATCTTTGGCATCCCTGGGCAAAATATTTCCTGTATGATCGAATCGCTCAATTGGTAAGCCGGTGTAAATCGGTAACCAACCAGGCATCGTGGTAATCATCCGGTCATCATCCTCGGCATTTTCTAAAAACCACAGGCCGAGGCGTTTAAAGTTGGCATTGCTTTGGCCGTCTCCCATTAAAAATCCCGTCGTAGCTGCGTTACTAACCACCGCCAGAACCAGAAATGTCGGAACGATGAGCCATCCCATAGAGGGCTTTTGTCGCCGCAAAAGCTGCAGAACGAAAAAGCCAGCGACAACAACTAAGACGGAGATAAGGGTTAGCTGCGAAATAAGGGGACATCGGTTTTGTGCGTAGGTGAGCGTGCCGGTATTCTTAGAGGCCCACAAAATCCCGGCAATCCTGACGGCCCATAAAACGAAGATAATCGCTGCAATCAACTGAAGAACGGGTATCAGAAATTTTGGTTTTGGCTTGCTTACGAACCATCGCCAGAATGTAACTAGTCCGTATGCCGCAATAATAAGTCCGGCCCATGCGGCGGGTACACAAAACCGCGACAGCCGATACGGATATATCGCATGTATCATCACGTACGGTACACCTGCCAGAAGCATTACGATAATTTCCCAGCGTTTTTTAATAACTGCTGTGACGCAGCCTGCTAAAAAAGCTGCTCCCAAAAGTAATCCGGTCACTGTAGAGACGGCTGAGTTCAGTGCCTCGAAGCTCCGGACCTGTCCTGAGGGTGAAGATTGCAGCAGTTGAGCGTTAAAAAAAGAACAGATATTGTGCCAGTAAAAGCCCAAATCTGCAGCCAGCTCAAAGGTACGATCTTTTGACAGGACCTGGATGTAATGGGCGCCTTCGGCCTGGCCTCGTAACTGCATCCATGTGATAATCATACATATGCCAAAAGGTATCGAGGCCAGCGCTGTCATCATTATTGTCCTGGGCCATTTTCTGTTCCGAATAAGGTCAACCAGGGCGACCGCAGGGATAAGGCCGGCCATGTCCCATCGGGCAATTGAACCAAGCATTGCAAATAAATAAGCCCACTTTATATGGGATCTTATACAAAGGCAGGTAGCGGCAAAAAGCGCCACTAATGTAAGCTCGGCGAGCGGCTGGCTGCTCATGCGTACCATCCAGGGACTGATACAAGCCAGAAGTGCCACCCAGAGGGCCGCTTTGCCCAAGAACTTCCTGCCGATAAGGTAGATCAGGACCATCACAGTCGGCAGCATAATGGCGTTGTACAGTTCGGTACCGAAAAGATTACGGTCGGGGGTGGAGAAAAAGTTGCCCACCAGCACGGTAATCAATGTGAAAAGCGGCGCACGCTTCATCGTGTAGGGGATTCGAAAACTCAGCCATTGTTGGCCTATTTGTAGAAATGCGACAAAATCCGGATTCGGAAAAACGAAGTGTCCCAAAAAGTGAAGAGAATAAATAAATCCCAGGATGACTAAAAGCCCTACAGCGGCATATTCGGCCAGACGTTGATTGCGGTCCGGCTCGATGACAGGCACCTGCATCGGTTTGGGCGCTCTTGTACGTTTACTTCTTGATTTCATTGTTCTTTTTTTCTGCATCGCAACACTTTACAGATAACAAAGGATCGGCAATTTAACTTATTACCCGTCGGTTTTCTTCTCCAGCTCTATTGTTTGAAACATCCCCAGCAGATTATTTATTGGCGACAGTATATATTCTATAGCTTTAATAAGGGGATAAGTGCACGAAGGCACCAGTTGTCGTAATGTCAGGCCGCCACTAAGCAAATATCGCAGGGGGGTGTGATTACATATTCTTACGATTCGAAACTGTGGAAACTCCTTTTCAAAAATCCGTCGGTCGCGCGAAAAGATAATCCACGGTATCGCGCCATTTCCGTGCGAGAGGGGCCCAAGCTCTTTGAGGTCCCATTGTGCCTTCGGATCAAAAAGCTCGTGATGAAAGTTCTTGTAGATGAACCTTGACCATAATGTATTTGCCGGTTCAATCATAACGATTTTACCGGAGGGCTTAAGACACCGTATGGCCTCCCTGAAGAAGGCCCCTGGCTCGGCAATGTGATGCAGGACATCGAACATAAAGAAGGCGTCAACACCGGTATCTTCGAAGGGCATGTCAAGGGCCGAGAAGACCTTGTCGAGATTAGGTAATTCGAGGATGTCGGATGTAATTACGTTGCTGATTACCTCTTTGATAAAACCTCCACCACTGCCAAGTTCAACGAGCACCTTCTTTTGGGGTTCGGGTATCGCCTTTTGAAATTGTTTATAAAAATCGACATATATTTTTTTGAGGAACGGTTTTTTCCGCACAATCTCAGCGTGCAGCAGGGTGGTGGCGGGGTCGTCAAGGTCTTTAATACGCCTTGTCTGGGGCAGCTTGAGCCATTCAATGACGCTCATAGTTTTTTTAACGTGCCTTTCCAAGCCACTTGATTTTTTTAAATGCTATCCAGCTCATTTTTAGCAGCAGCCAACCGTGTTTGAAGCGGCTGATATTTGTCGTGCCGTAGGTTCTTGCCCGGTATGTCACCGGCACTTCGACGACCTTGAGGTTTTGCTTAACCGCTCCGAAAATAAGGTCAAAGTCCCCAAAGGGATCAAAGTCGCCGAAATAAGCACGGTTGTCCGCTATTAAATCGTAGTTTTTCCTATGAATCATTTTGGTTCCGCAAAGCGTATCTCTGAATCTTTGGCCTAACAGCCAGCTAAACAACGAGCCGAAAAACTTATTTCCAAGATGATTCAGAAATCGCATTGCCTGTTTTTCCATTGGATAGACAAGCCGTGAACCGTTAATGAACTCGCCTTTGCCGTCACGCAGTGCCCTGAAGAACTTCGGTAAATCTTCGGGTGGAGCTGTTAAGTCCGCATCCTGGATAACAAACACATCTGACGTTGAAGCGGCAAAACCTTTCCTTACGGCATCGCCTTTACCTGCTCCGTCTCCCTGAAGGATCAGGCTAATATTGCGTTCCGGATGTTCCTTAATTTGGCGTTCTATCTCTTCGGGCGTACCGTCCGTGCTGTTTCCGTCGACAAAGATTATTTCTGTTTCCCTGCCCATTTTGGGGACCCGTGTTACCACGCCTTCAATATTACCGCGTTCATTTCTGCACGGCACTATTACAGAGACGGACAAATCCTCGTCTTGCAGGGCTGTCGGTGCCGGACGGGCTACCAGAAGATTGACCAGGTTAAAAAATCGTATTCCCGGAATCAAAGAAAGAAAATAATTACACAGTATCGTCAACGGCGGAATGCGCTTTGGCATCAGCAGGAAAGAATCGGTTCGAATGACCTCGAAGTTGGTCAGGTTGAGCAGATTTGCAATGTCTTGCGGCGGCAGCCAGTTCTGGTAGGCCAGGGGGCGGCGAATCCTGAAAAACGAGCCCACGCGTAAAATCCATTCCCAGAGATAATTATAATAGGTTATTACTATCCGTGTGCTTTCGGTAGTTAACGGATGGATACGTTCCAGGACCTGTTGAATATCGTGCCATCTGCCAAGCGAATTACAGATGAGAACATAATCAAATTTTTCATCGAGATTCAATTCGTGCGGGTCCGCTACATAGAATTTAAGGTGTGGAAATCGTTTTTTTGCCGACTCGATAGCCGCCGGGTCAGTATCAATCCCTACGCCGTATGATGGTTTAACCGCAGCTAAAAGGTCGCCTGCTTCGCAGCCGACGTGCAGGACTCTGCTGTTTGGGCGAACAACGAATTTATAAATCCTGTCCAGCCACTTGTAATAATATGTATTGCGTTTTCGCCAACGCAATGGTTTCTTTTCGTTCGGGGTGTCGTCTGAGGGTCCGGTGACACCGGTTTGCGAGGGATGTGAAGCCTGGTTTGTTGCCTCAGCCATAAATTCAAAACCTCAAATGCTTAGAGATGCTATCGGTACAGGGATTTTCTATTATACCCTTTTCAGTGATAATAGCTGTTATATTCGACGCATCCGTAACGTCGAAAGCAGGATTATACACTTTTACGCCGTCAGGGGCAATTTGTGTTTTTCCAAATGTTGTTACTTCTTCATCTGCTCTTTGCTCGATCGGTATCTCATCACCGCTTTTAATGCTGAGGTCAAAGGTGCTTGAGGGTGCTGCGATATAAAAAGGTATGCCGTGTTCTCTGGCGAGTATGCTCAGGCTGTATGTGCCGATTTTATTTGCGGTGTCACCGTTTGCGGCGATTCTGTCTGCGCCGGTTATCACGGCGTTGATGTGTCCCTGCTTCATCACGCACCCGGCCATATTATCGCAAATAACCACAACCTCGATGCCGGCCTGTTTCAATTCCCATGCCGTCAACCGGGCGCCCTGGAGCAACGGCCTGGTCTCGTCTGAATAAACCTTGAATTTCCTGCCCTTTTTATGCGCTTCAAACATCGGCGACAAAGCCGTCCCCTGTCCGGCAGTCGCCAGTGCCCCGGCGTTGCAGTGCGTCAGGATGCCGGCCCCGGGCTTGATAAACTTTTCTCCGTTTTCTCCAATCCGCCGGCACATCTCCACATCTTCCTGATAGATAGCGTTTGCTTCGGTTAAGACAGCCTCGCGCAGTGCCGGTAACTTTGCATCCGGTTTACCCGCAACAAATTCCTCGGCGCTTTTGCGGACCCTGTCCAGCGCCCAAAACAGGTTTATTGCGGTCGGACGCGATAACGCCAGGTACTTACACGATTTTGCCAGGACCTCAAGTCTCCGTTCCACATTGTCGGCTTCGGTGAGTTTCTGCATACCCAGAACCACCCCGTAAGCCGCCGAAACGCCTATAGCCGGAGCACCGCGCACGGCAAGTGTTTTTATCGCTTCGTAGAGCTGCTCGGTATTCCGACACTGTAATTTAACAAATTCACCAGGCAACCGCCGCTGGTCAATAAGCTCCAAAAAGCCGTTGACATCACCAACCCATTTAAGTGTCTGAGCAATCATATTTCGTATCTCGTTGTTCGTGTCTCATATTCGATTCGGATTTAATATCGGTTTTATTCTGAAGGCCCGTAAATTTTTCCTTCCCTGTAATCCTGCCACGCTAACTCGAACGCCTTGCCCAGGGTCGGTGCCGGCCTCGGTTGTATATTATCGCACCGGAACAAATCGGACTCGTTCGGGTCGTATTCAATCTGTAATATCGAACTTCGTAACTTCTCATTTTCAGGTTTGAACTTCAAAGTTTGCCCGGTAGTTTTGTTGGTAATCTCGGGATGAATTTCGGCCCCGTCTCCGGCAACGACAAGGTGCGAACCGCGCGACCCGCTGTCGAGCTGGAGTAATTCCACAATCGCTTTGAGATACGCAACACCGGACAAAGCAAGATGTTGGGCCTGGATTGCCGTTATGACCTCTTGTGCATTTTTTAATTTGAATCCCTTCTGCTGTATATCTTTATAAAGCTGAACAGCTTCGGCTAAAGCTTTGCGGCCGTCTTCCAATTCTCTTATGTGTCCGGCTGATGCGGTCATACGGTTTTGAATCTTCCGGATTACTTCTTTCGGCAGTAACCCGGATGAGTTTTTGCGGTTCTCGAGCTTGGTGATAAGCTGAGTTAACTGCCGGTCAATCTCGGCCTGGTTGTCCGAATAATCAGGGGCGTCGGGGCCGTACACGTTTGCAATGTATTCAGCCGTTCTCAGTCCGCCGACCTGTCCTGCGTTCAGGGCCGAGCCGCCCGGCCGTTTGACACCGTGTGTCCCGGCCATCTCGCCGATTACGAAAGTGCGGTCTATATTGGACTGCCACCATTTGTTCACGGCAAAGCCGCCGTTGTTGTGCTGTGCGCAAACCGCAATCTCAAGCGGCTCCGAATATAAATCGATGCCATTTTCGGTGTAAATTTCGATAGCCAGTGGATTCATTTGGGTTAAACGCTCAATCGGTGTGCCTTGAAGCGCGCCTGTTTTCTTCAGATATTCAAGCGCTTCGGGTTCGAGGCTGTCAATATCAAACTGCTTCATCGAATCGCTGCCGACCGGATTGTGCAAAAAGTCCATAAAGACCCGCCTGCCATTTTGCCTTTCTCTAAATACCAGAATATCAATCAGCGATGACTGGTGGTCAGCAATACGCTGCGGGTCAAACGGCCATTGATAGCCCTTGAGAAAAATATTCGTTGCCATTTTGCTCATTGACGGGAAGAAATCCACCAAAAACTCACGTTCATCATTTCCATCGGTATCGGTGCTGAAAATTCGAGGAATAACCTGGCAATAATTTCCTGAGACGTTCCATCGAAACTTTATGCTGGCAAGTCCAAACTGTGATTCGGTAAGGTTTTCGGCAATCAGGCCGGCCTGTAATGCGAGGCCGTGAATTCCGACCTGGCCTTTTGGGTAAACGCTGGTTTTATAAAGTTCACCGGGACCGCCGGCAGCCAAAACAAGGTTGGCACAGTAGAAAACGTTTATTGGCAAATTGCCCTCTCCAATTTTGGATTTATCGATGGTAACCACTGCCGCGATTTGTTTCGTTTTACCCATGCCAACAGTTAATAAATGTGCAGCTTCCTGACGGTCGTAAATTTGAATTCCATATCGGCGTACCTGTTTCTCTAAATATTGGCTCATAAACCTGCTGGTCTTTGGGCCGGCTGAAGTTGCCCGCTCGTAAGGGTCGTGATCGGTTTTGTAGCCGCAGTAGCTTCCGATCGGGTCGTGAGGGAAAGGGACGCCTGCCCGGACCAGGTGATAAAACTCGCGCAGCGAGCCGATTGCTTCGGCAAGTGCTAAATCACCGTGGCAGCAGCCGGAGGCAGTCAGACTTTTCGCAAACTCCTCGGCGCTGTCAGGGACATTCGGGCTGGTGCCCATCTTGTAATAGGTCTGCTTATCGGAGCCGCTCATCCGCGATGCGCCTAAGCCGATTCCCGCTGTTACTACGGCAATCCTTTCCTGCGGATTCTCAATCCCTTTTTGTTCCATGAATTCATGAAGATGCACCGCGCAATTCATCCCCGCGGCACCTGAGCCTACGATTACGGTGTTGTAACTATGAAAAGTAATGCTCTGATTTGCTATTTGCCTTGTTTCCACAATTTTTAATTTACCTGTTTGGCTTATTGTATTAATACTTTCGGTTTCACAAAATCATCGGTCATTTCCCGGGGCAGGATTCGCACGTTTCCTTGTTTATCGCAGAAGTAGAGAATAGATTTAGATGGTTTTCTACCGTGACCATCAGCCCAGAGGGCGTAGAAATCCGGATGGGCGTTTACCGGACATCTGGCGTATGTGTGGTTGCGGGGACTGTCTTTCGTAAGTTCTCCGGCCTGTTCCCACGTGCTCCCCAGGTCTTTGCTTATCCACATGGCCATTTCGCCGCCTGGATTATATGGCTGCGGCCCGGTCTCGGCAGGCGCGATTATCCGCCACGTGCCGTCTTCTTCGATATAGAGCGAACCCATGTCATAATTGTTATCCGATACAAAAGCTTCTCTTATCCGCCACTTCTGTCCCGTCCAGTGAGCGGTTGTCCATTTTCGTGGATTATTTTTCGGGCCGGATTCGTACCCTTTGCTTGTCAGAAAAAGAATTACGGGAATTCCTTTTTTATCAAAGCGGATATCCTTTAAGTAAACATTCAATCCTTGTGCCTGATAATCGTGAACAAGGGCGGGATTATTGACCGCCGCCAGCGGCAACTTCAGTTTTTGTCCATCGGCGCTCCGCCATGTTTTGCCCAGGTCTGTAGTTTGGATGAAGTATAAATTGGTGCGCCAATTCAGGCCCTTTTTGTCGGGGTGGTAATTAAACGCTGTCCCCGCCTTATTTTTTCTCACGGCACTGATCTGGTAATGTCCCTTATGTATTGCCGCAAGGCGAAGCCACTTTGACCATTTGACGCCGTCCAGACTACTCATAAAGCAGATTGTACGGTCGGCAGGGTAGTTGTAGCGAGTGAAAAAACAGACAAAGCCATTTCCCGGAATGTGCCAGGCCTGCATGTATGAGAAATTGGTCATTGGTACTTCTTCGCCCTTTTCGATTTTCGTCGCCTTGACCAATTCAAATTCGCTGATGTCATAAGGCTTCTTACTTCTGTGGATATACGATGGCCTGGAGGTGCCATGGGAGGTTGAGAATATCCAGACATATCCCTTGTCATCGACGGATATCACGGGATTGTCGTGTGCATCACCCGTCTTTTTATCGAGAAGGATTGTCGGCCTTGGCACCATGCCCGTCTGATGGTCATAGTATGAAACCATGTGCAGTAGTTTTCTGTTACTGTTTTTAGTTGTTCCGCCGTAACAGAAAAAAGTCTTTTGAACCTTATCACAATAAATGGCAAACGGCTTGTGTTTTGCGCAGTATGTACCAAGCCCCCCGCTATACTTATAAACATATTCATCGCCGGACGGCTGATTCATATACCAGATACCACGATAACCGTCATCTTTAGCATTGATTGTTATCGCCGAAGAAAGTGTGCTCGCACTCTTGGCGGGCTTTGCGTAAACTGAAACTGAGAATGCGGCAATTGCGACAAATAAAGTCATCAAGCTCGCTGTTGACCTGAATCTTATGTAGAAAGAGCTTTGCATCACATATCTCGAATTGCGGTTTCTATTTTTAGGCGATGTTAAAATTTCTGCCGGTACTCTGGCTTATCTGTTCAATCGAAGCAGCGGTAAAATCGATATCGGGGTATTTTTCTGCCCGCAGCTTATCTATCAGTTTTTTAACTTTTGTTAGCTCCTCCGCTAAAAGAGCATAGTCCTGCTCGTCGATGATTTTTTTCATCACCTCTTTTTCAATTAAGCTAAATGACCCGCCCAATACCAAAACCCCTGCATCAATATAGTCGCCAATGTTGCCGGTGTTCGTTCCACCCATGGGTACCAGGCTGATGGTCTTATGAATAGCCGGGTCTATGGCCTTGATAAACGCCGGGCCGCCGAGCTGCTTGGCCGGGAATATTTTGCAGAGATTCGCCCCGCTGGAGAACTGGCTGATAACTTCGGCGACACTGCCGCATCCGGGTATCATAGCAACGCGACCGGCATACTTTTTGAAGGTCTCATCGTTGAAATTACCGGCCGAAACAAGATAGCACGCACCGGTATCTACAACCTCCTGAACTGAAGGCAGGGGATCCTTGGGATTTGCTTTATTGTAAACATCAAGCATTTCCTGCGAGTCGATTAAACTTGCCACCCCCGCCACAAAATCCGGAAGCTCCTTGCGCAATCTGCCAAGTTTTTCCAAAGGCTTGCTTATCCGGCAGGTCACTTCCATATTATTGACGCCGGCCTTGATAAGGGCCCGGGCGGTCTTGACAACATCGAGCTTGTCCTGATTAAAAACGAGGATAAAACCGTCTCTTAGAAGCGTGGTAATTGTGCTTTTGACGTCCATTTGTACCTCTTAAAGCCTTTTCAGGTGAAAGCCGCCGTCAACGTTAATCACGTTTCCGGTGGAAAAATCGAGCTTTCCCTCTGCGATGACTCCGACGGCTTTTGCGACATCCTCGGGCCGGCCCCATCGTCTTGTTGGAGCCAATCCTTCAGCGATAAGTTTGTCATACTTGTCTTTGACGGGGCTGGTCATGTCCGTCGCGATAACGCCCGGGCAGATTTCAAATACTCCGATATTATGTTCAGCTAATCTGTGGGCATAAAGCTTGGTCATCATACTTAATCCTGCTTTGCTGATACAGTATTCGCCCCGCGCCGGCGAACTGGCGTACGATGAAACTGAGCCGATGTTGACAATCCGAAGGGGACGGTCCGGGTATTGCTTTCTCTGCTCGACCATCCAGTTGGCTACCTGCTGAGTTAAAAAGTACGGCCCCTTAAGATTTATCCCCATTACTCTATCGAAACTTTCTTCGGTCACATCAAGGATGTCCATCCGATCTAATGGGGCAACTCCGGTATTATTTACCAGCAAATCACATCTGCCGAACCTGCTTTTGGTCGATGCTACGAGCCGGCTTCGGTCCTCGGCGCAGGCTATATCGGCCTGCACAAATTCGCACGCTGCGCCGAGGTCCTCAACCTCTTTGAGTGTTTGCGGCGGTTCCTGTTGAACACGGTTAATTACAAGGTCGTACCCTAATTTCGCTAACTCGATTGCGATGGCCCTTCCAATACCTCGACTTGCTCCGGTAACAATCGCTACAGCTCGCTCAGGCATCTTCATATCCTCTATTCAACTGACGTTTTCCGTTTAGGCTAAGCCCGATAGTATAACCCGGCTTCTCTGCTATTAAACTAACCTATTTATCCCGACAATGCAAACAGTCTGACCAATCCTCGGTAATTTCTAATCATCAAAACAAGTTCAATACGATATGATTGCAGATCTTAATAACCGCCCCTAACGAAATCATTGGTTATTAAGGTAAGTTGCCTTTTTTCGTGCACGCCGTTGGGATGCTTTGACTTCTGACTCGCTGGTTTTGCTTTCCGCTACCTTGTTCTTTTTGGGAAACGCGGCTTTGACGTCTGATTTTCTCAGAAGAAACCAAACAACCCACGCGAGGCTCGCGGAAACGGCAAAGAGCTCCCAGTGCTTGAGGTCTAGAAGGCCCTGTTTGTCAAACATGCCATAAGGCATGAGGATCCAAGCGGTAAGTATGATGCAATACACGATGGCAACCGAAATCTTGGTACTCCTGCTTTGTCGAATCAGTGCTGCTTCAGCCTCAGTTACTGACTCTCGGCGTCTCTTCGGTACCGCTCGCTCGGTCTCGCCCACAATAGTTTCGACATCGGTCTTTACTTCGCTGACGTGCTGATACTGCTGCTCCGGTTGCTTGTGCGGTCCGAGCCGGACGGCAGCATCCTGGTCAGTCATCGGTCGATAGACGAGTTTTCGGATTGGTTTCCTGAACCAAGCCCCGTATCCGAGCTTACGCCAATAGTGGACTATACAGGAGATTGGCCAGATCATAAGAAGGAACCGGATATATACCACATCGTGCCTGCCGGGTGTGCTTCCAGCAAGGCTATACAACCAATTCATTAGCGGCTCAACAGCAACAACGCCGAGCCAACCGATTGTAATCAAAAGTATTACATGGCTCACGAGGGCAGCGTGCCACCCTCGCCTGGTGCCTCGACACTGCCACGCGGCGATGGCGTTGGAACCGCCAACACCCACTACAAAAACGCCCAGCAAAAGAGTCGGAGTAATGTCAAGCTTAAAGCCGGTTATCTCAGTAATCACCATGTAAACAAAGGGGAGCATAACCGGAATGAGCAAGATCGACCAACGTTGCCACTTGCGTAATTTCAAGAACCATGGCTGCTTCCACACCCATGGAGAGAAACTACCGTCCCTCATGGCCTCTTCCGCCTTGTGACCTGCGCCGGCCGATATGATTTCAACATCCGTCTTGACTTCGCTGGCGTGCTGATAACGGCGTTCGGGTTCGTGCGCCAGGCTCTTGAGCACCACTTTGTCAAGGCGGACGTCAACCTGAACTTTTTGTGATGGCGGAGCAAATTGACCGATAGGTAACTGCCCTGTGAGCATCTCGTAAAATACAACGCCGAGCGAATATATATCGGCCCGGTGGTCGACCTCGTGTGCGCCCTGGATTTGTTCGGGTGCCATATAATGGGGTGTACCCATTCTTTGGCCGACTTGCGTCAGTGTATAGGCCGTCGCGGGCCTATCCAGAAGTCTTGCCAGGCCGAAGTCGGCGATCTTTATATTGCCTTCCTTGTCGAGCAGTATGTTTTCAGGCTTGATGTCACGATGTACGATACCCTTTTTGTGAGCATAGTGCAGGGCCTCGCAGACTTGCGGGACAATGGCCAGCGTTTCATCGGGGCCCAGTTCCCCCGTCTGGATTACATGCCGCAGGTCCGTTCCATCGACAAATTCCATTAGAAGAAAGTATAGGCCGTCTTGAGTATGGCCAAATTCGTACAGGGTGACAACATGCTGATGGTTCAGCTTGGCCATTGAGCGTGCCTCACGAGTGAAACGTTCGGCAAAGGCCGGGTCCCGGCCAATCTCCGGGGGAAGGATTTTCAGGGCCACGAGCCGGTCTAATTGCTTCTGGCGGGCCTTATAGACAGCCCCCATGCCGCCTTGGCCCAATAGTTCTATGATTTCGAGTTGCGGGAACTTCTCGGCCAGTTCTGCCGGCTCAGGCGGCACGAATCGGCCCGGCGGTGTAGCGCTGGTTGGGATGCCGCTCTTCTCGTCGGATTTGGCGGTTTTGTCGATATCGGCGCCGCTCGGCAGCCCGACCTTTATCAGGCATTTAGGGCAGATACCACGGGGGGCATTTGCGCCAAGCTTATCACCACATTGTGGACAACGATTTTCTTCGGCCATGATAACATTTCCTTTCTTTGTATTGCCTTTGTTCTGTCTTTACCGAAGTAAAAAGGCCGAGATGTTACAAAAAATCCACATTTTTTTTGCCTTTTATACGTATCCAGCCGGACAACCGGCACAAAAACCGCTGTAAGAGTCTATCCGCAGGGTCGTGCGATGTCCACTTGAAACAAAAGCGACCGCGGCCCACGATTTACGGGCCTAACAGGTCAGGGCGGCGAAAAGGCCCCGGATTTCATCATCAATCTGGTCTTCAGCCGCAACCGTCTGGGCGATTTCATCACGCAGCAGTTCCCGGCATCGCCTCCGGAGCCGATGTACCGCTACTCTGACACTCCCTTCGGTCATACCTAACTCGACGGCTGCCTCGCGATAGGGGATAGAGCTTGCCTCTGCGGCTATGTAAACTCTAAGGTGGTCAAAGAGCTTCTGCCTGTTCTTGCCGGCCAATTCGGCTTCCAGACGGTCCATTGTCCGCTCCAATACCGTTAGGGCCCAGGATTTCTCAAAGAGCTTCTCCGGCGATAGATGGTCGGCAGGTTCCAGGGCGTACTGGTTCTCGGCGTTCTCAAAGTCAAAAGACAGGACCGTCCGTCCTCCGCCGCGTTTCCTGGCTCGGGCGCGGGCACGCTCGTTGGCTACGAAATGCTTCAATGAAACAAGCAAAAACGAGCGGAATTTACCCGGCCTGGGTTTGACTTGCCTGAGATAATGCTTTTGAAGCATTTGGGCAAAAAATCCCTGCGTGTAATCTGCGGATTCGTGGGTGTTATAACCGCCTCGCCGCAGATAAGCGTAAAGCGGAAACCAATATGTTTGACAAAGTGTGCTCAGCGCCTGCTTATGCTGCGCCGAGGAGCTTTTTCCTGCCGCCAATACAACACTCCAGTGTGTCGTGGCAAACCGGGATTGGCCCGGTGAATTAGAGCTTTGTTGCGTCCTCTTTGACATCTCTATGTAATCCTGTTTAAGCCATGGTCCTCCGCTTACCTGCCAACAGGATAACATAGCTGTCAAAAGAACGCAATAAGAGATGGGCGGATATCAACAGGCGGAGGGCTTGGCAGGCACGTTCTTGGCGCGAGGTCATTGGGAACCCTTAATCGTTGCCATTACCAACGGAACAAAGCCTATGCTCATGGCAATCACCGCAAGAACTGCCCAGATAATCAACTGGCCGCGTGGTGAATCGAGCTTGCCGACGATGCCTTCGGTTCTCTTGATTCGCCAATACATGTAATAGACAAGAAAACCAATCCCGGCCACTATCCACGCAGATGAGAGGTGGACGACGGCATTATGTCCCGATTCGTGCTTTTCGATTGTAAACCACGGCGATGGAAAGCCGATTTCGTGTTTGAAAGTACCTTCTGAGGCCGAGCCCGACCCGCTAAAGCCAAAGAACGCAAGCAGGCAGAAAAAATACACGACCGCAAGAACGGTTTTTATAGCCTTTGTCGTGTGCTTATCTCTCTCGGCCCACCATTGCTGCCAGGCCCGCCCGACAGTCGAAGTAGCCGCAGAACTCGCAGGGCCGCCGGGTGTCTGTGCTTGTCCGGTACTTCGGGCTTTTCCACGACGGACAGCCCATCGTAACGTCAAAAACAAGAAGATTACGGGTAGTAGCACCAAGCCGGTTGCGAGCACCACTCCAGTGTGTTGCCCCACCACGAGCGTGGCGACCACCGCCACCATCCAGACAGCAAGCAAGGTCAAAGTTGGAATCCCGACTTGTTTAGCGAAGCCAGGCTGGGGCGTCATCCAGAAGCCCAGAAGCCTTTCCAAATGGCTCTGGGGAGGCGATGACAGTTGGCCTTCACTCGCAATTGCCTTGACATCAGTTTTTACTTCGCTGGCTTGCTGTTCGGGTTCCTGAGGCTCAGGGCCAATCCCAGGTTTGCGGTGTCCTGGTTTACGTCGAAACGCTGCTTTGACGTCCGGTTGTTTCAAGACCATCAATGCCCAAATGCCGGCTGGCAGGCCGATGATAAAACCGGGTGTGCAAGGGAGCATTGCCACGATGCTGGCGGTTATTGCCAGGCCATACAATTCGAGCTTTCTCATCTTCCACGCGCCCAGGATAGTGATTCCCGCGACCGGCAGCATGAGCAATATCGGCAACAAGAGAGGGCCGAAAATTAGCCAAGTGGGTTTAACCATCATAGCCGAGAGAACGGTGGTTTGCGAGACAGAACGTTTCGGCAGGAGTTCGATGTTACCGATGGGCATTCCTGACTTCACAGTTTCTAATCCTCTGACATCCTCATATATCCTGGTAGGATTTATAGAGCCTGAAAGGACATTGACAGGCTGCGGAGCGCGAAACAGATAGGAGACAATAAGCAATCCCGGCAAAACGACTAAGGGCAGCAAGTTCACAAGCCCGGCCAACAAAAGAGCGATTGCCGGCCCCCGAACCTTTCGCCGCACTGCCTGGATATCGACCTCTTGTATAGCCTCAACGGCAGGCCGAGGAGGCTCAGGGCCAGAGGAAATTTGCTCAACATCGGTCTTGACCTCGCTGGCGTGCTGATAGCGGCGTTCAGGCTCATACTCCAGAGTCTTGAGTACGACTCTATCAAGGCGAACGTCCACCTGGACTTTCGTGGAGGGCGGAGCGAATCGACCGATAGGCAATTGGCCGGTTAGCATCTCATAAAAGACCACGCCCAGAGAGTAGATATCGGCGCGGTGGTCTACCTGGCCGGGGTGTTCGATTTGTTCAGGGGCCATATAATGTGGCGTGCCCATCCGCTGGCCGATTTGTGTCAGCGTGTATGCGGTTGCCGGCTTGTCTAACAGCTTTGCGAGGCCGAAGTCGGCAATTTTCACGCGCCCTTTCTTGTCCAGCAGGATGTTTTCCGGCTTTATGTCGCGATGCACGATGCCCTCTTCGTGGGCGTACTGCAGGGCCTCGCAGACTTGCGGGACGATGGCCAGCGCTTCATCTGTGCCGAGTTCGCCGGTCTGGATTACATGTCGCAAGTCAGTTCCATCGACAAACTCCATAATAAAATAGCATAGCCCATCTTCCGTCTGCCCGAAGTCGAATACCGAGACAATTCTCGGATGATTAAGCTTGGCCATTGAGCGGGCTTCGCGGGTGAACCGCTCGGCGAAGGCTTCCGTCTGCCCTACTTCGGGCGGCAGGATTTTCAGGGCCACCACACGGTCAAGCTGCTTCTGGCGGGCCTTATAGACTGCTCCCATACCGCCCTGGCCCAATAGCTCAAGGATTTCGAGCTGTGGGAACTGTTTAGCTAATTCGGCCGGCTCCGGAGGCACAAATCGGCCCGGCGGTGTCGCGCTTGTGGGAATGGCGTTTTGGTCATCAGAGAGGTCCTTTTTTTCGGCCCCGGCGCCGCTCGGCAGGCCCAGCTTCATAAGACACTGCGGGCACATCCCTTCCGGCGCATCAGCCGGTAACTTGCCTCCACATTCATTGCATTGTCTTTCTTCAGCCATAATAACATCCCCTTTTCGGGTATTAGTTGCTTCCACCTGTTACTTAAGCAAACCGGCAAAAAGGTTACAAGCTATTGGTGTTTTTTTCCAGGGATATCGGATAAATCCCTAAGTGTCCCGGCTGTCTCAGCGTATCTTTATCGAGCCGTTGTGGGTCACGAGCTGGAGCTTGCCCAGCCCTTCGCCGATTTTGCCCTGGAGTTTTCTCTTGCTCACCTTCCCGATAAGAGTAATGGGCAACTCAGTCTTTATAGAGCCGTTGTGCGTCGAGCTGTCGACTTTGCCTTTTATATCCGAAACCGTAACATCTCCGTTATGCGTCCCAAGAAGCAAAATGTTGGTTTTTTTTGGCAGCTTCACATCGAGTCTCACACTAACGGATTCGTACATTCCAAGCATAGGCTTTTTAATTTCGACAGTGATTTTATTACCGGAGTTTTTCAGCCTTACTTTGGTGCGATCGGCAATATCTTTGGCGGTTTCCACGCTTGAGGCCCGCCCCGTGATAACGGCCGTAACATCGCAGCCGTCTTCGTCACGGCCTTCAACCGTGATTGAGCCGTTGTGTGTCTCTGCCTTAAATGAATAACCCGCCGACAGCGGAGCCGACAACTGCACGGTCCTTTCGTATTTGGCTGACGGAATCTCACAGCCGCCGACACCTAACAGCAGGCAAATAACGACGCCAAAAGTTAACACTACTAAACAGTTCTTTTCCATTTTTTATTTCTCCTTTACCGGTTAGATTGAGTCCTTCTTACATTTGAGAACTTGACCCAACTACATGGCTGTTATTGTCTGTGCGCATGATACCAGAGCCGGGCCTGCATTCCAACCTGTTTTCCGAACTCTCACATCTTTGGATCGGCTCACGGTCGCCGTATTGTCGGCACCCTTTTTCGCCGGATTTTATTGTATCCGTATTCCGAATATTTACCTTTCTACTCGTTACTTAGGCAAACCAGTGGAAAGGTTACAGGCTGTTGGAGATTTTTTCGTAGATGTTTGTTCGATGGCTCAGTGGGCCAGGGCGGTGAAGAGGTCCCGAATTTCCTCATCAATCTGGTCCTCAGTAGCAACTGTCTGTGCGATTTCATCCCGCAACAACTGGCGGTAGCGGCGCCGCAGACGATGCACGGCGACTTTCACCGCCCCCTCGCTCATGCCCAGCTCCTCGGCCACATCGCGGTAGGGGACGGCACTTTTCCTGGCTGTCAGGTAAACCTTCAAATGGTCGAAGAGTTCCTGTTTTTTCGAATTGGCCGCTTCGGCCGCAAGCTGACTCATCGCTCGATCCAGTACAGCCAGTGCCCAGGACCTCTCAAAGAGCTTTTCCGCAGACAGCTCATGGGCCGGCTCAAGGGCGTACTGACTTTCCGCGTTTTCAAAGTTCAGCGAAAGCACTTTTCGTCCTCCGCCTCGCTTTTTGGCCCGGGCACGGTCACGTTCATTGGCCAGGAAATACTTCAAGGCAATCAGCAAAAACGAGCGAAATTTACCCTGTTTCGGGTCAGCCAGGCGCAAGCTGTGTTTCTCAAGCACCTGCGCGAAAAATGCCTGGGTGTACTCTTCGGCCTGGTTCCTGTTGTGTCCCTGCCGACGCAGAAACGCATAAAGGGGAAACCAGTATGTCTGGCACAATGTACCCATCGCCTCTTTATAGCGTGGAGACGAAGACTTCCCCGCCGCCCGAACCACGCTCCAGTGCGTAGTCGCAAAACGGCTGGTGCCGGGTCGAGCAGAATTTTTGGGAGTATTTTCCTGCATCTAATATCCAACCTCAGCTCAGTTGCGTCACGTAATCTCTGTGCAAGTAAAATGACGCTTACAAATCAGCCTATTGTTTTAGGAATCTGTCTATCTCTTTGGCTGCCTTCATTCCATCAGCAACAGCCTCAACTACGGTTGATGCCCCTCTTACAAGGTCGCCGCCGGCAAAGACTCCCGCCTTCGAGGTCGCCAATGACGAATCTTTTGTCCGAATAAGGCCGTTTTTTAGTTCTACGCCCGGCAGAATTTCGCTGATTTCTTTCGCCGACTTCTGGCCTATTGCTTCGGCAACGATATCCATATCAAGGTCATAAGCGCTTGATTCTATCGACTGCGGTCTGCGCCGCCCTGTCAGGTCCGGCTCACCTAATTTCGTTGGACAAACCTTAATACCCGTTAGTTTTCCATCCTTACAATTTATATCCAGCAGTTGAGTCAATATTAGAAAGTGTACGCCGCGCTTTATCGCCAGGTCGCGTTCGGCGCTCCAGGCTGGCATCTCACCGAAAGAGCGGCGATATATTATGTAAACGTCTTTAGCTCCCAGCCGCTTGGCGGTAAGAGCCACATCCATGGCGGTATTGCCACCGCCTATCGCCGCCACAGACTCACCGGCAACATTCAATTTGCCCGGTTCTCCGGCCGCTGCAAGGAACTCCATAGCATTCCATAAACCATCAATATTCTTATTACTGATGCTCACTGATTCCGGCAGACCCATACCGATAAAAACTGCGTCAAATCCTTCTGCCATAATAGTGTCCAGACTGAAATCGGCGTTTAATTCTCTGCCAAGACGCTTTATTAACTTCTCTCGGGGTACATCGGCGAACACCGCGGCAATTTCGTTTTTCAGCGAATCGCTTTGTCTTTCGTGTGGAATTACCGATTCTATCATTCCACCCAACTCCGTGCTTCTGTCAAAAACCGTCACGGCATGTCCTGCTTCGAGCAGCCCTGCCGCGCAGGCCAAACCAGTCGGCCCGGCCCCGATTATAGCGATATTTTTCCCAGTCTCCTTTTCCGGTATGAGAAGTTTCGACCAGCCCTTTTTATTGGCTTGCTCAGCCAGGTACCTTTGTATAGCGGCAATAGGCAAAGCCCCATCACCGATAAACTTCTGCAAACAGCTCCCCTGGCATTGCTGCTCGACCGGACACAGCCACGCACAGACCTCCGCAAATACATTCGCCTCTCTTAGAACTTGGTAAGCGTCCTTATCTTTTCCATCCATGAACAGGCTGATAAATTCCGGTATGTTTACATCGGCCGGACACCCCAATCTGCACGTCGGCTCCTGGCACTGTCGACATTCTGTTGCGAGCCGCACAAGGTTTTCTCTGTCGGTCATTCTCCCGTGCGCAAATATTGGCCCGTAAACTTCGTTATCGCGTACCACGCAGCCCGTCATCCCGTGGTCGCGCATTATCTGCGTGCAAGCGCTGCAGGCCACACAAACCTTTTCCGCAAACATCCGCCCCTTTGTGATAATATCTTTTGCATAATCAGGGTATGCAAACGCCATCCTCCCGACACCGACAATAGAAACCAGGCCGTTCGCCTTGCCTGCGGCACCCACGTTGGGTAAAAGCGTCCTAAGCCAGCTATAGCCTGTGCCGACAACCGCAATGTCACTGAACTGGTTTTGAATCTCCCCCGCTAATTCGACAAGCCTGCTCACACCCGCCAGAGGGTGTTCTGGCTCTTCATACCCGCCGACTATCGTCTCGTTGAAAGGCCTTCCTATGTGCGGATTGTAATAGGGATTTGCCGCCGTGATATTAATCAGCTTGACCCCGCGCGCGCTCAAAAGGGCGATCAGTTTCTTCGGCTCGGTCAAATCGGGCTTGGTATAATCATCTTTATCGACACCCCATCCGTAAGGATACGGTATAGCGTCATAAATGCCGAGCCTGGTAACCACCTGTGCCTCTTCACCAAGCTCTTTGTGAATTTTATCGATAACTTCGAGAAGAAATCGGGTGCGGTTTTCAAACGGACCACCGTACCTGCCTTCTCTGTTATGGCAGGCGAACAGCTCATTAATCAAATAGCCGTGACACGATTTAATATCGACCGCATCGAACCCGGCTTCGAAAGCAATCCTGGCCGCCTCGACGTAAGAGTCCTGAAGTTTGTCGAGGTCTTCATCCGTCACGAGAGGCCAATCCTCGGGTATCTTGCTTTTTGCGTTTGGATTCGGCTCTTTCTGCGGCACAAGCGCATCGCGATAAGGGTCCCGCTGTAAAATCATCGGACGCCCAACGCTTCCCGGCCTGCTGTATCTGCCCGAATGTGTCAACTGGGCAACAATCACAGGTTTATGGCTCGCTCCCATACTCTCAGCCGCCACCTGCCGCATCATCGCGGTCAATGCGCGGAAGCTGTCTTTACTTTTTTCGTTAAGCCATAACTGCCTCGGATTTGCCCTGGCTTCGCCAACGACCGCCGTCGCCTCGCCCCAAATCAGCCCCGCCCCGCCGGCCGCGAATCTTTGGTATCGACGCACCGTTAGTTTGCCCGGCCGACCCTCTGAATCTCCATCGCAGCCTTCCATAGGATGCACCGCCAGCGAATTCGGTATAACCAGCCCACCCGCCCGAACTTCTTCTTTTAGGATTGATACATCCTCTATCGCATTGAGCCGGACGCCCAGCCCCGATGCCAACTGCTTCAAATCTTCAATTCCGCCTAAATTAAATTCCCACATCTTCCAGTCTCTTTTTGTAGTATTATCTATTGTCCCTCAACCAGCCAGATATTCCTGAACTCAATATTGTGTTTGTGGTCCTGAAGCTGAATGGGGCCTTTCGTTCGATGCCTCCTTTTGGGAATTTCCACGTTGTCGTGAATCGTCTCGCCATTGTGAACAACTGTGATTCGCGGCTGTTCTTTTACCTTGCCATTCTCCACTCGGGCCGCCCGAAAGCTGATATCATACGTTTGCCACGTTTCCGGCGGCAGACACGCGTTGACTTTAGCGCGGGCCACGTTATAAAGTCCCCCGCAGTCACCGGAAGTGTGCACGATCCCGAACGAATCCAGCACCTGCACTTCATACGCATCGAGTAAATATACCCCGCTGTTGGCCCTGCCCTGACCGCGCCCTTTCGGTTCCAGCGGCAGTTTGAATTCCACATGTAATTGCTTGATATCGCTAAACTTTTTGTTGGTCCTGTTCGATCCCTTCCCGGGGATGATTTGCATACTGCCGTTATCCAGTGCTTTCCACTGTGTATTTGTCCAGCCGCTCATATCCGGTTTGACCCCGGCCTTGTAAGGCAGCAATATGACTGCGTTTGGCGGTGGTTTTGCGCCGGCACGGGGCGACTTGCTCTCGATTTTCTTTAACTCGAAGTGCAATCCGTAATGACCTCGAACGTTTAATTTCCCGTCCTTAATCTCCCCCTTCCAGTCGTAACCGCCCGCCCGGCCCGATATAGTAACTTCCGAACCTGATTTCTTTCCATATATTTCGATAAAGGCGCCTTCCTGCGCCGGGTCATCAGATCTCGCGTCGATAACAATGCGATAGCTGTCGTCTCCTTCAGCGACAACGTCAGCCGTTGCATTCATCGTAAATTTCTTGTCGGGAAAGAACGTCCCCTTGTATTCGCCCATAAAAGCCTTGGCCAACAGATTGTTCGACAGGCAGATTATCCCACCCAGACAAATCCATAATTTTAAGTTCAAAGAACGAGCCATGATGTAATTCTCCTTTCTTATTTGAGTTATTGTGCCGACAAATATGAAACCTTCAATTGCGATTTCCCATTTATCACTGCTCAGCTACACCGCTGGGCCTCTTTGCTAATAGAATATCAAATCCGGCTTAAAAATTCAAGACAGGTAGCGTGTGCAATATTTATTTGTACACGCGGGGAAAACCTGCCGTTAGGTTTAGCCCTCAAATATATTTGATGATTTTCTTTTGAACCTTCGAATTTCGTGTTTGTTTTCTCATCCACGCATCCACGCTTAACCATCTAAAGCTTTTCTTTCAAAAACTTAGCTGTATAACTTTTCCTGTTCTTGATAATATCCTCCGGCTTGCCTGTGGCAACGACTTGCCCGCCGGCGTCCCCGCCTTCGGGGCCGAGGTCGATTATATAGTCAGCCATCTTGACAACATCAAGATTATGCTCGATTACTACAACGGTATTACCCATATCGCACAGTCGGGCCAATACATTCAAAAGGTTATGAATATCGGCAAAGTGCAGCCCCGTTGTGGGTTCATCGAGCAAATACAGGGTATGTCCCGTAGCGGCCTTGCCCAACTCTGAGGAAAGCTTTACCCTTTGAGCCTCCCCGCCTGAAAGCGTCGTTGAAGCCTGGCCTAATTGAATGTAGCCAAGCCCAACATCGTTGATTGTCCGTAGAATTCTTGAAATAGTAGGAAAATTAGCAAAGAAATCCAGCGCCTTTTTAATCCTCATATCGAGCACATCGGCGATATTTTTGCCTTTGTAGGTGACCTGCATAGTTTCGGGATTGTATCTTTTGCCCCGGCATGTTTGGCAGGTTACATAAACGTCAGGTAAAAAGTGCATCTCAATCTTTTTTGTTCCCTGTCCGCGGCAGGCTTCACATCGACCGCCTTTGACGTTAAAGCTGAATCGGCCCGGTTTATAGCCGCGAATCTTCGACTCCCGCGTCAGGCTGAACAGCTTTCTTATCTCGTCGAACACGCCTGTATATGTCGCCGGATTACTCCGCGGCGTCTTTCCGATAGGCGATTGGTTTATCTCGATGACCTTATCAATCTGCGAGGTCCCGAGGATGTTTTTGTGTTTGCCGGGCTTTTCGCGCGAGTTATAAAGCCGACGCTTACAGGCAGGCAGCAGAATCTGGCTCACCAGAGAACTCTTGCCCGACCCCGAAACACCGGTCACGCAGCAAAATACGCCAAGCGGGAATTTGACATCGATATTTTTAAGATTGTTCTCAGCGGCACTTTTTATTTCGATACATTTTCTCAGGTTGTATTTGCGTCGTTTGGCCGGCAGAGCTATCTTCTTTTTGCCGCTCAGATACTGCCCTGTCAACGACTCGGCGCAGCCGGTTATCTTCTCGAAACTACCCTGGGCAACGACTCGGCCGCCCTGCGCTCCGGCTGCCGGACCGATATCAACAATATGTTCCGCACTCTTGATAATATCCTCATCGTGCTCAACCACTATAACGGTATTTCCGATTCGGCTAAGCCTCTGCAGTATTCCCAGCAGTCGTTTGTTGTCCCGTTTATGTAGACCTATCGTCGGCTCGTCAAGGACGTAGCAGACTCCGACCAGGCCACTACCGACCTGTGTAGCGAGGCGTATTCGCTGCGCTTCACCACCGGAAAGGGTGCTGCTCTTTCGGTCCAGCGTTAAATACTCGAGCCCGACATCGACCATAAACTTTAGCCTGGCCTTTATTTCCTTTAACACCTGTGTGGCAATCAGGGTCTTTTCCTTGTCCAATTTCAATTTTTTGAAAAACTGCAGCGCCTTTTCGATGGAAAGCTCGGCCAGTTGATTGATGTTTTTGCCTCCAACGGTTACAGCGGCGGCTTCCGGCCGAAGCCGTGCACCATTGCAGCTTCTACAGGGCTGCTCCGATAGATAGCTGTGCAGTCTGGTCTTGACGTACTCGCTGGCGGTGTTCTCCCAGCGCCGGGTGAGATTTGGGATTGCGCCTTCGAATGAGAAGCCGTATTTTTTCCTGTCAGCCGGTGTTGTGCCGTATATTAAAATCCTTTTTATTTCCGCCGGTATTTTCTCGAACGATATCGATTTACGGATGCCCACGTTCCTGCAGAACCTTTTAATCAGCCTGTTATAGAAAATATTCATTCTCTTTCCGCCCTTGCGCCAGGCATCGATGGCACCATTATCCAGCGAGATACTCTTGTCCGGAACAATCAGGTCCGGGTCGAATTCCAGAATGGTCCCAAGACCGTCGCAGCTTTTGCAGGCACCATAAGGGCTGTTAAAGCTGAACAGGCGCGGCGACAGCTCTTCAAGGGATGCCTGCGGGTGTTTCGGACAGGCGAACTTTTCACTGTATATGACCTCTTTCCACGAGTTTGTATTTTTTGATTTGCGTTTTTTGCCGGCTTCTTCCGGCTTCTGCACCAATACCAAAAGCACACCGTCAGCCAGTTTCAGCGCTGTCTCCACCGAATCGGCCAACCGAACACGAACAGAATCCTTGATAATCAACCTGTCGACAACCGCAGCGATATGGTGTTTTTTATTCTTGTTGAGAGCAGGGACATCGCGCGCGTCGTAAATGGTCCCATCGACTCGTACACGAACAAATCCTTCACGTTGAATACCGACAAAAACGTCTTTGTGCTCGCCTTTTTTGCCGCGTATCAGTGGAGCACATATCTGGATTTTCGTACCCTCGGGCCAGGTAAGTATTGACTCTACTATTTGTGAAGAGTGCTGGCTGGTAATCTCTTTTCCGCATACCCAGCAGTGCGGCTGGCCCACACGTGCGAAAAGCAGTCTAAGATAATCATAGATTTCAGTAGTTGTGGCCACCGTTGAGCGGGGGTTTCCGCCGGCACTTCGCTGCTCAATTGCAATGGTTGGCGGCAGACCGGAAATTTCCCCAACCTCCGGCTTCTGCATTTGTTCGAGGAACTGACGGGCATATGTACTGAGCGATTCGACGTATTTTCTCCTGCCCTCAGCGTAAATCGTATCGAAAGCGAGTGAACTTTTACCTGAGCCGCTTATGCCGGTGATTACCACCAGTTTATCACGCGGAATACTCACATTGATATTCTTTAGATTGTGCTCGGCCGCACCTGTAACCTTAATAACTTTTTCCACTACCTTGGCCATTCGACTTTCTTACTGAAACAGGTAATAAGTACTGCTGCGAAAAATCCGACAATAATCCAAACTAATAATTCTACCATATTTCCACAAGAAAGGTAAAATGTTTTCTTGTTATTCGTGTTCAGGCAGGTATACGAAAAAGTATGCGGACAAAGGACTTACATAGCTGGAATTTGCCTTATTCACAGGCCATAGGGCTGCAAAAGCGCCTCGCCGGCAAAGTGCGGTTTACCGCGCTAAACAAGACACGAAAGCTAATCGCCGGTGTTGACTGTGCCTTCAGTAAAGACGGCAAAAAAATCATTGCTGCTGTTGTAGTGCTAAAGCTGCCGGACTTTGCCCCCGTAGAAACGGCATCTGCTTTACGAACAGTGACGTTTCCCTACATTCCGGGCCTGCTTTCTTTTCGTGAGGCTCCTGCCTGCATTACTGCGGTCCGAAAACTTAAAACCGAGCCTGATATATTCATCATTGACGGCCAGGGCATTGCCCATCCCCGCCGACTCGGCCTGGCGGCACATCTGGGCCTGTTTTTCGATAAGCCCACCATCGGCTGCGCAAAAAGCAGACTCATCGGTTTCTTTGAAGAACCACCGCCGGAAAAAGGCTCCTACAGCCTGTTGAAAGATAAGAAAGGCGTGAAACAAGATACGCAGCACGCAATACGCGATACGCAATACGAGACTATCGGCGCGGTAGTTAGAACTCAAGCTAATGTTAAACCGCTTTTTGTTTCGGTGGGTAACAAGTGTCTGCTAAAAGACGCGATTAAAATCACCCTGGCCTGCACAACCAAATACCGCCTGCCTGAACCTACCCGTCTTGCCCATCAACTGGTCGGTAAACTAAGAGCCTATCCGAAGCACAGCCTTACTTCTCTGAAATGACCCTGGCCGATTTTATCAGGACCGGCTCAACGGGGACATCGTCCATACCCATCTGATTGGTTGTCTTGACTGCCGAGATTTTATCTACGGCTTCCATACCTTCGACAACCTTGCCGAATACCGCGTATCCGGGATTGCTATTGTCAACATAATTTAGAGAGTCATTGTTTGTATTGTTGACGAAAAACTGCGCTGTTGCGCTGTCAGGATCATTGGTTCGGGCCATCGCGAGAGTGCCTCGGTCGTTTTTTAATCCATTGCTCGCTTCGTTGGCAATCGGCGCATGCGTTTCTTTCTTAGTCATCTCCGCTGTGAATCCGCCTCCCTGTATCATAAAATCCGGTATAACCCGGTGAAATATCGTCCCGTCATAAAATTCTTCCTCTGCATACTGAAGAAAGTTTTTTACCGTAACAGGTGCAGCTTCCTGGTTAAGCTCGATGACCATGTCCCCCATACTCGTTTCCAATTTTACCTTCCTGGACCCATTATCCATATCCTTCGACTCCTTACTTATCTTCCTGGTTCGGCCGGCCATCAAAGCAACAGCCATCGATTTTATATATTATATGGTATCTGTTATTTTCTCATTCCACTTGTGTTTTTTGATTGAGGCCAGGATTTTCTGGGCACATTGCAGGGCGGCCAGGCCCTCTTGAGCGCTGACCTCAGGCTGAAGCTCCTTGTCGGCAACGGCCCCTAAAAAGGATTCCTGCTGTAGACGGACAGGCTCTTTGTCATCTATGGCAAGATGCTCTATGTGCAATAAATCCGGCCAGTTTACTTCCGTCAGGTTTAAATCACCGCCATCCTTGTGCTCCTGTATCCACTTGACAACGTTAATATTTGGGTCAGCCTTAATGATAATCCCGCTTTTTTTAAGATAATCCAGGCTCAAATATGCCTGTCGGCTGAATACGCGCACCTTTCTTTCTGTTCCAAGAGCCACTCGTGAGGCGGTGATATTTGCGATACAGCCGTTCTCGAACACGATTCTGGCGTTACATATGTCCTCCTTATCATCGGCAATGACACCGACGCCTACGGCGTCCACTTTCTTAATTTTGCTTGCGGCCAGGGACAGAATAATATCTATATCGTGTATCATTACATCCAGCACAACTCCGATGTCAGTCGAGCGGAACGGATATGGGCTGATGCGGTTGGCTTCGATAAACTTCGGTTCTATATCGAGCCGCTTCATCACCTGCACAACCGGATTGCAGCGCTCGGAGTGGCCTACTGCCACGACGCAGTTATTTTTTCTCGCAAGGGCCACAATCTTTTTACCTTCTCTGACATTGGCCGCAAGGGGCTTTTCAATCAGCACCGCGATTTTGTTTTTGATAAATACTTTTGCCAGCTTCAGGTGTGTAACCGTCGGAGTCGCTATCGTTACCGCATCAACCTTGTCCAGAACATCGGCACAATCGGTAAAGGCAGAACATCCATATTGATCGGCCACGCGTTTTGCCTTCTCAGAATCTATATCAACTACGGCAACAAGGTCGCTCTGAGGAAGCTGCCCGTAGACCTTGGCGTGTATCGCCCCCATTTTGCCTACACCTATAACTGCGGTACGTATCTTATCCACTGATTATTTCCTTGTTGCTCATGTCACGATCCACAGATTAAGAATCACGATTCTATCTATTATTTGAACTTCTCAAGGTATCTGCCATAGCGATGCTCGCTGCTTTTGATTATCATATCAACCATGGCCCGAACATTCTCATCGATTCCGTCCTCCTGTGACAGTGCTTTTGCATTCTCCAGAAGCGCATCATCATTGCGGTAAAGCCTCTTGTATGCCTCGAATATTTTCTCCTGTTGCTCTTCATTCATGCCGGCTCGTTCCAGGCCCCGCTTATTAACGCCGCGAATTATTGACGGGTAGTGCCCGCTGACAATCAGAAATGGCGGAATATCGCGAGTAATACCCGCAAGTCCCGCTGCGTAGCACCATTTGCCTACAGTTACAAACTGGTGCATACCTGCAAGACCACTGAACCAGGCGCCGGTCTCAATCTTACAATGACCGCCTATTTGCACAGAATTACTCATAACAATCATATCTTCGAGTGTACTGTCGTGTCCGATGTGCACACCGACCATCAACAGATTATCGTTTCCTACTTTCGCTATTTCCCCCCTGTGGGCACTCAGATGGACTGTTACCTGCTCGCGAAAGTTGTTTCTGTCACCTATCATCAGTCCGCCTATCTCGGCGTCCGGGCTCAGGCCCAGTATTTGTGGCCTGCCGCCAATCACACAATTGGCAAAGAAGTGATTGTTTTGACCAATATTGACATTTTTGCCAATCACTACATTAGCGTCAATGACTGTACCAGCGCCAATTGAAACCATGCTGTCGATAACACAATTAGGCCCAATTGTAACGCCATCACCTAATTGCGCCTCCTTTGAAACCACTGCACTGGAATGTACTTTAATCATCTTTAGTTTTCACCTAAAACTCAACACTCGAATTTCTAAATTACTGCTATATTTTTTCTTCGTCGACGAGCATAAATTTGATTTGGGCTTCAGCGGCTACTTTGTCACCTACCATTGCCCTGCACCGACACTGTGCAGTCCTTTTCCGAAGACGCACTGTCTCGGCAATAAGAACAAGCTGGTCGCCTGGGACAACGGGTTTACGCAATTTTACACCATCCATGCTCAACAGTACGGCCAGCTTGCCTGTGTGTTCCAGTCTCTGTGCAAATAATATGCCGGATATCTGCGCCATCGCTTCTACGATTAGAACGCCGGGCATAATAGGCGTACCGGGAAAATGGCCCTGGAAGAATTGCTCATTGAAGCTCACGTTCTTTATCCCTTTGATTCGCGTTTCGCCTTCGATTTCGACTATTCTGTCCACCAGCAAAAACGGATATCTATGTGGCAGAATCTTGGCAATCTGCCTAATATCTAAAAGTGCGTCGGTCCCGAACTTTTGCATTCGCTCCCGCTGCTCAGCGGCTTCATACAATTTTGTTACAAGCCGCTGGTTCAGCGAATGCCCGCTCTTATAGGCCACAATCCTGCCGCAAAGCCCTCGGCCGACCAACGCAAGATCGCCAATTAAATCAGCGATCTTATGCCTGACACATTCGTTAGGAAATCTGAAACTGTTCTTAATGGGGCCATCTGAGTTGAGTACCAGAATATCACGGGGACCGAGGTGTGTCCCCATCCCGCGGGCTTGGAATTGTTTTGCCTCAGTTTCAAGCAAAAATGTCCGGGCAGGTGCCAGATTCTTCTCAAAATTCTCCGCCGTAAGCCGACAGCTAAAAATCTGTCTGCCGATAGCAGTGTGACCGCCGTAATCCAGGTCGTATGTGATATTTAATCCGTCATCGGCGTATGGCAGGGCGTATATAGACGCATCACCAGCGGTAATGCTAATCGGCTCGCTGATAACAAACTCTTTATGTTTCTGGGCCTGCTCAACCAGGCCGGTGCGTTTTAGGACCTTGAAATACTCAGCACAACTGCAATCCGGAGCCGGCAGCTCTGAGCCGTCAACCTCTATGACCAGATTATCAATTGATAACGCATTGATAGCAGCCAAACAATGCTCGACGGTTTCTATACTGACAGAGCCTTTCTTTATCGTTGTTCGACGACTTCGCTGGGCAAGATTACTGGCAACGGCACTAATCCTTACTGCCTCCGGGATATCGGTGCGGACGAAAACCACTCCGGAATCTGCAGGAGCAGGGCGAAAGACAACCTTTGCTTCCTTGCCCCCAAACATACCACGACCGGAAAGCCTGCTTTCACTTTTTATTGTCTTCTGCAGCTTCAAGTCTTTCCACCCTCTTGCTCAGTTGTTTTAATTGTTTATTCAGCTTCGGCAAACGCTTCATCAGGCCCATTATCTGGAATGCTTCCTTACTGTTAATTGCCGGCGAGCCTACTACCTTTTCACCAGCCCCTATATCGTTCATAACGCCGGCCTGAGCGCCAATTATTACACCATCTCCTATTTCTATATTGTCAGTAAGGCCGACCTGACCGGCTAAAACAACACCGTCGCCGAGCTTGCAACTGCCGGAAATGCCCACCTGGCCTGCTATCAGGCAGTTCTTGCCAATAACTACATTATGAGCAATTTGTACGAGATTATCTACCTTTGTTCCTGGCCCGATTATGGTATTTCCGAATTTCGCACGGTCAATGCAGCAGTTAGCTCCTATCTCCACAAAGTCTTCAATCACTACACCTCCGTTGTGAGGAATTAGTTTATGGCTGCCCTCGATAAGCGAATAACCAAAACCAGTTGAGCCTATCGTTGTGTTTGCCTGAATCACCACGTTATTGCCTAAATGACAGTTGTGGTAAACAACAACATTGCTGTCGAGATGGCAATTGTTGCCGATTGTCGAATTCTCCCCTATTTTGCATCCACCGGCAACTACGCTGTTTGGCCCGATTTCAACTCCGTCCTCAATTACTACGAAAGCACCGATAGCAACACCTTTGGCTATCCTGGCACTTTCGGCAACCTTCGCACTTGGGTCAAAACCTTCGCTCAAAGGTTTCAAATTGGGCGCGAAAATATTCAAAGCCTCTATCAGGGCGGCATCGACATTTTTGACAATCAATTGGGGCTTGTCCAAATCCTCGATGCGCATCCCGGCGATGACCGCACCTGCCAGCGACTGCTTAACTGCTGATAGATACTTAACGTTTGCGTTAGTTCCGGAATGCACATGATTTTCTTTAGAGCCCCGGATAAAGGCAATTTCATTTTCCCCGGCCGTCTCTATCGTACCAACGCCGTTTATTTGCCCGGAGCCATCACCGATCAGCTCAGCACCCAGCCGTTCAGCCAATTGTGCAACCGTCAATCTCATGGAAATTCCTTTTACCGTCAATTTCACTTCTCTCCTCCATATTCACTTATCCTTAATCTCACATTTCCCGGATAAAGTCTTAAAAAACATAATTTTCTCCTTACGACATCGATAATCTTGCCAAAATCACCTTAAACGGTCAAGAAATTTCTTTTCTGAGCAGGTTTTACTGAAAATTTGCATAAAAACACGTTTTTTTACGCCCCGCCTTTCTTTCTTATAAAAAACCGCGACGTTTCTCGTCGCTTCAATATCGGTTAGCCCCGCCACCTGTGGGCGGGGTTGTTAGCCCCTTGCACGGCAAGGGATTTCTTGTCATTGCCAGCGCAGCGCGGCAATCTCTTCTGTCATCCCCACGTAGGGGCAACCCCTGTGGTTGCCCTGATATGCTTTTCCCTTCAAAATTTCCTTGACACATTAAGGAATTTATGTTATATCCTGTCCCCAATGGCTTGATGTGGACATCTTGAAGAGTGCATGCGAAATATGAGATATGAAATTTTCGACGGGAAGTCTTTGTTTCCCGTTTTATGCAGTACACCGGAGGCGTATAAAACTGTATAATCATTGTTAGATGAATGAAATGATCAATAGCAAAAATGAATGTTAATCCGAATCACCCAAAAAGTTTTTTTAAGTATATGTCGGCCTCAACTGCTGAGAAAGTACTAAAAAATAGAACTTTACGCTGGAGTCACCCAATCGAGTTTGATGATACACTTGATGTGGCTCAAGTATGCGACGGAAAAATGGACCGAAATAAACAAAAACAAATCCATGATGCAATTATAGACTTGGCAGCAAGTTCACCTGCCAATCTTAATAAAAGAAATACTAATAAAATATTTAAGTGTTTATCTTCCTTAATATCATTATTCGGTAGTGGCAAGTCTTCGGCTATTTCAGAACTAAAGAAAGGCAGCGTGGATATTTCAAATAGTATTGCTGAAATAAATGAACGCTGGAAAGAGATTAGAAATGATTTCCGAATACTATGCCTTAGTATAGAGAAAGATAATCATCATTTATGGAATAAATATGCAGAGGAACACAAGGGGGTAGTAATAGAGTTAGCTTGCAGAGACAGTTCGGACTCCCCTTGGCTTATTGCTAAACCTGTAGAATATGTTAACGAAAAAAACCTTTTCATAACTAAGGAGGATTGGGCTGAAATATCGATTCTTGAACTAAAAAAGGCTGTAGAATACTTATTTGAAAAATGCACTTTAAGAAAGGCTAAAGACAATAAACACAAATGGTTCGAGCAGAATGAATGGCGTATCCCATCTTTTTGCAGGCACCACGAAACAGGAACTATATCAGATTACGGTGTAAACCCGAATGATTTTTCGGCTGTTTATTTTGGTCATAAAATGGATTTCGAAACTCAAGATGATTTACTCAGTTTATTAGTTGGTGAATTAGGTCACGTATCTGCATTCCGATGTGAACTTGATAGCTCGCAGAATATATCTTTCAGAAAGCTTAATTAGCTCCATGTGTCAAATAATTGCATGAGGTGACAGAAAGAATCTTTTAGGAAAAAAATAAAAGCTTTGTATAGTCGTTAGCGTTTAGTGGGGTGTGAATGACCACGGAAGAAAAATATCCAAAACACAATAAAACACATTTTTACAAATATACGGACATAGAAACAGCTTGTTTGATTTTGCAGAACAAGACGTGGAGGTGGTCTTCGCCAAGTCAATATAATGATCTATTTGATGTTCAGAGTACAGTGTGTTTCGATTGCAAAGAAGATGTGTTCCGTAAAACATTATGTAATGAAATCGAAGAAATTGTGTTGGCGAAAAAGCAGGTGGATTTTAAGTATATAGAAGGGATCGGAGAGGCGATTGTAGTGTTAAGAGATAAATATTTTAGTCAAGATTACACCAAAGAGGATGCAATTGCTATTATCAAAATTATGGTAGATCAACTTAGTAATCTACGGGAGAAATTTCGGACCCTGTATTTTCAATGGTGGCAAAAAAAATTACCATATCTCCGAGTGTTTTGTGTTAGTGAGGTGAAGGATAGTATTTTAATGTGGTCGCAATATGCCGATTGCCATAAAGGGCTTGTTTTCAAATTAAAAGTACTGCGCGACAAAGGCAACGCATTATGTAATGCAGGTCGAGTAACATATGACAAAAATCCATTTACGCTCTTTACAACACAAGAATGGATTGACGACTTCATAGGTATTGACGATGGAATTAACGAAAAGAAAATCGGTGATAAATATATGTATCATAAAAACAAGATTTGGGATTATGAAAAAGAGTGGAGAGTACGATTTGAAGTGACTGAAAAAGTCAAACCAGAAGTTACCGATCATAACGTGTGTCCTGAAGAAATTGAGGCGGTTTATTTTGGGTGCCTCACATCAGGCGAAAATAGAACGAAAATAATAAAGCTGGCCAGAGAAGTAAATCCTAAAGTTACATTCTTTCAAGGCAGTAAAGCTCAAGATAGATTTGGTATTGTGTTTGATAGGATATAAAAAAGGTCGGGTAGTGTGTACAACTTGTTTGCATACGCGGAATCTGCTTGCCCGAATCCCTGCATGCCTTAGGCAGGGATCCATCTATATTATGTGCTTATAAAGTTAAAATCTCTGCGTTCTCAGCGATCTCTGCGGTGAATTCTTTCATTTTTTTCGTTGTCTTTTGTGCATTTTGTGGTTTTCATGTCTAATAAAACAAAAACCTCCCACATCAGTTGTTTTCTTAACTTCACTAAGGCCGAATATCGGCCTCCTCTCTCGACATACTATATACGACATACGCAATACCAACAAAATCCGCGTAATCCGTGTAAATCCGTGATTAATATCCCCCCCTTTCTTTGCCAGCTTTCCAAATGGGGCATTTCAAAATGACCCGGCGGCTGAAGCTGAGCATTTCACAGAAGCTTGCTTCGAGGAAAGGTTCGGCCGAAAGCGCCAAAGCTGGCTAAAAACCTCTGTGATCTCTGTGGCCGTTTTTTATTTTTTGCTTTTCCGTCAAACCGTTCAACCGTAAACCTTTGTGCATTTTGTGCTTTTTCGTGGCTAATAAAACAAAATCCGTCCACATCAGTTGTTTTCTTGACTTCACTAAGGCCGAATATCGGCCTCCTCTCTCGATATACTATATACGACATACGCAATACGAACAAAATCCGCGATTAATACCTCTTTGAATATAAAACCCCGGCCGTCCCGGCCTCAAATGTCTAAATACGCTTCACTCATTTACTCATCTACTTATACACGAGATACGCTTCACGAGCGACGTGCGACGAAATTGCCGTCCGTCCCGGCCACAACCGGCTAAATACTAACGACTATTTCTCCGAATCCAGCTGGGCCATCACCTCATTGGTAATATCCAGGCACCCGCCGCCATAAAGCAATTTATGCATCCCCATAGACAGTTCAAGTTCAGTGGGGCTTAACGCAGGAAATTCGGGTTCGCTTTTTTCAAACACCCAATCCAAATCCTTTTGTTTCGCGATCTCACCGGTTACCCGCAGGATCTCTCCATAAATACTTTCGGTTATTCTCTGTTCTTTTAATGCTACCTGCTGCTTGTAAAACTCCTGCTGAGCCTGCAAAAGGGCCTGTTTTTCCAGTATTTCCTTTACTTGTGCAAGATAATTCTCACTGCCGTTTTTTAATATCTTGAGTCCTGCCTTTTGAGCTTTGATCTCATTGCCAAGCTTGGTCAGTTCGGCATCGATTCGCTGCCGCTCGGCGGTAGATTCCTGCCTGTATTTTGCAACTTTTTTGCAATTACGAAAGATTTCCCGAATACTGACAACACCGGCTTTGGGCATGTTACGGTTTCTGACATTAAGCTTCACCTGTTGTTTGATCGTTTCCTGTATCATTGACATATCAGAATCGTTGATGTCAACCTTCCGTTTCTTAAGATTCGCCTGTATCTCGTCAAGTCTCTTGGTTATCCCTGCCAGTTCGGCAAACTTCTTCTGTTGTTCGGCAAGGAGCCTGGCTTGCTCGGCGATTTTCTCATTTAGCTCGGCAAATCTTTGATCCTGCGCAGCGAGTTTCTCTTTCTGTTTAGCCACAGCTTCCATCTTGTTCGGGTCCTTGGTCTTCTTCTTCCCCCAGTCAAAAATAAAACCTGAGCATAGGGTAACCAACAAAATTGACACCAAAATGAAGGGCCATGGTATTTTTCTATTTTTCATAATTCTCCTTTTCCTGATTTAGGTTTTTGCTTACAGTTAATAACTAAAAGCCAAAAACATTTGAGTTCCTCGTTTTACATTTTTCGCTTACCGAGAACAGCGGCCAATTAAAACAGCCTTCCAACAGAGAAATTGAAAACCCGCGTCTCGTCTTTATCATCTTTTATAATCGGTGTTGCCAACTCAAACCTCATCGGAACAGGCCCAAACCACTGAGGAATGAGTATTTGTATTCCTGCGCCCGTAGAGACTCGGTAACCGCCCGAATCAATCATTCCGCTGTCAACGAAAAATAACAACGAAAGGCTTTCACCCGTCAGAGGCACGGTTACCTCGGTGTTGGCCAAAAATAACCAGTCACTGCCTATCGGATCATCTTCCTCTAAAGTAACGGTGTTTTGGCCTCTTGTGCTTACACCTCGATAATCAAAACCCCTGATGCCGTAAGTTCCCGTACCGCCGGCATAAAACTTTTCAAAAGGCGGTGCATCACTTACGGTGGTCGCTGCAAGAAGTTTCACCACCAGAACTGTTTTCCGCTCAGCCAGGTCCTCATGAAGCGTCATATACCATCTCTGAGTTCCTTTGACTATCCCAAAAGTATGGTCGCCTCCAACCTGTTCATAACTGGCGTCAAAAATGGAACCTGTGGTTGGATTAAATTCGTCATCGGTTGAATCGTGTTTGATGCCAAGCTTGATACCTGCAATAAAATTGCTGCCCTCTACAGATTTGATTTCTGTCGGAGCGTCGAGATCGATACTGTCAACCTCAACCTCTTCTGCTCTAAAGCCGATGCTCCTGTGCCAACGGTTTCTGTTATATCGCTTATCGAAACCGATATACCCTTTTATCCTCCCTTCATCGTAGGATTCTCTGTCCCTTTCCCAGCTTGAGCCGGTCACTCCCAGATGTATCGGTTTGTTGGGCTCCCCCCCCCAATATGGGTCACCGAAGCTGACCGAATATCGGCTGACTCGTGTGCCGGGCTCGGCCGCAATTCTGAAACTCTGACCGGCTCCTCTGAATGACCGTCCCGGGATAAGCTCATCGATACTTTCGGGCCAGTCGGTAATGTCAAAATTACGCTCGTCATACAACAACTGCCCGACAAAACCGCTGTCGCTGCTGACACCGACACCGGGCCAGATATTACCCGTTAAACCCTCTTTTATATTTACCTCTACGTCCTGCCCAAGCCCTTTTGCATCCTCCGGGCCATAGGCCTGGCCCATGGGCGCAATAGTGACCGCCTGGGCCAATGTCATCCTTTTTACCTTTTTTTCCAATTCACCTCCGCCTTCTTTGGGGGCAATTTCCGCATTGTATAATTGAGCCGGGAAGAAATCGTACTCGTCCAATATCCGTCGGTAAACCTTTTCTTTCGTTTCCTTGTTGCCGGTTATATCTATCCGGCCGATTCGATACTGCCGGCCCTCAAATATTTCAAATTCCATGTTGACAGCAAGGACATCCGGAATAAACTCGGGGCTCAGCAGTATAACATCTGAGTTGATGAAGCCCTTTTGGCGGTAAAGATTAAGAAGCTGCTTGGCATCCGACCGGGCTTTTCGCCGGCTGTAGATTTGCCCAAGCTCTGATTTCACCTGCGCCCGCAATTGTTTCTCATCGAAGGTATTGTACTCTGTGCGTATCTGTTTGTCCCCCGGTTCGGCAGACTTAAGAACGATTTCTCCGGTGGTTTGGCCCCGGGCGTCGATAAACTTAAGAAGGATTTTCTCGATGGTATAGACCGGCCCTTCTTCAATTGCAAAGTTGATATTGATTTTGCTCTTTTTTAATTTGCGCTCCTGGGCCATTATGACCGGGTCGAGTATGTTGGGATGCAAGGAATACGTTATCACGTGACTGAGAAAGCCCTTTTCCCAATAGATATTTTTGAGCTTTTTCAGATCCTCAACGACTTGTTCTTCGGTATAGTATCGTGACCAGAAAAACCATTTCTTTGTTGTTGTCTTTAAGGCTTGTTTAAGCGCATCATTACTTAGAGTCTCATTGCCGGTGAATGAAACTTTTCCGATCTTGATCCTTGGCCCTTCACTAATTTCATACGTCAATTTCATTTTGCCCTCCAGGAGCTGCTCAGTCCTGAGCGCTACCTGAGCAAAAGGGAATCCTTGCCCGTGATAATATTTCTCCAGGTTTTCTCTTCCCGGCTCTGCCCATATTATGTCGTCACCTACCTCAAAGTCGAGTTTGCCGAGCAGTTTTTTGTCTTTAAAGGTTCGTTTAATCCCGCCGGACTCAAAATCAATCGACTCGACAGTATATGTTCCCCCGGCCGTCTCTGTCGAGCTTACCTGTGAATAAGCTTGCCCCATGCTTAAAAGAGCTGTCGAAATAAGAAAAAACAAATGTGATTTCTTCATCCGTGAATATTTCCTAAAATGGCACATCGCTGCCGGGGTGCTCTTCTACGGAAGAGGCGCTTTCAAACCGTGTAATTCTTTCCAAGAATATCAGGGGAACAACTCCCGTCGGGCCATTACGCTGCTTAGCTATTATTAGTTCGGCCTTACTGTCACGATCCTCTTCGCTCTGGCGGTAATAATCCTCACGGTGGAGCAGAATCACGACATCGGCGTCCTGCTCGATACTGCCTGATTCTCGCAGGTCGCTCATTCTCGGCCTGTGATGTTCTCTGCTTTCCAGAGCACGATTCAATTGACTTAGAACCACAATGGGAATGTTCAACTCTCTCGCCAGGCCCTTGATGTATCTCGAAATTGTCGTGATTTCCTGCTGGCGAGAATCTACCTTACCGAAACCCAAATGCATCAACTGCAAATAATCCACTATGATGCATCGGATTTGGTGTCGGCTTTTGAGCCTCCTTGCCTTTGCGCGAAGACCCAGCGGAGTTAGTGCTGCAGTATCATCAATATAAATCTGCGCTTCACTTAATTCGCCGCAGACTTTAACTAGCGCCTCGTGATCCTCGGTGCTAAGTATCCCCCTTCTCACTTTCATGGCATCAATTCTACTCTTGCTGCACAAAAATCTTTCCGCCAACTGCTGCCTACCCATCTCTAAAGAAAATATCGCGACCGGGATCTTATCGACCACTCCTATCTGCTCGGCGATATTCAGAACGAGGGTGGTTTTGCCCATACTCGGCCTGCTTGCAATGACAATCATCTCCCCATCCTGCAAACCGCACGTCAGACTATCAAGCTCATGGTAGCCGGTTGACAATCCTGTAACAAACACTTGGCGGCCAGAACGTTCATCTATGAGTTTATAAGCTTGATTGACCAACTCAAGTAAGGGAGACGCCGAGCCACTTATCTTTTTGTCCGTAATTGCAAAAATCTTGTGCTCCGCCTCATCGAGCTTTTCACTGGGCTCACCACCTTCGTCATAAGCATCATATAGAATATCACCGGCAGCGGCAATTATCTCACGAAGTAGCTGCTTGTCTTTTACAATGCCGGCGTAATACGTGATGTTGGCGGACGAAGGCACCGAATCCATAACCCTGGCGATATACTCAACGCCGCCTACTGCTTCGAGCTGCTTGCGTTTTTCCAGCTCATCGCGAAGTAAAACGGCATCCAGACGCCCGCCTTTATTTTTCTCATAAAGCGCAATCAAAGAACTAAATATAATTTGGTGCTCGACGCGGTAAAAGGCATCCGTGTTCAAATGCTCAAGGACCTCACCGATGCATTCAGGGTCGATAATCATAGAGCCAAGAATGGCCGCTTCAGACGCCAACGATTCTGGCATGTGACGAGTGGCAAATAATTCACCTCTACTAGTAAACTTAGCCCCTTCGGTTTTTCCTTTACCTGCCTTAATCATTTGTGTAATTATCACCTCCTTGCACAGCTTCGAGCTGCTTGCGCTTTTCAAGCTCATCGCGGAGCAGGACTGCATCTAACGCATGGCCGATACCTGTCCCCTCTGCCGTCTGGAGGGGATTTTTCTCGTAGATTGCAATCAGGGCATCAAATATCATTTGATGCTCGATTCGGTAAAAGGCTTCTGTTTTCAACTGTTCTACGACCTGGCTGATACACTGCGGGTCGACTATCATCGAGCCTAAAACGGCGGCCTCAGCCGCTAATGATTCGGGCATACTTCGACTGGTCAATCCAGCCGCCCCGGAGGATACCGGCGCCAAACTATTTCTTTCCTTAACTGTCCTTGTCATCTGGTTCATTTTCACCTCCTTGCACCGCTTCTTTCTGCTCTGCTTCCTTTTCGGCAGCAGCTTTTTCCTCTTGTGCGGCCTTTTCGGCAGCGGCTTTTTCTGCGGCTTTTATTTCCTCAACGTCTCCTCCTTCGGGGACGACCACGACGCTGACGGTAGCGGTCAAATCGCCGGCGAATTTAAGTGTTACTTCCGCGGTTCCCACCTGTTTTATATGTTCGTGCAGTGCCACGTCCTCATCGGCGACTTCAAAGCCCTGCTCGCGCAGGTTCTGCGCAATCTCCGAAGCGCTGACCGAGCCGAACAATACGCCCTGCTCGTTGGCTTTAGCGGCGACGACAGCTTCTGCGCCTTCCACCGCTTCTGCAACCCTTTGGAGTTGTTCTTCCTCGAGTTTTCTTTGTTCAGCGCGTTTTACTTTATCTTTAGAGATAGCGCGCAGATTTGCTTTTGTAGCAGGCTTTCCCCGTCCCTGGGGCAGCAGGTAATTTCTGGCATACCCGTCGTTGACGTCCACAACATCCCCAAGCCAGCCGAGCCCCCTGATATCTTCACAGAGCAGAATCCTCATCTGTTTTATCCTTTCCGATTAATCGGCACCTGCCAAGCCGTTCAAAGCTGAGCAGTGAGAAGTTAGTCCACCGATTAACCAATTAACCAAAGCTTATGTTGTATACGGCAAAATCGCTATATACCTTGCGCGTTTAATCGCCTTTTTTGCTTTTCTCTGGCAGCCGGCGCAGTTGCCGCTGCGCTTTCGTGAGTATATCTTGCCGCGATTAGTTAATAGCTTTTGCAGAGTGCTGACGTCCTTGTAGTCGATGTATTTTATGCTGTTTCTGCAAAAACGACATTGCGTCCGCTCACGAGCACCTGGGGTCCCCATACGTTTTTTTCGCGTTTGCCGACCCCCGCCAAAGCTCGAATTTCTGTTAGTACCTATTGGTTTTTTTAGCATTCTTGGCATCTTTTACCTTCGCTTCCGGCCGCAGTAGAACAGGTTATCGGGTGACCTGTTCTGCTGACAACCTTAGAATGGTATATCATCTGAATTTCTATTGGGTTCTACCTGACTATCTGCCTGGCCTGCATTTTGCTCAGTTTGCCTGGCACCTTGTCCCGATGCACCGCCGATAAACTGAAAGTTTTCAACGGTCACCCTGTGTTTGCTGCGCTTTGAGCCGTCCTGGGCCGTCCAAGTGTCGAAAGTCAGCCTGCCTTCAACGAATAACGGTCTGCCTTTGCTCATGTACTTGTTAATGTTTTCAGCAGTTCGACCGAACGCCCGGCAATCCACAAAGCACGTCTCTTCCTTCTTTTCGCCATCCCGGCTTGTCCATTTGCGGTTCACTGCCAGCCCGAATTCAACTACTGCTGTCTGGCTTGGCAGATACGACAACTGGGGGTCACGAGTAAGATTTCCCATCAGTAAAACTTTATTAAAATTACTCATTTCAAAATCCCTTTTCGTTCAACTATAAACTGATGCGGCTGATCAATCCGAAGCATCTTTTTCCGTAGTATCTTTTTCTGTTTCGGTCTGCTCCGGCCCACTTTCATCAGCGGCCTGGGGTTCGTCTGACTGTTCCGGTTGGCCGGCTTGATCTGTCTGTTGTGGAGTACTTAGATCCTCGGCCGCTTCCTGGTCAGCTTTTTGTTCTTCCGGCTGCTCCGGCCCACTTTCATCAACGGCCTTGGGTTCGGCGGGCTGTTCCGGTTGGCCGACTTGCTCTGCCTGTTTTGGAGTACTTAGATTCTCGGCCGCTTTTTCTTTTTTCTCCTGAGTATCGAGCATGTCTTTTTCAATGTCTTTCTCATCCCTTGTCTCGGTGCTCAGAATCAAAACACGCATAATCGGTTCCGAGAGCTGCACATCTTTTTCGATGTTCTGGATTTTCTCGCCATCAGACCTGAAAAAACAAAGGACATATGTTCCCCTGGTCTTTTTGTTAATTTCGTAAGCGAGTTTTCTCTCAGCCCAGTTTTTTATAGAGACAATCTCAGCTTCAGCCCTTGCCAGGATAGTTTCGATAGTCTTAACAACTGCATCCCAATCTGACGCCTGAGTTGAATCAACAAGAAACATTGCTTCATAAAGTTTTTTGACGATAGTTTCCAAGCCAAATACCTCCGGTAAAAATTAAGTTAGCATTTAGTTTTGTTTTTTATTCACTATTAAACTTATTCATGGCCGCTTCAATGCCGTATTCAGTCCAGCAAAGTACTGCTTGGTGCGACCTCTCGATTGCCTGGTCCAGGAGCAATCTATCTTCCTTTTTCGGCTTATTGAGAACAAAATCTACGGCGTCTTCTCTGCCACTTTGGCCGATGCCGATTCGCAGCCGGCTGAAACTCTCGGTGCTGAGCTTTTCGATAATATCAGCCAAACCGTTATGGCCGCCGGCCGAACCCTTTGCCCTGATCCGGATTCTGCCCGGCGGTAACGCCATATCATCGGTTACAACAAGCAATTCGCTCAAAGCAAGTTTGTAAAAACCCACTGCCGTTGCAACAGCCTGACCGCTGCGGTTCATAAACTGCCACGGTTTTAACAATATTAACTTTTTATCTGCAAAATCGCCAAGTCCAAAACGAGCACCGAATTTTCGCTTTCTGACATCCACCTTTAAGGTCTTTGCCAGCGAATCAATAACTTTAAATCCAATGTTGTGCCGCGTATCGGCATATTCGTCGCCCGGATTACCCAGGCCGACCACTATCTTCATGCCCTCGGCCATATCATTAAATTCTCTTTTCGGTACCGGCCATAGGCGTTTTAGAAATCCACCGACGGCGGACGTCCATACTCGATGTTCGAAACTCACTCTTTGGCCTTTTCTCCTGAAGGCTTTTCTTCAGAATCCCTGGCCTCTGTAATCACTTCAGGAGCAGTCGGTTCTTCTTCTTCGGCTTCTTCGGCAGCCTTGGCGGCGGCGACCAGACTACAGGTAATCAGCAGTATCTCCGGCGAGCTTGACAGCCGAGCGCCGGCCGGAAGCTCGATATCTTTTGCGTGCAATGTGTCGCCAACGTCCATATCCGCCACCGAGACAACGATACTTTCGGGAATGTCGGCTGCCAGGCACTCTATTTCCAGATGGTCCGTATGCTCACTAATAACGCCGCCTTCGAGTGTGCCTTTTGCCTTTCCTTTGAGTTCGATGGGAACCGTTACTTTAACGGTCTCGGTTATGTCGACTCTCATCAAGTCTACGTGAATGATATCTTTGCCCAGATAGTCATATTGCAGATCTTTTACGAGCATCTTTTGTGACTTTTTCCCTATCTGCACATCCATGAGCCGATGTCCGTGATGCAGCGTTTCGACCAGATTATGTGCATCTAACGAAATAGCCACGGGCTCTTTTTTATGACCGTAGACAATAGCTGGTATCCGGCCCTTCTTACGCTCTTTTGCAGCGGCCTTTGAGCCGGTGTTTTCTCTAATTGTCGCGGTCAGTTGCGAAGTTTTTTCCATAATATCCTCTTACAATTTCCAATAGTCAGTAAATAAGTTGCTGACCGATTCATTTCTGTGAATTCTCTTGATTGCTTCTCCTAACATAGCCGATACAGTCAGGACTTTGATATCGCCACAGTCCCGGGCTTCCTGAGTTAGTGGTATCGTGTCTGTAACTACTATTTCATCAATCGGAGCCTCCTTGATTCTTTCTAAGGCCTGGCCTGCGAAAATGCCGTGTGTGGCACCGACATATATTTTTTCAGCTCCCCGCTCCTTCGCCAGCCTGGCGGCACTGCAAATCGTCCCGGCGGTTGCGATAATATCGTCGCACATTACAATATTTCTGCCTTTGACATCACCGATGATTTCCTGTGCGATGGCCTCGGTGCCGCTGATCCTTTTTTTGTGTACAATCGCCAGCTCGCCACCTAAGCGGCCTGTGTATCTGGAGGCGATCTTCATATTGCCCACATCCGGCGCGACTACTGTTAGGTTGCTGATTTTTTTGTCCCTGAAATACTTGCTCAAAACGAGCTCCCCGGAGAGGTGGTCAACGGGTATATCGAAGAAACCCTGCACCTGCGCGGCGTGCAGGTCAATTGCCAGTACCCTGTTTGCTCCGGCGGCAGTAATAATATTTGCCACGAGCTTTGCAGTGATTGGAACCCTTCCTTCATCTTTTCTGTCCTGGCGGGCATATCCAAAGTAAGGAACAACAGCAGTGATTCTTGAGGCAGAGGCCCTTCGCAAACAGTCCAGGTATATTAGAAGCTCTACGAGATGCTCATCAACAGGCTTGCACGTTGATTGGATGACGAAGCAATCCCTGCCTCGAACATCGTCCTCAACCCTGATGACCTTCTCACCGTCGGCAAACCGCTCGACTTTCGCGCCTCCGACCGGAATCTCCAAATACTTACAGACAGCCCTTGTCAAATCTGCATTACTGCTGCCGGAGAATATCTTCAGATTGTCGTTTAGAAACATCTTGCCTTTTCCTTTTTACCGGGTCTCCTTTTTGCCCTGTTTTGCAAAATGTGGTGCCGGTTTCTACCGCGGGATATTCGCTGCCACCCGTGGCGGATTTCCACCTCTGTGGTCAATCTGTTTTTATTCGGTTTTTTCTGATTTATCTATACTTTCCTGTGAGACTATTTTTCCTGCACTTATACGTGTGCCTTCCTTCAACTCGAGCGGGGCTATCAGCACGACACCGGAACCGATGTAACAGTCATTGCCAATGTTTGTACGGTTTACGTTTTCGCCGTCGAAATTGGCTGTTATCGAGCCGGCGCCTACGTTGACATCTCGTCCCACAACAGCATCACCGAGATAGATGCTGTGTCGTGCTCTAACGCCATCACCAAGAGTGGAGTTTTTAACTTCTGCGAAGACGCCTAAGACAACATCGTTTCCCAGGACCGTTCCGTGCCTTAGATAAGCGAACGGCCCGATGCGACAACTCCTGCCGATTTTAACATCTCCATGGATATATGTAAACGGCTCAATCACGGTGTCTTGCCCAATTTGTGCTCTTATATCAATCCATGTATTATCAGGGTCAACAATTGTTACGCCATTGTCCATCAATTTCTGTTGAATTCTTCGCTGCATAATCTTATTGGCTTCAGTAAGTTGTACTCTGCTGTTGACGCCCCTTGCTTCGTCGGGCCGCACCGCTGTAACAGCTAAAACTTTGTGACCTGTCGAAATAATATGGGCGACCGCATCTGTCAGATAAAACTCTTTTTTGACATTATCAGGTTTAATGTCCTGTACCGCATCGAAAAGAAGCTTATTATTGAACAGATAATAGCTTGGATTAACTTCATTAATCGCCAACTGCCGTGGTGTGCAGTCGCTATCTTCGACAATACTCTGGATATTGCCGTTTTTATCGCGGATTATGCGACCGTATCCGGCCGGTTCATCCAGGACAGCGGTTGCCAATGTTGCCGCCGGTTGGCCTTCTTCATGTTTTTGGATGAGTGTTTTCAATGTTGCGGCCCGAATCAAAGGACCATCACCGCAAAGGACGAGCGTTTGGCCTTTGAAATCCTCAAGATATTGCCTGCAGCACAAAACGGCGTGGGCAGTTCCCTTCTGTTCTTTCTGTTGAATCCAGACAATATCCTCGGCCTGGCTGAATCGCTCTTCTATCTGTTCATTGCCGAAGCCAACTACAACATATATTTTCTCCACCCCCACCTGCCGGCATGTATCGAGTACATAGGCGAGCATAGGCCGGCCGCATACCTCGTGCAGCACTTTTGGAAGCTCTGTGTGCATCCTTTTGCTAATCCCCGCCGCCAGTATTATCGCCACTCTTTCTGCCATAATATCTTGTATCCGGTTATGTGTAACTCGCTTGGCGCTTCACGAGAAGCGCTTGGCGATTTAAGCCTACCCGGCCAGGACTCGAACCTGGAACGTGGGCACCAAAAGCCCATGTGTTACCGATTACACCACCGGGTAATCCAATTGACTGTTTGATATTGAAAAACGGATATTGAATATAGTCAATATAATCAATATTCAAACGCTTGTCACGGAGACCGTCTTGTATCGGCCCGGTTTGGCCCTGTCGGAGGCTTGAGTCAGCTACGCCGTGAAAACTGCTGACCCCAAAAAAACTAATCCGAAGCTACCCCGTGCGACAGAGCAATTTCAAATGCAGGACTATAGCCGATTCAAACCAGTTAATCAAGCCCTTTTCCCTCAAAAATAGCATATCAGTATAAAAAACCAGTTTTTTTCAGAAAAAAGCAGGAATAGTCCTATAAATACGCCCAAAATAAGAGTAAGACGAAGTATAAAAGAGATATTTTCTATTTGATAGCATATCTTTTGCCGACCAAGGCGATTTTTGAGGCAATATCCGGTTGCACAAAGCGGCTGGCACAGGAGCATCCGGTGCAGCACATCTTAATTTAGGCACATTTGGATCGTTGGCTTAGCCGTTCAGGGTCCAGCCGGGGCGATACTTTTTGCTCAGCAGCCCATTGGCCTCATCGCTGTTGGTGACGCGACCGTTTTTGCCATCGTAGTTAATTTTCTTGCCGACGCGATAGGCCACAAGACCCAGGAGCATCATCTCGATCGCCGTTCCACCGTAGTCGAAATCACAATGCGTCTTCAGGTCACCCTTGCAGGCATCGATCCATTCTTTCTGGAAGTGACCCAGCGGCGGAATCACATCGTCCTTGTCCCGTCCCTTGTAGTAGGTCAGGTCCGCATCATTGCCGAACGGCAGCAAAATCCGCGAACCGAAATCGCAGACAATATAGCCCTTAGTGCCCTTGAACATCGCGCCGTGTCCGATTTTATTCAAATCGACGTAACCCTTCGGTGACCTCGGCATCATGCCGCCCTGATACCAGTGGACCTTGATAGGCCCGCGCCAGTCGTTGGCCGGAAAATCGAAAGATGTGTGCAGTTCGACGGGAGTGACTTCAGGATTGTACTCCTGGCCTTCACCTTTGGCCGTTGTTGGACGACCCGCGTCAATCGCGTTCCAGACCAGGTCGATCGTGTGGCTTCCCATGTCACCGATCTGGCCGCTGCCGAAGTCCCAGTACATGTTCCAACTGAGGCAGCCTCCGAAATAGCCGGGATTGTAAGGATGCCAGGGGGATGGGCCAATCCACAGGTCGTAATGGAGATTCTTAGGCGGTTGGCCTTTGGCAGGCAGATAGCCGGGCCTGCGAATCTGGCGGTTGCCCCATGCATACGCATCCGTCAACTCACCGATCGCTCCGTCTTTTACCAGCTCACGCACACGCTCGAAGTTGGGCTGGGCGTGGCGCTGGGTGCCAACCTGCGTAGCCAACTTATTTTTCTTCTTTAGATATGTCGCGCGGACCACGCGTGCTTCTTCCACAGTGTTGCCCAGCGGCTTTTCGCAAAAGACGTGCAGATCGCGGTTCAGCGACCAGTTGGCGATGAAGGCGTGAGTATGGTCTGTGGTGCAGCAAACTACAGCATCCAGGTCCTTTTGCTCGAGGCACTTGCGCCAGTCGACGTATTGCTTTGCCTTGGGGAACTTTTTGGCGGCCTGGGCCATTTTTTTCTCGTCGACGTCGCACAGGGCCACGATGTTTTCGCTCGAAATGGATCCGTGATGGGCGCGGCCCCGGCCCCAGGCACCAATCAGGGCCACATTGAGTTTGTTGCTGGGCGCGTTTGCGCCGGAGAGTGTTCCGCTTGGTAGAATGATTAATCCGATTCCGGCGGCCGCGGTTGATTTCAAGAACTGACGTCTTTGAACGAGGTTTTTCTCTGCCATAGTTTTGTCCTTTGTTATTGTTTTAGTTGTTTAGTTATGAGACCTAAAGCATTGAGTTTACAGATTATGACAATGGGATGCAAGGAAAAAAGTGGGCGTAGCTCTGTCAAAAGCATCGTTTTTGACTGCTTTAACTGCTGGATTAGTGAACATTTGGGTCGATTCTGGAAGCTTATGAGGACAAGAGGGCCTGCGCCGAGTGCTGCGAGCCTAATTTCTAATCTTCACTCTCGACGGCCGCATAGTGATATTCGCCTTCGGCAGAGCCCTCATAGGGCTGCTTTGCTTTTTCGGTGTCAACAACGGAAGCCACAGCCTGTTGTTCGGCGGCCTCGGCCTTCTGACACATCTGCTCATATTCCTTGAGGGTCATCATAACTTCCCGAGCCTGGCTGCCCTTGTATTCGCCGAGTATGCCTGCTGCCGCCATCATCTCGATAATCCTCGAAGCGCGGGCGTAACCGATATTGAGCTTTCGCTGTAGCAGGGATACGCTTCCTCGCTGCGAGTCCAAAACAATCCGAACACCCTGATCAAAAAGCTCATCCTTGTGCATATCGGTCACGTCAATCCTGTTTAGCTGGGTAAGCTCAGGATGGAATTGCGGCTCGGCAACTTCTTTAAGATATTTAACGATTTTCCTGAGCTCCCTCTCATCAACAAAGGTGCCCTGGGCGCGCACCAAATCGCTCGTACCAGGCTTTAGAAACAGCATGTCCCCTTGACCGAGCAGGGTTTCGGCCCCGTTTTGGTCGAGCACAATTCTGCTGTCCAGCCTTGCAGCGACCCTGAAACCAATCCTGGACGGCATATTTGACTTTATCAGGCCTGTAACAACCGTCGCCTGCGGCCGCTGAGTAGCCAGGACAATGTGAATACCAACCGCCCTGCTCTTCTGCGCAAGACGAACGATATAAGCTTCTATCTCCTTGGCTGCGGTCATCATCAAATCGGCAAGCTCATCAATTATTATCACAATGTAGCGCAGTTTCTTGGGAATCTTGGCCGCTTCGTCGGTACTGCCCGGATCAAACCGCTTAATGATCTCCTCTTCGCCGAGCCTGTTATACTCGGCTACATTCCTTACCCTGGCCTCTGCTAGCAGGGCGTAACGCTCATCCATCTTCACAGTGGCCCATTCAAGTATCTGGATGGCCCGCTGGGTATCAGTCACTATCGGGCACATCAGGTGTGGAATAGTATTGAACACCGTCATCTCGACCATTTTCGGGTCAATCAAAATCATCTTTACCTCGTCCGGGCGCTTGGTAAGAAGTATCCCTGTAACGATACTATTAATGCATACACTTTTACCCGAGCCGGTTGTGCCGGCAATAAGCAAATGCGGCATCGTTGTCAGGTCTGAAATAAGCGCTTCGCCCGACGAATTCTTGCCCAGAAACAGCGGAATTTCCATTTTCTCGGACTTGCTCCCGGCCAACCGCATTATATCCTTGATACGAACTTTTTCTTTCTCGGTGTTCGGTACTTCAATTCCTATCGTATGCTTTCCCGGCAAAGGAGCCACTACACGAACCGCGCCTACGCCCAGCGCACGAGCTATATCATTGGCCAGTGTGCTAATCTGACTTACCTTAACACCGGCTGCAAGCTCCAGTTCAAACATTGTCACGACCGGCCCGGTATCGGCTGCGACTACCCGCGCATTGATACTGAACTCGGTCAGCAATTGTTCCAGAGCCGCCGCCTTTGCCTTGACGATCTTCTCCTGGACCGCAGCGAAAGTGTGCTCGGGCTCAACGAGCAGGTCCATGGGCGGCAGACTGTAATCATCATAGCTCGGCGGCACATAGGGTTTGGCCGGCTTTTTCACCTTTGGAGGTGTTAACTTGAATTGCCTGGAATCTGACGCCGAAATCTTTTTACTGTTAACTCGGGGCCTGGACAACGGGACGCTTGCCGGGGACTTGACGCTTAGTTTTTGCCATATCTCACCTAATACTTCTGACCGCTGCTTTGCTGCCGACCAGGCCGGCCCCGTTGCGCCGACCATTTTTCTTGCCGTAAGACTAAAGCCTCGCAGCACCGCCAGGATAACACTATCCGCTAAAAGAACAATGCCTACAATCCAGGTGGCTGCAATTAGTATAAAGGTGCCCAACATAGCAAGATGGCTCTGCAAAAATACTACCGTCCCGACTCCAAGGACACCGCCGGAACCCATCGGAAAACCAAAGAACCGATAAGGCCATAAGCAGTAAAAGCTGCTCGAAGCCGCGACGGTCAGCAGTGCCAGTCCAATTGCTCGCAAAAAGGGCTGAGCTGTAGTCCGATTTGCCAGTTTGGCAGTTAGCCAGGAAATTGCCGAAGCGAGTATGACAAAGACGCCGGGCCCAACGTAATACAGCAAATGGTATGCACAGAAAGCGCCTATCGACCCGCACCAGTTGGTTGGCGGGTTGTTGTGAGGATAGACAAACTTGCTGGGCCAATCACCGATATCGAAACTGATGCAACTGCATAAAAAGACCAGCAGCGCCGCGATCCCGACAAACAGGACCGCCGTTTTGCATATTATTTTGTCTTTCATACTGCCACTTTACTCATTTTGTCACTTTCGTCAAGACCGATAAAAAGCGTCTTGCCTGTCCTGCGCACAAACATCGCGTAACCCATCCGGAATTTATATCGGCCAGATTCGAGGCTTCTCTGCACAATTGCCGGCCGTGAACCACTGATGGAAATGCCGGATAGATGATAATGGGCGGGAAAACCAAGCGCCAAGTGCGGCTTGCCATTTGCCGGGCCATCGTCCAGTAAAGAGTATCAAAGCACAATTACACGCAGGCAAAAGTTACTTGTGAACTTGCGATTTATGGCTTCTGTATCCCCATAAAGAGCGGTTTTATGTGTCGTTCGTAGATATTTTCGGTCACGTTGCGGGCGATTATGTCGGCGTATTTGTCCAGTGCGTTGAAATAGCGCGGGCCCATTTCAGCGGCAATCTTGTATGCTATGTGTAGAAGCTGCCGGAGGTTGCGGTCATATCTTTGGCGCGACTGGTCGTGCCTGAGAGCAGAGGCAAAGGCGTCTGAGTCCCATTGGTCAACGGCTTCGGGGGCGGGGAGCCTGGCCCTGTCGATATCGATGACGGTCGCGTATGGGGTACAAAGTTCGTCGATTCGTGAAATCGCCTTTGTGTAAACCTCCCTGGCGATTGCAAGGCCTTCTCCACCAGCCATTGCCAGGCCAATTAGTTCTTCGAGCCAGGTTGTGCCAGCGGTTTTAAGATGCAGGCCGGCATCGAATTTCTTCAGCGTCTTGGCTATTGGCTCGTAAATTGAAAACTTATCACTGCCGGAGTGGACGCTCAGTTTCAAATCTTTGGGCAGGTCGAATTCTTTGGCTGCAAAGGTGACCACGGCGACATCTTCTTCGAATTCCTTTGCAAACTTTGCCACGTCACCGACATAATCGACGCCTTTGTTGAATCGGCCTGTAAATTTCGGGGCGATTGTCCGGGCGGGAATGCCTTCGTCGGAAATAGCTGCGAGAATGAAAAGCATTTCGACGGGAGTTTGCGGCTGGTCGGTTTCGTCCATCGAGACTTCAGTGATGAAGTTGCCGGGGCCTTTGGCTGACTCTATGTGGCGATAAATTTTGCCTGCTTCTTTTATTGCCAGCAGACACTTACCCGCTATGGCTCGGACCTGCTGCTCGGTTATTTCGAAGCTCTCTCTGATACCGGGGATTGCGAGCGAGCCGATAAACTTTTTGTGCTTTTCGATGAAGGCTTGTATGTCACTTTCTTGAGCTGGATTATCGATGAAGTCGGCGACATCAAGGGTGAAAAAGTCGCTGGATTCGATAAATGCGTCAACATTGTTTAGACCAATATGGTCGGCGTCCACAAAATAGGGTTCTTTGAACGCCGCCGCCGAGACAGCCTGGTCAGCCTCTTTATGTGTATCCTGTGGTGTTGTGCCGATGATAGTGTGTTCCCTGTTAGATTTGTTCCAGACAGGGGTGATGTTTAGGCCCTGCTCTTTTGCCTTTATTATGGCGGCGAGCTGGGCCTTTCCCTGCCGGCCGAACCTGTCACCGATTCCAAATGAATACTTTTCCAGCTTCATACGTTGGTTTTCCTTTCCATTATTTTGTTTAACCGCTCATGCGGGGTACAGCAGCCTTTTACTTAGTTACAAGTCGAAACGCCAGGACCGGTCGGCCGGCATCTGCGAAGTCGCCTTGCAGTTTTATCCAGTCATCTTTAGCTCTATCGCTTTCCGAAGCATTTGTGCTGAAACGAGCGGGCAGGCGCTTTCGTTCCATCGGTTCAAGCGTGATTTCCCAGCGATCCGGTGTTAGTGTAAATCCTCGCGGGGCGTGTTCGACGGTTATTATTCCACTGACAGCTTTATTACCGAAGTTATATGCGAAGAGATTGAGGTTCGTTTCTTTGCCCGATGGAACAGTATGGGCCTGCTGGTCGAGCTTAGTCGAGTCGTGGTGCATCTGGAGTTGTAAGACCACAGGCGAGGCTTTGCCGCCTCGAAATGCCGAAGAGCGCAACGGCTGTTCCAGGGGCAGCTTTCGGGCGGCACCTTTTTGGAGAATGACGAAAACAGGGGCCGAATCAATCTTTGCCGGCGTGTTTTTACCAAGGGACCTGCCCAGATAATCGTAAACAGCTTCTACGGACAAGCTTTTGGGCAATGGCCAGGTTGTGGGTTTTTCCGCCCAGATTACAAGCACATCTCGCGGTCGCCCATCAGGTCGTGAGCGGAAAGCGTAAGCTCGCACGGAGGAGTTGCCCTGGGGAGTCCATTTGCCCAAACATGTTGCTCCTGCCAGGATCCGGCCGAGCGCTGCCAGAGCCACGTAGCCTGGCCGGGGAGTCTGGTCGTAACGCAAGAGGCCGAACTGTACTTCCCTTTCGTGGAAGTTACCGAGAATGAAGAAAAAGTGACGATTGACTCCGGCAAACAGGCTGCTTGCATAAGAGCGCGCGATGAATTTGGCCTGCTTTAGTTCATCTTCCTGTGATAGTTCGCTCCAGGGCTTTGGAGTTTTGGCCACAGCCCGGACTCCACATTCTGTAATCCAAATCGGGCGACCACACGCGGCTTCCCGTGCCGGTTCGAATTGCTTCAGATAATTGTCGGGTTTCTGGTACGAGTGGATGTTGTATGTCTCGAAATATGGCCACGTCTGGTTTTCAAGGACGCCCCTGGTGTGCAGAGTTGTTCCGGCACCGGCGTAGACGTTCCAGCATACGGTAAGATTTGGATTGCCTGCCTTATAGCCGAGATATGCCGCTTTCTGGTGCGTGCACATTTCGTCGATTGTGTGACCGCCGAACGTAGTGATATTTGCTTCGTTCCAGGGTTCCCAGGCGAGTACGCGGCCTTTGTAGCGCTGGGCCATAGCTTTGCAAAATTTGTACAGCACGCGGAGGTCCCTGGGAAACCGTCTGGAGCGGTTTTCTCCGTCGAGTTCCTTGTCCGTGGCCCAGCCGGGTATGTCATGAAATACCTGCAGGACTTTGAGCCCATACCTTGCCTGGAAAGTAGCCGCCGTGTCATAGGTAGTTTTTTCGGGGAATTTGTCGGGCGCCCTCTGGAATCCACCCCAACTCATACGGTCTCGAATCCAGTTCACACCTGCAAGGGCGGCTAATTGGGCGAAACGTTCCTGGCGGGCCGGTTGGTTGGATGCAAACCATGAAGTGGCGGAGTCGACGCATATGGGCGAATCCTGTGGTACGGGTTCGGCCAGCCTTGCCAGGACCGCCGCCGTTGTCCAATCGACGACCTTGTCGGCTGCATCCAGAAATTCGATTCGGTACCAGCCGATTCCCAATCTGCTGATATTCAGGTTCGATGTTTTTTCGTCGATAGAGCCTTGTTTAATGATGTTCCTGTGGTCATCGAGCAGGCGCCAGCTTATAGCTTTGCCTATAGCTTTCTCAGGCATTTTGATATTCACATCCTCTCCGAGCAGGAAGACGTTGCCGGGATGTTGCGGCTGTGTGGTCGGGATGTTCCTGGGAATGGTCTGCAAGGGGCGATTGAGGTCTGCTTGAAGCACTTCCCGACCTGAACACACAGATATTATTGTAACTAAAAATACAAAGTGTAGGGTTTTATGTGGCACTGATAGTCGTCTTTGTTGTTTCATGATCATCCTCCGGTTAATCTTTTTACGGTTTCTTAGTAGGGTGGTTTGCCAGTTGGGACAGCGCCGTCTTTGGGACATTCGGAGTGATCTCAGCGACTCTGTTGACGCCGCTGAGGTCATTGGCTGTAAGCAGGACGCCTTGGCTTTTAGTTCCCTGCAATTTCAGGAATGTATCGGTTCCTGTCGGGGGCCTGCATCCGCGAATTAAAGCCCCTTTGACATTGGTCAGTCGAATTATCGCGCCGGCGTCCGGTGAGAACGGAGCATCAAGGTCATCAATCGATAAATTTTCGCATTCTTCGGCGACCAGCGCGTGACGCTTGTCGGATTTGGCCAACTGGAGCTGTATGTTGCGGAGCTTGAGGCCTTTGACGTGGCGGCAATAGAAGCCGTAAGCCGGCAACCTGCCGAACATCGAGTACTCCGGGTAAGCGGTGGTTTTTTCAGGTATGGCGCGGGCGGCATCCTTTTTTGTCCCCCCGCCAGCAAACGATAGTCTTACATTACTAATGGTGACGTTTTCTATTGCGTGGCCCGGCAGACCGGAAATAGCACAGCCGGTCGGATTGGCGCCGGTCGCCTCGATATTGCTGATTGTGATGTTACGCATCACGCCCATTTTGGGTTTTATGTCCTTCCTGAACGGGCGGGCGCGATTGCCAAGACGCATAAAGATAGGCGCACCAACTTTATTCATTGTTATGTTTGATACTACCACGCGGTCCATCGTGCCTCCGTCCACTATTTCCAGTGCGATGCCTGCCAGGCGCGTGTCATAGATTGAGCAGCCGGTCATGACGATATTCTCAAAGCCGCCGTTCGATTCGGTGCCCATTTTCAGGCCGTTACAGAGGCTGCTCAACACGCAGTTGCTGACTGTTACGTTTCTGCACGACCGTGCCGCGGTGCTCTTTAGAACGATAGCGTCGTCTCCCGAGCTGATGTTACAGTTGGAGATGAGTACCTGATGGCAGCAATCAATATTGATGCCGTCGTTGTTGCCGTTGACACGGCTTCTGACCGTGATTCCATCGATGAGTACATCGTCACAAGCCAGGTAGTGCTGGACCCACATAGGGGAGTTTCTGATGGTGACGTTTTTTACGAGGACGTTTCGACATTGAATAAATCGAATCATATACGGTCGCACCTTGTATGGTCCTTTGAAAGCCGCGCCTTGGCCGTCGATTGTGCCGTTGCCTGTGATGGCGATGCGCTGCAGCTTTTCGCCGTATATCAGGCTCTTGTCTGTGTAGTTGTCCGTGTAGGACCTGAAGGCCTGCACAGTTGGGGGATAGTCTTTGAGGTTGGTGCTGCCCAAAAGGGTGGAGCCAGAGTCGAGTTTCAGTGTCACGTTGCTTTTCATATAGATTGTACCGGAGAGGAAAGTGCCGGGCGGGAAATAGACGGTCCCGCCGCCTTGTTTGGCGCATTCGTCGATTGCTTTCTGAATAGATTTGGTGCACAGTGTTTTGCCGTCCGGCTTGGCGCCGTAGTCGCGGACGTCGTAGGTATTATCATCACCGAAAACAGAAGCCGTTGTCAAGAGGCACAGGAGCACTGTTGAAATCCAGCATTTTGTCCTGTTCATAGTTCCTTCTCCTTGATATTTGTGATGTTTGCTATCTGTTATGCATTTGCTATTAGATAAACTGAATAAATAATCGCAGCGACGCATCCCCAACCGGCCAGGAAACCGATGACCGAGCTGCGAGATGGAATGAGTATCTCAAGACTGGTATTTGGAAACAGGCTTCGCTTTTCGGGGACAACGGCGTCGGAGGGCAAAGTGCAGGAGACAGCTACTTGCTCACCGGGCCTTACGGGGGTGCGCACGAGCGCGTAAAAGTTGTCGAGCTTTTCGGTGGCAACCGGTTTGGTAAACAAGCTGACTACAACGGTAACCAGGAGCCCTGCTGAAAGGTAAAAAACCATCTGCCAGGGCATATATAATTTACCTTCCCACAACATAAAGCCAGGCAGCATATCAGCAAGGTTTGCGTTGAAATCCCAAAGGATGTATTGGCCAAAGGCGATTCTACCGGTGAAAAGCAGCACGCCAAAACCAGTCAAAGTCCCGGCCCAGGCGCCGGCGACCGTTGTTCGTCTCCAGAAGAGCCCGAGCCAGAACGCGATGCCCATCATGGCCGAAACTTTCCAGAATATCTCAAGGCCCTTGACAACGCCGGGCAGCCAATAGGCAAAGGCCACGCCGCAGGCGACTATTGCCAGTGAAGTAATGCGGGCGACAAGGACGTAGTGTTTCTGAGTTTTATCAGGTATTAGGGGCTGGTAAATATTTTTTGTGAACAAGCCCGATGATGCAATCATAAAAGAGTCGCATGAGCTCATTACAGAAGCCAAAAGTGCCGCGAGAAAAAGACCCAGTAATCCGTGTAATATATTCGGCAGGAAGTCGGCCGCTATCAATCCGAAGACGTGGTCCGGATGCACGGGTTGAGCCCCGCGTTTGCTGAAATAGGCGATGGCTGCAAGACCTGTCAGGCACCATGCCACGGTGCATACGCGTTTTAGAAAGTTGCCGCACATCCAGCCGACCCTGCCTTCGTTTTCGGTTTTGCCGGCGGCACAATTACCCATTGTATGTGGCTGGGTCACGATACCCACCAGACCGTTTACAGAAATCATTATTATATAGAAAAATCCAATCTCGCCGGGCGCTACGAGGGAAAACATCTCATCTGCATTCGGTATTACATCGCGTATCCCGCCAAGGCCGCCGACTGCGTGAAGGACAAAGGGAAGCAGCAGAAAAGAGAAAACAATAGTTAGAATACCCTGTATAAAATCAGTAATGATGGCAGCAGAGAGCCCGCCCGCTATTCCATATATGACGAACATTACGGTCATCGCGGCAATAGCGACATTGGAGGAGACGTGACCTCCTGTGCTGGCATCTACGACGGCGCTGGAGCCTTTTAGCATAATGCCAATATTAATCGAGAGGTTCAGCATCCCCACAACGGCAAATAGCTTCGCTACGCTTGGGCTAAACCTGGCTTCAAAGACATCGGCGGTTGTAATAGCCCTGAAACGTCTCATTACCGGCGCAATCAGCCAGTAAAATGGCGTCGCGAACAGCCAGAGCCACTGGTACCATATACCGGAAAGGCCGTTTGTGAAGCTTTTTGAAGCTACGCTGACAGCCTGGTCGGAATGGGTGCCGGTGCCGAAAGCGTGCATCACCATCATCGCTTTGCCGAACTTGCGGGGCATAAAGAAATCGGCGATGTTTTTTATTCTTCTGGCAGCCCAGACACCAATACAGGTTATCCCGATAAGGTATAACCCTAACACAAGGACGTCCGCAATGTGCAATCCCAGAAATGACATCGATTATTAATTATTTCTTATTGGCTGTTTTCAACGTTTTTCCATTCGGCCACAAGCGATCTGGAAATTGATTAGGGAAAACTAAAAATAGTAAACAGAAAATACTAAATCGAAAATTAAAAAAAACCCCGCGGCGCATCCATTCACCACGGGGAGAAAAAAACAAGGTTCGCAGTTCGCCCCGTTAGAGGCTTTTTCCCTTTGGATCCGTGGACCTGTTTCGCCTGGTCCCTCTAATGGAGCGTGGTTTGAATCACGATTCGGGAGCCACTATCTTCCTTCTCCGATTATTCCACAGCCTTGTCCGAACTCGTTGTATTTTTCTCGGGCTTTTGTGGTATTTTTATTTCCACGCCAAGATGTCCCAGTGAAAGAGCCACATCCGCCTGGTTCGGTTTAATTTCAAAACTGCGGCTCAAGTAATCCCTGGCGCGGACCTTATCGTTTTTGCTTAAATAATAGAATCCGATTTGCTTGTAGTTTTCGGCAGAATTCGGTTCCATACGAATGGCCTGTTGGTAACAGGCCAGTACATACTCATCCAGCCCCTGCTTCTGAAACGCCATTGCAAGCCGGCGTGATCCGGTCGCGGAACGGGAAACTTCCTTCATATAGGTGACAGCCAGGAGTTTGGCCTTGTCTGTGCTGCCGCTCTGGCTCAGCATTTTTATCATCGCCGCCTGGGCATCTCGGTAGACAGGGTCAAAACGCAGAGCGGTATTGTAATGATACTCCGCGGAAACCTGCAAGCCTTCGGCCTGGTACAACTGGCCCAGCTCGAAATGGGCCTGGGGATTTTCAAATCTGCGTTCGATTGCTCTCAACAGCTTTTGCTTCTTCTCCTGGTCCAGCGTCTGTGCGATTTTGGTGACACGAGGTCTCTGAGCTCTTTGGCCTTCATTAGTTGGAGTGCACCCATTAAGTAACACAACGCAAACAATAAGGGCAAAGCCAAGGGCATAAGGTACTAAACTGCGGAGTTCGGCGGTTTTTAGTTTTGAGCTTTTGGTTTCGAATTTCCTTTTACCGGCCATTTTATTCTCCCTAATTGAAAAACGAGTTACTGCCATTTTATCGTGCTGCATAAATCTCGACAAGCCACATAAGAGCTAACCGGTATGGCAGCTAAACGTTCTGATACCAAAAACTTTCTACCGGGGCAAGGAAAATTTTGGCCCATTAGAAAAATTCCCTTTGTGCTGTCTCAGGAGTAATCCCATTATTCCGGATAGTGCCCGGCGTCAGGCTGTTAGTAACATGGTAATCTGGGAGAGATGCGCCCGATTTAGCTGCTTTTTTGCGGTTCTTGACAATGGCCCGGAGATAACTTATCCTGTGTTTTTTTCACGTATTTCCGAAATTGATGAGGTCTGAAATGGTTGTAGCGCGTTTTGCGCCATCACCAACAGGTTATTTGCACGTCGGCGGTGCCCGAACGGCCCTGTTTAACTGGCTCTGGGCCCGGCGGATGGGTGGTAAATTTATTTTGCGTATTGAGGATACGGACCAGAAACGCAACACTCCAACGGCAATTGAGCAGGTTATTGCGGATCTTCGCTGGCTCGGTATCGAATGGGACGAGGGGCCGGAGGTTGGGGGACCGAATGGGCCGTATCTGCAGTCCGAACGGCGGGATATCTACGATAAATATGTAAAACAACTTCTCGACGAGAAAAAGGCCTATTATTGTTTCGATACGGCTGATGAGCTTAAGGCCATGCGCAGGGAGGCCGAGAAGCAAAAAAAGAGCTTTATCTATCGGCGCCCGGAGGATTTCCCCGATGACGGCGACGCCCAAAACAAGCGCGGGCAAGGCTGTCCTGTAACGGTACGCTTTGCCGTCGGCCGGGATGAGCCTATTGTGGTTGCCGATATGGTGCGTGGTGAGGTCAAGTTTGCAGCCGGCGAAATAGGCGATTTTATCATACAAAAGAGCGATGGATTTCCCACGTACAACTTTGCGTGCGTCGTCGATGATAAGCTTATGGGGGTGACCCACGTCCTCCGCGGGCAGGAACACCTTATGAATACGCCCGGTCAGCAGGAATTATGGAAAGCTTTAGGGTTTGGCGAGCTTCTGAAGTATGCGCACATGTCCGTTACCGTCAGCGATACCGGCGGGAAGCTTTCCAAACGCGAGCGTCCGAAGGCATTGAGGAAGGCCATCAAAAGTATAGAAGATATCGACCTTGAAAAACTTGCAAAGGCCGGTGATATTGCAGTTGAAGAAATAAACAGCTTTCTTAAGGGTAAAACTACACCTGATGTGCCCGCTATCGATGCTATGACAAAATACCTCGGAGTTCATCTGCCGGAGATTAACATTGTTGATTTCTTCAACAGCGGATACCTTCCCGAGACCATGGTGAATTTTCTTGCACTATTGGGCTGGAACCCCGGGGGCGACCGGGAAATTATGTCGCTTGAGGAATTAGTCGAGTGTTTTGATCTTTCGCGTTTGACAAAGGCAAATAGTCTGTTTGATCGCGATAAGCTTCTTGCATTCAACACCGAGCACATTCGCCGGGTAGGCAAAGAAAGACTTCTTGGCCATTTTAAGGATTATTTGAAAGCCGTCGAATCGCCGGTCATTGGCGCCGATGATGAGACCTTAGAGAGAATTATAGAAATTTGCGCAGGCGCAAGAACGTTAGCGGATATCGAGCGTAAAAGCAGGTTTCTGTTTTTGGCCGATGAGAGAATAGAGTACGATGAGAAAGCGGTTAAAAAAGTTTTGCTCAAAAATGACGGATTAGCTGTTTTAGCAATCGTTCGTGATAAACTTGAGGCTATGGAGCAGTTTACCGTTGATAATATCGAGGGTATGCTGCGCAGTTTGGCTCAAGAAAAGCAGGTCGGCCTGGGGAAAGTTGCTCAACCCTTGCGTGTAGCCATTTGTGGGACTACAATCAGTCCGCCTATTTTTGATTCTGTGCAGATGTTAGGTAAAGAAAAAACCTTAAGAAGAATAGATAATACGGTAAGAACAGTCAAAGCAAGGGCGCAGAATTAGAGGAGAGTAATACGTGTCATTATTGGTAACCGGTTCGATTGGAATTGATACTGTCACAACGCCATACGGGGTCAGTGAGGACTGCCTGGGTGGTTCTTCGGTTTATTTTAGTATGGCGGCGAGTTTTTTTACGCCGGTCCGGTTTCTCGGGGTCATCGGCCCGGATTGTCCGTTCGATTTGGCTGAAGTTTTTGCCGGCAGGGACGTTGATTTGACGGGTTTGGAGGTCAGGGAGCAGAGCAAGACCTTTCGCTGGAAAGGCACGTATAGCGATAATATGGATGACAGAAGAACGGATTACATTGAATTAAATGTTCTTGCCGAGGCGCCGCCGGAGGTGCCGGAAGAATATAGAGACAGTAAATTCGTCTTCCTTGCAAATACCGCCCCGGCTCTTCAGATGCAATTGCTCCAGCAGGTACAAGGGCCTGATTTTGTGGCAGCCGATACGATGGACTGCTGGATTAAGGATAACCTTGATGATTTGAACCGGCTGCTTGAAAAAATCGACTGCCTGGTAATCAATGACGGCGAGGCGCGGATGCTGGCGGCCGAATATAATCTGGTAAAGGCAGCGGAAAAGATTTTGGATATGGGGCCTACTGTGGTGATAATCAAGAAGGGTGAATCGGGTTCGATGGTATGCAATGGGAGCGGGGAGAGATTTATTTTGCCGGCTTATCCAGCCGCCGAAGTCAAAGACCCGACCGGAGCCGGGGACAGCTTTGCAGGGGGCTTTATGGGTTATCTTGTGCAGGCAGGCAAGACCGATTTTGCCTCGTTGAAGACGGCAGTTGCGTATGGCACGGTGGTTGCCTCGTTTACGATTGCCGATTTTTCACTGGCAGGTCTGACGTCGATAAGTAAAAACGATATCGATGGCAGATTGGAAACTTTGCGGCAAGTTACACGTTTTTAGGTGGGGCGCGGCAAGATGCGATGCTTTATAGCGATAGATATTGACGAGAATAACAGGGCCGCCCTGGGCGATTTGCAGCAGCAGTTGAAAAGCAAAGTTGATGTTAAGAGAAGCGACGTCAAGTGGGTGAACCCGGAGAACGTGCACCTGACGTTGAAGTTTCTGGGCGAGATCAAAGATGAGCAGGTCGTTGATATCTGTAATATAGTCAAGGAAGTTGCGGGCAGACATAACAGCTTCGAGCTGGGGATAGAATCAGTCGGCTATTTCGGCGGCCGAAGCGCCAGAGTTTTATGGGTTGGCATGGGCAAGGGACGCGACAATCTGCTGCGATTGCAGGAAGACCTTGAGCAGCAGTTGGCCTCAGCAGGCTGGCCGGCGGAGAAGAGGGCTTATTCAGGCCATCTGACGCTATGCAGGCTAAGGAATCCCAAAGCTGGTTTCAAACTGGTACCGATAGTTGAGCAATACAAGGATTTTAAGGTCGGGATTATGCCTGCCGATTCGGTCTTGGTTTACCAGAGCCAGTTGACGCCCGCCGGGCCTATTTATACCGTTTTAGGCGAATATAAAATGCGTGAAACATAATGTGTGAAGCGAAACAGGATATACAGAAATAAGGAGGTTAAAAAAAATGGCAAAGACAAAAACGTCGCAAACAAGCAAGGGCAAGGTAGAGAGTTTGAAGCCCCAAACAACCGGCAAGGAAACAGCGTTGCAGCGTGTGATTGCGCAGATTGAGAAGCAATACGGCCAAGGCGCGATTATGCAAATGGATGAACACAAGTACGCCAAAGTCGCTGGCATACTGACCGGGTCACTATCGCTTGACATGGCTCTGGGCGGTGTGGGTGTCCCGCGCGGCAGGGTTACAGAGCTGTTCGGCCCGGAAGCGTCCGGCAAGACTACCCTGGCGCTTCATGTCATTGCAAGCGCCCAACGCGGGGGCGGGGTGGCGGCGTTCATCGACGCCGAACACGCGCTGGACACAACCTGGGCCAAAAAACTGGGTGTCGATGTAAGCAGCATGCTGGTGAGCCAGCCCGACACTGGTGAACAGGCGCTCGAAATTGTCGAGATGTTGATAAGGTCCAATTCGGTCGATGTTATAATTGTTGATTCGGTGGCCGCACTTACGCCGGCAATAGAGATCGAAGGACAAATGGGTGACAGGCACGTCGGACTACAGGCAAGATTAATGAGCCAGGCGATGAGAAAGCTTACCGCTGTCATCGGCAAGAGCAAAACCGTCCTTCTGTTCATAAATCAAATACGTATGAAAATCGGCGTGATGTTTGGCAATCCTGAAACCACTCCCGGTGGAAGGGCGCTGAAGTTTTACAGCACAATCCGAATAGACGTGAGACGGCTGGCGACTATTAAGGACGGCGGCATCGCGGTGGGGAGCAGGGTCAGGGCCAGAGTGGTAAAGAATAAAATCGCACCGCCTTTCCGTGAAGCGGAATTCGACCTTATGTTCGACCACGGAATCAGCTACGAAGGCGACTTGCTTGATTTGGGAGTTGATTGCGATTGTGTGGAAAAGAGCGGTGCCTGGTTAAACTACGGGGATATCCGACTCGGGCAGGGCAGGGAAAACGCCAAGAAGTATTTAGCGGAAAATAAAGATTTGTGCGATGAGATAAAAGAAAAAATCCTCGTTGCCAAAGAGTTAAAGCCAGAGACGCAAGACGAGAAATGAAATGTTAAGCGCAGAGCAAATCAGAAGCGGCTTTATAGATTTTTTCAAGGACAAGGGGCACGAATTTGTTCCCAGCTCGCCCATAGTGCCTATTGGTGATGAGACCCTGCTTTTTGCCAACGCGGGGATGAACCAGTTCAAGGACATTTTTTTGGGCCTGGTGTCCCCGAAGTGTCCCCGGGCGGTCAACAGCCAAAAATGCCTGCGTGTAAGCGGCAAGCACAACGACCTTGAGGAAGTGGGTAAAGACACGTATCACCACACTTTTTTCGAGATGTTAGGCAATTGGTCTTTCGATGATTACTTTAAGGCTGAGGCGATTGAATGGGCCTGGGAGCTTCTTACAAAGGTTTGGGGCATTGCGCCGGAGAGCTTGTGGGCGACGGTTTTTTCCGGGTACGACCCCGACGGCCTGCCCAGAGACGATGAGGCCGCCAGGCTGTGGACGAAGGTGACTTCGATACATGCTGAGCGGGTCTTGGCTTTCGGCAAGAAAGATAATTTCTGGGAGATGGGCGATATCGGTCCCTGTGGGCCTTGCAGTGAAATACATATCGACCTCGGGCCTGAGATGTGCGATAAAAAAGGTGTCGGCGGCCACAAATGCGCCGTCAACGGCGGTTGCAGCCGATTCATCGAACTCTGGAATCTGGTCTTTATACAATATAACCGTACCAAGGACGGTAAGCACGTTGAGTTGGATGCCAAATACATCGATACCGGTGCCGGCCTGGAAAGAATCGCGGCTGTGCTGCAGAAAAAAAAGAGCAATTATGATACCGATTTGTTTATGCCCATAGTCGAAGGTATCACTGAGATAACCGGCCACAAATATACATCCGAGCTGAACAACAATGTTGACAATGCCTTCCGGGTCATTTCCGACCATATTCGGTCACTAACCTTTGCGATAACCGATGGGGCGACACCGTCGAATGAGGGCAGGGGCTATGTGATTCGTCGGATACTTCGGAGGGCTTCGAGGTTTGGCAGGGAGCTGGGGATGCATGAGCCGTTTATGTATAAACTTGTGCCGGTAGTTGTTGACTGTTTGGGTGATGCGTTTGTCGAAATAAAAGCAAGGGCCGACTATGTCTCTACGGTCGTCGAATCAGAGGAGAAAAGTTTTGGCAGGACGCTCGATAGAGGTATAGAAATCTTTAACACCGCTACCAAGCGGGCGCAGAAATCAAAAAACAAAATTATCAATGGCCAAGATGCCTTCCAGCTTTATGATACGTATGGTTTTCCGCTTGATTTGACCGAGCTTATGGCTGAAGAACGCAGCCTCAAAGTCGATACAGCTAAATTTAATGAACTGATGGATGAGCAAAGACAGCGCGCAAGGGCGGCCCAAAAATCTGCGTCGCTAATCTCGGCCCTGGCTGATGTCAAGCTGCCGACAACGGAAGACCTGCATAAATATAAGTATGACCAATCCGACAGTAAGATAGTTGGCTTTGTTGATGAGAAGGGGTTCAGGAACGAGGGTAATATTGATGTTGGCGGCGAGGTTGGGATTGTTCTCGACAGGACCTGTTTTTATGCCGAGGCGGGCGGACAGGTCGGTGATTGCGGCATTATAGAGTCGGGTAAAGCACGGTTCATTGTTGAGAACACTGTCAGGATAGCTGATTGCGTTATTCACCGAGGTAAAGTTGCGGAAGGTTCGTTGGCGGTTGGCCAAACTGTAAAAGCGGTTGTCAGCAAAGACAGGGACTCGATAAAGAAAAACCATACCGCTACTCATCTGCTGCAGTGGGCGCTTCAGCAGGTGATGGGCAAATCAGTGGTGCAGCAGGGCAGTCTGGTTGGGCCGGACTATTTGAGGTTTGACTTCACCTATCCGGCGGCTTTGAAAGGTGAGCAGATAAAAAAAGTTGAGAATTTAGTGAGAGAGAAAATCACGGAAGATTTGCCTTTGACTTGCGTAGTGATGCCCGGAGCGGAGGCGGAAAAACTCGGGGCCATGGCGCTTTTCGGAGAGAAGTATGGAAGCGAAGTTAGAGTGGTGGCTATTGGTGCGGCAAACGAAAAACTGGTTGAAGAAGCTTTTTCGCGGGAATTCTGCGGTGGCACGCACTGTGATAATACGGGACAAATAGGCGGCTTTAAGATAATCAAAGAAGAGAGCATCTCTGCCGGGGTCCGCAGGATTACCGCACTGACCGGCTCCGGGCTCACAAAATATATCGAGGACCGAGGCGAGATTATCGAAAAGCTTTCGATAATGCTCAAAACCAGCGCCGAGGCACTGGTGGATCGCGTCGACCGGCTGATAAAGGAAAACAAGAAACTTGCCAAGAAACTCAAATCGGGGGCCCGGCAATCAGGCTCCGACACGAAGGCCGAGGCGAAGAAACTTCTGGAAAAATGTGAAAAAATTGACGGCACATCCGTGGTCATTGGTCGACTCTCAACGACGTCGGTCGAACAGGCCAGAGAGGCTGTCGATATGCTCAAAAAGAAGGCGAAATCTGCCGCTGTTGTTCTGGGATTTGATGATGACGGCAAGGTGACACTGTTGGTTGGATTTACCGATGATTTAGTCAAAAAGGGACTAAAGGCAGGCGATGTGATCAAGGCGATTGCACCTATTGTTGATGGCGGCGGCGGTGGAAGGCCTCAGATGGCCCAGGCCGGTGGAAAAAAACCGGAGAAAATCAAAGAAGCCTTGGCCAAAGCCGGAGAGCTGATAAAAGAAAAGTTGGGCGATGTTTGATTAATGCTGAAAAGCTGATTTTTTGTTTTTTCAGTGAATAAAACGAGCAATTCTGCGTCTTATTTATTAGAGCCCGTTAGTATTTAGCAACTACGCGAAGTGCAATTAATTGAGGTGGCGAGAGACTCTATGATTAAGTTCCATTGCAAACACTGTGGTCAGAAAATCCGGGTTCCAGAAGTTGGCGCCGGCAGAAAAGGCAAGTGTCCAAAATGTAAAAATATAGTGCTTGTTCCAAAAGTTGAGGATATTTTGCCAGTCGCAAGCCAGACCGGGCCCATCGATTCGCAGATTATCCCACAAGCTACTATTCTGAATCCATCTGTTTTTGAGGATGGGCCTAAAGAAACAACGGCAGAGGAAACATCGACAGGTGGTGAAGTGTCCGGAGGAAGTTTAGGAGTGATGGCCGGTGTGTTAGGTGGCAGAGCAGGATACGAAGTCCAGGAAGAGACGCCCACTCGGGAACTTCCCTGGTTTATAGATACCTTTCTTTATCCCATAAGCAAAGCCGGTCTTACAACTATGGGAGTCATTATAGGTGTACCGCTTGCGATGAGTCTCTTTGTGTTCCTGCTTGGGTTAGTGATGTTAGCATTTCCGCCCATGTTTGTATTTGTTGCATTTTTCGGAATCATAGGGTGGCTGATTCGGATTGTAGTTAGTTTGTTTGCGTATTGGTACTTCTGCGAGTGCATCCGTGATAGCGCAGACGGGGGTATAAGGGCACCGGAAACTATGGCGACGACACCGAGTATAGGAGAGATTTTCTGGCAATTTATGAAACTTGTTGGCTGCTTTATTTTTTTCTGGGCCCCTCTTACAGCATACGTTTATTCTGCGGGAGCGGGGGGATTGTTTTTTTTAACGGGTATTGAGCCAGTGGAATCGGAATTCTCTCTGTCTATAGCGATACTTCTACTGGCCTATGCAGTCTTTTTTTTCCCGATGGGGCTTTTGTCGATTGTGTTGTTTGACTCTATAGCGGGGCTGAACCCAATATTAATTATCGGCTCGATTCTCAGCACGTTTTTTCAGTATTGCGGCCTGATTCTGTTATTTTTCGCTATCGGTGCACTTAGCATAATATCGGTGGCTATTTTGCCGCAGTTCTGGTTATTAAGGTTTTTTTCAAATGTAACTCTTCTTTACATGGCCATGGTCTACGCACATCTGTTGGGCAGGTTTTACTGGAGGTATCAGAAAAAGCTCAACTGGGAGGTTTAGAGAAGACTGTAAGTAACCATTGACTGCGGGATACGAAATGGAAGATTTTGTAATTAAGCTTTTATGCACACACTGTGGTCAGAAAATCAGTGTTCCTAAAATCGGTGCAGGCAAAAAAGGCAAGTGCCCAAAGTGTAAGAATATAGTTGTTATCCCGGAAGCAGAAGACGCAGCGCCGGCTGCCGACCAAAGCAATTTTAGCGGCTCGAAGAAAGGAGCTAAATATGTAGGTTTTGACCATGCCCTTTTTGATATTCCACCGGAGGATGCAACTGCAAATCAACTAAGCAGTCAAGGCAGCGTTTCTGAAAAAGACCTTGAAGAACTGCAAAGGCCTGCTGAAGGATTAGAAAAGGACAAAACCGGACAAATCGGCAAACGTAAACTGCCCTGGATTATCGATATATTCCTTTATCCAATGAGTTTCTGGGGTTTGGTTAACCTTGGGATTTTTATTGGAATAATATTGTTTCTTGACACTGTGGGGGAGATTCTTCCCTACTACTTTGCTATTTTGTTCTGGCTTTTAACATTAGTTATAAGGATCTTTGTTGTTTTATTTATGTATTGGTACTTTGCCGCATGTGTACGCGACAGCGCTGAGGGCGGGTTGCGAGCGCCAAAGGTTATAGGGGATGTCCCCCCAGCAGGGGATATGCTCCGACAAATGGTGGATATTATTGGCTGTCTTGTAGTTTTCCTTGCGCCGTCTATTTTGTATGTGTTGATGACCTTCAGAACCGACGTAATCTTCTGGCTGTTATTGATATACGGAATATTCCTGTTCCCGATGGCGTTACTGGGCATTGTTGTGTTTGACTCTATGGCCGGCCTTAATCCCCGCATTATCTACAAGTCGATATCAAATACGTTTTGGCAGTATTGCGGGCTTATCTTGCTGTTTGTTGCAGCAGTATTGGCGATTGTTGTGCTCGGGCAGAAGGCGGGTGAATCAGGACACCTGGTTATTCTTGTTCATTGCTCCGCTATCTACCTGATATTTGTCGCCGCTCATCTGCTGGGCAGGTTTTATTGGCGATATCAGGAAAAACTCAACTGGGAGGTAGCGGATTCTTAATCCTGTTGTCGGATTTTTATGCTTTTTGCGTGTGCGTCGAGGCCTTCGGCTTCAGCCAATCGAATAATATCCTCGGCACTTTCCGCAAGCTTGTTCTTATCGTATTCGATAATACTCGTTGACTTGATAAAATCGTTGGCACTTAAAGCGCTGGAGAATCTTGCACTGCCCCCTGTAGGCAGTGTGTGACTTGGCCCAGCCCAATAGTCGCCAACCGCTACGGGTGAATAGTCGCCGATGAATATCGCACCGGCATTATCGATTCTGTCAGCGATTTTCCTGCTTTTATCACCACATTGAACCTCTAAATGCTCCGCCGCAAACTTATTTGCCCATTTAATTACATCGTCCATATTTTCAAAAACAACAATGCCGCTGTATTTATTCAGACATTCAATAGTTTCTTCTGCCCTGTTTAATTGGTTTACCTGTTTTTTAAGTTCGGCGAGAGTTTTTTCAGTAAATTCTTGCGAATCGGTAAACAAAATCGCGCTTCCAGGGTCGTGCTCAGCCTGGCTTAGCATATCGGCTGCCACCCAGGCTGGATTAGCTTTATCATTTGCAATTATCAAGACCTCGCTTGGTCCGGCAATTGAATCAATATCAACTAAGCCGAAGACTTCTCGTTTTGCCGTCTGAACCCATTGATTGCCTGGTCCGACAATCTTATCAACTTTAGGAATATTTGCTGTTCCAATCGCCAAAGCTGTTACCGCCTGTGCGCCACCGATACGGTAAACCCCTTTGATTCTAAGTTCGCAGCAAGCTGCTAATATGACCGGATGGATACTGCCGTTGTATCTTGGTGGAGAGACCACCGCTATCTCTTTTACCCCGGCAACTTGCGCAGGAACAGCAGTCATTATTACAGTAGAGGGTAGTGGAGCCGAAGCGCCCGGCACACAGATACCAATCCTTTGTATGGGAGTGTATTTTATTCCGGGATGTTTGAAATTGCCGATGAAGATTTCGGTTTGATATTTCCTTACGTTCTCAATCGCCTGACGAATTGATTTTAGAAGATCTTTGCTAATTTGGCTGTGGGCTTTTTCCAAATCTTCTTTCGAAATTTGAAGTTGTTCAGGGGCTAATTTTACTCCGTCATAATCTTTTGTATATTTTATTACAGCATCATCCTTGTTTTTCGCAACGTTGCGAAGAATATCCCTTACCTGGTCATACCTTTTACTACGACCCGCAAACCTCGCAGTTTTCATCATTTCTAAACGGAGTTCACCCAAGTTTGCTTCAAAGCCCGGCTGCGATGCTGAGATTAGGATTTTGTCGAGTTGGTTGCTCAAAGTCCTCTCCTATTCGGGGAAGTTGCCGTGGCTGTAGAGACGTGTTGCCCGTTGGAGCAGCAGATAGCGTTTGCCTTTGAACTTAGTTACAATCCCTGCTATTTTGAACCGGAGCGTGTCCAGCGCAGCCGACTGTCGGCGCTGGGCCTGCTCCAGTGCCTGGCAGGGCAATACGTGAAGCGACATCTTTCCTTCAGTCCGGCCAATAGCGTCAAGGACAAAACTGACCTTTCGCCATGTGCTCTCTATTCGAGGCTCCTTATTACGGATAAAACCAATTCTGTCAGCTAAAATAGAATCCTGCTTTTTTCTTGATTTTGTTTTAGGGCCAGGTTCGGTTTTGATTTCTTCACTGTTTTCGGGGCGTATTGTGTGGTCAATCGTTTTCTTTCTGTCCGGCAGCTTGTCTATTAACTCTTTCGGTATGGTTAATACATCGTTGGGCTCATTGATTTTCGGGGGGCCCTCTTGCTGAGGTGATTTTTGTGACGTTGATAACTTTGGCTTCTTTGTTTTGGCAAGAGGCAAAAAGTAGGTTGGGAAGATAAAGTTTTTGTCCCTGTATCGGGTGACTCTACCTCCGAGTCTGTAGCTTGTGCCGGGATTGTTATTGGCGTCGGCTATCATCCTTTCCAGGACCGATGACGGCAGCAGTTCCAGGCTCGCCCCGGCTTTTACAAGGTATCTGCCATCACTTAAATCTGAATCAAGTTCGAAGAACCATCTATCCAAAGACATTTTAGGATTGTCCTTGTTGCTGTCGTGGATAACCAGTTTGCCGTCAATGCCTGTTAGTGCAAAGCCGTCCCGCAGCAGAATAATTTGGCGGGGTTTTGCTGCGCGGAGCCCCAAAGCTATCGGGAGAACGCTTAAACAAAACGCTAAGCTCGAAATTGTAACCTTTTTATCCATAACAATAGTCATTATCGAAGATCCGCTTGCGGCCGAATCAATTCTACAACCTGCTCGGGCCTATCTACCAGTTTTATGTGCCGGCTGCTGTCGGGATCGTCTGCTGCAATCAAATCGAGCAGCGGCTGCCAGAATTCACCTACAAGTATAATCGGTTTATCTGCGTCCGGAAAGCCTTTGTTTTTCAATTCCCAGACATTTACCAGTTCCAGCAGTGTTCCTGTTCCCCCGGGCAAGACGACATAGGCCTGCCCGAGTTCCATCAAGGTATCGAGCCTCTCGTCAAGCGAATCGGTAACAATTTCACGGCTGATATATTCATTAGCACTGCTGCCTTTAAAAGCCGTGCAGGTAACGCCAATAATTTTACCGCCGGCTTCGGCTGCTCCTTTGGCAGCAGCCAGCATCGTTCCGCCGTATCCACCGTTAGCGATGGTATAACCTGCCCGGGCCAACAGCTCGCCTGTTTTGTAGGCTAGGATGTAAGCAGCGTCGCCGGGCCTTGCCCTGCTGGTGCCGAAGATTGTTATTATTTTTTCACTCATTTACTTTTTTTTTGTGTGTAATTCAAAAGTCCGGCTGAGAGTTATCTTGTACACGAGGGTCTGCCCCAATATCGTACTCCGTACAGTTTAAAAAGAATAAGCTAACATAAATGTTGGCTAAAGCAAATCTGATTTCTTAGTATAAATGAACTTCATTAGAACTCTTTTTCGATACAGTAAAGATGATTCGCGATGCGAAGCAATATGCAGCCATCGGCAATGGCCGGGGAAGCATAGCAACGCCCTTGCAGATCATTCTCCGCAAGCACTTTTAATTTGGAATCCGCAGCAATCACCGTTGTTACGCCTTTAGTATTACAGGCATAAATTTTGCCGTCGCCTGCAACAAGGGATGATAAATATCTGCCTTTTAGGCGCTTCTTCCATAGTACTGTTCCCGAGACTACCTCATAGCAGGTCATAATACCTGTATCGGTAACTACAAACAATTTATCATCGTAGATAACCGGTGAAGAACACCCTGGAGCATCCCGACTGGATTGCCAGAGGACATCCACTTTTGTGTCCTTGCCCTTACCGTTAAGACGCGTCATGATGGTGGCCTTTGGTCCATAAGTGCCGCCGCCAATGCATAAAAGTTCTCCTGATCTGGCCATACCTGCCACCAGGTTTTGCATGGGAATTTCCTGCATCCACAAACGTTCTCCGGATTCAATGTCATACGATGCCACGTTTTCGCGGGATGAAATGAGTAGCTGCGTGTTAGCACCATCTCGATACAACAAAGGGGTTGTATAACATAGGTATATGTTCATCGGGTAAATTTTCCAGCGAAGCCGGCCTGTTGCTTTTTCAAATAGGGCAATCCAGGTTGGTCGCTTACTGTTCCATTCGCTCTCTTGTACTACGATTACCATATCATCGACTAATAGTGGAGAACTGACAGAAGCATATCGGCTATTTTCAAAATACTGCGGGTCTCTCTTGCTCCATAAAATATGACCCTCTAAATCCAGGCAGGCGATGCCTAAACCAAAGTTAACGATGATGTCCAAAGAAAAGACAAATTCGTTTATTCAAATTTCTGTGAACTTTGCAATGCTAAAACTCTCTGATCTTAAAGTCTGGACGAAATACCCGTACTTCTGGCACTGGGCCGTTAACGTAGCAGTGGCGTCAGTGTGGTGCTATTATGCTTATCAAGGCCTTATGAATTTGAGTACAAAGGCGTATTTTGTATGGAATATAGCGATGTTGTTCAGAAACACGAGCTTAACATTATTATTTTTACTACGGCGTCCGTCCAGGCTCACCTCGCAAAGGCCCAGAGATTGGTTTGTGGCGATAGCCGGGACTTTTGTCACATATCTCTATGCGACCAAGGGTACAAAACCGGTCTTTCCCCCCTTAGAATCCGCGGCATACGTTGTTATGGTTGTAGCGGCATTCCTAAGCGCTGTTGGCGTTGTCAACCTTGGACGGTCTTTTGGCATTGTGCCGGCAAACCGTGGCATCAAGACAAAGGGTTTTTACGCGGTTGTGCGTCATCCACTCTATTCTGTATATATGCTGCATGATATAGGATGGAACTTCAATTGTTTTTCCGCTCGCAACTTATGTGTCTTTGTTTTGTATTGTTTACTTACTTATGGTCGAGCTAAATGTGAGGAAAGGTTTCTAAAGCAGGACCCGGCCTATCAGGAATATGTGTTAAAGACCCGCTATATGTTCCTGCCTGGTATTATGTAGCGTAACAATTCACAGGTATTTTGAACAGATCAGGCAGTTGAGCAGGCTTTTCTAATTGCCGATAATGCCATTGATGGAGCGAAGAACGAATTATTTTTGAGCTTTGGCCATTGAAGCAAAGATTGAATGTGGGCTAAAGTGGACCCAAACACAACAGCACCAGTCAGCTTTAACATTTCGCACGATAAAGAAAGCGGCCTTTCGCGATGTAGCGAAAGGCCGCCTGTAAACAACAAAATCAAAAACCACACGGACTATGGTGGTGGTGGTGGTGGTGGTGGCGGCGGTGGTGGCGGTCCTGGACCTCCTATAGAGGCGGGGCCGCACTCATTTACCAGTAGTGAATCTGTTAGGCCTACGGGTTGCGTAGTATCATAAACATCACATACTGGCGGCATGCCTTGCTTTATGTCTGTGATTATGGTGGACCAGGATGTAAAAATGTTGTCTTCATCAACGCCACAGAAAGATATTTTTTCAAAGAACACATGGTTGTCCATAAACAATACGTTTTGTCCCTCCCTTTGGTGGGCCGCGGCGTTTCCTCTTTGGACGTATTTGATGTTGTCGGGTGGTCCTGTAGTACCGTAGTTGTTCCACTGGAAGCCAGTTGTATCAGCAAAAGGGTCTAAAAATGGATTCCGGTCGGACGCTACCGCCATTCCGGGTTCGCTTGATGCGTTACTGAGGAAAGCCTGGTTATAAGGCATATGATAGGAGTAGCTGCAATGGTTGGTGGGATAATAATTAAGACCCGTATCGAGTGGGCCGAAATCCCAAACATCTTCATCCTCATAGTTTGGCAGGTAATCAGAAGCTTTGAAGGCTTTCTTACTTCGCTCACCCTTGCAGACAAATGACTTGGGCGTTACCTCAGCATACTTAACCAAAAGATAAAAGCTGGAGGAGACTGATGCCTGTCCCGGATTGCCGGTAAACGTGGGGCTTCCCGTAAAGGCAACAGAGCGATTATTAGCCGACCAGCTAATAAGCTGGTCGGCCCACATGGTCCCTGTATAACCTGCGCGCGGAAAGTCGTAGTCGTAATCGTTGGCATAGATGAGCATTGCCCTGCCGATACCGGAGAGGTTGGATCCGCAGACCATTCGGAAGGCGATTTGCCTGACCCTGGCCAGAGCGGGCATCAAGATGCCCATCAGCAGCGCTATGATCGCAATGACGACCAACAGCTCCACCAATGTAAAACCTTTTCTTTTTCGTTTCATTTTTTGTCTCCTTTACATTTTTCGAGATTCACAAAAACAACCGTTGTTAGAAACGCTTTAGTTACTTTTTTGTATATTGAATTAAATAGATAAATGCAGTTTTATACTGCTACAGGGGTACGTATAAAATCTTGATTTTAGCGAATCTCTATACATTATTTTTAGCCTAAAAACGGTTGGCTTAAATCCGCGAAATTGAATTTTTCCAGTAAAGCACATATTTTGGGTCTTTTTGTGCTAAAAACGACTATCAGCCAGCACAACGATTTAAACAACTTTGGCAAAGAATCAATTTTTGGCAGACAGGTTAAGGATATGATAAAGAAATCAAATTATAATGGCATTTTAAAGTATAATAAGGTTTTTAAACCTACCTATTACTGTACCGATAATAACACAAAGTAAATCCTGTGTCAAATAAAATTTTGCCAAAATTATTGAATTTTTTGACAATTTGCTTAATATTGCTGTTTTTGGATTGGAATCGTGGGCGTGTCTACCAAAAGAATTGTTAAAAACATAGAGAAATTGCTAAAAAAGCACAATCAGAGCCATCTTTTTGCGTTTTGGGGGCAACTGGATGAATCTCAGAGGAACAACCTGCTGGGACAAATCCAGGAATTGGACTTGGCGAAAATAGACGGCTGGGTAGCCAATTTCGTCAAAAAGCCCATTTCCACTGAAATAAGTACCGAATTAGCCCCTGCCCGGTCTTACGGCCCCGCTCCTGCCGACGCAGAGCAAAAGCGTAAATACGTCAAAGCCGTCAAATTGGGCAAAGAGCTGATATCGGCCGGCAAGGTTGCCGCCATGGTTGTGGCCGGCGGCCAGGCAACCCGGCTCGGATTCGACGGACCAAAGGGGAATTTCCCGGTAAGCCCTCTTAAAAACAAAACGCTGTTTCAAATCTTCGCCGAGTCTATCACCGCAGTTTCGGAAAAATACCAGACAGCTTGTCCCTGGTATATTATGACAAGTCCTTTGAACTATACCGAAACTACAGAGATTTTTCGCTCTAACAACTATTACGGCCTGAATCAGAGCGACGTCTTTATATTTCAGCAGGGCACAATGCCGAATTTTGGTTTTGACGGTAAAATCCTGCTCACCGACAAGGCCGATATAGCCTGCTCGCCTGACGGCCACGGCGGAAGCATAAAGGCGCTTTACAAAAGCGGCGCTATCGACGACATGAAAAAACGCGGCGTAGAGTTCTTAAGTTACTGGCAGGTAGATAATCCTCTGGTAAATATTATCGACCCGCTCTTTATTGGCCTGCACGCACTCGACGAGGCCGAGATGTCCTCAAAGGCCCTGATAAAAGCAGGGCCGAGGGAAAAAGTTGGCAACTTCTGCATGGCCGATGGCAAGGTGACCGTTATCGAATATAGCGATTTTTCCGATGAGCTGGCCGAGAGACAAAATCCCGACGGCTCGCTGGCCTTCCAGCTTGGTAGTATCGCTATCCATATTATTAGTGTGAGCTTTGTTGAAAAATTGAACACCGGGGAATTGTCTCTGCCTCTACATAGGGCCGTCAAAAGAATTCCACACATCGACGAGGCGGGCGGGGCGGTTGAGCCCACTGAGCCAAACGGCGTAAAGCTGGAAACGTTCATTTTTGATGCTATACCGATGGCTTCGAAGTCCGTCATTTTGGAAACGAGGCGAAGCGAAGAATTCGCACCGACCAAAAATGCAACCGGTGTTGATAGTGTTGAGACGACAAGGCAGATGATGATTGCCCGTGCTGCCTTTTGGCTGGAATCAGCCGGGGTTACTATCCCCAGGAAGCCGGACGGCTCACTCGACTGTGTAATCGAAATCTCTCCCAGCTTTGCATTGGAAAAAGATGACGTCAAGGCAAAGCTCAATAAGATACCCGAAATCAAGTCAGGGGACAAAGTCTACCTGTCCTGAGCAGTTGCTCAAGCTTGGAATTGTCCCAGGAAGGTGGTCGCTTCAATCCACGACTTCAAATTTATTTGGTATAAAACTTGTGTACGGTAACTGTCGTGTACTTATCACCGGGCTTTAGTACAACAGAGGGAAAGTCCGGTTTATTTGGTGAATCCGGGAAGTGTTGAGTCTCCAGGCAGAATCCGTAGTTCTTTTTGTAGACCTTGCCGGCTTTACCGGTTATGGAGCCATCGAGGAAATTTCCAGTATAGAACTGAATTCCCGGTTCGATAGTATGGATTTCCATAATCCGCCCGCTGGTGGGCTCATATACTCTTGCACACAGAACGAGGGTGCCTCCGCCGCTATTTAGCACGTAGTTATGGTCGTAGCCGCCTTCGACCTGAGCGATTCGAGAACCGATTACCATTGGCTTGGTAAAATCCATTGGTGAGTCTTTAACGCTTTTGATGTCACCTGTTGGTATAAGGCCTTCATCTACGGGAGTGTATTTATCAGCGTTTAGCATAAGCTCATGGCCGAGAATGTCGCCGTTGCCCTGCCCTGCCAGATTCCAATAAGTGTGGTTCGTCAGATTTAGTATCGTAGTCTTGTCCGTTTGGGCCTCATAACTAATCTTCAATTCATCATCTTTTGTCAAAGTATATGTAACGGTGCACGTTAGATTGCCCGGATATCCTTCTTCGCCGTCTTTGCTCAGATAGCTCAACTTTACAAAAGCTTGGTTGCTTTCGGCTGCTACATCCTCGGCCTTCCACACAACTTTGTCGAATCCCTTGATGCCGCCGTGCAGATGATTTGGCCCGTCGTTGGCTTCCAGTTGATACTCGACATTATTTAGCTTGAATTTAGCTCCGCCGATTCGGTTAGCGTATCTGCCGACGGTTGCTCCGAAGTAGGGGTGCCTGGGGATATATCCATCAAGCGTATCGAAGCCGAGCGTAATATCAGCTAACTTACCATTCTTGTCCGGCACCTCTAATGAAACCAGAATAGCGCCATAGTTTATAATCCTGGCTTTAAGACCATTGGTATTAGTCAGAGTGTACAAATCAACTTCCTGCCCGTCGGGCGTTTTGCCAAAAGGTCTTGTGCCGATACTCATAACTCTTTGCTCCTTGGTGTTAGTTTCCTGTGGAGTTTGTGTTCCTTTCTTCTCGCAGCCGACCACAATTATTGCAGTTACCGCCAAAACAGAATTGATCCAGACTCGTCTTCTCATTTTTCCAGCTCCTTGCACTTAAAAAATGGATGCTTGTATGCTCTGCAGACGTGTTCGGAGTATAACGCCGGGGAAATAAAATATCAAAAAAATTATTTGCGTCGCCTTAATTCAAGGTTGAGTCTTCAGTGTCGGATATTCGGCATTGCTTTGGTAATTCCAGGCGAAGTGAAAAATCTCATCTCATCCCAACCGTCTGGATTGTGTATGAGACGAGGATTTTCTTGTTGTTTAATAGGCCGGTAGTGTAGACGACCAGCCGGTTGTGTTGCCGAGGAGATCACGTGCCCTGGAACGAAAATTCAGACCTTGTCCGCTTCCACCTACCAGGACAGTGTATGTGGGGCTGCCCTGCCAGCCACTGCTGAAGCCGCCCACGTCAGTGCATTGAAATTCATACTGTATGCCTCCGCTTGGATCCATAGCTGTTTCTGCTGTCATCGTGGCAGAGAAATCAAAGCTTCCGCCGCCGCCATATATTTCTCGAGGTTCACCGCCCGAAGCCCATTGCATCGGATTAGGCTCTGGTGGGTCAGTGTCAGGGGGAGGCTCAGTGACAACTTCAACGCCTACGAGCCAATTGAAAGCCAGGTTCGCTAAATCAAAGAAGTCCACGTCATTATCATAGTCTGAATCGCCTAATAATACAGTTCTCACGGAAAGAACCATCGAAAACGTGCTATATATCGACCCGGTCATGGTACCCCACCCTTCGACAGTGGTAGAATTCTCTGCGAAAATACCAATTACATCACCAATTAGAGCCGGGAAAGCATGTATACCACTAAACCAATCCCTGGGACCACCATTTGTTACATTAACATCGGGAAATCTCAATACCTCGTTTTCCCTGGCCGGCTCTCCGGTTACAGGCGGAAGCTGGCCGCGTGTGATTGCTATATGGTCCATAGTCCCCGATCCTCCGATTCGGAGGAATGTAGTTCCAATACTAACTGGAATGTTTGCAGTGTGATTATAATAAACAATTACATCATCACCGACCTGCTCATTTGCATCCGGCATAATTCTATAGAATAGCCCGTAGGTTAGAGCGTTTTGGGTTCTGTTGAAACCCCTGGCTCGTGCATAAGCAGCACCCGTATCGGCCGCACCTTCGGCGATCGATAATGATTGTATGCGAATAGAATTAGTGCTGGTTTCGCTGCGGATATCGTTAAGTGCGTAAAAACTCGCTTGAGGAACACTCGTAGATGATCTACTAACAGAAGTAGAAGTTGTGCCGTCCTGAGTCTGGCTCCACGGGCCATCGAAAAAAGGACTATTCCATGCGTAAACATCGTAGTTGGCACGAAATCCACCCGCGTAATAGTTGAAGTGTACCCCGTAGACAGTGCTGGCGGTACAAAGTAAAACAAAAATAGTCAAATATCGTTTCATTTTCTTTTTTTCATTAATACTATGGAAACTTGTTAATTGTTTATAATATTGTATCAAATAAGCAGCTTTTTGTCCAGAAGTTCTGCCTTGCAAAGGGCTTATTTCCATCGATACAAGCATTACAGGCACGAAATGGCCTGTGAATCATTGAATTACCCCAAGAAAATTGTTAGTATCAGCAAAATTTTTTTGTACGTCCTGCGCGAGGTATATCGTGTAAAACAGGAGCGCCGTACGATATCGGGACTTCGGTGGTCTCACGTGGTAAAAAGAAGTGAGCCGTTTGTTCAAAAAAGCAGGAGGATATGGATATGAAAAGTAAGTCGATTAACCGGCGCGATTTTATCAAGGGCTGTGCAGCAGGTGCATCGGTGTTTCTTAGCGGCGGGTTGGTTCCGAAGCAAGCCTCTGCGGCTGAAAATAAAAGGCCTAACATTGTCCTGATTGTTAGCGACGATCATGGGCTTGACGCGGTGGGCTGTTACGGCAATCCGGTCATCAAGACTCCGAACCTGGATGGTTTGGCGCGTGATGGTGTTCGTTTTACGAACGCTTTTTGTACGACGGCCAGTTGCAGCGCCTGCCGGTCGGTGATTTTGACCGGTTTATACAATCACGCCAACGGTCAGTATGGACACCAGCACAGCTACCATCATTTCATATCCTTTCCGAATATAAAGAGCCTGCCCGTGTTGCTGACCGAGACAGGATACCGGACCGGACGGATTGGCAAGTATCACGTTGCGCCGGATGAGGTTTATAAATTCGACGTAGCACTGAAAGCCAACAGCCGCAGTCCGGTCGAGATGGCAGAGAAATGCAGGGCGTTTGTTGCCGCTGGGGATAATCAACCGTTTTTCCTGTACTTCTGCACCAGTGATCCACATCGCGGCGGTGGTAAGGCCCGGGAGTTGCCCACCAGGCCGGACCGGTTTGGCAATCGTCCTCAGGGTTACCGCGGTATAACAGAAGTCAAGTACAAGCCAAAGGATGTGATTGTCCCGCCTTTTTTGCCTGACTCGCCGGAGTGTCGTGCCGAATTAGCGCAGTACTACCAATCGGTCTCACGTGTCGACCAGGGAGTGGGACGGCTCTTGGCGGTTCTTAAGGAAGCGGGCAAATACGATAATACGGTTGTTATTTATCTCTCCGATAACGGCGTTGCATTTCCCGGAGCCAAGACAACACTGTACGAGCCGGGAATGCGTTTGCCGTGCATTGTTCGCAATCCGAAGCAGAAGAAAAAGGGCCTTACGTGCGATGCATTAATTAATTATGCAGACCTGGCGCCGACGATACTCGATTTCGCCGGTGCCCTGCCCGGCCGGGCCGAATTTCACGGGCGTTCGTTCAAGTCAGTGCTGGAGACTGAACATCCGAAAGGATGGGATGTCACTTTTGCTTCGCATACTTTCCATGAGATAACGATGTATTACCCGATGCGGGTGGTGCGACAGCGCAGGTATAAGCTGATTTGGAACATCGCGCACGGCCTGGACTATCCGTTCGCAAGCGACCTCTGGGAGGCCTCGACCTGGCAGGGAGTGATCCGGCGGGGTGAAAAATTTTACGGCAAACGAACCGTTCAGGCATATCTGCATCGGCCTAAATTCGAGTTATACGATTTGGAAAACGACCCGCACGAAGTAAAGAACTTGGCTGAGAATCCAAAATACGTCAAGATACTTGGCGAGCTGAAAGAACAACTAAAAGCATTTCAGAAGCGAACGAAAGACCCGTGGATAGTAAAGTGGCAGTATGAGTGAGGCGCGCCGAGCTTGACAATCTGCTATCGGCGTCTATGATGTGGGCTGCGACTGGTTGTCCTTTTGGAACGATATCAAAGGATGGTATACAGGGCAGGGATGCCCAGTTTTTCACAGAATAACTGAATTTGATTCCTCGGTGAAGGAAGGGATTGATAAATGGCGCTATTGTTAGGATATGATGTTGGAAGCTCGTCGATAAAGGCGACGTTGATGGAAGCTGATACGGGTAAGATATTGGCTACAGCTACTTCGCCGGACAAGGAGCTGGACATTATCGCAGAGAATCTCGGCTGGGCGGAACAGCAGCCGAGCGTCTGGTGGGAGCACCTGGTAAAAGCCACAAAGAGTATAAGTGCACAGGTGCAAAAGAGCGCAAGTTGCAATATGGCTGATGCTCGCGCGATTGGGATTTCCTACCAGATGCACGGGCTGGTGGCTGTGGATAAAAATAAAGAGGTGCTGAGGCCTTCAATAATCTGGTGCGACAGCCGGGCGGTACCGGTTGGTGAAAAAGCGGCCGTGGAAATCGGGGAACAAAAGTGCCTTGAGAGGCTGCTTAACCTGCCGGGTAATTTCACAGCCTCGAAACTAAAATGGGTAATGGAAAACGAGCCGGACGTTTATTCTAAGATTCATAAGATAATGTTGCCGGGCGATTACATCGCGATGAAGATGACGGGCGAGATAAAGACAACTCCTTCCGGTCTTTCCGAAGGGATAATGTGGGATTTTCAACAGCATGGCCTGGCTGAATTATTACTGGATTACTACGGGATCAGCAGCGACTTGGTTGCCGAAGTTGTGCCGACGTTTTCGGTTCAGGGAGAACTGACAAAGGGGGCGGCTGAGGAATTAGGATTGAAGGCCGGTACTAAAATTTCATACCGGGCTGGTGACCAGCCGAACAACGCGTTGTCTCTGAATGTTTTGAATCCGGGTGAAATAGCAGCTACGGCGGGGACTTCCGGCGTGGTTTACGGTATCAGTGATAGTGGTGATTACGACAGCAAATCGCGAGTGAATACTTTTGTTCATGTAAATTATAGTGCTGAGCAGCCGAGGTACGGCGTGCTTTTGTGTCTCAATGGGACGGGGATATTGAACAGTTGGCTGAAACACAACGCAGCCGATACAATCGACTATGACCAGATGAATGAATTAGCCGGCCAGGTTGAAGTGGGCTGTGAAGGACTTGTGGTTTTGCCATACGGTAACGGCGCTGAGAGGACCCTGGAAAATAAGAATATCGGCGCATCCGTCCACGGCCTGAACTTCAACACGCACAGCAGGGCGCACCTGCTCAGGGCGGCACAGGAGGGCATTGTTTTTGCGTTGAATTACGGTCTTGGAATAATGCGTCAGGCGGGCGTGCATGCACAGAAGGTCCGGGCAGGCCATGCGAATATGTTCCTTAGTCCATTGTTCGGCGAAGCCTTTGCGACGGTTACGCAATCTGTTGTGGAATTATATAATACGGATGGTTCGCAGGGAGCCGCCAGGGGAGCCGGTATTGGTGCGGGAATCTACAAGAGCCAAAAGGACGCCTTTGTGGGCCTGGCACCCGTTAAGACCATCGAGCCAAATGAAAAATTAGCTTCTGTTTATCAAAAAGCGTATGATAAATGGGAAAACGTTTTGAAACAACAATTAGAAGCATAACTCGCGGCACGAGCAATCCGACACAATAGTCAATTAGAAAGGAGCAGGTAAATGGCAGCGGAAAAATCTTTACACAGTATATGCAGATGGACGTTTAATCCGGGCAAGGGCGGCTTTGTGCCCGGCGATATGCGGCCGGAATGGGGAGGAGCTTTCGGAACGCCGGAGATGATTAAGCTGGTGAAAGACAAGGTTTCTCCGCGCCTGCCTGATAACGTTGAGCTTGGTATCGAGATGCATTACGATGCTGAGGTTGATGACAATAACGCTGCTGCTGTGGCTGATGTGCTGGTGGATTGCGGATTGTACCTGGCGATGATAACGCCGGGGGCACACTGTCACTTTGGATACGGCGGAGTTGCTTCTCTGGATGCGGCAGAGAGAAAAGCGGCTGATGAGTTAGGGACAAAAACGGTCGATCTGGCGTACGGGACTTTGAAGAAGGCCTGGCATCCCGACCAGAGCAAAGCACCTGCGTTGATAATCTGGAACGGTTCCTTTGGTTATGACATTGCCACCATCGGAATTTGGCAGATGTATCAGAATTTGAAGGAAAGCATTGCCGGATTATGTAAATATGAGCAGGACAAGGGCGGGAGCCTGTATATAGGTTTTGAGCCCAAGCCGAACGAAGGGCATCCGGCTATGCTGATCCCGACCGTGGCCAGCGCGATACTTTTCTGGAGAAAAATTGAAGAGGAGTTTGGCGTTTCCAGAGATAAAAAAGGTGTAAATAAAGAGTTCGGGCATTCAGAAATGATAGGCCTTGACCACGTTGCAGATACGGTTGAAGAACTGGACAACAATGCGATGGTGCATATGCATCTGAACAGCCAGGGATATAACGATGGTATTATTCTCGGCGGGCCGGGCAAGTACGATATCGACCATGGGGCGAGAGTCAACGGTATGAATATCGCCATTGCGGGTCTTATCCAGCAGGCCGGCTTTAGCCGGTGGAAGGGCCATGATATGCAGGCGCGGGCCTATGATAATGCCGAGCAGGGAATCGACAGAGTAGTAAGAAGCGTGCTGAGCTGGGAAGCGTGCGAAAAAGCTGCAAGAGAGCTGGATACTAAGGCCCTGATGAGCGTGCTCGGTAAGCGGGAAACTGCTAAAGCTGAAGATATGATGAGAGGTGCCGTTGTTAGCGCCCAACGTTATTTTGATGAAATGTATAAATAGGGCCCATCAGATTATCAGCATTGCATCACCGTAGGAGTAAAAGCGGTACCGCTGCTCAATGGCGTGATTGTAAGCGGCAAGGATATTCTCCAGGCCTGCGAAGGCAGCCACCAGCGCAAGCAGCGAAGATTTTGGCAGGTGAAAATTCGTTACCATCGCGTCAACTATCTCGAATTCATAGCCGGGCTTAATGAACAGCTTCGTTTCGCCACTGGCGGCCTGGATTCGTGAATTAGTCGCTACCGTCTCAAGGACGCGTGTTGAGGTTGTACCGACGGCGATTATTCGGCCCCCCTTATCTTTTACGGCATTTATTATACGGGCATTTTCTTCGTCGATGCTGAATTGTTCCTGATGCATTTGGTGGTCTTCGAGATTTTCTGCGGATATCGGCTTAAATGTCCCTGCTCCTACGTGCAGTGTTATATATGCGAGGCAGACTCCGGCCTGTTGTAATCGCTCGATTAGCGGTTGTGTAAAATGCAGCCCGGCTGTCGGCGCTGCTACAGCCCCGGGGGCCCTTGCATAAACCGTTTGATACCGCAGTCTGTCGATTGCCGCCGCCGCCCGATCATCGTCTCGTTTGATATACGGCGGCAAAGGGGGGAAGCCGATTTTATCAAGGATGGCTTCGGCGTCTTCGTTCGTTTCTATCTTCAGTCGGCATGTACCATCAGCCGTTTTCTCGAGCACTACCGCCCTGCAAAAATCCTTCTTTGCCTTGTCTTTTAGATAGACCACGTCACCGGCTTTTACTTTACGGGCGGCTTTTAACAAAACCTGCCAGGTGCCGGTTTGGCTTTCGGCAAGAAACAATCCTTCGATTTTGCCACCGGTGGGGCGCCTGCCGAAAAAACGGGCCTGCAAAACTTTTGTATCATTAAGTACGAGGCAGTCTCCAGGTGATAAAAAATCGCCAATCCTGTCAAATCGGCTGTCTAAAGTATCGCCGTTTATGCGCCCAAGAACCAGTAATCGCGAGCTGCTTCGTGTATCGCCTGGCTTTTGGGCAATCAGCTCCGGCGGCAAGTCGAATTGGAGCTTATCTGTCTTCATAGACGGAACGTTATCAGACGTGGGGCTAAATGGCAAAAAAAATCTGGCCCAATAAAAAGCGGATTCGGACATCTAAGCTGCGATAGGGCCCCGGCTGCGAAAATTCCGGCAAAAGTGACTCAACGCCCGGGACGATACTAATAAGGCGAACACAAGTTACGGCATATGACTCAAGTTGCCAAAAATCGCCTCTGCTTTCGCACGGATAAACTTGTCCCGGCGGATGCGGGGATGGGGGCCATATAGTTTTTAGGAGTTTATGACAATGGCTTCGAAATGTTTTGACAAAGAGGCAACTTTAATCGCTGTCCTGGACAGGGGCGAACTTAAGAGGCGAATCAGAAACTTCAAAGGCCGATTTAGATTGGATTTTGATGAAGATTACCTTAACAGTCTTAGTGAAGAGAGTTTAAGGCATATCCTTTTGGCCGCCTCAATCAACGCAAAGCCGCACAATTAAACAGCTCTTTGCCGTTCTGACGACACGTCCGGTTACCATCCGCCCGGTTTGTGAAGAGATTTGATGGGGATTATCCGCCCGGCTCTAAGTATAGAAGGTAAACCTGTTAATAACTTGGTGTGTACCCCAGTCCGCCCCAGCAGCCCTTTTGCATCCAATATAAGTCATGAAAGTCCGCGTCAGTGGCCGGAGGCGTCTTAGGATCACCATTGACCGGGTCACCCGGTACAGAAAGAGCAGGATTAGACATGATGCCGGCCAGGCCTGCGAATATTGTCCAAGCGCCTTTCCACTTGTGGTGCTCGGTGTGTCCATCTGCAAAGGAAACGGTGACCCCGTCACCGTGCCGGACAGGAGGATCATCGAACCATCGCTCTCGTCTATAATAAACGGCGAAGGCATCCGCCGTCATATGGCCCTCGTCAATAAAAACGAGTCTGTAAGCCGGTGACGGGTGATTAATCTCGCTCAAGCTTTTAACGTGTGCGCCGGTTACCCCCTGGGTCCAGGTATGGTTAACAGCGTTCATGGAAAACATTAACGAGTAGGTCAGCGCCTCACCGGCCAGCCCGGTTGGGCACCTGTATAGTTTGACATTGCCGGTATAAGGCCACAAGGCACCATCCTTAATCCCCTGCAAAACTGTGTCCCAGACGTTGGAACGCGTGTCGACCCAGGCCAGCTCACCTAAGTGTTTGCCCCAGCCTGTATCGACATTGCTATACCCTGTGGCGCCGTTGACAAGTTTGTCATCGTTGTCATCGGCATACATATTCCATGCGAGCGTCAACTGCCTGAGATTGTTAAGACACACGACACGCTTGCCCTGCTCTCTGGCGCGCTCCAGCGCCGGCATCAACAGTGCCATCAACACCGCGATAATGGCGATTACCACCAGAAGCTCTACCAACGTAAATCCGGTTAGTCCTAAGGACTCCTTCCGGAGAAAAATTCCCATTTTTCGATCGGAAGTCGTGTCTAACGTGGTAAAATCTCTCGGCTTATCCATGATACTACTCCTTTATTATTGCTCATGTGGCCGGCGATGTTTTTTTCTTCTGCCCGGCCCGGTTAGAGATAAGCCCGTACAGAAAACGGCAAAAGCCCGATGCGGACTTCTAACCGACAAAATCAATAAACACAAAAAATATAAAATATACTTATTAGTAATTTGGTGTATACATTAACTCGCCCCAGTTACCCCTCTGGAGCCAATATAGGTCATGATAGTCCGCGCTGGAAGCCGGCGGAGGCACAAAGCTCGGATCTTGCGGATTGCCGGCACCCGGCGAATAGAAGTTTTGAGGGTGCGAGCCGAGGGTGTTCAGGCCGTATTCTACCGTCCATTTGCCTTCCCACTTCATCCAATCGCTGTGTCCATCTGCATAAGACTGGGCGGTCCCCTCGCCGTGCCGCACGGTCGGGTCGTCCCACCAGACCTCCGGGTTGTTCCTTTGATAAACAACAGCGAAACTGTCCGGTGTTACCCAGCCTTCATCAATAAAGACGATTCTGGAGTGGGCCCTGCGAAAAGCGCTTATATTTTTCATCCAGTGCACATCTACTATAGCTCCTCTGCGCAGACCGTTGACGCCATCCATAGCAGCGTAGGTAATGTACTCTCCTGCCAGGCCGGTCGGACACCGGTAAGTTTTTAACATCTTGACATATTCCCACATCGCTCCTTCTCTGATAGCATTTTTTTGTTGGTCCACTGTTAATTTGTCGCCATTTTGGTAACTACCAAAAGAGCCACCGGCCCAACCAACGCCTATCCAAGGAAGCTCGTTTATATGCTCGCCACCAGTAGGAACACGTGCATGACCATAATTGTCCTGATCGGAGAATCCGCCGACCGGTAATGGCGCGCCGTTGACAATTTTGCCATCGTTGTCCCCGGCGTACATAATCCACGCAAGCGTCAACTGATGCAGATTGTTAAGACAAATTACCCGCTTGGCCTGCTCCCTGGCCCGCTCCAGCGCAGGCATCAATAACGCCATCAATACCGCAATAATGGCAATTACAACCAAAAGCTCAACCAAGGTAAAGCCTCTTTTTTTATTCATAATGACACTCCTTTTTACTTAACCGCCGGCATTTTGATACTGAGCAAAATAAAAAAATCAATAAGCATACAATGCCCTGATTATAACTACGGTATTTTCCCCCAAATGCCAATCCGCATATCCCTCAAATCATTTCTGGCCGCAGCGTCAGCGGGGCTAGGCGTAAAGTTAGGCGTGCGCGACTCTCCAGCTAATACTGTTTCCTTGCTTTCCCACTTCCAGTATCCGCTGTGGCCGTCTGCAAAGACAAAGGTCATGCCCCCGCCGTGTCGCGACGGAGGCGGGTCAATCCATGCTCCTGGATTGGAGTATTTAACTCTGAAACTCCAGTTGTTTACCCAGCCTTCATCAAGAAAAACTATTCTGTCATGAGGCCTGCGAACAAGCGACCTGTTCTTAACGCACAGCATACTCGCCCTGGGGCCGAGAGTTCCAACCGGACTTCTATCACCATTTAGGGAACAAGACATAGAGTAGGTCCGCAGGTGCTTGGCCTTACCGCCCGGGCATTTGTAAGCCTTTACATTCTTGTTATTAGGCCATAGCGCTCCTTCTTTGATAGTTAGTTCATGGTCGGGCTTGGAAACCATGGGGTCGGGGTCAAGGTTGACGTCGAGCTGTATTGCGCGGGCCCAGGGTATCTCCGTATACACCTTGGGAGGAGTAAACGCGGGATCTACTGTTTGTCTCGGGTCGTTTGGCTGGCCGTTAACAATCTTGCCATCATTATCATCGGCGTATATCACCCATGCAATTGCAAGGTCCCTGAGATTGGCGCTGCAGACAGCACGCCTTGCCAGTTCCCTGGCCCTTTCCAGTGCCGGCATCAATAATCCCAATAATAACGCAATAATGGCAATTACGACCAGAAGCTCTATTAAGGTAAATCCTCTTTGTTTATTCATGACCATGATGATACTCCTTTCTGACTACGTTGTGTTTTACTGACCGGTCCCCTTAAACGCCCCCCAATACATGGACAGGTCGGTAACACGTTTTAATTAAGGCACAGCCTAATATAAAAATCAATAAGCACAAAAAATCGTGCCTACATAATCACTATTGTATGTAATCTAATAACCTAACCTGCCGTATACGGCCCTCTGTATCTTTTCCAAATCCAAAAAGCCCTCAGTGCTTAAAGGCGCAGTGTCTCCCGTGCCATTTTTGCCAAAATCTACTGTGTCCAGACCTTTCCACTTCCAGTAGACGCTGTGTGCGTCAGCAAAGCTGACGGTCACGCCGTCACGGTGTCGAATCGAGGGCGCGCTCCCCCATTGCGCCCGATCATACCAAACTCTATAACTCTCATTATTATTGTTGGTGAGTCGGCCTCTGATCTTGCCTTCGTCAATAAAAACGATTCTGGTGTTTGCCCTTGTAAGGTCGGCCCTATTGTTGGCCCATACCTGGTTTTGTGCCGCCAGGGGCCTTCGGACGCCATTCATAGCATCGACTATTGAGTATGTCAGCATGTGTCCAACCTGGCCGGCAGGGCATTTGAAAACCTTTGGGTTCTTTGCATAAGGCCATAGTGCACCCTCTCTGAGGATCCTTTTTTGTACCCGCTCGGTTTGAGTGGGTGTGGGCTGCAGCGCGCTTACCCATGCTTTCTCGGTTACAATAGTCGCGGAAGTGTTATATGGGTCTGGGCCGGTCCGGTCAAACCCTGCCCGGCCGTTAACAAGGTCGCCGCCGTTTTCGTCCGCATACATGACCCATGCAAGCGCCAATTGCTTCAGATTGCCAAGACAAACCGAGCGTCTGCCAAGTTCCCTGGCCCTGTTCAGTGCCGGCATCAGTATCGACATTAATAACGCAATAATGGCAATTACGACCAAAAGCTCTACTAATGTAAACCCTCTTCGTTTGTACATAAATGATACTCCTTTCTTATTGCTGACGTTTTGCCTTCATCTACAAGATAAGATGCGCATGACTGGTGTTATGTTCGGCAAAATTCACACTTTATGTGCGAATCCTGCACTTTCACCACACCTTGCCAAGCACATTATAACTCATATTTGAGTTCTTTGCAATACTAAAACTTGAAAATATTTGACAAATTTTTTATGGTAGAGCCACTTTTCTGACGGAGTACATTTAGGGCTGCGGTGGAATAGTCTATCGATTTGTTGCGGGCAGACAACCAAAGCGCAGGCAAAGCGCATAAAAAAGGGCTGGAGACTACCAACTCCAGCCCATGTGAGACAGTTTCTCATGTAAAAATAAAGAGCAAACTTATAATAATCTACACTGCCTCACCAAAACCAAGACATTAATAAGAAGAAAAGAGCTATATACTTCAATATTCATTATAAGCCTCAAAATAGTTTTTGCAAGCATTTTTTTGAAAATTTTCAATTATTTTTTTGAAGAATCCCATTTTCCCTGCTCATTGTCCCGTTTTCAGCCTTATCAGGGCCGATATCAGCCTTTTCTCACCGATCTACGGCAAGGAAAAATCTTAGAAAAAAACGCTGTAAAATGAGCAGAAATTTAGCTTGCCATCCTGAGAAATTTCTATTTGTCCGGTTTTCCTGATTCTTATTTGCCCGGCTTTCCTGATTCTTATTGGCCTGATTCTCCACTTGCCGGAGCGACACAATAAATGTAAAAAAGTGGTTCAGTACCGGTATTTTTAACGTCGTGCACCGTATTCGGCGGTATATAGCATACTTTCCCCTGGCCTATCTGGAAAGAGTCTTCCATGCCAATTAGAAGCTCGCCCCGGCCGGAAAGAAAGACAAGCAGTTCTTCATGATGCTTAGTGCTGTGCTGGCCGCAGCTTTGGCCCGGCTCGATATATACTCTGCCCGAGCGCATTCCACGGGTTTGTGGTTGACCCGCCAGAATTCTTTGATATTCGGCCTTATCGTTCAATTCTATGATGAGCACTTTTTCTGACATTTATAGAACCTCTTTAAAAAAACAACAGTATCTTCAATATGATATGGAAGAATTTAAAGAACATTGACTTTTTGTCAATTATTTTCTTGATTTATTAGCAAAAATACAGTATTTTTATGTGCAAAGTTTGATTGTTCTTTCGACTTTTTTGTGAGGAATCATTTATGACGGCGGAATTGAATGCTCTTATTATCACCGCTGCTTCTATAGGTTTCTTCCACACAATTTTGGGGCCGGACCACTATCTGCCGTTTGTCATGATGTCTTGGGCGCGAAAGTGGTCGGGATTGAAAACAGCGTTGATTACCGTCTTGTGCGGGCTGGGGCACATAGGAAGTTCGATTGTGCTTGGCCTCATAGGTGTATCGGTCGGCATAGCGGTTAATAAACTGGAGTTCGTGGAGGGCTTTCGGGGTAATCTGGCGGCGTGGCTGCTTATCGTATTCGGGCTGGTATACCTGGTGTGGGGATTGCGGCGGGCTTACCGGAACCGACCTCATGTTCACAGCCACACTCATGCAACTGAAGATGAACATACGCACCATCATGATCATCATCGGGAGCACACTCACGTTCATAACGACGTAACCAGGGCGAGCGTTGCACCGTGGGCGCTTTTTGTCATTTTTGTTTTCGGTCCATGCGAGGCCCTGATTCCGTTCTTGATGTACCCTGCCCTTCGTGGCAACGGCTTTGGGGGTGTTGCGCTGGTGACCTTTGTATTTGGCGCGGTGACGCTTGTAACGATGTTGTCGGTGGTCCTTTTTGCCAGGGCCGGCGTGAATTTTTTGCCACTGGCCAGGGTGGAGCGATTTTCACACGCTATAGCCGGGGCGGCCATCCTTATTTGCGGCCTGACCATTCAGTTTCTCGGGTTCTGAGCAATACCTCATAAAATCACAAGGATTTTCATTCGGCCGCGGTTTTAACACCATTAATAAATTTCCCTCCGGACTTTTGACTGCCTGAGTCTGTTTCTGCCAGGTAAGGTTTTTGCGGAAATGTTCTGTGGAAAAGCAGGGTGTTTGTTGCATATTTCAAGCCGGTACGCTATCATAATCTTCCGCAGGATATTAAAACAAAACGTTAAATGTTGGCCTGTGGGCCCATATCGTTTTTTTTGGATTGAAACATGGAAACCGAACTTGCGTTCCAAACCTTGATAGAGTTTTTTAATCAATCCCTGCCGCGAGCCGAACCATCTAAGCCATGCCTGGAAATCGTTAGAGCGGACCGGCAGGAGATTCTCACCTTTGGACAGTTGAAAACAAGGGCGCGGGACTTCGCGATATGGCTCATTCAAGACAGAGATATCCGCACAGGAGACAAGATAGCAATATTGGGTAAAAACCGTGCGGATTGGGACGTGGCCCTTTGGGGGATAATACTTGCCGGTGCTGTGCCTGTACTGATTGACCCCGAAAGACCGATAGAAGGTGTGCAGAAACACCTGGTTTCCACAGACACCCGTCTGCTCGTCATGGCTGATGATTATCAGGATGCCGATTCCCGGGGGCAACTCAAAGAGTATATCTTGAGCCGGGGCCTGGGTCTTATTGAAATGACCACACATGAAAGAATCAGCCTTGATAGTGCTGCGGCGGATGAATTGCTGAGTAAAATCCACAGCCAGGTCAAAGCTGATGATACCGCAGTGATGCTCTGTACATCGGGCACTACCGGGGATCCTCGCGAAGTTGAACTCACACACGCTAACCTTATTGCCAATATTTGGGGCACTTTGGAGATAGTGAATATCACCGGCCAAGACAAGCTTGGCCACATTACTCCGCCTCATCACTCTTTCGGGCTGACCGTCGGTAAGCTGCTGCCGTTTTGGGTTGGGGCAACTAATGTTTATACGAATAAATATCGCCACGTTGCTCAGTTGATAAACGAGAAAGGTATAACTATATTCGTGGGGATACCCGCACTGTTCACTGTTATTGCCAAGAGAATTGAAGATGAGCTGAGCAGGCAGAAAGAAAAAAGCGTTCTTGTCAGGATTCTTGATAGCTACCTGCCGTGGCTTGTAGGAAAGAGGCTTATCAAAAAGCTGGGCTGGGAGAGGCTGCGGTTTTTCATTTCCGGGGCGGCCCCGGTCCCCAGGTGGGTGCTGGAAGTATTCTGGAGAAGAGGATTGCAGCTTCGCGAGGGTTACGGCACTACGGAGAACTCGCCGGTTTACGGCTTCAATGCTGATAGGCGAAAATTGGGCTCTGTCGGCAGGCCTATTTCGACCTTGGAGGTAAAGATTGTTAACGAAAAGAACGAAACCCTCCAACCAGGTGAAAAAGGAGAGATTATCCTCGGGGGCCCTTGTATTATGAAAGGCTACTATAAAAACCCCAAAGCGACCGACGCGGCTGTCAGGATGGACGATGAAGGGGTCCGCTGGCTGTATACCGGCGACCTGGGGCACCTGGACCAGGATGGTTACCTTTATATTACCGGCCGAAAGAAATATATAATTGTTCTGCCGGGCGGCAAAAATGTAAATCCCGAACATGTCGAGTCTGTGCTCTCCGGGGCCGAGTATGTCGAAGAGGTATTGGTAGTGCCGGGCTTTGAAGAGGATTCGGCCGGTATAACTGAAGAGACCGTCAGAGCGATTGTACGGCCGGCATGGGACAAAATAGAAACCGGCACTAACCTTTCCCGTTCTGAATTGATAAAACAACCAAAAACTCTCAAGAGTCTGGTTTGGCAAAATATCAACGAATGTCAGCAGCAAAGCAGGCAGTTGTCCGGCTATGAGAAGGTGTCCTCGAATCACCTGGAAATAAGAACAGAAGAGTTTCAGAAGACCTCGACCGGCAAAATTAAGCGGAACCTTTACATCAAGATGGGGCGGTAGGGATTGGGTTTGTTTGGGTTCGTTTTCACCAAGTGTCCAATTGGAGGTATTTTCTGGGTCCCTGCCTACGACATGCAGGGATTCGGGCGGTAGGAATTGGGTTTGTGTTTCGTATGTTGTATGCGGGATGTCGTATGTCGTCTTGTGCGCGGGTGAAATTGGGTTTGAATTGGCTTTGATTGGGTTCGTTTTGGGTTCGTTTTTCCCGCGTTCACTAAGTGTCCTTTTTTCATAATCGGTTATTAATACTTTATTTACGTTCATTTGACTTTTTTGGAAATTGGGTTCGTTTTGCATAATTAAGGAGCAGATTTGTAAAGAATCCTCTACAGTTGTAGAGCGTGCCTTACAGACACGTAAGTCGTTTATTAACCATGGATTAACACTGATTTCACGGATTTTTTTACCACGAAGGCACGAAGAACACGAAGAGAAATTAGACAGGATAACAGGATTAACAGAGATTATTTTTAGCCGGCTTGGTGTTCTCGGCAAACTCTGCTCTAAAAGCGAGCTTTTGACGCAGAGACTTGCCTTCGTCCACAAGGCCATTGAAACGGCCTTTTTCAGAAGCCGGCGAAATAAGTGATTATTTGTCATTAATACACCTTTTTGATTGATTATTGACGATTTTCTATTGATTATTGAGTATTCACTGACGATTAAATTTGGTGTGTATCTGCTGATACTACGACTTGCGGTTCTCCGCTTTCGGTACGAATAATCAAGCCACAGAGACCACAGAGTTCACAGAGAAGTCTTATGGCTAAAAAATACGAACAAACAGATATAGACTAATTTTGCGTGCCCTTCTGGGCTTTTCGTGCGGGTCTCCGCTAAATACCTGCCATTTCTATGGCGATTTGTATTATACCAAACTTCTCCGGAATGTTCAATATAAATCTAACAATTCTTTGAAAAAAGAGTACTTTTTTTGGCCGTGGATTTTTGCTGGAAACCCCAGTTAGATAACGCTTCGCTATTCTGGGTCCCTGCCTACTGCATGCAGGGATTCGGGCAAGCAGCACGGAAAAGGACTGTGGATTCTTGAATACGCTATTTGCTAAGGTTGATTGGCATCAGGCACAGGCTCTTGAAAGCAGCGGGGCACTGGTATCCTAGGATGCATATGGAACGAGACCCACGGCTCGCCACTGGGGGTTTCGCATAACACGGCTGACCAGGACATGCCCACCTT
>VRUL01000079.1 GCA_019456145.1 Planctomycetota bacterium
GGGCGGGGTGTGTCATGACTGAACAAATGGAAATCTTCGCCAGCCACGCTATCGGCCTCGCCAACGGCTACGGTCTCAGAGCTGGTCTGGAAAAACTGTACAGTTGCTTAAGTGGTGAAGCTGCTCTAAACTGAGGCATTCGGAAAGGAGCGGCGGAGATGACAAAGCGACCGAGAAGGAACCACGCGGCGGGATTCAAGGCGAAGGTGGCGTTGGAGGCGATCAAGGGGGAGCAGACGCTGTTGGAACTGGCGGAGCGCTTCCAGGTACACCCGAACCAGATAACGGATTGGAAGAAACAGCTTCTGGAGCGAGCGGACGAGGTATTTGCAAGAGACAGGAAGCCCGACGCCGCCGGGGAGGTCAAGGATCTCCACGCGAAGATCGGGCAGTTGGCGATGGAGAATGATTTTTTAGCCAGCGCGCTCGGACGTGTGGGCGGGTCGAGCGCAAAGAAATGATAGACCGTGCACATCAGTTGCCCCTGACCCGCCAGAGCAGCATACTTGAGCTTTCCCGCTCGAGCCTGTACTACGAGGCTGTCCCTGTCAGCGACCGCGATCTTGAGATGATGCGGTTAATTGATGAGTTGCACATGAAGTACCCGTTCTGGGGCAGCAGGAGCCTCCGAGACGAGCTTCGTGGCCGGGGATACAGCAATGTTGGCCGAGGACACGTCAGCGCCCTGATGAAGAGGATGGGCATCCAGGCACTGTACAAAAAGCCTCGCCTGTCAAATCCGCACCTGGAGCACAAGATTTACCCGTACTTGCTCCGGGGTCTGGAGATAACGAGAGCCAACCACGTCTGGGCAACCGATATAACCTACCTGCCCATGGCGAAGGGGTTTTGTTACCTCGTGGCCGTTATGGACTGGGCGACCCGCAAGGTGCTGGCGTGGCGGCTGTCCAATACTTTAGACGCCTCGTTCTGCGTCGATGCGTTGGAAGAAGCGATAGCGCGGTATGGAACACCGGAGATATTCAACACGGACCAGGGCAGCCAGTTCACGTCTGAAGACTTTACGGGCATCCTGATAAATAATGGCATCAAAATCAGCATGGACGGCAAGGGTCGGTGGCGGGACAACGTATTTGTTGAACGGCTGTGGAAGAGCGTGAAATACGAGGAGGTGTACCTGAAGGCCTATGGCTCGATTGCCGAGGCCCGGACGGAACTCGGCAGGTACTTCGAGTTCTACAACCAGAGGCGCCGGCACCAGGGGCTTGACAGGAAGACCCCGGATGAGGTATACAAAGCTACCCTGCCAAAGAGACCGGTAGCGGCATGATAACTGGCAGCTTACCACTTATAAACTGTGAATAACTGTCTAAACAAACCCGGCCACCTCTGTTCAGCCGCCGGAACGGTCTGATAAACGTGTTGCTGGCCATGGTCAAGCTGTATAAAGGCCAGGGCCTGGCGGGGCAGATAGTCAGTTCGATAGTCAGCCTGTTCGAGATGGATGAAATCCTGATCGAGGGATACGAGGAAAAACTGAAAGAGCTTGTCGATTTCTGTCCCTTCAATTCCGCCGTCCCTTACCCGCCGGCTAGCGGCAACTCACTACCGCGTACGGTCTATTGCAACAACAGCCTCGACCCGGATTTCATGTGCGAGCACATGAGCCAGGTCAAAATCGAAATCTATGTCGGTGCCGGCAAGGTCAAGGCCTACACCAAGTGCTCAACTATCACCGATAAGCTGCACGGGTTGAACAAGGCCGGCAGGGAAGAGGCCGAGAAAGAAAAGACCGAGAAGAAA
>VRUL01000020.1:0-30886 GCA_019456145.1 Planctomycetota bacterium
GATGTGGAAATGGAGAACGAAAACGAATCTGCTAATTCAAGCAAAAAGAGAATTTACAGAAAAAATGTTGCTTAATCGATTGGTCCAAACCTGATACTAAGCATAACAACACCAATTACAAGTACCATCAATGAGAGTAATAATACGGACTTGAAATTGCCGAAAATGCCTTTCTTTCCCAAATGTTTACCCACTGCCATTGCTTTTACCTTATAATCCGTATTCCGTAGACTTTGCTGCGAAAAAGTAACCATGCTGTAATCAAAGAGAGCATATACAAACCCCACATGGGATACATGCCTTTGTTTACCTGTACTAGATAGTTATCAAGAATACAATACAAAGAAGAAACCAGCATAATCCACCAACCATACTTACGACCTTTAATAAGCCCAAGTGCACCAGCAAAGATAGCAAAGCCCAGAAAGAGGGTGTATACTCCGTGACTTAACTCAGAAGTGATAGTTAGAAGTCCAAAAAGAAACGATCGGCTGCTGTTATCGCTTAAGTGGCCTATACCTGTTATTAAAGCCAACCCGATTAGCATAACTATAATTGCATCGCAAAAAAAAAGCCAACCGACAATCTTTGCATCCAGCGGTGATTTCCTTGTTTTTACAGTCTCTTTAGGTGTTTCTCTATCTTGGTTTTCATCCATAGAGAAATCTCCATTCTATCTCATTAATATCTACCCTACATATCGGCTCATCAATGGCCGTGCTGAATAGGAATTTGGGCAATAAAACGTTGTTTCCGATATATTCGGCTATTACATGGGCGCCATCGTAGCAGTATTTAGTGGTTACACCTGATACTGTCCTGGAGATGCGTCTTCCCTCATAGTCGTAGCTTTAGGAGGCCACCGGGTTTTTCAAGCAGAAATTTTTCCCGTTATTCTGCGCTGCGTTTTTTGCCTTCGGCTTGTGATGGGCGTATCCTCCCCTGGAGCGTCCGCGACCCTTGCCGGCCGGGTTAAATCAACGGCAGTAACGCTTGACATAGGGGGGAGGGGGGCGTATCATTGGCGGGAAAGGTTAAGAGATTCTGGAGTAAATTAAATGGACAGTTCTAAAAAGAGTTGGGAAAAACGGCTCGCGGGTGAACGCGACCCGATGACAGTTGATTTTGTAGAATCACTGTCCTACGATAATCGGCTTTATAAATATGATATTGTCGGATCAATTGCTCATGCGCAGATGCTGGCCGAGCAGAAACTGATTACCAAAGCTGAGTTCAAAGCCATTAAAGACGGGCTTATCGAAATATCAAAGGAAATCACAGAAGGGCGGTTCAAATTCGATAAAACGTATGAAGATATTCACATGGCAATCGAGGCGGCACTGGTTGCGAAAATCGGTGAGCCCGGTATGAAGCTCCATACAGGCAGAAGCCGAAACGACCAGGTCGCTACTGATATTCGGCTCTGGATGCGGGATGAGATAGAAGTTCTGCAAAGCAAGATAAACGCTCTTCAAAAGGCATTTGTTAAATTAGCGGGCAAATATGCCAAAGACGTGATGCCGGCGTATACTCATCTTCAGCGTGCTCAGCCTGTAGTTATTGCGATGTATCTGCTTAGTTTTGTGGAGCAGCTTAAGCGTGATTTTGTTCGTCTGAAAAACTGCAGGAAAATGCTAAAAATCTCACCGTTGGGTAGTGGAGCGATAGCCGGCTCGACGCTGCCATTGGATAGCGAAAGCACGGCCAAGCAGTTAGGTTTTTCCGATATCAGCTACAATAGTATCGACGCCACAAGTGACAGGGACTTTTGCGCTGAATTTATTTTCGATTGCGCGCTTATTGCCACGCATCTGTCCCGATTAGCTGAGGATTGGATAATCTATTCTTCAGAGGAATTCGCCTTTGTGCGGATTGACGATAGCCATTGTACGTCGTCGAGCATGATGCCTCAGAAGCGTAATCCTGATGTGCTTGAGCTGATTCGCGCAAAGACAGCCGGCGTTTATGGGTCGTTGATGGCTATGCTGACGCTGCTGAAAGCTCAGCCGTCAGGCTATAATCGCGATTTGCAGGAGGATAAAATTCATATCTTCTCGGCTGCTGATACGGTCAAGGCCTCATTGGATATGGCGCAGGCGGTTGTTTCACGTGTGAAATTTGATACGAAGAAGATTTCGACTGGATTGGAAGAAGGATTTTTGGATGCCACTGCTTTGGCCGAGTATCTGGTTGGAAAGGGCATCGCTTTCCGCCAGGCTCACGGCATTGTCGGGTCATTGGTTGCTTATTGCGAAAAGGCCGAAAAAAAGTTGGCCGACCTTACCCTGGACCAGTTCAAAGAATATTCGCCTCTGATTGACAAAGATGTATATGAAAGCATCGGCGTGGCGAATGTCGTGGCTAAATACGCTACCGAGGGTGCGGCCGGGACCAGGCAGGCAAAAGAGCAAATTGCATACTGGAAAAAGCAATTGGCAAAGTGATGAGTGAAGCCGAAGATCAAATAACCGCCTGGTTTGCCCAACAGAGCAAGCTGACAAAAGCGGATTTCCCCATCGGCATCGGCGACGACATGGCCCGGATTCAGTTGGGGCCGGATTCATCGGTTCTTGTCACCACAGATATGCTGCTGGAGGGTGTGCATTTTGACCTTGAAAGAGCGACCTTAAAGCAAGTCGGATATAAAGCTATGGCGGTCAGCCTGAGTGATTGTGCGGCGATGGCGACGGTGCCGGTTGCTGCGGTTGTTTCTGTTGCGTTGCCAAAAGGATATGGCCAGGAAGAATTAAAGCAGTTTCATGAAGGGATTACTGCTGCCGGCCGGAAGTTTGACTGTGCGCTTGTGGGCGGTGATATTACCGGCTGGGATGATAAAAAACCGTTGGCAATAAGCGTAGCGATGCTCAGCAGAGTGGCGGGCAATGAACCCATTAAGCGGTCAGGCGCAAAGCTCGGCGATAGTATCTGCGTGACCGGCTCGCTGGGCGGCGCGGTTAAGCACAAACATTTGGAATTTGAGCCGAGGATTAAAGAGGCAATAAAAATCGCTCAAATGGTAACGCTGAATTCAATGATGGATCTAAGCGATGGGCTCAGCAGCGATTTGAACCGAATCTGCAAAGCCAGCCAGGTAGGGGCTGTCGTCGTAGCAGAGCAGATTCCAATATCGGACGACGCTCAAAAAAGTAAAAATCCTCTAAATTCAGCGCTGAACGACGGCGAAGATTTCGAACTGCTTTTTACTCTTTCTGATGAAGATTGTCGGGCGTTGTTAAAGAAATGGCATGGACCGATACCGATTACGCAAATCGGAGAGATTACCGACACAAAGAAAATGCAGATAAAAATGCCCGACGGCCGGATTAGCGATTTGGAAGCCAAAGGGTACGATCATTTGAAAGGAGGATGTGAATCATGAGATGTCGATTATTGTTTACATGGATGATTGGATTTTCGTTAGTTTTTACTCTTACCACAGCGGTATCAGGCGTAGAAAAGCTGGACCGTGGATTAGTGGCCCTTGAGCGTAAGGGCGGCTCGGTTTTCCTGAGTTGGCGTTTGCTCGATAGTGACCCCGAAGACATTGCTTTTCGACTCATGCGGGGCGAGAGCACCACGGGCAATGTCAAGTGGACTTCTTTGACTGGTAGCAGGGCTTATCGACAGACTAACTTTGTTGACAAGATTGCGGAAAAGGACAAAGGCAAAAAGAAATATCTTTATAAGTTATATCGATACGTTGAAGGTGCACCTGTTGTGAGGTTAGAAGTGTTGGGGGAAGCTACCGTAATCCTGACCGGCAAGGGTGGGTCGTACATCAGTATTCCGCTAAAGGGCGATTACGATTTCCAGAAGGTCGGCATCGCCGATCTGGACGGCGACGGCACTTATGAATACGTCATAAAGCAGCCGAACTTCAATACCGACCCTTACCAGCGGCCGGGCTATTGGAAACGCAGTCACACCACATATAAACTCGAAGCCTATCGCCTGGATGGAACGATGATGTGGCGGTATGATATGGGCTGGGCTATAGAGGCGGGTATCTGGTATTCGCCCTGGATTGTCTACGATGTCGATGGAGACGGCAAAGCTGAGGTCTATTGTAAGGCTGGTGTCGGAGACCCGCGGGAGGAAGCCGGGCACGTCAAAACCGGGCCTGAATATCTTGTCAAAATTGATGGCGAAACCGGCAAGGTTGTGGCCAAAACTGAGTGGCTTAGCAGGGAAGGATACCCCAGTTACAACTATTATTGCCGTAATTTCCTCACGGTGGCATATCTCGACGGCAAAAGGCCGTCTCTGATTATGCAGCGAGGCACGTATAATATCATCAAAACACAAGCACTGGATAAGGATTTCAAACGAATCTGGTACTGGGAATCGCCGCAGGAGAAAATGAGATACCGCGGCCAGGGATCGCACGGTTTGATTACCGCCGATGTCGACCGGGATGGGCGGGACGAATTGGTCATTGGTGCCGCGGTGTTGGATGATAACGGCAAAGGTCTCTGGACACTGGAGATGGGGCATCCTGATGTTTGCTATGTTGCCGATATCGACCCGATAAATCCTGGCCTGGAGGTTTTTTACGGATTTGAAACACGCCAGCAAACCGATGGAATTTGTGTGGTTGATGCTAAAACCGGACGCAAACTCTGGACCCACAAAGAGCCCACCCGCCACGTTCACGGCCAGGGTATGGTCGGTGATGTCCTCGCGGACTCACCGGGTATGGAGGTCTTTGCCGGTGAGAGAGATTTGAAGAAACGCTGGCTCTATAGCGCCAAGGGCAAGCTGATAGAGTTTAAAGAAACGGGGGCCTTGAGCCCGCGCGCGGTTTGGTGGGATGCGGATCCACAAAAAGAAGTGGTCGTCTCCGGAGCGATTCGCGATTGGGGCAAAGATCCGATACAGCCTATAAAAGGCCGCGTCATAGTGGTGGTCGATTGCCTGGGTGACTACCGGGAAGAAGTAATTACCAGCCTCAAAGGAGAACTTCGCATCTACACCAGTACCATACCAGGTTCCGACCGGCGTCCGTGTCTTATGCAGGACCATCAATACCGATTGGGAATCGTCGCTCAGACGATGGGATATTACTATCCCGCCCAATTGGGAAAATGACCACGCCAGATAATTGATTATTGGTCACTAACTATGGGCTGTGACAAAATTTCTAATTCACTGCAGGAAACGATAGAACTTGGTCGAAGGATCGGCTCACAATTAAAAGGCGGTGAAGTTATAGGTGTTTGTGGGCTTTTGGGCAGCGGCAAGACGCATTTGATTAAAGGGATTGCCGCCGGTGCAGGGGCCCAGGACAGCAGGCAAGTCAATAGCCCCACGTTTGTCATAGTTAATGAGTATACAGGACGGCTGGATATCTACCATATAGATGCTTATCGGCTGAATTCCATAGCTGAGTTCGAGATGCTCGGCTTCGATGAGTACTGCACGCCGCAGTCGGTGGTTCTGATTGAGTGGGCCGATAAAGTCGAATCAGCACTGCAGGCTATAGATTACATCCGGATAGAGCTTTTTCATGCCGGCCAAACCAGAAGGAAAATACACGTCAAAAACGCACCCGGCTACATTGATTATTGATTAGTGGCTATTTATTAGTTATAGATTGCCTCTTCGCTCCACAGGTCACAATGACCGGGCGTTACAATCCGAAAATTCGGCTGCTTTCCTATAATTCTCTCATCTGACAGTTTGGCACTATAAAGTTTATTTCTTATATTTTCTTTGGATGCTCACATAGACATAAACAGAGCAAACTGATGTGTTTTTCGGACTATCGGTTGAGTGTCCGATTGAAAATCTTGAAGTGTTATTTAAAGGTAGTATGTTCGAACTATTTTCATTTAGGAGGAGGGGAACAAAGCAAGCAGAAAAGCAAAGGCGCAGTTAAGTCCTTTTTCGATTAGGTCGATAAAGTCAACTGTACCTCTTTTGTATCAGGTATGTGCAATTTCACTTAGGGGAGAGGGAGAAGATGATGAGAACGGAAGGAAGTGGTTTTTCTTTTATTGAGATTTTGATTGTGATGGGCGTACTTGGTTTTCTTGCGATCGTGTTTACAATGTAGATTAAAAAAGAATCGTAACTTCATTGTGAAGAGAACAAAAACAAAAGGAAAGGAAAAAAAGATGAGAGTTGAAAAAGGTTTTACATTAGTGGAAATTCTGATTGTGGTGGTCATTCTGGGTATCCTGGCTGCCATCGTGATTCCTCAGTTTACAAGCGCCAGTACAGAGGCGAGAGAATCGGCTTTGAAAAGCGACCTTCAGGCCATGCGTTCTCAGATTGAGCTTTACAAGATTCAGCACCTCAATGATGCGTTGCCCGGTGCTTTTACAGCCACCTTTCTGCAAGCTATGGAAGGTTACACTGACGTTGGTGGTGCTGTCGTTGCTGCAGGTACGCTTGGAGCCAAAGGTCCTTACATGCGAAAAATCCCCGTGAATCCCTTTAGTAGTGCGGCCCTTAACTTGGTTCGCATTGATGGTATTGCTGCGGGCGCGGGCACCGATCACTGGAGATTTGATACGACCACCGGTGCCTTCCAGGCCGATGATACTGAGACAGATCCGGTTACCGGTGATGCGCATAGTACGTATTAATTATGTGCCAATCTTTCTTTGCCGGGATTGTAAAGACGGCAAGCCACCGGTGGCTATTAATTACTGGTGAAAACAAAAAGGGCTGACCAGTTTAGGCAATAGCCGAGAGCTGGTCAGCCTTTTGAAAATTCGGGAGGGGATGATGAAAAAAGAAGAAAAGGCACAATGGTCTTATACTGAGATCATAATCATAGCAGTTGTATTTAGTGTATTTGCGATTAGAGTTGTTCCGAGGTATACCAAGGCCAATCCTGAATCAAGGATCGGCGAGCTGATTGACGGACTTTTAGAGATGCGAACTCAGCTTGATTTATACCGTGCTCAGCACGAAGGCTCTTGTCCTGTTGACTCGTTCGAAAGTTTTCAGACTGCTCTGACAACAAAGATTGGCCGGTGCTGTCCGCATGTTAAGAAGATTCCGGCCAATCCGTTTAATAATCTTAACACGGTTCGGTTTGATGGCGAACCGGCAGGAATCGGTAAGGCGGCCGGTTGGAGGCTTGATACAAAGACCGGTTTATTCCAGGCTGACGATAGTGTCGCGCATGCAGGTCTTTGAAAAGGCGCGAGGAGCGATTATTCAGTCGTCAATGATGGGAATGTGAACGGCTGATAATGAGTTTGGGATTTTGGGTTTAGTAAAAAGGCTGACAGTAATGAGGCAATTGCCGATAACAAGTCGGCCCTTTGAATTGGTTGCTTGATATCAATGAGAACTGACCGTAATAATCGAAAAGGCTTTACACTGGCTGAGGCGATGATAGCAACCGTCGTTTTGGGTATTGCTGCCGCTGGCTTGCTATTGCCGTTTACAAGCGGAGCGGCGATTAGGGCTGAAGGTACAAACAGGACATTGGCGGCCAGGCTCGCAGGCGATTTGATCGAGGAAATTGTAACAACACCTTTCGACCTGATAATAGCAACCTACGATGGATATGCCGAAGCGCAAGGTCAGGTAAAGGATGCCGCCGGGGTTGTATTTACTGATTTAAATTACGCCGGCTTCAGCAGAGATGTAAGCTGTCAATACGTTGTTATGCCGCAGGAAAGCGGCGATGGTGAACCGGTATTCATTCGAGTTATCGTTCGAGTATATTACCGTGGCACAGAAATTGCGACTATCAGTAGGCTTGTGAGTGCTTAAGCGATGATAAAGAGGAAACGACCATTATCGGCTTTTAATTATAAGGCTTTTACCCTCGTTGAGCTGCTGATGGCCCTTGTTGTTACAGGTATTATATTGGCAGCGGTGGCTACGTTGGCTTATGCGCTGGGGACCGTAAATGATGTCACGGATGACTCAAGCCAAATACAAGCGCAAGTACGATATACGACGCTCAGGATCTCGGACCTGATTCGGCACTGCAAACTCATATGCGCTGTGCCCGGCGGTGATTTGGCTCTCTGGAGGGCCGATGATAATGACAACGGACAAATCAATATCAGCGAATTGGTTTATATCGAAAAGGGGCCGGCCGGAGATTATTTAAGGCTCTGCGAATTCTCTTCGAATAATCCCGTAATAAATATCAGCGATATTGATTCACTGATAACCCAATGGTGGTTGAGTTATGGTTGTAGCCTAAACTATACGCTAATGATTCCACAGTGCGGCAATGTGGAGTTTTTGTTTGATGTATCACCACCAAATAGCAGATTCGTCAGTGTCTCGTTTGATGTGGTTCAAAACAATGTTACTCGTCAATATCAGATAAATGCCGCACTTAATGGCTTCGCCGGAAATCTGCTGGACCAAAGTGGCGAAATCCTCAGCAGCGATGATGATTAAAGATGAAATCAATTAAAAGAAAAAATAGAGAGGGAGTAGCGCTGCTTGTTGTGCTGTTTATCGTTATGGCAATAACGATTTTATCGCTCGGCTTTCTGTCGCAAAGCGATATTGAACTGGCGTGCGGTGAAAATATGATACTTAGAACACAGATGGACTATTTGGCTGAATCGGGATTAGAGCATGCCAGAGGATTGATACTCAACCCACAGGACATTGGTTCGGAGTATTGGACTGGTGCCGAGACTCTGCAAATAGTCTCAGGTGGAAATGATTACTACGATGTCAATGTTGTTAAGCTTGCCGAATGTAATTATCAGATAACCTCCGCTGCTTACAGAGAAAAGAACGGTGAAAGAGTAGGTCGCAGCAGTTTGACCGCTGAGCTTCGGCTTGACCCGTCCATAGCATTCTGGGGCGGGGGAGACACGGCAATTTCGCAGAGAATTACAATTAACGGTGATATCTACTGTAATGGTCATCTGTCAGGCAGCGGCCAAATCGGTGGTGATGCGTTCGCAAGTGGCAGTATTACCGCATCAGATATTGCAGGAAAGAAAAATGAAGCGGTTATTGAAGCACCCGTAAGTTGGCCCGGGCTTGGGCTCGGTGATTTCAGCTCGACGTATTATATTCGTTCGACTCTCTATTCAACGTACATTGAAGATTCGAACGTTCATCCAGTCGGTAACTTTATTCCTTCTGCAGGTAATCCGGCTGGTGTTCGTTACTGCAGTGGAGAAGTCGAGCTCCCGGGTAACGTGAATATCGAAGGTACGCTTGTGGTCAACGGCAACTTGAGGATAAGCGGAGTGAATAATGTAATTAGCGCCACGAAAAATTTTCCGGCACTGTTGGTCAGTGGTGATATAATAATAGAAGACGGTGGGATACTGGTAGTTCGGGGACTTGCACAAATTGGTCATAAAATAGTGGTCAGAGCGGGGGCCCTGAATTTGGATATTGATGGCGCACTGTTTATCGCCAATGGTGGCATTGAAGGGTCGGCTTCAAGTTCGATTTCCATTGATATCACAGCGGCGCCTGCGATAGCGTCGATTCAAACCTGGCCCGTAGCGGGTAATTGCGTCAGATGGACACCAGTTGGAGGAGCATTTTTCAAAAGTATCGCAAGGCAATAGTAGATGACCGGTTAATTGTTAGTGGACAGTATTTATTACACGATAACTCGAAACTAATAGCCTAATACAACGACTGATGCTTATCGGCCTTTATATGCAATAGAAAGAAAAATACGAAGTAAATTTATGACAATAACTGTTCATCTCAGCCTCTGCGTGACATAGAGGTAGTTCAATGGTTCCTGTCATACTATTTTGACGATTGTACCAGTTTTGTTGGCCCTGACTGTAGGAGGTATGGGATTTGACAGTTATATCACTTTCGGCACGTCCGAGATGATGACGACAGAAGATAAAAACCGGCCGGTTTGTCGACCTGGAAAGGGCCTGGATATGAGCGGATATAACCACTTGTTTGGATTGGTTGGCTGGCGGGTAAAGATGAGTCTAAAAGGGGACGAAAAAAGAGAAGAGGCAGGGCTTAATTATGTATCAAAATATACTGAAAAGACCGGTACCAATGGTGAGTCTAAGACCATCATGCCTGATGCGTGATGTGTCTTCTCAGATGCATACGATGCAATACGGGATTCACCGGACACAATATAATCTCCCTTGCTGTTGCAGCAGGCGAGGCAAATGCAGGGCTTTTACTCTGATAGAGATTATGATTGTCGTTGTGATAATCGCGATAGCCGCGATGATGGCGATACCGATCATGACTTCGGCGACAGGTTTTCAGATAAGGTCTGCCGCGAATATGATTGCAGCGGACCTCGAGTACGCAAAGACTATAGCTATCAGCAGGGGCCAGAGCTTTTCAGTCGTATTTGACCAGACAACAGAGAGTTACAGAATCGAGGACCAGGCTGGTGCCGTAATTGCTCATCCTGTGAAAAAGGGATTTGATTACATTGTAGACTTTCAAGGTGACAGCAGGTTGAACCAGGTTGATATTGAAAATGTTGATTGTGATACGACCAGTGTGGTTAAATTTGATTACCTTGGAAGTCCCAAAAACGGCAACGACGGCCCTTTGAACAGTGGCGTTATCAGCCTGCGGGCCGGGCAGATGACCACAACGATTAATATTGAGCCTGTTACGGGATTTATCTCTATTCAGGACTGACGGGAAAAAGATGGATTTAAGTTGGAGCATGAAAACTCGGGGTCAGAGGCCGATAGCATTGGACATAGGTCATAATTCTATCAAGATGATCCAATTGGCAATTAACGGGAGACACATAAGTGTTCTCGCGGCGGATAAAGCTCGCATTGATCCTCGTATAAATGATGATCCCAGCCAAAGAAGAACTTTTGTTGTTTCGAAAATAAAACAGATGCTGGCAGAAGGTAACTTTCGCGGCAAAAAAGTTATCTCTGCCTTACCGAACGACGAATTGAAAATAACAAGTCTGCGATTGGCCGAGGCGGAGAGCCAGAAGATTGGGCAGACGTTAAAAAAAGAGGTTGCCCAGCGTTTCGGACTTGACTCCGATACCGAAGCAATTGACTTTGTGCTTGTAGGAGATGTTCGTCAGGGTGATGAGATTAAGAGCGAGTTGATTTTGTTTGCAGCCGATAATGAATCGATAAAAAACCACATTGAATTGCTTGAAGAAGCCGGGCTTAGGCCCGTCGGGATAGATATGATCCCATGTGCGCTGTTTAGGAGCTACGAAAGGTCACTACAGCGGCAGGAGGATAGAGAACGTACCGCTGTTTTTATAGATGTGGGAAGCCGATTTACAACGGTTGTTTTCGGACATGGCCGAGAGATTAGTTTTGTCAAACAGATATCGATTGGCGGTGAGAACTTCAACCGGGAAATCGCGGCAAAATTAGGCGTTAGCATCAACGAAGCAGAGATGCTTCGGAGCAAGTTGAGAATGGAGGCAACAGCAAAATCCAGGGGAGGTCTTTGGGTCTCAGGTCAAAGCTCGCCAGCTCAGGAAAGTCCCGCCGACCTCAAAAACAATAAAGCAGCTTTGGGGACCCTCGATGAATCGACACGCCAGGTAATGGTTCATGCGATAAGTGCGGTTGCCGAACAGTTGGCAAGAGAGATATCATTATGCTTTAGATATTATACGGTTACATTCAGAGGCAAGCGAGTGGAGCGGGCTGTCTTTAGTGGAGGAGAGGCATACGAAGTAATCTTGCTCAACGTCTTAAAGCGGCAATTGGCCGTTGAGATTGAAATGGCGCAGCCGTTCAGAGGCTTCGATATGATGAATTTAAATTTTGATAGTGACAGGCGAGGTTTGTTATGTGAGTGGGCCGTCGCTGTGGGACTTAGTCTCAAAGGTTGGAATGGTGACCCGGAATGCGAAAAAGAGCTTGTGGCTGCTCCCGCAGCCCAGGGCCAGGTGGATAGCGATGAAAGAAATTGATTTTCTTCCAGAATGGTATAAGAGCGGCAGACAGAGGCAGATTGGCTATCGCGCACAGGTAATCGGCTTGGGTGGGATACTCCTGATAATGATAGTATGGAATTTCATTGCCACCCATTCGATCTCAAAGGCCAGGGCCCAGGTTGAACAGACAAAGGTGTTAAAAGCCGAAGCAGAGAATATATCACGGGAATTCGCCGGGATTAAAAGCGAAGTGACCGGATTGCGGAACAAAGTGAAGTCTATGGAACAAATCGCTTCAAAAATTGATGTAGCAAGCGTTTTAGCTGAGATAAGTTTTTTGATTGATGACAATATCGTACTTAGCAAAGTGAAATTCGACGCCGAAAAGTTTGTCGGCGAAAAGCAGGCGACAGCATCCCGGGGCCCCGCCAATGTTGCCAGGGCCGCTGGTCGTAACTCTCTCGGAAAAGGAGCACTGCTGCTTGGTGACACGCGATTCAGGGTGGTGATAAGCGGTGTTGCCACGGGTGCCGGTGATATAGCAAAGTTAATACGCAAATTGGAAGAGTCGCCGTATTTTTGTCAGGTGCGCCCGTCATTTTCACGAAACAGGGAAATGAAAGTGGAAAACGAAAAAAATTTCCAGGTGAGCGAGTTCGAGATAAGTTGTTTTCTGGCAAATTATCGCGAACAGTGAAAGGTATAAAGTAAAAATGTTGTTTCGAGAAAGAAAACAAATAGTGATATGTGTCGCTGCCGGAGCAATGGTAACAGCTTTTGTGCTGTTTCGCTATCTGCCTTTGCGGCAAAGAATAAAGGTTGTCAGGCAGAAAAAAGCCGCACAGAGACTTGTTATCTCTAATGCATCGATGGAAGAGGTACAAATCCCGGTGCTGAAGGAGCAATTGCTGAAACTGAGGCAGACAGTAGAAAACTATAAGGTCAATATTCCTGCGAAAAACGACTTCGGTGTGTTTTTGCAGCAGATAGCTGATTTGATGAGCAAGCATAATCTTAGAGAGCAGGTGATTGCGCCCGGTAAGGAAATCGTGGCCAGGGGATTGACCTGTATACCCGTGGATATGCAGTGTAAAGGTACATTAGCTCAGGTTTTCGAATTTCATAAACGAATGCAGAAACTGGATAGGTTGGTTCGCATCGAGCAGATCAAGCTTGACAATGATAACGATTTTAGCGGCGAAGTGAGTATGCAGACAAAAGTGGTTATTTATTACAGGCCGCAATCCGAACGCGGATGACAGGATATGAAACAAAACCTAAAAAACAGTGCTAACGGAATTAACAGGCTTGTTGACCGGTTGGCTGCAGAAAAGAAAAAGACCTTCACGGCATTGTGTTTGATTGCGTTGATGGTCTTTATGTGGGCCAAAGTGCTCAACAGAAAGACCCCGAAGACTGCTGCTGCGGCACTGAAGCAAAATGGCCTGAATCAGGATACGACCGAAACAGATTCGCAATTAAAAATATCTTATATACAGTTGCCAGAAGTTGCAGGCCGTAATGATCTACTAACAAGGGACTTTTTTGCTGCTGACGGCTGGAAGAACTTTATTGATGGAAAAGGCGTTGGTATTGATGAAGTAAATGTCGTTTCAAAAGATGGCAATGAAGAAGTTATGAGACGAGTTGCAAAAATACTGAAACTGGAGGCAATAGGGCTGGACGAAAGTCCCCAGGCCTTTATCAATAATAAGCTGCTGTCAGTGGGGGATAGATTTCTCGTCAGAGACGGAGTCAATAAATATGAATGTGAAGTAGTTCGAATTCAGGAAAACGTGGTGGTTATAAAATGTGGAGAAGCAGAAATAACGTTGAAACTTGCACAAGCTATTGAAATGGCTGATTAAGTGTTAATCAGTGTCCCATTTTGCAATGTGTTACAAAATGGGAATTAGAGAAAGAATAGGCATTAAAGAAAGAAAGGTTTTTAAGGAAAGAGAGGCTGAATTATGTATTGTGACAAAAATTCAAAAGGCAAAATCAAAATCAGGAAAGACTTGTTCGTATGGAGCTTTATATTGGTTGTAATGGCTGCAATCGCCGTCGGCGGTCTTGGACAGAGGACAGTAGAGGCTGGAGGCGATGAAGGCATTGAGATTGTAGGTCCCGCCCGAAGCAGTGGTGAGGATACTTCGCCGATCCAGTCAATCAGTTTCAAGAGCGATATGACAATCCGGGATGCGCTGCGTTTTTTACAGGAAAAGTACCGCAAAAATATCGTGCCCTCGGCGAAAGTAAAGGGACTGGTTACGGCCGCCACTCTTTATGATATGACATTCGAGAGCGCACTTAACGCAATTCTGGGTTACGCGTATGAGTATGAAGATAAGGATAATGTTATCTGGGTGTATACCGCTGAAGAATACAAAACGATCATGGAAGACAAGGACCGAATGGTATACAAGGTCTTTACGCTTTACTATATCAGCGCTGCTGAAGCAGAGAAGCTCATCAAACCGATACTTAGTGGCGCCGGGACCATTCAAGGCAGCTCCCCTGCTGAGAACACTGTGCCTACCGGTGAATCCATCAGTTCAGGCTCCGCTGGCGGTGATACTATGGCATTGAATGACATCATCGTTCTCCTGGATTACCCTGAGAATGTAGCTGAAGCCGAAAAGCTGCTTAAAGAGTTGGACGTCCGTCCCAGGCAGGTCCTGGTCGAAGCGACTATTCTAAGTGCTACCTTGACAGAGGGAATGGAGTTTGGTATTAACTTGAACTTAATGGCAGGTACTCATTTAATTGGTACCTCTTCAAATGCGCAGATAGGGTCGACTTCCACAATAGAAAATACCGCAACTTCGCCTATTTCGCAAATAGCAGGGGGAATTGTCGGTTCAATGCTTGAGACTGCTGGCTTTGCCGCTGGTGTTGGAACTGATGGTCTGAGAATCGGCATAACGAGCGGCGATGTTTCGGCGTTTATAACCGCATTGGAACAGGTAACAGACACCACGATTCTTGCTAATCCCAAGATTCTGGCCATCAATAAGCAATTAGGTCAGGTCTATATCGGTACAAAGGTCGGGTATCAATCTCAAACTACACAAACAGATGGTGGTACTACGACACAGAAAGTCGAATTCCTCGAAACCGGTACGAAGCTGTCTTTCAGGCCATATATAGGGGACGATGGCTATATCCGGATGGATATCCATGCCAAGGACAGTTCCCACATTTTGAAATCCGACAACATACCCGATGAGAGTGGAGCCGAGTTGTTCTCCAATATAATGGTCAAGGATGGCCAGACTATTGTAATTGGTGGCCTGTTTAGGGATGTTGTCGTAACAAGCCGAAAACAGATACCTCTGCTCGGAGACCTTCCGCTTATCGGAGGATTGTTCAGGAGTACTAATGATTCGACTACGCGCCAGGAAGTCATCGTTATGCTCACTACTCATATTGTAGATGAGCCGGAAGAGACAAATAGCGATGCCAGGGCTGATGATGTTAGGCGTAAGAGATTTGGCGCCAGGGATGAATTGCAGTGGATAGGAAGAGCGAGATTGGCAGAAGACGGTTACGCGAAGGCCGCGAGATTCTACATTGAAAATGATAACGAATCCGCGCTGAAGGAGCTGAATGTCGCACTTGAACTTCGCCCGTCATACCTTGAGGCGATTCGGCTGAAAGAAAAAATCATCTACGAAACTGATCCGACCGCAGAGCTGAACATCGAAAGAATTATGCTCGAGGATTTCGAACGCAAAGATTCGGAAAAGTGGCAGAGAAGATAAATGAAGTGTGAATCTGTCATTGCGAGCGCAGCGAAGCAATCTCAAATCTAACGGTTGAGATTGCCACGCTCGACTTTGTCTCGCTCGCAATGACACAATAAGAGATACGGTGTTAGGATTGTTGTTTTGAAATCGGTTAGAAACTTATATATGGTTGTCACAGCCGTTGTGGCCGTTAGCCTCCTTGCAGGTGGCCTCGCCCAGTGGCTGGACTACGGCGCAGAAGATGGTGGGCATTTCGCCGGTTATTTGCAGCGGATTCCCGTTGTATCGGCGTGCCGCATTGGTGGGGCTGTGGGCGTGATTTGGCTTGGCTGGTATTGGTTGAAGCTGGCTCGGGGAATCACGTCCATAGCCAGACGCCTCAGGGCTGATAACATAATGAATTCACCCTTTGGCGGCAAAGATAAAGCAAAAGCAAGCGGTAATGCCGTAATAAATGAATTGACCGAGGCTCTCAGTGAACACCTTGGTGGTTGCTCGAATACAATAGGCCGGCTCCAAAAGCAAGTTAATGATTTGCAAATTCAGATTCAACTGACGCAGCGCCAAAAGGGACACATCGAGGCCATTATATACAGCATCCACGATGCCGTTGTCGTCATTGATGAATTTGACAGGTTATTAATGGCAAATGAGGCCGCCGGAAGCCTTTTCAATTTCAATTTTAGTACCTCACAGCACAAGTACATCGGCGAGTTAATAGGCCAAAGTAAAAGTGAATTTGCGGATTTCCTGCAACAGAGCAGACAAAATAAGGCCCAGCCGACGAGAAAGGAAATCGAGTTTTCAGAAAACGGAGAACCGAAAACTTTCGATTGCATTGTCTCATGTATTTACGACCAGGACCGGCAGATTTGTGGGGCCGTGGCTGTGCTGCACGATGTTACGCGTGAGAAGGAAATTCAGCAGACAAAAAATGATTTTGTAAATCACGTCTCTCACGAATTAAAAACGCCTCTTGCTTCTATCATGGCCTATTCGGAAATGCTCGCTGACGGTGAAGCTAAAGACAGCCAAACTCAACAAGAGTTTTATTCGGTAATTCAAAGCCAGGCAAAAAGATTGAATGGACTCATTGAAGACATCCTGAATATTTCTCGAATAGAGTCGGGCCTGATAAAGGTGGATAAAGAACCCGTCAGTTTGACAATACTAATTGAAGAACAATTGAAAATGATAAAAAGCTACGCCCGGGAAAAGGGCGTTTCTCTGCAGGATATTGGAAAAAGCCGGGTCGTTTTTGACCAGGTATTTGCAGACAAGAGTATGATTTCGCAGGTTATTGTTAATCTGCTAAGCAATGCCGTTAAGTATACCCCTTCGGGTGGTTCGATAAAAATCGAAACAGAGGTCGATGAAACCGCTGACATTGCACGACTTAGTGTGATCGATACCGGAGTTGGGATCCCTGAAAATGAAATCGAACACGTCTTCGATAAATTTTACAGGGTTAGTGCAAACGAAAAGCAGGCAAAGGGGACAGGATTGGGACTTAACCTTGTTAAACAAATAATTGAGAAAGTCCACGATGGCCGGGTGTTTGTTAGCAGTAAAACCGGTCTGGGCAGTACGTTTGGTTTTGAGTTGCCTCTGGCAACCAGAGAAGTTGTAGAATCCCTGCCCGTAAAATGCGGGGGGTAGTCAAGAGAAGCCCTCAACGTAATCCGCCTGGGGTGGATGCTTCTAAGACGCAGATGGCCGAAAGCTCGTTGGGGAGACAGGAAAAATTTGTGGAGGTGGTTTGATGTCAAGAAAGAAAGTTCTGATTGTGGACGATGAGATACATATCGTTCATGTAGTGGCGATAAAGCTTCGTAATAACGATTATGATGTTATTTCCGCGGAAAACGGTGCCGAGGCCTTTGAACTGGCATGCAGCCAGAAGCCGGATATCATCGTTACAGATTTCCAGATGCCGGTTATGACGGGACTGGAGCTTGTTGAGAAAATTCGCCAATACGACCAGACAAAAGATATACCGGTAATAATGTTGACGGCAAGAAACTTTGCCATTGAAGATCAGCAAAAAGAAGATTTGCAGATATCGCAGTGTCTTAGTAAGCCTTTTAGCCCTAAGGAGTTATTAGAAAGCGTTGAGGATATACTATATCACCGAGCGGTGATTAATCGCTAAGTATGAACAGGGAAGCGGAATACCAGATGCAAAATACCAGGTACGAGATAGGCTTACTATCCAATAAGACAAATGGCCGACTTACAAGCTCACAATTGAGAGAATTGGAGAGCTTTGGTGGTAAGATAAGTAAATTCGGTGTTAATTTTGCAGTTTGCAATGTCGATGGTGAAATTGCCTTACTGTGCGACGGCGGCAAATTCAAGAGCGACAAGAGACGGATAATTGATAATTGTTCCTTGATTCTTGAAAACCAGATCAAAGGTCATCAATCATCAAAAATCGATAGTCAGTTCTTGGTTACTGTTCTAAAACGCAATAGTCACCCTTTTGCGGCAGCCTTGATAGACTTAGGTGAAAATTCATCGCGCCCGCCATTGGCCGACGATACGAATCGCGATACGCAATACGATATACGCGGTACCCTTTTTAATGAGATGCTTGGGCTTTTAGCAGAGCATTTTCAAAGTCAGGTAATAGCTGAAGAACAAATCGAGATGGTCGGAACTGAGTTGGCCAGGGTCTACGAAGAGCTGGTGTTGCTTCACAAGCTAAGCACAAATATGAGGGTTACCGAGCCCGACGCTAACTTTCTGCAAATGGCTTGTGACAGCTTAACTGATATTGTAAGTGTCGAGGGTATTGCAATACTGCTGGAAAAGAACATAGAGGATGAAAAGCGGTTGGTTGTAGCTGCAGGGTCGGGATTGATAGATATAGATGACCGAATGGCGACTGTTTTACATACCCTTTTAAGAGAGGAAATAGACAGCGGCAAAGACGCTTTGCTGGATAGCGAAGTGGATTCCCCGTTCAAACATGATTGGCCGGGCAACATAAGAAATATTATTGCCGTACCTTTGTGCGGAAAAGACAAAGCCGAATCCAATCCCGATAAAATCGACGGGGCTCAAAATGACAACCGAATAATAGGATTGATGGTTGCGATAAACAGAATCGACAAGCAGGATTTTGACAGCACCGATGTTCAACTATTTAACTCGGTGGCCAACGGATGTGCCGTGTTTATCGAGAATGGAAGGCTGTTCAATGACCTCAAAACATTATTTATAGGTTCCTTAAAAGCGCTAACGCGCAGTATTGATGCCAAGGACCAGTACACAAGGGGCCATTCTGAAAGGGTTGCGTTCATTTCCCGATGGATTGCCGAGAGAATCACAGAGGATGAGCCGCTCCCCGAAGAACAAATACACAGGATTTATTTGGCTGGTCTGCTCCATGACATTGGAAAAATAGGGATAGACGAAGCGGTATTGCGCAAAAAGGGTAAGCTGACCGAGCAGGAGTTTGATTGCATAAGAAAGCATCCCTCGATTGGGGCAAGCATTTTACGTGAAATACAACAGATGCATGATATTGTCCCGGGCGTATTGTCTCACCACGAGCGCATCGACGGTAAGGGATATCCCGGCGGCTTGGCCGGTGAAAAAATACCGCTGATTGGCAGAATTGTCGGACTGGCCGATGGCTTTGATGCAATGACATCAAAAAGAACTTATAGAAACGCAAAGACCGTCGAGCAGGCATTGGAAGAGATAAAAAATGGATTAGGAACGCAGTTTGATGAGAAAGTCGGAAAAGTATTTCTCGACAGCGATGTCTATCAACTATGGGACATTATTATACAGAATGGTCCCGAATTTGTCGGGATTTATGGCAGCCGCAACTTCTCAGAATATGGTATTGATGCTGTGGGGACACTAATCAGATGAGAATAAGAAAACAGGATTATAACAATGTTACGGTCGTTGAATTACAGGGCGAGCTGGACGGCGATTTTACTGAACTGCTCAGGAATACCATCACAGACATAATCGCTGCCAGCAAAACCGGAATTGTGCTTGATATGAGCAGCGTCGGATTTATCGATAGTCAGGGACTGGAAGAATTGTTGTGGGAACGGGACTACTGTAACCAGAACAAACGTGGAATCAGATTAGCGGGACTTGATGAAAACTGCGCAAAAATTTTGGAAATCACTCGGATTGAAAACGAATTTGATTGCTATACAGAACTGTCTGAAGCAGTAAAGAGTTTCACTTAGAGCAATAGTATGTTGATCATATCTCGTATCTTCTTCGGACCGGATACGGGATGGCAGAAGGAAAGGCTATGAGTCCAATAGCAGTAGAAAACAAGATGCAGCTTGGCCAACTGTTGCTGGCGCGTGGGATTGTTACGGAAGAACAAGTCCAAAAGGCTCTCGCCGAACAGAAGGAAAAGGGCCACCACAAGCTACTCGGCGAGCTGCTGGTAGAGATGAATTATTGCACCGAAAACCAGATTGCTTCGGCACTGGCAGAGGCCTATGGTGTCCCTTATGCGCAGATTAGTCCGAAAATATGTGACCCCAAGACGCTCGCGATTTTACCCAGGGAGTTTCTCGAAGAATATATCGTATTGCCCTTGTTCAAGGTGTATGATGTCCTTACTGTGGCCGTTAGCGAGCCGACAAATGTGTTTTTGATGGACGAAATAGAGCGTAAAAGCGGATGTAAAATTCAGGTGGTCTGTTCGACGGCAAAGGATATCAAGGCCACTCTACAGATACATTTGCCGGCCGCAAATGTTTTTGTCATTGACGATATTATCGATGATGAGGGACTCGAAGACTTTACACTAATTGAAAAAGACACAGCCGATATAAGCAGTCTGGAAGAGATTGCCGGCCAATCGCCGGTTGTAAGACTCGTCAATTATTTGCTTTATAACGCCGTCAGGGAAAATGCCAGTGACATTCATATAGAGCCGGATGATAAGAAGTTAAGGAGCAGGTATAGAGTAGATGGTAAACTCTATGAAAAAATCTGCCCGCCTTATCAGATGCATTCGGCGATTGTCTCGCGAATCAAGATTATGGCTGAACTGGACATCGCTCAGCGGCGTCTGCCGCAGGACGGTGGTATCCACGTCTTGGTAGAAGGTAGGCCCATCGATTTGCGCGTCTCGGTTATGCCGGGCAACTTTGGCGAAAAGGTCGTTATCAGAATTATCGATCCGCAGAAGGTTCTTTTCAATCTTGAGTCGCTTGGATTTACCTACGAAAACCTCCGGCTGTTCAGGCAGGTAATACAATCTCCCAATGGTATAGTTTTGGTGACCGGGCCGACAGGTTCAGGTAAAAATACCACTCTTTACGCCGCTCTCGCCGAGATAAATAGCGAAGAGGTCAACATCTGTACGGTTGAAGACCCTGTGGAATGTAATATGGCTGGTATTAATCAGTTTCAAGTAAGCGATAGCGCAGGATTTAAATTTTCGACGGCACTGCGCAGTTTGTTACGGCAGGACCCTGATATAATAATGGTTGGGGAGATTCGCGATGAAGCTACTGCCAATATTGCGGTCCAGGCGGCCCTCACAGGTCATTTGGTTCTGTCAACCTTGCACACCAATGACGCACCAGGGGCCGTCACACGTTTGCTGGATTTGAATGTTGCTCCTTATCTTGTCAGTGCCTCGTTAATTGCTGTCTTGGCACAGAGATTAGTGCGCAAGATATGCTCGAACTGTAAAACAGAATACGAGCCGCCTGCAAGTGTAAAAAGAATTGTTGAAGAATTGGGCGGGAAAGTCGCCAAATTTTGCCGCGGTGTGGGTTGTAAAAAGTGCCGTAATACGGGCTATATCGGACGAATCGCCATTCATGAACTCTTTGTGCCGAACGAGGAAATCCCCGAAATGATTAATGAGCAGACCAGCTTAAAAAAGTTAAGGCTCAAGGCGATTCGAAATGGAATGGTTCCGTTGCAGTTGGATGGTATTGAAAAGGTAAAGGCCGGAATTATATCTATCGAGGAAGTATTAAGAATAACGCAGGCAGTTGAGAGATAGCCCATAGCATACGGTAAAATCCGGGATACTAATAAATGACCGTGTTAGAAACAAAAACTGAGGAAACGCTTGCCCAAACGGCAAAATCTGCCCCAAAAAAGCGGGCCCAGCAGGCGGGACCTCGAACCGTCGAACCGTCCAGCCGTCTACACAACGCAAAGGTAAAACAGACAGAGCTCATTCTGTTCACAACACAGTTGGCCGTGATGCTTGATAGCGGAGTGGCGCTTAGCGATGCTCTGGATGCTATTGCTGAGCAGGCTGAACAAGGTACATTGAAGATGATAATTATGGAGGTGGCCGAGACAATCAAGAGCGGTGAAGATTTTTCAAAAGCACTGGTTGCCTACCCGAAGGTTTTCAATCCGATGTTTATAAGCATGGTCAAAGCCTCCGAAGCGTCCGGCGAAATGGTTGAAATGCTCGGAGTGCTCAGCGGATATCTGAGCTTCGAAACCGAAATCCGCAAGCAAATCAAAGGAGCGCTTACGTATCCGTTCGTAATGGCGCTAATGGCCGTTGCGGCTACGGGGACTTTGATGTTCTTTGTTTTACCGAGATTTACAAAAATTTATGAAGCAAGAGGGGCGTCGCTGCCCAAAATTACTCAAATGCTCGTTGGCTTCAGCAAGATGTTGGGTGATTTCCAGGTGATGACAGTTGTCGTTACTTCAGTGATATTTGCGGCGGTGGCATTATATTACTGGGCGGGGACCTCAGCAGGCCGGAGGGTAATAGATTTTATAAAGATCAGAACGCCTGTGCTGGGAACGATGTTTACTGATATGGTTGTTACCCGCAGTATGCGTATTATGGCGACAATGGTCAATACGGGCGTCAGTCTCCTGGACTCGATAGAAGTGATTGGCAGCTCGTGTGAAAACTACTATTTTCAACGCCTTTGGGCCGGCACCGACGAAAAGATTCGAGATGGATACCAGCTCTCAGAGTCGCTCCTGATTTCTATGAGTAGAGAAGGGACCCCAATCGGCGAAAAGAATCGAGGAGTATCAAACCAGTTAATTGCGCCCGGCGTTATCCAGATGATCCGGGCCGGGGAGAAGAGCGGCAAGCTGGGGGACGTTTGTAGTAAAATATCGGTTTTTTATGAAAAAAAGCTTGAAGCCTCGATAAAGAGCGTTATGGCCCTTATAGAGCCGATTATGATAACAATTCTCGGCGCTATTATAGGGACAGTTGCGATAGCGCTGCTGTTGCCGGTCTTTAGAATTTCAAATGTAATCGCGCACTAACACGAATTCTATTCGTTGCCGATTGCCTGAAACTGTCCCTGTCCCCGAATGTTGTAGACGCGCAGGATGGACTATAGCCCATCCTGTCATTTCTTGGTGGGCTTCGAATCCATTTCGTTGTCATTTCGAGCGAAGCGCAGCGGAGTCGAGAAATCTGGCTATCGGATTGAATCAATCCTCCCTCCGTTAAACCGTTCAATCGTTAAACCGTCTAACCGTTTCTCACTTCTCCCTTCTTCTGATAACCTAATCAACCAATTCTACATTCTCAATTCTAAATCCCTTTCCCAACAATAATCAATAATCACTTATCAATAATCATTTTTATGGCGCCCCGCCTCAATGCCTGTTAGCCCCCGGCCGGATAAAACAGCATCCTTCCGCATTGAACGAAGCCTTCCGCCTCGGCCGCGAATTAGTCTCGACCGATACGCCTCCACCCGAAAAGCCGGTTAGCGTCGAGCTAACCTGACACCATTTGCCCCCACAGGCTCATCTAAATTGTCAATTAGATGTTGGGCCGGACCGTTATCGGCAGGGTCTGTTTACCGGTTATCCTTACGGTCAAATTCCTCGACCTTGATTCCCATCAGTTCCGAGGCTTCTAAGTAGAGACTGTGGAGAATTATCCCTTCTGCAGAGGTAATGTCGATGTTGCTCTTTTGCATCCATTCAATTGCCTTCTTATATGAGTTTGCTGCCGCGTCCTTGTTGCTTGATTGCCAGTGAGTCATGGAGAAAAGCAAAAAATTGAGACTATTTTCGCCGCCAACCAGTTCAGTTGATTTAGTTAATACCGTGATTGCCTCTTCCCACTGACCCGCCCGGTAGTATGCCGCGCCAAGCCCGGTGAGATAGAGCCAATTCTCTCGATCCATTTCGTTTGCCTTGCGGTACAGCTCCACGGCGATTTCGGGACTGACCATCTCCTGAACTCTGCGAACTAAACGCCATCCCATGCGGTCATATGCCCGTGCTGTCTTTGATGGGTTTTTCAGAATGTCAGCATACTTCTGCAAATCGGCAAAAGCTTTCTCCTTGTCTTGGAGATAAATATAGCATTCCGCGCGGAAAGTATAGTTTTCTGCATTCTCAGGCTCGGTATCGATTCGGCGTCTGTAGTAGTCGACCATTTCCTGATAATGTTCTTGAATCGTTCGGCTTGGCCTGAGCGCTGCGACCTCGGCGACCCAGATTTCGTGATGCAGATTCCAATATACCCTTCCGATGGCGATTTGCCTCATATCAGGAGCAGACCAACTACTCCACCCAAATGAACCGCTCAAGAGCTTTGAGGGTTTTTTCGTTTTCAGGTCGTAAATCCAAAATCCCAGAGTGCCAAAGCCTCCAACGCCCAGCTCCCTACCATTTGGCGAGAAGTTCAGGAGCTGATGTACTCCAAGAGGTACAAGCCATCTGGCAATGATAGAACCGGAGGAGATTTCCACGATTCGAAGCTCGGTGCCCACCCTATACGCGATGTGCTTCTCATCTGGTGACACCGCAGGATAATGATAGGGACACGAGATGATCGTTGTCGGCTTAGCACCGTTTTCGATGGAAATCGAGCAGACTATCATGTCCACCCGCGAATGATAAAAAACTCGTCTTGAGTCTTCGCTCCAGGAAGCCCAGCCACCTCTGGTTAAAAACCCCGGCTCCTCTGTGCCATCGGCTTTGATAAGCCAGACCTCTTCTTGCAAAAGAGTGCCGTGTTTCCCCTCGTATTCGGCAGTCAGATGACCAAGAGGCAGGATCTGGCGGTCACGGACGTATACAATATACTTTCCGTCGGGTGACCATTCAGGGTCTTTGCCAGGAGTCGTTAACAGCCGGACCTGTCCGGTTTTGCGATTAAGGATTTCGATGGCGCTTGAGCCCAGAACTCCCCGGCTGTAAACCAGCTCAGTACTGTCGGGGGACCAGTTGGGATGGAAGCCCTCGGTCACCACTCGCTCGGCTTTTTTAGCCAACTGATGATAAACTTCGGCCGATTCGTGCATCTCAAAAAAAGCGACACCTTCGGGTCTGCGCTGCGGCGGATACCATAATAGACCGGCATCAAGGGTGTCAGACACATATTTCGCGGCCGATTGATTAAAATCCCGTTTGCTCCTTGGGCCGAACTTAATGATTGTGTTGTACTTGACATTCGCTTCATCATAGCGGCCCAAACCAACGAGGGCACAAAAAGTATGGAAGTGATAGATTTTCACATCCGGTTTCAGCCGAACACACTCCTGGGCATCCGAGAGAACCTTTTCCCAATTGCCCATTCGCATGTGGGTTCGGCGGCGCTGGTCATAAAGTTCGGCCTCGGCAGGCGAAAGTTTGATTGCCTTATCATGGTCCCTGATGGCCTCTTCCAATAGTTCCTTTTCAGTCTGCTCTATCGCTTTTTGGCGCCGGGCAATCGCACGAAGGGCATACCCTAATGAATCCTTCGGCCGCATCACAATAACTGCCTCCGCGTCTTGCTCCATCCTGCCGTAGTCTTTCAGCGCATAATATGCCAGGGCCCGCGCTTCGCGAGAGTCATAATGGCCCGGTTCGAAGTCTATGGCTTTTTTCAACCATTCAAGAGTTTTATTCACGGTGCCGGCCATCATAGAACGGTTGAAGTACGCCTCAGCGGACTCCGAAAATAACTTCTCGCCTTTTTGCTGATGTTCTTTTGCCTTCTGCTTGTATTCTTCTGTTGTTTCAGGGTCTCCGGGGTCACTTTCTAAATATATCCTGGCCAGAAGAAAATGGGCCTGGCACGCAATCTCATCTCGTTCGTTCAGCAGTTTCTGGAGTTCTTTCACAGCAGCGGCAGGGCCTTGTAATTCCAAAACGAGTCGCCCGCGCAGAAGATGCGCTTTAGGGCCAACGTGTTCGCTATCGACAATCGTTTCGACTTTGGCCAGGGCCTCCTGGAACTGTCCGCTGGAGCGCAATTCCATGGCCTTCGACAGAATATCTCTGTGTTTGAAGGATTCGGCCTCCTTACCTCGATTAACGGCCTGAACGTACATCACAAAAATGACTGCTATACAAGCAAGTAGAGCTGCCGCCGTCGCTGCAGCAATAGCCTGCGTTCGATATTTGCGCAGGAATTTCTTCAAACGATATATGGTGCTGGGCGGCCCAGCCAACACCGGCTCGTGGGTGAGGTGCCGCTGGATGTCCTCATCCAAAGCGTGGGCCGTCTGATAACGGCGCATCCGGTCCTTCTCCATCGCCTTGAGCGTGATCCAGTCAAGGTCACCGCGAAGCCTGCGCCGAAGTGTGCCGGGGTCAATGCGACGACGCTGGGCCAACCTGGTTGACTCTTCGCCGCCGAGTGTGCTCAACCGGGTGCTCGGCGTCTTCGGGTCTTCTTCCAGGATGACCTGACGAATGTGGTCAACCCCGCCTTCACGAAGTGTTGCAGGATCAAAAGGCAGGACGCCGGTCAGCAACTCGTAGAGCACCACACCCAGAGAGTAAATGTCTGAGCGAGTATCAACATCCTGGCCGGTCATCTCCGCCTGCTCAGGACTCATATACTCAGGCGTGCCGACAAACTGGCCCTGCTCGGTAACCAGCGTCCGCTCGGTCAACGACTGACTGACGGCCTTGACCACACCGAAATCGATGACCTTAGGCACCGCTTTCTTGCCCTCAATGCATACCTGTATGTTTGTTGGCTTGATGTCCCGGTGGATAATACCCTTTTGGTGGGCGTACTGGACAGCCTCGCAGACCTGTAGGAAAAGCTTAAGACGCTCCTCGATGGTCAACTTATGGCGGTCGCAGTGTTCGGTGATAGGGATGCCCTTGACGTATTCCATCACGAAGTATGGCCGACCGGCATCAGTGGTTCCAGCATTGAAGACGTGGGCAATATTCGGATGTTCCAGCAGGGCCAGCGCCTGGCGTTCAGCCTCGAAGCGGGCGATGACCTGTTTGGTATCCATCCCCGGCTTGATGACCTTCAGCGCCACCCGGCGTTTGACTGGTCTCTGCCGCTCAGCTAAGTAGACCACTCCGAAACCGCCTTCGCCCAGGACGCTGAGCAGCTTATAGGGGCCGATCTGGCCACCCGGCCCGACCGCTGAACCACCCATGCTGGCGGTGGGAATGGATTCTTCCTTATCCGGCCCCTTATCGTTTCTTTCTTCTGTTTTACTCATTAGCACTCCACTTTTACACCATCACGGTACCCAGGGTCTCTTCTCCTGTCAAACCAAAACAACTTCCCAGGTGCTGCCGAAATCCTCCATTCCGGATTAGAATATCAAGCATAACTGCTCGCCCAAAAAGAACATAAGACCGATAAGAATGCGTTTTTGCACTTGTGTGCTTACGATTCACCCCCTTATTTGCCCGAAAAAGCCGGCCATTTTCCATTTTAATCCTTTATTGTTGTAGAAAAAGCTTGCAAATTCAGGAATAGCCGATTACAATTCGGGGCTTGTTTTTTTGATGTTTAATAAAGGTTATCGAAGCGTATGCTTCGTATTTGCCCAATTGTCAAGCGTATCTCTAATGGGATGCGGGATACACAGAACCATGAAAGGATCTGGCTAAAAAATGTTGGCTAAGCAGGAAAAAGCGAAAGTTATCAGCGATTTTGAGACTCACGAAGGCGACACCGGCTCGCCCGAGGTGCAGATTGCAATATTGACCAGAAGGATTAATGATCTTACAGACCATCTCAGGACTCATCGAAAAGACCACGCGTCAAGACGCGGCTTGCTGAAAATGGTCGGGACAAGAGCGGCATTACTTAAGTATATAAACAAAAAAGAGCCCAGGCGTTATCAGGAAGTTATTTCCCGGCTCGGCTTGAGAAAGTAAATGGCAAACCGCGACAAATCCGGACAATAGACTAAGACTATACTCTGTGAACGTCGTGGGCATTGCAGTAGAAGGTAAGAAAGTTAAGGTAAAGGTGAAAGTATATGTTTGATGTATGTAGAGTAGAAAAACAAATTGGCGGGAGAATTTTATCCATCGAAACAGGAAAAATAGCAAAACAGGCAGACGGAGCGGTTGTTGTTCAATACGGCGAGACTGTCGTCCTTGTTGCCGCGGTAACGGCTCCGCCGCGATTTGATGATATCGATTTTTTCCCGCTAAGTGTTGACTATCGAGAGAAGCATAGTGCAGCAGGAAAGTTCCCGGGCGGTTTTATTAAGCGCGAAGGAAGACCAAGTACCAAAGAGACTGTCACGGCAAGGCAGATTGACAGGCCTATCAGGCCGCTCTTCCCGGAGGGTTATTTGCAGGAAGTGCAGATAATGGCCGGTGTTTTGAGTTTTGACGGGGAAAATGACCCTGATGTCCTGGCAATGATTGGCGCCAGTGCGGCGCTTACTATAAGCAGAATTCCATTTTTGGGGCCCATTGGTGCCTGTAGGTTAGGCAGAGTAAATGGAGAATTAGTAGTCAATCCAACGCATCAGCAAATAGCCGACGGTGACCTGAGCCTGCTTCTCGGCGGCCGTAAAGAAGCGATGAATATGATTGAAGTCGGCGCTAAAGAGTTGTCCGAGGATGTAATTGCTGAAGCTATTGCAACGGCACAAAAAACGGTTGCCGAGGTTTGTGATATCATCGAGGAGCTTCGTGAAAAAGTTGGTGTCGAAAAGGAAACCCCGCTTGTAGAAGATAATGAGCAGCTCACTGCGGAAATCTCCTCGAAGATAGCAGACAAGCTCTACGAAAACAAGCAGGTATCCAACAAGAAGGAGCGTAAAACGGCTAAAAAGGAACTGTTCGAGCAGGTCATCGAAGAATACTGTGAGGCTGATGAAGGTGACACCGAGAAATATAACAAGGCAATGGTAAAACGAATCCTCCATAAGATCGAGGGGCAGGTAGTCAAAAAATTACTTTTAGAAGGTAAGCGGGCCGACGGAAGAGGCTACGAAGATGTTCGCCCGATTGATTGTGAAGTTGGTATTCTGCCCAGGACTCACGGCTCAGCACTGTTTACACGCGGTGAAACCCAATCAATAGTAAGTGTAACTCTTGGTACTATCAGAGATGCCCAGATTATAGATGGTCTGTTGGAAGAGTACTCTCAGAGTTTTACCCTCCATTACAACTTCCCGCCATATTCTGTCGGTGAGGTACGCCCGAATCGTGGCCCAGGCAGAAGAGAAATCGGCCATGGCGCACTTGCCGAGCGGGCGCTGGAACAAGTCAGGCCTCCGAACGATGAATTTGCATACACTATCAGGATCATCTCGGACATCACAGAGTCAAACGGTTCCAGCTCGATGGCTTCGGTTTGTGGCGGGTCGCTGGCCCTGATGGATGCCGGTGTCCCAATTAAAAAAACCGTTGCCGGCATATCAATCGGTATGATTAGTGACGATAGCGGCCAGCACAAATTGCTCACCGATATTCTTGGCGAGGAAGACCATTTTGGCGAAATGGATTTTAAAGTCGCCGGTACTGTTGACGGTATTACCGCCATACAGCTCGATATAAAAGCTGATGGATTGGCCCATAACGTCATGGTCGAGGCCTTGGAGCGGGCAAGAACGGCCCGACTGAAGATTTTGGAGATTATGAACGCCACTATCACTGAGCACAGACCCGAATTAAGTAAGTATGCGCCGAAGCTGATAAGTATCGAAATTGATCCTGAGTTTATTGGCAAAGTAATTGGCCCCGGCGGCAAGATGATAAAAGGCATTCAGGAACAGACCAAAACCACAATTGAAATTGAAGAGGACGGTACTATCTACATAAGCTGTGTTGATGGTGATGGTTACCTAAAGGCCAAAGAGATTATCGAAGCGATGACCCAGCCCCCAAAAGTGGGCAAGATATATCAGCAATCCAAAGTCGTCTCTGTAAAAGACTTCGGAGTATTTGTTGAAATAATACCCGGCATTGAAGGCTTGTGCCATATTAGTGAGCTTAGCGATGGTTACGTCAAGAGCGTCGATGAAGTCTGCAAAATGGGCGACATGATACCCGTAAAATTAGTGGCGATTGATGACCAGGGCCGGCTTAGACTTTCTCGAAAAGCTGCTCTTGCTGAGACAAGCGAAAAAGAACAGAAACCGGTAGGAGAAAAAAAATAATACTAATTACACGCACAGGTCAAAAGTGAACAATCACAGAGGGGGTAAATAGCATAGAATCCCATAACCCTAACGGTTAACTTACGGGACAGGTAAAGAATTAAGATTAAATTCGGCGAACTCAGCGGTGAAGATAGGACTTGAAGAATTAGGCAAGTTAACGGGCGAGCTTGCCCATGAGATCAAAAACCCTTTATCCACGATCAAGATAAATTTAAAGCTCATCAGGGAGGACCTGGAGGCTGCGCAGTCCGCTCAAGCCGGCCAAACGGGCCAGGGACCAAGCAGCCAGAGTTTCACAAGGGCGCTTCGGAAAATAGCCGTTGTTGAAAAAGAAACGAGCAGGCTCGAACAGATTCTGGAGGGTTTTCTGCGATATATTGGCAAGACCGAATTGCAGTTGGCAAGTGTCGATATAAGCTCGCTCATAAGCGATATGATTGATTTTTATTCGCCCCAGGCCAGCGGTCATTCGATAATTATTCGGCAGCAATTGTATGAAGAGCCGCTTGTTTGCAAAGCCGATGAAGGTATGTTAAAACAAGTAATATTGAACCTGTTTATTAACGCCCGGCAGGCTATGAGCGACGGCGGGGAGTTGATGATAAGAACGGCCCGCCGGAAAAAAGACGCGGTGATTCAAATTAGTGATACCGGCACCGGTATTGCCCCGGATAAATTATCGAAAATTTTCGATGCTTATTATTCGTCTCGCCCACAGGGAAGCGGGCTGGGTTTGCCGACGGCAAAAAAAATTATCGAGGCGCATAATGGTACGATAAGCGTTGACAGTGAACTGGGCAAAGGAACATCGTTTACCATAAAAGTACCTCTGCGGGACTCTTGAGGTTTCGATTTGAGTGAAAAAGGCAGTGTAATTTTGGTTGTTGATGACGAGCGTGACCACGCCGACGGAATTATCGAGGCGCATAATGGTACGATAAGCGTTGACAGTGAACTGGGCAAAGGAACATCGTTTACCATAAAAGTAC
>VRUL01000020.1:30986-93570 GCA_019456145.1 Planctomycetota bacterium
CGTCGGCCTTTGGCCTCATCGCAATGATATGGTGTTTGTTCGGAATGACATTTTGTTTAGTGAGGTGTCGATTTGGGGTTGAGATTGCCGCGTCGGCCTTTGGCCTCATCGCAATGATATGGTGTTTGTTCGGAATGACATTTTGTTTAGTGAGGTGTCGATTTGGGTGAAAAAGACAGTGTAATTCTGGTTGTTGACGACGAGCGTGACCACGCCGACGGAATTGTCGAGGCGCTTGATAAATTTTGCGCCAAGGCAATCGCTGTTTATACCGGCAAAGACGCACTGGAGATTATACGCAATCAACAAGTCGATGTTGTTGTTACCGATTTGAAACTGGGTGGCGATATTGACGGGCTGGCCATACTCGAAGAAGTCGGCAAGCAAAGCGCCCATACGGAAGTTATTCTAATAACTGCATACGCGACAATTGATACCTGCAAGGAAGCGATAAGGCGGGGGGCGTACGACTATCTTGTCAAGCCGATTGATATTGACCAGCTTCGCACACTCGTGGGCCAGGCCGGCCGAAAAGCAACAGCAGCAATGCAGCGAAGAACGGTGGCCGGCAAAACAGACATAAAGGATTTCCAGTTTGAAGGTTTGTGGGGTAAAAGTCCCGCAATGGAGGGTATATTAGAAGTCCTGCGGCGCGTAGCGCCGACCAATATATCTGTTCTGGTTGAAGGCGAATCGGGAACGGGTAAGGAACTGATGGCAAGGGCGATTCACAATAATTCACCCCGTAGGAACAGGCCGTTTAGGCCGATCAATTGCGCGGGACTGGCGGAAACCTTATTAGAGAGCGAATTGTTCGGCCACGCCAAAGGTGCCTTTACCGGCGCAACCGGTGACAGAAAAGGACTGTTCGAGATAGCAGATAAAGGAACACTGCTGTTAGATGAAATCGGTGATATGCCGTTAAATATGCAGGCCAAACTTCTGCGCGTTATCGAAGATGGTGTTATTATTCCGGTCGGCTCCCATAAACAAACCATCGTAGATGTACGCATCATCAGCGCAACAAACCATGATTTGACAGAGCTTATAGAACAGAAAAAATTCAGGCAGGATTTGTACTTTAGAATCAAGGGTGTAAGCATTACTCTGCCGGCCCTGCGCAGCAGGGCAGAAGACATACCGGCCCTTACAGAATATTTTCTCAAAGAAGCGTCTTTAGAGACCGGCTCGGCGGTTACGGGTATAACCGAATCTGCCCTGATGATTCTTATGAACTTCGACTGGCCCGGCAACATCCGCCAGCTTCTAAACTGTATCAGGACGATGGTTGTAATGTGTGACGCCGATATGCTCGGCGTACATGACATACCACCTGAGATAGTACAGAGACGGCAGTTAGTCGCCGGGACCCAGGCACCGGCCCGTTTGGCCGGCGTACCGCTAAATGAATTAGAAAAACAAGCCATTATAGACACATTAGCCAAAACCAGGGGCAACCGCGAAAAGGCAGCTAAAATCTTAGGCATCGGAGAGAGAACGCTGTATAGAAAGATTAAAGAGTACAATCTTTAGGGGTTAGGGATTAGGGGCGGGTTTTCTTTGCCATTTGGCTTCTTTTGCATTATTTTACTTCCCTAAATGCGCGATGTACAACTGCGGAATCTTTTAAAAAAGCCAGCTAAATACTGGCAGCTGGCGAATGGCAACTATTTTACAATCAACATTTGACGACCCAGAAACGGCTAAATAATAAAGACTAACGATTACCGAGTAAATACGTGATACGCTTCACGAGATAAGAGATACGAAATTTGTGGTTTTGGTATTAGAAAAATAAACTATGTTAGGCTGTCTGACTCGTAGTTGGACGCCGCTTATGAAAGGAGGTTTCAGAAATGAATACCGATGTTAATCAATCAAGACACCATCAAAAGAGTGAGGGTAATAAGGGACTCTTCTGCTGTCTACCAGTTGTACCTGATAGACAGCTTGAAGCTAACATCGATCCTAACCGAGAGTCTCTTATTCGTTATATCGAGAAGAAATGGGTGAATCACACAGTGCTTCATTATTATTTCATCGAAGCTCCTGAAACATGGCAAGGCTATGAGTCACAAAAACAAGCTGTGAGGGAATCATTCACAGCATGGAAAGCTCTCGGTATTGGACTGGAATTTAGGGAAGTTAGTGAAGGGGCTGATGCTGAAATACGTATTGCGTTCGAATCAGGAAGTTCGTGGTCCTATGTAGGACGAGACGCTATAGATCTGGTTCCAAACACCAATGACCGAACCATGAACTTCGGTTGGGACCTAACGACACCTTATGGTCGTGACACAGCTTTACACGAGATTGGGCATGCCTTGGGTTTTCCGCATGAGCATCAAAATCCAAATGCTGGTATTGTTTGGGATGAAGAGGCGGTCTATTCTTATTTTGGCGGTCCACCAAATAACTGGGACCGGGACAAATCTTTCTATAATATTATTCGGAAAATATCGTCAGCAGCCGTGCAGGGATCACAGTGGGATAAAGATTCAATCATGCATTATCAGTTCCCTTCCGGCGTGATTATTACTCCTGAAGAATACCAAACTCAATCACTTATTCCAGCGGCTGGGCTGTCCGGCATTGACATTAACGAAGTTCGAAAGTTTTATCCTGAAAGAGCGGAACCGGAAAAGCTAAAGTTGGAGCCTTACTTGTCACGATTGGTAGAAATCAATGCAGGCGAACAATTAGATTTTGTCATTCAGCCGCCCGTAAGCAGGAGATATGCCATACAGACTTTTGGAGACTTAGATACGGTTATAGTGCTTTTTGAAGATGTTAATGGTGAACCTGTTTATCTTGCCGGTGACGATGATAGCGGCACAAATTTTAACTCGCGGTTAGAAATCCGACTTATGCGCGATCGTACATATTACTTGCGGTTGCGCTTGTACTTTGCACATGCGACCGGACAAGGTGCTGTTATGCTTTGGTAGTTATCAATTTCTGGTTTAGCTTAGCCTTGGTTTTAACATTTTGTGCAAAGAGCAATTTTGGGATGTATAACGATTCAATGCTGTCCCGTTGTGAATCGAATAATGACAATCGGTTATGCAATTGTGTTTTATGGGCAGATATTGTGCCGATTTGGTACTCTCAGTCTTTGGTGGTATCGGTATTAGAAAAATAAACTATGTCAGGCTGTCTGACTCGTAGTTGGACGCCGCTTATGAAAGGAGAGCAGAAATGGACACGAAATTTGACAAAAGAAAGTCGAGTATTGCCATCACGGTTCCACGGTTTACGCTTAAAAAGAAACATGATGAGTGGTTTGAAGGTAAGTATAATGAGCCATACATTCTATCTCTTGCGGTTGATACGGCAAATACAGAAATGCCTGGAATAGCCTTCAATATGATGCCATTTCCTAAGATAGCGGAAGGTGGTACCGTTACAATGTTGGGTGATGGACATCTTGTATACGGCCCGGCTAATCCAGGGGAGTTTGTCGCTATCTCAATTCTTATGATGGAAGCAGATTCAGATATTAGAACTCGCGGCAAGATTTTGGAGGATTTTATCAAATCTAAAGCTGTTGATCTTGGTTTTAAATTAATAATAGCTTCAAACCCTGGTGCAGCCGCAATTTTGGCACTTACCAAGGAGTTAACACAGTTTCTTGCAGGTCTGTTGAAGGAAAACAAAGATGACGAGTTGTTTCGTATCGAAGGTACGTTTCTACGTGATGGGACTGTACCATACCATATAAACAGAGAATATCAAAACTCAAATGAATACGTAGAACTTAGTGTGAAGGTGATACCTCTTGCAGAGACTAATGGACAAGGGGAAGAGGTTAAAAAAATTATATTGTAATGGCTTAGGCCTGTATCCGGCTAACACCGAGAACAATAAACAATGTCAAGGAAATTAAAGGTGTCCGGTACTTTTTTTATACTGTCAGGATAAGATCAGTGTAAATTGTGGTGGATATTATTATGTTGGTCAGACTACTTTTTTCATTACGGAGGACTCTCGATGTGCAAAACAAATGAGAAGAAGCAAACATGCTCACAACTCAAGGAGGCGTGGGATCGGGCACGCGAGATGATCAAACACGAGAATGAACTGATCAACCAACGGCTGTCTTGGATGTTTGCGGCACAAGCTTTTCTTTTTGCAGCATTCCTAATTGGAGTTAAGGCGGCAGTCGATCCGGACATAGAAGATACATTAGATCGTGTTCTCATGGTGTTCTTTCTACTCCCCGTTATTTATTTAGGACTATTTAGCTCACTTACTTCTTACAGGATGGTGCGAGATGCGAACATACAACGGGAATTCGCAGAGAGCTACTGGAAGCGTTTGTCAAGGAAAATCTTGAAATTACCAGAGCTACCCAGAGCTACAGAGCTACAAAAAGATTCTATGGATGATAAATTCGTTCAGGAAATCTTCAGTTTCGGTTTTCCTGAACGTATCCAGGGGGAGAACCTCACAACGGAGTGTTTTGGTCTATTTTCGAAGATTCCAGGGGCAAAGTTTTTAACTCGCGATCACACATTCCCTAAAGTCTTCTCGTACACTTGGGTTGTCATGCTCATACTGTGGCTCGTGTTGATCCTGAAGTTACTCTATGTGGTCGTTATCAACCGTTGTTTGTTTTTAATCAGTTCGTTGATATAGAACGGCCTTTGCTTCGCAACGGGAATGTGTATAATGTCAGTATAAAATCAGTGGAAGGCGTGGAGGAACACCCTTTATGAAGTTCAAAGGGAAATCTCGACTTGGGATGTCGCAGGTGTTGGAGATATGATTGAATGATAAGTTTTGTGATAACAGTATGGAATCACTGAACGAACAAATCCGATTAGAGCTATCGTCGGCGGGTGCTGATTTGGTAGGCTTTGCGGATATCAGCGCCCTGCCGGCCAAAATGCGCGGCTCGATGACTCGGGCGATATCGATTGCCGCCAGGCTCGATCCATCGGTGGTAAGCGAACTGGCCGAGGGCCCGACGCAGCGTTACTGGCGGGAGTACGACAGGCTCAACGCGCTGCTGGCACAAATCTGCAAGATAGGCGTCGATATACTGCGCCGAAGCGGCGCCCAGGCCCTGGCAATCGAGGCGACGACGGCCAAGTTGGACCAAGCCACTCTCAGCGAGCGGCTACCTCACAAAGCAGTAGCAACCCGGGCCGGACTTGGCTGGATCGGCAAATCCGCGTTATTGATCACGCCTCAATTCGGACCAGCCGTGCGATTGGGCAGTGTGTTAACCGATGCGGATTTCCAAACCGGCGAGCCCGTCAATACCTCCAATTGCGGCAAGTGCCGCCAATGCGTGGACAAGTGTCCCGCTCAAGCCATAGTCGGGGCAAACTGGGAGCTTGGAACAGCCAGAGAATCGATCTACGATGCGTTTGCATGCCGTAAGAAAGTCAGGGCCATGGTGGACCAAAGGAAAATTGTCCCGACAATCTGCGGTATCTGCATTTACGAATGCCCCTGGACACAGCGATATCTTCAAGCTCTTTCCGATTAGAAGTTCTGGTACCGCAAGGCCAGGTTCTTCTTCTCCCAGGCAAATTTGAATGACCAGAAAAAAAGTTCATTTTTTGGTTTTTTTTGTTGACTATTGTTTGATATTCTGTTAATATACTATTATGTTTGCCAGCAGGTAAACATATAACGCCAGCAGGCGACGGAAAACAGACATTTCAGGTTGCATGTCTTAAGCCACAGCGTGGCACGGCCCCGGGACCAGCAGGCCCAAGTCAAAAATAATCGTTAGGGAATGCTCGATTGTCAATAGTCAATAGAAAATCGTCAATAATCAATCAAAAAGGTGTATTAATGGCTAATAAAACACTTTTTGCTCTTATGCCCTTGTGCCCTGCATCTTGAGTCTTGAGTCTGTTGCTTTAATGGCTTTATGGCTAAAAAATCCGCGTAAATCCGCGCAATCCGCGATTAAAAATTCTCTTCGTGCCTTAGGTAACTACGCAAACCGCCTATCCAGCCCGGATTGCCAGCAGATTATGACCTTTATTATGCAAAACGAACCCAATTTCCGAAAAAGTCAAATGAACGTAAATAAGGTATTAACAACCGATTATGAAAAAAGGACACTTGGTGAACGCGGGAAAAACGAACCCAAAACGAACCCAATCAAACCCAATTTCAAAGGCAAAAAAATGCTGCTGCTTTTGACGATTAACGGGCGGCGTGTCTCGTTTGGTTACTACGCCGACGAAGTAGAAGCCGCAAAGGCGTACGACCGGGTAGTTGAGAAACATCGCGGTGAGTATGCGGTTTTAAATTTCCCGAAGAAATGATTAAGGACCAATGATAAATGATTAAGGATGAACGATAAATGATGAATCGAAATTGCCGGTCGGCGGAAATGAGCGTTTTACTATAGCGGTGGTAAAGGCGCATAGCAAAACCGAGGCTATCTTATGCGAATTAAGATAGCCCCGGCTTGCTGTACATCTCTATTTAGCTATTCAACTCCTTCCAGGTAGTTTCCGATCAAGAGGCCTAAATCACGCATATCAACATCGAAGTCGTCGTCCAGGTCGCCTAAGACTGACGGCGGCGGTGGCGGCAGGGGCTTGGTTATGATGGTTATCAAGCCGAAATCAGGCGCTAAATCGATAAATCCATCCATGCTCTCAGCCTTTGCCCGGTATGACAGCAAATCGCCGCCTAATGGTTTTATCATCCACAGAGGCATGATCAGCGTGATGCCGATGGGGATAGGTTCGAACGGCGCGTCGTACTCCATATAATCCTTTTGGACTTCGATGAGGCTCGGATCCATAGGGAACCATACTCCCTCATGTACCAGGAAGACAGGTTGCTCGGTTAAGGTGTCATAGCCCACGAAGTAATCAATGCCCTCGGGCGGCTCACCGGTTTGGAGGGACTGGTCGGACTCTATGTAAAAGCCCAATGTTACTGGTAGATCACCTGCGCTGGGATTGGGTAATTCCCGCAGCAGCATTTTAAAATGCATCTGATAGTCTGTAGAGGTGCCGATAGAGGTGACGATGCCCCAAACCGAAATGTCGGTAATATCGTTTGTGCTGTATTCTGAGTCACCGGTTGCGTCCGGATGATCATCGCCGCGTTCGCCTTCTATGGCATTCTGCGACTCAACCCATGTTTTGGCATTGTCGCCGTATCGTTTTTTCTGATTTGGGTCGGTTCCATTTCCGGTCCGCCCTGTGCCGGGAAACATAATATTATTTGAATCGTCGGCGTCTACATCACCATCGCCATCTGTGTCAAGGCCCAAGTAGTTCGCATCACCGGGATAAGTCCCGCGGGGATCGCCGTGCTCGGTGTTGCAGTCGTCGGGGTAGGCGTCGTGGAAGTGACCGGCTTCATGTGCTCCTGTGTCACTGGGAGCATTGGGCCCTATTACAATGTACCTTCGATTGTAGCAGACGCCCGCATTGCCCGGCGGGTCAACCTCCAAATCCGTACCATAAATATTCATTGCGCCCGGGACCCTGCCTTCGCTGACGTCGTTGACCTCGTCGACACCCCCGACTTGAACATGCTCGACATCATCGCTGTCCCAGGTCTCCTTGATCTTTTTGAACTGCTCCTCCAATTGTTCCTCGGTGACTCCAGAGCCTTCGACGATGTGCTTGGCAACCTTCACTATCGTCTTGGCTCCGACTACACCGCCGAAAATCAACACAAGCAGAGAGCTTACCACGACAATCATTCTTACCTGTGCTTTTGGTTGTTCTGCCATTTCTTCACACTCCTTTCTTAGTAGTTCTCATTAAAAATAGTTTGCCTTTAGAAACATATCCGGCAAAGATGTCTGAAAGACAGGTTCTTGTCAGTATATCTACCTATTCAAAGAAACGCGCATTGAGAATACCCTCTCAGTTTTGCTCCAGAGATCTCAATTATGCCGATATTATAACAAAATACAGGAAGATTGCAACACTATTCTAATAGTAATTACGTGATTTTCCGGCTTAGATTTTATTAATTTATTTGTTAAATCGGGTTTTTTGGGGTATTTTGGACTTTTATAAGGGATTCGGGCAAGCTTTTACGGCAAGACAAATCAGTGAAGTCTGTGAGATTTGCGGCACAAAAGTATAAAAGTATGAACGACATAAAGAAATTACAGCCGCCTCTGGCCGAAGCTGACGTACGATCGTTGAAAGCCGGCGACCAGGTTCTTATCACCGGCGTAGTCTATGCCGCTCGGGATATGGCGCATAAGAGATTGTGCGAGTCAATAGACGCAGGAAACGGGCTGCCATTCGAACTTGAAGGCGCAGTTATTTATTTCGTCGGGCCCACACCGGCCCGTCCGGGACGAGTGATCGGCGCCGCCGGTCCGACAACTTCATCACGAATGGATGCCTTTAGCCCCAGGCTGATTGCCAAGGGCCTGCGGGCAATGGTCGGAAAAGGGTATCGAGGTGCTGAGGTTAGAGATGCTCTGAAAGAATACGGCGCGGTGCATTTGTCGGCTATCGGCGGGGCAGGGGCACTGTTGAGTAAACATATCGTTGCAGCCGAAGTAATTGCCTGCGAAGATTTGGGAACTGAAGCGGTCCGGAAAGTACGCGTAGTTGATTTTCCTGCTGTTGTGGCATACGATTGTCATGGAAATAGTGTTTATAAAGAATAAGGAGCTACATAATTGAAAGTTGCTTTACTTGGTATGTTACAATCCGGCAAGAGTACTATATTCGCGAGCTTAAGCGGCAAGGCAATTCCGCCGATTGGCTCGACCAATATTGAAGAAGCCATTGTAGCGGTCCCGGACGAAAGATTCGATTGGCTGACCGGGTGCTACAAGCCGAAAAAGACGACCCATGCAACAATCGACTGTCTTGACGTGCCGGGCTTTAACTTTTCTGAGGAGCATGGGCGGGCCGCAGCCAGACGGCTGATGAACCAGATAAGGACTGTTGATATGTTTGTACTGGTGGTACGGGCATTTGAAAATCCGGCCGTGCCGCCTTATCGGAATATTATAAATCCTGCCAGAGACCTGGCGGACTTGAAGACCGAACTGCTGCTCACAGATTTGGAGCTTGTAGCTACGCGAATAGAAAGACTCGAAAAGCAGATCCATAAACCCACCAAGACCCAGGCAAGAGACAAGGCTGAACTATCCCTGTACAAAAAATTACAGCAGACAATTGAATCAGAAAAGCCGATTAGTTCAGCTATATTAACCGATTCTGAACGCGACATGATTAAGTCCCTCGGATTCCTGACCTTCAAGCCAATGGCGATTGCGGTAAACGTTGGGGAGAATCAGTTAGAGGCAAAATTCGATTTCAGTGAGCATGTTGACACTTCTGTGCCGGTAGTTACAATCTGCGCTAAGCTCGAATTTGAACTGTCGCAATTAGACGCTGATAGCAGAGCGGAGTTTATGACTGATTTAGGCCTTACCGAATCAGCAATCAGTAAATTCGTCGGTGGTTGCTATTTGGCGATGGATTTGATCAGTTTCTTAACGGTTGCCTCAAATGAGATACGCGCCTGGCCTATCAAGAAGGGCACAATTGCACATGATGCAGCGGCCAAGGTACATACCGACATCAAACGAGGTTTTATCAGGGCTGAGACTTTTAGCTTCGATGACTTGAAAGAGCTTGGCAGCGAGAAGGCCCTCAAGGCAGCCGGCAAAATCCGACTCGAAGGTAAAGGCTACGTTGTTAAGGATGGTGACGTTATTAATTTCAGATTTAATGTTTAAGAAGGTAATTGTATGAAAGCAGCGGTTCTAACGGCTTTACGGCAAATGGAGATTCGGGATGTTCCTGACCCGACTATTGAAAAGGACAATGATGTTCTCCTGAAAATTGAAATGGTTGGTGTCTGCGGCTCCGACGTGCATTACTACGAGACCGGTCGAATCGGGAGACAAATTGTTGAGTACCCGTTCATCATCGGACATGAGTGCTCGGCCACTGTCGAAGCAATCGGCAGCTCAGTAACGGGCGTTAAAGTCGGCGACCAGGTCACCGTTGACCCGGCAGTACCTTGCCATCAATGTTACCAGTGCAGGATTGACAGAGAAAATACCTGTGAAGATATGCGTTTCCTCGGCTGTCCCGGACAGGGGGGTGGATGTTTGTGTGAGTATATTGTGATGCCTGAGGAAAGTTGTTTTCCAACCAAAGGGGCGATTACTCTTGAACAGGCGGCTTTGTGTGAGCCGTTGTCGATAGCTGTGTACGCGGTCAAACGGGCCCAGATACCGGAAGGTGCCGGCATAGGAATTCTTGGAGCAGGTCCAATCGGCTTGAGCGTTTTGTTGTCAGCCAAGGCTGAAAAAGCGCGGAAAATATATGTTACAGAGAAAATTGACGCGCGTCTTGAAGCTGCCCGCGGCGTCGGTGTTACCTGGGCGGGCAACCCTGACAGCACAGATGTCGTCAGCGAGATACTCGCGGCCGAACCGCTTGGTCTCGACGTTATTATCGAGTGCTGCGGCCAACAGGAAGCGCTGGATCAGGCCTTCGAGATACTAAAGCCTGGCGGCCTGCTGGTCATAATAGGAACTGCCCGGAAGGACCGCATCTCGTTTGATGTTGACACGTTCAAGCGAAAAGAGATTTCCATACGTTATGTCCGCCGCCAGAATCATTGTGTCCAAACGTCGCTGGATTTAATTGGAAGTGGACAAGTTAATGTTGATTTCATGATAACCCACCATTTTCGGCTCGAAGAAACCAAAAAAGCGTTCGATTTGGTAGCCGGCTATCATGATGGCGTAATTAAGGCAATGATTAAAGTGTAAAGTTGTGTAACAATCGGAATTTGAAATTTGGAGCAAGAGCGGTATGAGTTGGCTTAATCTTGAAGGAAAAGTTGCAATTGTCACCGGCGGCGCCTGTGGCCTGGGCAGAGCTGTTTGTGAAGGATTGGCCGAGGTTGGTGCGAGGGTTGTCGTCGCCGATGTGAATGAAGAAATTGCCAAACAGACGGTTGCGGAACTGAAGGACAAATTCAGCGGCGATCATATTTTTGCGACGACGGACGTAACCAACAAGGCAAGTGTCGACGCTATGGTACAGGCGACTATCCATGCTTTTGGAAGCGTCGATATATTGGTCAACAATGCCGGGATAAATATCCCGCGACTACTTGTTGACCCGGCAGGCAAAGAGGAGTTGACCGAGGAGATTTGGGACAAGGTTGTTTTAATCAATCAAAAAGGAATTTTTCTTTGTGCACAGGCCGTTACAAAGGCGATGATTAAGTCGGGCACCGAGGGGGTCATTATAAATATGGCTTCCGAATCTGGTATGGAAGGCTCGGAAGGCCAAAGCGTCTATGCGGCCACGAAGGCAGCCATATACAATCTGACCCGTTCCTGGGCGAAGGAATTAGGCAAACACAATATCAGGATCGTTGGCGTGGCCCCGGGAATACTGGAAGCAACGGCGCTTCGGTCTGAAGAATACGAACGCTCGCTGGCCTACACTCGAGGAATTACCGTCAAAGAGCTGCATAAGAAGTATAAGAAAGCTGCCATTCCTTTGGGCAGAAGCGGCAAACTCAGCGAAGTTGCTAACACGGTGTGCTTTTTGGCCTCTGACCGCGCAGGTTATATTCACGGCACGGTCATCAACGTTTCGGGCGGTAAGACCAGGGCCTGAGCCCTGAGTGCAACGATGGTCTCGTTGAGGCGTTAATTGAAATTAGAAGCCAAACTTCTTTCGGATTTCCAATGTTATGAGAACACTTATTTTCGCGGTAGCTGGTTATAACCTTGCCGAGACCGGCCGAATGCTCGAAATTGCCAGAGCGTGCAAAGGCAAATTCGAAATCATCTTCGCCAGCTACGGCGGCCAATACGAGCATTTTATTGTAGAGGCGGGCTTTGAGTTCAAAGAAATGGAGCCCCGGCTGACCCGGCAAAAGTTGGACCGCTTAAGGGTAGTACTGAGCGGAGAAACCTTAAATACGGTTGGCTATTTAACTAAAAAAGAGCTTCTCGTTCGCGTCCCAAATGAAATAGAGTTTTTCAAGGAAGTCAAACCCGCTGCCGTGCTCACCGGCTGGTGTTTAAGTATCACTGTCTCGGCAAGAGCAGCTAAAGTTCCATTTGTAAATGTGCTTCACTCAACGAGTATTCAGGAATATTACAAAGCAGGTCTTCAGACATGGCCCGACCGGCTTTATTGGCTTGAGAAGATTTTTCCAAAAGAAAAGCTTGATGCCCGAATAAATAAAAGAATTCTTGAGATTGGTTTTCCTGCAAGAGCCTATAATAAAGTTGGGAAAAAATATGGTCTTAAAAAATTCAAAAACTTTATAGAACTTATCGAAGGAGACCATACATTACTTGCGGACATTCCTGAATGGGTGAACCTGCCGGTAATCAGGGACAATATTCATTATGTGGGTCCTCTACCTGCAAGAATAAATGCGGAAATCCCCAAAGAACTCCAAAGCCTTCCGAAAGACAGACCTGTTATTTATTTTGCCATGGGCAGTTCCGGCAAGCCGAAATTGATAAAAGAGATAATTGAAGGATTTAAGGACAAGCCTTATTATGTCATTGCTCCGGTTAAAAACCATGTTGCCGGGATGGATGTAGAAATTCCTTCTAATGTTATAGTTACCGGATTTCTGCCGGCACATAAAGTAAATCCAATGGCAGATATATCAGTAATTCACGGCGGTCAAAATACAGTGATGCAGGCAATTTTATCCGGAACTCCAATTGTAGGGATGGGAATGCATCCTGAACAGGAAGCTAATCTTGAGGCATGCGTAAGAAAAGGTTTTGCAGTACGGCTGAACAAGTGGAGAGATAAATCTGCTGATGTGCATTATTGGATTGATAAGCTTCTTAAAGATGATGAAGCTAAAAAAGAAGTTGAAAAGTTCCAAGAGCAGCTCATGAAATGGGACGGCCCGGCAAATGCCGCCCGGTTTCTTTATGAAACTTATGGAAGATAGAAAACTTAACAAATACGGGATCAAAGTTCTTGTCGGGACCTTTCTCGGCCCTTTTATACAAGTGGCACTGCTCTTTATTTCCGCAGGCCGTATGCACATACCTGGGGGGTGGGTTTACCTTGTTGTAAGTTTTATTGGTATGTTTGGAGGCATAATGCTTGTATACAGAGCTAACCCGGAGCTTCTAAACCATAGAGGACAGTGGGAGAAAAAGAAGGACACAAAACCATGGGACAAAGTCCTGCTGATTGTATTTGGCATCACGGGCTTTTATATTCTTCCTGTCGTAATTGGGTTGGATATAAGGTTTCAATGGTCATACCTTGGCATTTATTCTACAATTGCAGGTGTTGTCCTTTTTCTTCTCGGTTCTGTTATTATTAACTGGGCAATGATAGTAAACACGCATTTTGAAGCGACCGTCCGTATCCAAAACGACAGAGACCATAAGGTAATAACAGCCGGGCCTTATAAAATGGTAAGACATCCCGGTTATGTTGGAGCAATTTTGTGGATTGTCGCAACTCCACTGATCATTGGTTCTGTTGTTGGATTTGTTCCTGCAGGCATTGCCGGCCTTGTGCTGATTATCCGCACCTGGTTGGAAGATAAAACACTTCATAGCGAGCTGAATGGCTACGTCGAATATGCTGAGAAGGTAAAGTATAGACTTTTTCCCGGGATTTGGTAATCTGCAGGTGCTGCCAAATTTCTTAATATGGTTTTGTGGAGATGAACAGGGCTTATGAAAAGAGCAAGTATCATCAGTATCGGCAATGAGCTGCTCAACGGTCAGACAATAGACACTAACGTTTCCTGGCTAAGCGGGAAACTACTTTCAATCGGCATACCTTCTGTCAGCTCTTACACTATAGGTGATGATATAGATTCGATTATAAGGTCATTTAATTTGGCGAGCAGCGATGCCGATATAGTCATTGCAACCGGCGGTCTTGGCCCAACCGATGATGATTTGACCCGACAGGCATTTGCGAAGTTCCTCGGCACCGAATTGCAACTGCAAAATGAACTTCTGGAGAAGATACAGAATTTTTTCACCAGCCGAAATCGGCAAATGTCCTCAAAGAACAAGATTCAGGCATATATTCCAGCGGGCGCTAAAGCTCTTGCGAACAATCTTGGAACGGCTCCGGGCATTATGGCCGAAGCAAAAGGCAAATTGTTCATCGCTTTGCCCGGCGTGCCGTCGGAAATGAAACAAATGTTTGAAGAATCGGTTCTTGCAGAGTTGAGGCGATTGGCCGGCAGACAGGCTGTTGTAGTACGAAAACTAAAATGCTTCGGAACGGGCGAATCAAACATTGCCGAATTACTCGGTGATATTATGCAGCGAGGCAGGAACCCGTTAATCAACTGCACAGTCAGGCACGGTGTAATTACCCTGCACATTATCGCAACGGCCGAAGATAAAGATCAGGGGCAACAAATCGTCGAAAAAGACGAAAAATCACTCCGTAACAAGCTCGGAGAGCTGGTTTACGGAACAGAGGAACAGACTTTAGCCGAAGTGGTGGGAGAAAGATTAGCTAAGAAGAAACAGACAATCGCTGTAGCTGAATCCTGTACGGGCGGGGGTTTAGCCAAGCTGCTGACCGACATCCCCGGGGCCAGTAGATATTTCACCTGCGGCTGGATTACTTACAGCAATAGCGCTAAAACCAGCGAAATCGGTGTACCGGCTGATTTGATTGAAAAGCATGGTGCTGTCAGCGAACAGGTCGCCCAGGCAATGGCTCGGGGCGCCAGAAAAAAAGCCGGAACGACTTTTGCAATTGGTGTAACCGGCATAGCTGGTCCAAGCGGCGCAAACGAACAAAAACCCATCGGGCTCGTGTATATTTGCGTTGATTCCGACAGTGGATGTGTAACTGAACGTTTTATTTTTCATCACGACAGGGATTCCATAAGACTTCGAGCAGCACAAACGGCCCTAAACATGCTTCGGCTAAAATGCGGGATTGACTAACTGCTTTAATAATGATATAATGGAGATTTGACGGGAGTTGCAACATAAGGTGATGGGGCACACGTGGCAAAAAAACGCAGACATTTAGGTGAAATACTCTACAAAGCAGGGCTTGTAAAAAAACAGGCACTGATCGATGCCATTAAGACTTCAAAAGCCAATCATAAACGGCTTGGACAAGTATTGATCGAATCGGGTCTGCTCGACGAAGAAACTCTAACCAAGGCAATCGCCAGACAATTCGGATTAGAGTACGTAAGCATGGATAAGACTACCATCCCCCCTGAGACATTAAAGCTTATACCGGAAGACGTTATCAAACGGCACAATGTTCTGCCGTTTGGCATGAATAACGGCAAGTTCAATCTGATTATCAGCGATCCACTGGATTTAGACGCGATGGATGCCGTTCGGTTTCGCTTGAATACTGAATTGGCCTGCCGCGTTGCAAATCCTTCGAAAATTCGCACCTATATCCAGGAGTCGTTCGACACGAGAACAAAAGAAGATGATGACAAGTTAAAACACAGCATCGATGCCACTGCTGCTGAACTTGCCGAGTTCAGCGACGAGTTACAGACGGCGGCCCTTCGTGCCGAAGCGGCAGCAGATGGGGACGACGGTCCTATTGTCAGGCTGGTGAATCTCATAATAGATAGTGCCTACTATATGCGGGCCAGCGACATCCATATCGAACCAATGACCGATAGAGTGCGCATACGATACCGTGTCGACGGAGTCTGCCTTGAAAAAGACAATATCCCCAAGAATATGCAGGCCCCCCTGACTACCCGCCTGAAAATTTTATCCGGGATGGATATTGCCGAAAAAAGATTACCGCAGGACGGCCGAATTAAGCGTACGATTGGAGGCCAGAACATCGACTTTCGTGTTTCAGCTCTGCCGGGCTACCATGGTGAAAGTATAGTGTTGCGAATTTTACGCCCGGATGCGGTCAACATCGGTCTCCAGGCACTGGGTTTTGAACAGGATGATTTTGAGCGATTTGAGCGGATAATCAAAAGGCCCAATGGTATCTTTTTGGTTACAGGACCGACCGGAAGCGGTAAGACCACAACGCTCTATGCAGCATTACAGGCACTTAACAAGTCGGACACGAAAATTATTACAGTTGAGGACCCAGTAGAATACAACTTCGACGGGATGAATCAGGTCCAGGTAAAAGATGAAATCAATTTGACATTTGAAATAATACTTCGGGCAATGCTGCGCCAAGCTCCAAACATCATACTCGTCGGTGAAATTCGAGACGGTATTGTTGCAGATATTGCAATTCAGGCGGCGCTCACGGGGCACCTGGTTTTCAGCACCCTGCACACCAATGATGCCGCCAGTGCGATTACCCGTCTAATAGATATGGGTGTTAAACCGTTTCTCGTGGCCAGTGCAATACAAGCCATTATGGCGCAAAGACTTGTAAGAGTCATTTGCGCTAACTGCAAAGCGGTTGATGAAAATCCAGACATGCACCATTTACGATTACTCAAGATTAGCCCGGAAGATATCGAAAAAAGTCCTATCTACAAGGGAACAGGATGCGACCAATGCCAGAACACCGGCTTCAAAGGCCGGCAAGCCATATTTGAGATGGTGGAAATGAACAACGAGTTGAGAGAATTGGCCTTTACAAAGGCGCCTTCTACTGAATTGAATAAGGCAGCGGTAGCAAGTGGAATGAGAACGTTGATGGAGGACGGCAAGATCAAAATATTCAAAGGAGTAACGACACCGGAGGAAGTGGCGAAAATAGCGCAGACAGAGGGAATTGTAATAGATTAGTTTATAACAGTTCTTAAGGATTCTCATATGGCAACGGTTAATATGGACCGATTACTTCAGGCTTGTGTCTCAATGGGAGGCTCCGATATACATCTGACAGTTGGTCGACCCCCTGTATTGAGGTTAGACGGCCGACTCAGGTCGCTGGAAACCAAGGTGCTTGAGCCGGACGATACTGTAGCTTTAATGAAAAGCATCACGCCTGATCGAAATCAACAGGAACTTCAGGAGGAAGGTGGAACCGATTATGGTTTTGCCTTTGGTGATCAAGGAAGGTTTCGCGTCTCCATTTTTCGACAAAAGGGTAATATCGCTTTGGTCCTGCGTCTTATCCCAACTAAAATCATGTCATTTGATGACATAGGCTTGCCCGATATTTGTGCCGCATTGTGCCGCAGGCCCAGAGGAATGTTTTTGGTTACAGGCCCAACCGGAAGCGGAAAAACCACAACCCTGGCAACTATGGTAAACTATATTAACGAGAACTTTGACCGTCATATTATTACCATCGAAGAGCCGATAGAATATTATCATCAACATAAAAAATCGATTATTAATCAGCGTGAAGTCGGTGTTGATGTTCCGAGTTTCGGAGAGGCGCTAAGACGAATTTTAAGAATGGACCCCGACGTAATCCTGGTAGGCGAGCTGCGCGACTTGGAAACCATCGAATCGGCTGTTAGAGCTGCTGAAACGGGCCATCTTGTCTTTAGTACGCTACACACTACAAGCGCCGCAGGAACGATTACAAGAATTATTGACGTTTTCCCTGTAAACCAGCAGGAGCAAATTCGCATTCAGCTAAGCAGCAATTTGATAGCCGTCCTCAGTCAAGCCCTTTGTCCTTTAGCTACCGGCAAAGGAAGAGTTGCCGCCTATGAGTTTATGGTTGTAACTCCTGCTATCGCCAATCTTATCCGCGAGAACAAAACTTATCGAATCGATTCAAGCATTCAAACGGGCAAAAAATTGGGAATGCAGCTCCTTGATGAGCACCTCTGGCAGCTTTATAACGCCGGCAAGATTTCCCTGGATGAAATGCTCGTACAGAGCCGTCAACCGGGAATGTTGCAGGATAAAGCCAAAGCCAAGATAGGCGCCGTAAAAGGAAAGAAAAAGCAGCCCGCAAAAAAGGAGTTGGAGGATATGGGGCAGATATTAAGAACATAATTGCCTGCGGGCAAATCGGATTTTACACAATACCAGCAAGAAAAACAAACTTAGCTGGTATTTTTTTTGTATCACGACTTCAAGTCAGCGAAATCGTCCTTATGGTTTCCTGGTGCGATTCAGTTGATAAGATCAAAGGTAAATTGCAGCGGATTTGCGGATTCAGGACAAAATGCACGGTCAACAAGGTTAAAATGGGGTATGAGAATGGAGAGTAAGCGTAGTCCTAATAACCAGATGTCTATTCTGTAATTTATTTGTAAAGAAGACTTTAATGTTATATAATGGAAGAAACCTGAAACTAAACTGATTATAGGGCAATGACCGAGATGGCAAAAATCCAAACATCGCGCAAGCTCCCCCCAATCGATCAATTAAAAAGTAGAACTCTCGGTAGAATACTAATAAAAATGGGAGTTCTAACCAGAGAAAAGGTGCATGAGTGCCTAAAAAGTCAGAAACAGCGCAATGGGAATATGCAAATAGGTCAGATATTCCTTGAACTTGGCTTGATTGATGAAAAGCAACTGAACATTGCTCTTGCAGCCCAGCGGGGCATGGAATATGTAAACCTCAACGAAATTGACATTCCTCTTGATGTAGTCGATAAGGTGCCGGCCCAAATGGCCAAGACATATCATATTGTACCAACCCACTATAATAGAGAACGAAACGAATTGACCATCGTTCTGGACAATCCCGACAATTTCAGAGCAACTGATGACTTGAGCACTCTGATGGGTTTTAAAGTCACCGCGAAGGTGACCAATCCCAAAGCGGTAGAAAAAGCTCTGAAAAAGCATTATGAGACGCAGGAAGAAAATATCAACGAACTGATAAGCGAAATACAAGGTGACAGTTTCCTTGCGGAATTCGACGGCAGGAACCAAAGTATCGATTTGGATGAATTAAAGGAGCTGTCAGAGTCAAATCCTGTCAAAAAACTACTGAACCTGGTTCTGCTGCAGGCAATTCGCGATAAAGCTTCGGACATTCATTTTGAGCCGTTTGAAAACGAATACAAGATGCGTTACCGCATTGACGGCGTGCTTTACGAAATGGTTCCGCCGCCGAAATACATCGCAGCGGCGCTTAGTTCGCGTATCAAAGTTATGGCCAACCTGGATATTGCTGAGAGGCGGTTGCCGCAAGACGGTCGAATCTCACTGACGGTCCAGGGTAAGCCGGTGGATTTGCGTGTTAGTGTTTTACCTACGATGTTCGGAGAAAGTGTTGTATTGCGTGTTCTCGATAGAAGTCAGGTCAGTTTTGATTTGGAAAAGCTTGGATTGAGGCAGCAAGACCGTGATTTAGTCCGCCAGCTTATTCGCAAACCCAATGGTATTATAATTGTTACCGGACCCACGGGATGTGGTAAGACTACTACCCTTTACTCGGCCATGAATGAGCTTAATACCATTGAAGCGAAACTAATCACTACTGAAGACCCTGTAGAATATGACATTGATGGTTTGATTCAGGTTCAAATGAAACCAGAAATTGGACTGACATTCGCAAAATGCCTCAGGAGTATACTTCGTCAGGACCCCGATATTATACTGGTCGGTGAGATTCGTGACCTTGAAACAGCGGAAATCGCAGCCCAGGCATCGCTGACGGGTCATGTGGTGTTCACCACACTGCACACAAACGATGCCCCGAGTTCGATAGCGCGACTTTTAGATTTGGGCGTTGAGCCGTTTCTTGTTACTGCTACGCTCGAAGGAATTATTGCTCAGCGATTGGTCAGAAAAATATGTGAAAAATGTAAAACACCATTCGAGCCAACCGAGGGTCAACTGTCGGAATTGGCCCTTACCCCGGATGATATTAAGGGAAAGAAGTTTTATTACGGCCGGGGCTGCAACAAGTGTAATAATACCGGTTATAGAGGGCGAACGGGTATTTTTGAGATTATGACGTTCAATGATGAAATGCGTGACTTGATCATGAACCAAGCTTCGACAAATGTGTTGCGTGCCGCCGGCCAAAAGGCCGGCATGAGACTGCTTCGTGATAATGGCTTGGTTGCAATGTACGATGGAATTACCACTATAGATGAGATTGTAAAAGAAACATATACGGAAAGGTAAGTAATTATAAAACAAGAAGGACCAGTGTAGTTTTTCGGAATAGAAAACGGCTGTCAATAACCAGTTGATTATCTTATGCCGTTTTAAATTCCAAAGGAGGTATTCAGAATGCCTGTTTTCAAATATGAAGCGCTGGACTCGCAGGGCGTGGCTATAAAGAATGAAATAGAAGCCCTGAGTCAGAAAGAAGCGGTAAGCAAAATACGAAATATGGGTTATTTTCCCACGAAGGTTAACGCTCGGGGTGCAGGCAAGAAAACGGCGGCAAAAGCCGCCGGAAGGCCCAAACGAAGACGAGGTGCCGGCGGCAAGGTCAGAATCAAATATATAACACAGTTTGCAAGACAGCTTTCCACGCTGCAGGATGCCGGGCTGCCTATATTGCGTTCACTGCGGATTCTGCAGGAACAGCAAAAACCCGGAACATTCAAAAAAGTAATTGGGTATGTGGGCGATGACATCGAGGGCGGTTCAACCCTCTCTGAAGCATTTGGTAGATTCCCAAGGGCTTTTGATCGGCTGTTTGTCAATATGGTGGCCGCCGGTGAGACCGGCGGCGTGCTTGACTTAATCCTGTCCCGTGTGGCTGACTTTATGGAAAAAGCACAAAAACTTAAAAGCCGGGTTAAAAGCGCAATGGTCTATCCTTGTGTGGTTTTGGGCGCGGCTTTCACTATTCTCTTGATGTTGATGTGGAAAGTAATACCGCAGTTTGAGACGGTACTAACTGAAATGACGGGGGGTACTGAGCTGCCAAAGATAACGCAGGTGGTACTCGGAGTAGCTGCCTGGGTGGCGGAACAATATGGCTGGGTCATCCTGTTGGCAGCGCCATTTGTAATAATATTTGTGCTTAGATTTGTCAAGCAGTTTCGTATGGGCAGGGTTGTTCTGGATACTATCAAATTGAAACTGCCTGTGCTGGGCCAACTTAGCTCTAAAGTGTCTGTTACGCGTTGGACAAGAACATTGGGGACATTGATCGGCGCCGGTGTGCCAATCCTGGATGCCATTAACGTTACACGCGAGACAGCGGGGAACGAGGTCTTTGCCAATATGCTCGGCAATGTTCATAACTCAATCCGGCAGGGTGATACCTTTGCCGGTCCGTTACGGCAGTCTAAAACCGTTGACCTTATTGTCTCCAACATGGTTGCCGTAGGCGAGGAAACAGGTGACTTAGATAAGATGCTTTTGAAAGTGGCCGAAAACTACGACGAGCAGGTTGACGTTCTGGTCGCCTCATTAATGTCCCTGCTTGAGCCGATTATGATTCTTGTGCTTGGCGGTGTTGTTATGCTTATTGTGCTGTCGATTTTCTTGCCGATGATATCAATTATCACGAATTTAAGCGTCTGATAGAGACTAAAGAAATAAATCGAGCGTTTAATTCAATAATCAAGGAGAATAAAGTGAAGCCAATTGCCAAACAATCCAACAACAAAACGGCGTTTACTATCGTAGAGCTGTTGACCGTTATGAGCATCATCATAATTCTCATGGGCCTGCTTGCGCCGGCGATGAACAGAGTAAGGAACTTCGCCAGAAAAGTAAGCCAGAAAAACCAGTTTCACAGTATCGATGTTGCACTGGAGCTTTTTCGGTCTGAGTTCGATGGCTACCCGGACTCCGGACGGCTGGACGTTTCTGGAGCATCTTACTGTGGTGCGATGAAGCTTGCTGAAGCTATGGTGGGTCAGGACTTGTTGGGTTATCATCCTGATTCACGTTTCCTGGCTGATGGTTCGGACGGTTTGGCTACACCTACTCAACTATACATACCCGCTACTCTAAAAGCCAGAAAAGAGCATTATCTGCCGCTCGAGCAGGCCAATGCCTACAGGCTGAACGATATATATAGTAGTTTTGGTCCCTATACTTTTCCAAACAGATTTGTCCTGTGTGATGTTTATACTCGTGTAATGAATATCAATACCGGAAAAAGGATTGGTATGCCCATACTTTACTACACGGCAAACACATCGCGTACCGCACATGACCTGGTGAATCCGAATAACAACCAAAATATTTATGATTATACGGACAATCACGAGCTTGGAGTGCTTGGCAAGCCGTGGGATCCGCCGCCTCCTGCGGGGACAGGCGCGCCTCACACGCTTGTCAGTGACCCTACACAGTTCTATAAAAGTACCTGGAACGAAAAAGTTTCGACCGTATCGACTTTAAATAGGCCTTATAGGGTGGATTCTTATATCCTGCTTTCAGCAGGTTTTGATGGTGAATATGGTACGCCGGACGATATATTTAATTTCGGAGAATAGTTTGGAACTGATATGTACTTAGGGACAAAGAGGGCGGTGATGAACAAAGTGACGGTTTTGTCGGCAGTAATAATTATAGTTCTGGCCGGCAATAGCACGCAAGCTGGAGTTAGTTTGATGATGAACGGCAGTTTCGAAAGTGATGGTGTTATAAATGACGTTGCAGTAGAGGCGCCTCGAAGATGGTGTGATGTCAATATCCCATCAGATAAATTTGGCGGATGGATAAATACATTTTGGAAGACCCGCGGCGACTACTCGTTGAGCCTGTATTCGGGATTCGTGGAATTTACTGCAGGAGATATGGCAACAGTCTCTCAGCAGGTGTACCTCGCGGACGTTAACCAGATTATTTTTGATTTAAGATTAAGTACTATAGCCGGTTACATGTGGGACCCAGGCAAACGCAGCGCACTTATATTGATTGATGGAGACGTGGTTTGGGATTCGGGCGACTGGGTGCCGGATGCAAGCGGTGAGTACCGAAACCAGATGGTTGATGTTAATGAAATATATAAAGATGAAAGTCCCCACACGCTCTCATTAGCTATGAAATCCAATGTAAGTGAAACAGAATGGTTCTATCAGTTCCTGGCACAGTGGGATTTTATAAAATTCGATACGTATTGCGGGGGCTTTGGTTATCTGGCGGAAGACCTCAACTACGACTGCTATGTCGATGAGCTCGACTTGAAATTGATGACTGGGCAATGGTTGGCCGAAGAGCTAAACCAGGAGTACGACTTGTTCGATGACCAGGAGTTTATTATCAGTTTCCCTGACTTTGCGACGTTTTCATCGTATTGGCAGGATACTAACTGCCCGCAGACAGTTTCGTGCCGAGGCAGCGATTTTAACCGGAGCGGTGCTGTTGATTTTACAGATTTGATGATATTTGCTGACCACTGGCTCGGAGAGGTTGTTTTCCTGCTATCTGATTTAGCTGAGGATGACATGGTGAATTTCAAGGATTTTGCCGGCCTTGCCGGCAGATGGCGGGATAATACAGACTGGAGAAATTGGCAGGATGAGAACTGCTTTGAGTTAGAGTTGCCGGCTTCAGACCTGAATTATGACGGCATCGTCAATTTGCGCGACCTTGCAATTATAATTGGCGATTTGGGAAGCGAAGGGCCGTGCTTCAGAAGCGATATCGACGGTTCAGAAGTTGTTGACTATGGCGATTTTTCCCAAGTGATTGATGGATGGCTTTTGAAAAGCTGGCTGTATGGCGTCAAATGAAATAATGAATTTATGAAAAGGAGATGGCTGTGAAGCGTGAAAAAACAGGCTTTACGCTTGTGGAGTTATTAACGGTTCTTGCGATAATTGCGATGCTGGTTGGGCTGCTTATCCCGTCGCTTACAATGATACGCAATACTGCAAAGGAGGCAAAGCAAAAGGCCCAGCTTACTCAGATTGGTCTTGCCCTGACGGCCTTTCGAAATGACTATGGTGACTATCCGCCGTCAAGCTGGCTGACCCCACCTGCGGGTGCGGGTGATTACTGTGGCGCACAAAAGCTTGCTGAGGCTCTTCTGGGCTGGGACCTGATGGGATTTCATCCAAAGTCAGCCTGGAGAGCGGACGGCTTTGATACGAGTGGTGGTGTGTTGTCGTATGATCCACCCAAGGGAAGAGACTTTGACGGCGATGGTGTTCCGGACACTTTAGACGAGAGAAAAGGGCCTTATCTGGAGCTTGCGACCACCAATGCATTTAGACTGGGTGATTTGTATACCGGGGGGGTAGGAACCGGACCGTTGGCTCCAAATACGTTCGTGATTTGCGATTCATTTGGCGTAAAAAAAGTAACCATTGCTCCAGGAGAAACAGCTAAGGCGGGTACCCCGATTCTCTATTACAGGGCAAACACATCCAGCAAGACTTTAGAACCACCAGCTACTCCTTTCCAGCGAATTTATAATGTCCGAGACAATATGCCGCTTACTACACAATTAACCAGTATTGTGGATGGCACTGCTCATAGACTTGGGCTCGCTGCGGGAAGCTATCAGTTTTTCTATAACTACATCCGAGATCCCAAAGTGACAAGACCCTGGCCCTACAGACCTGATTCGTACATATTGATTTCAGCAGGGGCCGACGGCCTGTACGGGACTGACGACGACATTCGCAACTTTGGAAACTAAAATCCGCCCCATACTTTATTGAACAGGCTCGAGCTATGAAAAGTTACGAAAATAGAACCGGGGTGACGCTTATCGAGATGCTGATTGTTGTGGCGATAATTGTGATTCTGACCACAATGGTAGTTGGCATCGCCGGCCGTATTGATAATCAGTCTAAAGAGCAGCTTACCAAAAGCACCTTTGGTATTCTCACCGCCGCCCTTAGGCAATTCGGCGATTACAAATATAACTATATGCCCCCATACTCCGAATTCGATTTTCCATTGGACTGTGCCTTTTTTAACGATGGCGGTCTTGAAACAACCTTGCGGATTGCATTAGGTGCGTCAACTGCCGTAATTAGCAGCGGTGCTCCTGATCCAACTTTCTCGTTCTCGTCGGGCGAGGCGATGTATTTCTTTCTTAGTCAGGTCCCGGAATGCCGAAAAACTTTGGATAGAATCGATGAGTCACTAATAACCAATCTTGGTTTTGATCAACAGCCGCGAATAATTACGATTACTTATCCCAGTGGTGTTCCTAAAGTCTACCCGTTATTCAGAATCATTGACCCATGGGGTACTACATTGCAATACAAATATTACGACAATACGTTCCTTGATCCTCGCAGCAAGCTTACTTTTCCAGTAATTACGTCGGCTGGGCCGGATAAAAAGTTCGGACCTGGTGATGATATAAGCAGTCGAAAATGAAAAAAAGATACAAACAATCCGGTCGCACGTTGGTCGAAATGACGGTCGTCATCACTGCCATAGTGCTGCTTGGCAGCTTCGGGCTGCCGGCTATCCGCGCGTTTCTCGACTCATTTGAATCAGGAACGGGCGCCAGGCCCGTCATAAGCGCGGCCATGGCTTCGGCCCGTGCCATAGCCGCCAAGGAGCAGAGATACGCCGGGATCAGGTTCCAAAAGGCCTACCACCCGGATGGCCCGCTGGCAGCTCCTCAATATATGGTCTTTATAGTACAAGATCCCAGTATTGGAGCTTACTTCTTTCGTGCGGTCGAAGGACTCCAGCCAATCAAACTGCCTGATTCACTCGGCGTGATGGATTTGAAACACAGAACTAATCTAAACCCCAGGTACTCAGGGGACGACCCGATTGATACTGACGTCGAGATAAGCGACCTCAATATACTGAGAGATACAACTGCTTTTTCAATCATTTTTTCGCCATCCGGCAAATTGGTTATACACAATGTAAGAGTACGAAACAGGGATGGGGAGGGAGACAGTCCAAGCTTTCCTGACCTCAGTCGAGATGACATTTTTAACAAAAGTGCGAAAGTAAATGCTGGAATCGCGATGTTTTATCAGGATGATTATGCAAACTTGGGTTTGGGACAGGAAGAAAGCCGAAGGGGCTTTATCATATATGACAGGCTGAAATTCAAACGTGCTTACCAGCAAGGTCAGGCGTATTCGGGCTATTTGTGGAAGTTGATTCCGGATGCGATTTATATTAATCCGTATACGGGAACGATGATAGAAAAGTGAGAAGGCCTGCTTATGCGAAAATCGCACAGTTCTAATAATGGTTTTTCTCTTACCGAGGTCTTGCTGGCTGTGGGTATAATCACCGTAGGGATGCTTTTTATAGCCGGCGTATTCCCCGTGGGTATCCATTTTACGACTATTGCCAGCGAGCGGACCATCGCAGCGGTGGTTGCCGACGAAGCCTTTGCAAAAGTAAGACTCTATGCAATCGCCGACCCGTGTAGTCTGCTTGATGATATTAACTTTAGCCAATTGAGAGTAGACCAGCTTGTCGACTTCAATAATATCGCAAACATCAACCCATTCGAATTTGCGTATCCGTCTGACCCAAATATGGACTTTCTCCTGAAACAATTTTACTGGTCGGCCCTGTGTAGACGTGTAGACCCGGATCCCAATAGTCGTCTGGTACAGGTAACCGTCTTTGTCTCCAGGAAGGTAGGCAGCGGATCAAGATTTCGGCGCCGGGATCTGTTTGCTCCGCCCTCGTTTACAATCGTTCCAGGTCCCGTTCCCGTACCAGTTTGGATTAACGTTTCGCAACCTGTCGGCTTCAATCCCAGCACCCTTTTGGTAAGTGACGCCGACCCTGCTGATGGTATTAGTGAGATAACCTTTATCAATGACGGCTACACGATAGTTGATAACGTGACAGGCCAGATTTACCGAGTGTTGGAACGTGATGCGGCTATGCCTGATATGATTGTGCTCGACAGGCCCTGGCAGGGCGGTCCGACAGGTTCGGTTTGGGTGGTTCCGCCGCCTGTCGGCGGTGGAAGATATCCCTGCATAGCGATATATCAAAGAGTAATAAGATTTTAAACCGAATAGACGAACAATGAACTATAAACTACGAACTAATAAAGCCTTTACTCTCATAGAGCTTGTAGTTGCTATCGCGATTCTGGTTATGATGATTTCTTTTGCAAGTGTGATTTTCAAAGTCAGCATAAACACCTATCGCACCGCCACGGCCAACACTGAAATTATGCAAAAGCTTCGTGCCATCACCGACCAGTTAAACGCCGACTTCAAAGGCGTAAGACGCTCTTTCCCAGGGAAAGCACGCCATATTCTTAGCGGTCTTATACGGTCGGACAGCATCGCATTTCTGGCAAACGGGGATTTTCAATCGACCGGGCAACCTTTTGGCAGGACAGTAGTGGGTAACGTTGCCAGCATATTCTATGGTCTGGCTGATCCACCCATGGCAGCGCCCAAAGATAAAATACTGGTGAGGAGACAGAAGATATTGACTTTTGATTCGTCTTTACCATTTTTAGATCCGAATAATCCGCTTGGTGTCGATGAAGAGTATTGTACCTGGTCTTTGTCAGAATGGGGGGTGCGACCTCCTGCCCCTAACATTTGGCTTCAAAAGCCGGTTATAGACTCCAACGATCCGAGAGATTTGGTAATGTATATGGCCAAAGGCGTAGACGATTTCGCGATACAGTTTGCCCGGTGGGACCCTTTTTTTGGGAATTACACGTGGTGGCCGGACAATCAGCAGATTTCAGGCTTGGGTCCGCAGCCGCTCCAACCTGTCAATGCGAATGCTATAAAGTTCACTTTCACGTTGTACGATTCCAAAGGTATCATAAAGAATGGCAGACTGTTTACACATATCATTTATTTGAGAGACTAATCCGGCAAAGATGGAAGCCAGAGAAAAACAATTTGCGGAAGGCACATGTTCTTCCGGTTCGGCCCTTATTCTGACTGTCGTTTTGACGAGTATGTTAGCTATTGTCGGCGTGCTGTTTGTTATGATGGCCCGTGTCGACAAGGTGGCAACGTCGGCCATATCCGAAAACAGAGAACTTAATCTTGCAGTCGAAACAGTCATTGCAAGGATATCACAGGAGTTGGTATCGGATATCCCCGGCGTGGTGGGACAGGAATACTACGATTATCCCGATGCCGGCAACGCCTGGCTGGCAAGCCTTGAACCTTATCAATTTGCTGCAAATGATTACAGGTGGCGGCAGATAAGCGATGTTTATAGGTTCTTTGGTTCGGCCGCTTTGGATTTGCCCGCAGTTGTTGTAGCCGACCACGTTAAAATTGACCCTTGTGACCTTCGTGCTGATGCTGACGGCGACGGTGTGGCAGATTCGCGCTGGGGGGTTATCCCGAATATAACCAGCAGCAAAGGTAAACCTATTTATGCTGCGATTAGAGTTGTTGACAATGAAGCAATGTTAAATGTCAACACAGGATTTAAGTTTGACCCTAATTTTGTGGATGCGAATCTAATTGACGGCTCAAGTCAATTGCAGATAAATCTTATGGCCTTGTCATGGCGGCCAGGTGTTACAATTTATGACCCGTGCGACGAAATTGATTTGCTCGAGGCAAGAGCGAATCCGGCTCTCGGTCTCAACCCGTTTGATTTGTATCAATACCAACGGAATGTGATTTGGCAATATTATAAGCCTCGTGGAGTGTATACACCGTTTGACATTTCTGACGAGCTTGAGCTTCGTTACAGGTTCCTGGTGAATCATGATGGTATAGATACGCGATTGGAAGAATTGGGAAATGCAAGAGGGAGAAGCTGGGAGTTCAGGAGAGGTACTTTTAGGACTCCTGCCCAGGCTGGGAAGTTAGATGAATGGTTCATGACAGCCTACTATGACGGCATGTTTGACCCGAATTACGCATACAGACACCTCGCAACTACTTACAATATGGACAGGATTATCGACCCGATGGGCGGCAGGATGATTAATATCAACAATGGAAATACTCCCGTCGGGATCCTGTATGACAGGCTGCTGAGTAGCCTTGGGCCTGTTATAGCAGACCCTAACATAGTAACGCAATATGCTCAACTTGCTGCTAACATAATCGATTTTAGCGATGATGATGATATCAATTTCGACGGGGTGTTGGATTTCAACTGCGTAACAACTCTGGTCGATCCGTATGGCATCCCCCATTATGGTTTCGAGGCCCAGCCGTTCATCAATGAAATCGCCTGGAAGATTGGTCCGTCCCCACCCGTTACTCCTAACTATTTCGCGCTTGAACTCTATAACCCATTCAATAAAGCTATAGACTTAAGAGATTTTGTCCTTGAGTTTGTTAACAGAAGTGATCCCGCCGACCAATATTCCATTGTGTTTCCCGCCGGCCAGTTAATCGAGGCAAACAGCTATTTTGTAATCGTCAATGCCAACGTGTTCAGCATCTATACAGACCCTAACGCGCCAACCGCTATAAGGGTGGAGCCGGCACTTAGATTTTTTGATGGCTGGATATCGTCGGACTCGGACAGAAGCAGGCCGCCGGTAGACCGCAGGCCTGACGCTGACAAGAGCAAACCGCCTATCCCCCAGGGAGCATGGGGTAACATTTATGATATGTCCCTCCTGCGCAGTGTATTAGTGCCGGCCCCTGGTACAATGATATACGTTGATAATCAGATAATCGACTCTAACCTGGCATTGCCTGGAAGCACACGGGCTTATGGACGTGACGACCGTGATTGGCGCGTTATTTATCAGACGTTAAGAGAAGATATCTACGCTGGCAGTCTTGGAATGGCGAACTACTTTCAGATTCCTCCCGCTTTATTTCCAACGCACCTTTTCAGTTTCTTTCTGCCTAATCCTCTCTACCCTCGCGCAAGATTTATCACAGTCGGTGACATTCCGCGAATATTGACTCTGGGACACAGCATTACGCCTAACAGTACAATCGGCCGGCAACTGATGGGATTTGAACTGCTGGAAATCAGCACAGCCGTAGACCAGGAAAACAGAGTAAGGCTGAATTTACGAGATCCCAATCACAGAAACGTTTTTCAAAATCTGACGGTCTTCGACCCGGTCAGTGACTTCATTGACAATGACGGTGACGGGCTGGGGATAGATTTGAATAGTGACGGCTTCTTAGATATTAATGAAACAGACCTTGACGAGGTTAAAATACCCGGCCGAATAAATATCAATACCGCGCCGTGGTATGTGATAGCACAACTGCCCTGGATGACTAACGAAATAGCCCAGGCAATAGTTGCTTATCGAGATAAACTTGGAATTCCGGTTGATTATAGGGACCTATTTCCTCCTCCGGCTCTCCCGACTGGCCGTTTTAATGCCACGGGTATTGTTGGAATACGGGAACAACCCGGCTTTGCGAGTATCGGAGAATTAAACTTTGTTATCGCAGGTATAAACAATTTCAACGTCGGATTGTATGCTCTTGACACTTTCGACCTGCCTGCTTTCCCTGACCTGACGACCGACGGGCCGGGCATGGGTGATGGAATTGCGGATGATTTCGAAGAACGCGATATAATCTTCTCACGAATCAGCAATCTCGTTACTGTTCGCAGCGATGTTTTTACTGCTTACATACTCGTTCGCATCGGTGCTGACGGCCCGCAAAAGAGAGTCGTTGCTATACTTGATAGAAGCGGCGTTGACAAAACTAATGTTGGTTTACCTAATGGCAAAGTAAGAATTGTTGCGCTGCACTACGTTCCCGATCCCCGGTAACTGCCGCCCGATTGTTCATATCTCGATGCGTGGGGTCAGAACGGCTTTACTGTAACCACAGCCAGAACTTGTGAAGAATAGACAGGTCGCGCCCATCTACGATGTTATTGTTATCAGAATCCGCCTTTTTGTTTTTGATGTTCGCTCCTTCTAAATCCCAGTTGTCGGCCAATATGGCCAAATCAACCATATTAACCTTCAGGTCGGCATCTGCATCTGCGGGTACGGGCCTTAATATATTCGAGCTGGTTGCCTTATTAGTCCCGGCGTAGGCCCCCATATTGATTCTGCCGCCGTTTGGCGCCGGTTCCTGCGAATAATCGGCAAACGGGTCGCCGGCATTAATGCACGGGCTTGTGTTCCATTCTCCGGTTCCGGACTTTAAGCGGAAATTATAAGGACGAAACGGATTGATAAACATCGGGTCCTTGTTGATATTCCCTTCGCCCGGCCAGACTGCTGTCGGGTCGTAAAAACCCTCGCTATCGAACATCTGTATGTTACTGTACGAAACATCGATACCTTCGTTTACACCAAAGATTTCCATTTCCAGGCCGCCCAATTCCATACCCATAGCGGAAGCCGAAGCTCCAGCCGAGGCCATTTGCACACCGGTATTGTCCACGATAATAGTATTTGCTACGTTGGCATCACCGCCGAATGTTTCCAGCCCGCCTACAAGCCAGCTCCAACTGGCAACATTCCATGCAATCGTACAATCATCTATATCTGCGAAGCTGCCATAGTTTGAACTGACCCCGCCGCTCCAGTACCCCCAGTTGTGGATTATAAGGCAATTATCAAGAATAAGGTTTGGATTATTAGAGTCGGCATTGGCATTAGGGTCGCCGCTCGAATTGCCCTGGCTGTAAATACCACCGGCGCTGGCCCAGCAGTGATTATCAATTATGTCACAGTTGGTAATACTGACCCCATTACCATCCTGAACGGCAATTCCACCTCCGGACCATCTTGTGTCGTTCCGTATTATGTTATTTCGCAAAATAGTTGGGCTGCCGCCCTTGACGTATATTCCGCCGCCATGCTGGTCAATCCTGTCGTCGTTGACCCAGGCATCATTTTCCCAAATATTGCAGTCCTGAATGACAGCGTCACTGTTTTCACAGGCGATTCCGCCGCCGGAGCCTGCGGAAATGTTCCAGATGATATTACAGTTTATTATTCTCGGACTGGAGTTTCTGCAGTATATTCCACCGCCAAATTGATGTAAGTCATTTACGTCAAGTTGATTGACATCGTTTATATCATTTACGTCTATGTTTTTGTAAAATCCCACCCCGGCAGCGTTGAAACTTGAAAAATCCAGGCCTATATCGCAAAAAGAGATTTGGGCGTTACCGTTTTCGTCGCAGAATATAGCTCCTCCTCCGGAATCGGCATTACAGTCTGTTATTATGCAATCTTTTATGATTGGGCTGCTGTTCTTGACATATATGGCGCCTCCGTAGCCGCTTGCGTCGACCGCGGGGTCCTGAGGCCAAAGTGAAATTGGGTCCGCAGCGTTGCCGTCGACGATGATAAAACCTTGTAAACGCGCAAGGATGCTCTCTCCGCTTTGGAAGATAAAAGCCCGCCCTTGGTCTTGACAATCTATGATTACTGATCCTGGAAAATATATTCCCCCCACATTACCTGGTTGCACTGTTATATCTTTGCCCTTAAAGTCAACGTTAAAGAATCCATTTCCCGAGTAAACATTGGGGATGACGGTATTGCCAATGACGGTGATGGTATCGAAGTCGATAACAAGCGGAGAGTCGATTGCCGCTTGAATGTTGGAGAAATCACCTGGCACAGACCAGTTAACAGCATCGGCCGTAGAAACCATGCCGCCTGTCAGTATAACAAAAGCCAGAAGCAGGTATTTGATTAGAGTCGAATTTTCGGACATAATAACTCCTTCCATTTTGAACACTATCCACCTGCGGAACCTTAACTAAATTATACCAGAACCTGCTCTAAAGTCCAGAAAAAAATCCTCAAAAACCCGGAAAAACACCCTGATATCCAAAAGAAATGGAAAGGACACTTGGTTGTTAGGACTTTAAAAGCCCCAACAACTCGGCGTGGACCTTCTTATTGGCAGCTATCACCCCCAATTCCTGCCCTTCGTAGCTGTCCAAATCGACGGGGAAGATTTTACCACCCTTCAAATCGGTCACAACGGCCCCCGCAGTATTGGCAATCAGGGCCCCGGCCGCGATGTCCCATAACTTCGGACATGAGTGGATTGTTGCAATAAGGCTGCCCTTTGCCACATAGGCAAGCTGTAACGCCGTTGAGCCTAAATTGCGAAATCTTGTCCGAAGCATAATTTCGCAGGCCCAATCCGGTACCCTCTTATCATAATGGCAGTCCAGGCCGACGCTTGAAAATTCACCCATTTTCTCGTTGCCGGCTGTGATTCGCCTGCCATTCAATTGTGCCTCGTGGCCCTTGACAGCAGTAAACATCGACTCGGTGGCCGGCTCAAAAATCACCCCTGCAATAGGCTCACTCTCATACATTACAGCGATACTGACAGTAAAAAGAAGCATCCGGTGCGCAAAATTGTTCGTTCCATCCAGCGGGTCGATGACCCACCAGATGTGTTCAGCTCCTCTCGGCGGCTGCTTGAACAACTTATCTTTACCCCCTTCTTCGGCGATAAAGCCATGATCCGGATAAGTCTCTTTGATTCGATCAACGATTATCTGCTGGCATCGCCCATCGGTCTCTGTTACCAATTCTCTTTTGTTGGTCTTTACCGAAGCTTTGATAAAGTTCATTTCTTCCATCGCGCGCTGACCAGCTAAACGGGCCGCAACAATGGCGGTTTCCAGCATTCGGCTTAAGTTTCTCTGATCTAATACCATATCCTTACCTTTCATCCTCTAACCTTGACATAGCCTTTATACTCTACTATTCTAACGTGGTTATGGAAGCAAGCCAACAGCTAAATAAATCGAAATTTTTTTCCCCTGCCTCGCCTCGCCAGCGGGGGAAAGCGGCCCTTGTTTTTGTGGCAATGGTCGTTTTCTTCGCGTTGCTCTGGTTGGGGGCACATTATAAAATCTCCCTGTCGCCTTACGGCTGCGGCTTCGAGCAAAAATACGACTTGCCCTGTCCAACTTGCAGAATGACTACTTCTGCATATAAGTTTGCACGGGGCGAAATCTTCGGTGATAATGGCGCGTTTTATACTCAGCCGGCCATTGCATTGTTGTGCTGTATACTCATAATCATAGCGTTTCTGGCTTTTTTTATAGCTGTTTCCGGCGTATATTTTGGTTTCATCAGCCGATTCTTTACCGAAGTTAAAATAAGGCATTTAATCCTTGCCCTGATAATCATTATCGCGGCCGGCTGGGGCGTAACATTGGCCCGGGCGCTGGCTGAACGACATTGACTATTGAAAAAAATAGAAGATTAGCCGGAGAGAACGTCCCTCGATCACCCTCGGAATGACCCACTGTTGCAAATCCAGGGCAGGCAGATGTTAGGCGCCAGATTAGCTGTTTTTTTGGAAAATGTTTTCAATGGCGGCCGAGAGGTCGGGGAATTTGAATTTATAGCCGGCTTCGAGGAGCTTTTGAGGGACTGCTTTTATGCTGGGCAGAAGCATCTCGGAAGCCATTTCACCCAGGACGAGCTTCAAGGCAAAGGCGGGCATAGGGAAAAAGGCAGGGCGGTGCATTGCCTTTCCGAGGAGAGTGTAAAAATCCTTCGAGAGGATGGGATTCGGATGCGTGAGGTTGAAAGGCCCGGCGCAATCGGGATTTTCCATCAGGAAACGAATGACGGCGACGACGTCGTCGATGTGAATCCATGGGAACCATTGTTTTCCGCTGCCGGGATGTCCTCCGAGGAAGAAACGAAACGGCGGTATCAATCGAGCAATGACACCACCGTGGGGGCCGAGGACAACACCGAGCCTGATGGTGGCGATCCTGAGGCCCAGACTTTCCAACGGCTGGACAGATCGCTCCCACTGAATAGCGACGTCGGCCAGGAAACCGGTGCCGGCCGACGAAGATTCATCGAGTAATTCATCGCCGCGGTCGCCATAGTAGCCAATCCCTGAGGTCTGGATGAGAAGGGGTGGTTTGTTGTTTGCTTTTTGTACGGCCTGGCTTATGGCCCGGCCGGCGTTTAGTCTGCTCTGTAGAATCAGATTTTTTTCTTTTTGGTCCATCGGCCTGTGCCGACATTTTCGCCGGCGAGATTGACTATGGCAAATGCGCCGTCCGCGAGGTCCGCCCAGCCGAGGTCAGAAGCGGCGTCCCATTGGACAACGCGGACGTTGCCGTCAAATAAGCCTTTGGCCTTGTCGGGGCGACGTGAAAGAGCGATTACCTCGAAGCCGGCGTCAGCCAGCCGGCGGCTGAGTGGCGTGCCTATGAAGCCGGTCGCTCCGGTGATTAAGATTCGTCGAGAACCGCTCATAATCAACAATTATAGCCAGGCTCATCGAGAAAGGAACAGTATTATTTGGCATGTCCGGGGAGCATAGTATCAATGAGCTGCCAAATAAATTTGGGGGTAGATATTTTGGGGGGCTGCTTCAATTGATGATTCCCCTAAGGGGTTTCCGCTTCGCTCCAAGATTAGTGATTATGCCTTGTTGAAAGGCCTCCGTGTCATTCTGAGCGCAGCGAAGAATCTCGCTGTTTCCGGGCAATAAAGAGATTCTTCACTTCGCTTTGCTCCGTTCAGAATGACATTCACCATAAGTTTTCAACAGAGCATAGTGCTTATTGATTTTTGGGAGGGAATTGCCATGCCTGGCGGTTAAAGATATTTGGTTTCTCTGTATGTCCGGAAATATCAATGCTTGCCATTTTTGGGAGGTCCGGCTAAAATGTGAATGCAAAAGTTGAGAAGTAAAAAGGTTTTTTGGAGTTCGATAATGATTAGAGTGCTGATTACGGACAAGCTTGCACAGCAGGGTATTGACTTACTCAATTCGATGGACGGTGTTGAAGCTGTTGTTAAAACAAGTGTAAGTGCAGAGGAATTAGCCAGGATTATCGGTGAATACGATGGGCTGATCATTCGAAGCGGCACAAATGTTACCGCCGAAGTTCTGGCCAATCCCGGCAAGCTAAAGGCAATCGCCCGTGCGGGCGTCGGTGTTGACAACATCGACATCCCGGAGGCCACCAGAAAAGGAATCCTTGTTATGAATACGCCGGGCGGCAATACCCTCAGTGCCGCAGAACACACAATGGCTTTGATTCTTTCAATGAGCCGAAATGTTGTCCCTGCCTGCAACAGTCTGAAAGATGGCGCCTGGGACAGAAAGAAATATATGGGCAACCAGCTTAACAACAAAGTCCTCGGCGTGATAGGCTTAGGCAGAATCGGCATGGCTGTGGCGAAAATGGCAAAAGGTTTCAATATGAAGGTCCTGGGCCATGACCCCTTTGCCGCCCCCCCCGAAGCGGAAAAACTCGGTCTTGAAATAACCGACAGCCTCGAAGGAATCTTCAAAGAGGCCGATTATATCAGCGTCCACGTACCCAGGAATGAGCAAACGGTGAGTATGATTGATACCGAACAGATCAATATGATGAAACCCACCGTTCGATTAATCAACGTGGCACGGGGCGGGATTATCAACGAAGACGCACTGTATAATGCACTGGCCCAAAATCGTATCGCCGGTGCCGCTCTGGATGTGTACCCTACGGAGCCGCCGGAGAATACACGTTTCACAGAGTTTGAAAATTGCCTCGTTACGCCCCATTTAGGCGCCAGTACCAAAGAAGCCCAAATCGACGTTGCTGTCGAAGCAGCTCAAATCCTTGTTGATGCCATCAAGGGCGGCCCGGTCAAGAACGCGCTGAATGCTCCATCTATGGCCGGAGCCGTACCGCCAATTGTCAGTCAATATGCTGAACTTGCCCGGCGAATTGGCTCACTGGTCAGTATCATTGCGCCGGGCCATATCAAGAGCGTCGAGATCCAATATCGCGGCTCGATTGCCGAAATGGCCTTCGAACCGGTTACCCTTAACTTTGCAGTTGGTTTGCTGCAGCGTCATTTTGACATGCCTCTGAATATGGTCAATGTATCTGTCCTTGCTAAAGAACGCGGCATAAGCATCGATGAGACGAAAAATACAAAGGCCCAGGATGTGGCGGCAAGTTTCAGCGCCAAAGTCGTTACCGATAAGGTTATACGCACTGTGACCGGTTCAGTCTTCGGCGAGACTCTACTGCGTATCATCGAAATCGACGGCTTCAACGTAGAGATGACACCACTGGGTGCGGTCCTGATCATCTTTAACGACGACAAGCCTGGGGTGATTGGTTTCGTCGGAACCGTTTGCGGCAGACATAATATCAATATCTGCACGATGGGCGTAGGGCAGAAGCCGGAAGAGCAAAAAGCAATGCTGGCCGTCAGTCTCGACAAAGAACCTGATGCAAAAGCCATTGAAGAGCTCGGCGAACTTGACTTTGTAAACGAAATTTATGTCTGTAAATTAGACTGATTCTCGATGCTCGTTGGGGGAGCAGCGAATGGAGTCTTTGGCGTGGCTGAGCAATTAATAATAAGTGTAAGCGGTATGAGAGGTATCGTCGGCGAGAACCTCACTGCTTCTATTGCGACAGATTATGGCTGTGCCTTCGGTACGTTCCTGAAAAACAGACACACAGACAAAAAAGAGAAATTATCGGTGTGTATCGGCAGGGATTCTCGACCAAGCGGCCAAATGCTGAAATCCGCCGTTACAGAAGGATTATGCAAAGTGGGAGTTGACGTAATTGATTTGGGGATTGTAACCACGCCTGGCGCAGGCATTATGGTAAGAGAACTGGCCTGTAGCGGTGGAGTAGTCGTTACCGCTTCACACAATCCGGCCCAATATAACGGCATAAAACTTTTACTCGACAATGGTATTGCTCCACCGCCCGCTGCCGCAGAGCAAATCAAGCGATGTTTTTTCGACAAACATTTTGAACTTGTAGATTCGCTCGATAGCGGGGGGGTAACTTCTAATGATCAGACTGATAGCACTCACATCACTAAGGTTTTGGCAATCGTTGACAAAGAGACAATCGGCGGACGAAAATTCAACGTCGTACTGGACAGTGTCAACGGAGCAGGGGGTCGGGTTACGAAAAAGCTGTTGGCCGAATTAGGCTGTGTAGTTTCTGCGATAAATGATGAACCCACCGGCGTCTTTGCACATGCACCTGAGCCAAGGGCTGAGAACTTGACCGGTCTTTGTGAAGCGGTAAAAACAGGGCGTGCCGAAATCGGCTTTGCCCAGGACCCCGACGCTGACAGATTGGCAATCGTTGACGAAGCCGGGACTTATATTGGCGAAGAATATACTCTTGCTTTGGCGGCAAAGTATATTTTTAGCAAGTGGCACGGCCATCTTGGCCGTGTATTCACGGGCTGGAAGCCCGTGCCACAAGCCGCGACGAACCTTTCAACTTCGAGAATGCTCGACGATGTTGCCGAAGAGGCCGGTGGTCAGGTTGTCCGCACGGCCGTCGGCGAGGCAAATGTCGCCAAAGCAATGCTCGAACACAATTGTATCATCGGCGGAGAAGGCAACGGCGGTGTAATTGATTTGCGGGTAAGTCCGGTTCGCGACAGCCTTGTGGGTATTGCCCTTGTCCTGCAATTAATGGCAGAGACTCAGAAAACAGTAAGCGAATTGGTCAGTGAAATCGGCGGTTACTATATGAGCAAAGACAAATTCGCTGCAGGGAAGTCGCAAGCCCGGCAAATCTTAGAATCGGCAAAAGAGACCTTCACCGACGCGAAGCTCGACACCACTGACGGCTGCCGATTCGATTTTGACGATGGCTGGCTGCACTTGAGAGCCAGTAATACAGAGCCGGTCATGAGGATTATAGTCGAAGCCAAAGACCAACTTGCCGCACAAAAGTATATCGATGCAGTATCGAATATCCGCAAAAAAATACCCGGTTAAGTAAATGCACAATCACAAGATTGAAAGCGCAAATAAAGATATAAGGTTTGTTACAAATCTTGGTATCGCGGGCAATATTGCCCTTTCTGTCGTGAAAGTCGGTGTTGGTCTTTTGGCCGGGTCAATGGCCCTTGTTGCCGATGGTATCCACTCAATTTCTGATATGACCACCGATATCGCCGTTCTGCTGGGTGTTCACTTTGGGTCAAAGCAGCCTGATGAAAAGCATCAATACGGGCATGGCCGGACAGAAACTTTTGCAGCGGCTTTCATAGGGATAGCTCTTTTAGTAGTCGGTGGAGTTATGATTTACCGTGCAGCCATTGACATGGGGGCAGGTAAATATGCCGCGCCTGGCTTTGTGGTACTCCTGGTGGCGTTAATTTCGGTTGTTGTCAAAGAATTACTTTACAGGTTAACAAAAAGAATTGCGATCAAATCGAGCAGCCCGGCTCTTTACGCAAATGCCTGGCATCATCGCTCCGATGCGTTAAGTTCAATTGCTGTTGTTGCCGGTTTTGTTTCGCTCAAGTTCGGTTTTAAGTACGGTGACCAGATGGCAGCGGCCGCGGTGGGCCTGATGATAATTTTGGTTGCTGTTCGGATAATCAGCGATTGCCTGCACGAGTTTACGGAAAGCGCCGTTGATTCGGAAACGATTGAACACATAAAAAAGATAATTAATGCCGACTCTTCAATACATCAATGGCATAAGCTTCGAACCCGTACGGTCGGCAGAGAAGTTTTTCTCGACCTTCACATCCTTGTTGCCCCGGATTTGAGCATAGCCGCGGCCCACGAAATAGCGGATAATTTGGAGGAGACACTCGATGAGCAGATAACCCGCCCGGTTAATATTACTGTTCACATCGAACCGGACACACCTTCCCTGAGAAAATAAGGAAAGGATTGTACAGTTCACGTCAAACGAATTTTGAACACTTATTTCTTATCCCTCCAATTCCACCATTTTAACAGTTTGGGGTCATGGTCGGTATTCGAGGCGTAGTATATGGCACAACGAATCACATAGAGCATATACTTATCGACCGGTGGTGTCTATGACATACTCATCAAAATCGATATCACTCCCGAAGAGGTTCAAAAGCTCACTCCTGCGCATCCCCATCTAAAGAGTGGAGAATGGTCCCCATGGAAAGATAAAACGATGGAGCGAAGATTTGAGATACAAAAACGGAAAATTCTTCAGGAAGCTGATATCAAGCAAGAAGTAGCCAATGGCAAGCTGAAATGTTTGGAGCAATTTACCCAGCCATTTATATCCATTGTCCCACAGCTTTTAAGCTATCCCACACAAATCGGCTTTTTTCATATGCATCAACGTGTGTAGAACTCTATGGTCCTGCCATAGTCAGCCTCAAATGGTAAGAGCACTTCATCCAACTTCGGAAGATGTAAAACAGTTGCTTGCAGTTTTTCTTTATCGACCGAGAGCCAATCCGGAACACGAAAACCCACCTCTTCAGCAGATTCCACACACTGCTGAACGAAGGATCGGCTGGGCTTGTTTACTGAGATAACCTGACCCTGTTTTACACAAAACGAAGGGAGATTGACTTTTCTGCCATTTACGAGAAAGTGGCCATGGACCACCATCTGCCGAGCTTGCCAGATGGTGCGGGCCCAGTGAAGACGTCGAATCACATTATCCAGGCGAGACTCAAGTATCTCTTGTAAAGCTTCCTGGTTCGAGCAACTGTAAGAACTGGCCATCTGGATATAATGCCGTAACTGATTATCCCGAATACTATAATAATAAGCTATACGCTGTTTTTCTCTTAGCTGCAGGCCATAAAGACTGTGTCTGGCCCTACGACGTCCATGCTGGCCGGGACGCTTTCCTCGCCGAGCAGTTACATGTTTGGGCGTCTCGGCGATTGGGGCTTCCATACTCCGGCTCAACTTCACTTTGGGGCCATAATACCTGCTCATATCTATTCTCCGTTGTTTGAACAACAAATGGCCAAGTCTTTTTATTTAGTACGTACTTTAAAAAATACTGTCGTTTACTTATTTTGTTCGATCTAAGTCCGGACTCTAATATTTTAGGAACATTATTACGATTCCGTGGTCGTTGTAACCTGTTCCATACGAGATTCCCTTATATAAACAAAAGTAGTTAAACTGAAAGTACAAACAGGCCTTGCCCTGATATGCACAAGGCACATATCCGGTTATCATTGATTTATATATTATTAAGAATGGCTAAGTAACCCACATGAAATGAAACCAGAAAGTGAGGTGTATCTATGAAAATGTCAAAAGTTATGAAATGCGAAGTCAGCGATTGTGCCTACAACATGGATAATCACTGCCATACCATGGCAATTACTATTGGTGACAGTATGGATCCAAGATGTGATACTTTTTGCCAGTCTTCTATGAAGGGTGGAGATGCCAGTTGTCTGGCAGGTGTTGGTGCATGTAAGATTTCCTCTTGCACGTACAATAATAATTTAGAATGTGGTGCCCCGGGAATATCCATAGGTTACAAAGAACAGGAACCTGACTGTTTGACATTCCAGATGGAGTAAAGCTTCTGTTAATCGAGAACATGCCTGCGTTGTAGAGCATCGGTAATGTATGAAGCCAGAGCAGTAGATGGCTTGCGCAAAGGGGAATCTTTTTCAAATTCATTCCCCATTTAAAAGAAAGTCATCGAATAAAAGCAGTAGTCATTGACAAGCATGGTGGTTTAGACTGCGTAAAGACTGAGAACATTGCTGAGCCTAAAGCTGGTGAAAACGAGGTGATATTTGATGTTCGCTCTGCAGCATTAAACCACCTGGATATCTGGGTGCGCAAGGGACTCCCCGGTCTTAAGGTCGAGATGCCACATATCTTAGGTTCTGATGCTGCGGGTGAGACTGTTTTAGCAGAGACTGAATATGCTGGTGGGTGTATGAGCGGTATATGTGTATTATAGAAAAGGGCCAAGTACTTGAGAGGTCAGTAAATGGATAAGTTGCAAATCAAATCTGAAAGTGGCGAGCCATTTATTGGACGAATAGAGGCAGGAGAACTAATAGCCGTAGAATTGGAAAGATTCCGTAATAAAAAAGCTGTGGTTCTGGGAATTCCTCGTGGAGGAGTCATTGTTGCAAATCAGATAGCTCAGTTATTGATAACTGACTTTGATATCGTGCTTTCGCACAAGCTTGGTGCCCCTGCAAATCCCGAACTGGCGATCGGAGCAGTCTGTGAAGATGGAACTATCTTTATTGACAAAAACCTTGCCCGATATGTTGGAGCAGATGAAGGTTACATTGAGCAGGAAAAGAACCGACAACTTCAGAAGATTGCTCGCAGGGTACGGTTGTACCGCAAGATTATACCAAAGGTTGGTCTAAAACAGAGACTGGTAATCGTTACAGATGACGGGGTGGCTACTGGTGCCACCATGCGAGCTGCATTGTGGGCTATTCGACAGGAAAAACCTGAAAAGATTGTTATGGCTTTACCTGTTGGGCCAAAAGATACCATTAAACAGTTGTCTGAAGATGCAGATGAAACAGTTTGCTTAAAGACGCCACCTGTTTTTGAAGCTTTGGGCCGGTTCTATAAAAACTTTGGTCAGGTTGAAGATGAGGAATTAATGGAAATTCTTAAACAAGAAAGCAACAGAAGAGGCAGAGAATGAAAATGGAAAAGCTTAAAAAAGCAGTTGGCCTTTCGCGAAAGATAGGGTTCGTATGCGTTGCTACTGCTGACAGAAGGGGTATGCCACATATAGCTACTGCAGGTAAAATGGAGTTGGCTGATGAAGGTTACCTTGCAATTAAGGAGTGGTTTTGTCCCGGCACAACGGCCAACTTGCAAACAAATAAATTCGTATCAATCGTTGTTTGGGACAGAGATTCAGATAGTGGTTACCAGATGCTCGGCAAGTTAGAAGGGATTGAAGAGTTGGGCATTCTCAATGGCTATGCGCCAGATCTAGAGTCGGGGCCGCCATTGCCACAGGTGGAAAGGCGGTTATTAATTAAAGTCCAGAAAATAACTGATTTTAAGCTTGGACCTCATAGTGATGCAGAAGACTAATCGTATCTTGACGGGATGAGAATAATGGCCAACATTGATATTTCAGGGCAATCAGATCAAGAAATTGAAATTGCAATAGATGATAAAACATATCTCAAAGGCAGCCTATGCGTCCCAAGGGGAGCAAGAGGGATTGTTTTATTTGCGCACGGAAGTGGTAGTAGCAGATTTAGCCCGCGCAATCGTTATGTTGCAGCTACATTCCAGCAAATGGGTCTTGCGACTTTATTAATGGATCTCTTGACTAAAGAAGAAGAATTGATTGATTTAGAGACAAGACAGTTGAGATTTGACATTGAGTTGCTCAGCAAAAGGGTTGTCCATGCAACAAGGTGGCTTTTAGAAAATAAGGAAACCGGCAACTTAAAAATAGCGTATTTCGGCTCCAGCACCGGCGCTTCCGCTGCTTTGTCAGCGGCTGCTGATCTGAACACAATAATTACAGCAGTGGTATCACGGGGCGGACGTCCTGACCTGGCAGGAGATAAACTAACGAAAGTGAAAGCATCTACACTTTTGATTGTAGGTGGTAATGATCCGATTGTAATCGACATAAATCAAGATGCTATGAAAGAACTTCATGCAGAGAAAAAACTTGTGATTATACCAGGTGCCACACATCTCTTTGAAGAGCCTGGTACACTGGAACAAGTGGCTGACTTAGCAGCTCAATGGTTTGTACGGTATCTTCATGATAAGAACTGTTCTTTTAAGTAACACCGGGGGTGTTCTTATGAAAAAAATGACCGAACAAAATTTAATCAATGCTTTTGGCGGAGAAAGTCAGGCTCATATGCGATACCTGCACTTTGCAGATAAAGCTGATAAAGAGAGCTTTCCAAACGTCGCAAGGTGATTCCATGCCATTTCCCACGCAGAGTATATTCAAGCCGGTGATCACTATAATGAACTTAAATATTTAGATGGAGGATTTGTCGCTAACAGCATAGCCGCCGCCCACGAAATAGCGGATAATTTGGAGGAGACACTCGATGAGCAGATAAGCCGTCCGGTTAATATTACCGTTCACATTGAGCCGGACACACCTTCCTTGAGGAAGTAAGCTGCAAGATTCAAGATACAAGACTTTGGTCTCCGGTCGTTAGTCTTCCATCCTGTTTTTTGACGACGCCCAAATTTCCATGCCTTGTCTTCGGTGCTAAACACCTAAATAATATCGAAAGGCTTTGCGAGTGAGCACAGTATAGAATAGAATGCTTTACCTTTATGTGGAGTTTTGTTCGTTTAGATACGGCTTGACCAGACAATAGCAATAGGAGTAGCTTCCGTAATGAGAAAGGCTGCATTTATTTATTCGCCTGAGCTGGAGAAGTACAGTTATCCGCCGGAGCATCCGTTTAATACTATCCGGCCTAAAAAAACTCGAGAGATTGTAAGTTCTATGGGACTGCTTTCCGGCAGCGGCAGAAGCGAAGCAGCTCCTGTTCCAGCCGACAGAATCGTATTGAAGAAATTCCACTCAGCCCGTTATCTGCACGCATTGAAAGTCGCCAGCGAGAAACATTGGAACACTGAAGCTTTTAATATGGGACTCGGCACCGAGGATTGTCCTATCTTCGAACGATTATATGACTATACGGTGCTGGCTGCTGGTGGGACACTGACCGCTGCAAAGTTGATTCTTTCAGATTCGGCAGATGTGGCGTTTAATCCGTCAGGAGGATTTCATCACGCAGGGCCTGAACGGGCTTCCGGTTTTTGCTATATCAATGACGTGGCTCTGGCTTGTACTATATTAGCAGAACAAGGAAGACGTGTTCTATATCTGGATGTGGACGTTCATCATGGCGACGGCGTTGCGTATGCATTTTACGACCGCTGTGATGTGATGACCATATCGTTACACGAGAACCCACGGCTGCTGTTTCCCGGAACGGGATTCGAAGATGAAATCGGCACGGGCCAGGGAAAGGGCTACTGTGTGAATGTTCCTCTTCCGGTTGGCACGTATGACCAGGCGTATATAAAGGCGTTCGAAACTATCGCTCGGCCGTTAATTGAGGCCTTCGGCCCCGATGTAATTGTTTTTGAGTTAGGGGCTGATGCTCTTGCGGGCGACCCTCTTGCGCATCTATATTTGACTAATAATGTTTATGCCGAGATCATAAACTATCTGTTAAGCCTTGACAAACCGATCCTTGCAACAGGCGGCGGGGGGTACAATATTGAGAATACTGTAAGGGCCTGGGCCCTTGCCTGGTGTGTTTTGTGTGGTGCTGATAGTGAGGGTCCCGCGAGTCCTGTTACCGGCGGTGTTAACTCCGGAAGTACAGGCGGGCCGGGGGATTTACGGGATGGGCCGCTGCCGGTAAAAAAACAACAGCGTGAAACAGTAACACGTGCGATAGAAGCCACAATAGAGGCGGTTAAAGCGAATGTCTTTGGTGTTCACGGCCTCTAATCAGTGTTCAACGTATCCGCTATTATCTATCCTCGACCTTTAATCAAGTTCTCGACTACACCTGGGTCTGCCAGTGTGGAAATGTCACCGAGGTTGTCCGTGTTGTTTTCAGCTATCTTTCGCAAAATTCGCCGCATAATCTTGCCGGAGCGGGTCTTTGGAAGTGCCGGGGCAAACTGAATTGCCTCAGGCGTTGCGATAGGCCCGATTTCGTTTCGCACGTGCTTAACAAGCTCCTTCTTAAGCTCCTCACTTTCGTCGACGCCGTTTACAAGGGTAACAAAGGCATACAGAGCCTGCCCTTTAATTTCATGAGGCATTGGCGTAACCGCAGCCTCGGCAACCTTTGCATGGCTGACAAGGGCGCTTTCAACCTCGGCGGTCCCGATACGGTGCCCGGAAACATTAACCACGTCGTCGATTCTGCCCATTAGCCAGTAATCACCATCCTCATCGATACGGCAGCCATCGCCGGCGAAATAAATATTATCGAACATTGTGAAGTATGTATCTATAAACCTCTCGTGGTCTCCCCACATGGTGCGCATTATTCCGGGCCACGGTTTGCGTATACAGAGCTTCCCGCCCTCGTTTACGCCGCATTGGCTTCCATCGTCGCGAAGTATAACCGGGTCAACACCGAAGAAAGGCCGAGAAGCACTGCCCGGTTTCAGCGTATGTGCTCCCGGCAGGGGTGTGATTAAGATGCCGCCGGTCTCAGTCTGCCACCAGGTATCCACAATCGGGCAACTGTTGCGGCCTATCTTCTCATAGTACCACATCCAGGCTTCAGGATTTATTGGCTCGCCAACACTACCAAGAATCCTCATCGAATCCAGCTTATATTTAGCGGGCCATTCGTCGCCAAACCGCATAAGGGCGCGAATAGCCGTTGGCGCGGTATAGAAAACAGTGACGCCGAATTTATCACAAATCTGCCAGAAACGTCCGGCGTCCGGGTAAGTTGGGACCCCTTCGAACATCAGTGTTGTTGCACCGTTTGCAAGCGGGCCGTAGACAATGTAGCTGTGTCCGGTCACCCAGCCAATGTCGGCAGTGCACCAGTAAATATCGTCGTCATGAATATTGAAAATAAACTTGTGGGTAAGAGTAACATGCAACAGGTATCCACCTGTAGTGTGGACAACACCCTTTGGTTTACCGGTTGAGCCGGACGTGTAAAGTATAAACAGCGGGTCGTCAGCATTCATGTGTTCAGCTTCACATTGCTCTGCGGCGTTGGCCATTTCGTCGTGATACCACGTGTCCCTGTCGTTTTTTATATCGCAGGGGTCATCATTAACTTTGACGACTATAACACTTTCAATCGTGGGTGTTTTTTCCAATGCGGCATCTGCAATACTCTTTAGCTTGATATGCTTTCCAGCGCGCAAGGAGACATTGGAGGTAATGAGCATTTTGCAGTCGGAGTCGTTAATACGGCCTTCGATGGCATCCGAGCTGAAACCGCCGAAAATAATCGAGTGAATCGCGCCGATACGTGCACAGGCAAGCATAACTATCGGGAGTTCCGGGACCATCGGCAGGTAAATCGCCACCCGGTCGCCTTTTTTTATGCTTTTTGATTTCAAAACGTTCGCGAATTTACAAACTTGCAAATGCAGTTCTTCATAGGTGAATTTCCTGATATCATCTTCTGCCTCACCCTGCCAAATCAGCGCCGTTTTTTTTGCGGTCTCAGTTCCAAGATGACGGTCGAGGCAGTTATAAGTAACGTTAAGCTCGCCATCGGCGAACCATGTGTGCTCAATTTTGCGGCCCTTTGTGTCCCATGTGTACTCCTGAGCCCTGGTCGGTTCCTTAAACCATGTTAAGGTCTTTGCCTGTTCCAGCCAGAAGCCGTTAGGGTCTTTAATTGACTTCTCCCACATTTGTTGATACTGCTCCTGGCCGGCTATATAAGCATTATCCTTAACTGACTGGGGCGGTGGAAATGTCCGCTTCTCACTCATAAGAGAATCAATAGCTTTTTGCTCTGTTCCCACGATGGTCTCCTTTATTCGTAATTGAAATGCATCGTTCCTTAATAGCTACTAAACAAAAACCTGCCAATCGCGTACAGTATTCAAGCTCTTAACGAAAAAGTCAACTGAAAAAATACTGATCCATATAGTTCACCGGCAATGGATTTTAGTGGATTTTCCTTAATATTTATTCTATTGTGTGACGAAGACTTATAGGCAACAGGATTGAGAATCTAAGCTATGGAGTTTGTGTAAATTACTAAATAACAACAGTTTGTGTTCGGTAGGGGGGCGGGAAGCCTGAATCCTGTCTCCCCGATTTTTTGTAGATTGGGAATTTCTATGCCTATTTATGAGTATAAATGCGGTAAGTGCGGTAAGATAAATGAGCTTTTGGAAAACTTCTCCAGCAGTCCGGGAAAAGGCAAAAGCTGCAAATACTGCGGCAGTAAAAAACTCCAGAAGCAACTCTCAATATTTGCCCCGCGAATAAAGGAAGGCGCCTCAAAGAAGTGCTACGGTTGCACCGACAACACTTGCCCGCATTCAGGCAATTAAGTTTCCATGTTGGCCTATTAAGGAGGCCAAAGAAGGACGAATGAACGTGAAAAAGGTCGGCTACGACTTCAATGCAATAGAAAAGAAATGGCAGCGGTTCTGGGAAGAGCACAAGACATTCAAAGCAAACGACTTCGATGATTCCAGACCTAAATACTACGTGCTGGACATGTTTCCCTATCCGAGCGCTGCCGGCCTGCACGTTGGCCATCCGGAAGGTTATACAGCAAGCGATATCGTTGCCCGGTATAAAAGAATGAAAGGCTTCAACGTTCTGCACCCTATGGGCTACGATGCCTTCGGCCTGCCGGCAGAACAATATGCCGTAAAGACCGGAACAGACCCAAAAACAACGACACAGAAAAATGTAGATAATATCCGAAAACAAATCAAGTCGCTGGGCTTTAGCTATGACTGGGACCGCGAAGTCAATACGACCGACCCGAATTATTATAAGTGGACTCAGTGGATATTCCTGAAGCTCTTCAACAGTTACTACGACGAAACGCAGCAAAAAGCCAAGCCGATTGAACAACTACCGGTTCCCGATGGATTAAATGCAGCCGAGAAGCAAGAGTATATAGACGACCATCGCTTGGCTTATGAGGCCGAGGTGGCCGTTAACTGGTGCCCGGAGCTTGGGACGGTCCTGGCGAATGAGGAAGTCATCGGAGGCGTGAGTGAACGCGGCGGTCATCCGGTAATCAGAAAGCCGATGCGCCAGTGGATGCTGCGAATAACAAAATACGCTGATCGGCTGCTTAGCGATTTGAACGAAGTGGATTGGCCATATTCGATAAAGAAACTGCAAACCGATTGGATAGGCAGGAGTGACGGGGCGGATGTTGATTTCAAGGTCGATGGTTTTGATGAAACAATTGGCGTATTTACTACCCGGCCGGATACCTTGTTCGGCGCAACCTATATGGTATTGGCGCCGGAGCATCCGCTTGTAGATAAAATTACAAGTAAGGATAGAAAGGGAGCTGTTAATAAATATCGCCAAGAGGCCGCTCGTAAAAGCGATTTGGACAGAACGGATTTAGCCAAAGAAAAGACCGGCGAGCCGCTTGGAGCCTATGCAATAAATCCGGTGAATAATGAAAAGATTCCAATCTGGATAAGTGATTACGTTCTGATTACTTATGGCACCGGTGCCATCATGGCTGTGCCCGGCCACGACGAACGAGATTTTGAATTCGCAAAAGAATTCAAACTGCCGATAGTTCCAGTTGTTGAACCACAGAATAGTGAGGATGCCAAGCTGGTTAAGAAAGGCCAGTTGTGTTTTGTTGGTGATGGAAGGGCGATTAACAGCGGGCAATTCGATGGCCTTACAACAACTGAATTCAAAGAGCAGATTACAAACTGGCTGGTGGAAAAGGGTCTTGGTCAAGGATCTGTCAATTATAAGCTTCGTGACTGGCTTTTCAGCAGGCAGCGTTACTGGGGCGAGCCTTTCCCGATTCTGCATACCGGAGATGGCGGTCTTGTTGGGCTTACAGAAGAAGATTTGCCCTTAGAGCTGCCCATAGTTGAAAACTACAAGCCTGCAGGGACAGGCGAATCTCCATTAGCCAATATTGACAACTGGATAAATGTTGAGCTGGCCGATGGCTCAAAGGCCAGGCGTGAAACAAATACAATGCCCCAGTGGGCGGGCAGTTGCTGGTACTATTTGCGATACCTTGATCCTGAAAACAACAGCCGGGGCTGGGATCCGGAAAAAGAAAAATACTGGATGCCTGTGGATTTGTATATCGGCGGCGCCGAACACGCCGTGCTGCACCTTTTATATTCACGGTTCTGGCACAAGCTGCTCTATGACCTCGGTTACGTCAGTACTAAAGAGCCGTTTAAGAAACTCATCAATCAGGGAATGATTCTTGGCGAAGACGGCCAGAAGATGAGCAAGTCACGCGGCAATGTAATCAATCCGGATAAGGTTATCGCAGACTACGGCGCAGATTCGATGCGGCTTTATGAAATGTTTATGGGGCCTTTGGAGGCGACCAAGCCCTGGAACATGCAGGGCGTCGAAGGCGTGCATCGATTCCTGCAAAAGGCCTGGCGAACAATTGTTGACGAGGATACAGGCAAACTCAACGATGCGGTAATTAACAGAGCCGCGACCGTAAGGGAGCGGTCGGATGAGCCGACACTCAGATTGTTACATCAAACAATAAAAAAAGTTGGTGACGATATCGAGAGTTTCGGCTTTAATACCGCAATAAGCGCAATGATGATTTTTGTAAATCATCTTGGCAAAGAAAAGGTCAGGCCAAAATCGGTTGTTGAGAAATTCGTTTTAATTCTTGCTCCGTTCGCGCCTCATATTGCCGAGGAACTCTGGGAGAAATTAGGCCATAAAGACAGTTTGGTTTTCGAGCCCTGGCCCGAATATGACTCCGAGCTTATCAAAGAAAAAGAGATCGAATTAGCCGTGCAGGTCAACGGAAAAATAAAGGACAGAATGGTTTTTTCCGCCGATGCGGACGAAGAGCTGATAAAACAAAAGGCTATTGCCAGTGAAAAAGTAATCGCCGCTATGGGCGGCAAGCCTGTTAAGAAAATTATTGTTGTTAAACCAAGAATAGTAAGCATAATCACTTAATCATATTTGTTATATAACGGATGTGTACCGAAATTGAAGCAAAACTAAAGGTTGATTCGCTTCAGGACCCAGAGCGTAAGCTAAGTGAAGTCGGCGCCGAATTTTTGGAAGAGCAGTTACAAACAGATACGTACTTTGATGACGCCGGCGCAGCATTGAAAAGCGGAGACCGGGCACTTCGATTACGCCAACAGAGTGCTGGTCAAAAAGAGAATACGTTTTTGACTTATAAAGGCGCCAAAGAAAAAAGCGATTTCAAGAAAAGGCGGGAGATAGAATTTGAAGTAGGAGACGGCGATTCGGCCCGGATGCTGCTTTCTGCGCTGGGATATGAAAAAAAATTGGTCTTTGAAAAAAAACGTCGTCTCTGGAAGTTTCACAACTGTATTGTTTGTCTGGACCAATTGCCGTTGTTAGGAAGTTTTGTGGAAATAGAAGGGCCCGATGGGAAAAGTATCACCGATGTGCAAAAGAGTTTAGGTTTGTCTGATTTGCCGCACGTTGTCGAAAGTTATGCCTGTTTGATTGAGGAAAAGCTTCGTCAGCTTGGCAACAAGGAAAAACAGGTTTTTCTATAAAAGCGCAGAGTCGCAATTATGAAGCCAGATGATGGTTATATCGCCTATATCGTAAATCCCAAGTCCGGTGCCAGCAGCAGCAAACTGACGAGCCGGCGGTTTGAGCAATACCTTGTCAAAAAAGGATTCGATGTCAGGTCCAGTTTGACAACTTCCCTTGAAGATGCCTGCGAACTGGCTACCGATGCGGCGGTCGACTATGACTGTGCCATGGTTGTTGTTGTCGGCGGTGATGGTACTGTTAGAGAGGTGGCACATGGTCTGGAAGGCAGTGACAAGCCGTTGCTGATAGTTCCCGGCGGGACAGAAAATTTGCTGGCAAATGAATTAGGTTTTGATGAAAAACTAAAAACAATATTAAGGACATTTGAGGCCGGCTACATTCGACCTCTGGACCTGGGAAACGCGAATGGAAAATGTTTTACTTCTATATGTGGTTTTGGGTTTGACGGCCAAATAGTCAAATGTGTCAGCGAGCGGCGGGATGGACATATAGACCACTTTAATTACATTGGTCCGATTTGGCAAACATTCTGGACTTATAAGTTTGCCCCGATGAAGGTGGAAGTAGACGGCGAAGAGATTTTTGACGGCAGAGGATTGGTTTTCGTTGGAAATATTTCAAGGTACGCAGTGGGGCTTCAGGTATTGCACTATGCCGATTTCGGTGATGGGCTGCTGGATGTTTGTATCTATAAATGTGCGTCTCGTGTACATTTGGTTAAGCATTCTGTGATGACGGTTTTCAAGCTGCACGCCAAAAGCAGCGACGTTGTATATCGTCAGGGCAAAAACATCGCTGTAAGTTCGCAGACTACTGAGATAGAGACTGAAATTGATGGTGACCCGGGGCCGGCTTTACCAATACAAATCAAAGTAATACCGCAGGCTGTAAATTTGATGGTACCCGAAGGCGCCAAGCCGGCAGGGATAAGAACAAGAATCATCAGAGCGATAGGGTAATTCAAAATGCCTAAAGTCAAGTCAGTCAGGTTTCGTTGTGTTGCTATAACTTTAGCTCACTTTAGGCACTTTAGAACGAGATATGAGTAAAGGTAATTTCAAAATTGGTAGCGTTGAAGTTGGATTGGATGCACCTCTGTTTGTAATGGCAGGGCCTTGCGTTATTGAAAGCAAAGAGCATTGCCTTGATATTGCCAATAGACTTGTCGATATTGGTGCAGGGAGCGATATAAGAATCATTTTCAAGGCCAGTTTCGACAAGGCCAATCGCTCCAGCTTGCACAGCTTTCGTGGTCCGGGCCTGGAGAAGGGTTTGGAGATTCTCGCAGCGGTGCGCAAAGAGACTAATCTACCTGTTATGACCGATGTGCACGAGCCGGCCCAGGCTGCCGTTGTCGGCGAGGTTGTCGATTGCCTCCAGGTTCCCGCTTTCCTATGCAGGCAGACCGATTTGCTTTGTGCCTGCGCACGAACTGGTAAGCCTGTTAATGTAAAGAAAGGCCAGTTTCTTTCACCTGCAGAGATGAAAAATGTGGTCGAGAAGATTCGTGCCTGCGGAAACGAAAAAATTATACTTACCGAACGCGGCACATTTTTTGGCTACAATCGTCTCGTCAACGATATGACGGCCATCGAGATTATGAAAAGGATGGACTGTCCGGTCGTTTTCGATGCGACCCACAGCACCCAGCAGCCCGGGGGCCTCGGTGATGCAAGCGCCGGCCGGCCTGAAATGGCTCCTTTACTTGCCAAGGCTGCGATTGCCGCCGGTGCAAACGGTCTTTTCATAGAAGTTCATACCGAGCCTCAAAAGGCAAAATCAGACGCCGGCAGCATTATGCCGATAGAGTGGCTCGAGGATTTATTAAAAATGTGCAAGGAAATATTCGAGATTGTACGCGGAAAGAAAAGTGGCTGAGGAGAAAAAATATCTGTACGGACCAGTGACCTCGCGAAGGCTGGGGCTAAGTCTGGGTGTTGATATCGTACCTTTCAAAGTCTGCACACTGGATTGCATCTACTGCCAGCTCGGCGGAACTACCCAAAAGACGACAGATCGCGCCGAGTACGTACCTCCTGAAGCTATTTTAGCCGAGCTGAGGGAAACAATAGCCCGGGGCATGAAGGCAGATTTTATTACCATCGGCGGGTCCGGCGAGCCGACGCTGAATTCGCGGCTCGGTGAGCTTATAGACGGAATAAAAAAGATTACCGATATTCCTGTGGCCCTATTAACCAACGGCACACTTCTATATAGACAGGATGTGCGCGCCGATTGTGCAAAAGCCGATGTGGTTCTGCCTTCTTTGGATGCCGGTGGCAAGCGCGTTTTCGAGGAAATCAATTGTCCGCACAAGGACATCCTTATTGAAAACCTGATTTCCGGATTATGCGACTTTAGAAATGAGTTTGCCGGGCAGATATGGCTTGAGGTCCTTCTGATTGAAGGATTAAATACCGATACCGGGCAAATTGCCAAAATCAAGAAAGCTATAGAGCAGGTTCGACCTGACAAGGTCCAGCTCAATACAGCGGTTCGGCCTACGACCCAGGCTGGTATCAAAAAAGTGGATCCCGAAAAACTTGAGACTATAGCTGCATACCTGGGGGAAAAGTGTGAAGTTGTCGCAGATTTTTCGCCGGGACCGTGCCACAAGCATATTGAAAGTAAAGCCGAAGACGTATTATCAATGCTGAAACGCAGGCCTTGTTCACTAAATGATATATGTTCAGGCCTGGGCATCCAACGCGATGAAGTGTTAAAATATGTCACTCGTTTCCAGCAGCAGGGGGTTGTTCATTCCAGCGAAAAAGACGGAATAATCTTCTTCAAGGCCATGTCCTGAGCCAATCAAAGTACCCAGCCTACAAGAAAGAAGCGGTTCTTCTCTGCGCTGAGAACGACGGCATTGTGGTAATTTGTGTAAATTTACGCAAAATTTGCCAAGATTTGTGTTCAATTTGTAAAGACAGAGGTCGTATTGGCCGATAAAAGCGTTGTGGCTTTGCGAAAGAGTTATTTTTTATCGCTGTTAACGAAAAAAATCGAAGTTTACCTATAAGTTATCCTCTTTTCGACCGATAAAGAACATGTGTGTTTGTACGAATGACCTGGCAGATTGATATTTTTGGGCCGACTTTCCCTTTAAGCTAAAACGACTCTACTTTTTGTAATGACAAAACAAAGAAGACAACTGGTTTTAAACAAGGGAACAGAGAAGTTCATATTTCGTTATGAGGCCGGCAGTGAAGATAAACTTCTGGATGCTCTGATTGATCAGGCAAAGGCCGGCTGCACAAGTTTTGATTGGTTTGATGCAGCGGTCCTGAGTTTCAAACTGACCCAGTCGCTAATCGGCCAGGCAGATGAACTTTTACATGAAAATGTAGATAAGCAAATTCACACAAATTAATAAAGGCGAATGAATATAAGTGAAGTTTTGGATTAGTTATCGTTTTGCACTAAGCTGTAAAACAGTGACTCGAAAGTTTAGAAAATATTTGGTTTTTAACTAATACGGCGCTGGGGAGATGCCCACGAGATTGAAAGCAGGTGGATTTATGAAAGATAGTGTCATTGTTCAAGAGTTTCTGAATTACTTGAAGTTTGAAAAGCGGTTCTCCGAACATACTGCCAAATGTTATCAAGCCGATCTGAAACAGTTTGGTGGGTATCTGATTGGTGCCTCTGTGTCCGGCCCGCCGGCTGATGAGCAGATTTCATTGCACCCTTCTAAAGCAGGCCAAGCCGGTCCGGCCACAGCCGTGGCGACGCAGGCTGATATCGAAGTTGACCAACTACTGCTTTCGGTCGAAACAACTGCCGTCCGGGCGTACCTGGTTTTTCTAAATGAGAAGCAATATTCCAAAGCGACCATAGCTCGCAAACTTGCCACGCTGCGAAGCTTTTACAAATTCCTGGTTAAAAGAAACCAGCTCGATTCCAATCCGGTTGCTGTGGTTAGAACTCCCAAGCAGGACAAGAAACTACCGCGGTTCCTTGAATACGAAGAAGTAAAGAAATTACTCGAGACACCGCCAATGAATAACTGGCTGGGCGCCAGAGACAGAGCTATCTTGGAGACGCTTTACAGCACTGGCATAAGGGTTAGTGAGCTTGTGGCGTTAAACATGGACGATATAGATTTCCTTGGTGAGGTCGTACATATCAGAGGCAAAGGCAAGAAGGAAAGAATTTCGCCTATCGGTTCATCTGCTTTGCAGACTATCCAGCACTATATGGAATTCAGGAACAAAAGAGCGCAAAGCAACAGTAATTTTGACTCGAAAGTTTTGTTCGTCAACAAGCACGGCCGACGGCTCAGCACCCGCAGTGTCCGCCGCAAGATGGACAAATATCTTAAAATAGCCGGCCTGGACCCGGCCATCAGCCCGCACACCCTGCGTCACAGCTTCGCGACGCACATGTTAAACAACGGTGCCGATTTGAGGAGCGTCCAGGAATTGCTCGGCCATCAGTCGCTATCGACCACGCAGGTTTACACACATCTTACCACGGGAAAACTCAAAGAGGTTTACGAAAACGCTCATCCAAGAGAAAGTGTCGGCTACCAGCAGCCCGGCGAGCCGCGACACCAATAAAAAAAATAGCTGATCACAAATAAAAAGCCGCTTTTCGAAGCGGCTTTTTTTATGGAAGCTTGCCCCACCCACCACGGCGTAGCTCCTGCCAAGCCGGGTCATTGCGAGCGCAGCGCGGCAATCTCAACCCCTGTCATTTCTGAACGGATACTTACGTGCCTATAAGGCACCGAAGAATCTCCTCTACAATAATCATTAATCAATAATCATTAATCATTTATATGGTTTGCCCCACCATTATTTCTTATAAAAACCGCGACGTTTCTCGTCGCTTCAATATCGATTAGCCCCGCCACCTGTGGGCGGGGTTGTCTTTGTGTTTAGCCCCCAAATTTATTTGGTGGTAGTCATTCCCGCGAAAGCACCGAATCCACGCCCTGTCATTCTGAACGGAGCAAAGCGAAGTGAAGCGAAGAATCTCATCGGTAGCGACTGTCTTTAATATCAAGCACAACTCATCGAAAAATGTAACTTATCCATTCAATTCCCCGCCTGGTTATGCATCATCGTTCAATTCGGTTCTTCCATTCATTTATTTCTTTTGTCAACGCATTGAAGTTAGCAAGTCCCAGTCGATATGGCACGCTGCTACGAAATGCCTCGGCATCGCGCGTAAAAAATGACGTAGTTACAATAATTCCCCGAGTGGCACGGCGTTGCTCAACAACGCCGTAGAGTCCACGAACGATGTCAACGCCGACCTTGTTATCTTCCGCGTAGCGTTTACACTCGACGATAGTCATGACGGTCCCAATATCGCTCCGCTGCACCGCGATGATGTCTATGCCCCCGTCTTTACTCCGTGGAGTGAGGGTAACGTCGTATCCTTGATTACTAAACATGTCTGCCACCAGTTCTTCAAATTTTCGTGGCAACATTTCGCGCATTTTGCTTGGATTAGCGGCAAGGTAGCGGATTAGCTCTTCATTGATTTCTTCGAGGCTCACGCGAACAATTCGCGACGCGTTGGCATCTTGCAGAAGTTCTTGTGCTGTAACGAGCGTCTCCGAGTCCACAGGAGGCGTGTTTCGCTCGAAGAAGGAGCGGATTTCTGGATTGTCTGTCAGTAGGTTCGAAACTGCGCCCCATGCATCATCCTTAAATACAGCTTCCCCTCCATCGAATGGAACGTACGCATACCACTCTTCGTTGTAAACCTCTACAAGGTATTTTTCGATTTCCTCCACGTTAGAACAGTCAACGCCTAAGCTATGGCTATCGTCGTGGTGCGACTGGAGAACAATGCTGCCATAAATTTCGTCGAAGTCAGCTTCGCTTATGATGCGCTCGATAGCGTCCTGGGCGTATTCTTCCCAAGGCATTAGATGATCATCGTCGTCATCCATAGCACTCACCTTGATGCGTAACTATGTATATATGGTTTCCGTATAAAACTCCTTACCTCTCCGAGTGTCAGTATAACACCCCTTTGCCCAAAGTCCATAATTAATCCCTTGGAAACAACTTAGGCCAGTTCTCCTTCTTATTGAATTCCGTTGAACCGCGCATAACGTCATGATGAGGAGCGACGCGTTAGCGGCGTCTCCTCCATTGACATGTTCGACCTCTCAATACGCTTTTGTTAAGATCTCTGGGATTAGTGGAACTGGTAATAACGAACAGCCAGATGGATGCGTATTGAAGATAGTAAACCTTTTAGCTTCATGACATTCGCTCAAATAATCGCGATAATCGACCATCTGGGACTCCCATCTAAGCTCAAAAGCATCAAAAGGTAATGTTCGGTTTAATCCCAGATAGAGGGATAGTACATTCAATACAACAAATGTAAGACCTCTGCCAAGGTTCTGGGAAGTCTTAAAGACCGCATAGTCACCGAGGATAGAATCAAATGCAATTCGCTTTTGAGGACCAATACAGTGTAAAGTAAACAAGGATCTTGCATTCTCAGACGCTGTCGATTTGTGTATCAGGTGTGATCGCAGTGACTTTTTCCCGGATGGATTATCAAACAATATGCCCTGAAATATTGGATTAGCAATGTTGATGATCTCAATAAGCCGCGAAGCACTATCATCTTTTTTTTGGAAGCTGCTAAGCATATTAACAAGCTTTGGATACTTGTCACAATCTTGATTATGGATTTGCTTTGCAACAAAGAAAGCGATGCGATCGAGAGAACTTCTGCTATGAAATATGAGACTTTCAAAGTCGATCAGTACCTCTTTTCCGCTTAGTCCAACCATCTTACCAACGTCTATTGGACCTTTCGCTTTTATTGATTCCTCGTGTTGGGATATACGCCATATATATAACATGCATCCACAAAAACGCTCAAAACAGCCAAGTGCCGCTCCTGCAATGTTTGTTTTCTTGGGATCCTGATTATGCGCCGCTATCTCACTTTCTATGTCATTGGCGAAATCAATGACACTTGGTGCCAATATTGAGTAATAAGGAGGATCATCCTTGTAGGCCACAAATGTCACATGCCGACCTTTTTTGTTGAAATCTGTACTCATGATACTATGGCTCGTTGAACTATGTTTATATGGTTTCCGTATAACATCCCAACGCCTCGGCTTCGTTTACAATAATCAATCATCCTTAATCAATAATCATTCAAGGTGCGTCTCACTGATTTCTGCGTTCTGTAAGCCCCCAATCTACCAATCCACTCCCCACCCGTCCACTACAAAAAACTGCGTAAATCAGCGTTAATCCGCGATTAATAAAAAAAGACAAAATCTCTGCGTTCTCAGCGATCTCTGCGGTGAATTATTTTCATAAAATATTCGATTTTCATTGAACATTGCGGGCAAGTTTGGTATAATACAAACAGCCATAGAAATGGCAGGAATTTAGCGGAGAACCGCACGTCTTAGTATCAGCAGCGAGTCCCTGCATGCCGTAGGCAGGGAACCAGTTTGTAGAATTAATCGTCAGTGAATACTCAATAATCAATCAAAAAGGTGTAGTAATGGTTATAAATCTCTTATTTAGCCAAGGTTTTGAACATTTAAAATTGTGTAATTTGGATTTGTCTAAGATTTAGAGCTCAGGATTTAGGATTTGAAACTACCTATGCAAACTACAATCTACTCAAATCTCCTATCCAGCCCAATTTGCCAACCAATTATTACCTTTATTATGCAAAACGAACCCAATTTCCAAAAAAGTCAAATGAACATAACCAAAGTATTAACAAGGGATTATAAAAATAAATGCGATTGGACACGTGGTGAAAACGAACCCAAAACGAACCCAATCAAAGCCAATTTCCCCGCCCCCCGCGGCCAAACAAACCCAAAACAAACCCAATGCTTGCCCGCCATCTGTGTGGCAGGTCAAACCAGATTCTGGTTAATTGGAGTTCCCGCCGGTATACTCCGGTACAAGCTCTTTGATTTTCTGAGCTATCTCGTTGTAGTTTTGCGTTTGGGCGACAGTTACCAGCTCGTTTATACCGGCCCGAAGTTTATCTCGGTCCATGGGGATATTTTTCCAAATACTGATTTTCGAATGCCTTGTGTGCTGCATATCTTCGCCTTCTATCGAAAGTTCTTCAAAAAGCTTCTCGCCGGGTCTGGGACTTGTGTAAATTATTTCAATGTCTTCTCCGGGCTTGAAACCGCTCAGCGTAATAATTTCCCTGGCCAAATCCACAATTTTTACCGGCTCGCCCATATCAAGCACGAGGATTTCGCCGCCTTTCCCTATTGTTGCTGCCTGGAGGACGAGCTGGCTCGCTTCCGGTATAGTCATAAAATACCGTTTCATCTTCGGATGCGTAATAGTTACGGGGCCGCCCTCAGCGATTTGCTTCTTGAAGATAGGTACAACCGAGCCATCCGAGCCGAGCACATTGCCAAACCGCACAGTCACAAAATCTGTTTTGCTGGTTCTGCTCAAGTCCTGAATATACATTTCAGCGATTCGCTTGGACGAACCCATTATGCTGGTTGGATTGACGGCTTTGTCCGTGCTAATCATTACAAAATTAGTAGTGCCGTAATTATTTGCAGCCTCAGAAACGATTTGCGTCCCTGTAATATTGTTCTTGATAGCTTCTCCCGGATTGAGTTCCATCAGAGGCACATGCTTGTGAGCGGCAGCGTGAATGACGACCTGCGGTTTGTACGTTTCAAAAATTCCCTCTACCCGTATTTTGTCTGTGATATCGCAAACGATCGCTTTTATGGAAATCTCCGGAAACTGCTTGCGCAATTCCCTCTCCATATAAAACAGTGGATTTTCGGCCTGCTCAACCAGCAAGAGCAGCTTCGGTTTAAAATTACAAACCTGTCTGCACATCTCCGAACCGATGGAGCCGCCGGCTCCGGTAACGAGAATTGTTTTATCTTTCAAAAAAGCTTCTATCACCTCCAGGTCAAGCTCGACCGCTTCCCGGCCGAGCAAATCGTTAATATCGACATCTCGAATCTGAGATACACGTAACTTGCCTGAGGCAATATCGGTAAGAGATGGTACCGTTCGAAACCGAATTTTAGTACCTTTCTCGAACACCTGAACAACGCGTCTCCGCTGGTGATGGGAAGCTTCCGGCATTGCGATGGCAATTTCTTCGATGTTGCGGTCCTCGCAGATTTTGGGAAGCTGCTCTACAGTACCGAGGATCTGAATTCCATGGATATTAGTGCCTTGTTTGACAGGGGCATCGTCAATAAATCCTATCACGTCATATTGGGCGATGGACATGCGGTGGATTTCTCGCAGCAGGGCCTCACCGGCATTACTGGCGCCGACTATTAGAAGTCGCTTTAATCTACCGGCTTCGACAGTCCGGAACTCCTCAAAGTATAATCGGATTGACATTCGCAACCCGGCCAGGAGCAAAATCGTGGCAAACATATCGGCGATACACACACCTTCAAGAGGTATTTGCAAAGCTTCCGGTAAGTTTGTGCGAACATTCTCAACTTGTCCTATTACAAACCATAAGACTACGATAATTAAAGTGCTGACCATAGATGCCCGTAGTATTCCTATAAGATCGGAAATCCCTACATAGCGCCACCAGCCTCGATATTGTTTAAACAGGCCGAACACAGTCAGCTTGATGATGAGAATGAACAGAAGCAAAGGGGGATATAAAACTAACCAACTTCGTTTAAGCTGCATGTTGTTGGTCAGCAGGAAAGAAAAAAGTAACGAAGCAGCGAAAACGACTATGTGGGCGAGAATTATCAGCGGCTTGCGGAAACGCAGTAACGCCGTAAGAGGGGGGGAAAACTCTGACGGGTTTTGATTCCCGTGTTTTAGCTGTGTGTTTGTGTTCGAATCAGACATATTTTCTCAGCACTATAGTTTCTCCCCCTATTACTCAAAAAACACTATAACAGCAGTTTAAGAATATGTCAAGAAATTCGTTCGCGGCCACATCTTTGCTTTTTAAGGATTTTTGGGTAGAAAGCGTGAGCCTCGAACTTAGTTTCGGTATCCTCACATACGTTGCTGTTGAGTTCAGATGAAAATTCTGTTATTTTGATACGGGACCAGGATAACCGCAGGGCTGTAACAAGGCAGAAGGCAAAAAGTCCGGGGACGGTTGACTTTTTGGCGGGGATGCGGGACAATGAATATTCCTGTTAGTCTCGAAATTTGACATGTTATTAAAAGGAGAAACAAATGTTTAACGGTATTTTTCACATTCCACGGCCGGTCAATGAGCCGTGTTTGCAATACACACCAGGAAGCCCGGAACGTGCGGAATTGTCCGCTAAGCTCAAAGAGATGCTTAATGAACAGGTGAATGTGCCGATGATAATCGGTGGCGAGGAAGTACGCAACGGCAATCTGGCGGATATCCGCTGTCCCCACGATCATCATCACATATTAGGTAAATATCATCAGGCTGACGCAGAGTTTGCTGTTAAAGCGGTTGATGCGGCAGAGACAGCCAGGCGGCAGTGGGGCCGGATGCCCTGGGATTCCAGGGCTATGATACTGCTTAAAGCAGCAGATTTGCTGGCCGGCAAGTACCGCCAGGCGCTTAATGCTGCCACGATGCTGAACATGAGTAAGACGCCGCACCAGGCGGAAATCGATGCGGCGTGTGAGCTGATAGATTTCTGGCGTTTCAACACACATTTTATGGAGAAGGTGTATGGTGAGCAACCGATGTCAACGCCCGGGGTGTTGAACTACATGGAGCACCGCCCGCTGGACGGTTTTGTTCTGGCATTGACGCCGTTCAACTTCACGTCAATCGCAGGCAACCTTCCGACGGCACCGGCGCTGATGGGAAACACGGTAGTGTGGAAGCCGGCCTCGTCAGCGGTACTGCCGGCGTACGTTGTCATGAAAATCCTTGAAGAAGCAGGGATGCCCCCGGGAGTTATAAATATGGTTCCTGGTCCCGGTCCTGTTGTTGCCCCGCCGGTGCTAAACGACGCCAGGCTCGGCGGCATTCACTTTACAGGAAGCACGGAAGTATTTTCGACAATCTGGTCGGCTGTCGGCTCAGATGTTCGCAGGTATGTTACGTATCCTCGAATTGTCGGCGAGACAGGGGGTAAGGACTTCATATTCGCCCACGCAAGTGCCGGTATTGAAGCTCTGGCGACGGCGTTAGTTCGAGGCGCCTTCGAGTATCAGGGCCAGAAGTGCTCGGCTGCTTCGCGGGCGTATATTCCCGATTCGATCTGGCCGCAGGTCAAAGAGCACATGCTCAGTGATATCAGGGATGTCAGGATGGGCGATATCACCGACTTTAAAAACTTCCTGGGTGCGGTTATCGACGAAAAGGCATTTGACAAGATCAGCGGTTATATTGAATTGGCTAAGAATTCACCCGATATGGAAATTATCATCGGTGGTGGATGCGACAAATCGACAGGATACTTCATTGAGCCGACCGTTGTGGTAAGTAAAGACCCCAGGTCCAGGCTGATGGCCGAAGAGATTTTCGGGCCTGTGCTGACCATATATATCTACCCTGAGGGCGATTACGACCAAACGCTGGAACTGTGTGATCAGACCTCGCCATATGCCCTTACAGGGGCAATTTTTGCTGTCGACCGTGGTGCAATCGTCAAGGCGATGGATACGCTGCGTCACGCGGCAGGTAATTTTTACGTTAATGACAAGCCCACAGGCGCCGTCGTCGGTCAGCAGCCATTCGGCGGTTCGCGGGCATCGGGCACCAACGACAAGGCCGGTAGCCGGCTTAACCTGGAGCGTTGGGTCTCGCCGCGTACGATTAAGGAAACGTACCTGCCGGCGAGAAACTTCCGTTATCCATATATGGAAGAAGAATAACTGCCGCGATAATTACGCTATAATACCAATTGTAATTAAATGTTGCGCTCTTCATAACTGGCAATAAGCCATCCCCAAGCTGCCAGGCTGTGTCGCAATAGTTGCTATATACCTTTATTTTGTTGCGAATATAAGTCGCAATATTGATAATTTACCTTTGGCAGCAAGAGTCCAACAATTATTTGCCT
>VRUL01000021.1:0-51597 GCA_019456145.1 Planctomycetota bacterium
TAATAAATGTTGCCCGATCCGTTGGGGTTAATCATTGCCAGCTCGTCGCCAGCTGATACCTGGCCGCCGTGTTGATATGAACCGTTAATATTGAATACCGGAGCGTCAACGTTGGTAGGATAGAGGCTGGCATTACGCAATTGGTCAAGGACGATGTCTGAGCGCTCGGGCATATAGCTCTGCAGAACCCAATCGCGCTCTGATTGCCATTGAGTGAGAGTATAGGGTAGAGAGCTTTGCACGTCACCCCACCTCGCGGATTCGGCGACCATGGCCCTTTCGATAGAGTCGGCGAGTTCCGAGTACAATGCAGCCGGCCGGTTGCGTTCCGGACGGCTCTGGTCCCAGTTCGGATTGTCCGGGTCAACGTACAAAAGCCCGCCATTGTGGAACGCCCTGTGGGCATGATCTGCAAACAGCAGACGGAACTCAGCATTATCGCGAAGGTAACTATACGGTTCGGATAAGCTGTTGCCCACGCCGGTTCGGTTCTCGTATAAACCCGACCGCATACCAACAACCCACTCGGCATCCCATGAGAAGCACTTCCACCCGGAGGGATCGACACGATTCATGGCAGCGTACCAGTTATGGCCGGGCCAGTCTCTATTGCCTGTAAAAAAGTTGACAAGCATATAGTCGATGTAGTTCTCGACATCGAGGTAGTCCACATAGGCTGGGTTTGGAGTGCCGTCGGGATTCTTGCCCTGCAGACGCTGGTAGGCCTCATTGGTAGTCAGGCCCTGTCGGACAAGGTTAAGCATGGCGTACCACGTGTCCGTCGTGCTATCTCCTGTGGGCGCAGCGGAGTTCAGGGCGTCCCAATCCTCCTTTTTACCGCCGAAATAATTGGCGGCAAAGGACGCTTGAGGTCGTTCCGTGGGATTGTATAGTCCCCAGTATAGCCCGTTGATATACAAGTGTACGAATGTGCCGTGTGTCGAAGGATGACCCAGGGCCAACTGTAACTGCCGCACATACTCGTCGCGGATATACTGGGATTCCGCCCCGCCCCAGACGTACCCATCGTTGAAGTTGGCCCGGAGAATGATTGTGTCAAACTCGCCGGAGGCATCTTCACCGAACAGCGGATACCGCAGCTTCGGAGGGCCATATATGCTCTTAAAAAGTAAGCGGAGCGTCTTCTTCTTTTCACGCCGTCCGACGCCGCCATAGATACGAATGCCGCAGTCGAGATGGAAACCTTCTGACCCGTCAGGATGTATCAGCTCGATGGAGCAAGGCCTTTCCCATGCAATCCCCTCCGCATAGGGATTTGCGTAGATGCCTGTCCCTGAGTCAAAAAGGTCGTCCAGATCCATTACCAGCGACATTGTGGGAATTGCCTTCAGGTCGTTTTTTAGCGTCCCGGCATAGAGTGGGTTGTTGACAACGCATGGGTCCATCTCATAATCGGCAGTTGTTCCACCCCACGTCATTGGGAAGCCGTACGGAAAAGCCGGCTGATCGAGGATGTCGCCAGGGAAGATGTAGGTATTTGTCTCGACCGCAGAATCCAGCCAGCCGGGCTTGACCGCAACGGCGCGGATGACGGTCGTCTTATCGATTTCAATCGGCAGATCGGTAACTGGATTATAAATCAATCCATTGATTATTGTGGGGCGTGAGCCGTCAAGGGTGTAACGAATCTCGGCGCCGTCGGTCCCGTTAGATAAAATCAAATCTATATGCCAATCCGGTGGCCCGGTGTAGAAAGTACGCTTGGTGTTGATCCAGACATCTGAGACAACACCAATTGCACCGGTAATGTTGAATGTGCCCGGGGTTGCCGTCGTGAAGTATTCCGGGACTACCCGGTTCCTGGCAGCGACCAGCTCGGGCAGAATCAGGAACTCGCTATTATTCTTGTTGTCATTCAGCCCGTGAATTGCCAGCACGTTCTTACCGGACTGCAATGTGCCCAAAAAATCATTAAGGTTGATATCTTCGAAGACCGAAGAATCCTCATTTGGACGGTCTGAAAGGGCTGTTGAGTTCCAGGACAATGAGCCGGGCGCATTTCCTTTGGCAATGTACTGGCCGTTTAGATACGCAACGAAACCGTCCTCGTACTTCATTCGCAACATCAGCGTATCGAAGGCACCGACATCTCCCTCTTCAAGGATAAATTCGATGCGTGTCCACAGCGAGGCATTGACGCCGAACATATCATCCTGCACATCGGTGGCAACCCAACTACCGGTCCACGGTGAGAGATACTGGCCCTCGATGGGTTGTCCGAAGCTCCAGGTTACAGCCAGGTTGTCACCGCCGGCACCTTCCTTGTGCAGCGCTTCAATGTAGTACCTCTGCCCGCCATCCAGCGTAATCGATGTAGACCGCTGGCTGGAAAACTTGTTCCATTCACGTGAATCGGTCCAGCTCGGAACAGACGCAATCATCGACTTGTTCGCCGGATTAACGTCCGTGCTCAGCCACAGCTCGCTATTGTCATCGCTTGCGATCCAGAAAGTATAAAGGCCGCTGGCCGGTGGATAGAGGAATCCGTGCATACGTGTGCCGTAGTTGTCCGACCAGCCCGTCGGTGCTTCGAATGAGGTTGGCTCACTGCTGCCGGATGGATTGTCCGGATAATTTGAGTTCCCGGTCAGGTCTGATACGCTTTGGCCCGTTATGCCCGTCCAGTATTCACGCAGGATTGTACCTGTAGAGCCGCCGATATCACCGAACCCAATGCTGGTCGGTCCCGTATCCCAGGTTGAGTCATCGAAACCGACATCAGTCCACCCAGTTCCCAGGCCCGCATCGCCGCTGGCAGGCACGTGATACGAAGCAGTCGCACCTGTTGGCACGAGCATCATGGCGTTCTGCGCCAGACCGTACGAGATATCGGTCAACTGTATGGGGAACTTCGGCGCGTATTCGTGGGCAATACTATTGCCGTCAGGCCCCACCAATGCCAGATAATCTCCGTCCTTGTCGAGCTCGAAGTTGGTGTGATAGTAACCGGCAGAGTCAAGATAGGGATAATTAAGCGGGTTTTCCTCAAACGTCTTCTGCGAGGCAAAGACAATCAGGAACTCACCGGGCTTAATCTGGAGGCCGTTCGGAAACTGCCACTTGGTCAGGTCGGCGTCACTGTCGGTCAGATACCAGCCATCAAGATTGACAATTGTGTCCGTCGGATTGTGAATCTCGATCCAGTCGGAAGATTCGCCGTTTCCATCCAGAAGCGTACTGCTGTTTCTTGCCATGAACTCGCTGATGATTATGTGGGGGTCTACTATCTGCCAGTTTTTTGCCAGCAGGGCAAAGTCACCCATACTCACCCCATCGACGCCGTCCATGTCGGCGGTGCAGTCAACGACCAGACAGGCCGGGTCCAGCCACTGCCAGGCAAACATTCGAAGGTCTTTGAAACCAACTACATAGTCTGCATCCAGATCGCCTACGAGTTGAGGCAGGGCACCAACCGAACCAGCCAAAATTGCTATCAATATCAGTGATAGCAAAGAGGCTTTCGCATGTTTGAGCATCCCTAATATCCTTCCTCACCGATGTTTTATGCCATTAATAGCGATTTTGCTTTTGTAGCTTATGGGCTTTATACAACCAAAATCATATAAATGATTTTTGCTCATTATAACATATATAGGGCTGCTGGGTCAATGGTTTCTGAACTGGAACTTAGGGTATGGACTCATATAGGTTCCACGTTGTAAATCTTTGTGAAGTCAAAAGCACGCGTTTATTTTTTCGGGCAGGCCCGTCAACAAACGGTATTGAAGAAGGTCGGTTTTGTCTGTCGATCTTGACTAAGGTGAATCAGACGCCCGGAAACATACGGAGGCCCTTGCGCATGGTCCCCGCTCGGCCTTAATTTATGCAGCTATTCAAATCCTTTATTCAGGCTGGGTCATCTGAACACAAACAAAGAAAAAAGGGCTGTGAGCTTTTCGGCCCACAGCCCATTGATACCGTGCAGATCTTTTGCACTTCTTACGAAGACTAAGGCCACATTTCAAGCCACCGCTCAAACAGCAAATCCCTGAAGTTAAATATGCCGTCGAGGTTCAAATCCGGATTTGGTACGTTTGGTTCATTTTCATTAGTGGTCAGCTCAAAGGCCAGGTCCCAGGAAATCTTCTTGGGAAACTCAACCGGTTGACCGTTGCCCCAAACTGAACCGACACTTGGCGGCCAGGTGCCGTCCGCCAGGGTGAGGATACGAACCGAATCATCGTTGAAGAAGTGCGGCCGGGTCTTCCAGCCCCACGGAAATTGAGGTGTAGTCCCGGGAGGATAAATCGCCGCGATGCTCAGCCAGTAGACTCTACCGTGGCCATTGGGGTTGGGCTTCTGATAGAACCACTCAGGCTGAGGGATATCGCAATAGAACTGGAAGCAGGAATCATTGACGGTGGGTTGGAAAACAGCATCAGTAGAGACAACGGTGCCGGGGACGGCTGTCGTAGTTGACCTGCGGGGGTCCTTATCATAGCCAACGAAGTTCCACTTGTAATCGGTGCAAATATATTCCCAAATCATTTTGCCGGGATGGCTGTATTTCACATTCGGGCCAAAGCCTCCTGCGCCAGCCGGCACATCCGTCCAGATACCGAAGTGGAAGGCTGTCGGTACCTGTAGCGGCTCAACAGACTTCATCCAGTTAAGGTACGAGCCCCACCAATGAATATCCGTCACCGGTCGCGGGTCTTCACACTTCCAGTCGTCTGCCATTAAAGGCCGTATGTAGCGAACAGATACCTCATCCCAGCCAAGAATTACACCTGGGGTAAGTTCCACCGGAGGCTGACTCCACTTCACAGGGTTGTCAGGTTTTACATCGACATTAGGAGTAATAATCAGGTCACCCCAATAGTTCCACGGACGTGGAACCGTCGTACCTGGCGGGGGTACTGCCGTACCGGCTACCCAAACATAATTCTCGTCAAAAATTAAGGTCAAAACCTGGGTGATATCAAAAAGCAGATCACTGGTATAACCGTCCGCTACGGGATTAGCCGCTGTAGCGCCAGGTATCAGTATCGCCGTGTTAATGGTAATCGTCGTAGATACCCCGCAAGGCAGCGTCGCAGGCACATTCCAGTACCAGGCCCGGATGTTACCGTTGACGTCCTGCATCCCGAAAGATACGGCATTCATCCCGCAGGGCGGGAACACCGTTATCTTTATTGTTACGTTCGTCAGGTCCGGATCTTCCGGATACTGTAATAACCACGCACTGCTGTAAAACTCGTTCTCTACCAGTTGCTGCGGGTCGCCCCAGGCCATCATCAGCCCGGCTGAAGGCAAACTATAAAACAACGGCGAGACCAAGTCAGGGCAGCCACGGTCGCTGACCAAGACAGATAAATCCGGCAATGAAAATATGTTCGGCTGGGGATAGGGCGCACCGTCAACAGGCTTCTGCCATGAAAGCATGTACTGAGTCCAGAACTCGGGCGTGGGCGGGATGACGAGCCCCGAATTCAGGGCATCTTGCCATTGCTGCTCGCTGTCCAGCGCAACATAAGAACTAGTAAGGGACGGTGGAACACATTCCAATAACGTTGTTGTTGTCAGCGCCTGCAATATCAGCGGCTCCGATCCTGTCGGATAGAAGCCCATGCCGTCGCAGGGAGGATTGGGCTTCGGTGATGTATCCAGCCAGGGATATTCAGGATTTCTCAATTCAACAGCCAATATCCCCTCCGATCCTGTATCCAGTACTCGCACTTGGGGGGGAATACTACCAACCTTGGTGAATGTGAATCTCGGCTGCATATAAAGCTCAGAGGTAAACGTCCCGCCGTTGGGGTGCGTTCTGGTTATCGTCATTGTTCCCTGTGGTGCCGGCGTTGGGGACAGTTCCACATCCACATCCCACAAAGTGGGGTTCTGCCCACCATTCGTGGTTACAACAATCGGGTCGCAGCTCACTAAGCTAAGTGCCACCAATTCAATATCCACCTTAGCTGTTGAGCACGGATCGGGAAAGTCAATTGGACCCAACCTGCGTATGATTGTGTCCGACCCGCTCGAATTACCCCCGCCCAGCTTAACTTCTCCCGTAAGTGGGTCAGAACCGGGGCCAAAAAAGTCCGCAGGGATGGGATTATCGTTGAACTCGTAGTAGCTCTGTCCACAACTGACATTGAAACAGGACTGCCCGTGGTCCGGTGCCGCTGTCAGGCCGATGTCACCGACAACTGTGACCTCGCCGCTGTACGGAACCGGATTGACCCATCCTACCGCAGGATCGAAGAGGACATCAACAAGGCCGACTTGATAACCCGGCAGCATCGGCGAGATGCCGTTCATAATGGGGATTATCGTTCCATCCGGAAAGGGCCCGATGCCTGAAATGACCCACTGCGTCAGGTCTACTGCAACGTGGATATCCGCCTCCTCGCTTTTGACATCAGCAAGCTCCACTCGTCCCGTTCCTACATTGGCCGCTAACCACGCCTGAAGTTCCGGCATCTCAAAAACTCCCGGGCTAACTGCCACAACTGCACCAATAGAGTGGTTGGCCACAGACCCGTTGATGAAACGCTGCTGGGTTGCCGTGTCCGTTGCGTACCACGAGCCGTTAACCTTCACTCGATCACCGGCAGGCACGTCCCCGTCGAAAATAGGGTCGCCAAATTTAAAACCCGCAAATGTGTTCCAAACCTTCAGGTTGACATCTCTGCTCTTTTTGATGTCCACGTCGGCGGCCTGAGACCTCTCACAAAAGCTGCATAGAAGCACCACTAAACAAATTGCCATCAAAAACATCATAGTGCGTTTGGTTTTCATAATTTTGGTCTCCTAAAAAATGTTAATTTTTTCACTTGTTGTCGCAGGCATATATCTTTACCAACAATCCTTTTTTATCCGGCAAAGAACAGTCAATCAGACTCTCACATTTCGACCTTAGGATTTTCATCCTGATATGGCTGGGAAGCGGTAGAAATAAACAGAACAATTGCAAAAAAGCTCAGCGTATATGTGCGGAACCGGTGAACTTCGTTTGGGGTGAACATTGCAATGCCTCCAAAAACAGAACGAAACAGGGGCCATCCATATAATATAAGACTATACCCGTCTTGCACCTGACTGTCAAGAAAAAAACCTGCATATTTTTGAAAAAGTCCTGGGGACCAAATGAGGTAACTCGTTTTATATCAAGCAGATATGCTGTCATAAACGCAGGATTTAGCTTCGCTTTTTGTAGATTTTGTTTGGGTCGTAGACCTTCTCGGCGATATTTTCCAGCTCTTTGTCACTGTCCTTTTTCAATGCCCGGTAAAAGCAGGATTGGTAGCCGACGTGGCATTGCCCGGCGTCGATGGTTACTTTGAGGATAAGGCAGTCCTGGTCGCAATCCACCAGTATTTGTTCTACTTTTTGAAAATGCCCGCTTTCTTCGCCTTTCTTCCACAATTTCTGCCGTGACCTGCTGAAGTATGTAGCTCGGCGGGTTTGAATTGTCGCCTCCAGTGCCGCACGGTTCATATAGGCGACCATCAGGACCTGCCCGGTCTTTGCATCCTGGGCGATTGCTGATATCAGGCCGTTCTCATCGAATTTAGGATTAAATTCAAAACCTTCTTCAATATTTTGATTTGCAGCCAAATTCCTGCTCCTTTGACTATTGTTTTTGTTTTCAATATTTAGTTGCAAATCATCAAGTTACACGTTATTATCTGTGAAAACAAGTGTTTTATTGGGGATTAGAGGTTGCCTAACGACCAGGAACCAAAGAAATCCAGAAGCATATTCCTGTTCCTCCGTATCGCAGTCGTTTTGTGTGGCATTATTGCCGGGATTGTCTGGATCAGTCGGAAAGTGGGGTGGGGCAATTTAGCAAACACTTTTCGCAGTATAAACCTCGGAGTTTTTGCTCTTGTTCTCGGTGTCTTTATTATATCCCAGGTGATGGTTGGATTGCGTTGGTGGCTGCTCCTGAGGTCGCAATCTATCTTTATAAGGTTTTGGGCGGTAGTCAGACTGTATTTTTTGGGATGGTTTTACAATAATTTTATGCCCGGTTCTGTCGGCGGTGACCTGCTTCGCGCCTGGTATGTTACAAGGCACACAGATAAAAAGTTCGAGGCGGCCCTCAGTGTATTTGTTGACAGGCTAATCGGTTTATCAAGCACATTGGTCATTGCTGTTTTTTTCTACACGCTCTTTTTACGAGATAAGGGCCTTGAAATAACCTCCAGCGGTCAAGGCGGCCTTTTAAGCTCTATGGCACAATACAAATGGGTATTGTTCTGGGCCGTTGTCGTTTTTACAGTAATTTTGGGTGCCCTGTTGTTGCACACGAAAACCCGCTCGATGCTCGTAAAGGCCTGCGCATATATCCAACAGTCCGGCTTGAAAATAATTATTAAGTTCAAGGATGCGGTTGTTATTTACTGCAAAAAGCCCCTCACAATCCTGCTTGCGTTCGGATTGACGCTCTTTTTACAGATGCTTACAATCACCGCTTTCTGGCTTCTTGGTCGCAATATGGGAATTCAGGCCGGCGTCAAATATTACTACGTTTTCTTTACGCTCACCTGGGTGTTGGGGGCGGTGCCTGTCAGCATCGGCGGCGCAGTGGTGGTTGAGGGAATGCTTACTTATTTGTTTTCTACTGTTGGTGTTGCCGAAGATGCTGCCTTTGCTCTGGCGCTCTGTCAGCGGGTTGTATGGATGCTCGCCTCCTTACCGGGGGCGGCGATACATCTGATCGGGGCACATTTGCCGCAGGGCCCACAAAACAGCCTTCAAAACCGGAAAGACTTTTTTGTTGACTCTAAAAAATCCATAGATTAAACTACGGCGCTCTGCTTAAGGTTCGTTGTTAAGGAGCTTTAATAGCACAAAAAGCGGCAGGTTGATTACCGCAAGGGATTCGGTGTTAAAGATATGAGTCTTTCGAGACGATTTAGAAGTTATTTTTTCCGGGGTCTGGCGGTATTATTACCGACAGTCCTGACCATCTGGATATTTGTCCTGGCGTACAGCTTCATCCAGGACAAACTCGGTAACCACTTAAAAGATGGTCTGGAATGGTTGATACCAAAAATTACCAGCAGTAATTTTTTTGATAATTTGGACGACCGCTGGTGGAAGGTGGCTTTGTCTGCCGCGAGTTTTCTTATTGTCGTACTTATTACCTGCATCGTGGGGGCTTTATTGGCCAGCGTTGTAGGCAGAAGCCTCTGGCGAATGATTGAAAACTTCATAATGAATACGCCGTTTTTAAGACGGGTTTACCCTTATATAAAGCAAATCACCGATTTTTTGCTTACGCAGGAAGAGCAAAAAAAGATGTTCTCAAGGGTTGTTGCGGTTGAATATCCAAGAAAGAGTATATGGTCGATTGGTTTTGTTACAGGCTCTGGAATTCAGAGAGTCGTAGACAACGTTGGAAAGGAATTTCTAACTGTTCTTATACCCACTTCACCAACGCCGTTTACCGGCTTTGTAATAATGGTGCCCAAAAAGCAGACGATAGAGTTGAATATGACGATTGAAGAAGCGCTTAGATTTACAGTCAGCGCCGGCGTTATTGCACCGGACAGTGAGCGGTCAGTCGTTCTACCGAAGCTTCAGGCCGAAGTTACCGAACAATGAGAATGGATTTTATTGGAATTTAGTTAAGGAGAACAATTTTGCTTTTTACTATTAGTGGCAAACATATAGACATTACAGAAGCTATTCGAAAACACGCTGAAGAAAAGACCTCAAAACTCCCCAAATATTACAATAGTATCAATCAAATTGAGGTGATTATCGATGGCAGTCAGGGCGGCAATACCAGTGTGGAGATAATTGCAAGGGGCGAGCACAGCAAGGTCTTCATTGTTACAGAAACCGGGGATGATGCTTACAAGTGTATTGACTTGGCGGTCCACAAACTTGAACGGCAGCTCAGAAGAAAAAAGGGCAAAGAACGAGACAACAAACACACAGCAGGGACAGGTACTATAGAACAGGACTTAATAACATAGCCGCACGCAAATACAAGATGCTTTTCACCTGTGAACTTATGATTGTTGTTTTGTGTTTTTGAAGTGGTCGGGTAGTCCGACTAAAGGCTTGTTTGGAGCAAATAATATGGGATTTGCGGATTTTTTCTGTTTTGAGGCCATAATTCCGGAACTAAAAGCCACAGACCGTAACGGCGCGATTGCAGAGCTTGTTTCGGCACTTGATAAAGCCGGACGACTCGGAAAGGGTAATTGTCAGGGAATTACAAAGGCCATGATTAAAAGGGAAAAAGAAGCAAGTACCGGAATGGGTAAAGGAATTGCTGTCCCTCATGTCAAACACCAGGCGGTTAAAGATGTTACTGCTGCCATAGGATGCAGCAGTGCCGGCATTGATTTTTCGGCTCTCGACAAACAGCCGGTTTATTCGGTGATACTTTTAATAAGTCCAACGGACAATCCCGACAAACATTTACAAACGATGGAGCATGTTTTCAAGTGTTTACAGAAGGAAAAATTCCGAAAGTTTCTCAGACAGTCACAGACCGCTGAACAGATTGAAGGGCTTCTGCGAGAATCTGATGACTATCTGTTGTTATAGTAATTATAAATATATAGTTCTAAAGTAGGGGGACCGGGCCTTAATATGCAGACAGAGCAGGATTCACCGGAAAAACTGGTGGCCGAAACGTCGGTTCAGATTAAAAACGCTGATGGACTTCATATGCGCCCCGCAATGCAGTTTGTTGATGTTGCAAACCAGTTTGAATGCGATATTACTGTCAGCAATGATGAAAATGATGTGGACGGAAAAAGTATTATGCAGATGAGCATGCTTGCAGCGACTTGTGGAACAAAACTGAAGATTAAAGCCCAAGGCGATGATGCTAAAGAAGCAATCGATGCTTTGCAAGAGCTTGTGGAAGAAAAGCATTTCGATGAGCCGACGCCAAAATGGAAAAATCGAAAAAATAAGAAAAAAGACGTAGAATAATAATCCCGTAGACCAAAAGATGAAATAAAAAATTCGATTTGCGTATATCGGATTTATAATAAATAAGAGAACTGTGCGATGGAAATCAAAAAAGGAATAGCTGTCTCACCGGGCATTTCTATTGCCAAGTTGTTGATTATCGATTCCGAGGATTACAGAATTCCTCGCCGTTCAATTATGCCTGTCCAGCGAACGGCCGAGGTTCAGCGAATAAGGAATGCCTTCAAAGATGCAATTGGACAGTTAACTGAACTTGAAGCCGCACAGGATGATACCGAGGAAGGCAAAATAAAAGATATTTTTGCCGTCCATCTGCGTTTTCTGCACGATAGGAGCCTGAGAAAGAGAATAACGGATTTGGTCGATTCGAAGCTGGTAACAGCAGAGTACGCAGTTTCAGTGATTCTGCGCGAGATTGCATCACATTTTTCAAAGATAAAAGATGCTTACATCAGCGAGCGGGCGACCGATATTTATGATATCGAAAGAAGATTGCTCAGGCAGCTTCTGGGCGGCAAGCGTGAGGATATTGAGCATCTGACTGAGGAGGTTGTGATTGTAGCACGCGAATTGAGTCCTACACAAACCGCCGGTTTTAACAGGAAGTTTGTCAAGGGCCTGGCTACCGATGCCGGCGGAAGAACCAGTCATACCGCTATTGTTGCACGCTCTTTAGGCATCCCGGCCATCGTCGCCCTCGAAGACCTTACAGAATGTGTCAGCGGGGGGGATACCGTTATTATAGACGGTAATCGGGGTATCGTCATTGTTAATCCCGATCAGGCCACAATACAACAGTACGAAGCATATTCACGGGAATTTCTGCTGCTTGAGCATAGACTTGATGAGATAAGGACAAAGCCGGCCATAACCCGTGACGGAACAAAGATTACTTTGTTGGGAAATATAGAGTTTCCAGATGAAGCTGAGCTGGTGTTGCAAAAAGGTGGTGAGGGAATAGGATTATACAGGACGGAGTTCTTGTACCTTAACAGAAAAAGCGAACCGACCGAAAAGGACCATTACCAGGCATATGCTGAGACCATTGGCTTTCTTAAGCAACGTCCGGTGACAATAAGGACAATGGATCTCGGAGCCGATAAATATACTCAAAGCAAGCGTTTTGCCCCTGAGCCGAATCCGTTTTTGGGATTGAGGTCCATCAGATTTTGCCTGCAGAACCTTACCATGTTCAAAATACAATTGCACGCTGCTTTGCGAGCGTCCGTTCTCGGCGATGTCAGGATTATGTTTCCATTAATCAGCAATCTCCAGGAAATGAAGCAGGCTACTATGATTTTGCGAGATGTTATGGAGGACCTTGATGAAGAGTCTATAGCCTACAATAAGAACATTCAGATAGGCATTATGGTTGAGACGCCCTCGGCGGCTTTAACGGCTTCTACACTGGCAAGAGACGCCGATTTTCTAAGTATCGGAACCAACGACCTTATCCAATATACTCTTGCTGTTGACAGGGGAAATGAATTGGTTTCTGCATTATACTCGGCTGCTGATCCTGCTGTGCTGCGCCTTATAAGGACCGTTATACAGGATGCGCACAAAGCGCAGATAGACGTCAGCGTTTGTGGAGAGATGGCTTCGGAGCCCGAGTACATTATGCTGCTGCTGGGCTTGGGCATCAGAACAATTTCACTTACTCCACCGATGATTCCCGAGATAAAGCAGATTATTCGCTCTGTTACAATACAGGATTGCAACAACCTGGCAAGAACAATTCTTGGCATGAACACTGAAAGGCAGATTACAAGATATCTCCGTGATGCAACGCAAAAGATTTTGCCCGAAGCCTTTTGAAGACCCTGTGTCCCGTTAAGTTACACTAACAACTTCGTAATCTGAAACAGACTATTTTATCCAGTTTTCCGCAAACCTGGCAAAACGCGGGATTGAAAAAAAGCCGTTCCCGCTAACTGCGGGAACGGCACCTGTGGTTTCATGAATCTTTTCGTCACCCTGGACCACTGTTCCTTCAGTAGAACACAACATCACCCGTGCGTAAACCGCATCTCTATTCAAAGTATAATTCTGCGTACTATTCTGCTCCGGGTATCGATTCTGTTAAGTATCGGTTGAACTCGATTGCGAGGTCTTTGAGGTCTACTATGTTGTTGCGGTCCAAATCGGCGCAGTCTGTACATTCGTCGCACTCTCCTTCGATCGTTATAACCACCGAACCTTCCGCTTCCGACCCCTTGGCATCGGTTACAGTCAAGGTGATCGTGTGAGGCAAGGGGCTGCAGTCACAAGACGTGTCCGGGCAGTGTACGCTGAGCAAGTCAGTCTGGAAGCTTTTTTTGGTGGACAGCACGCCGTCTACGCTGGACTCCCACCTGTAGTTATAAGGTGTGGTTCCAAATCCTGCCACTACCTGGCAGTCGAAATCGACGGTGTCTCCCTGATTAAAAGTCTGAAATTCCGCCGGTTTGATTATCGTTACGACTGGAGGGAAATAACTCTGTGCTGCGGGTATGAAAGTGTCTGCTTTCAGAACCAATATATCATCCTGGTAGTACTCCACTGGAATATTCCAGCAAGGTATAAGCTCTGTCTGGGATTCCCGACCTGAGTGTTCATAATAGCCCTGGGTGGCTTCCGTAAGAATTGGTACCGTCCGGTTGTATGTTACTTGAGCTTTTACAGGGGAAATGGCCTCTCCATATTGATCAAACAAAGACCAGGTCGTATCTCTATCATTAACCGGAATTGAGCCCACTACTTCGACATTCCGCCAGTTGCCCATAGCCCCCATAACCTCGCCATCTGGAGCAAGATAGACCTTCAACCTCGCACCGGCACCGAAGACTGACACCATTTGTCCTCCTGCTGCGCTTCCCGGAAGCTGTCGGGCCCAAACGACGCTAGTATTCTGGAAAAGACGCTGCCTTTCCACACCCTGATCGCTTTCCTCCACTAAGGTATCAAATTCTACACTATAAGCTCCTGCGTCCTGTGGAAGAAGGCCGTTACCCTCTAAGAAACTAAGTGCCACTTCTGGGGCCTGATCTTCAGGGTATTGTCCCGCATTCAGGTCAGCTACGAACAGTTTGCTGTTGTCATGAAAATAAAAGTGTCCGGTGGCCTTAGTTACTTCAAAAACCTTATTATCATCAATGATCATTACTGAAGAGTCACTCGTCTGGCCTACTTGACCGGTCATCCCAAATGCTCTTCCGATTGATTGAACGTATTGTTCGTTCACAGTACGTGGGACAACCCTGTATACGTTCATTGCTGTCAGATTATTGACGGGCAGATACGGTGGACTGCCTGCCACATGGTCCCAATACCAGTACCATCCGTTGTAAGTAGGGTCTGACGAAACATAACCTTGGCCCCAAAGATGGTCGTTATAGTTATTATGTACTTCTGCAAGAACACGGGCTACTGTCCCGCTTGGCTGAGTCTCGTCGGTGGTATTAAACCACGCCTGTGTAACGGTCTGGCCGGGAATGGTCAACCAGAATATCGTCGTTTTTTTCATCCTTTCGGCCCATCTCCTGCCGAAATTAGTAGCACCATAGCTGTTGGTCTTAAACGCTAACATCAAGTGCAGCCCATCAAAGGTTGTGTACCAATATGCCCTGGAGCTATCGCGCAATAATTTGCAGCACTTAACCGCTATCCATTCCAGGTCATAGTCACCCCATGCCCGCCGGGCCTCCCCAGGAGTCACAGAGCCGTCAGTAAACGGTATCGCACTGAGAGTCTTGCCCCAGTATGAATCCCAAGCTGTGCCACAGTGACTATTTCGAAAGTGAATATCAGTGCCATCAATCCAGGAATTCTCGCTGCCTCCGGAAGCAGAACTTTTGTAATAGTCTTCGCTGCAGGAGCTGCAGCCCAGAGAAAATACTTGACCCCATCCCGGGAAGCTATCAACCTTGTTGTTGAATCTATCGACACAAGTCTCAAAGTATGAGCCATCACAGCCTCCACAGCCGGATGATTGCCAGGCAAATGTTTGAAGGGGCAACAGTAGTAAAGCCGAAACAACCACAAAACAGACAATTAAGGATTTTCTAAAATCAGACATTTTCCATACCTCCAATTAAAGTTATAAAAACGATGTGAAAATTCTTACGACACAAAAAAAACTAATCCGGTGTTGTCAATCAAATTCATGGGCAGCTCTTTCCTGAAATATAATATACAAGCGGTGGTAAACTTTTTATATACAGCATACCTCCTTCTTTGATAGGACTTTATACGGGGGTTTGTATCAGCACGTTCCTCGCAACGTCCAAAGGCCAATTATGGTATCCTTGTCTTTAAATTGCAAGAGAAATATTGCTAATAACTACTATTATTTTTGTGAAAGCTTATCGAATTTGTATCGGAGTTGAGAGAAGAGATTCATTTTCAACTGTTACAGAGAGCAGGATTGAAATGTACAGCTTTAGGGTGGAAACATATCAATCTGTCAATAAATGCTCTCTTTACGGCCAAAACGCCGCGACTGCGATAGTTGCCCAAATGACAAAGCCGAGACTGATTTTGATAGTGATACCGAGCAGTTCACCTATGCCTGCACCCAGGCCGGAACGGGCCGAATCTTTCATCTGTCGGCCGGACGCTAATTCAAATAGACAAGCTCCCGTACCCGCTCCAACACAGGCGCCGATAAGAGTTCCGAACAAAAGTATGGGGATAAGAAATGTACCAAGAACGGCACCTGAAATAGCGCCTCCAAGTGCTCCAAATGAGCCCCACCACTGTGCACCCGCTTTCCTCGCCCCGCCAATGCCGCCGAAGAATTCGAACAATTCACCAAGCGTAGCAAGCACAACTATTGCTATCAGCGTGTAGATAGAGAAAACTCCCTCCTGCCACCATGCAAAAAGGCAGGTCGATATGACGATGAGCCAGTTGCCCGGCAGCGCAAAAAGCACTAACACAAGGAAAAGAGCGTTCAGCAGAACCAGTAAGATTATCCAGAGATAGACCATTAGCTGATTCTAAAGCAAAAACAAGAAAAGCAAAAGCAAATTCATCAGTAACTCATCATAAAGCCAAGGAAAAATATACGCTCTAAGCTCAAGGCGCACCACTAAGAACACACTTTTATGAAAAAATGCTTGTTTTTAATGCCAGGATAGGCATAATACTCAAAAGGCTTACCAAACGCGCTGTATTGCCTTTGGAGGCCCGGATAATAGGCTGTCAATACTACTGAAAACTGAATAAGGGATACGCACATAACAGTCTCGAACGAAACTATCCTTATGGTAATAAAATTCAAAATAGGAGGGAGCCTTCGGTTCCTCTCGCACGCTGAAACGCTCAGGCTTTTTCAGCGGGCATGCGTTCGCGCCGGTATCGACATGCAATACAGCAGAGGTTTCAATCCTCGTCCGAAATTGTCATTGCCGTTACCGAGAACTGTCGCCGTTGCCTCCGAAGATGATTTACTCTGTCTTCGGGTAAGACGTGATACGAACGGATCGAGTGTGATCGATTACCTGTCACGCATCAGGGACGGACTCTCCGGCCAATTACCGAAAGACTGTGAAGTGCTTTCAGTTGAGGCCGCAGATGCAAAAGTCTCATTTCAGCCTGCCTCAGCTACATACATTTTACCGTTGCGTGCTGAGTATATTAATGAGAAAAAGGCTGTGATTGAGCGTTTGCTCGCAAGTGAAAGTATTATTTTAGAGCGCGGCATGGACGCAAAAAAATCGAAATTCAAAAATGTGGACGTCAGGCCTTTCGTCAAATCAATCGAAACCGATGACCAGGCAATAGTTATACAATGCAATATCAGTTCGGCCGGTACCATAAGAGTTGAGGAAATTCTAAAGCTCCTGGAGTTGGATACAGAGAAGTTGACAGCGCCGATGAGACGTACCTACATACAATGGCAAAGTAATTGACAATTGAAGATTGACTATTGGAATCGGAGTTAACGTCCGATGACAATAGTAAATAGTCAATAGAAAATAAATAATACGGTGGGATAAGAATATGGCAAGAGAGATGCTTATAAATGTGGCTGAGACTGAGGAGTGCAGAGTAGCGGTCGTTGAGGAAGGACGCCTCGAAGAGCTGTACGTCGAAAGAGCAAGTATCGGAAGCCACGTCGGAAATGTCTATAAGGCAAAAGTGGCGAATATTGAATCCGGGATACAAGCGGCGTTTGTTGATTTTGGGATAGGGAGAAATGGTTTCCTTCACATCAGCGACCTACACCCTCGATATTTGTCCCGCAAAGGTGGCAGGCGCGCCGACAACATCGGAAGAAGAAAATCGCTGCATGATCGGCCGCCCATCCAGGATTGTCTTCGCAAGGGACAGGAGCTTGTCGTTCAGGTAACAAAGGAAGGCGTAAAGACAAAGGGACCCACACTTAGCACATATCTTGCTTTACCCGGAAAGTATCTGGTTATGATGCCCTGGATGCAAAAGCACGGGGTTTCACATAAGATTGAAGATGAGGATGAACGAAAGAGACTGCGCCAGATTCTGGCACAGAGTAAGCCGCCAAGGGGGATGGGCTTTATCATCAGGACCGCGGGGCAGGGATGCTCAAAAAGGGATATTCAAAATGATTTGAAGTATCTTAATAGATTGTGGACCGCTATTGAAAAAAGGATAGAAACAGAGCGGGCCCCGGGAGAGCTGTACCAGGAATCGGATTTGGTCATCAGGACCATCAGGGATGTCTTTAACAGTAAGATAAGCAAAATAATATGCGATTCCGAAAAGGTCGTTCGGAAAATCAGGGATTTTCTTGCAATTGCCACTCCTCGATTTAAGAAAAGGGCAATCTATTATGACGGCAAAGTGCCCCTCTTTCACAAGTACAAGATTGAGGGTGAGATTGATAAGGTCCAGTCACGCACCGTCGAGCTAAAAGCAGGCGGGTCAATTGTAATAGAGCAGACAGAGGCATTGGTCTCGATTGATGTCAATAGTGGTCGGCACAGAAGGCCTAAAAGCGCAGAACAAACTGCTTACGAGACAAATATGGAGGCCGCAGCGGAAATCGCAAGACAACTGAGGTTAAGAGACCTGGGCGGCCTGATAATCTGTGATTTTATTGATATGCAGAGTGAGAAACACAGAAGGGATGTGGAAAAAGTTTTTCGCACCGCGGCAAAGGCCGACCGCGCGCGCTCCAGAATACTGAGGATGAGCAGGTTCGGTGTCCTCGAAATGACACGCCAGAGAATTCGCCCTTCTCTGCAGTCAAGCACATATCTGGCATGTCCGCATTGTGCCGGTTCAGGCTTTGTAAAAAGCCATGAGTCGTTAGCTATTGAGGTTATTCGGCTCTTGAATCTTTCGGCCTCACAGGAAGAGATAAAACGCATCGAGCTGTTTGTCTCGCCGGAAGTTGCCCACTACCTCCAGAACGTAAAGCGGGCAGTGATTGTCCAGATAGAGCAGATTAGTGAGAAACGCGTCACTATCCATTCGGCACCGGATTATACCGGAGAAAAACACAATCTGGTCTGTTATAATGAACGCGGAAGTGTCGTGAAATTATAACGCTTGTTTTGAATTAACCTTGTGCTGCAAGGCGGTTGAAAAATGGAACGGGAAAAAGTAATAGAGATTCTTAGAAAAGAACTGCCATACTTTGCTTCTGAATATGGCGTAAAGAGAATAGGTCTGTTTGGCTCTTATGCCAAAGGAACACCGATCCAGGGCAGTGATATAGATATTCTGGTCGAGTTTGAAAGGCCGATAGGGTTTAAGTTTATAGAGTTCACAGAGTATCTTGAGGGACTCTTAGGTACGGGAGTCGATATTCTCACACCCGCCGGAATAGAGTCGATAAGGATCGAGAAAGTGGCCAAAGATATTACGGAGAGCATAGTTTATGTCTGAAAGAACAGACATAGATTTTCTTTACGATTGAACATAGATTGCAGTAAGTTCGAAATGCGAAACAATATCTAATGATCAAAATTCAAATGAAAAAAATGTACATGTCATTGCGAGCCCGAATGAAGTGAGGGCGCGGCAATCTCATCCGTTACGTTTTCGATTGCTTCACTGCGCTCGCAATGGCACTCTGTGTCAGTTTTGGAAAATTGAACAGCTGAATTTCGAATTTGTTTTGAATTTCGATATTCGAATTCCGGATTTAATAAAATAGTCATCAGGAGCAAAAATAAGTGGAATTCGACCTTGACTATGCACGGAAGGTAATCAAAGCAGAGGCCGAGGCCATAGATTCTGTTACGCCGATTGTCGATGCCTCTTTTGCTAAGGCCGCCGATATGATTTACAACTGCACCGGCTCATGCATAGTAAGCGGAATCGGAAAAGCAGGAATCATCGGACAAAAGATAAGCGCAACAATGGCTTCGACCGGAACGCCAAGCCATTTCCTGCATCCTGTCGAGGCCGTTCACGGAGACCTCGGAAGGTTACGCCAGGATGATATTGTGATTGTACTAAGCTACGGAGGAGAAACCGATGAGGTCGTTCGCCTGATCAATCTCGTCAAGCAGCTCCAGATTAAACTTATTGCAATAACCGGTGACAGCGACTCGACTCTCAGCAGGCACGCCGACGTTGTACTTTGTATGGGACAAATGGACGAGGCATGTCCGCTTGGCGTAGCTCCCAGTGTTTCTACAGCTTGTATGCTGGCCATTGGTGATGCCCTGGCATTTACGGTTATGAAGGCACGTAATTTTAGCGTTGAAGACTATGCGCGCTTCCATCCCGGTGGCTCTCTGGGCGCGAAGTTGATGACCGTTGAGCAGTCGATGATGTTCAGGCCGGGCGAAAAATTGCCAATCGCACAAGTCAATGATACGATAGGACAATTGCTCGAAAAAACCAGCGATGTAAAACGACACGGAGCTGTAATGGTCGTTGATAACGACGGAAGATTGGCCGGCATAATTACCGATGCCGACCTCAGACGTTTGATAACACAGCAGCAGCAGAAGGCTTTTGCGTTCAAAGCCTCTGATATTATGACTGCCGACTGCAAGAAAATAAGGGCTGATGCCCTCGCCGCAGAGGCAACTGCTATTTTTCATAAGTACAGAATTGACGACCTGCCCGTTGTAGACCCGGACGACAGGCCCCTCGGCCTAATCGACGTACAGGATATTGTGACGATAAAAGTCGTCGGATAAATAAAACGGATGCTCGATGTTCGAGAATCGAGTATCTGGTATTGAGAATCGATTTTACTATGCCCAATCTCGCCGACATTCAAATGCTGGTCATGGACGTTGACGGCGTCTTGACCGATACTGCTATAATTATCAATGCTGACGGCAGCGAGAGCAAGGTTTTCAGTTCACTGGACGGCCACGGTATTCGAATGTGGCAAAGGGCAGGGCTCAAAGCTGCTTTCCTGAGCGGAAGAGAATCTGAACCGACTGCGCGCCGCGCCGCGCAGCTCGATATAGAATATTGTATCCAGGATTGTCATAACAAACTCCCCGCCCTTAAAGAGCTTGCCGAAAAACTCGACCTAAAGGCGCAGCAAATCGCTTTCATTGGTGATGATTTAACGGACCTGCCCTCTATTCGATACGCAGGCTTTGGCGTAGCCGTTGCCAATGCTGTTGATGAAGTTAAGCAGTATGCCGATTACGTAACCACTCGGCCCGGTGGTAGGGGGGCCGTGCGGGAAGTGATAGAATACATCCTGAAAAATACCGGCAAATGGCAGGAGCTTATCGCCAGGTATTTGCCGCCTTCCAAAAAGTCATAAAGGACGCTTCGGTTCCACGTATGGCCAAATGAGGTGATTATGGTTGACTCGCGAAAATTCCGGGTATGGCTTATTTCACTGGGAGCTGTCCTTGCCTTATATCTGCTTTATAGCCTGATAAGCAAAACACCTCCCATTGAGATTGATACAAACCAGGATTTCACAGGCACCTTTACCGACGCTAATGGTGGCGAGCTGGGCGATGAAATTGGGATGATGGGAAATATTGGCGTTGGAACCGTCAGAAAGGCTGAATACATACACCTCAACGAGCAAAAGAAGGTTGACAGGATTTTGGGCTTCCAGGAGCTTCTACACAAAACCGAAAACGAATGGGAAGGTAAAAAGCCGTATATGAACATTTTTCGCCGCGACTTGGGTTGTTATATTACGGCCGACAGGGCCGATGTCAGAATTGAGACCGTTGCCGGCAAACCAGCTCCCAGGGATGCAAAATTCACAGGAAACGTTGTTGCGCACATTTTGCCTGAAAATTCAAGCGATATTAAAGAAGGCTTTTTCTATCTCGATGATGTGACTTTTATCAGCGATAAATCTCAATTTCTAACACCCGGACCTGTCAAATATACCTCAGAAGACATTCATATGGCCGGAAAAGGGCTCGAACTCATTTATAATGAACAGCTTGAGCGAATTGAACTTCTTAAAGTATTTCATCTGGAAAGTGTGCGTCTAAAGAGCACCCAGTCACCTTTTTTCCCCAAAGAAAAGAACAAAGGCAAGGGGCCGCTCGATCCCAACTCTCAGATGCCGAAGCAGCAGCCGGAAAAAACTGTCACGTCCGATGATTCTCAAAAGGTCAAAAGTTCACCTCCTGAAAGTACGCAAGCCCCCGAAAAAAATGAAGCCGAACATTACAGATGTGTATTCAGTAAGAATGTTGTTATAGACAGTCCCGAGCAATTGATTTTTGCTTCTGAAAAGCTTTCTATTTACGACATCTTCCAGGCCAAAGATTTAGAAGGGCAATCCGATAACGCCGACCCGAACGGTGCTGACCCGGTTAAAACAACAACCGCCAACAGCGCAACGGATGAGGAAAACCCGTTCGAACCAAACTCACCCGGTTCCCCGAACTCGCAGGCAATACCGGCGCAGGAACCTGTCGATATCGTTGTTACCTGTGACAAGGGACTGGTTATTACTCCCATAGATGTTCCGCAACCCGATACGAATTCCGCTCTTCTCACTAATGAGCAGTTACTTGAAGCTGCTCGCGGCAAGCTCGAAAAATTAGAAAAAACTAATGGCCGAACAATTTTCATTGCTCAGAATATTGATTTTTCTGCCTCTACCCGTGATACAGTTGCAACCGGCCCCTCGGAGCTTACATTTTATACGGGCGACCTGATTCGCCCCGAAGCCAATGAAGCTATCGTACCGGTCAAAATTACCGCCCAAACCAAAGCTCAGTTTCTCCCGGCCTCAAATCAGGCCCTCTTCGAAGGCGATAGTGTATGTACGATGCTGAGGCAGGACCCCAACAGCCAACAGAAGTACGCACTTTCGGCGCAGCAGCTTACGGTGGATTTATCGAAGGATAAAGATAAACGTCCCTCTGCTTCTGCTGGTACTATCGAGCATCTAACTGCCGTCGGCGGAACGGTTCAGCTCGACACTTCCAAGTGGGCAGGAAAAAAATTGCTTGGCTTTACTAAGCTAAAATGTCGCAGGTTTGAATATGACGCCAAGGAGCAGTACTTTTTGGCGACCGGGCCCGGTGTAATAGCAATAGACAATTCCAACATCTCCGAGCCCAACGCAGCTTCAGGCAGGTTCAGCATGCGCCGCCGATGCTATGCTGTTGTGGAAAACTTTGATACCTTGAAATATCTTTTAGAGACTAATCAAATTATTGCCCAGGCCAAAAGCCAGGGACTTGTTGTCGATTACTTTCCTATTGTTGATGGTAAGTACGGCCAGCGTGTTACGGTTACCGCCGGTCGAGTAGTGGCCAACCTTGTGGAAATCCCGGGCGGCCCGACAGAGCTTTCAACCCTTCATGCAACCGGAGGAGTCGAATACGAGGAAAAAGATAAGGAATTTTCAGGAAACGAGTTATTCTTCGATGCCCTAAAATCCATCCTCACAGTCCAGGGCGACGACTCTCACCCCTGTATTTATAATGGCACTCTTGTTGACCAAATTGAGTACGACCTGAAAACCGGCAGGGTCAAATTTCAAATCGTCGGCCCTGGTGTAATACAGAGAAAATGATAGCGGAGATGAGAAACTAAAGGCTAAGCTCTCTGTCAGGCACAGAGCTGTTGTAAATCGTCTATGCTTAATTCGCTCAGGCCTGCAACGATTTTTTCAGCCATCGACAGTTGCCCCGTATCGTAGGTGTTTGTTATCCCGACCGTGTGCATCCCGGCGGCTTCCCCGGCCTCCAGACCCCAATGTGAATCTTCTATAATAACACATTCGTTTGCTGCAATAGAATTTTGACCACCCTCGTTAAGTCTCTTTAATGCCAACGAAAATCCTTCCGGGTCAGGTTTGCCTTTTGTTACCTGGTCCCCGGATACTATCGCTTCAAAAAAAGAGACCAGCCCGGATTGTTCCAATATCAGTTCAATCTCTTCCAGCACCGCACCCGAGCATATTGCCATCGGAATTCCATTGTCCCTGAGCATTTGCAGAAACTCCGGAGCGCCGTCAAATATCGTAGCTTCGCTTGCTGCCAGTTCTTTGAATATTTTGTTTTTTTGCTTTATAAGATTTTTAATTTGTTCCGAATCCAGTCCCAGCCCGCCTTGGCGTACAACTATCTCAAAGCAATCAAGGTCGGTAAAGCCCAGATATTCTTTGTAGTAGACCTCTTCTTTTATCTCGATGTTATACTGGGCTAACACCTGGTTAAACGCACGAAGGTGCAGGGCCTCCGAATCCGTTATGACTCCGTCGAAATCGAATATAACTGCTCTGAACATTATCTCTCCCTTACTCGGTCGGGACAGGACCTACCATGGCTTCATAATCCGTAAATGTCGACTTATCACCGGCACATATCGACTCTGTAAGCGAAGCGATCTTTGGAGCATTCTTGGTAATAAATCTTCGCGCAATCATCACCTTACGCTCTTTCATACCGATGGTTCCGCCGTTGTCACCCTGGCCGTTTTCCGCGGCCGCGACCTCCATATCAACTTCGGTGCTCGCCTGGCCGCAGAATAGATACCCGATAATCAAATCTATCGCGATATCCACCAGCGCTTTGCCATAAAGGCCCATATATTCGCTGCCGTTTTCTTTCACGAAGGCGATCGATTTTTGCAATTGCTCTATCCCCTCGGCAAGTTTATCGAGCAAATCCTTCAATCCCGGCTCAAACTGTTGCCCGGCAAGTTCGCCGATGATTTTTTCAGCCGTGCCGCTGCAAACGCCCCGGACCGCGGCCAAAACCTGCAATTGGCTTGTCCCTTCGTAAATAGTGGTAATTCTCGCGTCGCGGGTGTGCCGTTCACACGCATAGTCCCGCATATACCCGCTGCCTCCCAGCACCTGCATCGAATCGTACGCTATCCTGTTACACATCTCGCTGCAATAATATTTACTTATCGGCGTCAGCATACCCGCGTATCTTTTATATTTTCGCGAACCAATCTTAAGCCGCTTGGCTTCCGCTTTATCTTTAGGAGGATTCTCTTGCAGTCGTCTGGCGTATCCAATCTCCAAATCCATAATCCGCGAAGTCTCATACAAAAGTGCCCGCCCGGCCTCGATTGCAACCTTCATATCGATGAGCATATCACGAACGGGTGGAAGCTTCTCGATAGCGACGGCAAATTGCCTCCTTGTCGCAGCGTAATTGCGCGCGACTCGGAACGCCGCCTCCGCGATACCCACCGATTGCGCCGCAATACCGATGCGCGCCCCGTTCATCAGGCTCATAACGTATGTTATAAGCCCGCGCTGGCGGTCCCCGATTATCTCACAGGGCGTATTGTCAAAGAATATTTCGCACGTCGGTGAGCCGTGGATACCGAGTTTATCTTCAAGCCGCCGAATAAGCACTGTTGGACCTCGGTCACACACAAAAAGGCTCAGTCCCCGGCCGTCGTTTATCTCCGGCTCACTGCGCGCCAGTACCAGCAGCACCTCGCCGCACCCGTTGGTTATAAACCGCTTGACCCCGTGCAGAAACCATTTGTCGTCTTTATCTTGAAACGCCCGCAGCTTGATCGCCTGCAAATCGCTGCCCGCGTCAGGCTCGGTCAGGACCATCGCCCCCGTTACCTTGCATGCGGAAAAATCGTATAGGTACTTCTGTTTGAGTTCCTCCGATGCAAACGCGTTGATGGTCTCCGCGATCCCCTGCAAGCCGAATATGTTCATAAGTGAAGCATCCGCCCGCGAGACCATCTCAATCGCTATCGCGTATATAGTGTTGGGAAAATTCAAACCCCCGAACCGGTGCGGCAGCGTAAAACCCATGACCTCCGCTTGCCCAAGTTTCTCAAGATTCTCAGCCGTCCCCTTTGCATACGATACTGTTCCGTCTTCGTTAAGGATATTGCCTTGCCGGTCTACATCTTCAGCCCGCGGGGCGATGAACTCACCGCTCAACTGACCCAGCGAATCCAGCACCATATCGTAATTTTGTTTCGCTTCGTCGGCATTGGCTGGGGCATGGTCAAACTCGCCGGCGAACTTAAAACTGTCCTCGACAAGCTCAGCTAATTTGCCCGTGTCTATATGCCTGAACAAAAACCGTATATCGTCGTTGTCTCTGTAAAAATTCGCCATAAACCTTCTCGTCTCTTATTCTTTACGTTTGATTTTATATAAGCGAAAATGGCGCATAAGCTCGTTGGCAAGCTCCATAGTCGAGTCATCGGTGTCTGATTTCAATAGAATGACCGTCGGCCTGCCGGGGATAGCTACAGTTTCAATGACGCTGTGATTGCCGTCCTTATCATCGAACTCGGTTATGCTCCGGCTGGCCATAATCTTGCTGTCGTTATCTTTCCAGCTTTTGCCTCCCTGATGAAATGAGGGTAAGTGTTTGTCCCCACCTTCTTGAACAATGGAATCACCTAATTCCCATGCCGTCTGGTGCAGGATAGTCCCAAGTTGGCTCGACGAAGCCGTCGTGGTTATAATCTCCATACCGTATAAAGTATAAGTTGCCGCACGCGGATACAAAAAGTATGCAGCCGCCCCGGCATGGGCCAGCGTAAGCAAAATAATTACGATTACTTTTTTCCTCATTACTATTACTCCGAACCGATATCAAGCATCTCAGCTTTTATCTTTAATTGCGTTAATCATTTTCGGCACAACTTCGTTTAAGTCGCCGACTATCTTATAATGTGCGGTCTGGAATATCGGCGCATCCGGATCGTTATTGATAGCGACGATTTTCTGGCTCTGGTTCATCCCCGCCTGGTGCTGAATCGCACCGCTTATTCCGACTGCTATATACAGATTGGGCCGAACCGTTGTCCCTGTTTGTCCGACCTGGTGGTCGTGGTCAATAAATCCAAGGTCCACCGCCGCTCTGCTCGCTCCCGGCGCACCGCCTAAGCAATTTGCCAAATCCCAGATAAGCTTGAAATTATTTTTACTGCCAACCCCTGCTCCGCCGGCCACAATTATACGTGCTGCCTTGAGGTTAACTTTCTTCGCCCGTTTGTGTTCGGCTAAAATCTCTAACGGCAAATCCTCTTGTGACAGTGACGTTTTCTCTTCGATAATTTCCCCGGTCCGCGAAGCGTCCGCCTCCGGCATCGGCATCACCCCTTCACGCACCGTCGCCATTTGAGGCCACCTGTCGTAATTGATGATGGTGGCGATTATATTTCCGCCGAAGGCAGGCCTTACCTGGAACATCAGGTTTTTATGTAGCTGTTTATCGCTTGCCGTTGTATGGTCACCGATTTGCAAATCCGTGCAGTCCGCCGTCAGCCCTGCCTTTGCCGCGCTTGCAATCCGAGGCGCCAGACCCCGCCCGGTGACGGTCGCCCCGTAAAGAACAATCTGCGGCTCATACTTATGAATCAAATCGTAGATTACTTTCGCATAGCTGTTGGCCTGGTAAGCGCCCAGCAGGGGGTCTTCAACCAGGTATACCTTGTCGGCTCCGTAGTGTATCAGCTTTGTTGCCAGCTCTTTGACGTTGTCCCCTAAAACGACCGCCGCCAGTTTTACCCCGAGAGTTTCAGCCAAATATCGGGCCTTGCTCATCAGCTCGATCGGCGTATCCTCTAATTGCCCGCCATGCTGCTCGCCAAATACCCAAACTTCACCGTCTCTATTTACATTTATCATAATTTATGTCTCGTATTACAGTCCCTTGTCATTCTGACTGTTATTGCCCCACTGTTATTCCGAGCGCAGCGAAGCGGAGTCGAGGAATCTATTTATTAATTCGTCATTGCGAGGCCCAAAGGGCCGTGGCAATCTCAATTCGACATTCTATATTCTTTGTTCGATATTCGTTATTCATATCTCGTATCAAGCATCAAGTATCAAGTATCGAGAATCCCTTCACGAAATTATCTTGTCATCAATCAACTCGTGTACCATACCTGAGATCCCATTCTCGCTTGGCTCGATGTCCTTACTTCCCTTCGCGGCTAAGACAACACTTTGAATACGATGGACCTTCGTCGGCGAGCCGCTTCGCCCGCACCAGTTCAAATCCGCACCGATAAAATCCAAATCCCATTGTTTAATCAACAGGTTTTTTTCTTCCAATAAGCCGCACTTCCGCTCGATAAGGGCCTTGGTTGTTGCCTCGTCGGCTTCATGATTATCGTCTTTGACTTCCCGTTCGATTTCGAAAGGTGTGCGTGCATTTTTATATTTCATCATTTTCTTCGCGGCTGCTACCCTCGGCTCATTGGCTTCGCCCGTAACTGTCAGCAGCACCGGCAGGCTGGTTTTGACCTGCTGCCACCCGGCTCCGATATTTCGACGGGCTGTGATATTTTTGCCGTTTAGCTCCATAAGCTCTTCAACGTAAGTAATCTGAGGAACGCCCAATTTCTCAGCCAACTGTGGCCCCACCTGTGCCGTGTCACCGTCGATTGCCTGTCTGCCGCAGATAACAATATCAAAATCAAACTTTTTGACCGCGCAGCTCAGGATATAACTGGTTGCCAACGTATCACTGGCCGCACATCGCTTGTCGGTTATCAGGATTGCCTCGTCGGCCCCTCGAAAAAGCGAATCGCGAAGAATACTGCTCGCCCCCGGCAGACCCATCGTGATAACCGTAATGTTTCCGCCGTATTTTTCCTTGATCTCAAGGGCCAGTTCGAGCCCATTGAGGTCTTCAGGATTAAAAATAGCCGGCAGGGCGGAACGATTGACCGTCCCGTCATCGTTCATCGCCTGCCCCGTAATCCTTTTGGTATCAGGAACTTGCTTTATCAGTACGACACAATTATAAGCCACCTGTTGTCTCCATTTTTTTATCTTTAGCAATAACTCATTGGCCGTTATCTCGTCCGAGATACGATTTACGAGTCACGAGATGCGAATTTAAACCGAATTCCAGGCCAAGTCAAGGCCAAATCTGTCCAGCTTTGCCGTTCTGCCACACAAAAGTCCTATAAAAAATACTTGACAGCCCTCTGACTGCCGGTTAACTTCTTCTTTATCATCATAGATATCGTCGATTAGGCCTTTCTATGATTATCAGGTTTACACAATAAGGATTAGGCTTTAAAACCAAAACGAGGAAAAAGGAGGTTCGAAAATGGCTGCAAAAACAAATACTGAAACCGCATTGTTGATTTCGCTATTCTTTGTAGTACTGGTCTTCTCCGGAAGCGCTGGTGCACAAGTCATCTATGTTGATGCCGATGCTCCCGGTGCCAACAACGGCTCAAACTGGACAGATGCTCACAACTATATTCGGGATGCCCTCAATGCCGCGGTGGCCTCAGACGAAATCCGCGTCGCCCAGGGAACATACACACCCGACCAGGGCGCCGGAGTCACCGCCGGCGACCGGTATGCAACATTCCAGCTTATCGATGGTGTAACTATTAAAGGTGGTTACGCCGGTTTCAGCCAACCAAACCCCGATGCCAGAGATGTTGGGCTTTACGAAACTATCCTAAGTGGCGACTTGGCCGACAACGATGGTCCGGACTTCGCAAACAATGGTGAAAACAGTTACCAGGTTGTCACCGGCAGCGGCGCCGACGCCACGGCCGTCCTCGATGGCTTCACAATTACGGCCGGCAACGCAAATGGCACGGGGATGTACAGGTACGGTTCAGGCGTGTATAACGATCAGGGCAGCCCAACGTTGGCAAATTGTACGATCAGAAATAACTGGGCAAGCTCCGCCGCCGGCGGAGGAATGTACAACACCGGCAGCAGTCCCACCCTGACAAACTGCTCCCTCACAGACAACTGGCCCGACGCCATGGATAACTACGACAGCAGCAGCCCAACCATGAATAACTGCGCTTTCAGCGGCAACTTCAAGGCCATGCACAATCAAAACAGCAGCCCCACATTGAACAATTGTACCTTCACTGACAACCAACGCGGCATGTATAATATCCAAAGCAGCCCGTCCCTGGACAACTGCGCATTCACCAACAATAACGGCGCGATGAGTAACTGGGGCGGCAGTAATCCGACGCTGACCGGCTGCACCTTCACCCAGAACACCTCTACCGGTAATGGCGGCGGGATCTACAACGAAAACGCAAACCCCATACTGACCGACTGCGACTTCATCGGAAACTCAGCCGGTACCGGCGGCGCAATATACGACTTCAACAGCAATCCGACCCTGACCAACTGCACCTTCACCCAGAACTCCGCCAGCTCTCATAGCGGCGCCATAAGAAACTTCAAGAGCAGCCCCGTGTTCAACAATTGCACATTCACAGAAAACTCGGCCGCAGATGACGCAGGCGCGATGGGTAACTCACAAAGCACACTCACGCTTACCAACTGCGCCTTCACTGCCAATTCAGGCAATGAGGGTGGTGCCATATTAAATGACGCTACAGACACAAATTTCACTGCATGTACATTCAGGAATAATTTAGCCAGTGCCGGTGGTGGTGCATTGGTCAGTTTTGGCGGGACTTCAACGCTAATGAGCTGCCTGTTTTCCGGCAACTGGGCTGATGGCGGCTTTAGTGGAGGAGGGGCGATGCTCTTTGACGGAGGAGTGGTGACACTGACCAATTGCACCATTATTGGTAATGGAACGTTAAAGACCACCGGCGGCATACTAAATGATGGAAACATATTAATACTAACCAACTCTATCTTATGGAACAACAGGGACCAGGACGGTATCGACCAGGAAGCGCAGATCTGGCCCGATGGTACTATACAGGTTAGCTATTCTTGTATTCTCGGTGGCTGGGCCGGTATTGGCAATATTGTTGATGACCCCTTCGTTGTCTCGCCGGGATATTGGGACGCCGGAGGAAACTGGGTACAAGGCAATTACCATCTCCTCCCCTGGTCACCTTGCATCGATACCGGCGACCCGGCTTACATACCTGTACCCAACGAAACGGATTTAGACAACCAGCCCCGCGTAATTGGCGGCCAAATCGACATGGGTGCTTACGAGCACGCTTTGCTCGTTCCCGTCGACGTGGATGTAAATCCCCCTGTCATAAATCTCAAAAGCCAGGGCAATTGGATTACTACTTATCTTTATTTTCCCGAAGGATACGATGTTGCAGATGTTGACCCCGGCAGTCTCCGTCTTGAGGGTGATATTGAACAGCAGTGGATATGGTTCGACCAGGTAAATCGAGAGATCAGGGCAAGGTTCCCCCGCCGGGAAGTGCAGGTCATTCTCAGCGTTGGTGACGTCGAGCTGACGGTCACCGGCCTCTTCAACAACGGGACCGCCTTCAAGGGAACGGGCTTAGTTAGGGTTCAGGATAAAGGCGGCAAAAAGTAGTACAGCTTCTGTTAAGCAGCATCTTACGCCGGCAGACATAATCCTTTGGAGGAGGAGTGATGAATAAATGTGGATTCTATATAACCGTCCTGGTAGCTCCCTTTTTTGTATCTGCCATCTCCCTCCATGCCCAGGCAAAATCAGAACCGAACTCTTATAATCATTTGTTTGAAGTCAGAAATATTTGTGGATGGACGGTTTACATAAATAAACAGGACTTACTTGATCACCCCGACCAAATGAATGCCGCCTTGGAGTATTTACATGCCCAGTTTTATCAGGTGACCCTCAACGTCCCCCGGGCCGCTGTCACCCAGACCCAACAGCGAGGCCCCATCTGGTTCGAGTACGACACCTTATCCAGCATAGCCTACCACGGAAGGGGCTGGTTAATCGCCAACAAATACCGCCCTCCCGATGTCAAAACGGTTATTGGTTTAACCAGTGCAAAGACATTCATGCAAAAGTCTTATCACCAGCCCTGGGTCGTCTTTCACGAGCTCACGCATTGTTATGACCACAGGTTCCTTCGAAGCGACAAGAGTTATGACAAGTACAAACTCGACGAAGTCTACGACAACGCCATGGAAAAGGGAATTTATGATGCCGTCTTGTGCCGTTATTCTCTCAGCACAAAGCATTACGGAGCCAACAACAGGGGCGAATATTTCGCCGAAAGTTCTGAAGCATATTTCGGAGCAAATGATTTCTACCCCTTTGTAAGGGCCGAGTTAAAAGAATATGACCCCGATATGTATTATCTCCTGCAAAACCTCTGGGGCGTAGACGTGGCAGACCAGCAGAAGCGAACAAAAGACTTAGCCAACTTCCTCGACAGCGATAAGAAAGACACAACCTGCAATCAATCTTTCATCCCTACCGAAAAATACTACAAAACAGATATCAAAGGCTGGACCGTTTATGTCAGTCCGCTCCTGCGCAGGCTCAGAGCTTATTCACAAAAGATACTCGATTTATTGGAATACAAGCTTTATCTCATAGATTTATATATGCCGGTAAGTTCCCTGGAAAAACTAAAAACCACACCAGTTTGGCTCGAACTCGAAAATAACGCTGTCCCCTACATCGCGTATCATCACTGCGAAAATACTCTCAAAGCCAAAGGCCTCAATCCCGATAAATTAAACGCTATCGAGATCGGTTCCTCCGGAAATTTTGCGCGATGGCAGGAATTTCAAAAATTCATCCTCCTCCGCTACCTGGCTTACGCCTGTTATGATAAATATCTCCCGGACCAACAGAAGCAGATTGATTCGGCCTATGCTAACACACTCAAATCCGGGAAATATACTTCCGTACTCCGCTTTGATGGCAGAAAGGTCAGGCACCCCGCCTTGAACAGCGCAAGAGAATATTTCGCGACAATGACCGAATCCTATTACGGCCTAAGCGGCCACTATCCATTCATTCAATTCGAGTTGCGGCAGTATGACCCCAATACATGTGATTTGATGTCAAAACTCTGGGGCTCAAAAGCAAAATAAAATTTTTTACGAGAATCCAGCATCTCGTAGCGTAGTGAAGACACCTTAGGTGGAGAATCGAGCATACGTCCCAAAAGAATTCTCTTGACTCGTGTTTCTCAATCGGATATACTTTTTATATCGATTATAGAGTTGGCGAAGCGAGGCTTTCTGCTTCGTTTGTATACCATTTTATACTGTGCAAGCACCGGCGGGGCAGAGGCAGAAGGTCATGAGAAAAGCAAAATCGGAGATTTTCACTGTTGTTGCCGATTGTGGCCCGGGAGCCGATGATGGAGATGAATTAGGTGAAATTTTAGTATAATTTGTAAAATTTTGTAGAAAAAGCAAAATTCCACAAGAAACTGCGTCAAGTTTTGTGGTTTCGTTGTACTTATTAATAGTATCGCGCGAACAATAATAGAGATGAATTAGGTGAAATTTTAGTATAATTTGTAAAAGTTTGCAGAAAAAGCAAAATTCCACAAAAAAAAGTGTAATGTTTTGTGGTTTCGTTGCACTTATTAATAGTTTCGCACCAACGATAATAGAGATAGTGTCGAATTGGTCAAAAAAGTGCAGTTGCGTGATAAGCAATGTCTGAATCGCCTTGCATTCATTTGCCGTAAAGAAAGCGGTTTTAGGCCCAAAGCAACGTAAATGGAGGTTCGAAAATGGCTGCTAAAACATTTCTTAAAGCCATACTGGCAATTTCCCTGTTCTCTCTAATCATGCTTCTTTCCACCTCCGCTCAGGTAAATACAACAACACTTGCGCCGAACTCATATTCTATTGTTAAAGATAAGATAGAGTATTACATGCAGACGGATAAAGCGGCCTATGATGTGCATGAAAATGTTCAAATGTTGTACAGGGTAACCAATGTGGGGAAGAAGGACGTGGAGTTTATATTCACCTATGGGCCGATAGACAATACTTGCGACTGGATGGTGGATAAGGACGAGATCAGAATTTGGGATAATTTGGTTCGGCCGGTTACATGGTACGGTACTTCATTTAATCTTGGTCCTTCTCAATCGTATGAATACATGTATATGTGGTATATGACTGATAAAAATGGCGTCAATATTTCAACAGGAAATTATGCTGTAACCGGAGTCTTAGGTTATCCTTCAAGCCATGAAAGATATGTTCCGGTTTCTGTTTCTATAGATATTATCCAGGAACCAGGAACACATTATGTTAACCCCGGCGAAAGCATACAGGCAAGAATATATGACCCAAATGTTGTTGATGGCCATACTATCATAGTATATCCCGGCACATATATTGAAAACATCAATTTCAACGGCAAAAACATCACCCTCAGAAGCACAGACCCAAATGATCCAAATGTGGCCGCTGTAACAATTATTGACGGCAACCAGAATGGTTCTGTGGTAACTTTCAATAGTGGTGAAGATGCAAATTGCGTTTTGAATGGTTTCACCATCACAAACGGCAACGCCGAATATGGAGGCGGAATCTACTGCGTTTTACCGCCGGACCCACCGCCGATTCCGCCACCGCCTCCACCACCGGGAACACTTAGTGAGCAATCATCTCCGGAAGTTCTCTCTGAGACAAACTTAACTGCCCCCACGATTAAAAACTGCATTATCAGCAATAACTCAGCAGACCGAGGCGGCGGGATGTACAATGAGAACGGCAATCCGATCATAAAAAACTGTACCTTCAGAGAAAACTTCGCGCTCAGGTATGGGGCTGGAATGTATAACGGCTCGTTTAGCAGCCCAACAATGACAAACTGCACATTCAGCACCAACTCAGCGTCCTCGGGTGGTGGAATGTTCAACTTTAATAGTACCCCGACAATGACCAACTGCGCATTAGACAATAATCTGGCAGATTACCAAGGCGGAGGGGCATACAACGTTTTTTGCATCTCCACGCTGACTGGCTGCACCTTCAACGACAACGTCTCTACTGACCATGGCGGTGGGATGTACAACGACCAGAGCACCTTGACCCTGACGAATTGCAATTTCTTCGGCAACTCGGCCTACGACGGTGGCGGGTTGTACAACGACCAGAGCACGCTGACCCTCACAAACTGTACCTTTACTGACAACTCTGCCATAGGGATTATGAACTCGAGAGATTATGGCACAGGTGGCGCAATATTCAACGACCATAGTAGCTCGAATTTGACTAACTGCGCCTTCAACGAGAACTCGGCCGGTGACTTCGGCGGCGGAATCTACAATACCCAGAGCAGCCCAACAATGACTAACTGTACCTTCAGTGAGAACTCGGCCTTCTACGAGGGCGGCGGAATGGCAAACTTTGAGAGCTCCCCGACACTGACAAACTGCGCATTCAGTGAGAACTCGGCAAGATTGGGCGGCGGCATGTATAACCGCGAGAGCAGCCCGATTGTGGCCAACTGCACCTTTATCACCAACTCGGCAATCTCGGGTGCCGGGATTTTTAATCAATTCAACAACAGCCTGACGCTGAAAAACTGCACGTTCACCGGAAACTTAGCTCAGTACAATGGCGGGGGAATCTATAATACAGATGGCATTACGACACTGGACAATTGTATCTTATGGGAAAATAGGGGCAAGGACGGTACGGACGAATCAGCACAGATTTTCGGTACTTCCATCATCGTCGACTACAGTTGCATCCAGGGCTGGACGGGGGCATTAGGCGGAACAGGCAACATCGGTGCTGATCCGTGCTTCGTGGCACCGGGATATTATTTGGGACCTAATTGTATAGGAGGTTATGCTTACTATGGTTGCACGTACGATTGGATAGGTGGTGACTATCATCTATTCCCTGATTCGCTTTGTATCAATGCCGGCGATCCGAATTATATACCCGGACCCAATGAAACAGACCTCGATGGCAATCCGCGAATAATCGCCGGACGAATCGACATGGGGGGTTACGAAGCGCCGCCACCGGCCGAGGTCAGGATTACTCCCCGTACAATAAATCTCGCAAGCAAAGGCAATTCAATTACTTGTTACCTCTGGCTTCCCGAGAATTACGATGTTGCGGACATTGACCCCAACGGCGTTCTTCTCCAGGGCAAAATTGAAGCTGAGTCTGTTCAAATAGACCAGGGAAAGCAGGTTGTAACAGCCAGGTTCAGTTACGAACAGCTTAAGGGAATCCTCGACGCCGGTGACGTCGACCTGACAATCAGTGTCCGGTTAACGGATGCAACCGTATTCCAGGGCACAGATGTTATTAAAGTTACATATAAAGGTGGTGGAAAATTTGCTAAGCCCGTTGAGGCCAGCAATCCGAATCCCCCTGATGGCGCAACAGGCGTCAGCAGGACCGCTGATTTGAGTTGGAAGCCTAGTCCCTCTGCCACATCGCGCGATGTGTACTTTGGAACCGGTAACCCTCCACCGTTCATTGGTAACCAGACTGCGACAGCATTTGACCCCGGCACAATGGATTATGAAACGACTTATTATTGGCGTATCGATGAGATAAATAAATGGGGTACAACCACAGGCCAAATCTGGAGTTTCACGACTGTTCCGGTCCCACCACCTCCTCCCCCACCGCCACCGCCGCCATAATTAGCTTATGTCACGACCTCTATGCTATAAAAAGTCTGCCGATATCGACATGAAAGTCACCGGCCGATTGACCGATGGAACAGTCTTTGAAGCCACCGATGTGATTAAGGTACTAAATAAAATCGGCCGAAAATCACATAACTAAAGCCCTCAGTAACACAAGGCCTTGAATTCTTACAAAAGCCCAATATTTGTATTGAATTTAATGGCTGTATGTGGTAAAAGTTCTTTAGCCCCCACGGCCGGCGTGGGTGCCTGGTTGTTAAGGAATCTTAATGGAGGAATAATGTCATGAAAAAGCAATACAGAATCCTGACCCTCACCGTTATTGCCGCTGTCTTGGTCACCGGCCTGCTCCACGCTGAAGAACACGACAGAGAGGGTGCTTTTGCCGGCGTCTTCCTAAAGCGGGCCGAACGCCGGCTCGGCGATGGCGAGTATCTGGCTATCGTTGTAAAGCCCTTTGAACACGATGGCCATGTGACCGTTATTGTGCCTCGAAACGACGATTTTATGCACGCCGCCCGCGCACTCAAAGAAGGCGACAAAGTCCAAATCGGTTTCGTTAGAGAAGAGGGCCAAAAGTGGCTCAAACGAATCGAGATAGAACGCCGCACAGAAGAACGCGGGCACTCCGAAGAAGAACTCCACCGCCGTGAGCTTAGCCGGCACCGCGAAGAACTTCAAAACCGGGCGCGTGAAATCAAGCACGAAATCCAAGGCCTCCGGGATGGCCAGGATGCAGAAGCCCGCGAGCTTAAAGCCCATTTAAACGAGATTCATGAACAGCTCCGAAATATCGAACGCCAGCTTAAAGGTCCCGAGAGCCAGGAACGTAGGATCGAACGCAAAAAGCTTGAGTTGAAAAAGGAACATAAACCCCGGCAGCGCGAGATGGCGGCACGTATGGAAAAACTGCACGCCCAAATCGCGGAGCTAAAAGAAGCTGCTCAGCAGGCCGCCGAACAGGGATATCATGACAAGGCCGACCTGCTCCGCCAAAAGGCTAAGTTGTTAGCTGAAAAGATCAAGGCACATGCTGGCCAGGGTAAAGAAAAACAAGGCCAAATGCTAAAGCAAAACATTGTGCGCCTAAGAGATATGGCAAGCCAGGCTAAGCAGCAGGGCCAAATGGAAAAGTCTCGGGAGCTATGGGAGAAAGCCGAAGAGCTTGAGCGGGTACTAAAAAGTGAATTTGAGCGTCCCGCCAAAAAAGGGCACAAACCCAAAGACCGCCCGGATATGCATAAGCCCAAAGGCCACTCGGGAATGCACCTGCCCAAAGACCACCCGGATATACGTCCGAAAAAAGGTCAACCGCAAAAGACTTGTGCCGAATGTCACCATAAAAAGCACCCGCCCAAAGGCCACCCGGCAGTGAAGGAACATGGAGATCACCCTCAAATGCACCCGCCCAAAGGCCACCTCGAAATGCATCCGCCCAAAGGCCACCCGGGAATGAAGGAACATGGAGGTCCCCCTCAAATGCACCCGCCCAAAGGCCACCTCGAAATGCATCCGCCCAAAGGCCACCCGGCAATACATCCACCTCTGCTAAATCCTCCTCCGTTACAGCATCGGCTGCCCGGAATCAAAGAACATTTCAACAATCTCGAAGCAAATTTAAAGGAAGCCATCGAAGTACGTCTGCAGAGGATTACTGGGGCTTTCAAGGACCTTGCAGCGCGTGTTGAGCGAATGGAAAGACAGCTCCGCCGGATTAATGCAGAAAACGAGCGATTGAAGACGGAATTACGCCGAAGACAGTCGCCCGCGCAAGAACGCCAAAGGCAAGTCCGCAGGCCAGGAGTCGATGCGCAAAGAAGAGGCAGGCGGGAATCTGAGTTACGAAGGGAGCACGACGAACGCAGGAGAACAGACCGAGGAGAACGTGCAGAACGCCAAAGAAACCGCGTGCCCCGAGAAAGAGAGCGAGTAGAGCGTGCAGAACGCCAGGAAATCGAGGAACGCGAGGGAGACCGAGACCATGCTGAACGCAGGGAACGCCGTTTGATAAGAGACCGCGACGAACGCCGCCAGGACCAGGAGCGCGAAAGGGACCGCGACGCCGACGACGATGACGATGATGATGACCGCGACGATGACGAAGACGCCGACGATGATGATGACGACCGCGACGCCGACGACCGCGACGACGACGATGACGCCGACGACGATGACGATGACCGCGACGACGACGACGACGAGGACGATGATGAAGACGACGACGACGACGATGAAGATGACGATGATGACGACGATGATGAGGATGAGGATCGGGAGTAAGAAGAAGTCCGTTGTTCTCTTTTACTGAAGGATAAAAAGTATCAACTTAGCGGGCCCTATGGTTTTGCTGTATGAGTTTGTGCGTACCAGGTACAAACTGATATGCGGCCGGACGTTGGATTGAAGCTATAAGATGCAAAGCCATGGAAGTAAAACCTTATCAGGCCGCCGGGATGTGCGGGCTATTATAGACAAACCGTTAAACTTGCAGACCTAAAAGGTCGATTTTACTTCGGCTCGGCCTGTTTTTATAGTCAGATACAACGGATTTTCTTTGACAGTACCTTTTTTTGATATAGTGTATTGCCTTAGTTTGTAGTCAATTGTGGATATGCCGGAACTATTGGGCTCTGCGAGGTGATGGATGGCGCAGCAGGAAACAAGTTATGACACCGTCTTCGGCAAAATGGCTGTAGAGCAGGGTCTCTGCACAGATACCGAGTTGCGTCGCTCACTCGGCGAGTTAAAAGCTCGCTCTAAGGTCAATCCTACAATGCTCAGAGACATCATGGTCGAGCTTGGCTATATCACTGAATCCCAGTCGGACAGATTAAAGGTAAGCCTAAAGGAGCAAAAGGCTGCCGCCCATCGAATCCCCGGCTACAAGATACTCGGCAAGCTCGGCTCAGGAGCGATGGCAATCGTGTACCAGGCCAGGCAATTAAGTCTTAACCGCATGGTTGCGATAAAGGTTTTGCCGAAGCGATTCAGCGAAAATCCCGAATATGTAGAGCGATTTTACAAGGAAGGTCAGGCCGCTGCCAAGCTCAACCACACGAATATCGTTCAGGCTTATGACGTCGGCCAGGCCGGGGGCTACAGCTATTTTGTGATGGAATTCGTTGAGGGCAAGACATTGTACGAGGACCTGTCGGCCGGCAAGATCTTCTCTGAAAAGGAGGCCACCGATGTAGTTATACAGGTCGCTCACGCTCTTGCCCACGCCCACGCCCGTGGCCTGATTCACCGCGATATCAAGCCCAAGAATATAATGACGACGACGGGGGGCAAAGTAAAACTCGCCGATATGGGCCTGGCACGTGAAACGGCCGATATCGAGGCGGCCCAGTCCGAGGCCGGCAAGGCTTACGGGACCCCGTACTATATCGCACCAGAACAAATCAGAGGCGAAATCGATATCGACGGCAGAGCGGACATTTACGGTCTTGGCGCGACTTTCTATCATATAGTAACCGGCCGGGTGCCCTTTATGGCAGACAATCCCTCAGATGTTATGAGAAAACACCTGCGTGACCCGCTGGTTCCGCCAGACCATATAAACACGTCGCTGTCGGCTGGTATTTCGGAAGTCATCGAAATTATGATGGCCAAACGCAAAAAAAACCGCTACAAGAACGTCGAGGAGCTGCTCATAGATTTAGAGGCCATTCGTAATGGGCAGATGCCGCTTCGGGCGCACTCCAGGATGGACGTTTCTGTCTATAGGGAACTGGAAGATGGCGTAGACCTGGAGTTCGAGGATGATATTTTCAAACGGGAGATCTCCCAGCGCTACCGAATGACCATCGTGGTTTTATCTACCGTCATAGCCTTTGCTGTCTTAATGATTATTATCCTGCTGGTCCACCTGGCAAATAGATAAAATCGCCGCAGCTTTTCTGGCTCTTTCACGCATTTGCACATTTACTCATCTACCCATACACTTATACACTCATACACTCATACACTCATTTACTTATTTCAAATTGTGGAGTTGGGCTATTTTATTGGCCAGCCGCTAAGGCAAAAAGTTGAACGTCAAAATCCTAAACCCTACAGAATTGTTATTTATAAAATATATGGGCTTACTTAGAAATAAATGTGGGTGCTTGTAAAAAGAGAAATTGATGTTTATTTGTGCTTCCTTGATCGCGCACACCATGATTCTCACATAATGAGACGTCCTCATATAAAAGTCTTAGAACCTCAAAGCCTGTTTTTTCTGCTTGAGGAATTAACTCTTTTCCCATGTCTCTCCTTCCTTTTACTCCTAAATGCAACACGCATAGTCCTCCAGGTTTAAGAAGGTTCAAAAATTTCAAGAAGACTTTTTCGTAAACTGTTATAGATTTTGCTTGCATCTCCTCAAGATAGTCACCCCTTTTAGTTGGCTTGAAATCATTTTTTTCCCAGCCGCAAAACCATAATCGTATCCAGTTTGCAATATAGAACCGTGTGCTATTAAGGAATGGAGGAGAAGTAATGATCGCGTCATATTGTTGCTCTGCCATAAAATCAAAAACAGAGCACAGATACGCGGAGCCATGGACATAGCTTTTGGGCATCTGTGCTCGCATAGCGCGCTGAATCTTCGCATCTAGGTGGCTCAATAGTTGTTTATACTTAAAAGGACCTGTGGGGGAAAAAGGTGTGAGACCATGCGATCTACGACTAAGCGCATAAGGGCGGTTCCCATGTAGGATATGCAGAAGACAAGATTCGACAAAGGCCGACGCAGGCGTGTGCTGATCAATTGTGGAAAAGAACTTTCTGGCAGTGACTATTTCGGCAAAAGTGTCTGGATGAAAATAGTCTTGCAGACGCCCATTGATGTTGTTTAACTGAACCTGAGTGAGTTCACTCTCTGCCACAAGATATTGGTCAATATATCTGCTGAGGCGATTGCGGAAGTCGTAAATAGCCTCATGAGACGGGAAAGTAACTTTGGCCAGCGTGTTAACGTGTGCCAGAGGATTAATATCAACACCATGGCCGAATCGAGCTTGTAAACATGCTTCTAAAGGTATCGTGCCGGCACCGCTGAAGGGATCAAGTATTCGGTCTCCTTGGTTGGTCATTGTTTTTATAAGAAAGTGTGCAATCGCCGGTTTTAGCTTTCCTTGATAGGAACAGAGAGAATGTAGCGAATTGCCCCAGTTGCGTTTGCAGTAAGGTTTGGCCTTATATCTGAATTTCGCAAACACATCAATTCGCTTTGAAACAGGGGAGAAGTCCGAAAGAGGTTCTGAGTACTCGTCAAATAATGTTAACTGATTACTTTCCATTTGTATTACAATCTGTTATGGAGATTCACCTTTTTTTCTTTGTGACAGAAGAATTCTCAGGAAAAAGCTTTTTAGTACTGTGTTGGATAATGTCATCCAGAAAGGCACTTAAATCTTTCTTAAATGCGGATATCCCTTCCACATACGCACTGAGTTCGTAGTTCTTTTTCAAGGCTGAATAGGTAAAATTGTGAGACCCGAACAGAATACATTGCCAATCCTTTATGACAAACTTCGCATGTATGCGAGGATTTACATACCAAATAACCCTTTTTGATATGGTTTGGTCCTTCTTGGCGGCATCCTTGAGCTTAACGATGGTTTTATTAATCAGTTTTTTCTGGTCGGCGTATAGGTTTCCATAGCGAGTTACTATGGTCAATTTGCGCGTATTGAATAAAAAGCCCTTCAAAAGGTTGGTCATTAGTTTTCCGTCAACGAATGGAGCAACTGTAATAAGGTGCTCGAAATCCGATAGCACAATTTCCTGGAACTTATTTAGAAAGTCATCCCGTTTCGCTGGTGGAGATGTTATAATCGGAAATTCAATCTCTATCATTCTTTAGGTCTTTGAGTTTTATGGCCTGTCATATTGCTGTTCGAATACCGGACGACGTTCCGGTATGAACACTCTATTTTTACACCTGCCTGTTAATCCAAGTCTTGCCAAATACTCAAGTTCGTGCTCGGATATATCTGATTGCGGAATATTTTCACCCAAGGCCAGCCTTTCAACAAAATCGGCCATCCTTTTTCTGTCTTCCTCAACTCTTGATGATATCAATGCGCAAATATCTTCATACCAAATCGGAAGAAGATTAATTGATTCAAGCAGAAGTCTCCTTCCTGTGTCTTTAAGTGTTACAACATTAAATTCCGGAACATTTTTCGTATTGTCATACGCTTGCTGAGTTCCGGACCAGTGTCCAATAGCTGAATTGCGATTATCCGCCTCGATAAGGTCAACTTTTCTCATCAATATAATCAGGCAATATGCATTATTAGTAGCATCCCTGCATTTTCTTGCAAAGACACAAGGATCATTTGCGCGAAGATTCTCACCCAAGTCTCTTTCCACTCGATCCATTTGACTTTCAAATTCTGCCCTGTAATCTGGCAAGGACTCTGCCTTACCGGCGAAATACTGATCAATGTGATTCTTCAGAAACTCCTCGTCAACACGGTCTTGTTGGGCAGGCGTAAAAAAGCGTAAGGCAGACAGTGTCAAATCGTCAGTGTCGATTTCTACGCCATGGTCTTCAGCAGATTTTAGTGCATAGAGAAACATAATTCCTGGTCGAATGCGATAATGCCTATAGCCATTTTGCTTTGGCGTCCATCTTCCTCCGGCTCCTTGAGGGCACCGTAATTTCCAACATCCAATTCGTTGCTGAAGAAGATTCAATCGAGCAGCAGAATCATTTGCTTGTGAAATCCTCGCATAGTCACGAAGCGTCTGAGTAAGATAACCATCTTTTCTGATAAATCCCAAATCCTTCATATATTTGAGTTTTTCTCTTACGTATGCCGAAGTACCCTCAAGGTTTTGTGTGCGATCTGGTTGATAATCACCACGAGCGATAACCTCAATAGCCATTTGAGCGTTAAAATCTGCAGAGGATGTATCTTCCCCAAGCAGATCCGCCTTCTTACGTAAATAATCCAGAATGATCTTATCCATCTTTTCTTGGTCCACGCCTGCACCGCGAAAGTGCAAAACAAAACCACCAGTTCTACCAATACGCTTTTTGTGCCTGTCAGAACGCTTAGCCATTTTTCTTTTTCTGAAGTATGAGGATACTTTCGTGAAGAGGAAAACCTCCCCTAGATTTACGAACGCGAACTATTCTATTATCTTCCATGCGAAAACCTATCCGCTCTGAAATACTTCCAAGTATTACATCCGTTGGTATATGAGTATCCCCGAAAAACGAATCTCCAATGACTAAGACACAATAATGACCACTTTTCAAAAACCGATAAATATTCTTAAGAGCGGATTCCATCTCATTGAAATAGGCTGCTACCATAACTGGTATTCTTCGATCATACGCATTTTCGGATATTCGGGCAACAAGTTTCTGCACTTTAGGAAACCTCGACTTAGTGCCGTTTCCCATCTGTGTAGAGTTTATCCCAGCTGTAACATTTTGCTTGCGAAGTTCACTCAAATCCTTACTAGACCTCAAGTAATCGAAAACCCATAACTCAAGTTTTGTGTTGCGACAGTAGTTTGTGCCATTCAGGTAAGGAGGTGAAGTGATAACGATGTCAAAAGAATTGTCGTATTGTGGAGTTAGCTTCGAAGGAGCAATGATGTTATCACAGATTACCGCCGTTGCTCCAGTAGAATAACCTTCTAATTCTACAACATCTTGCTGCATTTGTTCAAGCTTTTGCAGAAATGTCTTAAAGACTTCAGGACTGTTTTCATTGTCGCGCTTATACTTGAGGTCGGGTGCCCGCTTTAGTTTAGATACCTTTACAAGAATGGAAGCAAGGGCTAACTTGAAGAAATCACATGTAGAAATATTTCTAATTCGTCCTATACACTGCTTGAGGAAGCGGATCTTGTAAATGGCATCATTGCTGAAATAGTTTTTATCTTCAAATACAGGTGAAAGATTATCTTTGGGAGTTTGTGCTCTTGTGTATGAGTTTATTTTTCGCTTAAGACGAGCTTTAACTTGCTTAAGACTTGATATCTTATATCTTTGTGTTTTGGCCCTAGTAACAAAACACATAAAGGGATTTACATCGATGATGACCGATTCAATCCCACTAAGACTCGCGACCACAGCAGTTGTGCCACAACCCCCGAAAGGATCGAAAACCATCCCTGACGAAACTCCAAACTCATTCAGCACGTTTGATACGAACCCACCGGAAAATCCCTCTACGTAAGGGTACCACCGATGTATCCCAATGTTCTTATTAGGTTGAAATGTAACACCTAAATATTCCTTTTGCGCTCCGGTAATCTGTGCATTCGATTCAAGAATATCCTCTGTAAGAGTTGCCGAATGTCGCAAAGTTAAATCTCCTTATTTATGCCTTTGATTTTGCTATAATATCATAATCGTCTTTGAATTGTAACAATCTCAAGACATTTTCTAAGATATTGTTTTTATAATCACCAAAAATTCGGTTTTTGGCGTTAAGCGTGAAGCGGAGAAGGAAAACCCACAACTCCAATCAATGTAAGAAGTTCCGGCATTTTGCTATTCCCCAAATATCCTTTTTAGCCTGATTTTTGGACATCATATAATGGAGGGGGGGAGGAGGCAAGGGGAATTTAGAATTTAGAATGTAGAATTGGTGGCCAAAAAAAGTGCTTTTCGGGGGCATTTTTTTGTTGACTATTGTTTGATAATATGTTAATCTAACTGTATGTTTACCAGCAGGTAAACGCCGGACGCCGGCAGCTTGCCCCTTTCCCTGTGGCAGGCGTCAGATTTAGCGGAGAACCGCACAAGTAGGGCAGCCGCCCAAGTCAAATTTTATCGTTAATGAATGCTCAATGAACAATAATCATTTATCAATAATCAATAATCAATCAAAAAGGTGTATTAATGGTTAATAAAACACTTTTTTGGTCATTTTATGTTAGCTTTTGTGCATTTTGTGCATCTTTACGGCTAACAAGAACCGTTTTTCGCTGGCTTCTGAAGAAGGCCGTTTCAATGGCCTTGTGGATGAAGGCAATAACCTGCGACAAAGCTGGCTTTAAAAGCAGGTTTTGCCAAGAACACCAAGCCGGCAAAAACATAATCTCTGTTAATCCTGTTATCCTGTCTATTTTTTCTTCGTGCCTTCGTGCCTTCGTGGTTAAAAATCCGCGAAATCTGCGTAATCCGTGGTTAATAATGTATTTACATGCCTGTAAGGTGCTCTACGTCTGTAGAGAAACCTCGACATCTATAGAGAGTTCTTTACAAATCAGCCCCTTATTTATGCAAAACGAACCCAATTTCCGAAAAAGTCAAATGAACATAAGTAATGTAATTACAACCGATTATGAAAAAAGGACACTTAGTGGACACGGGAAAAACGAACCCAAAACGAACCCAATCAAAGCCAATTTGCCAGAGGGTAAAATTGATGTAAAGTCTGTATTTACAAAGGATTATGAAGAAAATTGCGGATTTGGGCTCCGAAAAAACGAACCCAATTCAAACCCAATTTTCTGCCGAAGATTTATAATTGGACGGTGGCTACAGTGACTAATTAAGAGAAACAAAATTGCTGAAGGTAAATATACAATGGATATGAAATTAAAAGAGAAGTTTCAAGAAAAGTGGGAGAAATATTTTAATTCGGCCGACTTTCCTATCGTTTTCTACTATACCGAGGAGGTCAGAGGGGCCGAGCCGGTCAAACCAGCTACAGGGCATAAGTGCATTATGGGCGACCTGGCAAAGATTAGAAAGGGGAAGTCCCTTTACTTCGAGGCCGACTCAATCGGGTGCTACGGCGGTAAAAAGTATCTGGGCTTTAGCGATAAGGTCATGCCGAACTTCGAATATTTTCTCTCGTGCGGCATACCGGGCCAGCTCGAGGGAGAACGGTATAAAAAGACGCCTGAATTAGTCATAGAGTTGATGCAAAAGGCGCCGAAGATGAAAGCGCCGGCCAAATTTATTGTTTTTAAGAGGTGGGACATGCTCGATGAGTCCGACGAGCCGGAGGTGGTCATCTTTTTTGCGTATGCTGATGTTTTGTCGGGTCTGTTTACGCTTGCAAACTTTGATGAAGTCGGGGCCGATGCGGTCTTTGCGCCGTTCGCCGCCGGCTGCGGGTCCATTGTTCTGTATCCTTATCTTGAAAAGGATTGCGAGCGGCCAAAGGCCGTCCTGGGGATGTTCGATGTCTCGGCCCGTCCATTTGTGCCGGAGAATTTCCTGACATTCGCAGTGCCGATGAATAAGTTTATCAGGATGGTGGAGAATATGGATGAAAGTTTTCTGATAACAGCTTCCTGGAGAAAAGTAAACAAGAGAATAAAATAAGGCGCCGAGCGTGAAGCGCATCTTGCAGGTTGCGACCGAGAAGAAGGGCGTTTATTTTTATGGATTCCCGCACCCGCTCGAATTGAACCCCGAAACCCGCCCTCGTGGGAACAACCTATGAAACCGATAGGAGGCGAGGGCGGGCATTCGGGGACGAGTTAATCAGTTGTATATTTCTTTGCGCAGGTTTTATTAACAATAGATTACAAAGTCCTCGTAAGTATCAAGAAATAGGTTGTGTAGACTCTATTGTCTCAATCTCGTCAGGCTCATTCGGTATATCATCGGGGGGATGTTCGATGTCTCGGCCCGTCCGTTTGTGCCGGAGAATTTTCTGACATTTGCAGTGCCGGAGTTTGCCCTGAATTGACTATTTGGTTTTAACTTCCAATACTCTACCATCACTACTGATTGATGCGAATCCAACTTCCCTGTTATCGGAGACGAACTCCACAACCCAGACACCATATCGATCATTGAAAGCAGCAGAAGGTCTCACGTTGGGATATCGTTTAATCAAAGATTTCAGCTTTGGAACTTGACGAGCAACTCTAATAGCCTCCTTTGCTGTGATTCTTATCTCTTTGCGACAATTCGTTCTGGCGATAGTGTCCTTTACGATCTCTCCTTTCAGTTCGGAAAGCCATTTCACCTCCTCCTGGGCAGTCTCAACATTAGGGTTCATCTTAAACATGTTGAAGCCTTTGTATCCGTTCTCTATGAGGACATGCAGGAAGTTACGGAGATCATCTTTCGACTGGAAAGAGAATTGATCGCCTAATCCAAAATCGTCATGTCCTCCTTTCTTGGGACAGCCAAATTCATTTGACATGTAGGTCTTCGTTTTCCCGCCTTCTTTCTGGACAGAATCCAGAAGACTCGTAACAGTTTCAAGAGGAAACCTTCGATCTGACCAAACTTCAAAAGTGTCGAACCGGCCTGCTTGGGATTTCTTTACATATGCATAGTGGTTTCTGACAAGTCCATCCAGTCCCTCCAACATAGCTTGTTTGTGAATCTGGAGGTAATTGTCCGCATCTCCTCCAATCCCCGCCGAGGTAATAAACACAGGAACATTTCCAATGATTTCTTTGGCCATTTTACCATACTCAGCTAACCAGTGGCCATAAAACCAGACACGAAAATCCTCCTGTAACTCATCAATTTTTCTCATTTGAGAGGCTGAGACGAACAAGCCAAATGTGTTTTTGATTCCCTTCCAGGGATCTTCATCCTCAAGTTCTTCCTCCAGAAAAGGATAGATGCAAATGTGCCAGTTGACCTGGCCGAAATTATCATACTTTGTCCCCAAATATCCATTCAGTTCGTCAATCTTTCTATACTTCTTCTTAAGCCAATCCCGATAGGCGTGCAATGCGACCTCATCGCCATTGAAATTGACATATACTTCGGCATTTGGGAATGTGACGCGATAGGAATTAATCTCATCTCCAAACATCATTCCTCGTAGGCCCTCCTTGGCAAGTGCCTTACTGAAACTGGTGAGACCTTTTCTGTAGTATCTGGCAATAGTAGGTTTCCATAAGGCGGGGAAAGAGGAAGGATAAACTTGGGGGACCATCTCCGTGTGAAATGGTAATACAATAGTGACTCTCAAGTCCCGTGATATGGGAAGCCGCATTTTTTCAAATATAAACGTGTGTTTAGTTGCTTCCGTCACCTCAGTTGGAGATTCTCTGATCTCCTCGGAAGAGGTGATTATGTTTTTCAATGTAGCTGAAATCTCCTCATGTTTGCCGGCCTCCATATCAAAAAGATATGCCCGCATTTTGCTCTTATTGAATTGACTTTCTCGCTCTGTAGTAGTTGATAACCTGAGGGCATGCTTTCTCCCGGAGAATTCCGTGACGTTCCAGGTCATTTTGAACAAGGACTCTACCATATCGTCTTGGGTAATCTTGCCGCTTCCCTTCCACGGCCATAGGGGATTCAATCCAACATAGTAGGTAGCTCCTCTCTTCACCAGTTCGTCAGTATACTCGTTAACTTGTCTGATCGCTTCCATGTTATCAGTTCTACTTTTGGAGAACACCCAGAGTTCTTCACTGGGACAGACATTGAATTGATTAAATCCCAGCTCGATGAATCGATCCATCGAACCGTTTCCGGTGAAGCCGTACCGCACATACGGTTTGTCATTCCACCAGATAAGATGGTTTTTATCGATACGCCATTTATGCCCCATGAAAACACCATGAGTGGCTGCCGGATTCTGCTCAGTTGTGTCGGCGTTTTTCTTCTGTTTGAACTGTTTGAGCTTTAGTTGTTCGGAAAGTTGTTTGAGTTGCTGTTGTTCGGCCAGCATTTGCTGTTGTTGGGCAAATAGCGCCTGGTTCCGGGCGAGCAATTCATGCTTATGTTCTTCGGCAAGTAATTCTTCAGATTCATTTTTTAAATCATCTATCTCTGCTTCGGCCATGAACTCTATATGTTCATCATTCCCCTGGTGTGTGTCAGCCGGTCGGGTTTGGGCAAAGGCTGCGCCAATGGTGATGCATACTGCGATTAGTGTTACAAGGACAGCCCAACAGAGGCCGAGGTGAGGTTTTCCGCATTTGTCTTTTACGATTCGGCGGATCCTTTTTTCCAGTCCGTTCTTTCTGCCGACTACCGCGGGCAGGAAAGACAACTGTCCCTGCGGTGACAAATCGAGCAGGGACTCAGCATAGTCGGCGGGAGAGCGTGAGCCGGCGACGACCCAGTCATCACAAGCCTGCTCACTGAGATCAGCCAGTCTGCTTTTGGCCCACCACATCAGGGGATGCCACGGAAAGATGCAGACGATAAGCTCGGCGAATAATCCTGAAATGTGGTCCAGACGCCTGAAGTGCGCCAGCTCGTGAGAAAACATGCCGACCCAGTCGACGCCGTCTTCGAATTGCTCGGCGTCGTCCGGTACTAACAGGGCGGGCCTTCTTGACCAGCACCATATCACCGGGCTGGAAACCGCATTGCCGGAGAGAACCTGGACCGGTTTATCAATGCCGAGTTTGTCTTTTGCGATACACAGCGCCTTGCGTAGCTTCTCACAACGCAAAGGAAGCGTGCGGCGTAACATGCGAATCCCTAATATGAATGTCATAAACAAACGACACGCCAGGATTGTACTTACTATAATCCATGACCATGCCAGGATGGTGCTCAGAGGCAGTTTTGCTTTTGCCTCCCTGACAACAGCGGTGGCTGGCATCGCATATTCGGGTTCGATGGCAGGGGGGTAATAAGTGTTTTGGATAGGTGCGGGCGTTGATATTTCATAGCTTATTGTAATAGGTACAATGTGTATCTCGGAGAGCCGGGGTTTGGTTACGGCCGGGGTATCTACGAATATACCTAACTCGTAGTGCCTGACAATCATGCTCATGGCCGGTACTGCCACTGCCGCAATCATCGCCAAAAACAGCACCTGATGGGCGCGCGCAGATCTTCGCCTTAACAATAAACTGCCGATTAGACCGACAACGATACAGACTGTACTCTGTAAGAGAGGATTGGACCAGAATGGGCCTGCGGTAAATAATTGTGTAATCATTTTTTCTCCTTTCGTTTTTCGTCAATCATTTTTTTGAGCGTCTGCAGTTGCGTGTCCTTCAAGCTGCCGTCTTTTATTAGATGCTGAAACATCAAAAATGGGTCTCCGTCGAATGCCCGTTTCAAGAGCCTTGTCAGCGAATTTGCGCCGGCTTGTGCGCGTGTACGTGCCGGCAGATAGATGTAACTTTTTCCCTGGGTCTTGTGACGGAGCCAGCCGGCCTTCTCCAGGTTTTGCAATGCCGTAAGGACCGTCGTATAGGCAAGCTTCCTGCGTCGAGGTAGCTTCTCTCTTACCTGATGAACGGTCGCCTGACCGAGCTGCCATACTATTTCGAGGACGGCACGCTGGAGATGGCCTAAATCGTCGGGTGATTGTCTACTCATACAATTACCTCCATGTCTAAAAAAACAGTTATTTATTACTACTAAGTTTATAAGTACTATGTTTGATAGTAGATGTCAAGAAGAAAATAAGATTTTTTCAAATTTTTTTCGTACCCCTTATTAGCCCAAAAACGCGATTCTCCACCTAAGGTGTCTTCGCTGCGCTACGAGATGCCGGAAGCTCGATGCAGGATTCTCGATGCGAGTCACGGGCGACGGGCGGCAAATAGTTGCAGCATGGGCCATGCCCGCTAATTCCGGCTTGACTCTTCCTGGATTCCTGGCTATCTCATCGGCGCAGCGAGGCTGCTGGCAACCGGTGATACTCTTAAAAACGTCAGCTAACTTGCTACAGTTCGTGATGGTATTAGCAGTGGTAGGATATAAAAAAAGGCTGTAAGATTTCTCTTACAGCCTTTTTACTGTTACTCAGGGTCAATAGTTCCTTGCCGCTTTGCAGCAGTAATTAACTGTCCCTTTTATCAATTATTGACACATCGGTGCAAATTCACAGGGTACCTCGGAAACAACGAGGACGCCTGCGCCAGACGCCTTCTCTGGCTATACGGCTCTCATGTTGTCTATCCATCGGTAAAGCCCCACATCATCACGGAATGGGCAAAGATGTAGATAGGGTCAGTATAGCTATTGATTGTGTCAGTCTCTATAAAGCCAGTATCGTTCACTATGCCGAGACTGTCCTTGTACTCGCACTGACCTGGTGCTGGATTACCACCCGGGGTTACGATGGCCCCGATTAAAGCTGACAGAGTGTCCTCAACCTGTATATGATACTCGCGAATGCCCAACCACTCACGGTCGGGATCGTCCGCTCCCTCTATGGAATACTTCACGTAGAGGAGATTATCCTTATCATAGACGAAGAGCGTACCAGAGCGGTGAGTTTGTCCGGCAAAGATGGGATACTCATAGGGTGAAGCTTCAGTGCCATCTCCCTTGTCGTAGGTAATGTAGGTGAACCAGTTGCTGGCGTCAGGGAAGGTGGTTTCACCGGGTCCTGTCTGAGCAGCACAGGCGGTTTCGTCTGCGCACGGACAGTAAATCATCTGGACGCAGGTGGCGGAGTTATCGCAATCATCGGTAGCGGTCCAGGTGCGGGCGACAGATCCGCAGGTATCATGTGGACCGTCACTATAGGTGATTACTACATCACCGCAGTTGTCGGTGGCTGTCGCTGTACCCGTAACCGTGGGATCCTTAGGGCAAGTGCCTGTACGGTCGTAATAAGCGGGCGGACAGGTAATCACCGGCGGGGTGGTATCTTCCTTCCAGGTGTAGGTTACCGTGTCGGTAGCCGTGTTACCGCATTCATCTGTCGCGGAATAGGTGAAGGTCTGGCTCTTGTCGCAATCGCCCGTAATGGCACCCGGCGTGCAGGTCACATCCACCGCGCCATCGCAGTTGTCAGTGGCCGTAACACCAGCATCACAGGTCGGAGGTGTCGGGTTACAGCCGAGATCTTCATCAGCCGGAACACCGTTCAGCACTGGATCAGTGGTATCCACCTTCCAGGTGTAGGTTACCGTATCGGAGACGCTGTTACCGCATTCGTCTGTCGCCGAATAGGTGAAGGTCTGGCTCTTGTCGCAGTCGCCCGTAATGGCACCCGGCGTGCAGCTCACATCCACCGCGCCATCGCAGTTGTCGGTGGCCGTAACACCAGCATCACAGGTCGGAGGTGTCGGGTTACAGCCGAGATCTTCATCAGCCGGAACACCGTTCAG
>VRUL01000021.1:51697-86519 GCA_019456145.1 Planctomycetota bacterium
CACTGGATCAGTGGTATCCACCTTCCAGGTGTAGGTTACCGTATCGGAGACGCTGTTACCGCATTCGTCTGTCGCGGAATAGGTGAAGGTCTGGCTCTTGTCGCAATCGCCCGTAATGGCACCCGGCGTGCAGATCACAGGCACTTCACCATCGCAGTTGTCGGTGGCCACAAGATCATCAACGCAGGACGGAGGCGTGGGATTACAGCCGAGATCACCACCCTCTGGAAGCGTGGGCAGTACCGGCTGGATGGTGTCAATCACCGTGATCGTCTGGGTACACTCAGCGTAGTTACCGCAGTCATCGGTGGCACGGTATGTGCGTGTGATTGTGGTCGGACAGGTACCACTGGATGAATCACCTTCATGGGTAATATCCGGGCTTGGGTCACAGTTATCGGTAGCCGACGCCGAGCCGATATCCGGAGCTGGTACGTCTTCAATACACTCTACCGTCACATCGTCCGGGCAGGTGATTACCGGATCAGTGATGTCTTGCACAATCGTGCTTGCGCTATCAGTATTGTTTGTTAGATCGCACTCCTGAGGAGTGGTGACGTTCACCGTAGCGCTGTTCACTAAGGTCTCGTCGCACACACCGGTTGGTGCTGTGGCAAAGATCTCCAGTGTGATGGATTTCCCGGCGTCAAGCGAAAAACCTCCGGTAGCCGGGTAAGTGAGCACATTATTAACGTCCACCGAATAGTCCACTGTCGGGGCACCATCAACCTCGACGCCTGTTACCGTCACTCCAGCAGGCAGGGTGTCAACGATGTTGGCACTTTCGGCTGGTTCATCGCTGACGTTCGTCACTGTAAGCGTATAAGTGATCTCAGCACCCGGGCAAATTGGGCCTGGCGTTGCCGTCTTGTCGATACTCAGGTCGGTACAGGGATATACTGCGACACCCCATTCCTCAAAACCGTCATTGTTTCCGAATACGGCATTAACTACGCTTACAACGTCACCAGTGGTAGCAAGGTCCGCATCCAGGTCATAATCACCGGTATATGCATCCGCGCCATGTTCCGTGTACAGGACGACGTATGTATAAGCGTCATCAAATAAATCATCGGGCACCAGGATCTTGAAATCTCGTTTGCCGCTGCCCGGATTCAGGTGGAAGTTCAACAGTATAACATTATCATCAACTTCATCGAGACCCCATACAAAATGAAAATCGGGGTTAGCATCAAATGGATATGTTACTATATAAGGGTCTACTTTTTCGTCGTGCATCCTTTCGTTTGTCAACCAAACCTGTAACTGATCAACGGAGATCAGAGCATCAGTACCACTCTTGTTTTGGTTGATATCGAGTTGAAATTCACGATACAACACACCGTCTTCCTCAACTCGTGGCACATCTTCAAGCCGCCAGGATTCCGTCCACGCCGCATCTTCGTTGAACTGTACATTCGCCTTTTTCTTATAGTCGCTATTGTAGCCTTTCACAACAGATTTATTAGCTGCTGACACTCTTAGAAAGGAATGCCAGAAGCCAGTCCCAGTCGAATCGGTTGGCGTAAAGGCATAGATAATAGAACCATTTACTGTGTCTTTCGCGCCACGATAGGTCAGATCGAAGCTATGTGCTGAGTCCAACGCGCTTACCGGTCTCGCTGGCACCATCAAAAGCGAGGCTACCAGCGTTCCTAAAACCAAAAGTTTTGAAATCTTCATAATTCTACTCCTAATCAAGGATAAAATATCACTTTAATTTAACTGCAAACATATTCTTGAAAAAATATATGGAGATTAAAGATATGACTGTTTAAACATAGTTTTTTCCTCCAAAAAACCTCAGCATTTGTACCTCCCTGTCCGATATGGCAAATCCCTTGATATTCATGAAATTAGTAAGATAATAATTGTTTGTCAAGAAAATATATGTTAATTTTACATCATATCTTGAATTTTCTCATATCCGAATAATCCGAAATTCTACTGGTTATTGAATAGTAAAAAGAAGGTCAATTTTCATCTATCGGGGCAGAACCTGTTTTTGTCATCAGGTGAGTTACTGTTGTTGATATAGGTGAATTCCCCTATACCTTGAGCCGGTAAGGAGTCGTCGTGACTTGTGAGCAGCAAGTGGTTCGCTTGTTAGTGTTTATTGAGGATTAGAGAAATTTGGAATTGAAAATTCTTGACCTTTCGGATATTGCCAAGCCTTTGGCAAAGAAGATGGATTAACTATGAACTAAATCCGCTTTGCGGATTTATAATCAACATTTGATAATCCAAACGGCTATAGGGTAAACGGTTTTTGGTGCCGAGCGACGAGTTACGGGCGACGGGCGGCGAATTATTTGCAGCATGGGCCATGCCCGCCAATTCCGGCTTGACTTTTCCTGGGTTTTTGGCTATCTTATCGGCGCAGTGAGGCTGCTCACAACCAATGATACTCTTAAAAACGCCGGTTCTGCCGGTTGTAGCCGACGAATTCCGGCTGGTGCAGATGCTCGGATAGGTGCCGGGTAGAGGACAGAAAGGACATCGATATGCAAAAGAACAATACGCATTTTACACGACGCGAGTTTATGACGGCAGCTTCTGTTGCGTTAGCCGGCGCGGCCCTGGGAAGTGCCGCGACCAAAGGAAAGGACAACGCTATGATGAGAATCGGCTTTCATACCGATGCATTCAATTCGGCTTACTGGAGTTTCGAGAAATGCCTCCAATGGGCCCAGGCCAACGGTGTCCACTTTATTGAATGCGGTGTGATTGATGGAGTGAGCTGGATTCACGGACTCGGATATCAACCGCATGTTGCGCTTTACGAAGACCCCCTGTTATTGCGCAAGAAAATGGAGAAGTATGGCGTGCGATTCTCACAGGTCGACGCGGCGTTTCCGCTGTCGGGCAAAGACGGTCCGATGTACGGCGTCCCTTATGTCCTCAAGACCATCCCGTGGGCCAAGCTGGCCGGATGTGAACGGATTGCCACAACCGACGGTCTGCATAAGCCCGAGGGGCTCTCAGATGATCAAGGCATGGAAGCGATGAAGCGCAGTTACGGCCAAATCATCGAAGTTGCCCAGGCCTATGAGATAACCATCAACATCGAGGTGCACGGGTATTTCACGACCAATCCGGAGATGATGGAGAAAATGCTGGCGTTTTGTGATTCACCTTATCTGCGCATGAATATGGATACAGGCAACACGTTTATTGCCGGGCAAAACCCGGTGGCCTTTTGTAATCGGTTCAGGAAGAAGGTCAACCATGTCCATGTCAAGGACGTCAGCAAGTCGCTGGCCGCGGCTGTCCGAGGTGAGCAGACAGGTATCGCAGTAAGTAACTGTGCCATCGGAGACGGCGTCAACGCAGAGAACATCCGAAAGGTTTTGACTATCCTTCGGGATATTGGATATGACGGCGTACTGAGCATGGAATGCGAGGGGGCGGGCGGTCCCATGATAGAGAAATCTCTCGCCTGGCTCGGCCGGACGCTTCGTGAATTACGCATTCCCACAGGTCGGTGACAATTTCAAATTTCGGATTTCATATTGGCAATGACCTCATTAGAGTGGATTCCTGCCTTGGCAGGAATGACCGATATGGGATTGATTATATGCTGTGGCCAGATTCTTCGCTTTGCTCAGAATGACAGTGAGGCGATGGGCCTTGTTAGAAAGTAGAACTCCTTAGGGTGGATCCCCGCTACCCGCTTTCACAGGCACATGCTGCGACATTTGGGGACAAGTTAGTCGGCTTCTTTTTTCTTTGCGTATTGTGCGACGATTTGCTGCTGAACGTTGGGCGGGACCAGTTCATAATGGCTGAGCGTCATGGAGTAGCTTCCTCGTCCGCTGGTAACGCTCTTTAGCTGGCTGTTATACTGGGCGACTTCGGATAAGGGGACCTGGGCTTTTATGACAATAATATTTCCCGGCAGGGTATCCTGGCCAAGCACTCTTCCTCTTTTCGATGCCAGATCGCCTGCGATATCGCCGACGTTCTCTGCCGGTATTGTAATTTCGATATTTACAATCGGCTCGAGCAGGACCGGTTTTGCATTTTGGACGCCGTCCTTAAAAGCGCCTTTGCCTGCTGCACGAAAGGCCACTTCCTTTGAATCGACGGGATGGTGCTTGCCATCGTAAATTGAGACGGCGATGTCCTGCATAGGGAAACCTGCGATGACGCCGGTGAGCATTAGCTCGTTTATGCCCTTTGCGACGGCGGGCTCATACTGGCGTGGAATTGAGCCTCCGAAGATGTCCCAACTAAACTGCAGAGGCGGGTCCGAATCGCGTTCTGCGGGTTCTACGCGGAGATAGACTTCCCCGAATTGTCCTGCACCGCCGGACTGTTTTTTATGCCGGTAATGGCCTTCGGCCTTTGTGGTAATTGTCTCTCGGTATGGAATCTTCGGTTCCTTTGTGGTTATGGAGAGTTTTGAGCGGTTCTCCATTTTCTCGATCATTACCCGCAGGTGCAGGTCTCCGAGTCCGCTTGCGACTAATTCTTTTGTCTGGGGGTCACGCTTAATTGTAAAGCATGGGTCCTCCTCACACAATTTGTCCAGGGCGGAACTAATTTTTTGCTCATCGCCTCTTGTTGCCGGCTCAAGGGCCAGGGAATACATTGGTGCGGGCACCGTGGGCAGTTCAAACGTCCCTTTGGCTTTGCCATCGTGTACGAGGTCGCCTGTTTTGAGCTCATCGACTTTTGCGAGTGTTATAATGTCTCCGGCCGATCCTGCATCGACATCTTTGTTTTCTCCGCCTTGCGGTTTTAAGATGTGTCCGGGGCGAATGCCTTTCTTCTCATCGTTGCGAAAGATGTTGGTGTCCGACTTCATTGTTCCGCTGAAGATTCGGATTGTAGAGTACTTCATATTTGAGCGTGGATCGAAGGTGGTTCGAAAGACCAAAGCCGCCAATGGGCCTGCGGGGTCAGCTTGCAATTCAGTTACTGTCTCGCCGGCTGTTAGTTGTGCCGGGCTGGCCTGGTCCGGCGCCGGGGTGTATTTTACAATAATATCGAGAAACTCGGTTACGCCGATTTCTTCGCGTGCATTTGTGAATACTATCGGGATAATTGTTCCGGCTTTTAGGGCCTCTACGAAAACCGAAGCAATCTTCTCGGTGGAGATTTCTTCGCCGCCAAGGTAGCTTTCCATCAGGTCATCATCGGCCTCAATAACGCTCTCGATTAGCTCGGTGTGGGCCTGGGCGACGTCCATCAGTGGTGAATCTCCGGTTTGGTTTTCGATGCAGTCGATGACGGACGCCTTGTCTGCGGCGGGAAGATTGGCACATCGACATTGCGATCCGAAAGATTCCTGTATGTTTTTCACAAGGCCGGGCAGGTCGATATTGTCAGCGTCAATTTTGTTGACGACGATGATGCGTGGCATGTTGGCCTCGGCGGTTAGGGCCGAGAGCTTGCGTGTATTTGTTTCTATGCCCGCCGTGGCGCTGATAACGATGATGGCGGTTTCAGCGGCAGGTATCGCTTGTATGGCAGGGCCTGTGAAGTCCGGTGAGCCGGGCGTGTCGATGATGTTGAGCAACTTGCCGGCGTGGTTGGTGTGAACGACGGCGGAACCAATAGAATGCTGATGCCCCTTCTCCTCGTCGTAGTAGTCGCAGACGGCTGTTTTGTCGTCAACGCTTCCGAGGCGGTTTGTAGCTCCGGTTTTGTGGAGTATTGACTCGGCGAGGGATGTTTTTCCGCTGCCAGCGTGCCCTAAAAGCACGATATTGCGAATGTTGTCAGTATTTGCCACTTTTTGACCTCAATAACAATCTGTTTTCCGAATTTGGACCCAAATATGTTCGAAACTTAGTAATATATAGTAGGTTGTGTGTAAAGGGCAAGTTTTTTTTTGATTTGACGGATTAGAGAGGAAGACTTAGCGTAGAGTGTACAGCGTACAGCAGATAGGAAAAACAAATTCAAGATTGACTTGAACTTTGTCAAGTTCTCCGCTATTTCATTGCAGCTATCATAATCACTATTATATGTAACCTAATAACCTAACCTTCCGTATACGGCCCTCTGCATTTTTTCCAAATCCATAAAGCCCTCAGAGGTATTAGGCGCAACGTTTACTGTGCCATCCTTACCAAATTGTATTGTGTCCAGACCTTTCCACTTCCAGTATACGCTGTGTGCGTCAGCAAAGCTGACGGTCATGCCGTCACGGTGTCGAATCGAGGGCGCGCTTCCCCATTGCGCCCGATCATACCAAACTCTATAACTCTCATTATTATTGTTGGTGAGTCGGCCTCTGATCCTGCCTTCGTCAATAAAAACGATTCTGGTGTTTGCCTTTGTAAGGTCGGCCCTATTGTTGGCCCATACCTGGTTTTGTGCAGTCAGGGGCCTTCGGACGCCATTCATGGCATCGACCATTGAGTATGTCAGCATGTGTCCAACCTGACCGGCAGGGCATTTGAAAACCTTTGGGATCTTTGCATAAGGCCATAGTGCACCCTCTCTGAGGATCCTTTTTTGTACCTGCTCGGTTTGAGTGGGTGTGGGCCGCAGCGCGCCTACCCATGCTTTCTCGGTTACAATGGTTTGGGTAGGGTCATATGGGTCTGGTCCGATCCGGTCCCGACCTGCCCGGCCGTTAACAAGGTTGCCGCCATTTTCGTCCGCATACATGACCCATGCAAGGGCCAATTGCTTCAGATTGCCAAGACAAACCGCGCGTCGGCCCAGCTCCCTGGCCCTGTTCAGTGCAGGCATCAGTATCGACATTAATAACGCAATAATGGCAATTACCACCAAAAGCTCCACTAATGTAAATCCTCTTCGTTTAGCCATGATTATACTCCTTTCTTATCTTACTGTTCATGTTCTGCATTTTGTTTTCATTCATAAGATGCGCAGATCCGTCTTTCTGTTCCGTAAATTTTTCATTTTAGCTTTTGACTTTAGACTTTTGGAGCATCTCAAATGATTAGTGATTCGGCCATAGGCGGATCTTCGATATTGATTAATGATAAGTGATTATTATGAACGAGGCCGGGACGGCCCCAGTAAGATAGTGAAGAAATGATCTCACGGGGTAAACCAGCGTTAAAATGAGGTTTTATTTGACGGGAATTGGGATTTGGGGTAGATTGTGGGCTAACAGGATGCAGATATCAGAGAGACGCACCAGAAGATAGAGAACCGGCAGGTGTATTTTGAACTGCCGGGGCGTTGGATTCTTATACGGAAACCATATATACATTGTTGTGCTATTAACTAAGGAGAAATATAAATGGCAAAAAAAAGCATGAGTTGGAGAAAATGAACTCCTTACTGGAATCGGGTGTTAATATCGCAGATATCGCCAAGAAATATAAGGACTATGACTACTGGGAAATCTATCATGCCGTAAACGATTTTAGTCTCATCGGAAAAAAACGAATGATTACCAATAGGCTAAACAAGTTGAAGAAAAGAGAAACAAAGGAAGAAAAAGAGAAACTAATTGGCGAAATAAAACAACAGCTAGATGAAATATATGATCTAAGCAAAAAGAATGGCAAGAAACTCATAGATATAAACAAGGTTCTAAGTCGTTAATGCAGAAGAAAATAATTAGGGACGTTTACTATTTTAGGCTTCGTTTTTGAACAGTAGGAATTGAGGGGAAGAAAAAGGTGGCTGAAATTACAAATACATAAGAGTAAAAGAACTGAATAAGGTAACATAAATACGTAAACGTCACTATTAAACTTTGTTGAATAGACAGAGATGAACATGTCGGAACTGTTGGTCGTTGATAAAAGTATATTTCACAGCCTTTGTGGTTGTGATGATAAGTTGTGTGAATTTGTCAAAAACTACAATGTTGTTTTGCCAAATGCCTTGGCTGCTGAATGCCTTATAAGCGAGAACCAAGAACCTTCCAAGAATCCAGTAAAGTTATTGAGAGGATTTGACAAGGCAATTAAGGCTGGAGCAAAGATGGGATACTCGTCATTAAAACTCTTTCGGGAGGAGAATCAGACACTTTGCACTGCTAAGTCGGTCGTTGACGAAAGTACCACAAAATTGATTCGAAGTAGCACGCTTAAATCTGAAGATGATTTTATTAAACAGGAAGCGGAATGTTGCCGTAAGACGTTTGAACCTATCATCAAGAGTTTATTGGAAATCGCAGGAGTATTGTACGACAACCTTTGCAAACGAGATAAATTAGCGGAGGCGATTCGTAAAAAGAAAGACAGAATACGTCGGTTTGACAATTGGATTCATGCTACAGATCAAACAATGCAAAATGTTATAAGCCGCCTCTTCTCGGAACAGATTAGACGTCATGCAGATACCAACTGGTTTATTTGGCATCTGTCTCGACTTTATTTTGCGTATAGTCTTGATTTGATGTTCATAAAAAATCTACCCGGGTCTTGTGTAAAGAAGGATATATCAAATGATTTCTACGACCTAGAACCCGTCTCGTATCTCTCACGAGCGGATGGTTTATTGACAAATGACAAAAAGTTGCAAGTGCCACTGGCGAAGGCGGCGTTTCCAAAAAAAGAGGTGTTTGTAGTGGATACCTCAAAGGATGTTCAGCACGTGTTGGACGATATTATTGACATTATCCCAGAGAGCTACAGAATTGAATAGATGCCGGATACGGTGTGCAAACGCGGGGACTTAAAGGCGTACGCCTGCCCCATAGGGGGTACATTTTTCGATGAGTTGTGATCTTGTGCAATAAAATACCTTGATGGATTAAAACCTTTCGGTTATTCTATGGTCTTAAAGTTGGATGGTGGATGGGTAGGTAAAGTGGTTTAGCAAGTCTTAGAAGTATAAAAGGAGTAAGAAGATGGCTAAATGTCCAAAATGTGGTAGAAAGCATAAGGAAAAAAAGTTTTTCAAAGGAATGTGTCAGTATACATGTCCCAAAAAACACAATTGGTTAGTATGGGCAGAAATAGGTGAGTTTATGGGTCCAGAAGAGTATCGAGAGTTTAAGTCTAGACTGCGCCCGCCCGGTGACTTTATCAAGGGGATAGTCTAGTAGGTACGGTCTTAGAAATTCGCAAGTAACCTTCTGGAATAAGGCCAAATGGCCTATTCTAGCTCAAATGATAGATGTGATTCTGAGTGAAGGGAAGAAATTATTTCGTTACACTATATACTTCGTTTTTTTGCTTAGCATGGCAACAGTCTGGAATGCCGAACATATTGCTGAACCGGACCGCGGGGGAAACCCCGCGTACAGTTAGATCGTCGTTAGGGGTAAAATGATGTCAAGAAAAAACGATGTTGCTGCAATCCTTAAAGCAGCTTCCGAACAGCATAAGGAGATCAAAGCTAAATATGACGATGCTTTAAGAAACAAATCAATGGATTTGAAGATTCCCGTGAAAAATCTTATGGAGAATCTAAGGAGTTCACTTGACTATATGGCTCATGACATATACGAAGCGTGCTGCAAACCCAGCCGTTCAGCAAGTGCACAGCCAGATCCCAAAAACATCTACTTTCCATATGCAAAAACGGAACAAGACTTCAGGTCTCATGTTGGTGCTGTATTGCCAGGGCTACAATCACAGTCTGTTGCGGTATATGACCTTCTCCTTTCGATACAGCCTTTCAAATGCAATAATACATGGCTATATGATCTGTGCTCTGTGCTTAACGAAAACAAACACGAAAGACTCGTACCGCAAGAAAGAAAAGAGACTGAAACCTATTCTGTAAAGGGACAACATGGAAGTGTTACGATAAGGAGAGGCCCAGGGAGTAGCGTAACCTCAAAGCCAGGAGCAGTCAAGACTTTCGGAGTCCCAGCCCAATTCATGGGAGATGCTATTGCGTCAGACCCTCGTGGAGGATTGGATCATGTTATCACTCGATGGGTTTCCTTTATGTTTGAAGGAACTAACATAAATGTCCTTGGTCTCCTTAATAAGTCTGTTGCGACTATTCAAGAATTTGTGGATGAGTTATACAAAAACATTTCCTGACAATTGCACTCACGGGGGAATTAAAGGTGTACGGTACATTTTTCGAAGAGTTGTGCTTGATACTGATAGGCGGGAGAGATAGTTTTGAGTTTTAAGTGTTTAGTTTTGATTGAAAAGAAACCCCTTGCAGTGCAAGGGGCTAACAATAAGATTTTTCGGCGTGTGCAACTGCCTTATAGGCAAGTATAATAAGGAGTAAGGAGTAAGAAGTAAGGAGGGAATTTAGAATTACGAATTGGGAATTGGTTTAAAAAGGCATATTCGTTGCTGGTTGCTGGTTGCTGGTTGCCGGTTGCCAGTTTTCAGTTGTCAGGGGGATTCGAAGTTCAAGTAAGCGAATGTATGTAACAGTTGCCGGTTGCCAGTTTCCGGTTTTCAGGTTGATTGGAAGTTTAGATAGGCGAATTCATAATTCGTGAAACGTGAATCGTGAATCGTATCTCGCGGTGGAGGAATGGTGTATTTATGGAGGTAAATTTAGGTAAGCGAAATCGCGATGGTACTTTATTGCGGCCCGGTCATAGGCCTTAGCGGCGTCGATTTCTTTTGTAAAGTTGCCGAGGAAGATTTTTGTTCCGTTTGCCTGAATTCTGGCCTGCCACTTCTTTGCTCTTGCAAACCATGATACACCTTTATATTTTGAACTGTGTTTTCCCCTTTGCTTTCTCTTGTTCCACGAGTTCTGTGCCATGCTGGCCAGTCTTAGGTTTGCTTTTCTATTATCCAGGCCGTTATGGTTGATATGGTCGATGAATTGACCGTCCCAGGCATTCATAATCACTCGGTGCATCGCTATATGCTTCTGCCTGCCCTTGCCGATTGTTATACATCTTGCTGCGTAGTCGCTTCGAGGGGACCTTACCAGGTGCCATTTGTGTTTTGAGAGGCGGTGGTAGTCTTCGGGATCGACGATGGCGTATTTTCCCTGTGTTAAATGTATTCTTCTGAAGGGGTAGCCGTAGCGTAGGCGACGATAGAAGAGCAAGGCGAAAATTAGAAGACGCTCAATAAAAACGGGAATTGAAATTGTGATTTTAATTGCCAGCCGCCTCCGCTGCCTTATGGGTTGGCAGGGTGTGCGCCCCACACCCTGCCAAAGGCAAACCGAATCCCAAATCATCAAATTCTAAACAACAGATAAATCCAAAATCCTAAACTTTTGATATTGTTTCTTATTTCGAAATTAGAATTTCGTATTTTCATTTTTTCGGCCGAGGGCAAAAAAAACTGTCCCTCTATAAATGCACGAATGTTCACTTTTGGTACGAAAAAAGTGTGCTTTTTGACAGGATTGACAGGATTAAGTTGATATCAGAAAAGGAGTTAAAATTTTTTTATTTTTTTGGGATTTTGCCGATAAGTATGTTCACTTTTGATTGATTTTTCGCGAAATTCTTACCCATCTTAACGCGTAAAAAGGGGGTCAGTTACCAGTTGACAGAAAGCATATCGTATCTCGCTGGTTTTAGCGGAGAAATCGGGCATTTGTTTTAATTGATTTGGTACCGATCGCGGAATGACTGACTAATGTTGGGCCCGGCGTGGCCTACAATCTCGACAAATCTACAATAAGTTTGTGGGGTAAATAAAAAAAAAGTTGATTTTTTTTGTATGGATTGGCTGTCGGCGAGGACGATTTTATTGGACATTAAAAAACCTTTGAGGATGTGACGTTTTGTCGAGCTATATGTTGTGCTTGAAGACGGGCGTGGCCTGTTATGTAGTGGTTTGTGTTATAGGGCGTTAGATTGGGGAGCGGCAGTGAGGCTAAAGAAAAAAAGTTCAGGCTGTCGATACTGGATAGGTTGGGGATGCAGCAAAATAGCTTTGAAGGGTATAGTATATGAGTAAAAGAGAATTAATCGACTGCATTTGTGAAATTAACAGAGGCGCCAAGGCGGAATTTTTAGCCGGTTTTTCCGAAGATGAATTGAACACTTATCTTGAGCATCTGATGGAGCTTGACGTGGAAATATTGGTTTTGAGCTGCTGAGAGTTTTTTGTAAGATTAGATACACTTAAAGCAGGGTGCCGGTTCCAAGTTTGTTGTCCGGGTCAGAATCCACATCGAAGATAGGCCGGTGGAACAAGTCTGGTGAGGAGGAAATCATATAAATTATCTTAAGCCCAATTTGTATTCAGCGTTTGTGAAAAGCGGTTGGATTATTTGTAATCGTCAAGCTGTGGGCCTACGAGAGTCCTGCCGATGGGGCTGAGTCCGAGTCCTTCGGAAGTAGTTTTTTTCTTTGTCGTATTATTGGAGCTCTGGGGTTTGGAAGGGTCGTCAGGTTTTTCCGTATCCGTTTGTTTTTCGGATGTTGGAATGAACGGCGCCGGCGGCGGCGCCTGTTCGGCGGTCACCGGCTGGGGCACCTGGGCAATGCAGTTCTGCTTGAATTCGAGCAGTACGGGGAGAGAACCAGCGGGGACATGAAAAGCGAAGTCAATCCATTTTTCCATGGATTCTTTTGCGAAATCATCGCGGGTCACTTTAATGACGTCATTTAGCCGTTTAATTTGCACCGTGTCGGGGGCCATGATGTATCCGATGGGGTAGACATTTTGTCCTTTTCCGGCAAGCGGTTTTTCAGCATCGCTTTGCCGTTTGCAAATCAACCTTAATTGTGACATTGTAAATGTTCCGGCATCGGCCACTGCACCCTTGTTCATTGCGATCCGCACGAACATCAGGAGATGGCCGCTTTTCGGCGATATGGGATTGCCATCCGAATCTTTTATACCTTCAGGTGCGTGCCAAGCGCCATTTTTCCTTGGAACTGCTATGGCCTTGTCGCTGGTGGTAATCGGTATGTTGTCAGCAATGTTGTGTCGATTCAGGAAAAGCTGGTCGATGAATGCCGGGTGCACAGTTGCGAAGCTTCTTTTTCCGCTGAGACTTCCTTTACTTAGGGTGCCGAACAATCCTGATGCAAGTGCGTCATTATTGAACATTGTTTTTTTTGGTCGCTCGGCGTCTGGTCGCCTCTGTTCAAATCTCTGGTAAGGATAGTTATTTGGTATAGGAGCCATCGCAAGTGTAGTAATCAGGAGGCTCGATAGGATAAGGCCTAAGAAGATCCCGCATACGACTCGTCCGATGCGTTCAGGCCAAAGTCCCAAATCGACCTGCTGACGAGTGAGGTACTCGGCGAGTGTTTGCAGGGCCGCGAATGTGAAAAGGAACAGTAGAAGAAATGACAGGGGTTGTATCCAATGCGGCGGGATGAATTTGAGGCTCGAATCTCGGCCCCCGATAAATAGTCCGGCTAAAGCTTCGAAGTATGCGAACGCGACAACGCTTGCACAAATGGTGACTATTATCATAGCAAATGCTTTAACGAGCGTTCCTTTTAGATATTGAAAGGCCGCACATCCAGAAACTATTAACACTACAATTAAATTGACCATTACAATATTCCTATAAACATTGTGCCCCGGACGAAGGGTCACAGGCTTTTTTTGGGGGGGTTATTTCGCCTTTCTCTTTTTTTGCGGTGAAAGCACCCTGATCATTTCGTTTATTGCAGTTGTTCCGCTAATGACTTTTCTCAGCGTCTGCTCCTGGACATAGAGCATTTTAGCGGCCCTGAATTGTGCGCCGATTTCTGAGAGGGACTTTGATTGTATTATTGTTTTTCTTAAAAGGTCGTTTATTTCTATAGTTTCAAAAACGCCTGTCCTTCCGGCATACCCGATGCCCTGACATTGATCGCATGTCATTTCTTTTCCACGTTTTCCAATGATCACTTTTCCAGAGCGATAAAGTGCTTTTACCTTGTCGGCAGGTATGTTGAACTTTCTGAGAAGCTCTTTATTCGGTGCATAAGCCTGTTTGCATTCTTTGCAGAGTGTTCTCATGAGCCTTTGGTTACTTATTCCCAGTAGTGTGCCGGCGACAAGATTTCTATCGCCGACTAATTTTATCCATTTTCCGACGGCCTGTACTACACTGTCAGCCTTTAGTGTAACATATATGACTTTTCCATCTTTAGCGGCTAAGCAGGCGGATTGCGCGGTTTCGGTGTCCTGGCAGTCTGCGATCCCAATGATATCCGGGCCCATTCTGGCAACTTCCTGTAACTTTTTAGCATAAGTTGATGTGCCAGTGTCGCTAAGAGCGAAGACGTTCTGTGTAATATTGGGCAGCTCTGCAGAAGGGCGTCTTTCAAGTGTGTTTATACTATTAATGAAGGCGTCATGATTTCTCAACAGTGCATAAAAAGTAGTTGTTACCCCTGTTTTTTGAGGTCCGGTTACGATAAACAGGCCCTGTTTTAAGTTTCGCATTGAATTTAATTGTTGGAGCTGTTCGGGCATCAAACCGACCTGATCTAACTTTGTTACGGTCTGCTGTATAATTTGTTTTAGTCTGAGCTGCTCACCAGCGGTAGAGCCGGCGGTGGTAACTTCCCATTCGGTGTCCTGTTTGTCTCGACGTGTTTTGAACGTTCCCTTCTGGGGCTTTCTCTTTTCCTTGATGTCCAAATCAGCAAGGTTCTTTAGAAAGTGAAGGGAATATTCCATTTGTTCTCTTGTGACAGGCGGCTGTTTCAGGGCTGTACCATCGACGTAGTAAGTTACATTGTAGTTTTGTGAAGCCGGCGAAAAAATAATATCACTTGCCCTTCGCCAAATAGCATCAGTGAGCATTTCGTGGGCCGCCTTATATCCGAAAAAGTTGGGGGTTTGTGGTTGAGGCAGAGGTACTTCATTTTTATTTGCTGTTATAAAAAGAAAACCTTTGAGCGCATCAAGCCTGTCTTCTTTGCTGAAGAAGATGTTTTTTATATGTTCTGCGGTGAGCACCCGGGCATAATCCATAACTATTGAATTGCGGTGCTTTACATAACAGAGGGAAGCGGTTGCTACTGTTATGACATAGATGATGGAGCCGATGACAAAAACAGGAATAAAGAGGTAGATTATTGCAGCAACAGCTCCTGTAGCGAGAACAACTGCTGTCCAGAAGACTTCTTTTGTTCCGACATTTTTTGCATCATTGTATACCCAGCCTACGATTGGCAGCCACAGGAAAAACAAGACCAAAAAGACGAGGAATTTAATTATAGATATGTAGCCTGTGTATTCGGCGGAACTTAGAAGTAGGTACGGCATAAAATACCCCGATAAGCTAAAATCCTGAACTTTGAGTTTTGGTTTTTCATATTCACTTTGCGTATATCGTTCTCATAAGATGCCGCTGGTACTGGTTCTGATTCCCTTTAGGGCCATTTTCAGCTCGTCTTTGCTCGGTGCGTATTTATATGCTTCCTCCGGGTGAATGGAACCGTCTTTGACCAGTTGACAAAGGTTATCAGTAAGGTCCTGCATTCCTTCCTGTTGGCAGCTTCGTATAACGCTGGGCAAATCAGCTTCTCTACTTTCAGAGATGAGTTTTCTGACGGCCGGGTTTGCAAGAAGTATCTCGATAGCGGGTAATCTGTCTATATCTTCTTTGAGGCATGGCAGCAGTATCTGGCTGATGATAGCTTTAACAGCCAGACTTAGAGTTTGTCTTGCAAGCTCTCTTTCAGTTTGTGGAAACAGGTCCAATAGTCTGTGAATGGCCTGCGAGGCATTTGCCGAGTGCATTGTTCCGAAGACAAGGTGTCCAGTTTCGGCGGCCCTCATTCCTGCAGTGACGGTCCCTGCATCGCGCATTTCACCGACGAAGACTACGTCCGGATCCTGTCTCATCAGATACCTCAGGGCCTCCTCAAAGTCCTGTACGTCGATTCCAATTTCCCTTTGTGAAACGATGGCCTTTGCGTCCACAAAGAGATATTCGATTGGGTCTTCGATTGTAACAATGTGGCAGGAGCGTGTGTGGTTTATGTGGTTTATCATCGAAGCGATTGTAGTTGTTTTGCCGCACCCTGTTGGACCTACGACGAGGACGAGGCCCTGCGCGCGGTCGCATATCGTTTCCAGGCTTTTTGGCAGATGCAGCTCTTCAAACAGCGGGACGTTGGCGCTGACGCGTCTTGCAGCAAGAGAAATGAATCCTCTCTGGCGGAAGATATTAATTCTGAATCGGTCTTCCTCACCTATTTCGTGTGCGAAGTCGAGAGTGCCGTTTTGGAGGAAAAACTCTTTCTGTGCCGGGCTTAGAATCTCGAAGACGAGCTGCTCCATTCTGGCTTCGGTCATTATTTCTCCGGTAGTATCTTTGAGTCTTCCGTAGAGGCGTAGTTTTGCCGGCTGTCCGACTTTGAGGTGGAGGTCGTTTGCCTGAGTTTTGATGGCAACCCGGAAAAACTTGTTCAATTCGGGCTCCCTGTCAGTTTTTTTCTTCGTACGAATAGGTTTTTCCGGGGTCATAATCACTGCCAACCTTAAGGTCTATTTTGAAGTAAATCGGTGCTAATCGATGAAACCTGTGGTTGAACCTTTCGGACTTTTTCCTTGTAATCGCTGATAGAGACGCAAGAGCAGACGCCTTATGCAGATTGTATTATCGTAACATTTGTAAAAACAAGCCCTTACATATCATATTATAAAGATTTGGATTGAGTTGTCAAGCTTGATACATGAACAAATATTGTGATTTTTTCATAAAATCTTCTTGACAACGTCCGGGAAAGCCCTATAATTAGTTTTGTAAAGGCGTATAAGGGATCGGCTGATTGGCGATTAACTTTGTTGCTATAGTGGCGGACGCCTACCACAGTTTTGTTAGGTTGCCGGAGACCGGCCAGGGTTTTGCAGCTTTGCTTCGGTGGGATTATATTGTGCAGAAAGCGGTAAAATGTGAGCGGAGCTTTACTAAAAGGCCTTAACGAAATGAGGTTTTGGTTGTCGAAAGCGGGAGATTTCCACCCAAACGTGCGGTTGGCCTGGTGAGAGAATCTTTTTATAAGAGGCTATTATTTTTTTTATTTTTTTTTACTTAAGAGGTTGTAGAACGGGCAGATTTCAAGTATAATAAACACACGTTGTATTTTATTGAAATAATGGTCAGAATGTGCAGGTTAATTGGAACAGAACGCTGTTGTTGCGCATCTTAACGATGGCAAATAGAAAGGAGCGTTGTTTCATCATGGATAATAAAAAAAGAAGAGGATTTACGTTAGTAGAGCTTTTGGTGGTAATCGCCATTATTGCAATATTGATGTCGATTCTGATGCCTGCCCTTGAGGCAGCCAGGCTAAGGGCACAGGATGTTTTGTGTACTTCAAATATAAGACAAGTCGGGCTGGCTTTGGTTCTCTTCCTTGATGACAATGATGGAGTAATGCCCTGGGTAGGAAATAGCCGCACCGACAGGAAATGTAATCGATTTAGGTGGTTTCAACCAGGAACAAAAACGCTTATGCCAATTACTGATACTGATACCTACTGGGGCGTTCATTTTTACGATTATGTAAAGAACCCGGATATTTTTGGCTGTCCCGCTTTCAGAGATGTTGCCGCCGAACTAATATATCCTACCATGGAGGCTACATTAATCAACACGGCAGCGTTTGGTCTTAATGCATACAGCACCAACAGAAGGGCAACTGAGATACGATCCGCCTCACGGTTTATTTACAGTAACGACCATGTTGAACCGAGATATGACGACAAAGAGCGAGATATGTTTCATAATACCGGACCCGGCACTATGAATTTAACGCACTATCGAACCGGTGACCGTCGTGATGCCTATCGGTTCATTTGGAGACATGCCGTAAAGTTTAATAAAGACTTCGAGACGGGTGGAAAAGTTAATATTCTTTGGCTGGATGCACATGTTAGTTGGCTATGGGAAACTACAGGGGATGATGTTCCTGAAAGGTGGTTTACAGGCAACTAAGATATTGAGAGTATTTTATGATAAATCAGAATGCCCCGATGTTTTGTCGGGGCGTTTTTTTTGCCAGCGTTCCAAACCGTTGGGCAGGCATACGTTTTTTAAAGCAGGAAACATCGCGCTTTAAATTGACTGTGTTTTCAACTTTCTCGGTTGTGAAGAGAAATAACTGAGCCGACAGATGTCTTTTGGCGTTTGGCGGGTATCAATTAGTGAATAGGTCGAAGATGTTTCCGAGCATGCTGGAGTTTGCCCTGTAGATTTCGGTGTATTGGCATTTTGTGCATATTACGGTTGTAAATCGTTTTGACTGGACATCGAATATTTTACTGAGGAATCCGCCGGCGGCACGCATCTGGCCGACTTCACACTGATTATTTCCGCATTTTGGGCAGGTATAATTAAGGTCTTGCATAATTCTATCTCCTTACTGTACAAGCATTAGCGTAAGAGTCATATAGATTGCGACGCTTATTGAGTCATTTGCAGTAGTAACCAGCGGTCCGGAACTTATGGCGGGGTCTATTCCAATTCTGCGAAACAAAAAGGGCAGAAATAATCCGAGGGTTGTGGCGACCATAATGGCTGAGAACATTGCGATTCCAAATGCAAAAACAATACGCATAGGTCCGACCGAACTTTCAGGACTTTTATAGTTAAGTAAAAATGCGCAGACCAAACCACCTATTATGCCACAGCTTAATGCCACGAGCAGTGCGATTCTTACTTCGCGGTTAAAGACCTGACTGACTTTCAAAGCAGCCAAGTGGCCCGTAGCCAGGCCCGAGACGACGATAGCGGAAGTTTGCAATCCTGCGTTTCCGCTGATTGCGGCAATCATCGGTACAAAGGCGAATGCGGCGGTGAATACGCGTGCGAGATTTCCAAGGCCGAATTTTCCCTGGAAAAATATGAGGACCAAAGCAGTAATACCGGTGCCAATCAAGCATGGGAGCAACCAGGTCATTCTAATTCGGGCAGCGTGGAAGACTGAGACATTGTCGAGTTCGTCTGGGTCAGTTCCTGCCATTGTGTATAAGTCTTCTGCAGCTTCTTCGTCTGCGACCTCTATGATTCTGTCAGCGGTGATTCGGCCGATGAGTTTGTGGTTTTTGTCGAGAACCGGAGCAACAATCAGGTCGTTGTCTCTGAAGACGTTGCGGACCCTCTCCTGGTCGTCATCTGCGAGAACGTAGATAGTGTTGGGTTCAATCAGGTCGTTTATCCTGGTGTTTTCGGGACGTGTCAGCAGCAGACGGATACGCACGTCACCGAGGAATTTTCCATCTTTATCAACGACAAAAACTGAGTAGAAATCCTCATCTATCTCTGCTGCGCGGATTTTATTTACGGCTTCAGCAACGGTGGCATCTTCGGAGGTGCTGATTAAGACGGGGTCCATAATTCCTCCGGCGGAATCTTCCGAATAGCTCATCAGCTTTTTTATCAGTAGAGAATCGGCCGGCTCGAGGCTTTTTAGCAACTCTTCGTGTTTGTCCTGTGGGAACTCCGCGAGGAGGTCTGCGGCGTCGTCGAGATCGAGTTCTGAGATAATAGTTTTTATCTCGGCTGCCGTGAGCAGTTCGAAGAGTTGACCGCGTGTAGCTTCGTCAACCTTCTCCAGAACTTCGGCGGCGGTTGGTTTGTCAAGCACATCAAAGAAGAGGCGTCTTTGATCATCATCAAGCAGCTCTGTGATTTCAGCAATATCACTGCTTCGCTGCTGGCTGAGCAGTTGGGCAAGGGCAGGGGTGTCGTGGGAATCGAGCAAAATCTCAATTTGGTTTAATAATATCTGCTGCCGTAATCGTTTTAGTTTGTCGGCCATTGGGTTCTGCCTTTTGTTTCTTTGCTATCCGTATCACACTTGAGATGCGAACGGCGAGACACAAATTAACTTGATTGCGAGTAAAATAACGCAGTTTTTTCAATCAGGCAATGCTTTTCCTTATTTAGCAGCTTCTTAAGAATACCTGAATCCTTGCAGAAAGGACAAAAAAATCTTAAAAATCGCGAAAACAAGAAAGATAAGAGGTCGATGATGAGGTTGGAAAGTACCCCTCAAAAATCAAGAATATGCTTGGATATTGTATGGTTTTAGTGTAGAATATGTAAATAAGGATGCGGCTGCAGTTTCAGATTAGAAAGGATGGAGTACCTACTTTTTTGATATGAGGCATAGGATGAAAGGTATTTTTTATGGGACGTTGTTTGTTTTGGGAGTAATGAGCTTTGTCTGTGTTGCAGCTCCTGAGCCTGCTATCGTGCCGGGTCCACGAGACTGGACGGTAGATGTAACCTTTGAGCATCCCCAGCAAATCGAACTTCGTTGGGAAAAGAGTGGGCTGAGACGGTTCTGGTATACGATAGTAACGCTGACCAACAAGAGCGGTGAGGATGTGAATTTCTATCCGAATTGCGAGTTGATGACTGATACATTTCATATAATACCAGCCGGCAAGAACGCACCAGAAGCGGTTTTTAAGGCGATAAAACGTCGTCATCAACGCAAGTATCCGTTTCTGGAAGCCCTGGAGAAGTCCGATAACAAGTTGCTTGAGGGTGAAGATAACGCCAAGGACATCGCTATTATCTGGTCTGATTTTGATAAGCAAGTCAAGAATATACAAATATTTATAAAAGGCCTAAGTAATGAGACGGCCTCCATTGACCACCCGATAGCAAAAGACGCGAGAGGCGGGCCGGTCAAGGTTTACCTTAGAAAGACGCTTGAATTAAGTTATTCTCTGAGCGGTGATGCGGCGTTAAGGTCTTATGCCAAAATGGCTTACAAAGGTAAACGCTGGATTATGAGGTAGTTCTCCGTATTGCGTGGTGCATATCGCGTATTGCGTGGATTGTATTTCATATTGAGTTTTTCGTATCGTGGGGGTGTGGTTCGACAGCGGGGCGGGCAATTTCGCGGCATATCTTCAATCAAACATGTAGCGAATTTTGAAAAAACGGTGGAAGTGCGTAAAAATTTGTAAAAAAGTGTAGAAAGTTTGTAGAAATGCGCATTTTTATTCTACTTTTATTGCGTGAATGTTCGAAATATATAAGGTGGTGTTTTGCCAAAGAAGGTGGAGCAATTAGCCGGGTGCGTTGGCGGTAAAGTAATAGAATCGTAGAGAATTTTAGTATTTTTAGTAAAGTAAAAGGAGTTGAATAATGGCCGCGACAAAAGTAGCAGGGAAACGTATGGGTATGCCTGAAATAAAAAGAAAGGCAAAAGCACTTGGGATAGCGCCCGGCAAAATGAAGAAGGTAGAACTTATCCATACAATCCAGGGAGCAGAAGGGTGCACCCCGTGTTTTGGAAGGTCTAATGGTCAATGTTCAAGTACGGACTGCTGCTTTATGTCGGATTGCCTTAAGACCAGGATTTAAATTTCTTATTGGGGGGTAGTGTATTTGTTTTAAGTCACAGATTGCAGGGATTTAGTAGATATCTGATATCCCGCCTGAGGAATCTTAGATTTTAACGGCGGGATTTTTTATTTTGACGTACAAACGGATTGAGAGTATTTTGTGGTTTGAAAATCGGCTGCGTGATTTGCGGGATAGAGGGCGAGTGAGAAAAGATTGGTTTTGCTTTATCGTAAGGATAACAAGGCAGATTTTAGAATTGGAGGTGAAATATGAATTGTCCGGTGTGTGGTATTTTAATGGTGGAAGAGGATTTTGGTGATGTGAAGGTCGACATTTGCAAGGACGGATGCAAAGGTATATGGTTTGACTGGCAGGAATTGATACGTTTGGATGAGAGTTCCGAAGGCCTGGGGGTCGCACTTGGAGAGGCATTGAAGAGTGCCCGGGTTAATGAAGCCGACCGGGAGCCGCCTGAGTGTCCCAAGTGCGGTTTAGTAATGCATGTACACAAGTACAGCAGCGCCAAAGAAGTTAACGTTGATGAGTGTTACGGGTGTGGCGGATTCTTCCTCGACAGCGGAGAGCTTAAAGAGATAAGAGACAACTATATGAGTGATCAAGAACGAGATGCTTACGTTCAGAAACTATTGGATGAGATCCCGGAATACAAAGCGATGAAGAAAGAGACGGAGGCACAGAAAGCGAAACTGCGTAAATCTGCTGGTAGGAAATTCGGTGGTATTCTTAGAAGAAGGATATTCGGCCGGCATCTGTAAGAACGCATGATCCGATTATCGCCTGTATCAGTTGTGCGTTCATGCCTTACGGTACGGTTTTGGGTGTGTTCACAATTATTGTTTTGATGAGGCCATCGGTTAAAGAGCTGTTTGGAGCGTCGAACTCTTAGGTGTTTTTGAGATTTCCGCGTTGCAACGCTGCTTGTGGTGACGGGGAGAAGGGGGGAATGTGTTCCTGCTCCGCGAATTGTGTCGCGGAGCAGGACTGATACTCTTCAATTGGCCGAGCCGGAGTGTTATGTTCTCGCAAGCTAAGGCGTGATTGTTTCAAGAAGCCAATCGTGTGCGAGGACCTTAAAGTCAAAGCCGTTTACTAAACCATCGCCGGTCTCCGGGTAAATATCGGCAGAAGGGGAGGTCGGCGGCAGGAGCCATTGGCTGAGTAATATTTCCAGGTCCTCGAAAAAGACGATGCCATCGCAATTAAAGTCTGCTGCGGAAGTGCCATCAGGGCAAATTTTTGCCAGATACATATCGTAATCCATCGAGACAGGGGAGTATGTGGTGCCTGCAATTATGAATCCGTCGTCGGTGGTCTGCTGGACGGCCATGGCATAGTCGAGAGCGGTGTCACCGATGACCTTTTGCCAGAGCATGTTTCCAATTGGGTCGGTTTTTACGAGGTAAATATTTCCATTACCCAGGCCATAGGACTGAGTTTCTCCTGTAATAATATATCCTCCGTCAGATGTCTGTTGGGCGGAATAGGCTATCTCATCACCACTACAAAAGTCGAGGCTGCCGGGGTAGGTGTTTTCCCACATTAGGGTCCCATTTGGTTCAGTCTTTATAAGATACATCTCGTTGATGTATGTTCCCTGAAATGGGCAGAAGTCTGAGGTGTAGCCGGCAATTATGTATCCACCGTCCGGTGTCTGCTGTACGGAATAGCCGATGTCATCATTGCTTCTATCGAAGGTTTTTTGCCACTGCAATACTGTTGCCGAGTCGGTCTTTATCATGTACACATCCCGTCCCCCTGCGCCGAATGATTCAGTGTAGCCGACGATTATGTATCCACCATCGGATGTTTGGCGGACCGACCAGGCATTTTCATCACCTGTTCCTCCAAATGTTTTTTCGTACTGTTTATTTCCATTTGATTGGGTCTTTATAAGGTAAACATCGTATTCTCCTGCGCCAGAGGAGTAAGTTAAGCCGACAACAATGAATCCTCCGTCTGATGTCTCCTGAACGGAATAACCTTCGTCCCAATAGGCTCCTCCAAAGTATTTGTCCCAATCCTTATTTCCACTTGAGTCTAACTTTAGCAGATACACATCAGATTCTCCATTACCAACGGAATAAGTGGAACCTGCGATTATGTATCCGGCGTCCGAGGTCTGCTGAACGGAATAAGCCCGGTCCCAATCGCTTCCGCCGAAGGTTTTTTGCCACTGCAAGGCTCCATTAGGTTCGGACTTTATCAGGTAAATATCGTAGTCGAATGTAGTATCGGAGTAAGTGTTTCCGACAGTAATGTATCCACCATCAGAGGTCTGGTATACTGACTCGCCAAAGTCCCAATCGCTTCCACCGAAGGTCGTTTGCCACAGTAAAGGCGGAGCGCCTGAAGGAGTCCTTTTGATATAGGTTACAGTAGTGATGGCCGTTTGGTTATAAATAATCTGAACGTACTCGTTAGCAGGTACCATCCAAGCGGAGCCGGCCGACTTATACTCAACCGTGTGAAAACCTAAGTTAAGGTCAATTTCTATATCGTTACTATCCCGCCAGGTACCGCCATCGACGCGCCACATTGCTCCGGCGACTATAGCCTCGGTCGGTGAGATTGTAACCTGCAATGAACCGAACTGCCGGATATAAGTACCGGTAGTGGTAGTTGTCTGACCGTAATTAATCTGAACAGTGTGGCTATTGGGCTCATTCCAGTTAAATAGTGGTTTATAATCAACCGTATGTTGACCAACCGGAAGGGGTCTCGATATACTGTTGCTGTTTCGCCATGGGCCGCTGTCTACACGCCACTTGGCACCAGCGTCAACAACTTCGGGCGGGGAGATAGTAATCTGCACCGCACCGGCTCGGATATATGCTTTTGAAATGGTGGTCGTCTGGAGGTAGTCAATCTGGACGGTGTGGTTGTTGGGCTCAATCCAGTTTGTAATCTGCTTATACTCAACGGTGTGAAGGCCTACGGCAAGATTGGGTTCTGTATCGTTACTGTCGTGCCATATGCCGCCGTCTACGCGCCACTGGGCGCCGGCGGCAACAGGTTCCTGCGGCAATATTGTGACCTGCAGCGACCCTCTCTGCCTGATATAAGTTCCTGTAGCAGTAGTGATCTGAGCGTGATTAATCTGGACGGTCTGGTTGTTGGGCTCGTTCCATCCATAGATGGGTTTATACTCAACGATATGAGAACCAACCAGTAGGTTAGTTATTATATCGTTGCTGTCGTGCCATGGGCCGTCATCAACACGCCATTGTGCTCCGGCATTGTTGGCATCGTTAGCATCAATAGCCTCCGGCTGGTAAATTGTAACCTGTAACGAACCTGATTGAAGATAGGTTCCGGAAGCGGAAGTAGTCTGACCAAAATTAATCTGCACCGTTTGGCTGTTGGGCTCATTCCAGTTGCTGATTTGCTTATACTCAATGGTATGCATACCTATCGCAAGGTTAGTTTGTGTATCATTACTATCGTGCCAGGGGCCTCCATCGATGCGCCACTGGGCCCCGTTGTCTATAGCTTGGGGCGGGGAGATTGTAACCTGCAGTGAACCGGTCTGGATATAGGTTCCCGAAATGATAGTCGTCGGACCATAGTTAACCAGGAGCGTTTCGGAGTTGGGCTCATTCCAGTTGGTGATTGGTTTATACTCAACGGTGTGAAAGGCTACGGCAAGATTAGGTTCTGTATCGTTACTATCGTGCCAGGCGCGGCCATCGACGCGCCACTGTGCTCCTTGATCGACGGCCGCCTGCGGAGAGATTATAACCTGTAATGAGCTGAATTGCCGGAGATAAGTACCGGTAGCGGTTGTAGTCAGACCGTGATTAATCTGGACGGTTTCGCTGTTGGGCTCACTGAAGCCGAAGATCGTCTTATATTCAAGCGTATGAGAACCTGTTGTAAGTTCAGTTTCTATATCGTTACTGTCGTGCCAGGTACCGCCGTCGACTCGCCACTGTGCTCCTGCATCGTTAGCCTCGGGCGGTAAGATTGTTATCTGCAGCGAACCTGTTGGTATATACAAGCCGGCAGCTATAGTTGTTTGTTCGTCATATACCTGTAGGATCTTGGTGTCGGGCGTTTTCCAATCCGGTATAGGTTTGAACTCGACGGTATAAGGGCGGCATACGAGAAGATTGGGTTCTGTGTAATCGTTGTCCCGCCAGGGGCCTCCATCGATACGTGCCTGTGCTCCTGCATCATTAGCATCGATTGGAAAGATCATAATCTTTAAGGAGCCTCTCTGCAGAGTATAAGTTCCTGTGGTTAAGGTCATCTGACTATCATAAATCCCGATAGTTTCGCCAGGAGGTTCATTCCAGCCGCAGGTTTGCTTATATTCGATCGTATGAGAACCTACTGCAAGGTCAGTTACTATATCGTTACTATCATGCCATATTCCACTATCGACACGCCACTGGGCATTGGCATCAATAGCTTCCTGAGGTTGGATTGTAACCTGTAACGAACCTGTCTGCTCTATTGACGGGCCATCGTTGGCATCGCTTTGGATGATGGTCTCTTGCGAGTTTAGAGAAGAGGCGGAAGCCGGGGCGGGTTGAAAGGACACCAGAGCAAGAGATAGACCGGCAGCTAAGAAGTAAAAGAGTGTTTTCGTGCCCGTTAGCTTGTGAAGAATATGTTTTTGTGCACAGAGAAAGGGCACTGAAACAGAGAATAATCTCAACAATCGTATTATCACCACACCTCCTAAAAGCAACCAAATCAACGGAGAGCACTACAATGGCCGAAAGGACTGCTCTTAAGTATTGTAATAAAAGCAAATTATATCAAATCAGGGCGTCAAAAGCAAGGAAATTATAGGATATTTTTTGAGACTGCTGCGTCGCAGTATTTGCAATGACGTAGAGGCTATCCTTTTCCCTGCTGCTTTATGTTTCTTGCCATTTCGTTAATCCTCCATTCGATTGATGATAGTATCCAGAACTTAAAGTGATTTATGCGCATCTGGCAGTGTATGAGGTATATGATTTTTAACGATAATGTTACGGTAGCCACCTCAATCATCAAAAGCCTCAGCCTTTCTCCTGCTATAACCGAAACAGCTACAGAGACGGCGATTATGACAATAAATATGGCATTAAAGAGCTTTGTTCGAAATTTTGGAACGCCGCCGATTTTGCCTATGATTGCTCTGACCCGCTCTTTCTCCTTTAGGAAGTTCTCTAACTCGTGCTTCAAGTCACTTATTTCGTCTTCTGGTTTTTGGTACTGCTCTTTCATTAGTACTCCTTTTGCTTAAAAGAATTAAATTCGTTCCTTTTTTATGTTTCATTCCAAAAAGAATAACCTTAAGAAAGAAAAATCCCAAATAAATTCATGTTACTAAATATTTTTTGAGCCTGTCTGTTTGCCTGGCAGCCGGCGATGGCGGGTAAGAATAAAGAATATCTGGCTTGGCCATCCCACTTGGGAGAACAAGGAACGACGAATAATGAAGGTATTCGGCGGCCGGATTCCTGGCATCTCTGTAATGACCGTAGTAATAACAGATTCCAGCTCCCCTGACAGAATCGAGGAGCAGGAATTTCAATCTTCAATTGGCCGAGACAGAGTATTACATTCCGGTTAGCTAAGGCGTTATGGTTTCAAGAAGCCAATCGTAAGCGAGAATTCTAAAGTCAAAGAAGTCTATGAAACCATCGCCGAAGTCCGAGTCAATATCTGCAGATGGAAGGGCTGGGGATTGTAACCATTGGTTAGCTATTACCTCCAGGTCCTCGTAATAAACGATACCATCGCAGTTAAAGTCCGCAGCGGAAGTGCCATCGGGGCATATTTTTGTCAGAGAAATATCGTAACCTGCCGAGACAGGCGAGTAAGTGGTTCCTATAATTATGAATCCACCATCGGAGGTCTGTTGAATGTCAGTGGCATAGTCCCAAGCGGTGTCACCGAATGCCTTTTGCCACTGTTTCTTTCCATTCGGGTCGGTCTTTATGAGATAAGCATCGGCGAATCCCCGGCCATAGGAGCGCGTCTCACCGGCAATTATGTATCCACCGTCGGATGTCTGTTGAACGGAATAAGCCAGGTCATCACCACTACAAATGTCGTCGGTACCCGGGAAGATATTTGACCACTGTTGGTTTCCAAATTGGTCGGTTTTTACCAAAGCAACATCGCGTTGATATGTTCCTTCGGCGATGCACCAGTAGGAGGTGTAGCCGGCAATTATGTATCCACCATCGGATGTCTGCTGTACAGAATAGCCGATGTCATCATTTGTTCCATCGATTGTTTTTTGCCATTGCAATTCTGTTCCGGGATCGAGTTTTATAAGGTAAATATCCCTCATCCCTACACCGAAAGATTCAGTGTAGCCTGCAATTATGTATCCACCATCGGATGTTTGCTGTATCGACCATCCATGGTCATCTCCGGCTCCTCCAAATGTTTGTTCGAACTCCGTATTACCATTTGAAAGGGTCTTTACAAGGTAAACATCATATTCTCCGGCGCCAAAAGAGAAAGTTAGGCCGACAATTACGAATCCTCCGTCGGAGGTCTCCTGAACGGAATAGCCTTCATCCCAAAATGCACCTCCAAAGTATTTGTCCCACAGGAGCCTTCCGGTTGGACTTATCTTTAACAGATAAACATCAGATTCGCCATTGCCATAGGAATAAGTGAAGCCTGTGATTACGTATCCACCGTCGGAGGTCTGTTTAACTGAATATGCGAGGTCCCAATCGTCACCGCCATAGTACTTTTGCCAATCTATATTTCCATCCGGGTCGGTCTTTGTCAGGACAATATCGTAATCGAATGAGGTATTTGAGAAGCTGTGGCCGACAGTTATATATCCACCGTCCGAGGTTTGGCTGACTGACTCTCCATATTCCCAATCGCTTACTCCAATGTTGGTTTGCCATTGTATAGGTGGTGAGCCGGTAGGTTTGCGTTTGATATAAGTTACAGTATAGGTTGTAGTCTGCTCATTAAAAATCTGAACGGATTCGTTAGCAGGTACAAGCCAGGCGTTACCGATCGGCTTGAACTCAATCGTATGGAAACCTACTACGGTAAGATTCGGTTCTGTATCGTTACTATCATGCCAAATGCCGCCGTCTACGCGCCACTGTGCATTGGCATCGTTAGCCTCCGGGGGCAAGATAATAACCTGCAACGAACCTGAGTGATAGATATAAGTATCGGTAACAGTTGTAACCTGAGCGTAATCGATTTGTATTGTCCGGCTATTGGGCTCGTTCCAGCTAAATAGTGGTTTATAATCAACGGTATGTTGACCAACCGGAAGGGGTCTTGATATACTGTTGCTATTTCGCCATGGGCCGCTGTCTACGCGCCACTTGGCACCAGCGTCAATAACTTCAGGCGGGGAGATAGTAACCTGCACCGCACCGGCCCGGATATATGTTTGAGAAATGGTGGTCGTCTGGAGGTAGTCAATCTGGACGGTGTGGCTGTTGGGCTCAATCCAGTTTGCGACAGGTTTATATACAACGGTGTGTAGTCCTACGGCAAGATTAGGTTCTGTGTCGTTACTGTCGTGCCAGGTACCGCCGTCTACGCGCCACTGGGCGCCGGCGGTAACAGGTTCGGCCGGCAATATTGTGACCTGCAGCGACCCTCTCTGCCTGATATAAGTGCCGGTTGTAGTAGTCATCTGAGCGTGATCAATCTGGACGGTCTGGTTATTGGGTTCGTTCCAGCCGTATATTGGCTTGTACTCAACCGTTTGAGAACCAACGGGAATGCCAGTCTGTATTTCATTACTATCGTGCCAGGGGCCTCCATCGACGCGCCACTGCGCTCCGACATTGTTGGCATCGTTAGGATCGAGAGCCTCTGGCTGCAAGATAAAAACCTGCAGCGAGCCTATCAGGATATATGTTCCCGAAACGTTAGTCGTTAGATCTTGAGTAATCTGGACGGTGTGGCTGTTGGGCTCATTGAAGTCGGGGAGCGGCTTATACTCAACGAAATGAGAACCTACAGTAAGGTCTACTAAATCGTTGCTATCGCGCCAGGTACCGCCATCGACCCGCCACTGCGCATTTGCATCGTTAGCCTCCGGTGGATAGATTGCAACTTGTAATGAACCGAACTGCCGGATATAAGCACCGGAAGTTGTGGTAATCTGGCCGTGATCAATCTGGACGGTCTGGCTATTGGGTTCGTTCCAGCCGAAGATCGACTTATACTCAACGGTATGAGAACCTACCGCAATGTCAGTTGCTGTATCATTACTATCGTGCCAGAAGCCTCCATCGAGGCGCCACTGCGCATTTGCGTCTATAGCTTCGGGCGGTGAGATTGTAACCTGTAACGAACCTGTCTGGATATACGTTCCTGAAGTGGTGGTCGTCTGACCAAAATTGACCACGAGCATTCCGTTGTTCGGCTCATTCCAGTTGCTGATTTGCTTATACTCAACATTATGCAAACCTATCGCAAGGTTAGTTTCTATATCGTTACTATCCCTCCATGTACGTCCGTCGATGCGCCACTGTGCCCCGTCGTCTAAAGCTTCCTGGGGCGAGATCGTAGCCTGTACTGAACCGGCCTGGATGTAGATTCCGATAGTGGTGGTCGTCTGACCGGAATTAACGAGAAGCATTTCACTGTTTGGTTCATTCCAGTTAGTGATGGGTTTATACTCAACGGTGTGAAAGCCTACGGAAAGATTGGACTCCGTATCGTTACTGTCGTGCCAGGGGCCTCCATCGACCCGCCACTGCGCATTTGCATCAATAGCGGCCTGCGGCAAGATTATCACCTGTAATGAACTTAACTGCTGGATATAAGTGCCCGTAGTAGTTGCGGTCTGAGCGTAATTAATCTGGATATTCCGGCTGTTAGGCTCATTCCATCCGAAGATCGTCTTAAACTCAACAATATGGGGACCTACCAGAAGGTCAGTTTCTATATCGTTACTGTCCCGCCAGGGGCCTCCATCAACCCGCCATTGTGCATTGGCATCTACAGCTCCCTGCGGAGAGATTATGAGGTGCAGTGAACCTGTGGGGATATACGTTCCTGAAGTTATGGTGGTTTGAGCGAAATCGATCTGAACCGTCTGGCTATTTGGCTCATTCCAGTTGCTGATTTGCTTATACTCAACGGTATGCAAACCTATCGCAAGGTTTGTTTCTATATCGTTATTATCGTGCCAGGGACCGCCATCGACACGCCACTGCGCGTTTGCATCTATAGCTTCGGGCGGGTAGATTGCAACCTGCAAGGAACCTGCCTGGATATATGTTCCCGAAGTGATAGTAGTCTGGCCATCGTTAATCTGTACAGTCTGGTTATTGGGTTCATCCCAGTTGTTGATTGACTTGAACTCAACTGTATGAGAAGCTACTACAAGGTTGGTTTCTATATAGTTACTATCGTGCCATGCGCCTCCATCGACCCGCCATTGCGCATTGGCGTCATTAGCTTCAGGCGGGTAGATTGTAACCTGTAACGAACCTCTCTGCCTGACATAAGTGCCGGTGGTCGTCGTAGTCTGCCCTTCAAAAATCTGTAGCGTTTCATTAACAGGCGGATTCCAGTCGGCAATATTACTATACTCAACCCTATGAGTACCTACGACAAGATTAGGTTCCGTATCATTACTATCGTGCCAGGGGCCGCTGTCTACACGCCACTGCGCATTGGCATCTACAGCTTCCTGCGGGTAGATAAACACCCGTAATGAACCAACCTGCTTGACATAAGTTCCGGAAGTTATAGTAGTCTGGCCGTGATTAATCTGGACGAGCTCGTTAGCAGGCGTATTCCAGCCGGTGAGCGATTTGTACTCAAGGTTATGAGAACCTACGGCAAGGCCGAGTTCTATATCGTTACTATCATGCCAGGCGCCGCCATCGACCCGCCACTGTGCTTCGGCATTGTTGGCATCGTTAACGTCTATAGCTTCGGGCGGGTAGATAGTAACCTGTAATGAACCCGTCGGGATATATGTCCCGGTTGTAATTGTAATCTCATTGTAGTCGATTTGTACTGTCTGGCTATTGGGCTCATTCCAGTTGTTGAGCGGCTCGAACTCAACGTTATGAGAACCTACCAGAAGATTAGTTACTATATCATTACTATCGTGCCATGTGCCGCCATCGACCCGCCACTGTGCATTTGCGTCTATAGCTTCCTGCGGGTAGATAGTAACCTGTAATGAACCTTTCGGGATATAGGTTCCGATCTTTGTGGTCGTCTGACCGAAATTAATCTGAACCGTTTCGTTAGGAGGTGTATTCCAGCCGTTGACAGGTTTGTACTCAAGGTCATGAGTACCTACGGAAAGGCCAGTCTTTGTATAGGCATTGTCATACCAAATGCCGCCATCGATTCGCCACTGAGCTCCTGCATTGATAGCCACCTGTGGCAAGATAATCACCTGCAACGAACCTGTCTGGACATATGTTCCGGTAGTGGTGGTTGTCTGAGCGTCATTAATCTGGACGATCTGGTTAACAGGCGTATTCCAGCCGGGGATGGATTTGAACTCAACCGTAAGAGGGCCTACGAGAAGTCCAGTCTCTATATAGTTACTATCGTGCCATGCACCGCTATCGATCCGCCACTGTGCGCCTGCAACGACAGCAGCCTGCGGCAAGATTGAAACCTGCAAACTCCCTTTCTGCGGGACATAAGTACCGGTAGTTAATGTGCCCTGACCGTGATTAATCTGTACCGTTTGGCTGTTCGGCTCGTTCCAGCCGGTTATCACGCTGTACTCGACCGTGTGCGAGCCTACGGGAAGATTAGGCTCTATATAGCCGCTATCATACCAGGTACCGCCATCGACACGCCACTTCGCTCCGGCGTCTATAGCCGCCTGCGGGGAGATTAGAACAACCAACAAACCTGTCGGGATATAAATACCGGTAGCATTAGTGTTCTGAGCGTCAATAATCTGTACTATCTGGCTGGTTGGCTTATTCCAGTTAGTGATGGGTTTATACTCAACCGTATAAGAACCTACGACAAGGCCGGTTTCTATATAGTTACTATCGTGCCAGGTGCCGCCATTGATGCGCCACTGGGCTCCATCATCGATAGCTCCCTGCGGGGAGATTGTAACCTGCAGCGAACCTCTCTGCCGGATATAAGTGCCGCTTGTAGTTGTGGTCTGACCGCGATTAATCTGGACGGTCTGGCTGTTGGGCTCGTTCCAGCCGGTGATTATGCTATACTCAACGGTGTGTGGGCCTATTGCAATATTGGGCTCGGTATCGTTACTATCGTGCCATGTGCCGCCGTCGACACGCCACTGCGCATTTGCGTCTATAGCCTCTTGTGGAAAGATTGTAACCTGCAACAAACCTGTATGCTGGATATAAGTTCCGGTTATAGTATTGGTCTGCCCGTCATTAATCTGGACGGTCTGGCTGTTCGGCTCATTCCAGTCTGGGATTGGTTTGTAGTCAACTGCATGTGTACCTACCGTAAGATCGGTTTCTATATCATTACTATCCCGCCAGGCGCCGCCGTCTACGCGCCACTGTGCGCCTGCAACGACAGCTTCCTGAGGTAAGATTATAACCTGTAACGAACTTGTCTGCTGGATATAAGTCCCAGTAGTTGTTGTGGTCAGACCATCGTTGATCTGGACGGCCTGGCTGTTTGGCTCATCCCACCCGAAGATTGGCTTATACTCAACTGTATGAGAACCTACCACAATGTCGGTTTCTATATAGTTACTATCGTGCCATATGCCGCCATCAACGCGCCATTGTGCATTGGCATCTACAGCCTCGGGCGGGGAGATTGTAACCTGCAACGAACCTGTTTGCCGGATGTAAGTTCCAGTAATAGTAGTAGCCTGACTATCGTTAATCTGGACGGTCTGGCTGTTGGGCTCATCCCAGTCGGCTATCACGCTGTACTCGACTGTGTGGGTGCCGACTGCCAGATTTGGCTCGGTATCGTTACTGTCGCGCCAGGCACCACTGTCGACCCGCCACTGGGCGCCTGCAGCGACAGCCGCCTGCGGCAGGATTGTGACCTGTAAGGAACCTGTCAGCTGGATATAAGTCCCGCTTGTAGTAGTTGTCTGACTTTGATTAATTTGTACGGTCTGGCTGTTCGGCTCATTCCAGCCGAAGATCGGCTTATATTCGACCGTATGAGAACCTTCCACAAGGTCAGTTTCTAAATCGTTACTATCGTGCCAGGTACCGCCGTCTACACGCCACTGTGCTCCGGCGTCTATAGCTTCCTGGGGTAAGATTGTAACCTGCAGCGAACCTGCCGGGATATACGTTCCGGTAGTGGTGGTCGTCGGACCTTCATTAATCAGCACGACTTGAACAGTCGGCTCATTCCAGCCGGCTATCACGCTAAACTCAACCGCATGGAAACCTATAGGGAGGTCAGTTGCTATATCGTTACTATCGCGCCATGTACCGCCGTCTACGCGCCACTGTGCCCCGTCGTCTATAGCGGCTTGCGGCAGGATTGTGACCTGCAGCGAGCCTGCCTGGGCGGTATAAGTGCCGATAGTAGTAGTTGTCTGGTTTTGATTAATCTGAACGGTCTGGCTGTTGGGCTCGTTGAAGCCGGCGATTATGCTATACTCGACGGTGTGTGGGCCTATTGCAATATTGGGTTCTGTATCGTTACTATCGTGCCATGTGCCGCCGTCGACGCGCCACTGGGCTCCTGCAACGACAGCTTCGGCCGGCAGGATTGTGACCTGCAACGAACCTGACGGGATATATGTTCCCGAAGTGGTAGTAGTCTGGCCATCGTTGATCTGGACGGTCTGGCTATTTGGTTCATTCCAGCCTGTGACCGGCTTATACTCAACTGTATGAGAACCTACCACAAGGTCGGTTTCTATATCGTTACTGTCGCGCCATATGCCGCTGTCGACCCGCCACTGGGCGCCGTCGTCTATAGCTGCCTGGGGGGAGATTGTAACCTGCAGTGAACCGCTCTGTGCGGTTGTATAAATTCCAGTAGTAGTTGTGGTCTGGCCATCGTTGACCTGGACGATCTGGCTGTTCGGCTCATTCCAGCCGGCGATCACGCTGTAATCGACAGTGTGAGGGCCTGTGGCCAGATTGGGTTCTGTATCGTTACTGTCCCTCCATGTTCCGCCGTCTACCCGCCACTGTGCGCCTGCGATGACAGCTTCGGCCGGCAGGATAGTTACCTGAAGTGAACCTGCCTGCGCGGTATAAGTCCCGGTAGTGGTGGTTGTCTGGCCATCGTTGATCTGGATTATCTGGCTGTTGGGTTCGTTCCAACCGGCGATCACGCTGTAATCGACTGTGTGTGGGCCTATGGCCAGGTTGGGTTCAGTATCGTTGCTATCGTGCCATGCGCCGCTGTCGACTCGCCACTGGGCGCCGGCGTCTATAGCGGCTTGGGGTAAGATTGTGACCTGTAAGGAACCTGCCTGTGGGGTATATGTTCCGGTTGTGGTAGTTGTCTGGCCATCGTTAATCTGAATGATCTGGTTGTTGGGCTCGTTGAAGCCGGCGATTATACTGTAGTCGACTGTGTGAGTGCCGACTGCCAGATTGGGCTCTGCATCGTTACTGTCTCGCCATGTTCCACCATCTACGCGCCACTGTGCGCCTGCGATGACAGCTTCGGCCGGCAGGATAGTTACCTGAAGTGAACCTGCCTGCGCGGTATAAGTTCCGGTAGTGGTTGTTGTCTGGCCATCGTTAATCTGGATGATCTGGCTGTTGGGTTCGTTCCAGCCGGCGATTACGCTGTAATC
>VRUL01000080.1 GCA_019456145.1 Planctomycetota bacterium
CCTTGTCAAAATACCGTTTTTAGATATATCGACAAAAAGATCTGTGTGGCATCAGATTATCCGAGACAGAGCACTAGTGGGGCCGTTGCCCACGTATCCCTGCATGCTTTAGGCAGGGAGCCATGTTAATCAGTTAAATTTTGTAGTCCCGTACCATTTAGGCGTTAGCCTGTGTAAAATTGGTTCGGGGCACGCCAAAATTAATCGTCACTGAATACTCAATAATCAATAGAAAATCGTAAATAATCAATCAAAAAGGTGTATTAATGATTAATAAACACTTATTTCGCCAAAGTTTTGAACATTTAAATTTGTGTAATTTGGATTTGTCTAAGATTTAGAGCTTAGAGTTTAGGATTTCAGATGCAAGGCTACGAACTATGAACAACGAACTACCAACTAAAAGCTACGCAAGCTCCCTATCCAGCCCTGTTTGCCAAAAAATGATGCCGGCCGTACCGGCCTCAACAGGCTATATACTAAATACTATCGACAAGCGACGAGAGACAAGCGACGAGCGACGGCCTTTTATGCAAAACGAACCCAATTTCCAAAAAAGTCAAATGAACGTAACCGATGTATTAACAAGGGAATATGAACAAATGGACACTTGGTGGGGCGGGAAAAAACGAACCCAAAACGAACCCAATCAAAGCCAATTTCCCCCGAAACGGACCCAATTCAAACCCAATTTCCACCGTGCACAAGACGACATACGACATCCCACATACAACATACGAAATACAAACCCAATTTGCTGGATTTTCAAATGAACGCAAGTAATATGATAACAAAGGATTATGAAAACCAACGACTTAACAGCCCAAATAAACGCAAAAAACTCAATATATGAGGTCAAAAAGATATGGGAAAAACAAACCAAAATCCACTATCTCACGCCGAACTACTGGAATTAAAGCGATGGAATACTCCGACAATTTATAACGGCTGGGAGCAAATTACTAAATCCGATGCCGGCAAAGACGGCTTCAATCTGGAAGAATGCCGGGATTTCATGCCGGAAATGGGCCCTATGATCGGATATGCCATGACTGTTGTGATAGAGCCGAGCAATCCAGAGCACCCCAAACGAAATCCAAAAGCGTGGAGTGAGTATTGGCGATATATTGCATCATTTTCCGGGCCTAAGATAGTAGTCGTACAGGACATGGATAAGCCGCGAACATTCGGCGCTTTCTGGGGTGAAGTAAACAGCGGTATTCATCGGGCTTTGGGGTGTGTGGGGACAATCATCGATGGTGGTATCAGGGATTTGGATGAAATGCGGAACGTAGGATTTAAAGCCATCGCCCGCAGGCTCTGTGTCGGACATGCATATAGCCATCCGGTTCGCTGGAATTGCCCGGTGGAAGTGTTTGGTCGGTCCGTCAAGCCCGGAGAATTGATCCATGCGGACAAGCACGGATTTCTGGTTATACCGCAACAAGACCAGGCCCAATTACTTAAGGCAGCTCGATTTATGGATTCCAATGAATGCCAGACAATGATTGCTGCCGCTCGCCAGGTCTCTGGTATGCCAACCGAAGAGATACTCAC
>VRUL01000022.1:0-74662 GCA_019456145.1 Planctomycetota bacterium
TGGCGTTTTACGACAAAAGACGCCAGAATAAAACTGAAAAGACTATATCCATCAATTGATTAGAGACAGACCACTAGGGGCAATGTCGGTTCCTGCCTGTCGTATTAGATTGAGAATACTTTGCTCCGGAGGTGTCTTAGCCCACGACCGCAGAGGCTGGGACAGATTGTCCATACCTGGCGAGAAGAGATGGTAGATGTAATAGCCAGTACCGTAGAAAGTGCGCGTGTAGGCAATACGAAGGCTCTTCTCGAATGACAGGGGTACCCACATCAAGTCTGCACCCTTGGTAGTGGACCAGGTCCACGCCAGTGGATTCGGAAAGAGATTGTCAGGAATAAATGTAGTCTTAGTGAGTTTCTTCTTCGCGACGACCGGGTCCTCTGTTGCCGTTTCACTCACGATGAAATCGTTGCCGTCGATCTCATAATGCCACGGACTGCCGTGCCAGTGATTCGTTCTTTTGAAATACAGTACGCCCGTGCCACGTACATCGAGCGTGACGTTGAAATTATCTGATTCCTGGTAGAGAAAGTGGCTGGCGTCTGCAGTGCGGTTATTGCCTTGGCGGTCGTACGTGCTGCGCATGTACGCTCGCACGCCAATCCGATGATATGGGAGTCGATCCCACATGCGATATGCATCCAAGCCGACAGGGATCATAGGGGGCTCTGTAGAATGCTTCAGGACGGTAGATTGGGCACTACACAGCATCTGGGAAAGCATAAGGATAACATACATACAACTGCACACCAAGCTAAACGCAGATTGTTTCATAATTAGAGACTCCATACATGATTGCAAGGCCCCTGAGACTTCCCATTATCTTCTCGGCCCACGCAGCCATTTTCGAACAGTCACAATAGCACACATTATACAGCATAATCTGTAGGAAGAAAAGGAAGCTCACGGCCAAAGTGGACATCGAACAGCCACATCCGAACATGCTGAGGCATACGTATCTGACCCGGCTCTACAATGTCGAGTATGAGCCTTGGTCGTTCTTTGTTGTTCCTTGCTCTGAGTATTAGATAGTGCTATTCTATACAGAGTATTTGAGAGTAGTGCTATTCGTGTTCTTGGTACTTTTCTGGATTATGAATCCTATAGAAGCAGCCAGAAAGACTGGAATCTTCAAGATGGATCTCGTATTCTATCAGAAGAAAGACTCTGCGGCGTAGCTGAGTAAGGATATACAATGTTATATGGATAATCCAAGATAATGGTGCGGTGCACAGTTGAATACTGTTTCACCGCCACGAATACTGAGCAGGAAAGGAACAGGATATGAAACGTACCCGACGTGAATTTCTGACCGGAGCGTCCTGTATCTGCGTGGGCCTGACGTCTACGCTATCGAACGCTGAGCCAGAAGAGATACCATCTCTACCCAAAGCTTATATCGACGGCACGGGGGAGGGCTGGAAGGCTATGGTCGAGGAGGACTTCGGCAACGTCAACTGTAGTGACGACACCTGGGCGTGGAAGGACGGCGTCATTCACTGCACGGGCAAGCCCGTTGGTGTGATACAGTCCAAGAAGCCCTACAAAAACTTCGAACTCGTCGTCCAGTGGCGCCACCTGCGGTCAGCCGGCAACTCTGGCATATTTGTCTGGGCAACCCAAGAATCCCTGGCGAGCCTGAAGGAGGGCAAGGGACGGCTTCCCAAAGGCATCGAGTGCCAGGTGCTCGACCTCGGCTATGCGGCGAATTACGAGAAGCGCCACAAGAAAAAGCCTGACTGGTTTACAAGCCATGGCGATGTGTTCCCCGTGGGTGTGAAGATGAAGCCGTTCCCTCCGGTCGCACCGAACGGCAGCCGCAGCTTTCCGTCTAAGAACCTGAGCAAGGGCGTGAATGAATGGAATCACTATTATATTCGCTGCATTAACGGCGAGGTGCGGCTGTGGGTCAACGGTGAGGAGGTGTCGGGCGGAACGGAATGCCAGCCGAGTGTGGGATTCTTGTGCCTGGAATCAGAGGGCTCGCCGGTGGAATTCAAGAACCTGCGTATCCGCGAGCTGCCCTGAGACTAGAAATGGGCTCAGATTCGTCGAGTGCGCCGATACCGAGGTTCGTATGAGAAAAGGAAGAGAAACGATGAAATCCTTATCACGTCGAATCTTTTTAAAAACAACGGCTGCTGTAGGAACAGGTATTTCAATCCTTAGCAGTACCCAGGCCAAAAACTCAATTGCCCCGGAAAAGAGCAAAAAGCCCAATATTGTGTTTTTCTTTGTAGATGACATGGGCTGGCAGGATACATCCGAGCCGTTCCATACTGAAATAACAAAATTGAACCAGCGGTATTATACGCCCAATATGGAGCGTCTGGCCGATGAGGGGTTGAAGTTTACCCAGGCCTATGCATGTTCTCTCTGTTCACCTTCGCGAGTTAGTCTGATGACAGGACTTAACTCATACCAGCATAATGTAACCAATTGGACATTGCGGCCGAATAAATCGCCTGATTCAAAACATCCCACTTTAAATCCACCGAAATGGAACCTCAATGGTATGAGTCCTATGGCTAGTGGTCTGTTTCTAATCAATTGATGGATATAGTCTTTTCAGTTTTATTTTGAAACGATTTAGTTCACGAATTTCCCAACGCAGGATTAGGAAACACTCTTGAAATAATTTCTGCTCGCATCTTTTGTGGTACCGGCCATGAGAGTCCGTGCGATGTTATTTTGAGCTTGTACAAATCCCATGTGGTCTCAGCAATGCTGCGATCGACGTACAATGTATGGAAACTAATCTCCAAGCTTTTTTCACATCCCTACCCTTAGCTATCATTCTTACCGTATTGTACGCTTGGTATATTTCTTCCCTCAGGATTTTAAGGATTGGCGATACCTGGTGAAGGCATAGCCGCTTCCCAGTTGGCTACGTCATTGCCATAATCAGTCGGCACCTTACGCGAAAGCGATTTGCCAAGACCATCCGCCTCGGTAGGCCAGTAATCTACGTCGCCGGGTACGTCCTCAGGATGCCAGCCGTCACTATAGGTCACCCTGTCAATGCGGATATACTGACGTGTGCCAAGACCGTCAATATCACCAGGCATGCTAATCTGCAGCCTCTCGCCACCGTTGCTTAACCTGCCATCATAATCATCGACAACCTGAACACCAAGCGGCATACTGCCGTATCTTGCTATAAAGGACGTCAGGTCCTTCACTACCATTAGATAACCATAAGCAGGTATCGTCACAGGAGGACTGTCCGAGAAGGTATAATCAATGCCGTCTGTGAACTTCCACGGTGTGAGTTTATCGATGCGGTATAATGTCACCGGCGCCCCGGTGATGTTGTGCAGCTCGATATATTCCTCATTCTGATTGCCGGTTGGCGGATTGTACATAATCTCGTTGATAACAACCGGGCCGACCTTGGGATAAGGATTATTGGCATCCGGGGTATTGTAGTCCATCGCCACAAAGTTGAAATTATCGGTGCTGCTCTTAAAATATCGGCCGAATGATACGTTGGTCTGTGCAGCACCAAAATCCTCCACATCGCGGTAGCCGGTCAACATACCGTTCGGGTCCTGACGTGAGGAAAGGCACGCCTCCTCGCCATTCTCACTAAAGGCAAAAGGTACGATACTGCCGGGGTCGCCCGGATTATTGAAATCCGTGTCCTGATAGAAAACCAAATAACTATTAGCGGCAATCGTTGTACCATTGGCAATTCTGTATTTCATCAGGTTTGGCTCATCTTTGTCATTGTCACTGAGGAACCAGTTGCCGATGTTAATAGATTCGTCGGTGGTATTGTGCAGCTCAATCCAGTCCGGCCCGGCGTTCGAATGCGACATAACTTCGTTGATTACCACGGCGCCGGGATCAGGGAGAATCCCGCTGTCATCCCAGCCGGGCGTGCCGTTGCGGTATACACTCGCACGCCAGGAGCTTTTCCGACTCCAGCGTCCTGAAGGATTGGCTATGTCCTGAAATTCACTTTCGCTGACTGCCCTATTGTAGACGCGAACATCGTCGATTAGGCCGGTGTAATAGAGCGGAGAAGTAGGTTCGCTGCCAATATAAGCATTGTAGTTGGCCCCTAAGAAGCCAGTTGAAGAAGCACTGTCTTTCAACTCGCCGTCAACGTACAGCTTCAAGTAGGAACCGTCATTTGTCCCGGCAACATGGTACCATTGGTTTGTGTTAATCGCTTCATTTGAAATCACTTGAACAAAAGCCACACCTCCAACAATGTAAAATGCAGGTGTACCGCTGGAAACATAGAAATAGTAACCATTGTTACTCAAATCATGCTGTGTTAGTATAGGATTCCATATCCCTGCAAACTCGTCCACGCGTATCCATGCCTGTGCAGTTACATTTATCCCTGCTAAAGAAACGATAGGGGCAACTGCAACATAATCGCCGTTACCGTCAAGGCTTAATGCTCCATCAACTCGGCCTGTTGTCCAGGTTGGATCTCCAACCAGTGTTCCGTTGTTCGTGCCGGCACTGTCTATCGCGGTGCCGCCGGAGCCATCATCAAACTTCCAGTGTGCGACCAGGCCTTTATCCGAGCCATACATGGCGCTATCGATGGGCTCTATGATAGTCAGAGAGAAACCGTCACCGTCGACGATTGGGCGCCAGCCATCCTTGTACTCAAAGTCCAGAATTGTTTTGCCAGCAGCATCCTCCAGTTTAATCCTTTCCCCGTTGTTGGCCAGGCTGCCGCTGTACTGGCCCGCGATATTGACTGATGTTCCATATTTGGCTTCGAATGCGCTCCGGTCTTTGACAACTATGACGCACTCGTTAGGATTAAGTCCAGTATCCGGAAAAGTGAAATGGATTCCTTCAGTGAATTTTACCAGATTCAGATTCAGGGTATTTGGTCCTATGTTTTTGAGCTCGATGAATTCTGTATTTGGGTCATTTGGGTCACCGGTGTCCTGCGGATGGTACATAATCTCGGTGATACGCAGATTCTCTGCGACTGGGCCGACCCCGTAGGTCGGATCAGCCAGTCCACTCCATGGACTATAGGGATTACTGGCAACCAATACGCGTGCCTTAACCTGGGTACTCTTGGTCAATGTGACTGTCCCAGAATATTGTATGGCACTGGGTGAGATGCCATCGATGGAGTTGGCTTCACCTGCAACCAGCTCAGCGGAGATGATAAAATCAGAGCTAGTATTAGAGATATTTAGACCTTGGACTGCAAGTATGTTGTCTCCATTCTTGAGGGAGCCGAGATGGTCGGATACGGGGATAGCCTCAAGCCCCGAGGTATCATGGCCGTTACTTGCATTTGAATTCCACAGCGGCGGATCGTTATCTGGGAAGTTAATACGCTCGATTTCATCACCATTTAGGTAAGCGATGAAGCCGTCATCGTACCTTATATAAAGCATCATGAAGTTGAAATCACATGGGTCGCCGTTAAATGTAAACGGGATGCGGATGTAACAGGAATTATTCCCGTTGTACATCTTTGCTTTGACATCGTAACTGATATAGGGGATATAGTCGGGATTGTTATCGTATCCTACACCGCCGGTCTTGCTGGCTATGAAAGTGCCGTCGTTCCAACCCGAGTCGTCGAACGCGCCTCCGCCTTTCCAGTTATCGTTGACAGTGCCTATGGGTACGAGCACTTTTTTGAGTGCATCTTCAACCACGAGAGTCGTACCGGTTATCTGTAATCCCACGGGCAGTCGCGGGTCGTTTCCATCGAGGGTGTACCAAATCGTTCCTGATCCATTTGGATTGCTCATGCTCACAGTACTACCTGCTTCAACATAGCCGCCGTAGGGAGTAAGCTGTGGCGGTTTCACAAACTGGCTGTCAATCCATGTTGCCCGGGTATCCAGCCAATCCTTCATATGGTCGATCTCCCCCTGGAAACCACTGAAGCGGGGAGGATAGCCGCTCCATTTCGAATAGTTACGGTCTGCTGCCTCTCTGACTTCGTCGGCCATTGTATCAATTTTATTATTGATATTTTGGGTACTAAACTGATCTCTCCTAAGTTCATACCAGCGGTCGATATATTTCTGCCAGAAGTTGATGTCCTGGTGAAACCGGCCCCACCATCCGAAACCGAAAAAGTCGGTTCCTCCCCCACCGTACCATACTTCCGGATTGTCATCCCGGCCATCAGTGGATTCCATGGCCCGATCAAAGTCCCAGATCGGCCCCGACTCCAGTTTTCCTTCCCGGCCCTTATACATATAGCCACTCAGCCGAAACGCATCCGCATTCATGGGCAATACATTAAGCAGGCTGTGGTCGATATGGGAATCAACATCGATATATTTGGCGTACCCGAGCTGGGGATCAGTAAAGTCCGGTCCGTAGAGAACAACCTCAAATTCATCGAGCCAGTTTAGTAGCCACGTCTTTTGCGTATTTGTAAGTTCGGGCTCAGGGGGATCTACATAAACGAACCTGCCTCCGCAGCAAGTATTGGGTGTGCCGCGGGATGTCCAGAAACCATCGCCATCCGGGTCTTTGCGGTCGATCGCGAGGATGTACCCGCCGGTCACCTTGGGCTCAGTGCTGTCCCAGGGTTCAAGAGTTTTGATATCAACACGGTCCTCATTGATTCTTATCTTCTCCATGAAGTAATAAAGGCCCCAATAATCGCTTTGATCTACCTTGCCTCCATCAGTATTAAGATACAACTCACAGGCTCTGGTCCGCACAGCATAACGGCCGACCTGATTGCTTAACTCATAAATGAAGGGATTATTGATCAGGGCACGGTCATAGACCAGAGGGGCATACAGAATCCAGTCGGAATCAGGTGCCAAGCCAAAGATAGAGACTCTTTTATCCTGATTGTATTCATCCCATGTCTCAAAGGAATACTGGTGTTTGGACGCTCCGGCCGTGGAGGAGCCACGAATTTTCAAGCCACCGCGACCGGCAAAATCCGGTTGGTCGGTAATGTTCACTCGCCCCCCTGCTACCGGTTCAATGAAAACCACAGAAGCTTTTGTGTAAGAGCTCTGGCCAATACCGCTGCCGTAGGTGTCCACAACGACAATCGGTATGTTCGAATTGAACACCCGCGCGTCGTTAGCCAGGGCGACGTATGTTTGGCTCACCACAGGACCATGTGCGTTGCCCGATTCAAATGCACGAGCCATCACTTCTGTAGTATCACTGATGGGAATGGGCCCTGTGTATTGTGCTGATGTTACCGTTGGTATTGATCCATTAATCGTGTAACGGATTATTGCGCCGGGAGTTTTTGGGGTCAGTACCAGTGAGAGAGGATCAGCAAACGTCCCGCCTCGAGGTGAAAACCACAGGCCTTCAGAAATACCGACAGAACCCTGGTTATTAGCATAATCCGGCGTGGAGGATGTGAAATACCGTGGCTCATTCATATAGAAACCATAAGAAATGTCTTTTCCTTGTGGTGGAAAACCATACTTGTCCTGCCCATTCTCGTATGATTTATATTCATGCACCACCTCTAAGCTTGGGCACACGAGGGCCAGATATTCACCATCGCCATCCAGTTCGAAGTTGGTGTGATAAAAACCATCCTCATCAAGGTAGGGATTGTTTCCGGGGTAGTCCTCACTCTGGATACCTGATGCGAATACCAATAGGAAATTACCGGGTGCTATGGATACGTCTGGAAATTCCCACTTGGCGAGTTCATCGTCCCGGTCGGTCAGGTACCAGTCATCCAGATTGACGGCTTCGGCCGTTGGATTATAAATCTCAATCCAGTCCGGATAGACTTGTTTCCCCTCGACCGTTGTGAAAAGTGCGAATTCATTGATCGCCATAAACTCACTAATGACCAGGGGGGGGCATTTCTTCTGCCAGTTCTGTGCCAGCAGAGCCAGGTCAAACATATTTACCCCATCGACGCTATCCATGTCGGCGTTGCAGGCAAGGACGAGACAGGCCGGATCCAGCCACTGCCAGGTAAAAACCTGAACGTCTTTGAAATCAACTACATAGTCTGCATTCAGATCACCTACGAGTTGAGGCTGGGCAACGATCGAACCGGACAAATAAGCTATCAATACTAATGATAGCAACAAGTCTTTTACAGATATGGGCATCTTTATTCCCTTCCTCACTGATGTTTTATGCCATCGATTACTGTTCTCTCTTTTTAATCCTGTGGGCCCAAAAAGCCTAATTGTCGATTATATAAATCTTGTCTATTTTAACATATTTTGAGTACTTCAGTCAATAATTACCTCCCTCATACTTCGAGTTTTTATCATAACCGTCACAACCGGCGAGAGATAAAAAATTGGATTAACAAATGAAGGAACCAGAGACTATCTTACTGCCAAGTTTCCCGATCTGTTGAGACGTTTTGATGGGATAGTCTTCGAGAATGATAGCAGGGAACCTATTACTGCAGCAGGTTAAAAGGCAAGAACGCAACAAAGTAAACAACGGTGGAACTACTTAGCTTTCACAAATCTTTAGGAACATTTGATCCGCAAAAGCGGTGTCAAAATATGTTTCAGTCGCTAATATCTCTCATTTACCTTTTCTCCGGCTTAGTAGGTATACAACTGTCTGCTGCTTCCGTACATCAGAATCCATAGAAGGCTGAACTTACTACTCAACGACTACCTGCACGCTTTGTATCTTGTTATTGCCTGATTTGTGGAACGGGCGCGGCATGGGCTGTGCAATGCCGTTAGCATCGATTGTGCGGCAGCGAAGGTCGTATTTTCCCGGACGTTCGGCCGTAATTAGTGTCGCCCAGTGGGCGATTGCGTTGCGAATCGGCCAGTGCTTTGGTTTGCCGGTGACAGTGTCAATCTGGCGTGGTACTTCGGGCAGCTTCCCATCGGGAAGTCCGCCGCCCCAGTGCTTGGGAGGAGGCAGGATATCCGCGTCTTTCCATTGGGCGTTAGTGAAGTAAGGGTCGTCTTTTGGTAAGGATTTGTCTTTCGGGTGCAGCCAGTACTGGACTTTGCTCAGGCCGGACATGCCCACCTGCGCTACTCCCGTAACCGGCGCCGGCTGTCCGGCTTTGATTTTCTTTGGCGTGTGGATAAAACGTGCGCAGGTCTTTATATGACTGACAGTATCGTTATTCCAAAGCGCATAAGTATCGTTTGCCTTGTAGTCGTTAGTCAGCATGATACGTTGAAGCCACTTGACCGACTTGTTGCCGTAGGCATCTGGGACTATCATACGAACCGGTCCGCCCCGATCAATTGTCAGCCATTGATTGTTGAGCTTATAACAAAGGATTATTGGGTGCTCTCCCGGCGGGTCTTCAAGGACACGGCCAATGGGCAGTGAACTTTGGAATCTCTGTTTTGGGTCATCGTTATGATAGCCATAATAAAAGAGACGCCGGACGTTGCTCACAGGACGAGCTAACCACACGACTTCCCTCAACGGCACACCTTCCCATAAACCCATACCGTATGGAGTTCGGTCGTTTGTGCAGGTTATTACGCTCATGAAACGCACGGCGTGTTTCTCAGCAAGCTTCATAAGCGCATCCCAGTTCAGGGCGGTGCCCTGCTCTTTAGAAAAGGGCTTTTCAACTTTGGCATTACTATCCGGATCGGGGAGGACCTCGAGCTGCCAGGTCTTGCGAACCAATCCGACCTGGTGAAGTTTCTCCGGCGGCAGCTTATGCGGCGGCGGATTACCTCGACCGTAAGTGATGAAATTCTCTTCCCGAGTTAAGTACTCCAGTTTTGAGACGGCCTCAGTGAGCAGCGGGTGTGGCCGGCCAACATTCTCCCGTGCCCACAATTGTGAGACAGTTACAGCGGCGGCTCCCGCTGAGCCGATTTTTAGAAAGTGTCGGCGGGTTAAGTCTGTATGCTCTTTTGCAAGTCGTTCTATCCGGTCCATGATGGAAAATTGCCCCAGTTACGACCTCCCTATGCGTGGTTTCCATTAAAATCCACCCGGCTACACCACCGAGCTTTGATATTGCTACTATACTAAATCTGTAATGGAAAAACAACCATTACGGCCAAAATTGACACATTGGCAATTGCCGTAAATGCTGTAAAGCTACAACCACAACTTTGCTTCTTGACAAATGACGATTTATAGTGTTTGCCTATATAGCAAATTAAGGCACGATTATCGTACACAAAGGAACCTGATGCAATGCCCAGAGCCAAGATTATCGCCACGTTAGGACCGGCCAGCAGTAATTATACCGTCCTGCGGAAAATGTTCACAGCGGGCCTGGATGCAGTGAGGCTGAACTTTTCACATGGCAGCTGTAAACAGCACCTCGACAGCATCAAGCTTGTCCGCGTGCTAAATCAGAAGTACCGACGGCATATCCGGATAATGCAGGACCTGGAAGGTTTTAGAATCAGAATCGGACGATTTAAAGATACCGGGAAAATGATTTTAAAAAAACGAACTGTCGTATGGCTAACCAATGATATCAAAGACTGCGGCCCGAAAACGATACCCTTTGACTATACAGGCCGGCTGAGCCCAATTAAACCCAAACAGCTTATCTATATCGATGACGGCAACATCAGACTACGTGTTAAGAGCGTTTCCGAGAACAGTATAAAGGCAGAAGTGTTGGAGGGGGGCATTCTCAGGGAAAGGAAAGGCGTAAATATACCCGATGCCGAGATTGAATTTGAGGGGATAACCGAAAAGGACAAGAGAGACATCGAGTTCGGTATAAAACACAATGTTGACTATATCGCTCTTTCGTTCGTACGAGACGCCGATGATGTTATTAAAGCAGGCGAACTTATAAAGCCAAGGTTGCCTGACTGCCAAGTTGTAGCAAAAATAGAAAGCAGGCAGGCGATAGAAAACATCGACAGGATAATTGACGCGGCCGATGGAATAATGATAGCCCGCGGTGATATGGGTGTTGCCGTCCCAATTTATGAAGTCCCCATAATCCAAAAGCGTATAATACAAAAATGTAACGCCGTGGGAAAATTCGTAATTACGGCCACGCAGATGCTGGAACATATGACCGAGCACAGCAGACCAACGCGTGCCGAGGTCGCCGACGTCGCCAATGCCATTATCGACGGCACGGACTTCGTTATGCTCTCAGGTGAAACCGCCGTCGGCCTTTTCCCTTATCAGTCTGTTTTGATGATGAACGATATAATCAAGTTTACCGAAAAAGCCATGTCGGAATCGTAATGATTCCGTATCCATACCTAATGAGATACCCCACTTTGTTTGAGTGAATCAAATTGCGAGTATGAAGCTCAGGCCTACCCCGACAAATCCGGCAGGACATACGGCTGGCGGTAAAAGCCGCGGACCAGGCGGTCAGCTTGTTCATTGTTTTTGAAGCACTCTTTTTTCCGGTCAATTTCCAGCCACGGTCCCAGTGTCACTGTCCGGGCGTCGACGTCAATTTCATTGGCCTTGAGGTGTTCCAGCAGGCGTGTGAACATGTCATTGAAGATCGGAATGTCCCGGACCCGGTCAAGCATCTGCTTCTTCGAAGCCTTGTTGCCGAGCCGGTATGATATGTTGCCGGCATGGCTGACGGCCGTGGAAAGGTGGCCTTCGAGGACCTCTGCGTTGAGATCCTCACGGCGGTCACTGCGGACCGCCTCGATGAAGTTGACGAAATGGTCGCCGCCTCCGCTGAACTTCTTGACTTCTTTGCCCTTTTTGTCCCAGGCGATACCGCGATAGAGACTCACCGACCCGCCCTGACAATCGACGATAACACCGACCCGCTCACCACGAAGCGAAGGCATTTCGCCAGAGCCCTTTGCCTTGCGGAGATTGTGCACCTCATAAAGCAGCGGAGCCGTGGGAAAATCGTAGTAAATTATCTGCGTATTAGGAACATTGCAGGCATCGTTGAACAGAAATCGACCTCCGATGCTCATCACCCGGCGGGGAAGCATCTTCTCACCCAGGCACCAACGGGCCGCGTCCACCTCGTGGACACCCTGGTTGCACGACTCCCCATCCCCTGTGTTCCAATCGAAGCTGCAGTCATATTGCAGCCTGTCTCGATAGATCGGCACTTTCTTAGCAGGCCCACACCAGAAGTCGTAGTCGAGGGTATCCGGGATCGGCAGTGGAGTCTTCCGTCTGCCGCATGATGAGCGTTGCTTGTTGGCAAAAGCAGTGATGTACCTGATCCTTCCAAGGTTTCCTTCCCTGATCCATTGGATCGCCTTAGCGATGGAACTCTGGGAGCGTCGCTGGGTGCCGCACTGTACGATGCGGTTGTACTTCCTTGCCGTGTTGACCATCTGCCTACCCTCCCAGATGTAATGCGACAGCGGCTTTTCAACATAGACATGCTTGCCGGCCTGAGACGCCCAGATGGTGCTCAGCCCGTGCCAGTAGTTTTGTGTTGCGTTGCCGATTACGTCGATGTCCTTACGGTCGAACATCTTACGCATGTCGACGTATTGGGCCACCTTATGGTTGTACTTTGATTCGATCGTTTTGGCAGCGCCGCCCATTCGCTCTCGATCCACGTCGCTAAGGGCCACAACGGTCACACCGTTCTGCTTCTCAAAGGAAGGTACGTGTGCCCCCGTGCCGCGACCTCCGCAACCAACCACGCCTACACAAATGCGGTCATTGGCACCACGTACCCGAGAAAAGGGCAATACCGCCATAACCCCTGCTGCAATCGAACTCTTTACAAAATCCCGACGAGTAACAGCTTTCATTTCTATTCCCCTTCTAAATTACGATGCTGAAAGATTTCGACATCCATATCCCGCAAGCCTTCCTGAACTCAATCCCTACTTAGCACCCTACTTAGCGTCTTTGGCCCCGGTCCCTTTGTTATTTTCAATCCACAACTCAGCCGACAACCTTAAAGACCGAATCACCGTCTCTTACCCGCTCAGGCACCTTTATACCAATAGAGTCCCCTGCTTTAGCCTCCTGAACGGACTCGTTATCAATCTGCAGGGAGTCAACATTCAGCTCAAGGTCTGTAGTGTGGCCCTTAATGTGGATTTTATCCCCCACTTTTAAAGCTCCAGTCAGCTCGATGGCCGCTACTACGGGGTGGGCAAAGAAATCTGATACCGTTCCAATTATTTCTTCAGACATTTGCATACCTCCATTATGTTTTATTTACTTGCCTTTACGCTAAATATACACCTGATGGTATTGTAACTAATTCCCTCTCAATAGCAAGTAAAGACCTGATCGAAGAGCGTTTGACTATATGATTAAAAAGTGACTTTATGTCCTTACGACACAAATATTGTCTATGTCGAGTAGCGGCCGGGCGCCACAGGTATTTGGAGCATTGATTAAAGGTGAATCTTCGGTCTTCTGAACCTAAATGCTCTTATTCGAAAAAGAAAGACCCCCGGGGATCAGGCAGAGGGTCCTTTTATGAGCTTTGCGTTCTTGTGATCTTACGGATTTAGTTCGAGCTTAATCTGCGCCGACCTGGGCGCGCCGACCTCGTAAATATCAGCCGGGCCGGTCTCTGGGTACTTGAACTCGATGTCGCTCTCACGCAGGATTGTGCCGTCTTGTTGGGTATGGTCGTATGTGCCCGCGACAGGTAGCTTCCTGACGATATCAATGTACACCGTAAGTGTTCGGGTGGCACCGGGGAGATTTTTTACGTCACGAATTATCGTCCATACATCGACCTTTTGGTCCTGATAAGTTCCAGGTTTCTTGACAATCTCCGAGTTGTGTTCGGCCTGTATGATCCGAAACGTCTTGTCGATCATTTCGAAAGGTCCGGCGGCACCGTTAACAAATTCTTTTGTCTGGTCAATGGTCGATTCGTAGATGTACTTGCCGGCAGGATTCCACCAAAGCCTCTTGCCGGTTTTGAAATCGTTATACTCGACTATTCCCTTACGGAGCCCGATATGGACCTTCGAGGTGAATGAAAACCAGTCTATTTGTGGGCCGCCCTGGGACTTGTTCTCGCTGCCGCCTTTGTTGATGATTTGCATCCAGTCGATTCTCTGCATCGCTTGCCTGACCTGGGCCAATGTAATCGACGTTCCGGAACCGGTCAGGATGTGGATTCCAAGCATTATCGCGGCGATGATAACCGCTGCTGTGGCAAGTTTTGTCCATTTACTTTTCATGATATTTCTCCTTATCGTCCCGCTCTTTCGAACAGAGACGGGCAGTTGTTCATTTTGTTTTTCCATTGCTGCTTCGGCGGCGGCCATTACCCGCTCGTCTGTAGCGGCGCTGGTTTTAAATCTTACGCTGCGAATCACATCTTCAATTCTCTTTGAGGACCTCATATCGCCTCCTTTTTTGTCAGAAGCTGACGTAGTTTTTCCATTCCGTACCGGTACCGGCTTTGCACCGAGTTGATTGACATATCCAGCATCGCGGCAATCTGGTGAAACTTCATATCTCCCTGCAGATGCAGGATGATAATTTCCCGCTGCTCACAGGACAATTTCTCAAGTGCCCGCATTACTATCTTGATCTGGTCGTCGCGGGCCATGACATTTGCGGGGTCTGCCACATCAACACGCTGCGCTTTTATATTAACTTGATAATTCGACTGAGCGACTTTTCTGCGCAGATGGTCCCGGGCCCGATTTACCACACAACTGAGCAGATACCCTTTAAGATTGGTGCGGACTTTGCTACCATCTGATGCCAGGGAAACAAAGACATCCTGCAGACAATCTTCGGCAGTGTTGATGTCGTAGACCAGCAAACGTGCAACAGTGAGCAGATCGTCCTTGTACTTCAGATATATCTGCTGCAATGCAGAGGTCCGGCCGCGATGCAAACCCTTCAAAAGTTGTCGGTCTTCCGACATAAGCACACTTCCCAAAAGCTTCAGGTTACCAGTCTCATGGCCACTCAATCACCAATATGACGTAACAGGAGTTGATTTTAGTCTAACAATTCTGAAATTTGCAATATGAAAGTTCCGGGTGCACTTTCCGGCCCCATTTTTACTGTCGTATTCAACTCCAAAAAAAAAATTGAGAAAATGCTTGACATCAAACATAAAAAATTCTTAAAATGGTAGTTTGTGTGGGCTTGCTTTGAACCAACGTGTCCAGCACAGGAATAAGCGGCTTCACACATATCATAAGAGAAAAGGAGGGCTATTATGGCTTACACGAAAGTGGTAGTGATTTTGTCGCTTTTGATGATTAGTCTCACAGGTTATTACTCATCTATGCCCGCTGACATAGAAGCGTTTCTCAAGCCCCAGCAAGTCAATGCCACCGCTAAAACTTATATTTTACAACCTCCCGACAAGATTGAGGTATATTGCTCGAGGGTTCCGGAAATCGACAAGCAACGGCAGTGGATTCGGCGGCTATTAAGGAATTTTTTTTACGTTGCCAATCCTACGTAGTCTAACTGGAGAAAATAATGAAGATTGTGGGGGAAGCAGACATGACCAACCATAGTAGATTGAAGTTAATTCATCTTGCCGGCACGGCCTGGTTCATCCTTTGCGTCGGCTATATTATGGTTTTCACACTTCGTCAGGCAGGTTTCCAGTGGTGGATTATATTTTCCCTCTCGGGGCATTCGACATTACTTGTATTTCTGCTGGTGAGCTTATATTCATTCGCTCTTTTCCGAGGCGCCGACAGGAGCCAGAAAATAGAAGCAGAACATCCGTTAACCAGTACTAATTACTATACTTTTTTCTATATCACAATTCCTTTTTTAGGCGGCTTTGCAGGCTGTCTTGGAATGATAGGCGTAAGTACCGTCAAGCAGTTCCTGTTGGGAATCGCCCTGGGAACTTTGGGAGCAACCTTTTTGGCTTGGGTGATTGTGGACCCGGTGGCGGCCCTTCTGGAAATGCTGTTGCCGGCAGCAAGCCGCAAACATCGGGCTGAACGGCTTATCCAAGCCCAGGCGGATCGTGAAAAGAAACAGAAGGACCGTGAGCGTTTGTTGTCCGAGGTGCTGGCGAAAGAAGAATCTGATCGACTCGGCTGGCAGGAGGCGTTACAACCTCAGGCTGAAAAACTCGCTGGACTGTTGACAACCAATAGAGCGAATTTCAGACAAGCAGAACTTGAAGCAGTTGATATGGGGGTTAAGGCCTGGCAGATTGGCGGATTGGGATGTATGCGACAGCTTCGCGATATGGCGATAGATTTATGCAGGCAGAAAAACCAAAATAAAGCTATTGTTGACTATGTTGCCTCCTGGTGGGATGGTATCGGAAGCTGGCGAACTCCATCTCTTCAAGAGATGATAAATCTTTAAGAACGAGACCAGACTTTTTGGGCTTTGAAAGGGGGTGCGTGTGTTTAAATCAAAAACTATCTCGATTATATTGTTTATCCTCTGCTTTGTTTCGATTTCTAATGCTTCAAATATCATATATGTTGACGTCAACGGCCCAAACGATCCCGGGACAGGGGCGTTTGAGGACCCCTTCCTCAGAATTCAGGACGCAATAGATTCAGCGATTGTTGGTGATATTGTTGAAATACAAGCCGGCCTGTATACAGGGCCGGGTAATTATGACCTTGACCCGAACGGTCTGGCTATCACCATTCGCAGCACCGACCCTAACAACCCCGATGTTACAGCAAATACAATCATTGACCCAAACCACCTCGGGCGGAGCTTTTATTTCGACAGTGGAGAGGATACAAACTGCGTTATTGCCGGTTTTACACTGCAGAACGGCACGACTGACGGTTCCGGCGGAGCCATGTATTGTTTTGACAGCAGTCCGACAATAAGGAACTGTGTGATAATAAACAACACGGCGATCTGGAGCGGTGGGGGGATATTTTGCTTCAACAGTGAATCAACGATTCGGAACTGTATAATCGCCGGTAATTCCGTTGGGGCAACTGGCGGTGGAATCAGATGCGTGTCATGCAGCAATTTTAAAATCACTAACTGCACTATCAGTAGTAATTCGGCCGATTGGCAGCAGGGTGAAGGTTTCTACTTCTTTGATTGCACGGTGTCAATCAACAACTCTATTATCTGGGGTAATGGCTTAGAGCAAATCTATGCTACAGACGGGAATACTACAGTTACATACAGTGATGTCCAAAACGGTTGGTACGGGACAGGAAATATTGATACCGATCCATGTTTTGCATTGTTTGATCCAAACAGCGACCCGAACATGTGGGACTTTCATCTGCAAAGTGCTTACGGCAGATGGGACCCAAACAGCCAACTTTTTGTAAATGATTCGAACACAAGCGTGTGTATTGACTCTGGAGACCCTAATTCAGGCTGGAGTGATGAGCCCTGGCCTAACGGCAAACAGGTAAATATGGGAGTGTACGGCCGAACCAATCAGGCAAGTATGAACGGAAACCCAGCCGATTTTGATATAGACGGATTCGTCAATTTCGTAGATTTCGCTGAGTTCTCAGATAAATGGTCTACTGAGGAATTTTGCATTCAGGATTTGGCCCAGAATGGCGTGGTTGAATTCGCGGACCTTCTAATTTTTGTACAGAACTGGGGGTGGCAGCGGGAATAGCAGGCGATAACCGGGTATACGAATTTAAACAAAACAATTAAATCCCAGGAGTTTGAATAAAAAAAGGGCGAAGACATATGACTTCGCCCTTTTTTCTAAACTCAATTAGTGTTAAACACTGTAAAATCTTTACAATGTTCTTCTTCTTCGAAGCCAGCCGACCATTGCCACGCCAATCCCTCCGAGCAGAATAGCTCCAGGTGCTGGTATGTGCGAGGTCATGCTCATAGTGCCAGTCAAGCCATCACTGTCAGCAATGCCAAAATCAATCATATCCTGTGTGAACATATTTCCCAGGATAGTCAGATTGAAATCCACGTTGTAACCTGCGGCAAGAACATCCAGGATATCTGAACCGATAGTGTTTGAAATAGAATTGCTGGTGATGTCGGCTTTGATTTCCGTGTAGGTCACACCAGCAGGTCCGACAGGCACAAAGTCACCTATACCAAGTGATCCACTGAGAAGTACGTTGCCAGCGGCATCTCTAATCTCGATGGAACCGTCAGGCGTCAGTAAGTAAGGACCACCCAGCGTACCAGAGAGTATCAAATCCGGGATGTACACAAAGCCCGCTCCAACCAGTGCATCAGTTGTGCTGCCCAGTACCTTGTTAACAGGAATTGTCTGAGCAAATGTGAATGTTCCTGCCACTGGGCCACTTGGTGTGTAGCTCCAGCCACCAGTACCGGGACTGAATTCAATAGTTGGAACAGCGAAAGCAGGTACAGCAGTAAACACCAATACAATAATTATCGAAATCCAATTTTTCATATTTGGTCCTCCTTAATTCCTTTCTAATCCAACTTAACTTATTAAAATATCGTCCCATTTCACAAAGTATGACGTCTCCGCATCCAACCAACCAGAGCTACACCAATACCACTGAGGAGAATTGCTCCGGGTGCAGGGATCCACGTGACGTCATGAGAGCCGGGGGACATTTCCCAACTAGCCTTCAATTTGTTGTCAATATCACTTATTTCTTGGCCGTACATATCAAAGTGTACCGACGTGTATCCACTTACTGTGACGAGATATTCCTTAACCTGACCAGTGGTATTGGTCGGTGTAATGCTTCCACCATTATCCGCATTGTAATCGAAAATCGGATCTCCCACATCGGCAAAAGGATCGATGTTAAAAACAAGAAAATCCGAAACATCGTCTTGCAAGGGATAGTGGCTATTGAAGTTGTCCGGGAAGAATGACGTGTCGTCGAAGCTGCCAACAAACACAGGGTCACCAGTGCCGGATAAACCAGTAATCGTAATAGTCCCCACTTCGCCATCGGGAACGGACAGAAGCAATCTGACGTTGGTCAGAGAGTCCGTGTTGGTGTGATATGCACCTATTGCCCACAGCTCAAAGGGGCTGGTGTCTACAAAGTGTGTGTCCTGGTCATCAAAAAAATCGCCTGAAAAGAGCACATCCGGACTGTAAACCTGGAAAGTGGGCTGGGCCAAGACCGATTGACTCATAAACACCAACAAAGCAGCAACTACCAAGGCTGAGATTTTTAAGACTTTCTTCATAATACTCACCGTAAAAGCTCTCATGGCATAGGAAACGAAGTGTCGGTCCTCCGCGATTTTCTTTTTACCTACACCGTCAAGCTATAATTTTTAAGTTTGTTAATCCTTACAATGATCTTCTCCTTTGAAGCCATCCGACAAAGCCTGCATTAATCCTGCTAATGCATAAATTGTTATGAATTTTTTTCATAACTAAAATCCATTTTACTTTCCGGCGTAAAACGCCAAATATTCTATAAACTGCGATTGATAAAAAAGATTAAGACCTTTGGAGTGTTTCGCGAATACACTCGAAAAGTATGAAGAACAATTCTCAGGCGGGTTTAGGCGGACCTCGTGCGAGGTTCTCAAAAATGAATGCAGGTGAGAAATAGACAAACTGCTCGACTTTTGCAGCCAAGCAACTATTTTCAGTTATTATTTTGGACGAAAGTCCTATTATTGTAAATTGAGGCGTTCTGATTTGATCCTTGGTTGGGCTGTATTCCTTTGAAAACAGGAATGGTATTGCGCGATCCGGCATTCCAGCTAAATGATGGAGCAGGCCTATGTACTTCGTGCCTTCAATATCACTACGCATCCGACCAGAATTTTCAAGGTGATATGGATAAGTAAGCAGTGTATCGAGCTGCTTGCCTGTATGATTTCTGTGGCTGAGATGCATCGCCAAGTGAGGGACGGCCTGAATTCCAGTCTGGCCAAGCCATAACAGTCCAGCCAAAGCTGCCAGCCAAAACTTACGGTCTTTAACCAATGAGACACAAAGGAAACCTGTTAAACCCATCAAGAGGGCTCCGGGCACAGCAGGCAAAGACTTTGCACCCATTGGCGGAGCCGGTGAGCCGGTAAAAGCAGCCGGCGGCTTGAGAAATTCGGCGGTGACTCCGGCCAGGCGGGAATTGCCGGACTCAATACTGTAGGCAACATCTGTCTCAACCGGGATATGCGTATCCGAACATGGGGACACAGCAGAAGCAACAGGGTTGCAGCCACAATTACTAACCGTTGGTGTATCACAATTGGCGCAGAAATTACTAACCGTTGGTGCAGCGTTTGCCACCGTCACGGCAAGCAAAGACATCAGTATAACCAGACACTTATTCATTTTTCCTAATGTCACTACCCGGTCTCCACATAAGGTTTTATGTGTCCATTAGAGAAACTTTAACATTCAGATCGCTTCCGTGCGTGTAAAAATAATCCACCCCAAGGTTACAAAACACTTTTACAGGAATATGGATTACGGGTCAAGAAAAAATATTTAAAAAAATGTAAACTATGAAAAAATATTTCTGATTACCATTTTAGACATAGAACAAAAGTGATAAAAAACACAGTTGCTAAGTTTTTACGGTTACAAGGGCCAGAGTTCCAAAGCAGCAAAACAGAGGTGAATTTGACCGGTTTGGCTATTGAGATTACAGCTAAATTAGCTCTTTTTCGGTATTTCATCAGAGGTAGGTGTTTTTTGTGTGTTTTGTTTGTTTTTTTCTTTCTACAATTTGAACAGGAAGAGTGTCGAAAGATGATTTGTTGGAGAATCTATTTGCATAATCCATAAATCTCAATAGCATTGTAATCCTGTTCTTTGCGTGTGTCTTAGCATAGATACTTCTTAAATGCGTCTTTACAGTTCCCGGTTTAACGTTCAGCTTTTTTGCAACGTCTCCATTTACGAAACCATGGCAAACAAGTTTGGCCACTTCAAGCTCTCTCGGGCTAATGTGGTAACGCTTCTGGACATACCGCCACTGCTTATTATCAAGTAAAGTAACATCAGGCTGTATATACAGAGAGTCATCGGTATTGACATTTTCACTTTTGTCTTTTTCTGTTGGCAGCGATGATTCAAGCATAATTACCCCCCTTGTGATAATTCTTCAATGATAAGTTTTATCTCATCTACATCTTCGCGGGATAAACCCCCGATTTCAGCATTCAACTTTAATGATTTGTTTAAGTTTCCAATAGCTTCGAATTTTTGGCCCAGCTTGGCTAAGGCCCTTCCTAAATGAAAATACGAAGCGACGACAGACGGTGTCCTTTTAGGATATAAATTTATGCATCTGGTGAAATTGTGAACAGCTTTATCATATTCTCCCAGCCTGTAATGAACCATTCCGTTGGTATCTATAAGGTCAACATAGTTCGGCGCTATCTTCAGACCATTCTGAACAAGCTGAAGGGCTTCTTTGTGTTTGCCCAGATCTTCACACATTATCCATGCCAGATTATTGATTGTGACAACGTTATCAGATTTAATTGTGAGAATGCGTTTATAAAAAGCGACTGAGTCCACAGAGCGGCTGGTTATTTGCAGAAGCATAGCAAGCGAGCCCAATGCCGGTAGAGAGTCTGGTTCCCGGATCAGGATTCTGCGAAGTAAATCTTCTGCTATTTGCTTAGCCTGGGTGTCTTCGTTTTTCGCCAGCTCGCTCGCGATATTGATGAGTATACGAGTATCGTCGGGGTGTTTTTGACACCAGTCTTTAATCTTCTGGTTCAGCTCGCTCCAGAGCTTGTCGTCCTTAAGCAGCTGGACTTGTACTATTAACAAAGCCGGGTCATTCGGGTCAGCCTGTAGCAGAGAATCAAGTTCATTCTGAAACTCTGTTTTATTGCCGTTTTTATACAGCGTCTTAACAAGGGCAATTTTGACCTTTCGCTCACCAGCAGAACCGCTATAAGAAACTAATTGCTTTCTTAGAAGATTCACTGCTTTTTCGTATTTCTCGGCTTCAATATATGTGTTGGCCAGGAGCACCGCACTATCAACATCATTCGGATCGGTTTCGTACAAAAGCTCAAGAGTGGGAATCGCCAAGGCCAGAGATCGCTCCTTCTCAGCTCTGAATTTTAACAGGAGTAGTCCCTTATCGTTGGGTGTATGTGCAAGGCCCCGCCAAGCAATATCTCCCGCTTCTCCATATTCTCCCTGCTTCAGTGAGAGTTCTCCCCATTGCACCCATGCAGGACTAAATTTAGGCTGGTCTTGTGTTATCTGTTGAAGGATGCCCTCTGCCTTTTTAAATGCCGGGGCTGTTCCTTCGGCCAGCAGGGAATGGGCGTGGTATAGACGCAGTTCAATATCCTCAGGATTTGCCGTTAGGGCTTTATCAAGAATGGTTCTTCCCTGAAGTACCTTGTCTGGACGGTTGGATGCTAACAATAACGAAATAGCGCGTTTTTGGACCTGGAGGTTGCCCGGGGCTATAGATAGTGCCTGATTTATATCCTCGATTGCCTTATCTGGCTGGCCAATGGAACCATAAAAGTCGCTTTTGGCCACCCACGCTCCGACGTTGTTGGGTTCGGTAGTTGTGGCGTAGTCAAAATCTTCTATTGCCTTATTGGGCTCGCCAAGTGAATCGAATGTTTTGGCGCGAAGGATGTAAGCTGACGCGTTGTTAAGGTTGTTTACTATTTCATCACATAAGAGTATCGCTTCGGCAGATTTGCCTTGACGAACGTACAATTCAACCTGTGCAACTGTAATCGGCAGCAAGTTTGGTTCCCGCAACTTTAACTTATCGAGTAATTCCCCAGCCTCTTCAAACTGTTCCTGCCGCATTTTAAGTAATGCAAGAGACAAGCAGACAGAGCGATCGTTGGGGTCATTAGCCAACAGATTCTCCAGGATCTCGATGGCAGATTTCAATTCGCCGCGTCTAAGGTTGCCTCGTAATTTCAATTTTTCTATATCGGGATGGAATAGTTTTTCTCTATCTACTCGGCGAAGAATTTCGTCTGCACGGTCGTATCCACCTACCTCGAACAAAGCGTTGACATAAGCAACAATTATACGAAGGTCCTGTGGCGACCGATTCAAAGCCTGGCGATAGGTTGAAATCGCAAGGAGCAATTGGCCGACTTTTTGGTAGGCTTCGGCGAGAAGCATTCTGCTGGCTTGGTCATCCGGATTTGCCAGAAGATTTTCTTTAAGAAGTGAAATAATTTTCGGATACCGGTTTTTGAAATCATCCTGTTCTAACCAGATTCTCGCCTGCTCATATCGCCATTGCCAACTCTCTTCGACCTCAATGGTCTTAATCTTGTTGACGAGTTGCTGAGCCACGCCGGAGTCTTTTATCACCTTTTCACATCTCAAAAGCTCTCGTTGGATAAGAATATTGTCCGGCAGGTCCCGGGCAAGCAAGTTGAGGAGTTGGTATCGTTTTTCCTGTTCTTTCCAGCGTTTATAAAAGGCGACCAGGAGTAAACCAAGTTTCCTCTTGGCGACAGGGTGTTCTATTCGAGCTAAAGCATCTTTAATAATTTTTTCACACTCTCGATTCTTATCTTTTGCCGCTAATAAAATAGCAAGGTACCTTACGGGGCTAATGGATTCCGGGAATACGCTAACAACGTCATATAATTTTGCTATCGCTTCATCGGTTTTCTCCTGAGCGATTAACAGTTTAACCTCTGCTATAGCAACTTCTCTACGAGATGGGTGGCTATTCTTCAGGTCGTTGAGTAACTGCTGAGCTTTGCTGAACTGAGACCGAAAGAGCGCAAGCTGAAACTGTGAAGTTTTAACTGGAAAGGCATTATCAGTAGCTTTTTCCAAGGCTGCCAACTGGTCTTCTATGTCCTGCCACATCTGGACATTTTCGGATGTTGGGCTTGCCGCAAGTAATTGCATCCGAGCTTGAATATGCAGTAAGGCAGCATCGAGACTGTTCGGAGAAATTCCACTGGCCTTTCTGGCTTGTTCTGCCGTCTCAGCCCAGTATCCCCTCTGCGCTAACAATTTGGCAAAAGCTAAACGTCCATCTAAGAGATTAGGCCTCTCCGAAACCAGAGTGCGTAACTGGCGTAGTGCCGATTGAGTATCTCCATCGCGAGAGAGAGTCGATGCCAACGCCAACCGAACTTTTGGTGATTTATTACCTGCTTGTATCGCCCGGCGAAAATATTTAGCGGCCTCCGAGAGATGCCCTTTCCTGTCGGCCAACAGACCTTCCAAGAAAGCAACAACTTCGGGAGCAATATCTTTTTGGTCAAGCTTGGAGATACAATCAGCGGCCCGGTCAATCCGGCCGCATCTTATAAATAACTCGGCGGCAGTCAGCATAAAATCCCAGGGTTGAGATGAAAGCTCTTCTAATCCGGATTCTGCAACTTTTAGCATCATTTCTTTTGAGTTCGTTTTTAGTACAAGTGTCTCCCAGATTTGCCAAAGTGCCTGGTTTTTAGGCTCAGCCGCCTGCACGGCCTCAAGGTGTTTTTGAGCCTTGTCGAGGACATTTGTGTTGATAAATTCCGCCGCGAGTCGCAACCGCACGATCGAGTCAGATAAATCCAGGTTTTCCGCCTTCTCCAGGTCGGTTAAGGCTTTTGGCCTGTCTTTCCTTCTCAAATGAAAGGCGGCCCGGATAATGTAGGCCAAAGCTGAGGACGGATTATTCTTTACGGCCTGGCCAAACAAGTTATCAGGAGAATCTGAAAAGACTTCCGGACGTTGCTCAGCGAGTTGACCTAAGGTTTCGTAGGCTAATATCTGCTCAGGATGTTCCGCTATGATATTCTTCAATTCAGTCGCCGCTTCATCAAACTTTCGCTGTCTGGCCAGCGCTATAGACAAAAGCCTGCGAAGTTTAAGGTCCTGGTTTGTTTCAAGGTACCTTTTGACAATTAACTCTGTCTCGCCCGGCATACGCATCCTTAGATACAATTCGGTCAGTTTCGTAGCGGCTTCTGAATTGCTTTTTTCCTCTCTCAAGACAGTTCTGTAAGCCGCTATAGCCTGTAGAATGTTGTCGCGTCTTAGAGGCCTGATATTAAGGTGAGCATCAGCGTATTTCAGCAGTATCGGCACATCACGCTCAACAGCGAGATAACGACCCAATTGCGATGCTGCTTCTTCGTACCTATATTCGTCATACGCCTTATTGCCAAGGATAAGTCCCCGTTCAGATCTGTTGCTTCTCCGCCATTGACGTAATCCGAAAGCAGTTATTCCTAAAACAACAAAACCTATCAGCAAAACAATTGCTAATTTCCAGTTAAAATATCTTCTTGGCATTTACTTACCCTTTATGGCTTCTCATTTTGCAGCAAATCACAAAACGAAGCCCCTCTCATCCATATAGTGTTATTTTTAGAACTGCTTGACGAAATTCCCGACCATTTTTTTGATTGTTTGCCAACATATCCATAAGTCCATCTTTAATGACAGGTCCCTGACATATTGGGTGTCGTAATATATCCATTCCTGAAAGTCTTTCATCGGCTCACGGGTTCTACAGATCTGCCAAAGCCCCGTGATACCCGGCCGAACTGATAGTCGGGCATCGCACCATGAAGGACACTGTGTATTCTCCGACTCGGGAGACGGCCTTGGTCCAACAACACTCATCTGACCAAGGAGCACATTAAAGAACTGAGGTACTTCGTCAATATGTGTGTCACGCAAAAAACCGCCGACACGACTTATCCGCGGGTCATCCTCCATCTTGTAATGGTCGCCATCAACCTCATTCAGCCTCCTTAGTTTATCCTGTATCTCGTCAGCACCAACGATCATAGATCTGAACTTCAGACAGTTGAATTCTTTGCCGTGCAGTCCCTGTCGTTTATCTTTGAAGAATACCGGCCCACGAGAAGTTAATTTTATAACCAGAGCAATTATAGGAAGAACAGGTGCAAAAAGAATCAGCACGGTCATAGCTGCAATAATATCAGCAATTTTCTTAAAGCATGCCGGGTAGGTAAATTTCGGCCAGGAACGAAAAGTGTCATTGTTATATTTTTGATGGTTTAAGTCGAACTTCGGGGAGCCGATATGCTTTGAATTATTGCTTTTGTATCGATTCAAACGTTTCCAGTTGCATTGTGGTCCTTTTATAATGCGGTTTTGGACAACTTGATTCTGCGGCACGCACACACCCGGGCCAATGATTGATGATTCTATGATGGCAGAGGAACCAATCCTAACGTTATTACCGATAATTGTCTGGCCCACCATAATGGTCTTTGGTCCGATGTGAATATTTTTTCCTAACATCACTTTCCCGATCAGTCTCGAACATGGTGACATCATATTCGAGTTTGGACTTTCTGATTTCATATTTCGAATCTTTGCCTGACAGAAATTGAGCAGGCCTTCTTCTGTTTCCAAATCCAAAACATTGCCCCCGATATTAATCGCTTTGAGGCTTAACATATTTGCTCGGCACCTTTTCAGGAGAGTTGAAAAAGATAGGGGCAAAGTTTGATTTACCAGGACCTGTTCAAGAACATTAGTCTTAATAAAGATATGATGAGGCCAATCTGCAGGAATTGGTACCGGTTCAGCAGAATCAGTGTACAGCCTCCGGAAACCCGCCACCTTGCTCTGGGCGGTGAATCGCACTTTTTCACTTTTGCCGAGCAATTCAGGTTCAACATTAATCGCTACTACATCGGCCTGGATGCCGTCCAGAACTTTATGGAGCAATTCACTACCGACCTGAGTTGCAAAACACCCGTTGGAAACAATGAACCATAAATTCCTTTTGGTTTTCCGGAAGAGTTTCGGGTGGATTTGGATATTTTCTTTATATTGTATTATCTTTGTTGTCGCTGCGCGTGTTTCAATCCTCCATCCTTTTGGTACACCTATAATTGTGTTGTTGTTGCGGCCCCAGTTTACAGTTTTGCTTAATCCATCAAGCACAATGTCGGCAAGAGTCTCGCTGGAAACAGCAAAACGAAGCAGGCCGTTACCCCCATTGTTTGCGGGGTTCTTGTTTTTGTGTATGATAATCAGGCTCATAGGTAAATTGAGTACTTGTCAGGATGAAAAACTAATGTCAGGTTAACAATCTTCATCCGGTTGATTTTATTTCGGAACAGTAATCGTTAGAATTATGTTTCTGACTCTGCAAGCAGCAGCAGCTTTGATCTATCTCGCTTAGAATTTTTCCACGAGCGTGCATTCTGCACGTAATAATTGTGACCATAACGGTAGTAACCGTCACGAACCTCAACATTACTCAGAATTGTTCCGAGCACATTTGCATTTATCTGGGCAAGTTTTTCAGTTGCCTCTCTAAGATCCGGAGCCGTAGTTTGTCCTGCGAAGCTGGTCAATATGACCGCGTCCGCCATCTTTGCCCACAGCAAGGCATCAGGAAAGGCCAGCACGGGAGGAGTATCGATAATCACGTGGTGATACTTTTCGCTGATTGTCTTTATTCGCTGGCGCGACCCGGGCAAAGTTAATAGTTCACAGGCATCGTCTCTATTTCGTGAATCCGCCACAAGAACATCCAGCCCGATTGAAGAGACAGGATACACCGCCTGGTCAATTTTTCTTCCAAAAAGTAAATCCTGCAGGCCCCTTGATCCCCTGGGGAGATTCAACATGCGAACAACATCAGGTTTTCTCAAGTCACCGTCTATCAGCAGAACCTTTTTCCCTGATTTGGACATACTCGTTGCCAGGTTAATGGCGAAAGTAGTTTTTCCTTCCCGCGTGCCGGGGCTTGTAACAACCAGCATTTTCGGGATTCTGTCTCCATTAAGGAGGCGTAAATTGGCACGAATAGTCTGGTAGTCACCGGCTATCTGTCTTGGGAACAGAGTCTTTTTGATGGTGTCAGAACTTGTGGTAGTTCCGATTATTCTGATACCGATTCTTTTAACGACATCTTCAGGCTTACGCAATCGAAGGTCTGCCTTGTCTCTGAGGTAAGCCAACATCATCCCACAAGCCATCGAGCCAAACATAAGTGCCATTGTGTATTTGATGCGCTTATCTCGAATAGAGGCAATGTCAGCAGGATATGCGACGGAAATCCTTGCAGGACGCTTTTGTACCATCTCCAGTATTTGTATGCGACGGCGAATCGTATCATACATTTGTTGGTCTAAGCCTAATTGAAACTGCAATTCCTCTATATCCATTTGCCGAAGACCCACATCAATAGTCTCTGTATCCTCCTGATCGAACTTATCCTTAAACCGCTTTTCAAGGGCACTTGCTAACTCCCACTCATCCTGTATATCAGCCAGTTGCTTTTTTGTATTAAGAAGCTTTTCTTTTTCTGCCTCAGCAGCTTTCTTAGCTATGAAACTATCATACACTTTACCCACTTCCGTCTTGTGCTGCTCAATACGTTCCTTCAGTGCTTCTACCACATCAGCTTTGTTCTTAAGTTCCTGATTTGTAGGCTGTAATATCTGCTTGGTAACAATAAGTTCCTGTTCTAACCGTGCGAGATTTGCTATGAACATATTGAGGATTGGGTCGGCATTTATATACTCACGGCGCATCGGGTCGTTCGGATCTACGCCCTGTTCCACTTCAATTGCCAGTTTCTGCTGCTCAGTGGCCTGCTCTTGTGTATTTGCATCGGGCAATTCGAACCTCTCTTTGAGTACGTCCACCTGGGCTTCCAGGTCGATTCTACGTGCCTCCCATTCGGTTATTTTGGTGAGAAGCATTCCCATACGCTCCAACTTTATTTCTTGACGTTTGTCCAGGGTGGTCGACGATTTAGACCCATACTCTTTTGCCTTTGCATTAATGTTTTCACGCTGGATTTTCAATTCTCCGGCCAGAGACTTTGCCTCGCCTTCCAGAAGATTGATTGTTTGCCACTCATCTTCGCTGGAACTGGTATTTTCGACGGCCGTATACACGCTAATAAAAGCATCTGCAATTGTCTTCGCTTCTTCAGCATTTGCGCTTTTCACAGTTATTCTTATGAACTCAGTACGACGGTCAAAGGCAGCACTGATGACGCCATTTGATATTGCCTGTTTCAATATGCTTGCCGGCTCAGGTTTTGTTTTGGAGTTCTTCAGTCTTTGCTTCAGTTTTGTGACAAAGCCGGTAGGCTCACTTTTAAAAAAGGCCAAGTTTTTGTCCGCTAAATCGCCTGCTACTCTTTCCGCTACCAGGCTGCTCGTGATTATCTCTGCCTGAGAATTCATATAGCTTTGATAAGATATCCCTCCAGTGTCTACTTCGCCTGTAATGGGATCTTGCGAAATAGGATCAACCCTTATTGCGCCTGTCACGCTGTACAAAGGCTCAATCAAAAGCCATATTGCAGGGATCCCAACTGCACACATTACAAAGAATATCAGCAACACAATGTACCAACGGCGCAGTATGCCCTTAATCATATTGGATATGGAACGGCTGTCAGATTCAGGCAACGTTTCAAAATCAGCAAGTCTCTGTTCAATTAAATGATCATGATATTTCGCTAAATCGCTCATTTTTGTTTTCCTCTACTTTTGGTTTTTATCTAATCAGAGTTCGGCCCCCATTTTGCGATCTTTTTCAAAATGAAGACCTCCCAAACTCATTGTTTGCGTTTGTAGTCACTTACAATTTTTTTTGGCGTGTGATTATTATCGCTTCTTCTTTCAAAGGAATTATAGTAAGCTTTACCAAAAGCCACAGTTCAACAACAATCGCAGCCAGAGCCAATGGCATCATTGCATAGCCGCCATAATCGTGGAATATTTTCTCCCAATGCTCACCGCTGAGCACTGTAAAAGCCAGTGCTGTGATTGTTAACCGCGCCGTGTTACAAAGTAGAGCAATAGGAAGGCTTGATGCCAGGACGATAAGCTTTTCCCACCATTCTCGCTTGACCAGCAGGACAACTAAGCCGCTAATCACGAAAAATGCGGTGATCATTCTCAATCCGTTGCACGCCTCAGCGACTGCGACGGTTGCCTGGCCTATATGTATAATATTACCTTCCTGCATGACCTCATAGCCCATCACCTCCAGGCAGAAAACGGCTGACGAAGTGGCCCAGCTTTGCAAAGGCAATGTGACAGCGGCCTGAACCCGATTAGGCCAAGGCAGCATTAAGCACAGGAACAACAATACCATAGATACCTTTCTGAAAAGCTGCCATCCAAAGAGCATCAGCACCAACGCGGCAATACTTAGAGCGATGGACAAGTTTTCTGCTGAGCTATACAAAAAGAGCAGCCCAAAGAATCTAACGCCCTGTGCAGCCACGAAGGCCACCAAACCCCAAACAGAAGGCTTTATAGGGCACTGAGCGATATCATGGCGTCTTGACCACAAGATATAGACAGCCAGAAAAGGAACTAAAAGACCGCTGGAATATTCGTCACTTCTTTGCCATACATTCCAAAGGCTTACAAGACCGGGCCAGTAAGACCAGAGAAATGCGATGAAAACAAGGCCGGCCACAATCCAGAGCATAATCTTTGTTTTTTGTGCCTGCACCCAGTCAGGCAACCTTTTGTTAATTTCCCCAAGCTGTAGCTGCAAAGCGTGCTGGAATCCAGCGGCGTTATTATTTACAATCTTTGATACGCAGCCTATCGAACGTTCCAGTGTTCCCTCTTGTCTAAATGGTATGGCTTTTTCTTCCACAAAAGTATTGCCATACAGTGCCATATTGTAGTCAATCAGGCATCGCTGAATTTCACAATTCGGGCCTACCTGTGCACCATCCCAAAGCACGCTATTTACGACAACACTATCCTTACCGATGCTAACATCACGTCCGATTACGGTTGGCCCCAAAATAACGGCGTCCTCTGAAATTCGAGCGCCATCCATAATTATCACGGGCCCGTAAATTCTCGCGCTTGGATCAACAGTAGCATCGGGTGCTATCCAGACAACTTGAGAACCTCTCCGCCTGCAGTGTTTTAAATCCGCGCTTAGTTTTGTCGTATTTTCAAGACAATTGGAAATTGCAGAGAGGTATTCCTGCCGATCTCGAAAATTTCCGGCAGGATTTGGCAATATCGCAGTATGAACAGTTTTCCCGGCACGGAGCAGTTCTGGAATTAATCCCTCCTTGATATCAAAGTAGCCATCCTTTGGGATATGTTCCAGGACACTGGTTTGGCAAATGTATATGCCTGCTGATTCGCCCAAAAGCTTTCCGTTTCCATAGACTGGATTAAACATCACAGTCAAATCAGACTGACCCTTTTTGTGAGCTTGTATAAGTACATCGATTTTCGGGGGACATACCATACTGGCAGGGAATACTATGATTAACTCGTCCTTTTTGCTATCGGCAGCATCGCGAACACACCCGGCAGTACCTGACGGCAACAGTTCGTCTAAGAATTTCAATTTCAAATGATTATTAGTGTGAATCGATTCTTCCATCAATGAACCATTACCGTTGGAACAAATAACAGTATGCTTTACGCCCTGATGCGACAGATGGCACGAGAGATGTTCCAACGCTGACTTACCCACTACCGGCCACAAGGCCGTCGGCAGGCGCGACGCCATCGGACATCGTCCAAAATCATGACTTCCCGCAAACAAAACAGCTTTAACATTTTGTTTATTGTCAACTTGTTTATACATAAGATATGTGCGATATTCGTATGCTTGTAAACATCTTTCAAAACCCGCGTCCAGCAGAAATCGTTCGTGGTTCCAAATTTACAATGTAGGATTATGAGGTCTTTCTGATGTCTTCAGCGAGTTTCTTCAAACGTTTATCTCGAGCAACAAGAGCGGGTCTCGGTTCGAGGCCAACGATATCCAGAATATCCCTCCATCGATAAACCCAGTCATGGCGCAGAAGAGACTGGATGACATTGTTCTTTCGGATTTTTTTCAAATGCTCCGGCTGTGAATCGAGATCGGCCAAGATGTTAGCGATATCTACCGTATTATAAGGGACGTGGATCACTGCGTCAGGCCAGTCAAAATGCTTTCGGAAAGCGTCGTTTTTCGGAGGCTCCCCGATCATGACAGTACCTGAAGCTGCTCCTTCAAAAAAACGATAGCCAATTTCACTTTGCCCATGTGTCTCGAATTCCTGGTCAATCTTCGCAGCATTCGCTATAAAGTATCGACTTCGTTTGGCGATATTTGCCACTAAACTGCGGTGTGAGCGGGGATGTAAGGTGTGCATTTTAGGGACCGTGTCATAGATGTAAAAGATCTGTCCCTGTTCAGCCATCTTCAAAAGGGATTGGTGTGTTACCAGCGATTTACGCCCGAGGCTATACACGTTGATGCATCGATGCGGAGGATCGGGATATGGGCAGAACAGAATTGCATCGACTCCGGGCGGTATGTAGAAACAGGGCCGCTGGATTGCGTCTTGAATCGATTGAACACTCGCATTGCAATTAAGCACAACATAATCAAATTGGGATAGAATCTTTAAATGACCTTTCCACTTGTGTAGCTCGCCAGCCCAAACCTCTGACAGCCAGCACACTGAAGTTCGGCAGTTCCGCTTCCATCCCTTAATTGCGTTTAACCATAGCAAGTCACTTGCGAATAGGCATTTTGCGAAGAAAAGGTCGTAGTTCCTCTTCAACCGTAGCTTTGCAATTCCAGGATTGAGAGAAGCGACGGAGAAATATCGCGCAAGTCGGTTCACAAGCTTTTGGCCAACCGCAAATAAAGAGTAAGGTTCAGGCGCAAACACCTCGACGTCGTCCATCTCACAGATCATGTCTTCGAACTCATAGTCGGCGCATCTTGAAACTAGTCTCTGCAAGTGCCGCGGTGAGAACATACATATACGTGGCTTATTATACATCTTTAGCAGTTACTCCCATTTGTATCCATCCAGACAATATTCTCAACGGAGACTTTATGCCATTTCAAATTCAGGTGCTAAGGCAAATTCTTTTATAGTATCCTGAATCTCTTTTCGGTAAATAGGATTCATAATGATAACTGTCTGAGGTTGGTACTCTTTGAGAAAGTCAGGGGCAATGACCTGCTGTCCGGTGCCGGCAATGAATTTCCCCTGCTTCCGAGGATTGACATCAACAATGTATTCTATCTGCTCATAAGAGATGTCGAGCACGTTCAAGAAAGTAACACCCTTGGAACCTCCGCCCCAAAGTACAACCCGTTTTTTCTGTTGTGCAAGTTGCAAAAGTGTGTGCTGCCATGAATCGACTTTATCCCGATAAGCCTTATGAAACCTATTAACTAAATCCTGGATATTCGAGAAGGCCAGTTCAACATCGGCCCCGGAATTAGTTTCGGCTGCTGTCGGGCGAACCTCGATGCTCAGAAACTGACCATCATATTGTTCTGTCACATGAATCGAAGCAAAACCGACACGCATAAAAACGTTCGCCAACGATTCTGAGGTGAAATAAGAGCAATGCTCATAGATAATATCCCACACGCCCATATCTTTGAGGGTATACAGTGCGTTTGGCACCTCAAAGTAAACCACACAGTCGGACCGCTGCCCGATAGTGCACCGAATGCTCCTGAGAAAGTCAACAGGGCTGTCAATATGTTCAAGGACATGCCGGCAGCAGATGAAATCGACCGGCTGGCTTGTGTGCATCGTGGAATAGGTTTGAGTGATAACCTCGATAGTCGAGTCTTCGGGGTAGGCAGCAGTTTTCTCATGAGTGTAACTGGGATCGAAACCGAGCACCCGATTGTCGCCGAGACGCTGAAGCATTGCCAGAAAATCACCCTGGCCACAACCTATTTCGATGATGTCTTTATTTCGAAGCTGATACTGCTGTATGAGGCGATTGGCGGTGTCCTCTGCATGTTTCTGAAAGCGAGGTGAAAAATGCAGTGAGTTTTCATAATCCGGAGAATATTCGATAAGCTCAGGATCAAAGGCGACGTTATATATCAGGCCGCAATTATTACAATATGCGAGGTGAATCGGGGCACGGTGAGCAGACAACGCTTCCTCCCTCGTGTTCCATAGAACATTGCAAAAAACCGGCGCACTTTCTATCTCAAAGAAGCCTGTCATCTCCGGATGATCACAAAGAGGGCATTTTGTCTGCGTTAAGCCGCCTGTTGTTTTTGTTTGTTTATCTGCCTCGGTTCCCATAGGTTTTATGAAACGGCAAGTAAATCAGCTTTAATGTTTAAGCGGTCAAGTTCTTCTTGTATTTCCCGGCAGTAAATTGGATTCATAACGATTATCTTATCAGGGGCGTATTGTTTGAGAAATTTCGGTGAAATGACCTGCTGTCCGGTTCCCGGCATGTTTCTACCCTGTTTATAAGGATTGATGTCCACTGTGTACTCGATTTGATTGTCCAGTTTCAAAGTCGTGAGAAAAGCTACTCCCTTTGAGCCGGAACCCCAGATAACCACCCTTTGACCTTGGCGAGTGGCTTGCTCAACTATACCTCGCCAATAATCGATTCGACGCGAACAGTTCTCTTTAAATTCTTTAATCGCTGTGTTTAATTGTTCCAAATCATTTTCAATATCCAGGCCCATATTTGTTTGGCTCTGAGCGGGATAAGCGGTTAGTATCAGATACTGGCCGTCATAATCCAGGTAAAGATCATCGATATCGAATCCACAGGTGCGAAATAGCCTGGCTAATGAACCGGCTGTAAAATAACTGCAATGCTCATAATAGATGTCCCAGAAAGCTCCATCTCCAAGGACGCGCATAACATCAGGCAGCTCAAAGAAAATAAGTGTGTCTTTCCGGTCTCCTATTGTTTGTCGTAAAGTTTTCATAAATTGCTGTGTCGGCGCGATATGTTCCAGCGTATGACGACAGCAAATCACGTCGGCTTTTAGATGAGCGTACTTTTCTGAATAGAAGTCCCGAATAAATTCTATTTTCCCACCGGTAACATCAGGATTGCGTTCGGGGACATAGGCAGGGTCGATGCCGATGCCGCGATTGTTACCCAGCCGGCACATCAGAGCCAGGAATTCACCTTTACCACAGCCAATTTCAAGAATCGTTTTGTCACGGATGTCATATTTATCAATTATTCTTTGAGCCAGCGATTTGGCGAAGGCGTTAAAGCATTCGGAAAAACCCTGTGTCTCCTCGTAGTCGGCTGAATAGTTATGGACGCCGGGTTCAAAACGCGTGTTTGTTATAAAACCGCAGCTGGGACAGAAACCGAACTGGAGATTACCTTTTGGGTATTTTAACGCTTCGTCCTTGTTGAACATCAACAGACAACTATGAAACGGGATATCGTCAAGGCGGTAAAATACCAACAGCCCCTCCGAACTGCAGTTAGGGCAGTTCTGCTCAGGCAATTCCAAGGTGTCGAAAGAAACAGCTTTTGGCAGATTCAATGTTGTTCTGTTCACAGTAAATCCTAAACGATTACAGGTTTCGGAATAGGAATGATAAACTTGCCTCCCCTGGCACGAAAGGGGGCCTGCTGTGAGAGGATTTCATCTTTAAAGTTCCAGGGCAATATCAAAACATAATCAGGCATATCCCTCATAAGTCTGGCCGGGTCATAGATTGGAATGTGTTTTCCAGGCATATACTTGCCCTGCTTGTGGACGTTACGGTCAACCACGAAGTTGATGATGTCGGTATCAGCTTCAATGTAGTTTAGCATGATGGCACCTTTCGCTGCTGCACCATATGCTGCGATGTTCTTGCCTTTTGATTTTAAATCCTGCAGCAACTGCTGCATCTTTTTTCGAACATTCTGCACCTTTTTGCTGAAGCTGGTATAGTATTCATACTTGTCTGCGCCTGTTTCTCGCTCCTCTTCCAGGAGCTTTCGGACCGATTCCAGTACATCTTCGTATGGACTGACGAACAATCGTAATGAGCCACCATGAATAGTGAGATGCTGAATGTCGTTTAGAAAAAGCTTGTGCCGGCGGAACAGCCGAACCAAAGCTGTAACCGAGAAATAGCACAGGTGTTCATGATAAATGGTATCAAACTCACAATGGTCAATCATATCCCTGACGTAAGGCACTTCTATAACTGCAACTCCTTTATCTTTTAACAGGACACTAATCCCTTGGACAAAACCGTTTGTGTCAGCGACATGAGCTAAAACATTGTTTGCATGGATAACATCACTTCTGCGTCCCCGGCTTACGAGTTGCTCGGCAACGTCTTCTGTGAAAAAAGTACACATCGTCGGTACGCCGACTTTTTCTGCTTCCTGTGCCGGTCCTTCAGCGGGGTCAATCCCAAGGCACGGGATTCCTTTTTCGACATAGTTCCTGAGTAAATAGCCGTCATTACTGGCCAGTTCAACCACAAAACTGTCAGTGCCAAGCTTGCGTTTTTCTATCAGGGACAAGACGTTGTTGCGTGAATGCTCCATAAGAAAATCGGAAAACGATGAGTAGTAGGGATAATCATCGCAGAACAGTTTCTCAGGGGACACTGTCTCGAGTATCTGCACCAGCGAGCAGCAGGAGCAAAACACTAATTCCAATGGATACATACCCTCTTGCTTACTTAGTAATTCTTCGCCAAGCAATCCATCGGAGAGAGGCATAAGTCCAAAATCAAGTATTGGTTTTAATCCTAACTCTCGACAGCTACGACACTGCGCTTTTGAGCACTTGTTCTCGAAATTGTTATGCTTTAAGATCATAGAAAGTTCCTTTCACATCAGATGTCTATACTGTTGCTTGCTCTAAACTTTGAAGCGGAATGACTTATCAAGGACACATTCCTGCAGCAACTTACGAATATGCGCAATTCTTTTGTATCTGGGGCCTTCAAACTCTTTGAGAGTTACGCCATGTTTTTTGTATGCCTCGTAGATCTCTTTGGCGCCTCGGCGGGCGTTCCATTTAGGTTGGAATCTCGGCAATACCTGAGGCAGCCTGTCACAATTGACCCTGTAGCAGCGTTTGTCCGGAGAAGCTCCATCGGCAAATTCGACGTGACAATTGGGAACTGTTTCACCAACAATGTTGGCGATATCCCTGATCTGAAGGTTGTCTTCAGTCACACCTACGTTGAAGGCCTGATTGTGAACCAACTCTTTCGGAGCATCAAGGACGGCAATAAATGCAAGGGCAATATCTCTTATATGTACGATAGGCCGCCAGGGGCTGCCGTCACTTTTTATCATTATCTTTCCGGTAGTAAAGGCCCATGCAATAAGGTTGTTCAGTACCAAATCAAAGCGATGACGCGGAGAGACACCGTAAGCAGTTGCGTTACGCAGAAATGTAGGCGAGAAGTTGTCATCAGCCAGAGCCGATATGTCCCGTTCGGTCAAGACCTTTGACTCGCCGTAAGGTGTTACCGGATTAAACGGCGATTCTTCGGTGAGCCATTCTTCACCTCCTGCGCCATAATTACTGCATGATGAGGAGAATACAAACCGCTCTACACCTACACTCTTGGCCAACTCAACCAACCGTACCGAAGCTCGATAATTAATCTCGTATGTCAGCTCCGGATTAAAGTCACCCAGTGGGTCGTTCGACAGTCCCGCCAGATGACAGATTGCATCAAAGCCCTCTAAGTCGTCAGATTCGATATCGCGGACATCTTTTTTGATGTATGGAATATTCGGGACAGCCTCACCAAAAGTGCATCGCCTGTAAAGGTCACTGTCGAGCCCAACTACCTCATGACCTCCGGCTATTAACATGGGCGTCAGAACAGTACCAATATATCCGTGAGACCCGGTCACTAATACTCTCATTCTTTCACTCCCGAACTTTCCATGGTGCATTTCCAGTGCACCACAAATTTTCAAGTATGTGTTTTTCACGCAATGTATCCATACATTGCCAAAAGGAGTTATGCCGATATGCCTTCAATTGATTGTCTCTTGCCAGCGACTCTAACGGTTCCTTCTCCCATTGTGTTTGATCACCGTCAATGTAGTCAAATATACCGGGTTCAAGGACGAAGAAAGCACCATTTATCCATCCTTCCCGAGTCTGAGGCTTTTCTGAAAATACCTCTATAGTATCGCCATTAAGTTCCAGATGGCCATAACGAGCAGTTGGCCGAACAGCTGTAAGAGTGGCCAATTTCCCATGAGACCGATGGAAGGCCAGCAGCTCATCCAGATTAACATCCGATAGGCCATCCCCCCAGGTCAACATAAACGTCTGATTTCCAATATGAGGAGCCAGCCGCTTTATTCTTCCTCCGGTTAATGTCTCCAAGCCTGTATCAATCAGATGAACCGTCCAGTCAGGATGGTTGTTATTTTCGTGCATCCGCACGTCCCCGTTTTTGGTCTTGACTGTCAGATTGCTATGAATCGAGCAATAGTCCATAAGATATTTCTTGATATACTCTCCCTTATATCCAAGGGCTATGATGAATTCGTTGTAACCGTAGTATGAGTAATGCTTCATAATGTGCCATAGAATCGGCCTGCCACCGATTTCGACCATTGGTTTGGGTTTTGTCTCCGTTTCTTCCGCCAGCCGAGTCCCGGCACCACCAGCAAGAATCGCAACTTTCATTTTTTTAATCCCCCTTATTTATATTACCTATAACAAATTCAGCAAAATCTGAACAATTCGTTCAGGAGCTTTGCCGTCCCAGAGCCTTGGTCTGGAATCAGGTTTTGTCACATTCAAACTCTCTCGATAGCCGCTCAGTATTCTATTTGCATCCGTGACAACCAGGATATTTGTTCCTTCAGTAATTGTTATTGGCCTTTCGGTGTTTTCACGAATTGCCAGGCAGGGTATTCCGAGGATCGTGGTTTCTTCCTGAATGCCGCCAGAATTACGGCTTTGATTTTTCGCCTTTTGATAGATTCTTTACGTGATATCTTTCCCACCTTCTGTTCCTATATGGGTGTTTGACACAACATAAAGTATAAATTGTCACACTTGCTTACGAGCTGGTTTCTATATAGCACCCACATATGAAAAACTCCCGGTATACCTCCGCTATATAAGTAGATGAGCCTGTTCAAACCTGTTGCTTCAACGCTGAACCTCACTGCCCAAACTATAAAACGCGGCAGGACTGCTCTGGTTTTTATACTCTGTGGACATCCATTCAGCAGTTCTGGCGACATTGGAAATACGCACTTCATCAATAAGACCACTAAACGGTTGTAAATAGGAAAGTCCGTTGCGATGCACACCGATATATAAATCCTGAATGGGCGTAATATCTCCTGGACAACTCCCCATGCTATACGAATTACCATTGAGCCATAAGTCAATATTGCCGGTGCTTGACCTGGTTAGACCAACATAATACCAGGTGTCCGTGGCCAAGGTTACTCCGACAACACCAGTTACGACACTTGTCCTGCCATCGTTTTTCACCTCAACATACAAATCATTGTTTGAAGTCCATAGACCTATGACGGCATTCCCCCCACCAACGTCTCTGTGGGTTGCAATTGCCCTGTAACTATCGAGCAGATACGATTTGAACCAGAGCGTATAAGAAAATCCTTGACCGGAAACACGATCCAATCCGTCATTGTCGGCAACACTGATGTAATCATCCACGCCGTCGAAATCCTGACCGTCAACTGTTTGTACAGGTTCGTCCGGTCCTTTCTTCACGCCATCGTTTTGATTAACAGTACTATCATTAGTAGTACCGGCGGTTACATCCCTCAAATGCTGAACCATCACAAAATCGGAATCCCACACACTCTCAGGATTCTGCTGACTACCGACAGCAGCGTTACCGTAATACATATACAATTCAGTATCCGCGGTTGGGGAGAGACTGTTTACACTGACCCAGGCGACCAGCTTTCCAGTATTAGAATCGAAGTACTCTATTTCGTGATTTAGCTTAGTCCCGGAATAATCTGCGAACACGATATCATCACCATCACTCTGTGCCTTGCCGGCCAGATCAGCATCCGAATCAAGACTGATAAGAACCGGGAAATTAGTAAGAGCACCGTCAACCTTTGTGTTATCGATCATTATCTCTTTTCTGTAAAGCCAGTTGTTATTCCACCAGCCACCAGGTCCAGACTGGGTTATAAAACTAAAGACTCTGTTTGTCGAATATTGACCGTCGTTTACATCCACAGTCCAGGTGTATTGCGTATTGTATTCCAACGACCCGCCCGTTATCGGTATCTGGATGGTTGTTCCGCTGCTCACACCAGTACCGGTTTGTACGCCACCGATAACATCAGGGCTCGAAGTTACCTGATAATCCATTTCGCCATTTTCAGGATCTGTGATAGAGAAACTCAATTGAGCCAGCGATATAGATATACCGTTTGAACCATCCAACGGAGCTTCATTTGATATGATTGGCGGGTTGTTTGCTTTGGTGGTAAATAAATAGGTTTCGCTTGTCCAGGTACCGCTACCGGCAGGATCGGTGGCATCGACCCTCCAGGAATACTGGGTGCTGTAACTGTCAAACATTGTTGCCGGTTGAGTATACGTGCCGTTTCCACCTGTCTGTATGGTCCCAATCTGCTGCCACGAGCCGGAGGCGTTGGTCATGAACTTGATGTCTATGGTATCGCCCTGATTGTCAACAGCAGTGATATAAAGCGTCGGATTCAGGGCCACGTCCACCGCCCCGCTTGTTGGGCTTTCATTTGAGAGCACAGGGGGTTGCTGGGGAGTTTGCGTAACGGTTGTAAATGAATAGATTTCGCTCGTCGTGCCGCCGCTGCCGACAGGATCGGTGGCGTCTACCCTCCACGAATACTGGGTGCTGTAGCTGTCAAACATTGTTGTCGGTTGAGTATACGTGCCGTTTCCACCTGTCTGAGTGGTCCCGATCTGCTGCCACGAGCCGGAGGCGTTGGTCATGAACTTGATGTCCATTATGTCGTCCTGATTGTCAACAGCAGTGACAGAAAGAGTGGGATTCAAGGGCACGCCTACAGCCCCGTTGACGGGAATTTCATTTGATAGGACCGGCCCTTCAGGAGGCTGCCCAAACTCTTCGATGCCAACGGAATAGAAAGCATCAGGATTCTGCTGATTGTTATACTCCGTGGAAATCCACTCGTAGCTTCTGGCGATATCGGAAATACGAACATCATCAATGCTGCCATAAAGCAAATCACCTATCCACATGTCGACATTGTTGACTCCGATTGACTGGCTTAGGAATGTCGAGAGCACGAGACTACCGTCAATATAAATATCCATAGTACTGCCATCAAACGATACAGTGACGTCATGCCAGATTGTCCAGTTATATCCTCCGACCTGTACACTGGTCTCAATCCCACCAATTGAGACAACCAGGGTGTTATTTGCAGAATTCAGCCATAATCCATATCCCGAATTTGTCCCTTCCTTCGAGAGAATTACGGGATAGGTATTGGGCTGGCCTGAGAGTTGTGAATCCAGCTTGACCCAGCATTCCAGTGTAATTGCGTCGGTAATATCAAGAGCGGGGCTGTCGGGGACAACCATATAGTCATCCTGGCCGCTGAAGTTATAGCCGCCGCCTATCTTGCAGAATCCCTGGACAGGCCCACCAACCCCGGCACCGTCTCCGTGGTTGGCGTTTGTTGTAGAATCCCTCATAACTCCTTTCAGCGCCTGCGGGATACTCGGCGAAATAAACAGACCGACCTGCCTCGAACCTGCTTCCCCATCATGATATACCCACAGCTCGCCATTTGTCAGATTATAGCTGTTTACATTGATGTTATCCGCCAATACACATGGTGTATCCTGGTCGTGTCTGTCAAATCCCGTGTAGGAACATGGTTTTACAGGACCAAGATATTCTCTGTCGCCAGGATAGAATGTTGGATTTATATCACGATAGAGTTCAATCCTGGTGTAGTCACTTCCAAACATATAATGCGGTACGAGCATATAGTAGTAATTTTCATACTTGAAAACGCAGGGACAGAAGCGTCCTCCGCCCATAATCGGATTATTTTGGTCCTTAGTCCAATTCACGAGATCCGTGGAGGTTGCAATACCGATATTTCTACCGCCAGTATAAGAACACTCATAATAGTTGTAATATGTGTTGTCGACTTTGATTGTGCCCCAGCTTTCAGCCCCTCTTTCATCCCATGTACCTGCTGTGCTCATCAGCACCGGATTAAGGGGATGTTTCACCCAGTTAATCCCGTCGGATGATGTAGCCAGCCCGGTAGCATCAGCTCCAATCGAGGGATTATCCCCTCGATACAACATATACCAGGTATTGCCTTCTTTCCAGGCCCAAGGTACACCAACTTTTCCTTCCCAGCTTTCAGTTGGTGATAATACAGGATTTATCGGGTGTTTTGTCCAAATCTTTCCGTCAGGAGACGTGGCGTGGTCCGTGTGGTTGCCATTAGTGCAGTACATATGATATGTATCGTCCACCTTGAAGATGCTGGCAAACGTTCCGAGGCTATAAACGCTCTGCCCGATTTCCGGATAAGGTATCCAGTTGTGCGGGAAATGCTGCACCATTTTGTAATTAGAGTCCCATACGGCGTTCAAGTTTTCCTGGTTTCCAGCAGCATCGTTGCCGTAATATATGTACAAGGTTGTGTCGGAGGTTTGAGAGAGATTGCTTACCGCCACCCAGGCAACAAGTTCGCCCGTGTCGTGGTGATAGAACTCTATTTCATGGTTGAGCCTGGTCCCGAAATAATCGGTGAACAGGATGTCGTCACCGTCGCCCTGGGCATTACCGGCAAGATCCGCATCGGAAGACAGACTGATAAGAACAGGAAAGTTGGTCAGATCACCGTTGACTTTTGTGCGATCGATTATTATCTCTTTTCTGTACAGCCAGCTGGTATTCCACCAGCTACCAGGCTCGGATTGTGTTGTAAAAGTAAAAACCCTGGATGTCGAATATTGGCGGTCGTTTACATCCACAGTCCAGGTATATTGCGTCCTGTAATCCAACGGTCCCCCGGTTATCGGTATCTGAATTGTTGTTCCGCCGCTCAGGTCGGTACCGGTTTGCACGCCACCGATAATATCAGGGGTGGAGGCTACGGTATAATCCATTGCGTCCATTTCAGGATCTATAAGAGAGAAACTCAAATGAGAGATTGAAACGGATACAACAGATGAACCATTCGAAGGAGCTTCATTAGATACAATCGGTGCGGTATTTCCTCTGGTGGTAAATGAATAGGTTTCGCTTGTCCAGCTTCCGCTGCCGACAGGATCGGTGGCGTCTACCCTCCACGAATACTGCGTGCCGTAGCTGTCAAACATTGTTGTCGGTTGAGTATACGTGCCGTTTCCGCCTGTTTGGGTGGTCCCGATCTGCTGCCACGAGCCGGAGGCGTTTGTCATGAACATGATGTCCATGGTATCGTCCTGATTGTCAACAGCAGTGACCGAAAGCGTCGGATTCAAGGCGACGTTCACAGCCCCGTCGGCGGGTGTTTGGTTTGAGAGCACTGGTTCTTCCGGAAGCCGCCCAATCTCTTCGACACCAACCGAATAGAAAGCATCAGGATTCTGCTGATTTTTATAGCTCGTGGAGATCCACTCGTTGCTTCTGGCGATTCTGGAAACACGTACCTCGTCAATAATACCCTGGAAGTATTCGCCCCAGGCTGTGTTTCGACCAATGTAAAATGGTTCATTGCTGGATGGAGCAGCGAGCATCAAGGCACCGCTTACAGCTGTTACAGCGGCATTTGCCCCATTCTTATAGATACTCAAAGTCGAGCCATCGTAAATGAGCGCCACGTGTGTCCACTGGTCAGCATTAATAGAAACATCGGGTTTCCAATCTCCGTTCCTTGGTCCTGCCAGGGAAGCCCCGATTCTGCCATTGTTAATAAACCAGTAAAGGTCCTTTCTGTTACCGGGTTGGGAAAACTTAGAAGCAATTGTACTCCAAACAATAACGTCCGCGGGATTGATCCAGGCTGAAACGGTAATTTCATCAACAATATCAAAACTTGGATTATCCGCCACACTGATATAATCATCACCGCCGTCGAAATACTGACCGTCAACTGTTTCTACAGGTTCGTCCGGTCCTTTCTTCGTACCATCGTTTTGATTAACAGTACTACCGTTGGTAGTACCGGCGGTTACATCCCTCAAATGCTGAACCATCACAAAATCGGAATCCCACACACTTTCAGGATTCTGCTGGTTACCGACAGTTTCGTTAGCGTAATACATATACAACGTCGTATCCGCGGTTGGAGATAGCGTGTTTACCCTGACCCAGGCGACCAGTTCTCCGGTCGCAGGATCAAAATGCTCTATTTCGTGATTGAGCCTGATTCCGGAATAATCTGCGAACACGATATCGTCACCATCACTCTGTGCCTTGCCGGCCAGATCAGCATCCGAATCAAGACTGATAAGAACCGGGAAATTAGTAAGAACACCGTCAACCTTTGTGTAATCGATTATTATCTCTTTTCTGTAAAGCCAGCTGTAATCCCACCAGCCACCGGGTTCAGACTGCGTTGTAAAACTAAAGATTCTGTTTGTCGAATATTGACCGTCGTTTACATCCACAGTCCAGGTGTATTGCGTATTGTATTCCAACGCCCCGCCCGTTATCGGTATCTGGATGGTTGTTCCGCTGCTCACACCAGTACCGGTTTGTACGCCACCTATAATATCAGGGCTCGAAGTTACCTGATAATCCATTTCCCCATTTTCAGAATCTATGAGAGAGAAACTCAATTGAGCAAGCGATGCAGATACACCGTTTGCCCCATCAACCGGATCTTCACTCGATATGATTGGCGGGGTGTTTGCTTTCGTGGTGAAGGAATAAGTCTGACTTGTCCAGGTACCGCTACCGGCAGGATCGGTGGCATCGACCCTCCAGGAATACTGGGTGCTGTAACTGTCAAACATTGTTGCCGGTTGAGTATACGTGCCGTTTCCGCCTGTCTGTGTGGTCCCGATCTGCTGCCACGAACCGGAGGCGTTGGTCATGAACTTGATTTCCATGGTGTCGCCCTGATTGTCAACAGCAGTGACCGAAAAAGTGGGATTCAAGGCCACGTCCACTGCCCCATCTGTGGGGGTTTCATTTGAGAGCACAGGCGGATCCTGAACAGGTTCTGCAATGGTGGTAAATGAATAGATTTCGCTTGTCCAGTTGCCGCTGCCGGCAGGGTCGGTTGCGTCCACCCTCCACGAATACTGCGTGCTGTAGCTGTCAAACATTGTTGTCAGTTGAGTATACGTACCGTTTCCGCCTGTCCGGGTGGTTCCGATCTGCTCCCACAAGCCGGAGACATTGGTCATGAAGATGATGTCCATTGTGTCGCCCTGATTGTCAACAGCAATGACTGAAAGCGTCGGATTCAGGGCCATGTCCACAGCCCCGTCGGCGGGTATTTCATTTGAGAGTACCGGCTCTTCAGGAAGCTGCCCAATCTCTTCTGCACCAACGGCATAGAATGCACCAGGATTCTGCTGATTTTTATAGCTCGTGGAGATCCACTCGCTACCTCTGGCGATATTGGAAATACGCACCTCGTCAATAATACCCTGGAAATACTCGCCCCAGGCTGTGTTTCGACCAATATAAAATGATTCATTGCTGGATGGGGCAGCGAGCATCAGGGGACCATTTGCCGCGGTTGCAGCAACATTTGCCCCATTTTTATAGATAGTCATAGCAGAGCCATCGTAAATGAGCGCTACGTATGTCCAGAGACCAGCTTCAATAGAAACATCCGGTTTCCAATCTCTGCCGGGAACTCCACTTGGTCCTGCCAAGGATGCCCCAATTCTTCCATTGTAAAGAAACCAGTAAAAATCCTTTCTGTAACCAGGTGTGTAGGCAAACTTGGAAGCAATAGTACTCCAAGGACTCACGTTCATGGGATTGATCCAGGCTGTAATGGTGATTTCAGCAGCAATATCAAAACTTGGATTATCAGCGACGTTGATATGATCATCGACGCCGTCGAAATCCTGGCCGTCAACTGTTTCAGCAGGTTCGTCCGGGTCTTTCTTCGTGCCGTCGTTTTGATTAATTGTACTATCATTGGTAGTACCTGGGGTCGCATCCCTCAAATGTTGAACCACCACAAAATTGGAATCCCACGCATTTTCAGGATTCTGCTGACTACCGACAGCAGCGTTACCGTAATACATATATAATGTCGTATCCGCAGTTGAAGACAGAGAGCTTACCGCCACCCAGGCAACAAGTTCGCCCGTGTTGTAGTCATAGTGCTCTATTTCGTGATTTAGCCTGGTGCCTGGATAATCGGTAAATACGATATCGTCACCGTCAGTCTGTGCCTTTGCTGCAAGATCAGGGTCGGAATCAAGACTGATAAGCACAGGGAAATTTGTCATATCCCCATCAACCTTTGTGTAATCGATTATTATCTCCTTGCGATATAGCCAGCCTTCTCCCCATGGATCACCTACAGCTACCTGCGGAGCAACTGCTATTGCCAAAACCGTTAAAAATGGTAACAGCAAAGGCCAGGGTCTATTTATATTCCCTTGGTTGTTTACCGGGGATGTGTTCTTTTCAATAACAACTCCGGTATTTTTTTTGTTCTCAGTCATTGTATCTACCCTTTTTCTCCATAAATGACACTAAAACCGCACCTTAATTTGGCTGAACGTCTACACATCTGCTGCTTTCAACAAGATACACAAGTAAAACACCTACCATGCTTTAGGCTAACCTTAACTGAGATTTCCGATATAACACGCCACCAAACTATTCTTCCCTTGTAATGTCCAATCAGACTGACAGATACGGCTAACCTTAGGTGGCTTTTCTGAAGCCTGCTTTCCAAAGTAGTTGCTGCCGATCAACCCGATGTTATTCAGCCTTCTAAACACTTTTTAAATCACTATGGCCTATTAGCCAATTCGGCGAGGATAATCAGAAGTTGCTCAGCTACCCTTTTCCTGCCTTTTTCATTAAGATGGCCGCCATCGTAAGTGTATTTTGAATCCATAAAATAAATTCCCGCTTTCTCCTTAACGGCATAACACCTGGAGCCCGCCGGACTGATAGACTCTGCTAAAGCGAGATCAAAAAGAGTATCTATTTTTGAGCAAGCATCACTCAACAACGTATTGTATTGCTGGCGTTTCAAGTTGTCATCCAGGACCCCCGGTCTGCCGATTAACAGCTTGATTGACTCTTTTAGATTTCTTTTGAGCCCCTTTGGTGCCGAACGCACAGGGACGGTTACATGCACAAATGTTGTTTCAGGGTACCTGCCTCTTAAGTCTTCAATCGTATTTTGGTAATCAGTGTAAATCTTTTGTGGATTAGAATCCCGCATTAGGTCAACGTAGCAAAACTTAAGCAATGCAATATCAACCTTGTTCCCGAGGCCTGTATCCATAATATTTTCAAACGCTTTGATTTTTGAGAGGGGGTCTTTGTTCTGTCCCACCTGATCGTGAGCGAAAATCGGTCGGTCAAATTGTGCAGGATCGTGTGTCTCAACGATATTAAGTTTTATGAAGTTATGTTCTGCCATGATGTCTTTTACGCCCTGGATAATGTTATATCCGACCGACTTATGCCCAAAAAAGATTTTCTTTTCAGCAAGCTTCGCCCAATATTCCCTGGGCACGTCATCAATTGAAGGCAACTCTGTTTTGTTTACATCCGTCTTTGTTTTTATTCTCACAAGGAACATTGGCAAGATACCGACAATCAAAATTAGTGCTGCAGCCGGGAAAATATAGCGTGTCTTGATTTTCATATCATAGACTAAATATGCAGACCGTTTTCGCGGGTCGCTCCTGAAGCCGACTAATAAGAAATTTCATCGACCCTGTCAATCAGGACCGGTGGCGTGTGAAGATAACGGGTGGCTTTTCGCTTTGCGTCGATGTCGCGATAGACTCGTTCAACCTGCTCGGCCGTCATATCAGCCACAACGGCCACTTCCTCTGTTGAAACACCATGGTTTTTACCATATAAGCAAAGATCCATTTTATCGTAAGGAACAGAAAAGTAAAATTCTTCCTGGCTCTGCTGCATAGGATAGGTATCTGTCATTGGGGGACGGTTACGGATTTCGTCCGGGATACCAAGAAATTCAGCCATCTGGTAGACCTGTGTTTTATAGAGATGCGCAATCGGCTTAACGTCAGCGGCACCGTCACCGAGCTTCACGAAGAATCCCTGGTCGTATTCCTGTCGATTTGGTGTTCCTGTGACGGCGTAATTGAGGCGGTCGGCGTGGTAATATTCAAGCATTTTACGCGTTCGTTGTTTGAAATTGGTAGCAGCTACGATTCCAAGATAGGAGTTAGGTTTTAGCCTTACTTTTATTTGCTTGTCCCCGGGAGACTGGACCACTACCGAAAATATTCTGTATCTGTCGTTATCTGTGACATTCGGAAGCACAATTTTACATTTATAACCAGGGCCGTATTCGGGCACCACGCTTCTGACTGCTTCGTCCCGCCTTCGGTAACATCCTACCGCTTCAAGAATGCCGGTGATGTCTTCATGAACCGTTAGTATTCCCAGATGGTCCGTAATAAGCCGGCCCAGATCACTGGTTCTCTCCGATGAGTCTTTCTCCGGCATCAAAAGGCCCAATACCCGTTCTTTACCCAGGGCACGAACACAAAGTGCCCCTACGACGCTGCTGTCGATGCCTCCTGAAAGCGCAACGACGACACCTCGCTTTCTTAATCGCTTCAAAACCACATTGCGAACGGTATCGGTTATCTTTTGGGTTTCTTTATCACAATCGAGTTTGAGCAGCTCTGCAGTAAATGACGATTCAGTAGACACTTTTATTCAATCTCCACAGCTTTTAGTTGTTTCTTGTCGATTTTTCCATTCGGCGTTTCGGGCAGTTCTTCCATAAATTCAATGTATTTGGGTACCATAAAGCTTTCCATATTTGTGGTACAATATTTCTTCACTTGTCGTTCGGTGAGTTCAACGCCCGGTGTTACTACAATATGTGCCTTGACGGCCTGGCCCAGAATTTCATCCAGCACCCCGATTACGGCGACTTCGGCCACACCTTCCATACAGCAAATATTATTCTCCACTTCCTTGGTACTTATCCGCTCGCCCTTGCTTTTTATCATGTCATCTTTTCTACCGAGAAAATAGAGGAATCCCTGCTCATCCTGTCGGAAATAATCACCTGAGTAGAGGATTCTCTCACCCGGATAGCGTCCCTGCCGATAGGTTTTGGCAGTCAGTTCCGGATCTTTCCAATATCCCTGCATGACATTTGAACCCCTTATAATCAGTTCCCCGGTCTCGCCCGGATTCACCTGGTTTCCACCGTCGTCTACAACGAAAACTTCACAGTTCGGCATTGCCTTACCCACCGACGAGGGTCTCTGGTCTAATTCTTCCGGCGGTAGGAAACAAATCCGCTTGCACTCAGTGAGTCCAAACATCGAAATTATTTTCACACTGGGGAAAAGACTTCTGAGCTTTCGAATATGCTCTACGGGCAATGCGGCCCCGGTGTTGGTCATGTATCGAAGAGAACTGAAATCATATTTCTGCAAGTCCTGCAGCTTCAGCAGAATAGCCGCAACCGTAGGTACAATTGGAAATCCTGTTACTTTCTCCTGTTCAATTCGCTGGAGAACCTTGTGAAGGTAAAGAAAAGACTTTTCCAGAACCACCGTTCCGCCAAACATAAATGCCATGATGACCTGGTACAGCCCGTAGTCGAATGAAATGGGCAGGACGTTTAGAATAATATCATCTTCAACGTTCCCTATATAATTAATGATACTTCGTGCCGCTGAGATCATGTTATGGTGTGTGGACATGACTCCCTTGGGTTCGCCTGTCGAACCGGAAGTATAGATAAGTGCCGCCATATCCAGGTCGATGCACCGGGGAAGTTCACCATTTACTTTACCGGCGAAATTCGCAGCTCCCACTATAAAGCGCGAAAATATCTCCTCCCACCTTAGAGCGGAATTTAATAATGTTTTCGGAATTTCTTTCCCGGGTCCTACCCAAATAACTTTGCAATCCACCTGTCCGTTACCCAAAGCATCACCGACAACTTTTGCTTTACTTGTATGCGTTATCAGGAGCCGGGCACCAGAGTTTTTTAAGATATAGCTCAACTTCGGACCTTTGAGTAATCCATTCAATATGATAAATACTCCACCGGCCTTGAGAATTCCATACAATGAAATTACAGTTTCAGAACAATTGTCCAGGAAAACAACCACCTTGTCCTGTCGTTGAAGTCCCGCATCCAACAAAACATCTGCTAAGTGGTTGGTACGCTGGTCCAGAGCCTGATATGTCAAGCGCTGCTTTCCACATATAAGGGCCTCCTTGTCCGGAAAACGCCGGGCTGAACGGGAAAGCCACTCGTGAACTAAAGTCGGATCAAATTCAATCATTTATTTACACCCTCTGTTACCTTTGTAATTCTCATATCGAACATGGTTTGTTAACCTTCAAACTAAATATTTGCCAATATGCCCGGAAGATTCATCAACACTTGCAGAGGTTCCGCACATATTGAAAATCGGGAAAATTCCTTTGTCCTTCTGATAATCTTACTGACCCCCGACAATACTGCCGTCAACTTTTTGATCTACGAACCGGACAATACTCTGCAGGTTATCCAGATTTTCGGGGATGAGTTCATCATCCTCGATTGTAATTGTATAGGTTTCCTCGAGGAAGAATACAAGTTCGAGGACGCCCGTCGAATCGATAATACCCTTTTCCAAAAAGGAGGTATCTTCCTTTAGTGATTCCCCGTCCCCGAAGAGAAAGTTTTCAATCACGAAATGTCGTACGGTATCAACACAATTCATTAGGATATGCCTTTCTAAATTGTTGTTTCTTTTCGTGGATGCTTGTCCACCTGATTCCAGACTTTATGGACTATCGCAGACAGATTCCTTGCAGGATTTCCCCCTACAAATGCCCCTTCAGGCACGTCTTTAGTAACTACAGCTCCGGCACTTATAATGGCATTGTCACCTATTGCCACACCAAAGAGAATTATCGAGCCTGAACTAATCCACACGTTATTTCCGATTTTGGTTTTTTGATTGTCATCCTTTTCTGCAGCCAACACCGGATGCCTTGACCCGAGAATCTTAACATATGGCCCGATCGAGACTTCGTCGCCGATTTCAATCGGTCCCATAACAATATTATTAAGTCCGAACCAACATTTTTCCCCGACTTTTATATCGCCCAGTTGGGTATTCCAGATATTGAAATCCTCAACAATGGTCTTTTCCCCGACAAAGGCACGATAAGGCTTTGCACGATCAAATCTAAACCTATATCCGAATTCAACAAATCTCCCTTTTTTAATATATCGGGATCTATTGTAAAGACGAACGATCTTCCAATATATTCTTTTGGTAATCGTTTTAACGATAGTCGGAGTAACGGATTCTATGGCCCTGCACATCGCACTTCTTTGCTTTTCTTGCATCATCAACCTCTATATAACACCGAAAGCCCCGATTGCCACTGCACATTTGTTTTATGGTCTTTTTGTAATTGAGCGATAAACGTGTCAATCATAACGCTGTCAACAGTTTTATCTGAACCGGCCATTAGCACTGTAGGTGAAATCTTTCAATTTGTTTGTATAAAGCCAATGTCACCAACCAGGATTAGCATTCAAGATTATTCTTCGAGCTTTCTGACCACTTTTGCCGGTACTCCGGCAATAAGGCTATTGGGCGGCACGGATCGTATCACCACTGCGCCGGCAGCTACAACGCTCCCTGCACCTATCGTTACCCCGGGACAAATTAACGCTCTGGTTCCAATCCACACACCATCTTCTACTACGATGTCTTTACTTACTAACGCACCACATCTGCAATCAGGCGGTCCTATTTCATGGTTGCCTGTGATAAAGGACACCTGAAATCCAACGGCCACATTATCGCCAATGGTGATTCTGGCCCCGGTGTGAAAAAACACCTGACTATTTATAAAAGTATTATTACCAATTTTAATATTCCTGAAACTTCCACTACAAAAGCCTTTTCTCAAGGTGGAACCACAACCGCATTTCATTCCGAAAAGTCTCGCCATAAATGGACGTATATAACGGCTGGTACACCATTCCGTGGACAAACAACAGAAAATCAGATCACGTATGCAATGCGCCATAGACACAAGCTGGACTTTCATAACATAGCGAAAGCTGCTCATTCTTTCATAGTCCGGCGATTCCATTATATGACAACCCTTTAATCTAACTTCCATTGATTCCTTTATTAACAGCCAGTACATTCAGGAACCGTGCAACACGTTCGGCCACCAATCTTGACTGATTTTCTCTCTTCCTGGGCACAAATTTATCCAGAAAGTTGATCTTCTCCATAAGTTGGTTTTCGTCATAGGCCGCTATAACATGACCTAATTCTTCATACTTCTTAGCCGTGGCCAGCTGGTGATCATTAACATGCTCCCCGAAGCATTTCCTGCGCGGCAAAACCAACAGTGGTTTGCCAAGGTGAAGCGCCATTGTGATAGTCCCTATTCCCGCATGGCTGATTATACCGGAAGCTTCCCGAAAATATGAGTCAAACACTCCCTTTTCCAACATTTCAGTATATTCCATATTTCGGGGTCTATAATCGCATAAACCAATTTGAGCAAAAATCTTTTCTTTAATCAGTCCCTTTGCGATCACCTTGTCAATAGCTTTGACCAATCTGTCAAACGGAAGGGGATATGTACCCAAAGTCAGGAAGATCATACAATATTCCCTGCATATTCTACATTCTTGTATTGGCGGGCGAGTTGTGGCCACTGAGTCAGAAACAGGTCGGCAAATCCTCGCATCATACGTCCACTCATAGAAAGACGTTCAACATTGGCGATACTGTCAATCCAGACGGTCCCGGCGCCGAAGAGCTTAGCAGACAAACAAACCATCGCCAGCGGCAAAGAGCCGGTAGTTATCACAACATCAGGACGTTCCTTAATCACGATTTTTAAACTTCGAACAAGCACCCCTAAAGCTTTCAGCGGATGCTTGCGATTGCACTCGCCTATGATATAGACCGGCCCCCGCTCGGCGAGCTTTTCGGCCAGCGTTTCTGAAGTGGTAACATAAACAGAAGGAGGTTGGGGCCAACTCTCGGAAACCTCCAGCAGCTCCAACAACTGATTCATATGCCCCCCTGCCGAAGCGCCGACACAAATCTTCAAAGCTCTTTGTTTGTCCATTAAATCTATCCGAAAGCAAACTCTTTTCTTTATTGATGCTGTATGCTGCTTTATGAATATTTTTCAATCAACTCTTTTGTTTGTTCGATATGTGCTCTTGTTGATGCCCCAAAGACGATAGAGCGGATTTGCTTTTTGTTACAGATGTATTCCAGGGCTTCCTCAGGTGAAATCGCCCCGGATGCCAATACAGACATTGCAATGGGCCGAAATTCATTTTCCCGAATCACCTTTTCATAAAGTTCCCTGCCCCCACACATCCGGAATCCGATTTTATTAATTGAGCTGCATATTATTGGATTTTCGATCCCACAGTCTTCGAGGAGAGTCAGAAGCCTGGGTAAATTCATAGTAAAAAAGCCAGGCTCTGCACGATACTTTTTCTTTACATGGTCTGAAAAAGCAACAAAGATTTCTTTGAGATTGAGTCCCAACAATAAATCCGTCATGACATTCTGGAGAAAGATCACCTCAGTATTGAGCCCGGCGAACATCTTCATTTCTGTGTCAATCAATATCTTCATCATGGCAATAAAATCACGCGTCGCAACAGCCTTGCCGCCTTTTAAAACAGTACCAATGATGCTTCCCGGTACAAAGCGTTTCAGGGCACCGATCATGCCCGATTCGGTGACAGCGTTGGCATATTTATGTGCATAGGGCATACCCGGATAGAACTTAAAATCTGCATATCTTTTCGGATTTGCCCGAATATGATTACATATCTCAGCGATACTGTCGTGTGTCGTACACATGAATGTTCGTATACCCACACTATAGGCTATATCGAGTACGTTCATTATTGCCCTGGTGTCCCGAAATCTCATTGACTGGGCACGGGCTTTTTCCTCAGACATATGATTAACACCAAAAAATTGGTTATCACCGAAGATTATTCTATCCATGAGAAAAATTCCGTTTCCCGGCATCATTTAATAATAGATCAACTGTGATATCTGTCCGAAGAGCACTTGCAAAAGAGTTTATATTCTCAGACTCGTTACTTTTTACACGTTTGACGAAATAATCGATCTGGGCGGAATATTCCTCCCCGCGGAGATAAAACCAGACAGGTTTTGTTAAATCCGTGGTATAAAGTATATTCCACCCTTGTTTTAATTTGCCGAAACCATCGGCGTTCCATAAATATATCCTGCATTCCTGTCTGTCTGCGATAATTTTGCCCGTGGTCCCGTACACTGTTATCTGAGTTGACATTTTTCGATAGGTCTTGTCGCTCCAGTTAACTGCAAGCCGGCCGCTCTTGCCGTTATTGTACAAAAATGTCGAATATACGGCGTCAGCAACATCCCGGGAAAAAATGCTTTTCAAAACTGTCCCGCAGACCTCCTCCGGCGGTCCAATCAGATAATTCACGAGATCGATAACGTGAGAGGCATAGTCGTATAAACAGCCGCCTCCTTCAGAACGCTTCATTCGCCAGGTTGAGTTCTTCTGTTTTAATACGACCTGGCCATATGCTTCTGCAGTGAAATTATATACATCACCAATAGCACCCTGATCCAAAAGTTTCCTGGTCTCCTGAAAAACACCGATGAAGCGATTATGATACCCAACCTGATTCACTAAATTTCGCTGTAGGGCCAGGTTTGTCAAATCTCGCCCATCCTCAAGATTGAAACAGAATGGTTTCTCCACAAATACATGTATATTATGTTCCATTGCATATTGTATTATTTTTGCATGTGATGATGTTGGCGTTGCGATAATGACACAGTCAAGATTGCACTTATCAATCATCTTACGATAATCTTTGAAAGTTTGAACTTCGTTGTATTTATTCAATCCGTTGAGAATAAGCCCGGAAGTGTCACAAACGGCAATTAAACTAACATCGGGATGAGCATTGATTATTGCATAGTGGGATATGCCCATCTTGCCTAAACCAATAATTCCACACTTAATCATACAGTTTCATTCCTGATTTTTAATCAGGATTAAGCTTCCGATTGTTTGTTTTTGAATAACTCGTCCAATACTAATTGTGCCTTACTGTCCCACGAGGATTTTTCAACCATTTTTCTTCTTGCCATAACTTGCTCGTCATTGTTTTCTCTCAAAGCTTTTTCTATACTATTAGCAAATTCTTTCGGAGTGTTTGCCTCGTAAACAACGTTCCGATATTCCTGCAATTCAGTAAATACCGGTGTGCTTACCAACGGCTTACCAAGCGCCAGGTATTCCTTCAGTTTTATGGGATTAGCGGCTTCGGTCCAGCGATTCTTGCGCCATGGTATGATTGTTACATCAAAGCACTTGCCGTAAGAAGGGATTTGTTTGTAATCTTTTTGCCCCAGCATCCATATATTTTTTTTCCTGGCAAGCGGAGAAAGTCTCGGTGAAGATTTACCCACAAAAACAAACGAAAAATTTGGTAACAAGTCCGCAACCGCTTCTATGAAATTAATATCGAGCTTATGATCATCGAGCTCGCCGAAGTAGCCCACAATCGGCTCTTCTATGCCTGAGATATCCATGGGTTTTTCCGGATCTTTTTCCGCCAATGTAAACATCTCAAAATCAACACCGTGATCCAGATACAATGCTTTTTTGCACTGGCTGGTTTCTTCATCAAACAGGGAGCGATTGACAAATATTGTCAGATCGGCACAGGCCTTTAACTTTTGGTCGTACTTTCTGATGATATCATGATCGACATTGGGATATTCTTCGAGACGATCGGTTCTCTGGTATATCAGTAAACTCTTTTTCATCCTGATGGCGGTATCACATGCCGCCGGACATGCCACCCACACTATCGGATCGTTCAAACGCAGCTTGTGAACAACGTGACGAATTTGATATCGAAGAATCATTTCATTGACCGGTCTGGCCCAGGCAATATGATGTACGGGCAATGTGAAAGGGCTATACACCCAAAAGCCTGCATCGCTCTTTTTCAAGCCTGTCAGAATGCTTTTTGTTTTACGTATGAGTTTTTTGATAAATTTTCTGCCTTGATGGACAGCGGGTTTTTGCATGACAATCGAATTAACGTACAGCACGGTGCCTTGTTTAGCAAACCGCCGCATCAACTGCATATCAATATGCCCGCGATTCTGATACCACCAATCCTCTCCTCCGAAACAAAGTATATCTTTATTGCCGGGTATTCCCATTTTTTTACCTTTGACCCATAAGGTTGTCGGAGTACTTCATTGAACAGGTTTTGTTCATAATCTTCCCTCCAGCACCTCTTTATTCATCAATAATTTCTTCCAGTCGGTCAAACAGTAAAAACCACCAACCAGATAACTTTTTGCCGTTTGTATTGATTTTTTCCTCTCATTTTTGTCAAGCATGGCCGTAGCGAGCCAATAAGGAACCCGCCACAGGAAAAACATAGCGGTAAAAAACCGAGCAAGTGGGAATTTCAGCTTACTTCGGTGTAGTTTCATGAAAATTAACTTGCTTCCATACAGTTGCAGCTTAAATTTTTCGGCCATGTGTTTTGTGTTTTGGCCGCCATAGTGAATTATTTTCGGTTCGGGGTTGAACAATACTTTCCATCCGCTCTTCTTGAAGCGATAACACCAATCCGGATCGTCTCCGTAGACAAAATAAATATCGTTCATAACACCTACCTGCTCTATGGCTTCTCGGCGTACTAAGGAGAAACAACCGCTTATTGTCTCAACTTCTCTGGTTTTATCAAAATCCCACCATGTCATTCTTTCCCTTCCCATAAATCTATTCTTAGGGAAGATCTTGTAGAGATATGTTGCAGATAAGAACATATTTAACAAAGACGGCTGCATGAAACAGTTCCTTTGCAAAGTCTCATCTGGATTTAGAACTTTACAACCAATTACGGCCGTTTCCGGATGCGCATCGGCGAATTTGACCATTTTTGCTATTGCATTATCTAAAACTACGGTATCTGAGTTTAGAAGAAGAACATATCTTCCCTGACTTATTTCAATCCCCTGGTTATTAGCTTTTATGAATCCTTCATTCTTCTTATTTCGTATTATCCTGACGTCCGGGAACTCTTCCGAAACCATCTCAATGCTGCCATCCTCAGATGAATTGTCAACATATATGACCTCAAAACTGATTCCCCGAGTCACATCAAAGACCGATTTTAAGCAGTTGAACAACAGTTCCCGAACATTCCATGCAACAATAATTATTGATACATCCATTTAGACACCAACCGTTTTTAACACTTAAACTATCTTCCGCTTTCAGACAAGAAAGCTTTAGCTGTTGCGCCTACAACTTCACCTTTTTGAAGAGTCTTATATTGTAAAACTCGTCTTTATCATAGTCTCCGAAATATTCCTTATTTGCATACAGGTCTTCTATTATGTCTTCTATTCCGTGCTGTGACTGGAAACCTAAATATGTCTTCGCTCTGTCAGTTAAGACCTTGTAATTTCTAAAATCCTCGAGATTCTTGATTAATAAACCTATTTTTCCCCCCCATAATTTTTCTACTTCGAACTTTACCATATCGCCAACCTGGCCGACCGTATAGTTTCCGGATGCGATATTGTAGACCCCACTGATGGAATAGTCGGCCTGTATAGCTCTTAAATAAGCCGTGGCAGCGTCTCTAATGTCTAAGATCGGACGCCAGATAGACGGATTATTGACAATGACCTCCTTTTTCGTCATAGCGCATTTAAACATCGTATTTACAATCAGATCCATTCTCATTCGCCGGCTGAAGCCACATACGGTACCTTTCCTCAATGAAATGACGGAAAAGTTGTCATCCTGTAAATTGATGACGCCTCGTTCACCCTGCAATTTCGAAATTCCATATGGATAACCGCATGTCACCGGACACTCTTCGTCGTAGAGCTCGTTAACAGTGTACCCATAAACAGAACAGGATGATGCATAAATAAAACGTTTCACACCCACCTTTTTCGCTATAAAAGCCAGATATGATGGTAAAGCGGCATTGTAGATAAAATTATTTGCCGGGTCATATTCAGCCATGGGGTCATTCGAAAGGCCCGCCAGAAAAACAATTTGCTCATACCCCTTCAAATCTTCTTTCTCACACTTGAACAGGTCCTTCTGAACAACCTTCACGTTTTCCGGCAAATAATTGCCAAACCACAACAGGTCAATGACATCAACATCATATCCGCGTTCAAGCAAAACGGGGATGAGTAAAGAGCCAATATACCCTGCACCACCGGCAACCAAAATCTTCATATCTTAGATAGATCCTTTTGTTTTCATGTATTAGTTTGTCGTATTATTTGATTGTACCTGTCAGTATTAAGCGATGTGTCCATCGGAACCGGAAAACTGACATCCTTCGTGGACATTCGGCCTATATTCTTTAACTTATCCAGCCCCCTGGCATATTCGAAAACCGTCTTCCGTTTCCCCCCTACATGGATTGTCCCTGTAATATCCTTGTTGATTATTTTACTAATCATATTTGCTATGACTGAAACACTCTCTCTGCTGGTCCACTGGTCAATAAAGGCTTTCTCGTACGGAAAGACATTGGGCCCAAATGTGGTTCTTATGATAAGAGACTTGTCATGCATTCTTACGGCACATTCCCCTCCAAGTTTTGACCAGGCGTATTTGTTGGAAGGATAAACCGGGTCGGTCTCGGTGTAATTACCCTTATCACCTTTGAAGACGTAGTCGGTGGAAATGTATACAAGGCGGATATCGAATTTCATACACAGCTTCACAACGTTTGATGTTCCGACAATATTCACATTCAGGGCCTTCAAGGGGTCCTTTTCAACCAGCGGCGGCGATGTGAATGCCGCGGCATGAATAATCAGTTCGCAGTTGTTTGTCGCCGTATATTGCTCAATCTGATTGTAGTCCGAAATATTGAAATCTTTTGAAGAAGGATATTCTATCTCCGGTAATATTTTTCTGAATTCCGAACCCAATAAACCGCTGCCGCCCGTAAAGATAATTCTCGATTTATCCAATAGTTAATCCCCCGGAAAATATGTCTCACAATTTTCCATAAACGAAATTATCTGAGAGAACATCACTCTCCCATTGACCAACTGAAAATCCATTCCTATCCTTATCCGTCAATAAGCCGCCGGTCGCAACGACTTCGTCATACAACTTCTTCAATTCCGTATCGCACAACGACCAGTCAATATCGTTGGCCAAAGGCGAGATACCCGCTTCACAACCGGGACTGTACTGACCAGAGCAGAAATACTCGATCATGGAATCTTCAGTAAAGAAATTGCCGTGGGCAAAGCCCGGAGGGACCCAAATCCACTCACTATAATCTGCCTGGGGGTCAATAGGCATGTCATAAAGGACAATTTTACCAAACGTGGGCGAACCCTTTCGTATGTCTAAAACCATGTCAATCATCCTGCCGACCAGAGTCCGCACGAGTTTTCCCATATATGGATTCCATTGAAAGTGCAAACCTCGAACAGTACCCTTTTTGGAGTAACTTTCATTACATTGCACAAATTCCACGTCCTTCATAAAGGTAATATCCGTATGATTTCTGAAATCACTCTTTCGATAGTGTTCCGTGAAATACCCTCTGTGGTCGCGAAAGCGGGCAAACTTAATTACTCTGACAGCTTCAATTTGCAAAGTTTTTGCACGGAGTATTTTCATGTTTAAACTTCCTAAGTCGTGTAAAAAGCCTGTTTTCCTGTCTTACAAGTCAAATCTGATAACGACTTTTATGTCACAGAAAATTGAGTATTTAATCCTTACTGATTCGAAGTTCCCGGCAAAGTAAAAGAACCTTACCTTTACGGCTCCTACAAATTACGGTTTAGCATTACATACATCCCTCGGGAATATGTATTTTGAAACGGATATGTCGGTGTTGTGCAGAGATTCGCTTTAGTTCTGGCAACAACAGCAGGCATTACGCCGGCAAATCCAATCATCATGTAGAAAACCGTGGTGGACTGTTCAAATAGTGAGATAGACATAAGCCCACAAGACAACCCGAAAAATCCTGCCCCCAAACACCAAATCAGCCATCTGTTTGAGTCTGAGTTAGTAGTTTTATAAGCATTGATAAGTTCTTTGATAGCCGCCACGTTCATAGCAAGCCAGGGCACCAGAGCAACTAATCCGAATCGACATAAAATAAGCAAATAATGATTTACTATATCTGTAAATTCGCGACCGTCAATTTTGGTACTCCAGCCCGGCTCAACACCATAGCCGAATCCCAGTAACCAATGGCCTGACATTCCCCCTTCGAAAAGTGCTACCTCAATCAGGCGGCTTCGGAACCATGCTGTCTGTGGTTTAATGGTAAAGTCGCCAAGAACGTCATAAAAATGTCGATTGCTGATAAACTCCACCATCCCGCATATCAGTACCAACGCGACTAAAACTATTTTCCAACACCTTCTGTAGCGATAGAAAGCCATAAACAAAACGGCCAGCAATGAAACCAGCATAGGGCCGCTTGACATTGAAGAAAATACCCCGACAGCCATTAGGCCTATGCAAATAATGTAGACAAACTTGTACTTTTTAACATTTCGCAGGAACCCGGCGCAAACAGCACCAAACATCGCAAAAAAGAACCCAAACATGCCCGAAACACTGAATGTCACGTTGGCCCTGAAAAATCCTTTTCGGAATAACGCAACATATCCCGCAGATCTTACCTCGCTCCATCCGTGGTATTTAATCAGGAACCCCACCGGATTATACCCTGTTAAACATTGATAAAAGCCAACTATTGCCAAAGGGGCCGATATGAATAAAATTGCTTTCAGAATCATAAGATACTGTTGTTTATTTGTAACTATCATCCGCACCGCAAAATATGGCAGGACCATATCAAAAACGGCACCGGCGCGATTCTCAAGAAGTTTCATGATAGGAGTAGTAAAAACACCGGATACGATCTGAGCGACGAAATAACAAATCACAAGTATGTCCAGCCATTTATATTTGAAACGCCCGGGCAAATTGGTTTGCAGGTACAGGTTAGCAAGCAGTGCGAGAATTGTTATTCTTCTCATCGTAAAATCAATTGTCCCCAGCGAAACCGTAAGATATGAAGGGTACCATACAAGAGATGCTATGTAGATAATAAGCCCATAAACCGGAGACACTAAAAATATAAGGACACTCAGGACAAGGGCTATACTAAGAGTTACACCTTCCATCGGTGATTTCCATCACAATTACTTACAATTATCTCTGAGGCAAAGCCGTACTTATATTTCAAGCACCTTGAAACGGCTTGGCCCGACTATTGTATGAGCCAGCTGTCCGCAAAGAAAGTCAAGTCATCAAAATCAAGCATACCATTAGAGTCATAATCGGCGCCTCGACACCAATCGGATTGTTCACAGTTATTGTCCCACCAGTAAGAAGCAAAAATTGCATAGTCCAGGAAATTGACGATACCATCGTTGTTCCAGTCAAACATCAAAGTGCGGCCTTCAAGCCACTGGTTAACAAATATAATCAAGTCATTGATGTCGACTATTTCATCTTGGTTAAAATCGCAAACCCGGCACAAATCTGATTGCCGGCAGGCATTATCGTGCCAGTAATAAGCAAGTATCGCACAGTCCTTGAAATTAACTGTTCCATCCCTGTTTATATCACACAGCAAAGTATATTCGTAAGCTCCGATATCGTGTGCCCGTCCATAGGGCCTTGGTATGTCATCAATATCAATACCGGATGCCAACTTGCTACTTCCGGCATCAATTGCAGGGCTTCCATACCTGTGCCTCAAGTTGAGATTTTCCCAGTTAACAAAAAACGCATTAGGATCATAATCATTAATATCTATATTGTGATCTTCCGTTATATTCTCGCCAAGAAGGTGGAACGAATACGCCATATTATTCCTGACAACAACGTTTTTGCCGCCTCCACTGGGCCCGGCCAAAGAGGCGCCAATCCTGCCATCATAGAGAAACCAATAAAGGTCCTTTCTATAATCGGGAGTGTGGGCAAATTTGGAAAGAATAGTTCTGAAGATATTGGCGTCCACGGGATTGATCCATGCTGCGATCGTGATCTCGTCGACAATATCGAAACTGGGATCATCCGTCACTTCAACATAATCATTACTTCCATCGAAACTTAATCCGCCGTTTACCTGACCGGTGGTCCAGATCGGACCGTTGATCAGCATTCCGTGGTTGGCACTGCCTGATGAATCGCCGGCAATAGTGCCGGTTCCCTCGTCAAATCTCATGTCCAGGATAAGATCAGGAGCTGCTCCGTCTGATACGACCGGGTCGACTACAGAATTGATAACAACCGATGTCCCTGCCGCCGGATTCCGGATTATGATTTCACCGGCCGGCACGGTTGTGCTGTAAGCATGACTGATGGCCCCTACGTTAAGGGAGGCCGATATAATTTCCGATTGGGCAGCAGCCTGGGCCATGCCCACGACACTGGAGACCGTGACTACCTGAGGCGGGGCATAGAGCTGTGCAATCTCGGTTGCGCTTAATGCCCTGTTGTAGACACGGACCTCATCGATGATGCCTTTGAAATATTCGCCCCACTCGGTGTTTCGACCGATGTAAAACGACTCATCACTGGAGGGGTCAGCCAGCATCAAATCAGCCCATCCCCTGGTTGTCGCCACATTAACTCCGTTCTTGTACATTGTAATAGTTGAACCATCGCAGGTAAGTGCAACGTGTGTCCAGATTCCAGTCTCAATAGGGACATCTGGTTTCCAATCATAGATTCCACCCAAACTGATGCGTGCAGAAGATCTTCCTGTGGGATCAAAGATGATATTATTTACTATTATTGAGTCTTGAGCGCCTCCGAGGGTAATAGCATTACCATGCTGTGTAATAACAACATTGTTCTCAACAAGCCACCCAATATAAGGACAGTCATTTTCGAAAGCATTAATTCCCTGAGTCTGCACTTTTAAAAGAGGATTTGTTTGGCCTACATCAACACTGGCCACAAAATTTCCTCTAATAACAGCATTATATATTGGTGTAGTTTTGTCGCTCCCCCTGTGAAACTGTATCATATCATCATGATTGGCATTTACCTGATAAAAATTCTTGATTGTGTTGTATTGGATTGTCAAATTGTCAGCAGAACCAACGATGCCGTCCCCGGCGATATTCTCGATTTCATTATGTTCCACTATCATGTTGTCTCCGGCAGCTACAATACCAAAGTCAACGTTTTTTAATGTGTTATTGCGCACAATCGAATTCGAACTATGAAGTTGTATTCCTCTGCAAGACAGGGTATTCCAGTCATCGAGCCAGTTATTTGAAAAGATCGCCAGGTCGGCTGAATTAACGATTCCACTGTTGTCAAAATCACTACCTGCGCACGAATCTGATTGCTCACACTGATTGTCCTGCCAGTAGAGCGCAAGTATCGCAAAATCCTTAAGGTTAACTGAGCCATCCTTGCTTAAATCAAATGTGGTCCACGGTGTAGAATCCTCAACAGAGAAAAGATTGTTGTTTTCAATAATTATATCATCGCTGGCCCCAAATAATTTATCTGTCCCAACGAATATAAGCACCTGCTTCTTAAGCCTTTCATTTTTCGAGGCAGGCTCAGGGCTGACAGTAAGTCCGCGTAATATCCATTTACTGACAGAAATCAGCCGAATCCTCTTAAGATATGGAGTATGTCCTTCCTGGGCGGCAATCGTTATGTAATCTGAGTTAAAAGCGCCTTTATAATTTACCCCACCATGATATCCTGACCTGAGCAATATGGTGTCGCCCGCTTTAACCGGAGCACCCGCATTTTTGATTACAAAAGGCGTATTTGGACCAGGCGGGAGGGTTTCGTAAACTCGCGTCTCTATCAATTCATTGCCAAACACCGCTTGCAATGTCTCCCATGGATAGTCATAACTTCCATCGTTGCTCATGTTCCCGTTGATTGGATCGACATAAAAGGTTTCAGCTTCGAGCCGTAATACTTGCGAATTTAGTAACACGATAACAGCGACCCCATAAAGTAACCAAGTATATGCTTCACTTTTTTCCATTTCATCAAAACCATCAAAAATGAAAGACCTAACCTTATAGTATCTTTTGTCACCAGTTCAAGAATCGGAAATTCTTATGGGAAGGATACCCTAAAACAGTATCAGTTTTTGGGAGCAGCCAACTTGGAGATATTCATCCTCATTCATCAAATGTGCAATCTTTTCCGCACGTTTCGTAACTTTTTTCTCCAACCAACGTAGTATTTTACTTCCCAGGGATCATCGAGAGCGTTGTTAACAACAACCTGATGCCAGGCCTTTGCGTCCTCAAGAGTACGTATTCGACGATTACTATAAGTAACACTCATTTGAACTCCCTCCTGGAGTCTGCCGGAAAAGGCGTAGTGTTCGGACCAGAGGTCATCCATGTGCTCGACATATACTAATGGATAATAGAACCCGTTAACATAACCCTTAAGTGCCATACGTTTCCAGTAATCCGGAGTTGCATTGGACTGGAGCATTCCACATTCTCTGACAGCCTTGAGCTTGACAAGTCCACCAGCTCCACCGGTCCACGGGTGACGGAGCACTCGGTGGTCTCCAAATTTTTGTATCTTATGCTTCGCCCGCGATTCGTCAAAATACTCCTTTCCGAGATGCCAGCATCCGATGAGTCCGAACTCGGGTACATCGGCATGCGCCCGGGCAATAGGACGGGTCCAACCCGGGGTAACGAGAAGGTCATTAGGAATAATCCCAACCAAATCAGCTGCCGAATTACTAAACAAGTGGTTAATAGCACCCCGCAGACCCATGTTCTCCTTGTTGAAGACCTTTTCCACTATTCGCGGGTCGTCCACAGACGAAAGAAATTCTTGAGTGCCATCAGTTGAAGCATTGTCCCATATCGTCAGAGAGAATTCTTCGGTAAGATCACCTAATAACGCGGGTAATGCTAATTTGGTGTAATCCAAACGATTATAAGTTATGAATACCAGGCCTATTGTCATTTCTAATCTCTTTCAGTGTTAAACTATGTTTTAGCGGGAAAAGCGGCTTTTACTTGCGGACTACACTCATAAAATAGGTATGTTGCGTTATCGAAGCAGGATCACGAAGATTGTTGTTCCCATCAGAGAAAATATTTTGGTCAGGCTCAAAACGGCAAGCTTGGCCTGGAGTTTTTCTATCTCCTAAGAAAGAAACGCCAGAATCATATCAGCTACATAATCTTTCATCTCATCCGTCAGTTCTGAATAAATCGGAATTGCAAGAACCTCCTTTGCTGCCTGTTCCGCCTCAGGCAAGTCCCCTTCTTTGTATCCGAGATAACTGAAACACTCCTGCAGGTGCGCCGGAATCGGATAATATACCTCACAGCCGACGCTATTGTCACGAAGATGCGCCATCAACTCATCTCGCCGAGGGACGCGAATTACGTATTGATTGAAGATACTTATACAATCGGGACTGATATACGGCGTTTGCACAACTGTTCCGGAAAATTTCTTGTCATAGTATACAGCGTTGCGTCTTCGCGCCTCCGACCATTGGTCTAAATACGGCAGCTTGACTAACAACGCAGCAGCCTGGATAGGGTCAAGCCTGAAATTACCTCCGATATGCCTGTGGTAGTACTTTGGTTTGCTGCCGTGGTTGCGCATGATGAAAAGACGCTGATAAAGCTGCTCATCGTTAGTAACAATCATACCTCCGTCGCCGATACCTCCAAGATTTTTGCTCGGGAAGAAACTAAAGCACCCGGCCCTTCCTATACCGCCCGCTTTCCGGCCCTTATAAGTACTGGTTATTGACTGGGCTGCATCTTCAATCACGGCAAGGTCGTGCTTGTTCGCGATTTCCATAATCAGGTCCATATCGGCCATTTGTCCATACAAATGGACCGGCATAATCGCCTTGGTCTTTTCTGTAACCGCTGACTCGATAAGCTCCGGATTGATATTGAAAGTCCTCGGCTCGATATCCACGAACACCGGCTTGGCGCCCGTTCGGGAAATACACCCCACCGTGGCGAAAAAGGTAAAAGGCGTCGTGATAATCTCATCTCCGGCGCCTATATCCAGACTCATCAGGCTGTTCAAAATCGCGTCTGTTCCGCTGGAAACTCCGACCGCGAATTTGCATTCGCTTATCGCTGCTATCTTCTCTTCCAGCTCAGCTACTTTCGGACCGCCGACACACCGCTGTGATTCCAGCACTTCCGATACCGCTGCCAAAACCTCATCTTTTATAGTTGCGTACTGTGCTTTCAAATCCAGCAGAGGCACCTCCATATTTATTCTCCTAATTACCGTCATGATAGTTCTTTATTTCCTCTTAGATTCATCGTACGAAACTCTGCCAATGGCTTGATCCGGCGGCAAGGGTGCCTCCTCATCCAAATCAAGACACCTCATCACACCCGGCTCGAATTCTTTATAACGATAGCCGCTCTCGGCACATATCATAATACCCTCTGAATCTGCCAGCGGCAGCGGAATACCGTGTCGGCTTATCCAACTGGCCCGCTTCGCCGGAACACCCATCATCAGAGCATAGTCCGGAACATCCTCGATCACCACCGCACCAGCGGCTATAAAGCAATAACGGCCAAGCTCGATTCCACAGACAATTGTTGCATTGGCTCCGACCGTTGTGCCCCGGCGAATAATCGTCTTCTCATAAAGACTATGACGAACAATTTGAGAGCGAGGATTCGTAATATTTGTCAAAACACAACTCGGACCAAGAAAAACGTCATCTTCTACTATCGTACCCGTATAAATAGAAACATTATTTTGAATCTTAACATTGTTGCCGATGACCACCCCGCCGGCAACATTGACATTCTGGCCTAATATACAGTTTTTCCCGATCATGGCCTCTTTCATTACGTGTGAAAAATGCCATATCTTGGTGCCCTTACCTATTTCGCAGGGCTCATCAACATACGCCGTCTCATGGACAAAATAATCCTTATCCTGGCTCATTAAACATCCTCCAGCTTAACGGGCTTTCCATTATTCTTTAATGACTTCTGGCCCGCCTCCAGAATCCGAACGACCCGCAAGCCGTCAATGCCGTCACTGCGTATCGCTTTATTATCGAGGATGCAATCTATAAAATGGCCGCATTCCAGAGAAAGCGGTTCGCCGCCCGGTATCTTCGGAATAACAATATCACCGAATCGCAGCGATATTACTTCAACGTATGACGTGGTTATGTCCTGCTTTATCGCTACAGCCTTGTCATACATCCGTACTTTCTCCGTGGCTTCCATATCATCAAATGTCAGCATCTTCTCGGAGCCGACAACCGTTACCTTTCTGATTTTGTGCGGGTCGAGCCAGCTGCAGTGAATGTTTGCCATCTTACCATCCGCAAATTTAATCGTGGCGAAAACCACGTCTTCGATGTCCTTCTGCAGGTAACATTGTCCCTGTGCAGCCACGGATTCAGGCTCGGAGCCAAGAAGATAACAGATGATGGAAATATCATGCGGCGCCAGCGACCACCACGCGTTCTCATCTTTACGAACGATACCTAAATTAACCCGTTGCGTGTAAACATAGTACGGCTGGCCAACCTTGCCCTTATCTATCGATTCCTTGAGAAAACCGACTCCAGGATGATATTCCAGCAAATGACCCACCATTAATTTCAGACTCTTTTCTTTTGCCAGTTCAACCAACGCCTTGCTCTCTTGAGCTATTGAGGTCATAGGCTTCTCGACATAAGTATGCTTGCCGGCCTCCAGAGATTTCTGAGCTATGTTAAAATGAGTGGGAACATCGGTGGCAACTACAACTGCATCTACCTGGCTATCATTCAAAACTTCCTGAAGATTAGTTGAGGTCTCGATAAAAGGGAAACACTTTTTTTGAACAGCCAGCAGCTTCTCATCCAGGTCACATACATATTTCAGATTGCATCTTTTCGCCGTGGCAAAATTACGGATAAGGTTCTTACCCCAGTAGCCCGCCCCGATAACAGCGACACCAAGTTTACAGTTGTTCATCCGATTACCTCTCCCGGAGTCAAATTATTAAAAGGGAATATTCTATAGTAACAGCATAAATTATTGGTGACTCTTATCGGCCAGACAAATCTAAAAGCACTTTGATAAACCGGACGGCCTCTTAGGTCTTCATACGTATGAGGTTAAAAGCACGCTTTTCATGTGTTATTGTTTAGGCTTCGCATATCCTGTGCGTATTTCCTACTCACTTTCATAGTTGAAGCTATCCTGTGCATTCGATTCTTTTTTGATACCTAACAGAAGCAGGACGCGCATAGATAGCTTTCGTATATAAGATCGCACATTTTTTTTATCATTATCACCGATAGCAATGACGTAAGCACATAGTGTATAAAAACACCCGAGGATTATTATAAAAATTATCAAAGAAGGCCAATTATGTACGTATTCCACAATCTCAGTGTAATATGCAAGCGCTGTTAACAATCCCAGAATCAGCCAGGGCCTTAATACACAACCAACGTAATATCGAAAAATACTAATGTCCAGAAAGTGACAAATATACCAAGTACGGACAAGGCCCCGGATCAAAATGACTGAAATCGTGAATCCCAGCGCCACGCCCATCAGTCCCATTTTCCATCCGAAAAATATACTTAGCCCGAATCCCAAAAAACCTTCAACAGCCGCAAAGACAGCCTGCATCCCCTGGCGGCCTGTTCCACCCAGGAATGAAGCATTAATCACCAGTGAGGTCTCTATTAGATAGCCTACGGCTAAAATGAACAGTATTGGGAAAACAGCCTCAAAGCCCTCCCCCATCCAGAGCCTAATAAAGGGCGGTCCAGCTATTATCGTCAGGAGAATGATCCCTGAAGCAAGTATCGTATTATATTGTGTTCCCTGAAAAAGAAGCCGGTTCATTTCTCTATGGTTCTTTTCTCCATCAAGAAGGGCAAAACGTGGCCAAAATACCCTATTTGGCACCACCACCACCGCTCGTGCGTTGGTCATCAGCACTGCCGCAACGGCGTAAGTTGCTACCGCTTCCAAAGATATTAGTTTTCCAATAATCAACTTGTGACCGTCCAAACACAAGCTGTATGCTAAAGTGGCAATAACTGTCAACAAACCAAAAGAAACAAGACAACTAAGTTGAGATATCTTAAGCAGCGAAAACCGCAAACGAATTAGTGGACAGAACTTTATAAACATTAGGGTGGTCAAAATCAGTGAAAATATAGTAACGCCCAATACAGCGTAGCCCATTTGCACCAGGCCATACCCCAGGTAGACACAGCCGGCCAGGCTTAATGCCCGCGCCAACACCGTCGTTATCGTTACTAAATTAGCTACAACCCACCTCTCGTGGGCTCGCACAGTACCCCCAAGTATCCTCATGGGACATTCAATTGCAGCTGCTAATCCCAAAATACGTACCAGAGCAGCCAACTCGGGGCCTCCATTGTAAAAACGGGCAATTGCCTCAGCGGCCAGAAATGAGACCGCAACAATAGCTAAACCTACAATAAGGAATATACCAAGGCCTGTACTGACGATTTCGCTGGCTGATTTATGATCACCCCGAACCGCATGATAAGGCACGTAGCGCATCAGCCCGGCACCAATACCTAACCTCATCAAACCATAATAGCCCAAAAACGACCCAACCAATGCCCATGTTCCATAGTTCTTCTTGCCGAGGTGGTCCATCAGATAAGGCAAAAGCAGAAAGCTGGTTACAATTTTGACTCCCAATGGCCCCCAACTGCTCAAAAAACTGATAACCAGGGATGGTCTCTGTCGAGCAGATGATTCTTCTGATTTGGATTTATTGATTTCAGTTCCTGACAAAATTTGCTCCGAATATACTCCGTCCCCGTCGGTTACATCGAAAAATCGATGCAACTTATTGTTGTAGCTGCTCTTACGCTATTTTTTTTAATACCGGTTTTCACCGGTATATTTATATTGTTGTGTTATTTCAGAGCGGCACCGGCAGTTTTGCGAAATTCTACTGCTCTGACTTTGCCGTTCTGATCAGGTAAAATATCGAGCATTAAATCAGCCATGTCCTTGGATGCGGTTCGAATCGAATTCTCGAGTACCGAGCTTACCTGAACCTGCGCCACATATCTGGCGGGATCACCGGTAATATTTGGCCTTCTTCCAAAGGGGCCGGAAAAATCGTTCTCATTGGCTGTAGTCTGACCGTTGAGAATATAGAAATTCAAAACAACTATCTGTTCGTGCATTGGTGCGGTCTTGTGGAATCGATGTATCAAACAAGGTATTTGCCGGCTTGAGTTAGAGATAAATCGTGACGGTTCAGTACTGTCATGGATCCAGCCATGTGCGGGATAGCACACCAGAGGTTGATGACCCAGAATCCCCCCAGGACGGGACGAGCAGTATACGATATAAACATCGGACCAGGTCCCAGTTGCAGAGTTAATATATCGTCGACTCATAAAATCATCCGCGAAGTTCTCCTCCATATATTCCTTAGTAGTATTAGGAATGGCCAGGTCTCTGCCAATCCAATTGCCAACTTGTGTTGGGAAAGTGCTCAGCGGTACAGGTAGTGAAATTGGAGTATCAAAAAGAAATTCCAGGTGAGATGCCAGAAGGCGATAAGTTACGCCGGACGATACCAAAAGCAAGATGGCCAAAATCCAGATAAACCTCGTTGAAATCTTACCGCGCTTTATTCTCACAAAGTACCCCGCTGACACTTCTCTTCTCCGTCGATTTGTCCTAACTTCCCACAATATAGGGACTTGTGATTACCATGAAAAACATGGCCCAAAAGTAGTACAAACCTACCCCAAAAAAATTTCTGTGCCGACTCAGCCCCCTTCGGCTACAGAAATTTAGCCCCCAATCAATTTGTTCACTGTATCTTTGGACACAGCCATACTCTCTCCTGACGACCTGTCAATCCCTTGGATATTTAGAAATGTTCCCTCTTTCCCTATGTTCCCTCTTTCCCTGTTGTGGCATAAAATAGGTGGTATATGCAAAGTCGGCAACATCTGCAAGATAGGAAATATCTCTATGTGAACTATAGTCTTCAACATTTTCAGAAGCCTCAAAATAGTTACAACCCATAAAGCCTTTGATCAAAGACAACCATTATTCTTAAGTGTTTTGTAGCTTTGTCAATTCCGGGCAAATAGTAAAGAAACGTTCAACTTTTGTAAATCAGGTCAGAATCTGTTTTTACTATCAGTTGTAGTACTCTCATTCGTATCGGGGAATAGCCTTATGGCCAAATTCAAAAAGAGCAAAATACAGATGAACCACATTGAAATTTGACAGAAAAATTGAAAAGCTACAAAATCAGCAAAATGCAAATCCATATACTTTTGATCAGCGACCTTTATGCTCACAACTTGGGTCATATAATCCGAAAAACCGCCATGTTCGCTACATCCGATAATATGTGATGTGTTTGTTATTATATTGACAATATTTCATATCTTTGACTCTTTTCTTCTCTCTGTCCGCATCATAATGTCCTATAATACAGCTAAAGGATTATGCAAATCTCAGCAGGGATGTGCAAAACCACCAGTGATGTTTACCTCCGTAAGATTTAATTCTAAAGATTTATACTCATTACCGGCATTACCGGCGCTGTGTTGGCCCGGTAATAAAACTAATAGAGAACGATATACGCAAATTTAGGGTGGCTATACAAGATTATTAGGAATGTTTGCTTCTGCTATATTTAATTCATACTCTGTATATGTGGATAGATACGCGACAAAGTATCTTCCGAGGGGGCTGAATAATGTCTGCAACAAAAAAAACATTTCACCCGTCATACTACGGGGACATTTCGAGAACAAACTCAATGTAATAAGTATGTTAGTTAGGAAAAGGAGTGACATTATGCATGTGCCAAAATTATTTATTTTCTGTTTGCTATTTACCGTGATCAATTCATGCCTGCCTAACACAGGTTTGGCAGCGACCTATTATGTTGATCCGAGCACTGGAAATATGAGCAATGACGGTAGTTCCAATAGCCCCTGGAAGACGGTGCAGGAAGTCTTTGATAATGGTTTGATGCGCACCGTAGTGCAGCCGGGGGACACTGTTTATTTAAGAGACGGCTATCACGGGCAGATATACTACAGTAACCAGCATAACTCTGATTATATCACTGTTGCTGCACAGCCAGGGCATACTCCGGGCTTAAGGAGAATCAGGTTGACGAATGTAGGCTACTGGATTTTTAGAGGCCTCACCATCAGCCCCGAGCTTGCTCCCACATATAGCCCGGATAATAATGTTGACATCCGCAATGCGAATTCTAATCACGTGATTATTGAAGGCAACAATATCTATTCCAGGCAGGACTCTTCCGGATGGAATGCATCCCAGTGGGTCAGCCAGACTCCATATTTCACAATATATTTCTTTGGTACGGATATGGTTATCCGCAACAACACCCTGAAAAACGTTTATCACGGGATTGTCATTGAGTCAGACGGAGCTTTGGTTGAGTATAATAGTATTGAAAATTTCGCAGGCGATGGAATGATTGGCGGATATAGCAATGTTGTTATTCAATACAATGTAATAAAAAACCGTTATGATGTTGACGGCAATCATGATGATGCCATACAATTCCATACCGGCTCAGTAACCTACCCATTGTATAATGTCGTATTCAGGGGAAACCTTTTCATCGCACAAGCCGTCGGTGAGACTAATCCATTAATAGACCCCCAGGCCATGGGCTTTAATGCCCATGAAACCGGTATGGTTTACGGATGGCGCATAGAAAATAATGTTGTTATTACAAGCCAGGCCAACGGTATACACATAGAGAACCCTCGTGATACGGTCATAATTAATAATATTGCTTTTAATCCATATAGTAGCGCCTCCACCTGGATTTATACAAATCCGGGCGGTGACAATAATGTGGTCAGGAATAACATGGCGCATTATTTTAGCCTTACCGGCACAAACATGACCGCGGACCACAATATAGACCTTGATGACTATAATCCTGAGGACATTTTCGTGGACCCATTTGCTGTTGGAGGCAGTTATGATTTAAGGCACAAAGAAGGGAGTCCTTTAATTAATGCCGGAAGCTCCGAATTAGCTCCGGATAAGGACATTTTAGAGGTTAGCAGGCCACAGGGCGCAGGTGTTGACATCGGTGCCTATGAATACGTGCCGGTCAATCCGGACACCACCCCTCCTTCTGTTCCACAGAACTTAACCACCACAACGGTAGGTGAATCTCAGATAGATTTAGCCTGGGAAGCTTCCAGCGACCCTGAGTCAAGCATAAGTTTCTATAGGATATACAGGGATAACAGCCAGATTGACACCTCGGTTTCTACGTCGTACCCAGACACAGGTCTCAATAGCGGGACAACATATTCTTATGAGGTTTCAGCAGTAAACGGCCAGGGATTAGAATCAACACGAAGTAATGCTGTCCAGGCTGCAACCCTCCAGGATACTACCCCCCCGTCTATTGTATCAGTCAGTTCCACCGAGACCTCACTTGAAATTACTTTCAGCGAATTATTGGATTCAACATCAGCAGAACAGACAAGTAATTACAGTATTAATAATGGAATATCCGTCATTGCAGCTTCGCTTGATACTGACACGGTCACTCTAACAACTTCAGCCCACCCGGAAGGTTTCTATACCTTAACAGTTGTAAATGTGCAGGATACTTCCGGCAATCCAATGCCATCAACAACAACAGATTATGAATATGACTATGGATTATTGGGGCACTGGCAATTCGATGATGGCAGCGGCAATAGTGCCGTGGATTCCACTGGCAATAATAATACAGGAACGCTGATAAATGGACCGACGTGGACTACCGGCAAAATCAATGGGGCCTTAAACTTTGACGGCGTTGACGATGCAGTGCAAATTGGAACGGGGAATTTCAATGTTAGCGGTGGAACCATCGTCTTATGGGTTTATGCTGAGAGCTTTTCAGATAATGCCCAGTACCTCTTCGGTCATGCCACACAACCCTGGGCCAACAGAATACAGTTGTATACAGATGACGCTGCCGGCAATTTAGATTTAGGATTAGGGAACTCTCATACCAGAGATTCTAATATCCAGGATTTAAATGCAGACACATGGTACCACATCGCCCTAACATGGAACGGCACAAATTATGTTGTGTACACAGATGGTCAGCCAAGGGCAAATGGCACGTACTCAGGCTTATCAACCTTAGAGACCTTTGCGGATATAGGTAACGACGGATTTGTCGGGGATAGAGCCGAGGCCTTCGATGGAATCATTGATGATGTACGTATCTACAACCGGGCCTTGGCTGTTAGTGAAATTCTCGATCTTTTTAACGAAGGTACAATACCAGACACAGACGCCCCTGTAATTTCAAATGTACAGGCATCGAACGTAACCGCTTCACAGGCAACCATAACCTGGGACACCGATGAGGCTTCTAACTCACAGGTAGAATACGGACCGGATACAAATTATGGAAACAGCACTATTCTTGACGCCAATGTCGTCACTTCTCACTCTACAGTACTCACGGGCCTGTCTCTGAGTACTACATACCACTTCCGTGTAAAATCCACAGACACATCCGGAAACGACTCCACCAGCGGCGACAATACTTTCACCACCTCCGGTGTAACTACCTACAGCATCACAGCCAGCGCCGGCAGTGGCGGCACGATTAGCCCGAGCGGCTCCACGCAGGTTAATTCAGGTGGAGCACAAACATACACTATTACCTCCAACACAGGATACAGCATTTCCGACGTCCTGGTGGATGGCAGCTCGGTTGGTGCCGTGAGCAGCTACAGCTTCACGAACGTTACCGCCAATCATACTATTGCCGCCAGTTTCGCCATTAACACCTATTCCATTACAGCCAGCGCCGGCAGCGGCGGTACAATCAGTCCAAGCGGCTCCACGCAGGTTAATTCAGGCGGAGCACAAACATACACTATTACCCCCAACACAGGATACAGCATTTCCGACGTCCTGGTGGATGGCAGCTCGGTTGGTGCCGTGAGCAGCTACAGCTTCACG
>VRUL01000022.1:74762-81130 GCA_019456145.1 Planctomycetota bacterium
GGAGCACAAACATACACTATTACCCCCAACACAGGATACAGCATTTCCGACGTCCTGGTGGATGGCAGCTCGGTTGGCGCTGTGAGCAGCTATAGTTTCACAAACGTTACCGCCAATCATACAATTGCCGCCAGTTTTACTACCGATGCCTACACAATTACAGCCAGTGCCGGCAGCGGCGGCACGATTGATCCGAGCGGCTCCACGCAAGTTAATTCAGGCGGGGCACAAACATACATTATTACCCCCAACACAGAATACAGCATTTCCGACGTCCTGGTGGATGGCAGCTCGGTTGGCGTCGTGAGCAGCTACAGTTTCACGAACGTTACCGACAATCATACAATTGCCGCCAGTTTTACTACCGATGCCTACACAATCACAGCCAGCGCCGGCAGCGGTGGCACGATTGATCCGAGCGGCTCTACGCAGGTTAATTCAGGCGGGGCACAAACATACATTATTACCCCCAACACAGGATACAGTATTTCCGACGTCCTGGTGGATGGCAGCTCGGTTGGCGCCGTGAGCAGCTATAGTTTCACGAATGTTACCGACAATCATACTATTGCCGCCAGTTTCGCTACCGATGCCTACACAATCACAGCCAGCGCCGGCAGCGGCGGCACGATTGATCCGAGCGGCTCTACGCAGGTTAATTCGGGCGGGGCAAAAACATACACTATTACCCCCAACACAGGATACAGCATTTCCGATGTACTGGTGGATGGCAGCTCGGTTGGCGCCGTGAGCAGCTACAGCTTCACGAATGTTACCGACAATCATACTATTGCCGCCAGTTTCGCTATTGATGAGCAGGACGTAACAGCCCCGACGGTTACTAATCTTTCACCCCAAGCAGACGCAATTCAGGTACCTCAGAACACATTGGTAATTTTGAATATTACCGATTCAGGAGCCGGTGTTGATGCCAATTTGGTAACAATTAAAGTCAATGACGATACTGTGTACTCAGGTAATACAGCCAAATACAGCAGCACTAACGGTGAATGCTACAGGTTGGGCACAAAAGCTAATTATACATTTATCTACCAATCGAACGAAATGTTTGATTTCGACCAGCCAATAAGCGTTGATGTAAACGCCACAGACCTCGCCGACAATGTAATGGCCGGATATTCCTACTCCTTCAAGACTGAGATGCGATCTTTTGGTCTGAACAAAACGGTTGACTCGAGCAATATCAAAAAAGGAGGCAGGGCTGATACTGTGCGGGACGGCACCGGGAACATATGGGCAACGTGGCATGCCGGGGTAATAGGCAAGAGAGATATTTATATCGCCAAACTTTCGACAAAAGCAGATAATTTTGGTAACAGCATCATAATAAGAGACAATTCCGCGGATCAGTATAATACTGCTGTGGCAGTAGGCAGTGATGACAAATTGTATGTCGCCTGGCAGGATAACAGGCGAGGGAATTGGGACATCTATATATCAACCTCAAATGATGGAACAAACTGGTCCCCTGAAATAAGGATTACTGATTCAAATGATAACCAAATTAACCCGGCCATTGTTGTTGATAATTCCAACAACGCTTCTATTGTCTGGGAAGATGACCGCAATGGCAATAAGGATATCTACATTGCCACCTCCAGCAATGCTTTCTTAACAAAAGCAGTTTCACAAATAACGACTGACAGCTTTGATCAGTTCGAGCCGGCTATTGCCGCAGATTCATCCGATACGGTTTATGTTGTTTGGACGGATAAAAGAAATAACGGCAAAAACGATATCTACGGAGCAGCGTCAAATAACACATGGACGAACATTCCTGTAGTAACCGAAGGAGATAGCCAATCAAAACCCGCGATTGCTACTGAAGCTGCCGGGTCTATTTTGCATCTGGTTTGGGTTGACGACAGGCCCGGCGATGATGATATTTACTATGCCAGCACCAGTGACGGCCTGCCGGTAAGTCCCTTAACCTTAACCGGAAGCAGTATTATAGATGACACAACCAATGCAGACCAATTGAATCCGGTGGTCGCTGTTATCGGCAGCACGGGCAGCAACTTACATGTTTTCGCCTGCTGGCAGGATGAGCGCAATCCAGATGATGACCTGTATCTTGTTGAAATAAACTCAGGCTCCGGAACAAATGTGTTTGTGGGTGATGACGGTACAAATTCGGGCCAGGCTGATCCGGCAATAGGCACAGACGGAGACGGGTATCCGTATTTAGTATGGACCGATAGCAGAAATACGAATACGGATATCTATTATGCTGGAAGCACTATCATAGGATCTACAGCATTGGCATCGAGCAATACTTCTACCTCCTCAACAGTAACTGTGGGAACCCCGCTGAATGCTATCGATAGTGTAGACGATGTTTCTGTCGTAGTGCCGGCAGGAGCGTATCCCTGTGATATAAAGATTACAATCTCAGAAGTAAAGAATTTCCAGGAGTTCAACCTGGATTTTTCCAGCGGACTCTATGAATTTAGTCCAAGTGGAATTGAATTTCTCGAGCCGGTTACAATTACAATACCATATGAGGTCTCCGGCTCCAAAAAAGTGTCATACAAAGCATATTGGTATAATTCACTTACCAACACACTCAGCCAGGAAGGTATAACAGACGTTCAGACCATTGTAATATCCCCTGGTTTACATGCTCTGCAATTTAAGACCACACACTTTACGCCATTTATTCTCGGAGGAGGAGTGGTTGGCGGCATCGTCGGCGGCCTTTTGGGAGGCGGCGGAGGCGGAGGCTGTTCGATGTCTCTGGACAGCCAGGCGAGTGCAGTGGAACTCCTGTTGCCATACGTCGGCCTTGCTGTTGCGTTGGGAGCGCTTAACGTGCGAGACAGGTGGAGAAATAAAGCACGCAAGACTACAAAAAGCGAATGTTGAAAATGAGCGATCTCATGTGCACTGTCTCTGGGCGGCAGTAATGTTCGCTTAAAAAAAGGAAGAAGGGAATAAAATGGATATTCGGAAGGCTTTGTTTATAAGTAAGGTGGCATTGGCTGTAGTACTGGGTTATTTGGTCGTCAGAACGTTCGTGCCCGAGAACAAAGAAAAGAGCTCGAAACCGGCTTCAGCGATGGGCGGCAGCCCAGCGCGTGTAAAACAGACAACAGGCTCGCCGGATTTGTCGCCTAAAGACTACGCTGAAATCATAGATGGAAATCCGTTTGATTCCTCCGATCAAACAGCAGGCTCAGGCAATTGGACATCGAAGGCTTACCAGCATTCGGTCTCTGAGGAGTTAGGATTAGCATTATCAGGCACTATATCCGGGAGCCCTGTAGTAGCAAGAGCCATTATAAAAGACCTTAAAACCGGTGCGCTCGACCTGTACAAGGTAGACCAGATAGTGGCGGGCGCTCGTATCGAGAGTATTGAAAAAGATACGGTGGTTCTGGTCTGCGAAGGTCAAAGAAAAGTATTGAAGCTCAATATAACACACTCCGGCGATAATAACGACAGGCAATTACCCTCGCCTCGGACTCCTGGCGAAATCAGAAAAGTAGCAAAAACTGATTTGCCCGCCAAAACGCCCCGCACTAACGTACAAACAAGAACCGGATACGTGGAGGCAGTATTAAAAAATGCCATTATAAAACCTTACATAACAAATGGCCTGGTAGAAGGACTACAAATCACAGGCCTGGAAAACCTAAGCATTGCAAAGGGCATTGGCCTAAAGAACAGGGACGTCATTCGTTCAGTTAACGGGCATCGACTGACTAACAAACAAAAAGCTTACCAGGTTTTCAAGAAAGCAACCTCACAGACAGCCATAGATATAGAGCTGATGAGGGATAACAAAACTAAAAAGTTGTCATTTACCATGTGAAAACAGCATAAATAGGAAATCTATGACCTAATATTGAACAGGGAAAATGATACGCTTAACACGAAGAGAAAAATTATTGGCTGTCGCCCTGGCGATTCTTGTAGGGGGCTGGTCGCTGTTTGCGTTTGCCGTCAAGCCCGCCATTGCCAGAACATCGACTCTCCGACGGGTTATAAATGAAAAACAGGACGAACTTGAAAAACTTCGTGCCGCGCTTAAATACCGTGTATTCAGCGGGCCTCTTTAGCGATGTTCATTTTCTTTGGCCGGCAAGTTTGCCGGTCCGAGCAGTTTCCAGCCAGACGGCAAAAGTATTGCAGCCAGCGCTATTTTCAACAAATCGCCGGGGATAAAACGATATAGCCCTTCAGCCAGCACCCTGCCGTCACCTACGGGTAGTTCCATCAGTAATATCATGCAACACAACCAGAGTAAGCCGAAAGCATAAATGACCAGATTCCCAAAAATCATCGCCAGAACGGTTGTTCCCATTCGCCGGTCCCATCCCTTCTCAGCCAGCAGTCCCACCAGGTACGCTGCAACAACGAAACCAACCAAATATCCACCGGTCGGTCCCAATAGTACCGTAAAACCGCTTCTGCCGTGTGCGAATACCGGCAATCCCGCTGCACCCTCCATTATGTATATAAGGACAGACAGGCTGGCTCGCCTGGCGCCAAGCAACGCACCTATCATCAACACGGCAAAGGTCTGCCCGGTAACAGGAATGGGCCAACCGATTGCGAGCCGGGCACACAAAGCGATTAGCAAAGAGCCGCCGACAACCACACCGACATCATATAGTGCAGCCAACTTTTTCTCACAAGGCCGTAAAAAGCCGGCCACCGTCACGCTCGTCGACATATCTGCTCCGTCAATAAAGGTAACAAACTTCGCCTTATTATTAAAACCTTTTGCTACGGGCGTAAACTCAAAACCTTGCCACCGACCGGCCATTATATTTGAAACTTTTTCCTGCGTCAAACAAGATTCCGCATTCGGCATTAGACTCTTATAAAAAGATTCACCGTATAGCACGTCGACCGTGCCGAGCGTGTGGAGAAAGGCTTAAACAAAAAGCTAAAAAAACCCGGTGGTCTCTGCGAATCGGGCTGCTGCTTGCCCTCTACATTAGATATCCCCCCGCGCATCACGCAATATACACGAGACAACAGGAAAAACAATCGGGGCCTATACCGAATCAATCAGTACAGGCCCCGAACTGATGCAAAATCAAAGGGCTAACAAATGTTAACACTCATTACGGCCACAGTAACTCATCAAGATATTGATCTGCTATAACACTGTAATCCCTGAGGTTAATCCACTGGTTGCCTTGTGGCTCACCTTTGTACAGGTCAGCATCCGAGATAATCGGGATATGTAACCCGGCTGCGCCATCGGTAGCAAGGTACACTACCTCTGCATATGACAAAGCATAGCCGTAGATGCGGACATCGTCTACTGAGCCCTGAAGATCCTTGTACGGGGTCGAGTCCGTATTGTTAGTTATCGTTCCAATATAAGCATTATACTGATGCACCCCGACAAGGTCGTAGTCTGCAGGAATGGTAGTGCTCCCATCGGGCAAGCCGTCGATATACAGACGCAGATCGTTAACATCTCTCAGCCCGATAACGTGATGCCATTCACCATCACTGACAAGTACGTCACCGGTGAATTGTACCTTGTTGTACGAACTACCTATGCCATCACCGGCATTGTCATCTATGATCAAGTTGACGTGGCCCGCGGGGTTTTGATTCTCGTTTACATACAAACCATAGCGGTGTCCGCCGGCATTGTCTCCACCCTTGCCGTAAATAACGCCCTTGTCTACATCACCGCCTGTGCCGGTCATCGTAGTCTTCACCCACGCACAGACAGTCCAATTGCCTGTTCCGAAGTCAAGCTCACAGGGATCGGTGGGATTACCGAGGTCAACATAATCGCCGACACCGTCCAGGCTCACCACCTGGCCTCTGTCGGCATCAGTAATTATGCTCGCGTTGCCAATGGCGGTACCGTGGTTGGAACCGACATTGTCGAAGAAGTTGCCGTCAAACAGATATTGCGATATAGGACTGCCCGGAGCTGATGTCGCAATGAGTGTGTCGCGCATCAGGTAGTCGTTTGCCAGAACCATAATGTCCGCCTCATTAACAAGGCAGTCATAAGGCTGGGCAATATCGGCACTCATTTGTGCAAAAGCAGGAACGCATCTGGGCGGACAGGCTCGGAGATCATCAACGTAGATCGCACCTGAACCACCCTGTACCGGGGTATTCCTGTCGCCTAAGCCGATATAGACCTTCTGGATATTGTCCAGGTTTATACCGCTGAACTTCGTCATCTCTATATTCCACTCCTGCCAGCTCGTCAGCGTCGCTGCATTAACATCATTGTGCTCGACCACAGCAGTATTGGTGCCGTCACTGAGAGCCACATACAACTGCTCGGCACTGTTAGTACCAATATTGCCGAGAACCCAGCTCGAGGGCAGCGGACTTACCAGCAGATCGATGAATTCAGC
>VRUL01000081.1 GCA_019456145.1 Planctomycetota bacterium
GCCTTACCTTCCTGATGTTCGATACCAACCGATTGACCGGTCCACCGCTCCAGTCGACTCATAATGTCACGCTCCATCACCTCTGGAGGCATCCCTGGATAAAAGGTAACTATTTGAACTGCGGGTGTATTAAATTGAGGAAGCAGATCAGCAGGGATACGTGTCATCGTTGTTACACCAACGACGATTAGGGCAAGAACTACGACCGCAATAAAATACGGATTCTTTAGACCAACTTCAATTGCTTTCATTAAATGCTCCCGAAGGAAAGTGAATTAATTCATTTTTCTTTAGTTTCGAGACTATTGCATAAACAAGGTTATTTTGGCGGTATGCCACAACCGAGATATCATCAAAATTATCTACCCAATGGATTTGGCCATTATACTCGATCTGGTTCATCTGCTTGAGGTCACTATTAAGGCCAGTGATAGCTAATAGCGATACTGGCGTTCCATGCATTTCATATACGACAAATGCTGCAGGTTCTCCCTGTATTTCACACTTACGAGCCCCAATCAGTTTGCAGTGTTTACCCTTGATATCTGGTAGGACCACCTCGAGATCGGTCTGTTGCAATAGCCAATCAGAAACTGCGCTAGCATTAGATGAGGCAAAATGAATGGGTTGGCCTTCTTGAAGAAAATGCTTAAAGTCAGCGACAACAAGATTAACAAATTCGCTGTGATTTCTAGTATCACCTACATACTGCATCACAAAATGAGATGCTATACCAGCTACAATGATGACAGCTGCACATGCCGCTAAAACAGTACGCCGTGACACCAAACGAAACCGCATCGCTGACGTTTTATTTTGTCTAATGATTTGCTTGATAGCATGCTTGTTGAAAGGTATTTCCGAGCCCTGTGTTTTTAATGCACAAGCCAGTTGTCCATTAATCGCTCGCTCAATTTCAACCTCACGTGCACATACGGCGCAGTGATCGATATGATGCTGGAAATCCATGCTCAACGACGCATCCAGTTCATTGTCAAGAAACGCAAATACATATTCACTTGTTTCACTACATATCATTTTCGTTCCACCTTTCCAGCTCTTTTTTTGGGCTGGGGAGAAAAATCAGCTAAGCTTTCTCGCAGCTTCTTCTTGGCTCGAGCCATTCGTGACATAACAGTACCTATAGGGCAATCGAGTACCTGGGCAATTTCACTATATTTTAAACCTCCCACTGCTGATAAGATAATCACTTCGCGAAAAGCAGGATCAATCGTATCTAACGCTGCTACGATATGGCCATCAACAAATTGTAAAAACCGCTCTTCATCCATCACAGGCATTTGGCAAAGCGGTTCATTTAAATCGGATGCAGCAATCTCAGTTAATTCGGAATGGGCAACAGGGGAAAGTTTTATTCTACGTTTATCTCTTTTCTGCCAATCCAGCACTATATTTCTCATAATTACAAACAACCACGCCCGACAATATTCCCTTTCTTCTGTAGATGAAAAGCTCTTCCATGCCCTCAGAAGCGTTTCCTGAACCAG
>VRUL01000023.1 GCA_019456145.1 Planctomycetota bacterium
AATCTGTTTGACAGAAACAACTCGGTTGTTGACATCGTCATAGTTGCTGCTGAAGTACAGCTCGTGAAAATCAGCTTGAACTCCCGCTATCCACTCAAGAGCAGGCTTCCTTTCGTCAATTGTCGAGCCATCAGGCGGCCGCGGGCCCGAGGCAAACAATGGAGGCCACAGCCACATCGGAGGAATGATCCGCTTTGATATAGCCTCATCCGACGGATTTGTCGGAATCGAAGACCATCGCAGCTCGGCGCCTGCACCACCAGCACGTTCATACATGTGCATTTCAATGTCGTGCAGACCGGCCGAAAGCACAATCGAGGCACCATATTCGGTCATACCCTGTTGCCGCCACGAATCGTTCTGCGGGGCCCCTGGATTGACGAGCTGAAGCTGTTGACCATTTATGAATAAACGCGCGCCGTCGTCGGTCGTGGTGTAGAAGGTATAGTTGGCGTCTACCGGGGCCTCAACGTGCCCGACCCATCTGCAACCGAAATCATCAACGTTGACGTTCGGGTCAGGTGAGAAATCACCCCAGTTCCAGTCGATTGAAGGATCTATGCGGCTCAACACGAATAACTGGAAGGCATTATCCGGACCGAGTGGATCATTCGGAAGCTGGCCATCCCAGTGGTAGTACAAACCGAGTAGACCACCGGCAGCTCCTTCAGTTCTAAAGGTCCACGTATCGCCTTTCCACATACCGGGGGCAGGGCCAAGACTATTGACCTCATCGACCCGGAAGTAGTAAAACTTGGCCGCTGCAAGCGCTACGGGTAAGCTGTTAGGACCAATACGTCCCTGATATATACCCGTTATGTCCGTGATATCGGCATTGGTCACAGCGGTTTTATCTGTGCCGAAGTATACATCGTGTTGGGCAGCATGGTCTCCAGGGCCCCATCTAAGGACAGATGCCCCTGCCGGCACACTTGCCTGACCATCTCTCGGGTCAGGGTCATGGGCCCACAACTGCACAAACGGCGACAGTCTATTGCCGGGAATGACCGCAGCGGCTGAGCCGTTTACGGGCGCCAGCGGCTGGTCGGGTCCCTGCCAGGCTACCATACAGTGGTCGCCTCCGCCGGCTTCTTTCCAGAGCCCCCTGATATAATATTTCTGACCGCCAACCAGCGAGATCTGAGCAGATTTCTGACCAGGATTATCATTCCAAACGTACACTGGAGCCCAATCGCCGCTCACAGATGCGATCAATTGTATTTGGGACGGGCTTTCATCGGTACTAAGCCACAACTCACAATAGTCGTCGGCGGCAATCCAGAAGGTATAGTCGCCCGATATGGCCGGATGGAGCCAGCCGTGAATCCGGCCTCCATAGTCGTCGCCCAAATCGGTGGCGCCGCCGCTATCGAACGACGTTAAAATCCTGGTCTCGTCCGGGTTGCCCGGATAGCGGGGATCGGAATAGAGGGGGCCTAAATCTTGACCAGGGATATTCCACCACAAGTCCTCTCTGATTGTACCGATGCCTTCCTCAATAGTGGTAAAGCACCAGATATCGCCTGTATGGTACGTACCGCCACCGATGGGCGGGGGAAGCCGGCCGGAGACCTCATCAACACGCCAGTATTGTTTGGTCTTGAATGCCAGACCGCTGGCTTGATAGTTCGGATCCACCCGCGTGGCCATAAATTCCGGTGGAGGAGTTGCGGCACTGTAAACCGCATTTTCCACAGCGGTTCTATCTGTGCTCATGTAAACATCATGCTCAGCGACGCCGAAACCCGGCAGCCAGGTACAGAGCACATCGGTGTCTACAAATGTGGCCTCATTAGGCGGGCTGGGTGCAAAGGCCTTAAGGCCCTGAATAGAAAACACAAAGATACCGCTTGGGAACGTATTGCCAAGAGCGTCTGTCTCATCGACAGCCCAGTAGTACCTCGTGCCACGAACAAGAGTGTCAATAGCCGGGGCAACAAGGGGCAGACCGACATAATACCTGTTTGGCATCAATGGGTATGGCGGCTGGCCGAGGTTCGCGTCCTGGACGCGGCCGGCCACCTCCGCTAAAACATCGCTGAAATAACCCGTGTGCTGGACCGCGGTCGGTCCCGGGATAAAATCAAGCGGCGTATATATGTGTGTGGGTATCGAAGGTGGCGGAGGATAAGGGTCACCTGTAATAATAGCACCATTAGCAGGATAGTCGGGTGTGGCCTCTCCGCGTATAGTAGTAAAGTTCCATATAGAGGCCGGATACTGGGTGCCATCATTGACCTCAACGATCTGCCAGGAGTAAGTCGTGCTTGCTACAAGGTCTCCCGGGGGATTATACTCAGCTGGGAATATCGTAAGTAAATTTGCAACAAGAGGCAGATTGCCCGGGTCAGTGCCGAAGTACACCATGTCACTATCGGCCCCGTCTCCGCGCGCCCAGGTAACATTTGCATCTACCGGCACATCTATGGCACCATCAGACGGGTTGGGAGACGAGGCGATCGCCCGGTCAAGGCAAGCACACACATTGTTTACCCAGTTGCCGATGAACTCAGCAGTGGCTAAACCTCTATCGTTTATCGAGTTAGCAACATCAGTTTGATTTATAAAACAGACGTAACCACCAGTCACTGTGTTGTGAATAACAACAGGATCAGCAAGTGTGCCACCGGCGTTCTGTGCGAATATCTCAGCAACTTCCCAGTCGCCTACAACTTCACTGAGGACAGTTGGTCTAACAATGTTGACGGAGTTGAGACTGGGCATATATGTCGTACCTGCCGCTGTAATCTGCATCACAAAGGATTGGCCACTGGTGATGACACCATTAGCCAGGTCAAGGATGTTCCCGGCACCACTTGGGCCGTTATCAGCTGACCGAACTCCACCTTCATACGACATATAGCCAAACCAATCGCCGACATTTATTATCATGTTTCCGCCATCGAGCCACAATTCAGCACGCGAGCCATCCGGATCAAGGTTTGGGAATCGATAGAGGACACTCGGCATAGTTCCGTTAAGCCAGATAATGTCCATTGCACCATTATTCGTATGCGAGTCTATCCATGCGGCAAAATCAGTCCAACCCGTTTGATACTGGCTGTCATCGAACTGCTGGACATCACCGAACAGACCTCCAACTTGGGCAATTATCGTGGCAACATCGGCGTTCACCTGAGCAACGGTATACCAGCCGGTGTTAGGCGGCCCATCGTAGAGCGCTAAGTCAGAAGCCATAGCCATCGTGCTAAATGCAAATGCGACAAATAAGAATAGATAAATAAATTTTTTACACATAATAAGTTCCTCCTTCAAAAATGAACTTAAAATAACTATGCTTCGGCCACACACCGAAACATCTTAATTGTTTTTGCCAGGTATCGAAAACCCTCGTTCTCAGTGTATTATATGTCCGCCTCAAAAAACCTCCAACGAAAAAAAGAATGTATAATTCAACCACAGCAGAAAAGCGAAACGCACATCGCTTCACGGCTTTTATCACCGGGGAACTCATAAGTACGTTGCTCAACAAGTGTTCCCAAAACTCCGACACATTGAGATTACTACATTTGCACCGGGATTGTCAACTTTTTTTTCCATTTTTTGTACTTATTACCGATATAATCGGTCAAAATGCAGACTTTTACCGGAAGAAAGCCCTCTTACCCGGTTTTTTCTTCACAGTCCAGTCTGTGTCAATGCCGCTGGCTGGGAACACTTACCTGTGAAGGAGTTTCTTTACCGGCGGACTATCAAAATACGAGTGCTGTTATGCTCTTGACATAATCGCTTTTTTGGGATAATAGAGACAGTATAAGTTTTTGTCCCCAGTTTAACCGGATCGGGCGTTGGCCTCTTGAGGCGGAAGTTTTGCGTTCGAGCCGCAACTTGGATAGTAAATGGTGTTTCGTGTCCCATTTCTCGAACAAGGAAGTATGAGCCACAGGCCAAAAAAAGGATTACACGGATGGCAGTTTTGGTAGGGATTGACGAAGCCGGTTTTGGGCCGATTCTGGGACCGCTTGTTGTATCATCGAGCACATTCTCGCTTGGGCATGATTTAATCGGAGCTGACTTGTGGCAGGCTTTGCGAAGAAGTCTGGCCAAGAAACGCAAGCGCCTTGCAGGCCGTGTGCTTATCTCCGACAGCAAAAAAGCCTACAGCAAATCTCTGGGTACCAAACACCTGGAACGGACGGTCTTTGCGTGCCTGAAGTGCCTTGGCAAAGAGCCGGGCACATTAGGTGAACTGATATCGCTGCTATGTCCGGATTGCCTTGAGCGGCTGGATGACTATCCGTGGTATAAAGGAGCCGGGGACTGCAGCATTGATGCTGAACGGGCTGATATAGCATTAGCCTCAGCAGTGCTGACCGATGACATGGCTACAAACGACATCAAATTGTTAGGGCTAAAAAGTTGTTGCCTGGACGTTGCGCATTACAACAAGATGGTCAGCAGTGTTAAAAACAAAGCTCGCGTGCTTTTTACAGCTACGTCACGACTTATAAAGAACGCTTTTGATGAATTTGGTGGCGATGAATTACAAATCTTAGTCGACCGGCAGGGGGGGCGAGTTCGTTATCGCGCGACTTTGCAGCGGATGTTTGCAGATATGGAATTGAAGATTCTTTCTGAAAGCCCGTCGGCCAGCAGCTATGAATTGGGAGCGGACGGCAAGAAGATGCGTTTGCATTTTGTAGTTGGCGCAGATGAGCGTTTTTTGCCGGTGTCGTTAGCTTCAATGGTGAGCAAATATTTGCGAGAACTTCTGGTTGCGAATATAAACCGCTACTTTACAGGCTTCCATACGGAGTTGCGGCCTACCGCAGGTTACTGGAAGGATGGTTTGCGTTTTATCGAAGACCTGAAAACAAACATTCCTCATGTCGAGTATGACCGCGAGCAATTAGTTCGTTGTCGATGATTGGCCGGTTGGGGAATTATTTCTGTTCCAACTGTTCGGTGAGGAGGCGGATGTTCTGCTTTTCTTCTTCAATAATCTTATCGATAGCAGATTCGCCGGTTGGGTCGCGGGCGAAGTCTTTCAAGCCTTCATAAAAAGCGATGACCTCATCTGCTCTTCTGACAGCATCGCGAAGTATATCTTCTTTTGTTTCCTGGCCGGTCAGCGCTTTGGCGGGGTCGGCTTTGCTGCCAAGCCAGGTAAGACCCGCCATGACCTCGGGATTGGATAATACATAATCATCAGGGTCGAAAGTTCCCAATGCGCCGGTCTTCTCAGAATAGTCTTTTCTTCTCTGTGTGAGAATTTTCTGGTGTTTAGCTCTCCAGTTAGCCAGCTTATAATATGTATCACGAAGCTGTGAGTCATCGTAGAGTTCCGACGCCTTGAGGTAAAATTTGGCGGCGTTGTGTTCGATCCTTTCAGCTATTTCCAAAAGCTCAAAGACACTAAAATTTTTCTCCATTGCCGTGCCTTCTCAAAGAAACTTAACAGTCTTGTTGCTGAAAAAAACTGCCCTCAAGCCTACTGTTATCCTGAATTCAATTAAATTCTATGCCTGCCACGAGGAAAATCAAGAACAAATCGGTAAAAAATGGCAACATTATGATGGCTCGGACGGAGTTGAAAATTTCCTATTGATATATTCTTACAGCAGGGGCGGCGAGGACTTCGGGCAGCAGTATGTCGATTGACCTTATTTTGAGATTTGCTTTTTTAGCTGGTCTTCGAAGACCTGGTAACTGTCTTGCCCAAATAGGCAAAAGACAATCATTTCCAGGCTGGTTTGGCCTTTTAGGTAATCTATACTTGTTTTGAGCATTATTTCGGCACACCTTTGTATGGGGAAGCCGAAAATACCCGTGCTGATTGCCGGGAAAGAGATGCTTTTTAAGTTGTACTCGTCTGCTGCTTTAAGTGAATTCAGCGTTGCGTTTTTTAACTTTTCATTTTCATTTCCTTCGCCCATCCGAGGCCCAACCGCATGAATTACGTATTTTGCTTTTAGGTTGCCTCCAGTTGTTATCACGGCCCCGCCTACGAAAGTCGGTCCTGCTTTGTCGCATTGTTCCTGGATTTCGGGGCCGCCTTTTTTCCTGATTGCTCCTGCGACACCGCCGCCCAGGACCAGTTGAGCATTGGCGGCATTGACGATAGCGTCAGTATCCATCTCGGTTATATCGCCCTCGGCCAGTTCCAGGACGTGATTTTCGATGTCTACTTTCACAGGAACGAACTCCTTATCTTTTGTTTAACAGATTCGCATTTTCAAAGCGCAGTGAAAATAAAATTCCCGCCCGGAGACTTTAAGAAAGATTGCTTACTACTATCCCAGGCATTTACGTTGAGCCCGGAAGCGTTTCAAATGTCGATTATGAAGCGCAGGATTGCAAAACTCTTGCAGCTTCCATTGCCAGTACCTGTTTTCCGGGCACTTTACGGACGCGTGCGGCGAAGTCGTCAACCTCTTCGGTACTCTCGAAGCCGACGACCATGGCATCGACACATCCCAAGCCGAGCACGTAGCGAATCGAGTTGTCACGTTTCTCGTCGCTGTTGCGGAAAGACCCTTCGCCAATCAGCTTCATCCCCACCACGCCCTTGCCTGCCTTGTGGAGTTTCCTGACCACGGATTCGACTTCAGCAACAGGCGCATCCATACTCTTGCCATAAGCGTTTATTCGCACGTTTACGGAATCGACCCACGGCTCATCTGCCGCGGCCTGCAGGGCTTTTAGCGAATGGCACGATACTCCATGCGCTCGGATGAGACCTTTGTGTTTGAGCTGGTCCAGGATGTCCATCTGTTTGCGCAGTTCCTGCGGCCATTTTTCTGAGACGACGCAGTGGAGCAGGACCACGTCGATGTAGTCTGTTTTCAACTCCTTTAGGAAACGCTGTACGACCACGTCGGCATCGGGACGTTCCTTTTCAGGTATGCCGCCACCTCGCCACCAGATTTTTGTGTTAATGATATAACCCTCGCGTGGGATACCGCTCAGTGCCGAGGCCAGATACGGGTGCGAACCGTAGAGGTCAGCCACGTCAAACAGGCGTACCCCTCGCTCGTATGCCGTTTTCAAAAGGGCTTCGAACTTTTCTTTGCCCAGACGTGTCTGGTTTGACTGACGGTCCCCTCCGCGCATGCCCGTGCCAAAACCGACTCGAGAGACTTTGATCTTTGTCTTTCCCAGCCGAACGCGCTCATACGGATCGAACGTTGTGGATTTATGTCTTGTGACATCTGTGCATCCTGACCCCAACAGAAGTCCGCCCACTCCCGCAATCGACCTGGTTAAGAATTCACGACGTTTCATTTCCATCGCAAGCTACTCCTGAATTTTTTACATACATTGTTTTCAAGCTATCCTAATGCAGATACGCGCTGCTTAGCTACACGGTTTAGCGTATCTGCCGGAAGAATACCAAAAAGTTTGGCATAACGCAAGCGCTTTGGGCAAACCTTTTCGTCCAATCTGAGCATTCGGTTGATTTTGAGTTTTTACTTGACTTATGGAGCTGCTCTGGTACATTAAAAGACAAAAGCTGACAGCATTTGCGGGCCCATGCTTTGTAACAAGACCGCCTAATGGCGGCCCGCAAGTCTGACTTTATCGAGAGAAACCGGGTTTTCTATTTCAAGATGAAGGAGGTATGAACATGTCTATGAACCGTCGTGCTTTTCTTAAAGCTTCCGTGGCTTCCGGCGTGGCCCTGGCTGCTCCTAATATTCTAACAGCCGCTGGTAGAAAGTATCGCACCGTCCTTATCGGCAGCGGCTGGTGGGGTATGAACATCTGTCGGGTTGCAATGCAGTCGGGCCAGTGCAAGATTGTTGCCATGTGCGATGTTGACCGGAACCAACTGGATCCTGCCGCCGGCGAGGTCGAGCGGCTCAGCGGTGATAAGCCGAAGAAGTATCAGGACTACCGAGAGCTTCTGGATAGGGAAAAACCGGAGATTGCTATTGTGGCCACGGCAGACCACTGGCATCCGCTGATTACCATCGCGGCAGTCAAGGCAGGAGCCCACGTTTATGTTGAAAAGCCCATCGGCCATACGATAATGGAAGGCCGCGCAATGGTCAACGCCGCCCGCGCTGCCGGCAGGGTCGTCCAGGTTGGAACGCACCGCCGCGTTTCACCGCATAATATTTCCGGTATGAAATTCCTGAAGGAAGGTAAGGCCGGGAAAATCGGTATGGTGCGGGCTTTTGTGCATTACGGAGGCGGTCCGGAAACACCAAAAGCAAATGAAGAACCTCGCGAGGGCCTCGATTGGGACATGTGGTGCGGGCCCGGACCACTGCGCCCATTTAACACGAAGATACACCCGAAGGGATTCCGCCAGTTCCTCGACTACGGCAACGGCACATTGGGTGATTGGGGTATACACTGGATGGACCAGATTCTTTGGTGGACCGAGGAAAAATATCCCAAGCGTGTATTTTCCACTGGAGGCCGTGCCATTAAAGGTCCTCCGGTTAATACAGCCCAGGCCCAGACGACCGATGCGCCGGACCACCAGGTAGCCAGTTTCGAGTTCGAAAGTTTCACGGCAGTCTGGGAGCATCGACAGTTCGCTGCAAATAATGCCGACAAAGGTGAAAATGTCGGGTGTTATTTCTACGGGACCAAGGGTATTTTGCACATAGGCTGGCAGGACGGCTGGAGATTCTATCCGACCGGCAGAGGACAAAAAGTCATCCACGAGGAACCCAAACTGCACGATCCGGACCAGCAGAACATCCCTGAGCTGTGGTCGGACTTCCTGAGTTGTATCAAGACAGGAAGACGACCGGCGTGCGATATCGAGATCGGTCACCGATCGACGAATATGAGCTTGTTAGGTATGCTTTCGCTCAAGCTTGGGCGCAGTATTGAATGGGACGGTAAGAAAGAAGTAATAATCGGTGACGCTGAAGCAAACAAAATGCTTCGCCGCAAATACCGGAAGCCGTGGGTTTATCCGAAAGTATAGAGATCCCTGTTTCGCGACGTATTGCAAAATGGTGTAATGTTATTTAGCTCTATCGGAGACGGCGTCAATCTTGTACTCGTTAAAGTACTCTGCGCTTTAAATCTTCGTAAAGCGTTTGCCGACTGACATCCGGTTAAAGCTCCACAGCTTGTTATCCACTATTTCCTAAGATAGCCTCCAACTCTTCTCGTATATTGTCCAGTTTTTCTAATTGAGGCTCGATTTCGGCTTTTGTTTCCGGAAGCATCTCGTCTGGTTCGCCTATTACATAGGGCGTAATAAACACAATCAACTCCTCGTTGCTTTCTACAATGGAGTTGTGACGGAACAGGCCGCCGGCTAAAGGAAGATCCCCCAACAGGGGAATCTTTCTTTCGATTGTGCTGTCTGTCTGGAAAAGGATGCCGCCGAGCATAAGTGTTTGGCCATGCTTAATTATCATATTGGTCGTCGTATCCATCTCGGTTCTTATAAATTGGCCATTTATCTGGTCCGATGTAAGCTGTGAGAGAATTACATTTATAATCATATCAACGTTGTTCTCTGGTGTAATACTTGGGCGGACACGCAGAGTCATACCTACTTTCTCATATTCGAAAGTGGCCGTGTTGCTTAATCCGGTTTCAGATACAGTCGATTCTGTCTGAAATGGAACGTTACTACCTTTGAAGAACATTGCTTCTTCGTTGTCCTTTGTCCACAGTGTCTGTTGATTTAGAATCTTTGCGTTAGTTTGTTTGACTAAGAAATCAATCATGGCAGTGACGCTCAAGTTTGCACCAATGTCAAACGAGCTTCCTGTATCACCACCTGCACCAAATATTAAGGCGCCATGCTCTTCGAGAAATTTAAGGCTGTTCACGACAGCGATTGCGTTTTCCCCCACTTCAAAGGAGCCCGTCTTGAGCTGCAGGCCGAGAGAAGTGACGTTACTGTGGCTGATTTCCACAATTACCGCCTTTATCATCACCTGTTTTCCGGGTATGTCGAGGGCTTCAATCAGTGCTTCTATGTTTTCCATAAACTCGGGCGGAGAAAGAACAAGGAGGGATTTAGTGCGAGGGTCGGGAATAAAACGAATCCTTCCAATGACGTTGCTAATCGGCTGCTCATCGATGCTCTGCCGTCCAGTAGTCCACCAGGGCCTATAATCCTCCTGGCTTGTGGTGTCCTGGCCGGATTGGTTGGAGCTTGTTCCACTGTCTGCTTCCATGGAGTACTCGGATAATCCCCGGTCGGTACGCTGAATTGTGGCTGTAGTGCCCGGCTCGTTGAACAGTGCATTTAGACGCTCAGCCAGGTCTTCGGGGTCGGCGTACTTGAGCGTTATGACTGTGGGTACTTCGCCCATCTCGGCTTTGTCAAGTTCTCGGATCAAGGCCTCAACAACATCGTATGCCTCGGCAATTTTACTTATTACAATTATCTTTTTTGTCCCCGGTACAGACTCAAAGGTCAATTGCCCATAAAGCGGGCCAACGATTTTTTGCTTATCCTCTGTCTGGCCGTAGATAAGATCAAAAATGGATCTCCCTCTGCCTCCGCTTCCGCTCGAAGTCTCACTGAAAAGTGACGCCAGCAAATCCGCCATCTGAACGGGGTCTGTATTATGCAGCTCAATTATTCTTGGCTTGACTGCATTGACATCCAGGGGAGCGTCCCATTCTTTTATCTGCTCTGCGATTTTTACCATATTCTCCGGTGAGGCAATCACCGTTACCTGCTTGAGTGAAACGTATGAGATTACCTTGACCTTCTCAGAGGAGGTTGATGAACTGCTCCGCGAACGAGACCAGGGATTGTAGCCGAAGCCTCTATAACTGCTGCTGCTTTGCATTCCTTCTTCGTACAGCTCGTCTATATTTGCCTTGATTTGATCAGGATCGGCATATTTTAGCTTGAAATGCCCCGTCTCGAACTGGCCCGGGGGAACATCTATCTCCTCGATCATTTTCTTTACTATTTCGCGCAGGTCTTCCCTGCCGAAGATGATAACCTGTTTTGTGTTAACGAGCGGCTCAATAAGAATGCTTGGAAGGAATTCCATTCCGGGCAGGTCCCTGAATCCGTCGCCCACACTGTCTTCGATTTCCCGGGGGTCAGCATATCTTAGTTGAACTACCTCGTATTCCGACTGGACCGGTTCTTTTATGTCAAGTTTTTTTACCCACTCTTCGATTTGTTTCATATCTTCGGCCGAGGCTTTCGCAATTATCCACTTGCGCCTTGACTCGGGGATAAGCACGACCGGTCCCCTTGTTGACCCAATCACAACCGAGGTTGCCTGACCCTTGGAATCGCCCGGTTTTTTGGATGACCCACTTTTTGTAGGAGTTCTTGACGAAGATGAGGAACTGCTGCTCCGACCGCCCCTGTCACTCCTATAGCGATTATAGCGGGCGGTGCTATATCCCTCGGACTCACCTAACAGAATCTTCAACATCTGAACAATCTCGGAAGGATCACCAAATTCAACGGGGATGATCTTGGTCACGGTCGGCTGGGCTTCGGGCACATCAAACTGGTCGATGATCCGCTCAATGCGCATCAGATTCTCAACGGTATCAATCACCAACAATTGGCCCGTAGTCTCATCAGCGCTGACATAGCCGTAGTCTCCAACCAAAGGCTGAATAACCTGGCCCATTTGAGCGGGGCCGTAATTATCAAGCTTAAAGAATTTTTGGACCACCTGCTTTTTATTTTCAATCATTGCCAGGGCATAATCAGCCTGTACGGTAGGGACCGGGCCAAGTTTTGCATCTTTAATAGGTTTTAGTTCAATCACGTCGTCGGTTTCTTCGACAATAATTCCTTTTGCACGCAAGGCCGTATAAATCATTGTAATAGCCTGTTTTCTCGGCAGCTTCTTCGTCGAGTATATAGTTATCTTCTGCTTCATTGCATCATCGGCCGGGATGATTACTTTGTCGGTCCACTCGGCGAGTTTCTTGATAATGTCCTTCATCTGCACATCTTTAAGATTTACGGATTCCATTATCTTGTTCGGGTCGATTGGTTTACTGGGTTCGTTCGGCTCGTTCGGCTCGGGGGGAGCATTCGGGTCGTTTGGATCTCTTGGTCGCCGTCTACCGCTCGGTCTGCGTTCACCGCTGAAGCTTCTTTCGCCACCAAATCCTCTTTCGCCACCCTGTCCACGTTCGCCTCGCCGTCCGCGTCCGCCAAATCTTTCGCGCATCTCGGCTATGGCTTGTTCCCTTTCTTCCTCAGACATATTCTCAAATCTGTCCCTCATGCCTCTGAATCTCTCCGCCGCTTCAGCTCTGTCTCCCTCAGAGAACATGCCCGCCCCGCCTTCCCGGCCGGGCCTCGGCCTTCTCTGGGGCCGTCCTCTTTCAGGTTCATTCGAATCACCTGGCTTTTCGGCCTCTGTAGCTTTTTCAGGCGCATTTGGTTCGGCCGGCTTTTTGACCTCGCTGGGTTTGTTTGGCTCGGTGTCTGTTTTGGATTCAACAGCCGTTGCGGGATTGACCTTTAAGATGTAAGAGCCAACTCCAAAAACGCCAATGGCCACAATAACAACTGTTACCGACAATGTTAATCTTGTTCGTTTCAATTTACTCACCTCTCTTTAATCATTTCCTTGCTTTATGGCGTTAGAACTTTCACGCATTTTATCCATAAACTCTTGTCTTTCTTTTTCCGACATGTCCTCCCATCTATTTTTTATCTGAAGAAATTCTTCTTCAGGTGTCTCGCTTCCTTCAGGAGTGGAAGTCTCAAATCTCCTGCTTCTTTCAGGCCGTCCGGCTTGAGATATTTCGACCATTTTAGCTCTAAATTCTTTTTTCTCGGCCTCCGACATAGTCGCCCACCGCTGTTTAACATCTTCTATTTGCTCTATTAGTTGAGTTCTTTGCTCAGGTGTGAGACTGCGAGAAGTCTGCCGGCTTTGATGGGACGGCCTCGGCGTTATCTCCGTCTGTTTTGCCTGGCGCTCAACGACTGCATTGGGTTCACCGGACCTGCTTCTTTGCTTTATTTCCCGAACGTAAAGCCCTATCGCAAAAGCAGCAAGAAGCCCCACAGCAGCGACTATTACTGATATCATTGTTTTTGACTGTTTCATATTGTTAATCGCACTCGAATTATATTAATTACGTATTGCAAGGCTGCCGCCCGCATCCTCGTCGCCGCCCGCCTCCTCGTCGCCGCCCGATCTCCCTCCGCCTCGTGACCCCCGGCCGCCCGATCTTCTTCCGCCTCGTGATCCCCGGCCTCCAAATCTTTCACGCATTTCGGCCCTGGCTCGTTCCCTTTCTTCCGGGGACATATTTTCGAATCTCTCCCTCATCGCTCTCATTCTCTCCATGTCTCCCCCAAACCTGCCCATACCTTCGGGCCTTCCCTCTTGCTGAACTTGAACTATCTGAGGGGATCCTTGCTTACCTGCCTTACCTGCCGGGCCTCCGGGCTTTCGTGAGCCGGAAGGTGAAGCACCCTTTGCGTCAAACGGGATAAAGGTTTTTTCATTACCGTCCCATTCTATTCTGACTTGAGTTGGTTCAATCGCTACAATTTTGGCATCGCCCACATTGTCGCCGGTCTTGTACCATTTACCGTTTATCAGCGCCTCACTGCCTAATATACCCAGTACATTGTTTACAGGATGCTTCTTCGGAGTGGGAGGCGCAAACAAATTATTCTTCTTTAGCTCGTCTGCAATCGCTCTGGATTTGGCAAAATATTTCTGCATTTCGTTTGGGTCCGGTTTACTTAGCTCAACAGCTTTTTTGACTGAATTTTCCGCCCTGGCCGGGGCGGCGAAAAAGCCTGTCACCTTAATCAGAATCAAGACACCCATAAACGCCGAAATCCCGAGCAAACCAACCGAGACAATATCTTTATTGTTTTTTGAATGGTTGTTTTTCAAATAATCAAGTTTCATAAGCCATCCTTTCTTATTTAACAAATGTAGATACCGTTAAGTCCAGCTTGACGTCCTGCCGTTTCTTTTGGTCGCATTCTATTTTTATCTCTTCTATCCCGACCAGATAGGGATTTTCCTTCAGGTTGGCAAGTAAGTCCAGTGCCTGTCCGAACTTGCATTTGGCACTACATTTCACCCGCAGCAATTTATAACCGGCCACCGGGGATTTTACGGCAGGCAGAATCTGCAGAGGTTCACTTTTGATTCCGGCCTTCTTTAATTGCTCGTTAAACTTATCTCTGAACAGAAATTTTTGGATTTCTTCTTTTTCCGGCATTTCAAACACGGGCACAATTGACATCAAGCCAGCTCTCTTGGCGTCGCTGACATTGATAGTATCTAATTTATCCCTTATCCCGGCCAGCGAGCCTCTGGCCTGCTTCCAATGGCCAATCCACTTGGTCCCAAATGCAAACGCTACGGTCGCTAATGCACATACAACGCCAAATTTCAGCGTTCGTTTCTCTTTGTCGTTTAGTCTCCTCATCTACGTGTCCTCTTTTTAGTAAAAGTCTTGTAATGAAAAGTCATGGTGAATTTTAGCTTTTTAGTTTTGTTGTCTCTATTCGGATTTTGTATCTTAACATCCGTAATACCCTTTATGCCCAGCAGGCTTTGTTGAAATTTGTACATTTGCTCTGCGTCCTTTGTCTGCCCGCTTATGCTTACGGGCCGACCTTTCTTAAAGTCCAATTTGTCCAACATTATCCCTGCGTTGGCAGTTATATCATAAATTTTCAGCTTGCCATCCTCTTTCCTGATGGAGTATTTCTTCGGCCGATTGGATATCAACCATTTTATACCTGCTTTTTCAACCGAGACGGTAGCGCGGTCTGAAAGTGAAGTTTTGTTTTCTTCAAACTTTTGCTTCAGTTCCTCAGATATGATGCCCTTGTCTAAATCACTTTGGAAATCCAACTTAGCGCTAAAAAGGAAACTTGTATGTATTTGATTTAAGAGGGTCAGTAGGTCGGGCCTTTCTGAGGCAACTGATTTGATTAACCTTTGGCGCTGTATGAGCAGGTCGATATCTGCACCGGTGCCTGCTCCATTCAACCGCTTTTCGATTGCACCGGGACTAACAACATCCACAGCATAAGCGACGATAACCAGCAGGACCAGCATTACCGCAGCAAGGGCATAAGCCACCTTAGGTGAATACAGCCAGAGTTTACTTTTTGTCTCGCCGGTTGGACTATACAAATGCTCGAAAATATTAAGTTCATCTGTATCACCATCAATCGCGGTAAGTGCAAGACCTATCGGCACACGATATTCGTAAATATTGGCGGGATTGAGCCTTGCCTGTGCGTCTAATTTTCCGATCTGTGGATAAGCTGCCCTGGCATTCAAACCCGTCGACTTAAGAGTAGAAACTATGACTTCGTGTGCAGCACTGTCATCGGAGAGCACAAATATGGGCAATCCCTCCGGCTCGGTATAACCAAACAATTCCAACACGCTCCTTATGTCCTGGACGAATCTTTCGGCGGTTTCAGTCCGGTCCGCTAACGGTCCATCACCGGATTCCAACAGGCCCCGGCTTGTCTGGGCAAAATCCTCTGTCCCCATATCCAGGACCACCGCGTTGCTTAACCGTCCGTTTTGAGCCAGACAAACCTGTGTATTTTGTGTTGTCATACTTACAACGACAGCATTTCTTCCATCGCCGGAAAAGAACGTTCTCCATGTCTTTACTATCGCTTCACAGTCTAATACAATTTTTTCAGGCCCAAAACCTCGCACTTTTTCTACAAACTTCTCCAGTTGTTCTTTTCTGGCCGCTGCTATAGTTACAGGCATTTTTCCATTCTTCACCTGGTCGGCCCGCCAGGTAAGCTGCATCTGCTCAGCCGGCAGCGGCATCCGTGCTTCAGCTTGCAATTTGACCATCGCTTCAATATTTTCTTCTGAGACCGTAGGTAAATCAACGCGGTAAAAAACCACACCTGCTGAGTCAAAGCCGGCCACGACCGTATTGCCGTCGCTGTTCTTTTCCTGTCCCGTCGGCTCAGCGGCCAAACCGCACTCGATTTCGAATGCTTTCCAGTCCAGGTCACCAGCTTCACTGCTCTTTGTCCAGAGAATTTCAAAAATCCCATCCTGCTTACGAAGCTTCACAGCCTTAAGCTTGCCGCCATCTTTGGCTATCGCAATCGCGGACCCCCTTGTTCCCATATCTGTCGTATTATTGCTCATCAATTACTTGCTCCCTGATACCAGTAAAGTGTCGTATACGGCGACTCGCTTCTATCTACGACCACTTCTGTCTGCAGTGTTGTTCCGTTAACTCCGCCTCTGTCAGCGGTTGCGGAACAGCGAATAGTAAACACATTCGAACGGACGGTAATATTATTTGCAATTCTTGTAAAAGTATTCTGATTCACCAATCCTGAACTCATCAAATCTGCGATACTTTGCATCCCTTCTGTCAAGCCTGTTCTATAGGCAACTATATTCTCGGCAATCTCCATATTTGCCTCGCTGTCTCCCAACAATGCTAACAAGACTCCTTTCGATGCTGTATTAATGTTGACTTTTCCGGCAATCTGGTTGCCGCTATCTACTGTTATTTTGTCTGCAATCTCATAGAACGTTTGCAAATCCAAAGGTTCAGCCTGATTCGAACCGCTTTGAGAACCGCTTTGCGGACCACTTTGTGGACCCCTTTGCGAATCCTGCTGGGGACTCTGTTGCGAACTCTGCTGGGGACTCTGTTGCGAATCCTGCTGCGAACTCTGCTGAGAACTTTGTTGTGGCTGCTGTGAGCTGCTATCATCTATCAGGTCAGCGATGCTGGTGAAATTGTTATTCTGGCGTTTCTCGACAATCCACTGTGCTTGAGATCTACTTATCCCTAAAGAGCTTTGCAGTTGCCTTTCATTACCCTGGTTGATATTAACCTTTTGATTACCCTCAGCATCTACGTTCCCGTCATAAGAATAGCATGTCAGATAGGCAATCCATCCCACATCCAGCACATCATCTCTGTCATCGACGGGTGGACTTTCGTCACCGTCTTTCTCATTGTAATCCAGCAGTCCATTGAAGTTCGTATCCTCTCCATAGAACAGCTCTTCAGTAACACCTTTAACCAGCAGCAGCTCACGTATAGTCTTGAAAGGACCATTGCGAATTTTATATCCAATCGGCAGAGTCTCGTAATATCCACCTTCAACGCCCCCGGCGTTTGGAGTATCATCTCCATCTCGCCAGTCTATAATAGCATCGGCAATATCCTCTTCCATGTAAGGCAGTTCCATGAGTTGCTCTTTTGTCACTGTGTTTATGTTTAACTTACTCGATTCATCGATAACCCTGACCGAAAACCAGCACTTCTCCAGGCTGACGTCATTAAAATCTTCGTCATTGTCACTCCAAAACTCGGTCAGGTTGTCACTTTCTCTTAGGTCCTCGTTCAGTACGCCGATGGCTGTCTCTATTCCCGCCCGGCAGGCCCACCTGCAGCGAAGCTCTTCTATTCTCATAGTGCTGACCTTCGTATCGAGCCGGCTGTTTTGGCCTACCGAGGTAGCAATTACCATAAGCATTGCTACTATCCATAGCACTCCTACAAGAACAAGCCCCTTTTTATCACGATTGCCAGTCATTTTTTCAGCAAAACCTTCGTTTTTTGTTTTATAACTTTCCTTTTGCATGTTACATGCTCATCTAAGGCTGAGTACCCCCTTGTGCACTGCTGTTACCCTGCCCACCGAAGCTTTGCTCACCACTTTCGAGAGCTTCTACCGTTCCACCTGTGGACCTGACCAGATTCACCATAATAGAGTCCATAACCGGGCTTCCCCATTGTTGCGGTTTACCCACAATATTTACTTCCATCAACTGAGGGGCGACTTCCATTTCCACCGGCCATTCGTCAGACCACTCCTGTCCGTCGAAGAACCTGACCTGGAAAAATTCAATGTCCTCTGCAATAACAGTCAAGATTCCACCCGGGCTTTCATCGTTGGGGTCGGGATTCGGCCACAATCGCCGATACAGGGCCGACTTTTCTTCGTTTTTGACAAGGTAATATTCCACTTCATATACATCGGCTTCCGGCTGGTCGATTCTGGCCTTTGCCCTGCCGACGGTATAGAAAGTCAAAAAACTACTGCCCTGAACTGACTCGTTGGCCATTCCGACTAATTTCATATTTCTAAAATTCTGTTCGCGATACAGATTAACAAGGTCCCTGGAGATCATATTCGACGCAAACCTCACCTCAGAAGCAGATTCAATATTACTATCTACTCTTTCGGCGCTGATTGTAATAGTCCGCAGTGTACCGACAGCCACCAATGCGATAAAGGACCCTATAGTCGAGGCAACCAGCGCTTCGACCAATGTAAATCCGTTCTTTCTCAAATAAATCTTCATTTAATTACTCTTGCTCTGTTTCGGCTTCAACAAACGTGCTCATACCATTGAGCCTTGTTTCCACAGAGACGCTATAAGGCCGATTCCGTTCAATCCAGGTAACAGTTATTGTTACCAGATAAAGACTGTCTATACCCAGGTATTCGGTAGAAACTTCCCAGTGATATCCCGGCTCGAAATCTTCAACCACGCCGTCTGCGCGTCCTAATTCGATAAATTCTTCGATACCGACATAGTCAAGCAAACTAAGCTGCTTCTCTATTATTGAAGCAGCTATTTCGTATTGCCTGTTAAGTCTTGTTCCCGTTAGAGACCGTGAGGTTATTGCTACCAGTGTCAAAACCGCTCCGCAAAGGATAGCGCTTGCGGTGACTGTCTCAACCAGAGTAAAACCTCTTTTGTTTCTTTTTGTTCGTATGGTCATTCTTTGTCCAAATCAACAGTGGTGATTTCAACTTCTTTGGCTGTGCCCGGATGTACTGTTGCCTTGCCTGTCGCAGCGTAAATATTTACCGTATAATGATTTTCGCCGTCACCAATTTGAATAACCGCCGATTGTGCGGTACCGTTGGGCGAGAAAACTATTGCCGTCTGCTCATCAGATGATTCCGAACCAATCGGTGTTATTTGAATATCCTCGAATTTGACAGCATCGACAAATTCCACCGGCCTTGAGTACAAGTCCCGCACTATCGTTTGCTCCGTCTGTTCAGTCTCTTCATTCAATTGGTCGGTGGCCAGGAAAAAACCGCCATTTGTGGTATCCATTTCTATCCTGTAGGGTTTTTGTCGTTCAATAGCCATTATTCTTGCGTATTTGGCCGCGAGAAAAAAGTCCCGAGCCGTTTTTTTAACCAGCATCCTCTTGTATGTCCCTATCCAATACCCACCCCCAACGCTGGCCATAAGCGCGATAATGGTTATTACCACCAGCACCTCTATAATGGTAAAGCCGCTTTTCGTATATTGTTTTCGTTTGTTCATACGCGTAATTCAAAAATCCATAATTACTTCAATCGTTATATATATCTGCATCGTCCTCTTCGCCGCCTTCTGTTTTGTCGGCTCCGTAACTTATCAAATCGAAGCTGCCCGGATTAATTTCACCTTCTTCAACGTAGATATATGGATTCTTCCACGTGTCAAGCAGCTCACTTTGCTTCAGATAAGGCCCTTTCCACTTTTCCTCAAGGTCTGCGGGAGGGATTATCAGTTCATCAAGTCCCAGCGATTCATCCGGAAATCGCCCACAATCAAGCTCAAACTTTATAATTGCGCTTTCGATATTTGCCATCTTTGCCCTTGCCATTATACTTTTTTGCTTGCCCATACCCTTGAACATTCTGGGTACATACACCGACGCAATAATCGCCAGCAGAACTATGACCACAAGCACTTCCACAAGCGTGAATGCCTTATTTTTCCTTCTGTTCGGTCCCATTTGGATACCTTTCCTAATTTTTGAAAAATACGAAAATCAAAGCGTTCCTGCACCAAATTGCATTACAACTATCGGCAGCAGAGTCGCCGCTATTATAAAACCTACTACTAAAGCCAGCAGGAGTATCAAAATCGCCGGGAAGATTGCCATAAACCTGTTTATCGCCGCGTCCGCCTCATCATCGAAAGTGTCAGCGGCATTGAGCAGCAATTCATCAAGCTTTCCTGTCTGCTCGCCAATAGCGACGATTTGCACAAGTAAAGGCGGGAAGTATCCCGAGCTGCCTAAAGGTCCGGCCAGTGACTCGCCCCGCTTGACCTCTTCAGCTACACTATCAATTTCTCTGCCCAATAATTCATTGCCAAGGGTGTCACGAACAACACTAAGCGCCTCCAAAATGGTGACGCCTCCTTTGGTCAGTGCTCCGAGCGTCCTTGCAAACCTGCCTACTGCTATTGATCGCAGGACCGAACCCAAAACAGGAATTTTCAATTTAAAGGCGTCCCATTTGATTTTGCCATCCGATTTGATCCATCTTCTCAGCAAATGCAGCCCCACTACAATAACAGCTATAATACCCCATCCGTATACTGTCGTAAATAAACTTTTTATCAAATCGCTCAATCCCAACAGCACTCTTGTTGGCAAGGGTAGTACGGCAATCGCGTCGCCTATCATCCCTAATATTCTCGGCAAAACCGTGGTTATTACGATAACCGCCGACGCAAGCCCGATACACAAAACGAAGATAGGATACGCTGAGGCATTTTTCATATTGGATTTTATTTTCCCTTCTCTGCTCAGCATTGTCGCCAACTGGGCCGTCGTCTCATCAAGCATCCCTCCTGTCTCTCCAACTCTTACCATCGAAAGACACAACGGGCTGAACGTATTCTCATGCATGGCCATAGCCTCTGAAAGAGATTGGCCGGAGCTTACCGACTTTACAAGCTCACTCAACAGATTCTTTGTTGCCGGCTTGTGCTGCTGGTCGCGAATGATTTCAAGCCCATTAAGCAGAGGAAGTCCCGCTTGCAAAGCCGTGCTCAACTGGCTGATAATAGCCAAAACGTCTTTGCTGCTAACCCTTCGTGACCAAAAGTTCAATAACCCGGTCAGGTCTAACTCTGACTTCTTGTCACCGTTGACGCTCCTTGCTTGAGCTTCAACCGCCAGCTCTAATACGAACTGACCCTTATCAGCCAGGGCGGCAACAGCGCTTCTTCTGTCTACCGCTTCAATAGTTCCTGTGACGTTACCGCCGTCTTGTTCAACTGCCTTATAATAATACTGGCCCACTATTTAGCCTTTCATAATTCGTATCTTGTATATCGTCCACGAAGATACGATTCAATCTTCTTCACCGATACTCTTGGCGACTCTCATAATCTCCTCGGGAGTCGTAATACCTTGTAAAACCTTGGCGATACCGTCGTGTTCCATACTTATATGGTCCGCAGGTGCGGCCTTTAAAATTTGTTCGGTCGTCGGCTTTGTAGCTATCAGGTCACGCAGAGTAGATGTTATCCTGAGCATCTCAAATATACCTATTCTTCCCTTCATCCCGCTTTGCATACACTCGTTACAACCGAGACCGTGGTAAAACTCCGTATCAGGTTTGATGGCTACTGAGCCGTTCAAACTTCTAAGGAGGGTTTCGTCCGGTTTGTATGGCTTTTTGCAATTTTGACAAATCGTTCGCACCAGTCTTTGAGCTAACACCGCCTCTAACGAACTGGCTAACAGGAATGGCTCAACACCCATATCAATCAATCTTGTAATTGCTCCGGGTGCGTCGTTGGTGTGAAGCGTCGAGAAAACAAGATGTCCGGTCAAAGCTGCACGGATTGATATATTGGCAGTTTCTTTGTCGCGGATCTCTCCGACCATTATAATATCGGGGTCCTGCCGTAGTATGTGCCTCAAGCCGGTGGCAAACGTCAGTCCCCTTTTCGGATTGACCGGCATCTGGTTAATGCCTTCAAGCTGATATTCAACGGGGTCTTCTATCGTTATCATCTTCACAGCGGGCGAATATATCTTATTTAATGCTGCGTAAAGGGTCGTTGTTTTTCCACAGCCGGTCGGCCCTGTAACAAGCACGATGCCGTGTGTCTTATGCAGACTTTGATCGAAACCTTCCAGAGACTGGGCGTTCATCCCCAGCTCTTCGAGCCCTATCAATGAAGCGGATCTATCCAGAAGTCTAAGTTCGACAGATTCGCCAAATACCGTAGGGATGGTGGAGACACGAATATCAACCCTGCCGCTTTTGCCGGTAAATTCGATGTGGCCGTCCTGCGGCACAAAGCGTTCAGCGATATTCATATCGCCCATAATCTTGATTCGTGAAATGATTGCCGCCTGCAGTCTTTTCGATGATGGTGCTTTCTCTACGAGCATGCCGTCGATTCTGTATTTTATCTTTACCTGGTGCTCGAATGGCTCGATGTGTATATCAGATGCACGGGCCTCAATTGCTTCCAGTATTATCAAGTTCACCAGATTAACTAAGGATGGCTCTCTGGCCAGTTCACTCAGCCTGGCAGGCGAGTAATCACCGTTGTCCATCTCGGCCTCCGGCCTCTGTTCAGCCGGAACAAGATTATCCAGCATCCTTGCTACATTGCTGCCGTAGAACTTCAGTATCGAATTTTCCATCTGTGTCGGTTCAGCGTAATAGCGCCGGACCGCATGGCCGGTTACAAGCTGCAAATCCTTAATAACGTGCGGCTGGAACGGATTCGTCATCGCTACTGCTAATCGGCCGTTCTCGTGCCGTAAAGGCAAGATACTGTGTTTGCTGACTAACTCGGCCGGTACAAGGGTGATGATATCCGGGCTAATCGAAATATCCGTCAAATCTATCTTTTTGATTCCAACTTGAAGCGCAAGTACTTCATTTAACTGATGTTGCGTTATATAGCTGAGCTTCAACAAAATCTGGCCGAGCGGCTGAGGTTTAACCCTTTGTTCTGAAAGTCCAATTTCCAGGCTCGGCTGGTCTAAGTACAATCTTTCACAAAGCAACTGACCTAATTTCTTCTTCGTCTGAAAATTCGTTTGAAAGTTCATTCCGGTCACCTACGTTAAAAATCTAATAGTCTGCAAAGCCGTAATCCTGTGTCAGTGCAGAAGTTACGTTAATAGAAGAGAATATCTCCTTAACCTTTATGGCTTTTGGGACACAAAACCATCCTTTATATCAGACGCTTGAGAACGCGATTTTGTTACAAGAAAATGCTTTTTTATTGGCAAAAAACTCACAAATCCGGCACATGCAGCAGCCAAATGCCGGTTTGTGAGTTTATCCGGACCTTGCTGATAAGTCAATCCTGCTTGTTTGTCGAGAAATGCCTTTTTGCAACCTGATATTGTGGATTGCGGGGCAAGAGGGGATAATGGAGTTAAATTTGGTGAAATATTGGTATAATTTGTCAAATTCAGTAAAAAAAACAAAAAGTCCCAAAAAACTACGTCAAGTTTTGTGGTTTCGTTACACTTATTAATAGTATCGAATGAACGATAACATAGACCACATAGAATTGGTCAAAAAAGCGCAGCTTGGTGATAAGGAATGCCTGAATCGTTTGGCTGAAGCAGGGAGGGAGCGTTTGCGCGAATATGTGCACCGTCTTACATTACGGGAAGATTTGACCGAAGATATTGTTCAGGAGAGTATTTTGGAAATGTTTAAAGTATTTGACAAACTCAAAAGAACCGACCGGTTTTGGAGCTGGCTGGATGGCATAGCCTTTAACAAGGTCCGCAGCTACTACGGCAGGCGATGGCGTCACAAAACAGTTTCCTTATCTGATGCCGAAAGTGAGATTACAGAGCCGAATAGCCCTGATGGATTAGCGGACATGATAGCTTCGGAGTTGAAGCAGATTGTCATCAAATCAATGGGTCGGCTGCAGCCCCGGCATCGAGCCGTATTAACCATGAGATGTTATAAGGGGATGAAATATTCAGAGATTGCAAAATTGATGGAATGCAGTGAGTTTGGTGTTCAGGCATTGTTCTACAGGGCCAAAAAGTCTTTGGCCAAAGAACTTTCCCGTAGTGGACTTGCCAGGGGTTCGTTGCTGACAGCCCTGGTTCTGTTTGGGAAGATGACGGCGACGAGCAAGGCCGCGGCAGCTACTATATCGGTAACGGCAGCTACAACTAAGGTTAGTTTGGCAGCGGGGCTGGCCGGGGTGGTCGGTGGTAAGACACTTGTCGTGTCACTGACGACGGCAGGTGTATTGGCCGTTGGAACTATGGTGGCAACTTCGGCGATTGATGGTACAACGAAGATGGCCTGGAAAACCCCGGCAGGAAACTTACCAGTCATGGGGCAGGTGGCTCCGGCACAAGCGGGAGACGAGGAATGCTGGTACTACTATCCGCAGAATGCCAGTGGGCCGGTTATGTTGAGAGTGGTAAAATGGGATGCGCAGGGAAAGAAGTCTTACTGCAAGTGGTGGCAGGATGACCAGGCCAACTACAGCTTTGAGAAAAGCAGGAATACCCTTTACATCAACAACTATCGGATGTGGAACAGTGAGCTTAATGTGCGGCGGCTGCCTACGGATAGCCCACAATTGACAGATTTTCTTTCCCGTATCGAAGGAAAGTCCACAGAGATGGAATATGTTACCGGTCGGGGACAAGGTTTACTTGTGATCACCAGACGGAGTGAAGAAGAGAAAAGCAATCGGTTGCGAATAATCCAGCATTACAACGCATTGGATGAGGAATATTTCCGATACAAATGGCCGCCGGGGGCAAAAGTTGAAGATAAGCGCGATTCGATGCACAAACGAGGCTGGACGTATTTCAAAATAACAGGCCAAATTAACGGCAAAGAAGTCCTGGGTAGGGGAAGGATACCATTTGTATACGCGGCCGGTAAAAGTCATTGGCCCTGGATAGTATTGAAGGCGGGGGACAGTATCGTAAGCCAGGCCTGCTTTGCAGGTCTTTCTCGGCCCTGGATGGGGCTGCACACGATTGATACGGTACGGAGGGATGCCGCCGAAAAGCAAATATGGTTTGAGACAAAATACAACAAGAGCAGCGGCAAGGTAGAAGTAGTCCTGAAGCCCAAGGATCGAAAGATTATGTATTCCATTGATATGGAGAAAGATGTTATTGATTCGATTGCGTTTTCCGGTGATACCGAGGGGCAACTACAGTTTGATTACCTCCAGAATATTGACGATACGAGTAATGAATTTGTCGAGCCGAGCAGGGAAGCACGGCTAACAGAAAGAAGCAAAGGGATGTTGTGGCTTTTGGAATTAATAAAGGATAATTGATTTTTGGAAAAAAGGAAGGGAGTAAAAAATGAAAACAGAAAAAATGACAAGGAATGCTTTGGTAGTGGCCCTTATTTTGGAGATATGTGTATCTGTGTCGTCCGGGTGGTCTACGCCTGTACCTGTCTCTGAAGTAAATACCCAATACCAAGAAGGTACACCTTTTTTGTCTTTCGACGGGCTGACGCTTTACTTTGCGAGGACTGATACCAGCACTTTTTACTACGCTCGAATATTCGAGGCGACAAGGAGTGTACCTTACGGACCATTTACATCGGTAAGCGAGGTTCTTATATCAAGCAACAAACATGTTAGGTCACCGTGGGTTACGCCGGACAATTTGCGAATGTACTATGCCGCACAGACCGAGACACCAATTCTATATCAGTTGAAAGTCAGCGAGCGGGCTTCGGTCAATGATCCCTGGCCTCAAGGAATAGATATCTTGGAGCTGAACATGCTCGGCAGGCTAGGTGCACTAAGTCTGACTGCCGACGAGTTGATTATTTTCTTCGACTCACCCGATATTCCTGGAGGATTAGGGGGATACGATATGTGGATGGCAACTCGGCCTGATATGAATTCGCCCTTTGGACAGGTGACAAATCTGGCTGAGCTTAACACGGTCACCATTGACGGTGGTCCGTATGTTACACCAGATGGCCTTACCCTCCTCTTTTACTCTAATCGTAATGGCTCTTATCAACTGTTCAGAGCAACACGGCAATCCCTAAGTGAGCCCTTCGGCAATATCGAACATCTGTCGGCTTTTGACACACCGGATGGTTTGAGCGTCAGTCCCGGTCTGAGCAGTGATGGCAGCGCCCTGTATTTTATAAGGCAGCCCAGCGTTGACAGGTCCACGCGAGATATTTATGTTTCCTATGTGGATCCGGGGCCGATTGCCCACTGGAAGTTTGATGAGGGTAGCGGGGCTATTGCATACGATTCAGCCGGCAACAATGATGGGACTATCTATGGGGCAGCTTGGACGACAGGCCAGCTCGGCGGGGCATTGGATTTTGACGGTGTGGATGATTATGTGGAGGTAAGTGATGATCCCTCTTTAAGATTTACTCAGTACGACAGCTTTTCTGTCTCCTTTTGGGCGAAACCTTCTACCGGAGGTTATGTATTTAGCAAATTGCAGGCGTATTCACAATCCGGGCAATTTGGTTATGCGCTTCGTTGGCTCTCCACCACCTCTAAGTTTCAGTTTATGACATCGAAGTCAGGTATTGTAAATGTATTTGTAGATACCACGGATAACTCTGCCACTGCCGGTAGCTGGTATCATGTAACAGCCGTATATGACAAAAAAGATATGAAAGTTTATTTAAACGCAGAATTAAAAGGTACTAACTTTTTCGGTTATGATACCAGCAGCACCAGCCCTGATAATAATTTAACGATAGGTGTGAGATTGTACGATTCTACCCTTGAACAATATTCCGATGGTATCATCGATGAGGTGATGATTTTCGATAACGCTTTGTCTGCTGGAGAGATTGAACAACTTTATGCTTCAACGGGTGACAATCTTTTAGTTAACAGTAGTTTTGAAACGACTGAGCTAATCAGCGGTGGCTGGCCATCTACCTTTGGCGATTGGAGCGGCGACCACTGTTATATTCTTCCCCGTTATGGCGATGTATGGCCCTACCAGGGCTCGCAGATGCTGCAGTTCGCAGGTACAAGTGCATTCGGGTCGGGAGCAGACACAGAATCCCAGGTTTACCAGATAGTCGATGTCAGCGCGTTTCAGGGCACTATAGCTGCGGGTAAGGCGACTGCCTCAGCGTCAGCTTATTTCAATAGATTACCGGGTGATGCAGAGACCGATACTGAATTCTATGTGGATATCCGAGCGTTTGCAGGCGACCCCTGCTCATTTCCAACGCTGCAGGATACGGGAGGTATGCATATTGCAGAGGCGAAGGCGTTCATTTACACCGATGGCGACCCGGCTACATGGGAGTTGTGCGAGGCGCAACTGGTTTTGCCTGCTAATACGGATTACGTTGTAGTTGGTATTAGTGCCCGGGAGAATATCTATAATGACCTGGCCTGGCCCGAGTTTGACGGGCATTGTGCCGATGCAGCTTCGTTGACGATAACGGTCGAGCCGAACGTCCCTGAGCCACCGGGAGTTTATTACGTCGATGGTGTCAACGGCAGCGATTTAAATGACGGCTTGAGTCCGGAGACGGCATTTGCTACGATTCAGATGGGTATCGATACCGCGACAGATGGGAACACTGTTTTTGTCTATCCGGCCATATACAACGAAGCGCTCTTGATTGATAATAAGGTTATAACGCTTAAAGGCGTCCCTACTTCTGCCGGTATCCCCATACTGCAAAAGGCCGGTGATTATGCCGTCTCGTTCTATGTCGTTCAAGGTCCCGCTAATCTGCTGGCCAACTTTGTTATTAGAGGCAGTGACCTGGGAATCTTTATTGTTGGTGGTTCCCCGATGATACTCAATGTAACGGTAGTTGATAATGTTTTCGGTATTGCTGCCTACGCCGGGGCGACGCCGGATATCAGCAACTGTATTTTCTGGAACAATACCGATGGCGATCTCTTCGGGGATCCGAACCCAATTCAGGCCAGGTACAGCTACATCCAGGATGTCAATGGGCCGAATGTTCCACCTCCAGGCCTGATTTCCCACTGGAAGTTTGACGAAGGGGCGGGCAGCATCGCTTATGATTCAGCCGGCACGGATGATGGAACTATCTTCGGTACAACGTGGACAACTGGCCAAATCGGTGGCGCATTAGACTTTGATGGTGTGGATGATTATGTTGATATGGCAGATACGGTCAAAAACTATTTAGGAACAAATTATACCGTTTCGGCATGGATTAAAACAAATTCGTTCTTTCCAGACAATTATATCGCAGCATACAGGCATTCAACTGATATTAATCCTGTTTTATTTGTGCTTCACCATTATAATGAAAATATTGGTTTTGCAGTGAGAGACAATTCACTCAATATTGCAGAAGCACTTTACACGGATACCCTTACAACAAACACATGGTATCATGTTGCAGGTGTGCGAGCAGGAAATATTTTGAACGTTTATGTCAATGGAGTTGGTGGGATTGCGGACTCGGCGACATTTGGAGCAATAACCTCCGATAATTTAAAAATAGGAGCCACTCGGTTTGGCGGCAATCCAATTTCAGAACACTTCGACGGCACAATCGACGAGGTTGCAATTTACAACAGGGCGTTATCTGCTGAGGAAATCAAGCAGATTTATCAGCCTGTGGGTGGGCCGATGTTTGCGGATACGGCTGGTGGCGACTATCATTTGCTAAGCGAGCGCGGCAGGCATTGGCCGGCGCACGATGTGTGGGTGCTTGATGAAGTGACAAGCCCGTGTGTTGACGGCGGCGACCCGGCGATAAATCCCTCGAATGAGACGATGCCCAACGGAGGTGGCATTAATATGGGCGCGTATGGGAACACTGCTTACGCGAGTATGAGCGAATGGCCAATTGCCGAAGACAACAATCGCGATGGTGTAGTGAATATGATAGATATTGCAAAAGTGGTTGCCAAATGGCTTGAGAAGTTGGATTGGGTTGAATAATCAAGCCGGTTCGCCGCGGAGTGCGGACCGGCTTAATAGTAGTAGATAAGTGGATAAAGTGGGTAAAGCTTTGGAAAGAATGCTCAAAGCTGTGCTCTTAATGTATGCGCAATGAAAAAAAGGATTGACGATTAATTGAGAAAGTAGTATTATAAGAACAGCTACAGATTGTTGCGAGGACCTGAAAATAGGTTAATAGGTTAATAAGTTATGTGGGAGAAACCTATCGGATTCAAAGGTTACAATTTAGGCCGGAAGGGCAGTGAAAGCCGGGGATTTACCTTGGTCGAGCTTTTGGTGGTTATCTCCATCATTTCGATGTTGATGGCTATGTTGATGCCCGTAATGTGTGGAGTCAGGCGTCGGGCCCGGAGGCTGCAGGGGATAGTAAACCAGCGGGAAATTGTCAATGCGGTCAACTACTACACAATGGACAATGACGGCATTTACCCGGAATCAGTAGCCACCATAGGAAGGAGCCGCTGGAATTGGCAGGAGCCAACCATGCTGACAGGTTATCGCAAGCGCAGTCCTCAACTGCATCGATCGATGGGCGAATACCTGGGCAGCTATATAAAGGATGCCGGCAAACTATTTTGCAAGAACGCCCCCGAAAAATACAAGCACCTGCAGAAGGCATGGGATGCCGGCGATGAGTGGGACAATCCCGATACGGCGCCGGTGCCGGACCCGGTAATCGGAACGTATTGTTTTTACTGGAACTATATAGGTTTTTTAGGCGGACGCAGGCGGATCTTTATAGGGCCGCAGAGTTCATCGGACGGGCCCGAGAAAAGTAAGCTGCTGGTAAGTGATTACTTCGGCTATGATCACTGGCGAAGCCCCAAAGCCTACGGCAGTTGTGAGGAATTCCCAAAGGCAACTGTTACACCGGGAACCTACGTCTCATCGGCGTATTGGTCTTGTCTGGAATCCGAGGGGGTGAATTTCAATACCATCGCAGTGAAACTTCATGCCGGCTACACGGACGGGCATGTGGAACCCTATTATCCATCGGAAACAGTACCAATGGAAGTGTCGATAACTTCTAATGGAAGTGTTCCGTATCCCAGCGGCTTAGGACCGGGCATCTTTTACCTGCCAAGAAATGGCTTGCAGCGACCTCCCAGGAAATGGCTTACAGTAAACAGTCTTAGCCGGTAGCTTTGAGACACTGTAAGGATAAGAACTCACCGTCGTATTGATAATCCCAAAGCTTTAAATCTTGATTAAAGGAGCTAAAACGACTAGAATCCATCCCAAAACCTGTTTTGTAACGAGATCGAGCGAAAACTTGTCCGCCTATGGCGGAGTTCGTGGTCAAGGCCGGAGGTTCAAAAGGCTCGGAGGCGTGCTAAGGCACGTCGAGAACCTTTTTCGCCGACAACACAGAGCCACGGACTTTGCAGCCGATCGTAGTCGAAAGAGGTTTTGGGATGGGTTCTATTCTTACAACACCATGAACGATATTGAAATATACAAAAAAGCGGCCGAAATCCTCGAAAAACGCCAAAATATTGCCCTGGTCACCGCCATATCCGCAATCGGCTCAACCCCAGGCAGAGTTGGTTATAAGATGCTCGTCTGGGGGAAAAACACAGACACTCTCGGCACCATAGGAGGAGGATCAGCCGAAGCCGCGATAATCCAAACCGCTGGAGATATCCTGCCGAAAATCCAGAGCACGGTTTTAAAATTTGAGTATGATGGTACCGAAAACGACCAGAAGGGATGGTGCGGAGGATCAATAGAATTTCATCTTGAGACTTTCGACCAAAAAAGTTTGCCGTTATTCAAAGAGCTTTCGACCGTTATCGAAAAAGGGGACAAAGGCATACTCGTCTCTATCATTTCTGGCAACAAGCCGCCCAATAAAATCCTTCTAAAAAATATTGAGCAGCTCGATTCGGCCACTGATATTAACCTTACACCTGAAACCATGGAATCTGTTAAAAAACTAATCTCCCGCCAACAACCCGCCAGGCAGACGTTGGGAAATGGCGTAGAGATATTTATAGAGACCATTTCCGAACAGCCGATGATTTTCCTTTTCGGAGCGGGACATCTGTCTTACTACATTTCCAGATATGCGAAATCCTTGAATTTCCGATTGACCGTATGTGATGACAGGGCCGAATTCGCAAACAAAGAAAGATTCCCGGAAGCAGATAATATCATTGTCGAAAATTTTGATAGTGTTTTCGATAGAATCAAGATAAACAAAAACTCATATATCGTAATTGTCACTAAGGGTCATAAAGATGACCAGATAGTTCTTGAAAAAGCCGTCAGGACGGACGCCAAATATATCGGAATGATCGGTAGCAAAAGAAAGACATTAATGCTTCTAAAAAAACTCAAAGAGGGGGGAATCCCGGCTGAAATACTAACGAGGATTTATTCACCCATCGGTATTTCAATAGGAGCGTTTACACCGCAGGAAATTGCCCTGAGCATAGTCTCCGAACTCGTAAAAATAAGAAGACTCGGAGATACTCCCGAATCAGGTCACATGACACTAACTTTTCCGAACAATTGACGCATCTGTTGGAAGAATCGTAGCGTGGGGCTTGCCCCACCTTTATTTCTTATAAAAACCGCGACGTTTCACGTCGCTTCAATATCGGCTAACCCCGCCACCTGTGGGCGGGGTTCTCTTTATGTTTAGCACCCAAATTTATTTGGGTGTCATACTTCATCATTCGATATTCCTTGCAGCGGTAGGGTGGGCCATGCCCACCATTGTTCTGTCATCCCCACGTAGGGGCAACCCCATGTGGTTGCCCTGATATGCTCTAAGGGGGCCCTCTGGGCGGGGTTGTTAACCCCCGGCACCGTGTCAGGCCGTGTCATTTTGTTTAGCCCCTCAAATTTATTTGGGGGGTCATCCTTCGAATCTTTGATTTTTACATTGTATTTTTGCATTCTTTATGTTATTTTATCCCCGTAAACAATGAGAAGGCACCCGCTATCCTCTATCAAAACCTATCATTATCAAGAACAACTCATCGAAAAATGTATCGTACCGCTCAATAAATTTCGAATATTATTCGAAGAATGGCAACTACTATGACGATGAAAGTCGCTGTGAGTTTTCCTGGTGAATAAGATGACGGGGACTCTGTTTGTTTCTCCAAAATATGGCACATCATCCACTTAAACCCTAATAGTGATGCCTTTGCTATTCCAAGAAGAGAAATAATAACAGCCCAGAGCGAGATAGGTAGTAATGTTGTTGTAGAAAAGAATAACATTGGAAGACTATAAGTCGCATCAAGCATGAAGATCGAGTCTTCCTCAAGATGGATGCCGAAAACATCATGGCCCTTCTTGATCTCATATCCCCGAAGACCTCGAATAATTGGAGGCTTCCGCGTTGTAGCCCATTCCGCTAAAGTTTTATACGCAACGGTGAAATGGCTTCGTGCCGATGGACTAAGATATTGGATTTCGTTTTTGGGGACTCCAGGTGGGTCCGTTAGTGCACGCGGAGGAAAGAACGTTGAGTTGGTGCTGTAGTTCCGGCCAAGTATGGTTTGGCTTGAATAGGTGGAGCTCGCAAGGCATAAAATGGAAAGGAGGATTGCGACTGCAAGGTTGATTGGAATTAAGAAAAATAGCTGATAGTTTGGGCGAGATTCTGCTTTGGAAAAAATAAAAATCGTAGCGAGCACTGTGAGCCCATCAAAAAACCAGTTGATTATAAAGAAGACGGGGTGCTTGGATACGATTTGAGAATGAAATTCGGGGGTGGAGTGCAAATAATATCCAAGATTGATGGCAATAAACGTCAGCGAAATGCTTGCGATTGAAAACAGGATTAGCGGGAGCCAGAGCGTTTTGCGACCTCCAAATGTGAAATTTAGCCGCCGCAACACTATTCGGATAGCAAGCTTTGGAAAGTCTTTCGTTTGCCAAGTGTCGACCTTATCCCACAAGCCCGTTAGGAAAAGAATGTGCGCCGATTTCTTTTTGTTTAGGGTTAGCTGATCATAGAGGTGGCCTAAGCCGACGATTAGGCCAAGTAACAAAATTAATAGCGTAATGCTCATAAATTCTTACGTTTTAGAAATGCGCCTAACGTGCAAGTCACTTGCGGCTATGGAGCGCTAGCGGAATAGCCGTCAACTGCACCTTTTTCTTAAATGATCGTACAAAAAGCTACTTTTTCCATGGGGCAATATATATATCTGGATCATTAGGATCGATTTGCTTAATTCCAATAGGAATAGGGCTATCAATGGCCTCATCCTTTCCCCACTGTATTTCTCCTTCTTTACACAGAATTGCTCCATCCACTTGTTTCGCCGAGCCATCCTGGCTTAGTTCGTATAAACCCGCTTTTACTGGTTCGTAGGCTTTATCAATGGCTCCCGGTTTAATTGCATAATTATTGCCGACGCCATTAGTTGCTATAGACGGATAAAATATTGCTTCTAAGTTTTGGTTTTTAAAAAATAAATGGTCACAAAGATGTGCTGTTAGCTTGTAGGTTAGCCCTGAAGGGTCATCATCTCGAACAAAATATTTATGTAGTTGCCTCTCTATTTCTCTGACCTTATTATAATCACTACCAAAAAATTCAACTCTGAACTTTTCAACTGATTCTATAGCAGGATTGTTTTTAAATAGATATGTTGGCTCGATTCCTAAAAGCATACACGTTATATCCTCTTTTACATCTGGTACTGGTAAATGATTGAACTGTAGAATAACAAATTGTTGGCCTGCTGCTATGTGGCACTCTTGAGACAAGATACTTGGATTATCAGATACATACAAAACTGGCTTTTCGGCAAAGTTACACCTGCCCTGTTTCGTTTTTTTTATAGGAGGGGAAAGTAAACCGGATAATAGGACTGGTGGGTTTTCATCTTTATTTAGGGGTCTACATCGATAAAGACGATGTGTTGCTACAGGTAACGTTAAATAGCCTATATAGCTTCTAATTTTTCCAATAATATCAATAACTGTAGCTTCTGAAGTATCTGGTAAATCAACAAGCTCAAACCAATCCTTTATTTCGATAAGATTAAGCTTAGCGAGCTTTTCTTTAATTTGTTTAGAAATGGATAATCGTTCTTCATCTGAGGGTAATTGATGCATAATCTTATCTCACTTGTAGTATTTAACTATGTTTATATGGTTTCCGTATAAAACTCCTTACCTCTCCGAGTGTCAGTATAACACTCCTTTGCCCAAAGTCCATAAGTAATCCCTTGAAAACGACTTAGGCCAGTTCTCCTTCTTACTTAGGGGGCTTATATTGTTTCCGCATAACAATCCAACGCCCCGGCTTCGTTTACAATAATCAATCATCATTAATTCACCCCTTAGGGGTCAAATAATCATTTCAAACAAACGCCGACCTTCCCGGCCTCGTTAACAATAATCAATCATCCTTAATCAATATCGAAGATCCGCCTATGGCGGAATCATTCAAGGTGCTTCTCCCTGAAATCTGCGTCCTGTAAACCCACAATCTACCAATCCACTCCCCACCCGTCCACCTTAAAAAAGACGGATCAGGAACCCAGCGCCAGTTCCTGTATGCTTTAGGCAGGGATCCAGCTACTTATGTGCCTATAAAACACTTTTTTTAATAAAAAAGTTAGAATTTTATTGAACATTCCGGGTGAGTTTGGTATAATTACAACATGTAGACATGTTTAGTCTCTAATTGTTGGTTCGTAGTCTTTAGCCATAAGACTTCTCTGTGGGCTCTGTGGCTTGATTATTCGTACCGAAAGCGGAGAACCGCACGAATCGGGCAAGCCGCCCAAGTCAAATATCAATAATCAGTAAGAAAGGGCCATATTCATGCACAAGTTGTTTGAAATTCCCTCTATTACTCTGTTTCTTTGTGCTTTTTGTGTATTTTTGTGGCTAAAAAATCCGTTTAATCAGCGAAATCCGCGATTAATAAAATATTTACGTGCTTATAAGGCATGCTCTACAACTGTAGAGGATTCTTTACAAATCTGCTCCCTTTTTATGCAAAACGAACCCAATTTACCGGATGACCAAATGAACGTAAATAAAGTATTAACAACCGATTATGAAGAAAAATGCGATTGGACACTTGGTGAAAACGAACCCAATACGAACCCAATCAAAGCCAATCTTGTCCGCCTCCGGCGGATTCAAACTGCGTAATTACGCCGCGGGAAATTGCCTTGAGTCTAATCACCGAACTTGTAAAAATAAGGAGTCTCGGAGATACATCCGAAACAGGTCGCATGACACTAACTTCTTCGAATAATCAGAAAGCAGAAGGTTTATGATAAATGCCATAATATTAGCGGCCGGCCGGTCAAAAAGAATGGGCAAGCCAAAGCCACTGTTAAGATTTAATGATACGACATTTTTGGAACATATTATCTCGGTGCTAAGGGCCTCCGATGTGGACAGAATCACCGTTGTCCTTGGCTCAGAAGCTGAGACTATAAAACAATCTGCCGATTTGTCCGGGACAAGCATTGTCATAAACAAAGATTATCAGAAAGGCCAGCTATCATCTTTAACTGCCGCACTAAAGCACACCCCACCGGAGACCGAAGCGATACTTGTATGTTTGGTGGATAACCCCTTCATAACTGAAGAAGTCGTCGGTAAGATTATTCGTAAATTCAGAGAAACAAATAATCCAATCATAGTACCTGTATTTAATAAAAAAAGAGGGCATCCTGCGTTGTTCTCAAGATCACTTTTTAACGAACTGCTCAATGCACCCGAAGAACAAGGTGCCAGGTATGTCCTGCATTCGAACGAAGAAAAAATCCTTGAACTTGAGGTGTCCGAAAGTGGAATTTCTATCGGCATCGACACCCCGGATGACTACAAATTGCACTTCGGAGCTGATCCGTAAAAATTCTTTTAGTACTGTCCCTGCTCTTTTGAAATGTTTATAGCGACCAGTGTCAACCAAAGATTTTCTTCTGGCCCCTGCTGATCGGCATAGAACGGATGCGCACGCCCGTAGCGGCAAAGACGGCATTGCCGATGGCCGGGGCGATTGCGATAATGGGCGTCTCACCACCCCCGGCTGAGGGAATGTCAGTTTTGTTGATCAGATGGACATCGATTTTGGGAACGTCCTTGAACCGCGGCACACGATACCCTGCGAAGCTTGCGTTCAGGATTTTGCCGTCAGCGAATTCTATTTCTTCACCCATCGCCGGCCCCATACCCATCATAATGCAACCCTGTACCTGGGAAAGCAGGTTGTCAGGATTTTGGATTGGGCCGCATTCGAAGGTTTGACAGACCTGATGCACTTTTATCTGCCCCTGTTTGCGATTAATACCCACTTCCACACATGAAGCCACATAGGAATTCTTTTCGGTACCGCAGGCCAGCCCCACGCCAATATCAGCGGTGACTTTTTTCCTGCGTGCCGGCCAATCGAATTTCTTAGCAGCGGTTTCAAGGACGGTTCGCATACGTGGATCATCGATATGGGCAAGTCTGAAGGCAAGCGGGTCAGCCCCTGCTGCTGCGGCAAGTTCGTCTATGAATGACTCCCTTGCAAAGTTGTTGGCCGTTGCAGCCAGGCACCGATATGAACCCTGGCGTAAAGGAGAATCGGAGCCTAAGGACCGTGTCCTGATGTTGGCTATCCTGTAGGGCGGTTCGATAGCTGAACCACCGGCGTTGATGTTGGTGAAGTCCCAGGCAATAAGCGAGCCGTTGCTGTCCAGGCCTCCCTTGCATTCGATGACTGCTGCCGGCCGAAAATAAGCCCAGGTGAACTCTTCAGCACGAGTCCAGTGCACGGCCACCGGGCGTCCGAACGCCTTGGCCAATCTTGCGGCTTCTTCTGCTGCTTCACCGCTATGCTTACCCCCGAATCCACCACCCATATCGGGCACAATAACGCGGATGCGGTCGGACGGAATTCCTAAAGCGCGGGCCAGGCTTCCTTGTACTCGCTGTGGACCGTCGACGCCCGTCCACACGGTCAACTTGTCCTGGTTCCATTCTGCTATTGCCGCCCTCGGTTCCATTGGGGTATGCTGAACATAGGCGACTTCGTATGTTTGCTCCAGAACCTTGCTTGCATCGGCAAGACCTTTGTCAATAGAGCCCCTGGTTCTGGCGCGTGATCTTGAGCCTGACCGAGCATTTTTCTTGAGATGAGAAAACAGGTCCTTGCTCGATGTATGAGAAATGGTTTTCCATGATGCGGTTTTGGCAAGAGCCTTCAGTGCCTGGGCGGCAAGAAACGAAGATGGCGCAGCGCATCCGGCGAACTGACCGTCGCGGACGACGACCACGTCCTTCATGGCCCTGGCTTTGGAAAGATCGATCGATTCAAGCGTGGCCCCATAAGAAGGGGGGCGCAGGATTTTTCCGTAGAGCATATTTGGACGCACGATGTCCGAAGGATAACGGTGTGCACCTGTGACCAGGTCCCGCCTGTTTGGCCTGGGAACGGCAGTACCGAGCACTTTCCATTCATCGATCGGTGTAACAGTTACATCGGAGGGAATGGTTTGTGCAAAAGCCCCGGCAATGTCCTTTGATTTGGCCAGGTCCGCGTAGGTGATAGTCTGTTTCTTTGCCCGGTGAGTAATGGCGCCATTGCGCACCTCCACGGTACTTTTTTTGGTTTGCCACTGTTCGCACGCCATGTCTACCAGGATGTTTCTTGCCGTTGCACAAGCCCTGCGTACTGCCGGGACGGTCGAAGGTGTTGTTCGGCTGCCGGCAGTTATACCGTCATCAGGGACCAGGGCCGTATCAGCCATCACCAGGCGAATCCGGTCAACAGCAACCCGCAGCTCTTCTGCCGCTGCTTGTGTTAATTGTGCTCTTGCACCCTGGCCTTCCTCGACCTTACCTGTCATCACTGTAATAGTGCCATCCTTGTTGATGTGGAGTCTTGCCGCTACTTTTATAGATTGGCGACTACGTCCGCGACGCCGGCCGAAAGAGACGCCCTCAGTTACCGAGATTAGAAGACCCGCACCGAGCAGTTTCACAAAGGAACGCCGGCTCAGTTCGAATTGGCCTCCCGATTCATCGGACATCTCAGATAGTTGTGGTTCTCCCTGGGAATCCATACGGACGACTGTTTTAGCTGAGATATCTCTTTTCATGAGCTTTTCCCCTGTATTTTCTCGGCGGCGCCACGCACGGCATTGAGGATTTTCGTATATCCGTTGCACCGGCATATATTGACATTCATCGCTGTAGCAATTTGATCATCTGTAGGATCAGGATTCTTTTGGAGCAGCGCAGCAGCCGACATAATCATTCCGGGCGTGCAATACCCGCACTGCATCGCCCCCTCTGCAAGAAAAGCCTGCTGAACAGGATGCAGCGAGTCTCCCTTGGCCAGTCCTTCGATAGTAGTGATAGACTTCCTATCAGCCTGAACTACAGGGGTGACGCAAGAGAGCACGCGTTTGCCATTCATCAGGACCGTACATGCACCGCAGAGGCCCTGGCCGCAGCCGTACTTGGTGCCGGTCAGATGCAGTTGTTCCCGAAGCACATCGAGAAGAGGGCGCTGCGGCTGTGTAGTGATTGTCCTTTTAATTCCATTGACAGTCAGGGTAATCGTCACATCCATAATACAGCCTCCATAGAACCGTTATTAGAGTTGTTCCGAACCGTATTATAGCGAGGTTAAGCGGTTGTTGCAAAGGTTTTAGAAAATAAAAATGGACAGCAATACAAATTGTTGCCGCCACAGAGTGTGTTTGTTTACGGATTTCGGTAGGGGAAAAAACAAAATGGGGCGGGGTCTCACGGACACCGCCCCAAAGTTTCACCAGAGTAACTTCTGGAGGTAATTTATTTAGCATGAACTACGATGTTTCCACCTTGCAGTACTCCGCCAGCTCGTTGGGTTGGTTCCACGATTTTTTTGCGGCCGGAAAGTTCATACAACGATTAGTGATTGAAATAGCTAACAGCCGCTTTGACGGCAAAAATCAATGATTGGCAGAGTTTGCAAAATTTTTGCATTTTGGCCTTGACATAAGTGCTTAAAGGCACTAAGATTAATAAAGAAGTATCTGCGAGGCTTTGCACCTTTTGTTACAGGCGAAGAAAAGACGTTTCCATTACGAACTCTTAATGACCGCATTGGTCAGAAAGTGGGTTTAAAATGAAGAAAGGAGCATATCTCAAAACCTGTGGAATGATATTAGTTTTTTCGCTGGGGATAGCATCCATAACTTCGGCAAGGACGATTACCGTCGATGATGACCTGCCTGCGGACTTTAATAATATCCAGGCCGCTATCAATGATGCAAATGACGGCGACACAGTTCTTGTAGCGGACGGCACATACACAGGCACGGGCAACAGAGATATTGACTTTCTCGGCAAGGCAATTACGCTGCGCAGCGAAAACGGGCCCCAGAACTGTATTATTAACTGTCAGGGCTCTGGCCGAGGATTCTATTTTCACAGTGGCGAAGATGCAAATTCAGTTCTGGACGGTTTTACCATTATCAATGGATATAAAGCAAATGGCGGTGGCATCAGGTGTACGGGAAGCAGCCCCCATATAACCAATTGTGTAATAACTGATAACGTGGCTCCGTGGGTCCCCGGCTTCCCAGGTTCCTTTGCTACGTCTGGAGGTGGAATCCTAACCGAAGTTTGCTCCCCAATAATTGACAACTGTATTATTTCTAACAACATAGCGACCGATAGAGGTGGTGGAATCAAATGCTATACAGGAGGCGATCCTCGCTACAGCCCGACTTTAAGAAACTGCATTATTACCGGCAACACAGCCCACATCGGCGGTGCGCTGTACAGGTGCAGGGGCCCAATTACTAACTGCACCATTTGCTACAACTCCGCCAGTCTCCGCGGCGGAGGAGTATATGATTGCGGAGGTCTTATCACCAACTGCATTATATGGAGCAATGGGGATGATCTTTATCTATCTTCTGCCACGTACTCCTGCATCGAGGACTTCGATTCAGGTACAGGAAATATTCATTCCGATCCCTGTTTTGCCGATTTGAATAATGATGATTACCATCTGAAATCTCAGGCAGGCAGATGGGAGCCGAATAACCAAACATGGGTGAAGGATGAGGTAACCAGTCCATGTATTGATGGAGGCGACCCAGGTAGTCCAATTGGTGACGAGCCCTTTCCCAATGGCGGCATAATTAATATGGGAGCATACGGCGGCACGACCGAGGCCAGCAAGTCATACTTTGGCCGGCCGCCGTGTGAAATCATCATTGCAGGTGATGTAAACGGGGACTGCATCGTTAATTACCTGGACTTTAGACTTATGGCGCTGAACTGGCTTCGAGATGAAAGACTATAAGAGTATCCCTTTTGTAGTAAACATGAAGAAATCAAGGACATGTTCGGCACTTAGTTCAATGAAAGGAGTCAGCAGATGTTTACACGCACAATGATTGATCGAATGATTTTGGCGTTTTTTGTTTTGGTGGTGGTAGAGGTTAGGGGTGATGTGATTTTGCCGGGGGAGCCGATTCCAGAGCCCAATTACAAGCCTGACGAAATCATCGTGAAATTCGACTCGGCTGTGGCTGACAGTCTGGCGGAGCAGTTAGCCGCAGGAGTGCCGATCGAAATGCTGACATTAACCGAGTCTCTGGATAACCTCAACAGCAGATACGAGGCAAGAAATATTGGAGCTATTTTTAAAAGCTTTTATGCCGACAGGCAGCGTATAGAAGCTCTTCTACAGAAAGACGAAGCCGGTTTAACAAAAAGACAGAAGCGTCTGGTCAGAAGGCTAAGACGCGCCCCTAAAGATGCAAAAGTTCCTGATTTAGGCCGAATATACAAGCTCGAGTTTGAGCCGGGGCAGGCAACCCATCAGGCAGCGGCTACACCTTCACCCGGCGTTGTCAATTCGTAGATTCCTGAACATAAAGGCAAATATACAAGGTAAGCTTCGCCTTTGCCAGTTATTAAAAACTGCCTCTTCCTATCACTGCAAGCCACATCGGAACATCAAGATGTCCCCTATACGTCCCATAAACAAGACAAAAAGTGCCTTGACTTAACCACCTTAAATATGTTATATTAAACTCTCGTTTATACGTTATTGGTTGTATAAGGCCCACAAATTACAAAGATAAAATCGCGGCCTATGGCCCAAAACATCAGTGCAGTCGCCATGGCGCCTAGCCAGGGAGGAAGGAAATAAGGATGCCCATATCTGTGAAAACTTCGTTGTCCGCTTGGGGACGCCTTACGGCGCTATTAGTGGTATTGATAGCATTTTTGGCTGGTTCGGTTAGCGCCCAGCCTCAACTCGTAGGCGATCTGAATGCAGACCTTATAGTTAATTTCAAAGACCTGCGAATTCTTTCGTGGGAGTGGCTGAATCCCGGCTGTCTTCCCCCTACCTGCAAAGCTGACATTGATGGGATCAATAGCGTAAATATGGCTGACGTGGCCCTGTTGGCAAACAACTGGCAGATAGAAGAGCTCCACGTAGTCATCAGCGAGTTCATGGCATCCAATATTAACACATTACTGGATGGAGACGGCCTTTCTTCTGACTGGATTGAACTCTACAATCCGGCCGGCATGGCTGTCAATCTGGATGGCTGGTATCTGACCGACAATAAAAACAACCTGACCAAATGGCAATTTCCGAACGGTCTGGCGATTGATCCGGGTGAGTTCCTGATTGTCTTTGCTTCGGACAAGACGTTTGAGAATTATCCGGGTAATTACCCGTATCTTGACGCAGGCGGTTACTATCATACCAACTTCAATCTCGATAAAGATCCTGGTGAGTATCTGGCGTTGGTAGCACCTGGTGGTAACACCGTCATTCATGAATATGCGCCTGAATACCCTGTACAGTTGACAGATATTTCTTACGGCCTGACACAGTACTCGGCGACTCTGATACCAATGGGTATGGACGCTTCCTACCACGTGCCAACCAGCGGCGATGCGGCTCTGGGCACAGGTTGGGCTGCTGCTGATTTCAACGATTCAGCATGGGACACCGGAAAGACCGGTATTGGGTTTGGCCTTGGCGGCGAACGAATGGTTGCCTACAACGATTGCGTGTATCGCAGCAGCGACCAGTACATTGCCAACAACGTTACGACCTATGATATTGGTAGTGGGCATCCTGGTCTGACATCCGGGCCGTTGGTAGATCAGGCCACAGGTGATAACACGGGCGTAACGGTAACGCTGACAGAGAACGGTGGTGTCAGATGGCAGCCGGAACCCGGTAATGGCGGAAGTGACTGCGCCGTAGGCACTGATGCTTATAACACATTCGGTGGTATAGCAGATATGACCGGCGTGATATATTATGGCAGTGCAGGTTGGTGGGTCGACCTGACGTTCACAGGTTTGGATCCGACAACAGGGTACACATTTGCTACATCGGCTGCTCGCGGCAATTACAGCGGTCGATTGACGATCTATACGCTTACCGGCGCCGATACATACACTAATGCCAGCACTATCGGCGTAGATGTTCTCGCTGAAAACAAGGTGAGGTTCAACACCGGTGACAATATCAGCGAAGGTTATGTTGCACGTTGGACGGGCATTACGGCGGCCGATGGCAGCTTTACGGTCCGTGCCGAGGCCGATCCGGGTAACGCTGATGGTAAGGCGTATTCCTTTGATGTCTTTATGCTTGAGGGAGGGAACCGAGGCACCGATGTGAATGATGATATGTTAGGTGTAAATTCCTCACTTTGGATGCGAACTGAGTTTAATCTCCAAGAGGGTGACCAGGAGATTTTCGATACGCTCACGTTGCGGATGAAATATGAGGACGGCTTTGTGGCATATCTTAACGAGCAGGAGGTTGCGTTACGAAATGCTCCGAATTCGGTGCAGTGGGACTCTACGGCCCTTTCCGACCGTCCGGATGGGGACGCTTCGGTTGCTGAGGTGATTAATATTATGGCTTCTGTGAACGCATTGCAAGGCGGCATGAACGTTCTGGCCATTCACGGGCTTAACGACAACGCTACCGATCCTAATTTTCTGATTTTGCCTGACCTGGTCGCCGCCAGCAATATGAGTGTTCCACAATACTTCACCACAGCGACACCGGGCGTGTTCAACGTTCCCGGCGCACAGGGTGTTGTTGAAGAGGTCTGGTACAGCCACGAACGTGGTTTCTATGACACTCCATTCCCGTTAATCCTGTCCACTGGAGAGGATGGCGCTGATATCCGTTACACTATTGATGGTTCGCAGCCCACGATAACGCATGGATTTACTTACACGAGCCCAATTAACGTGAGTCAAACTACGACAGTCCGTGCCGTTGCGGTCAAGCCGGGCTGGCTGGATTCTGTGGTTGAGGCACACACGTACCTATTCCTCGACGACGTCATCCTGCAATCGGCAAGTCCACCGGGTTTCCCCAGTACGTGGGGCTCAACTTCCGCTGAGTACGGGATGGATCCTGATGTTGTCGGACAAGGTGGCAGCGACCTGTTCGGAGGCATATACGCCACCACCATCAAAAACGACCTGAAGTCTATTCCCACAATGTCGATAGTAATGGATTTGAATGACCTGTTCGGCCCGAGCGGTATCTACTCCAACCCGAGATCAGGCGGCGTGGCATGGGAAAGGGCAGGGTCGGTCGAGTTGATTTTCCCGGATGGCTCAGAGGATTACCAGGCCAACTGCGGTGTCCGCATATACGGTGGTGTCGGACGTTATGAACAATTCGAGAAGCACACGCTGCGTCTTCTGTTCAAGAGCTTATACGGACCGACGAAGATGCGGTTTCCGTTGTTTGGTGAAGTTGCGACCGACGAGTTTGACACCATTATCCTTCGTGCCGGCTTCAATAACTCCTGGCACCGGCATCAAACTACGGAGGAAAGAAATACTCAGTTAATTCGGGACCAATGGATATGTCGCTCACAATTAGCCATGGGTCAGTTGGGTCTGTCCGGTACGTTTGTCCACCTATACCTTAACGGTCTGTACTGGGGATTGTACAATCCCGTGGAACGTTGTACTGCAGACTTTGGCTCCAGTTATCTTGGCGGTGAAAAGGAAGAATATGATGCACTCAACTCTTACCCGCGCAACGTAGTTGATGGTACTGCCGATGCCTGGAACACGACCCAGAACCTTTCTGAAGCGGGCATAGCCAACAAGGCCGACTACGATGCCCTTGCCCAATACGTTGATATCTCCAATCTCATCGACTATATGATCCTGAACATCTACGCCGGCAACATCGACTGGGATGACCACAACTGGTACTCGGTTCGCAGGCGCCTCCCGGGAGAAGGGTGGAAATTCCTTGGGTGGGATTCCGAACGCACGCTGGAATCGATCACCGGCACCAACAAGACCGGAATCCATCAATTCAATAAACCATCTAATATTTACGCCCACCTTCGCAGTAATGCTGAGTTCTGCTTGCTTTTTGCGGACCACGCACACCGGCATTTCCACAATAACGGAGCGCTTACGCCCGAAAACAACCGTGCGCGGTACCAAACGCTGGCGGACTTCATCGACCGTGGGATCGTCGGCGAATCAGCACGCTGGGGCGATTCAAGCCGTAGCTTACCGTACACGCGCAATGTCGAATGGGTCACCGAACGTGACCGGCTGCTTAACCAGTACTTCCCGCAACGAACAAACGTGGCGATTGGTTTCCTGAGAGGTACCAGCCCGAAACTCTATCCCAGCATAGATGCGCCGGTCTTTTCTATCAATGGTTCGTATCAGCATGGGGGGCAGGCTTGGAGCGGTGACCAGTTGACCATTGATAATCCCAATGCGTCCGGCACGATCTGGTATACCCTCGACGGCAGCGACCCGCGCGAACCCTGGACCGGAAATCCTGTCGGGATTTCATCTGTCGTCCCTGTTAATGTTATTTTAACCAAGAGCACACACGCCAAAGCACGTATACTGGACGGCACCACGTGGAGCGCACTGAACGAGGCTGTATATGCCATCGGCCCGGTTGAAGATAACCTTCGTATCACCGAGATTATGTACCATCCACGGAACACCGGCGACCCAAATGATCCAAACACCGAATATATCGAACTGAAAAACATCGGACCAAGTACACTGAATCTGAATCTGGTAAGATTTACTGAAGGGATCGATTTCACTTTCCCGGATATGGAACTTGCCACGGACGAATGCGTGGTAGTTGTGAGAGACCAGGTTGCATTCGAAGTCAAATACGGCACATCAGTCAATATAGCAGGCCAGTACACAGGCAGTCTTGCCAATAATGGTGAAAGGATTAAGCTTCAGGATGCTGATGGGCAGACGATTCTTGACTTCGAGTACAAGGACGGCTGGCATACCATTACCGACGGCGACGGTTTTTCTCTGACTATCATAGAGCCCGGTGACAGCGCTATGTATAGCTCGGGCGAAGGCCTGGTCGCGCACTGGAAGTTCGATGACGGCTCCGGCGGCACCGCGATAGACAGCGCCGGCACGAACAACGGAACACTGGTTGGAGACCCAACCTGGACAGCCGGCCGAGTTGACGGAGCTTTGAGCCTTGACGGTAGCGGCGATTATGTTGTTGTTGCCCCTGTCGCTCCTTTAGCAGGAGCAAATGTAACTGCGCAGGCATGGGTACGTGTGGACGAGTTTGCAGGGCTATGGAATCCTGTACTAACGCAGCATGATTTGAGTAACAATGGTTACTATTTCTATGTTTCCAGCGGTACACCTGCATTTTACATTGTTGTAGGTGTGAGTTTTGTTCAAGTGATTTCGACCGAAGCGATTAACGCAGACCAATGGTATCATGTCGCCGGGACTAATGACGGTTCCAACCTGAAGTTATATGTTGACGGTGAGTTGAAAGACAGTGCTGTTTCAACCGGTTTCTTAGGGGTGAACTATAATGCTTATATCGGCAGTGAACCTGTTTCTCCGCTCTATTACACCGGCCTAATCGACGATGTTCGCATCTACAATCGGGCAGTGAGCGAAAGTGAGTTTCAGAATATAGCCGACCCTACAGGACGCTGGAATCGGAAAAGCTCCTGGCGTGCGAGTGTATACCGCAACGGCTCGCCCGGCTGGGATGACAGCGGTATTCTCCCGGACCCCGGTGCCGTGGTAATCAACGAAGTGATGTCGCATTCGAACGCAGGGCCTGACTGGATTGAGCTGCACAACACCACCGGGGCGCCCATCAACATCGGCGGCTGGTTCCTCAGTGACAATGACAGAGATGAGCCCAACCTGATGAAATACAGGATTGCCAATGGTACAATGATTGCCGCGAATAGTTATTTGGTTTTCTATCAGGATACGGATTTCAATAATCCGGGCGATCCCGGCACTATTGTACCTTTTGCCTTTAGCGAGAATGGCGAGGAGGCTTGCCTTTCCTCGCGTCTTGACCCGAACGGCATGTTGACCGGCTACCGCCAGGTTGAGGATTTTGGCGCATCGCAATCCAACGTATCATTCGGCCGATATTTTAAGAGCAGCACCGGCAATTTCAACTTTGTGGCGATGGACTCCAATACTCTGGCGCAGCCTAATGATGATCCCAAGGTCGGCCCGGTTGTTATCAACGAGATTATGTACAATCCGCCGACCAGCAATCAGAATGAGGAATATATCGAGTTGTACAACATCACCAGCGCGCCGGTGACATTATACCGCATCGATAAACTCACACCGTGGAAGTTCACTGATGGTATTGATTATACCTTCTCGGACAGTTCCCCTGTAACGATACCTGCTTATGGCTATCTAATGATTGTGAAAGACGTGGCGGCCTTTATAGCGAGATATGGCAGTATGCCGCTTGGCGTTCAGGTTCTGGAAGATTACAGCGGCAGGTTAAGCAACGCCGGCGAGAGGCTGCAGATTGGCATGCCCGGCGATATTGACGGGCTTGGCGCTCGTCAGTATATCCGCATTGACAGGGTGACCTATAGTGACGGCTGGCATCCTGAGGATGTTCCCGGCGGTGTTGACCTGTGGCCTACCGAAGCCGATGGTCTTGGCAAATCGCTTTCCCGTAAGGTGCCGAATGAATATGGCAATGATGTAGCCAATTGGGAAGCGGCCACGCCTTCACCCGGCGTTGTAAATCCATAGAATCCTGCGTAAAGGCAAACATACCATCTGTTCAATGTCGGTGAAAATGGCAACAGGACGGAGGACAACCGAAAGTCTGATGAAGATAGTAAGTCTTTATCAGGCTGGCTGTTAGGCAGCAAACGAAACCAAATTTCACTTACTGACAGTGTGGAAAAGAACAGGCGGCGGCCGGATTCGAACCGGCGAATAACGGTTTTGCAAACCGTCGCCTTAGGCCTCTTGGCTACGCCGCCAAATTACAGATTATTGGCCATTTTACCCGTAATTGGCTTGTTTTGCAATAGAGCAAATGTTATTATTCTCAGGGATTGGAGCGCTTTTAGGCAATATTTTTACAGGTTAAAGCGTCCAATCTTATGTCGGAAGACTAACAGTAGCGATGGAAGCTACTTGAGATTATTCGCAAACAGATTGCCAAATTTGCAGGTTTTATTGGAACCTCTTGCGTAAGACCTGTGAGAAGTGTCTAAAATTGGCGGTATTGTGAGGATCTCGGCCGGTTTCATCTTTTCTTTTGTAAGCTATTATAGTATAATGGAATATCTACGGATGAATGTGTTTTTGTGTAAGTGGGGACTGTTTCGGAGTAGGGTTCTTATGTTTTTTAAGTTTCGACTATTTACATTATACATGGGGCTGTGCATGGCTGCGATATTCGGTATTGTCGGTGCGTGCAGCACTGAGCACTACAAAGCTGACGCTGATAAAGAAGTATATAAGATCATCGATGACAAATGGAAGGACAACTTCGGCTCAAAGGTCAATTATACGATTAGTGACTTACCGGCATCACCGAACGACGTGCGGATTGAAAACGCGGTACCGCCATCAGGGATCATAACTCTGGCTCAAGCGGTTGCCATTGCCACCGCACACAACCGCCCGTATCAAAGCCAAAAGGAACAACTCTACCTTAAAGCGCTTGATTTAACATTAGTGCGGTATCAGTTCGCAAAGCAATGGTTTGGGACTTTTGACACCAGATATACCAGAGACAGTGAAGATGAGAAGATAGAATATGATGCCGGATTAGGCTTTGATCAACTTTTAGCCGATGGCGCCATAGTCAGCGTCGGTATTGCCCTGGATTGGGCCCGCTTTCTGACCGGCGATCCTCAAACTTCACTTGGTTCGGTTCTGACCGCCAGCATAATGCAGCCTCTGCTGCGAGGTCGTGGCCGAAAAATCGTACAGGAGAGACTAACCCAGGCTGAGCGGGATGCCTTATATCAGATACGCTTGTTCAATCGCTTTCGCAAAACGTTTGTGGTTTCGATTATATCTGACTACTATCGCGTTTTACAGCTCAGGGATGTCACGATCAACGCAGAAAATAACTGGAAAAGGAAAGAACAATTAAGAAAACGTTTAGAGATGGAAGCCGACGAAGGTCAGACTGCGCGTTTCTTAGTCGATCAGGCAGAACAGAGTGAACTGAGTGCACGGGATAGCTGGATTCGGGCCATGCAAAGCTATGAACAACAGCTTGATGAATTCAAAATCAGGTTATCTTTACCGACCCATGTTAATGTGGAGTTGGATGATAATGAGTTGAAAGCTTTGGTGGACAAAGGTATAATTGAGCCTGATTATACTTTGGATGCAGCGACTGAAACGGCTTTGCTTTGGCGCCTCGATTTAGCTAACAGCAGAGACGGGATTGATGACGCCACCCGTAAGGTGATAGTCGCTGCTGATGGTCTTGGTACGCAATTAGACCTGATTGGCAGCGCCGGTGTAGATTCGACGGGAAAAACCGACTTTACCAGATTACAATTTCATAAGGGCACTTACAGCCTGGGTATGCAAGTTGATTTGCCTTTGGATCGGAAAACCGAACGCAATGCTTATCGTGAGGCACTGATAATATTGGAGCAGCAGCAGCGGCAGTTTGATAACGACAGAGACAACGTGGAATTGGATGTGCGTCAGGCCCATCGCAGACTGCAGCAGGAAGCGAAATCGTATGGTACTCAATATGCAGCTTTGGAGTTGGCCCAAAAAAGGGTTGATGTTTCCCCGTTGCTCTGGGAAGCAGGGCGGTTGAACGCCCGGGATTTCATCGAGTCGCAGGACGCCTTATTGGAAGCGCAGAACAGGGTAACGGCTGCTTTAGTGGCCCATTTAATAGCAAAGCTGAACTTTTTCCAGGACGTTGGCGTTTTACAGGTCAGGCCGGACGGAATGTGGGAGCAAAGGATACAATGACCGACAATAAAGACACAATGAGACGAAATAGCCCCGGGAAGCGAAATCGGGGGGCACGAGGTTTCATCTTCGGCGGAAAGCGGCTTTGGGTGATTTTGATATTGGTTGCAATTGCCGGTACAGCACTGGTATTAGTGGCTTCGATGAGAAAAGCAAACTCGGCCTTTTCCAATAAGAGCTTAAGTACCTTTACCGTACGCAAAGATGATTTGACCATAACGGTTACTGAGAGCGGCAATATCAAAGCCCAGGAATCTACGGATATCTTTTGTGAAGTGGAAGGGCGTGGCATCGAGATTGCCGAGCTCGTTGCTGAGGGCACGGTTATCACCGAGGAGGATGTTAAGAACAAGAAGTTACTTTGTCAATTAAACTCATCTGACCTCCAGGATATTCTCAGCCAGGCGCAAATCACTTTCTCCACCGCCAAAGCTGCTAACATCGAGGCCCATGAAGCCTATGAAATACAGGAAAAACAAAATGAATCTGACATCGCTGCCGCTAAATTGGCGGTGCAATTTGGCCTGATGGACTTGCAAAAGCATTTGGGTAAAGCTGCGGCGCAAAAGCTTATTAAGGATACTGAAAAGGACCCGAATTCATTTATTGATATGACCTTGCTGCTTGAGTATCTTGAGGATCCCAATGGCGAGAAGGGGGGAGCCAAACAAAAGCTCAACGAATTAACTGACACCATTCTTCTTGCTGAAGGCAGACTTACGCAGGCGCAGCAGGAGTTAGAGTCCAGCATAAAGCTTCGCGATGCCAACTACGCTCCTGAAATTGAAGTGAAGGAGAAACAGTTGGCTGTGCAAAGTTTTGACGTTCAACACAAACAAGCCGGAGATACTCTTGATTTATATAAACGCTATGATTTTCCAAAAGAAACGGAAAAATTTCTGAGCGACTACGAAGAAGCCAAGCGTGAGCTGGAACGTAAGCATGCCAGCACTCGTTCCCTTCTGGCCCAGGCCCAGGCCAAGCGTGAAAATGCCGAAGCCACCTTCAATCTGCAACAGGAGCATGTTGCAAAATTGGATAGACAGATTGCAGCCTGTACGATACTAGCGCCGAGTCCGGGCATAATTGTTTACGGTACGAGTGCGGATTATCGGTCAAGGCGTGAAGACCCAATCGAGGTCGGGGACATGGTCCATAAAGGCCAAAAAATCTTCACGATTCCAAATTCCAATGTAATGGCTGTGGAGGTGAGTGTTCACGAGTCCTCTGTCGATAAGGTTAAGCCGGGTCAATATGTGACGGTAACAGTTGAGGCGTTTCCAGACAAGTATTTTTCGGGCAAAGTGATGAAAGTAGCGCCGCTGCCTGACCCACAACACGGCTGGCTCAGTGCCGGCGTCAGGGTTTACTCTACGAACGTTGAAATAGACGGTGCGCATGATTTCATCAGGCCGGGAATGTCTGCTAAAGTTGAGATTCTTATTGAAGAGTTGAAGGATGCCATGATTGTGCCCATTCAGGTCGTGGCGAACCGCGCGGGCAGGAAGGTCTGCTACATTGCGACGCAACAAGGCCCTAAGGAGCGCGAAGTAAGAACAGGAGCGTTTAACGACACGTTTGTGCAGATTGTCAATGGCCTGCAAGTTGGCGAGGAAGTGCTGTTAACTCCCCCACGAATCATTGAATCTGAATCTGATGGTAAATCAAACCAGCGACGAAAAGGACCACAGGCCGGTGGGCCGCGTCAAGGTTCAGGGTCACCTCAAGGCGGCAGACCACGACAAGGTGGAGGGGCATCGCAGGGCGGCAGACCACGACAAGGTGAGGGGGCATCGCAGGGCGGCAGACCACGACAAGGTGGAGGAACACCACAGGGCGGTAGACCACGGCAGGGAGGGGAACCATCGCAGGGTGGCAGACCATCGCAGGGTGGAACTGAGCCACGCGGGAGTGAGTAGGTGAGTGAGCCGGCTATGCAACAGTTCAACAAAACACCTGAGTCCAAAGCTGAAAAGCCGATCCTGGTTATGAAGCAGTTATGTAAGAGTTACCAGCTTGGCACAATGGAACTACAGGTCTTACGTAACATTGATGTGACTATCAACAGCGGAGAATATGTAGCCATTATGGGGCCCAGCGGCTCCGGGAAATCTACGCTGCTTAATATGATTGGCTGTCTCGACCATCCCACAAGTGGGGAATACTGGCTCGGCGGACGAGATGTATCCCTGCTTAATGATGATGACTTATCGTTGATACGCGGCGCACGAATCGGTTTTGTATTTCAATCATTTAATCTTATTCAGCAGCTAAATGTTGTAGAGAATATAGAAGTCCCAATGTATTACCAGGGTCTCTCCGAACACGAAAGCGCTGAGCGTGCAAAGGAATTGGCCGAAATGGTAGGGCTTGGTGATAGAATTACACATCGACCTGCGGAATTAAGCGGCGGCGAGCAGCAGAGAGTAGCAATTGCCCGGGCGCTGGCAAACGAGCCATTAATTATCCTGGCTGACGAACCGACAGGCAACCTTGACTCCGAAAGCGGCTCCGGTATTTTGAAAATCCTTACGGATCTGCATAAACAGGGCAAAACCCTCGTTGTAGTTACCCATGATGAGAGCATCGCAAGGGACGCTCAACGAACCATACGCCTCTTTGACGGTCGAATAAAACAGAATGGGGAGAAGAATTAACAGGTTATGTTTACTTTTCGCCTGAAACGCACAATTAAATTAGGCATCAAGAGCTTGTGGATGCATGGGCTGCGTTCGGCTCTGACAACATCAGGTATTATCTTTGGTGTCTCTTCGGTAATAGCCATGCTGGCCATCGGCGAGGGTGCCAGTAAACATGCACAGGATCAGATTGCTCGTCTCGGCAGTCAAAATATTATCATAAAAACCATCGAACCTCCGGAAGAGGAACAATCCAGCGGACAACGGGTCGTGCTTGAATATGGTTTGACCTATAAGGACGCTGAGCGCTTCCATAACAGCATACGTAATGTCGAAGTTGTTGTGCCAAGTCGTATCCTTCCTCAAAGAGCCTGGTATCGCAATCGCAAAGTGTCTATAGAGGTCATTGGCACGGTGCCGTGGTTTCCTGATATATCAACGGTCCGGCTGCTAAGAGGGAGGTTTCTCAGCAGTATTGACATGCACTACAAACAAAGCGTTTGTGTCCTTGATGAAAATGTGGTCAAAGAGCTGTTCGCTTTTGATGATCCGATGTACCAGGATATAAAAATAACGACGGATTATTACCGGGTTGTGGGTATTGTCACTCAGCAGGCCTTTGTCTCGGATTTACAGACTTTCGACAATCAAGTTCCGGCGGCAGCGCCTGGAAAGGGGGGTGCGAATGCAGGCAATATCTATATCCCCCTTACTACGATTAAGGACCGCTTCGGTGAGATTTCGATAGAGGTTAGTGGAAGCAGCGGAGCCAAGATAGAGAAAGTTGAACTCCAGGAAATCATTGTGAAAGTCGGCTCCATAGAAGCAGTGCTGCCAACACGTGATATTCTGGAGACTCTTTTGGGCAGGTTCCACAAGCAAGACGATTACCAGGTGGTTGTACCTTTAGAGCTGCTTCGCCAGGCTGAGCGTACGAAAATGATTTTTAGTATAGTCTTGGGCTCAATCGCTGCAATTTCACTTCTGGTTGGCGGGATAGGAATTATGAATATTATGCTCGCAACGGTCAGCGAGCGAACGCGTGAGATTGGTATTCGCCGGGCCCTCGGCGCCAAGAAGCGTGATATTATCGTTCAATTCCTCTCAGAAACTCTGATCTTAACGTTGGCTGGGGGCATACTGGGGATTATTTTGGGTTCTTCGATACCGTTTTTTGTAACCTATTTCGGCCATATGCCTACGATAATTACCAGCACTTCATTAGTGTTGGCCTTTGGTATCAGCGCAATTGTCGGAATAACTTTCGGCTTATATCCCGCTTATCGTGCCGCCAACATGGACCCCATCGAATCCCTGCGACACGAGTAGAAATACACTCAACACTTCATATGTTTCGGAGATCAGAAAAAACTTTCCATAATTGCAAAAACTCTCTTGACCGTTCAAACGATAAAGGGTAAAACCATCGCGCAATTATAAATCTTTCGATTTTCAAAAGCTTTGTCAGGAATCAATATGATCAAAGAGATGATTTTCGGTACGGTAGTAGGCTTGGGGCTAATATTAATCCTTGTTTGTTAAAGGAGATAACAATGGGAGTTATAGATAGGTTTTTCGCTCCGTCACCATTCATAGGACTTCAGGAGCACGCAAAAAAGGTTCACGAGTGTGTGGAGCTTCTACGTCCTCTGACGAATGCACTGCTGGCGGAGGACTATGAGAAGATCGAAGAATTACACAACCAAATGTCAAAGACCGAGCACGAGGCGGACCAGATCAAAACGTCAATGCGCGACAGCATTAGCAAGATGTACTTTTTGTCAGTAGGGCGGATGGAATTGAGTCAGTTTTTGGGGTATCAAGACGACGTGGCAGATGCTGCGGAGGATTTTGCCGTTGTGCTGCTGATTCGCAAGACGAAACTTCCGGAAGAACTCAAGACGGATTTTATGACTTTTGTCGAGCAGGTAATCAGCGTCAGTGAGCACTTAATGGAGCTGACGAATAAGCTTTCAACCCTTGCTGAAGCTGCCTTTGCGGGCGAAGAAGCCGAGGAAATGCTGGAATCTATTGCAAAAATAGGCGAAGAAGAATGGCAGTCCGACCGGTTGGAAAGAAAATTTGCCCGGCATCTCTATAGTATAGAGGACAAACTTGACCCGGTGACAATTATGTTCCTCGATAAGTATTGCCAAACACTTGGCCAAGTGTCAAACAACGCCGAAAAAACCGCTAAATATCTTCGCCTCATCATTCGCAAGAAATAGCCGACTCTTGAGTGGAAAAACACTGTTTCTATGGAAATCCTCGTAATCACAGCAATCGTCATTGGTCTATACATGGCCTGGAATGTTGGTGCCAATGATGTTGCTAATTCTATGGCGGACGCGGTCGGGTCGAAAGCTCTGACTATTTTCTGGGCGGTGATACTGGCCGCAATCTGTGAATTCTGCGGCGCCGTGCTGGTTGGCAGCCACGTTACCGATACCGTTCGCAAGGGAATAATAGATACGCAAGCTTTTGCCGACGACCCGCGAATGCTTGCCCACGGAATGGTTTGCGCGATGCTGGCGGCTGCGGTGTGGCTGAATGTGGCCTCCTATCTGGGGATGCCGGTTTCGACCACGCATTCGATTGTTGGGGCGGTTATCGGGTTTGGAATTCTGCAGGCCGGTCTGGGACACATTCATTGGTTTAAAGTTGGGCAAATAGTGGCCAGTTGGTTCATCTCGCCCCTTGCGGGAGGGATAATGGCGTTTGTCATATTTAGACTGATATCGCGGTACATATTGTCGGCCGAAAAGCCGGCGGTGGCAGCGCGGAAAGGTGTTCCGGTTTGCACTTTTTTTACCTTTGCCATACTGATTCTGGCCACCATTTACAAAGGACTGAAGAACGTACATTTGGATTTAGGAGGTCCCGAGGCTATCGGCCTCAGTATTTTAGGCGGGGTTATCGCCAGCGGTGTTTCCATACTGCTTAGCAGGCGAAGTCGCAATTGCAATGATGAATTACCGCTGGAGCAGCAGCTTATCCATGTGGAAAAAACCTTTGTTGTGCTGGTAATCATCACCTCGTGTACAGTAGCGTTTGCACATGGGGCCAACGATGTGGCCAATGCCATCGGCCCGCTGGCCGCGGTGGTGGAGATTGTCAAATACGGGGTTATTCCCGAACAAGTACCGGTGGAAATGTGGATTCTGGTTCTCGGCGGCGGGGGCATTGCTCTGGGGCTGGCCATGTACGGCTACCGGGTGATGCGTTTGGTTGGAACAAAGGTAACGGAGATTACACCTTCGCGTGGTGTGGCCGCTGACCTGAGCACGATGGTAACGGTACTGACCTTTTCCAAGCTGGGTCTACCTATATCCACTACTCACACGCTCATCGGCGCAATCATTGGGGTGGGACTGGCCCGCGGTATCACCGCCATTAATCGCAAAATAGTCGGTTCTATCTTTACCTCGTGGCTCGCCACGATTCCGGTCGCCGGGGGATTAACCGTACTGTTCTACCTCATCGCGGAATGGTTATTTTGGTGAGCGGCAACGGGAGGGAATTGAGCTAAAAACCTCTGCTTCTTCCAATTCCGAACAGGATACTGATACAGATGAAAAATCACATTTTGCGGCAATCACAGAAAAACTTCCTTGACCGTTCAAACGATAAAGGGTAAAACCACCGCGCAATTATAAATCTTTCGCTTTTCAAAGGCTTTGTCAGGAATCAATATGACAGAAATGATTTTCGGTATAGTAGGGGGGTTGGGGCTGTTTTTGTTCGGCATGGGGCTTATTGCGATGGCCTGAAGAAGGTGGCCGGGCAGAAGCTGAAGGCCTTTCTGGAGGTACTGACAAAGCGTCGAGTTATTGCGGTCTTGGTTGGCGCTCTTACCACATGCTTTGTACAGTCGAGTTCAGCTACGACGGTGATGACTGTGGGGTTGGTGAACGCGGGGCTTTTGACACTCAGGCAGGCACTGTGTGTTGTTTTGGGGGCAAATATAGGAACGACTTTTACGGCATGGCTGGTCTCGGTCTTTGCACTATTCAAGATCACTAACTATGCACTTCCCATCGTTGCAGTGGGTTTTCTTTTGAGCATTGCGGGCAGGACACAGCGGAAGAAGAGCATTGGGGAGGTCTTATTAGGATTCGGCATTCTGTTCATTGGTATGTACTTCATGAAGGAGGCGTTTGCGCCGCTGAAAGACAATACGGATGTGCACGAGGCTCTAATATGGGTGGGCCATAATCCGCTTTTGGCGGTTCTTGCGGGAACGATTATAACAATGCTTTTGCAAAGCAGCTCGGCTTCAATTGCCTTGATTCAGATATTAGCTTTGCAGGGAGCTTTTGGGACGGACTGGGATTTGGTGCTTCGAGTGACGATACCATACATTCTTGGAGATAATATCGGGACAACGATTACGGCGTGGTTGGCGGCCTTTCGGACATCACGAAATTCCAAACGGACGGCGATGGGGCATACTTTGTTCAATGTAATAGGAGTGATTTATATATTGCCTCTGGTTTGGGTGGGGTGGTTTGCGGATATAGTTGAATGGATTGCACCATCGACACTATCTGAGACAACGATTATGATGCACATTGCTGTTGCACACAGTACGTTTAATGTGTTTAACACGCTTATATTTTTGCCGGTAATCGGGTGGCTTGAACTGGTAGTCATGAAGATTCTACCTGTGACAAAGGAAGAACTGGCCCGGAAACCTGTCGCTCTGGAGCAGCATCTGCTCAATACTCCAGTGATAGCGCTGGAGCAGACCAAGAGCGAAATCATTCGTATGGCAAGAACGGCAAAAACAGCTCTTGAAAGGTCAATCGACGGCATTCTCAGCGATGACGGCAAGAAACTTGCCTCTGTAGGGGGAATAGAAGATTTTATAGATGAATTCCAGTATGAAATTACATCATACCTTTCGGCATTATCTCGCAAGCAGTTGTCTGACGAGGTTTCGGTGGAGCTTCCGGTTCTTTTACATACGGTGAACGACCTCGAGCGTATCGGCGACCATGCCGTTAATATTGTTGAGATTGCTGAACGGAAGATGGACCAAAAACTTACGTTTAGCGACTCAGCATTGGCCGAGGCTAATCAATTGAGAAAAGAGGCAGAGCAGATGCTTGATTATGTCATAGCGGCTTTAGAGAATAATGATGTTGAGGCTGCCAGAGCAGCCCTGATCAACGAGGCCAACCTTAACAAAATGCAGATAGATTTTCGACGCAGCCATGTCCAGCGTATGACCGAGGGCATCTGCTCACCTGAGGCCGGCCTGATATTTATCGACCTGGTTGACAATGTCGAAAAAATTGGTGACCACCTGACCAATATCGCACAGGCGGTGATAGGCGGCCTTCAGTGGGATGGGATCGAGCTGGAAAAGCCTCCCAGTCTCTGACAGGGTATTGCCAATATACCGGATGTGCCCTTTTGACATTAACAAAGACTGGAAAAGCGTTCCCAACTACCCGGTGAATGTTTCTTTCAATAAAGTATCGAATCAACCTTACAAATACAACTGCCTTTTATCCTCTTGTATCATGATGCACAGATAAGGTTAAGAAAGGTTTCATATAAATAAAAAGAATGGTCGGCGTTGACGAAAGTGAAATGCTACAATACAATGCTACAATACAATGCTATAATACAATGTAGTAAATACAACTGATACAGAACTTTCGAAAACCTTTGATGCAATTTCCGGAGGAATGGGCACTATGAAATGCTTGATACCATTCTATTTTTTAGCTTTATTGATGTTTTTGTCAGTGTTTCATGTATCGGCCGATGTTTACGCCGAACAGATATCGCCGAATGAAGCTGCTGTCGGAGAAGCTGTGAATATGGCCGACTTTGGCAGGCGGTTATCAGGTGATAGCTATATCGGCTGGCAATGGGACAATCCGCGTGACATTTATGAGCTTCGTATTTCCGGTATTGATAGACGGACCGCCGAATCATTAAGACTTGAATGGTGGGGCAGTGTCTGGCCGGCGAACGGCATCGGCGGATGGATGAGGCTCGACGACCCGTGGAACGGAAAGTGGGTACCAGCTAATGCCAGGCCCAAGTTAACCGGATCGGGTCAATTCGTATTTAAGTTTCCGCCGTTGAGCAAAGAGGAATGGCGCCAGGCACTTAAGATAAATCAGTATCCGGACAAAAAGCAGCCCGTATTTCGTAGTACGCTGAAAGTGCGGCTGATAGCTGAAGGCAAAAAAGTCCTGAGTAAAGCACGTCTTTCGGTTTTCGGTAAATCACGCTGGAGTAAGACGACTTTCGATATCGAAACGCGGTCCTCACATGATGGCAAGGTATCTGGTCGTGTTGAGCTGATTAATGGTGTTCTGGTCAGTTTGCAAAGTTTGCCTCATCCGCGGTCTGTTCAAGTCGATAGTACCGGATGGGGGACACAAGGTGCCGCCGGCGGCTCAACAGGTGTGCGTATCAAAATTCTTTATACCGATAGCGAAGATTTGAATTCAAATGATTTGACGCGCGTTACAGTCCGACTCGGGCCCAATCCTCGCTCACCTGGATTTTCGTTTGTCCCCCAGGATGTATTCAAAGAAGGCATAATCCGTTTGCCGTGCTTTGGCACTATTGTCAGTGACACTTCGCGAAATTTGACTTTGGCCAACGACTCTGGGCCATCAGGTGATAAATGGCGCATGCCTGTTCGAGGGCGTATTCTGGAGCAGCCGGAGATGACGCGCGAAATGGCCATGCAAGGTATTCCCCGCCTTTCACCGCTTCGCTGGGTCCCATTGGGCGTACCTTCAGCTCGGCAGGAATTTTTAGTAGGGCCAAATGGAGACTGGAAGATATCGGCTTTGAGTCTCAACACAGACACGGGTCGAGATGCCAGGCGCTGGATATTCAACAAGAATTTCGGTAAGAAACGCCTATTTGATGAATTAGCGTTCTTGCTTGACACTCGTCAGAAGCCCGATTTTGACGGCGGCGACCGCAAAGAGGTTCGTCGCTATCTTGAGGAGGGGCATTTGCCGCTGATTCATGTCCAGTGGCAAAACGGCCCGTTTCGATATCATCATGCTCTGGCATCGACTATTTTGCTGGGCGATTACGGAGACGATGTTTCTCGTCGAGGTGATGAAACCGTAGTGTTGCTGAGCAAGCTTCAAATAACTAACAGCAGCAAAACAAAGCAATTGGCCAATCTGAATCTTAGATATTCAATCAATGCCCCGATTACCTTGCAGAAGGATGGCGTTATTACTGTGGAGCCGGCCGACAGTAATGAAGTTCGCAGTGGTCTGGCTGCCTTACGCGGAGTGATTTCAATGGGGAAACCGAGAGGTGGTGGTGCAGCGAATTGGACGGTGCAATCAGGCAGTGGCCCCGGATCTTCTGCAATTCTCCACTGGCAGGAGAACATTGAACCTGGCCGGACCCGGTCAATATATTTCAAAACACCCTTTGTTGAACTGTTGGATAACGAAGAACTGGCCCGCCTTAAGACGATGAGTTTTGAAGACCAGGTTCCGAAGGTCATGAGGTATTGGCGAGAACGACTTGCAAAAGGTATGCAGATAGAAGTGCCCGATGAAGCTCTTAATAACTTCTATAAAGCCAACCTCTGGCATAACGTGATTACCACGGACCGCGACCCGCAGACAGGACTCTACAATCAGGGCGTCGCTACGTTGCGCTACCGCGTTTTCGCCAATGAAACTGTTATGATTGCCAGGTCGATGGATATGCGAGGTGAACATACAGAGGCCGAACGCTTCCTTGAGCCGATGCTGCATTATCAGGGACATGAGGCTTTGAAAGGGCGCTTCTCGACTAAGGATGCGGTATTTCATGGTGCCGGGGACTATACCCATGGCGAATATGCGATGAACCATGGATTTACGCTTTGGGGTGTGGCCGATCATTACTTGCTGACAGGCGACCGCGCTTACCTGAAGCGTGTAGCGCCAAAGCTGGTCAAAGGCTGTGACTTCCTTATCAATGAGCGTGCTTCTACTATGAGTAAACAGGGTTCGATTATTTATGGTCTTTCGCCGGCATCTTCCCTTGAGGACGTCGTAGAGTATCAATACTGGTTTGCCACTAACGCGTATTTTTATCTTGGGATGAAGCGGGTGGCGCTGGCACTGGCGGATATCGGTCATCCCGAAGCTCGGCGTATCACTGTCGAAGTAGAGAAATATCGCCGAGACATCGAGGCCAGCATCCGCGAGGCAACGACAAGGTCCGCTGCCGTTCCACTACGTGACGGTAATTACATTCCCTATGTTCCTTCTCGTGCATATCAGTGGCGGCATCTTACCGAAGGCTGGATTCGTGAGGCGCTGTACTGCTCGCTCCATCTTGTTACTACCGAAGTTATGTCATCGGATGATCCCTTGATGACCTGGATGCTGGACGACCTTGAAGATAATATCTTTTTCTCCCGGCAGTCCGGCTACAATATAAGTGATTACCAGAATCGCTGGTTCCAGCGCGGCGGGGTTACCCCGCAGCCATGCTTGCTTGATATGCCCATTGTCTATATGGCACGAAACGAAATCCCTGCTGCGCTGCGGGCTTTCTGGAATACTTATGCGCTGCTCATTTACCCGAACACTCAATGTTTTGCCGAATGGGCACGCAGCTTCGGCATCGGCGGCGGACCCGTGTACAAAACTTCAGACGAATCCAGATTTGTTATGTGGTTGCGACAACTGCTCCTCTGGGAAAATGATAACCAACTGTGGCTTGGGCGTGCAACACCGCGAGAATGGCTCGAAGACGGCAAAACCATACGCATCGAACGAGCCAAAACCATCTTTGGCACGGTGAGTATGGTAATCCGCTCTGAGGCTGCTAAGGGGAGAATTCTTGCAGAACTGTCTCTTCCGAAGCGCAATCCACCATCCGAAGTTTGGCTTCGCTTACGTCACCCGCAGGGAAAGCACCCGCGTCGAGTCTCTATCAATGGAAAGCTCGTAGAACTGGAGCGAATTGTCGGCAGCGATATTCGAATAGTGCCTGGGGAAAAGGATTTGTCGCGGCCGGTCAAGGTCAAGGCAGAATATTAAACAGGAAGCAGAAAGGTTTATCAATGTTGTGTAGCAGGACCGTTCTTATGATTGGTATGCTGATATTGATTTTCGTAATGCTTATGACAACGCACACTTATACCACCTAAGTCAAGTGCCGGATGACCGAGGACTTCTTTACCATCTTATAAGTTCAACTTGCATCCATGAAGGCTGGAGGATAATATAGATACATCATTTGGAAAGGCTTAGTTCCGAGGTTTTCTGGCTCGGATGAATAAATGCACCCTACCGGATGAGGCATTATGTGGAACACGAACAGCACTACAATAGAGATTCTCATTATGTTGACCAGGTTGTCAGTTGCCTCAAGTTTAAGTGTGTTTTGCACGGAGGTGTGTTTCAGCCAGCTCGCATTTAGCGACATTACCGTTACTGCCGGGACAAGCGGCCCAACTGCAAAAGACGGCCTGGGTGGTCATGGAGTCATGTTTGCAGACGTGGACAAGGACGGATTGGCGGACCTTTACATTACGATGATCTTCAGCAAGCCGATGCCTGATCTGTTCTTTAGAAATCTTGGCAACAATACTTTTGCGAACGAGGGAGCGCCCCGTCGGATCGCTGATTTTGACGGGGGCAGTCACGGGGCCTGTTGGGCGGATCTGGATAATGACGGCGACTATGATCTTGTCAATGGCACAACGTGGGACAGCCCCGACTATCCGAACCACAACAACATCTTCCGAAACAACGGGAATGGCACGTTCACGGAAGTCACGCCTCTGTGTATGCGAGAGCGCAGAGAAGGGACGCGCGGTGTAATCTGCTTTGATGCCGACAAGGATGGTGATCTGGATATCTTTTGCGTTTCCGGGTGGAAGGGTTCGGGCGACACTCCTGGCGAGCGCAATGAAATTTACGAAAACAAGGGAAACTTCAGTTTCGTAGCGCTCAAGTCCGGTCCGTTGTACGAATGCCCGGCCGGTCAGGGGGCCAGTGATACGGATTATGACGGCGACGGCGATATCGACGTAATAGCCTGCAACCGGGACGGAGATCTGAATATTCTCCGCAACAACGGTGGATTCAACAGTTTCACCAGGATTGATCCGGCATCCATCGGGATCAGGCACCGGGCATACAGTGGTGTCACCACGGCAGATCTTGATAGTGACGGAGACCTGGATATGATACTGGTAGATGCCGATGATGCGGGTCATTTGTACAACAATGACGGAGATGGCACGTTTTCCTTTGTCCGGAGTTTTTTCAAAGTTGACGGATACATGGCTGGCCTTGCCGACATAGACAACGATGACGATCTCGATCTGGTCTTCGCAGGTGACAAGAAAGCCTATCTTAACGACGGATCGGGCGTTTTTGCGATTGGTCCGGCGATACCGGTCTCAGGCATAAACGATCCGCGTGCCATCGCGTTCGCCGACATTGACAACGATGGCGACCTTGACTTCGCCGTCGGAGTGAAGCGGTCTCGTAACTGGCTTGTTCGCAATGATTACACGGGGAAAAATAACTGGCTGAAAGTAAGGCTTGTTTCGCCCGGCGGACAGGCCGGAGCATTCGGCGCCAAGACCTACGTCTATCCCACAGGCCAGACCGGTGGTACACTGCTGGGAATGCGCGAGTCGCAAAGCAACTGCGGCTATCTGGGCCAGAACGATCCGGTGATGCACTTTGGGCTCGGACATCGAACCTGCGTCGATGTGGTGGTCATGTTTGTGGATGGGACAAAGACGACAAGATATCGTGTGGCGGCCAATCAGACCGTCTTGATCACAGGTGCACCAGATGGGACAGGGAAACTTCGGGAAGCAACGAAATAGAGAGTTCCTTGCATGTGGATCGGAGATTTGCAGATAGGAAGTATTGGTCACAGGTGGTGATCTGCCAAATAACCGACAGTGCCTCAGGCTGCCAGTTACGCCGGGCTAAGTAGCTTGAACAATCATCAATTATTTTATACAATTGCCATTGGGGCAGATTTCTGAGTGTGCCGTGTTGGGCCGGTTCAGGTTGAAGATGGCCTCAAGAATGCTATGTAGTTAGGTGATTGGCTTATGTGAAAGGGTCGAAAATGTCAAAGCGTTTTAGAGTTGGTAGTGTAATTGTAGCGATTCTGTTCCTGTCTCTGGCAGTGGTCGGCCAGCAGAAAGAGCGGAGTGGCAGTCGGGGTGGCGGTTCGATTGGGGGGAAAGGATATCGCGAAGCGGCAGGTTATGTGGTCAAGCGGCTGGGCCTGCGGCGCAACAGCGTAGTTGTGGATATCGGGGCTGGTGACGGTTGGTGGTCGTCGAAGATAGCTGAGAAGCTCGGACCCAAAGGTGTAATCCACGCCGGCGAAGTCGATCAGAAGAAAGTCGATACGATAAAGGAGAAGTGGGAGGCTGTGCCTCAGATCAAGCCGTATTTGTGCCCGACAGACGGGACCGGCCTTAAAGAAAACTCATGCGACTTGGCGTTTATTTCCAAGACGTATCACCACTTTGACAAGGATACTCACGTCGATTACCTTAGGCATTTGAAAAAGGTGGTCAAGCCTTCTGGGCGGGTGGTGATCATTGAGCGGCACGCTGATCTTGCGAGTGGGCGCGGTAAAAAGCATGCGTGGCAGCCGGGTCTGTTGGGTCAACAGGCCGAGCAAGCCGGGTGGATGCTACTCCGATGTGAGCTAATCCCTGGCAGCGATCATTTCATGGCGACGTTAGTCAAGCCGGAGGCCTTTGCCGAGAAACTCTCAAGGCGGCTTACGCGTAGGGCGCAAAAAGTCATATAGGTATAAGTTCTTGGGCCAACAATTCGCAATGAAGTGATGTCATGTTTGTGAGAACTCAAGGGCCGCCAGGCGGCCCTTGGGCTGTTTTTCCCTTGATCCGCTTTCCCTCCGTGGATTTAATCACTCTGATGGTTGGATGGATTTGGTCGCCACGTACGAGAGCCATTGCACGCTTTAATTGAATCAAGCGGGCAAGTTCAAGGTGACGCCTGATTGGGAAACGGGCATGACCGCAAACGCGAACCAAATCGATTTTGGCGATTTCGATCAGGACGGAGACCTCGATATGGTGATGGCCGGTGGTGAATCGGTGAATGGTGTCGCCCTGTTTGAGAATACAACCGGAACGCCCGGCCAAATAGTCGTTAGACGCTGGTCGTTAGTATTTAGTTGACGGATTTGGGGAAGATGTGAGAAATGTAAAAATTAAAGATAAAAGAGTAAAAATACAAAGTAAAATGAAAAAAATTGACCAAAAAGATACAAAAAGGTCCAAAATTAACCACGGATTGGTTTCGTATCTCAATGGAGTGTCTTATTTGGGCAGGACAGGTCGAGGAAATTTGAGGCGGTTTATGTCTATTATGGAACGGATGGTCCTGGAAGTGGAGACTTGGAACAAAAGTGCAACCAAGCCAATACAACTTTAGACTGGCAAATTACCACTACCAGCGGAAGAATCGGTAAGGATCGTCCCACTCTTGCGGCACGTCCATGTAGAGACCTTCCAACCACCGCTTCTCGGCCTTGGATGCGTCCACGGGACTGCCGAAGCGCTCCAGAAGCGGCGTCGACCCGGCCGCTCCCATGTTGGCGAGCAGCCGCGTGAGGAGATAGCTACTGCGGCGGAATGTTCTTTTGAGGTTGTAGCGTTTCTTGTAATCGAATTGCCATGGCGCGAACTGGCAGAAGATGACGTTCAAGTTCTCCGCCTTAGCCAGGACGCCATTGCCGATGATTGTAACTCCTGCTGAGACCAGGGGCAGTTTTCGTGGGTCTCGGTTGTGAACGTCCGCTGGCCCGACTCCCGCCAAGAGGTAATTGAAGCCGAACGGTTCAAAATAGGCAGCGATGTGTTCGGCCTCCTTCATGCGGACCTTCAGCGGCAGGAAGGCGTTCACTTGCTGCTCGTCGAGCCCGACCGCCAGCAGGTTGCCGCCTGCCTTGAGCCATTTGGCAATGGTTGCGGCGTCGGCCGTAATTGTCTGCCCCCCGCCGGGTCCGACAACGAGGACCTGGTCGGCGGACAGACTCCCCCCGTTGTAGGAAGCCATGGGTACACCTGCGGATTCGAAGTGCCGTCTCCCTGCAGGATCGCCGAGGTAGATGAGCGTCCGCCTCGGAGCCGGCTGCCAGGCCGATATGTACTGGAGGATGTTCCGGGCCAGCGTGTGTGCCGCTGGATCATCCTCCGTGCGCCCGGTTATGTCCATCTGGCAGAAGAGTATCATTCCTTTGCCTTGGCGATACTCTATCAGCGGGCTGTACTGGAGACTGTAGCCACCGTCGAGGATCGGCAGAAAGTCTCCCCTGGCGGGCTTCTCGATTAAGACAGAGGCAACGTTGCCGCGATTCCCACATCGCCAAAGCCGCGTGACAGGTATTCCACACCACCTGACACTCGGCGCACCGTTGAAGCGGGGACTCAGCTTGTAGTCCAGGCGCGGGGACAGGATTGTCGCCTCACCGCGCCAGTCTCGCAGATACCCGTCGGCGATCCCGGTCAGAAGCGGATGATCGGGCACACGCTTGAAGACCCGCCGTAAGCCATACTCCGCCACGCGAAAGCCGAGCCGCTTCTCCAGGACCTCCGAGGTCTGCTCGAAGATGAGGACCTTGAGGCCGTCGCGCACGCGTGCGATATCCGGCGCCGGGCCTTCGGCCGTCAGGGCGGACTTGCCAACGATGAGGATATCGTATGATGACAGATCGTCTTTGGCGTTCACGGGCCGATACCGAATCCCCATCCCGTTCAATAGCTTCCCTGTCTGGCCCTTAGGGTCGAAGAGCGCAATCTTGGCGCCTACTTGAGGAGATTGTGGGCGAGGCAGAACGTCGATCGAGAAGGAATCTTTCTGGGTCTGGCCGTTGCTGAACTTGAAGGTCGTGCTGAGTTTATACTTACCGGGAATTAGGGCAGCAGGCAATTCAAAGCGCAACTCAATACGTTTCTGTTCCCCTGTCGGTACGGTGATTTCCTTTTTGCCGGCGACCGTCCGGGGCAGGCCGAAAGACCACTGGCAATTCGCTCTCACAGCTTCGCGGGAGTTGTTGATGACGATAAGCTGTTTTTCGACCGTTTCGCCCGGGTAGAAGTCATGGTCTTTGCTCGTGAAGGCTGCCGGCTTGCCGCCGATATAAGCCAGCAGCGGCCGGTTATTGCGAATCAGGGCCTGCGCTGCGACCGTGGGAATCCAGTCCGAATGCTCGAAGGCCAGGTCCACCCGTTCGTACCGTTGCTCAATGTAGTCCGGGCTGAACCCAGGCCGCTGCAGGTCCGCCCAGTCAACCTGAAGATCCCTGCGGTTCTTGTCGACACCGTTGCGCAGCGTCCAGTAGTGCCCGTGGGACCACGGGGAGATCGCCGAGACCCCCCACGTACGAAAAGCGCGCCAGTTGTCGGTGAAGTACATTGCATACACAGGCTGGCGTTCGGCGAAGCTGCTCAAACCTACAACGTGGGGATAATCCCATCGGTGCCAGAGGTTGCCGGTGCGGAACTGTTTGGCCTCCCATCGCAGGTTCGTCTTCTCCATCTCGCTGATCTTGAAAGCTCGGTCCCCGAAGAACTGCGAATTCCACTCGGCGAGGCAGAATTCCCACGGCACCTTTGCGCTGCCGAAGGACCGCTTGCCCTGGTACCACCCACGATACATCGTCCAGTCCCAGGGAAACGGCACACTGTACTCGCACGTAAAAACCGGCTTGACGCCCTCTGTCGCCCAGTGTTCGAACCAGTCGGACATCTCCTGGATCGGGACGAAGTTCGCATAAAAGTTGCTCGTGTGCATGGGGCCCAGATTTCCCGATGAGTGGTGATAAACGATGCGGCCGGGGTCGAGGCCCTTGACAATTGTTGCGGCGCGCGAAGCACGCCTGGAGTTCCTCAAGGACCACGTGTCGCGGGGATTCTGTATTCCATCTATCATGTCCGGGTTCATGTCCTCGTTGTACCCGGTCGCGTTATGGCTCATGGAGTAGAACACAACGGACGGATGATTCTGTGCCGCCCGTACGTAGAACTCGGCGTGGCGAGCGTATCCATTGGTTTCATCGGCGTTGGGCGATTCCCATTCGTATTGGCCAAAGTGCGGCTGAGAAAAGGCCACGAGCATCCCTACGTCGTCCGCAGCGTTCAGGACCTCTGTGAAGCCCAGATGTGTGCCCGGCTCGCAGCCATAGTTGTGCGTATAGACGAAGTTGATGCCGAAGCTCTTGAGCCGCTTCAGGCTCTCCCTAGCTGCCCCGTAGTTCGCCGTCGCCGCCCCGATCTGGGCGTTGTCCAGCGGGACAGCGGACAGAAAAATGCGGCTGCCGTTCAGGAAAAAATCGCGGCCTTCAATCCAGAACTCGCGAAACCCAAAACGCACTGGCTCGCTAATATCCAGTACCTTGCCGCCGGCCTCCAAGAGCGAGAGATTGAGGTGGTATGTGTTTTGAGGCGTATGAACGTCCCAGAGTTTTTTGGGCTTGAAGTTCTCGGTAAATGCCACGCGGCCATTTTTGAGGTCGCTTTTCTTGAAGGGCTTGCTCGTGAACTCCCCGACGCTGCGGCCATTTTCCGTGATCCGGGCACGAAGAGCATACTGTGATTCCGCGGCGAGGCCTTTCAGTGCGGTATCGAATGTAATTCCCCACTTGCGCACCGACGTGTCCACCTTCACGTCGGTGATGCGAGCGCCCATAGGCGCGCCGACGAGGTATACGTCGCCGCACAAGCCGCGCCGCGCCACCGAGCCTGTCACCTTCCTGGCTGCGTTGGTGTCGTTGTACGAGAGCATGACGCCCTTGAGCGGCATGGCTACGACGAACATGCTGAGAACGTGCGTGGCGCCCGGACGGCACGCGGCCGTAATGTCAATCTCGCCGCCCGGAAAGATGATGGCCCCCATGTTTCTACCGTCCACGTAGACAGTCGCGTAGGAGTTCAGGTATTCGGCGCTGATGGTGACACGCCTACCGGACCATTCATCGGGAACAGTGATCTGACGCTGGTACCAGGCCGCGGTGATGCTGCGCAGATTCTGGTCTTTCCAGCTCGGATGGGCATAAACTATCTGGCAGTCTTTCTGCATATAATCGGTGATTCCCGGCCAGCTCCCCGGGATCTTGAAGTAGCCCCACTTCTCGGTGGGCACGGTGTTGGTATCCTCGCCGGCCGGCTGCCAGCACCACAGACCATTGATGCATATCCGCTCTCGCGTGGGCGTTGACTGGCGATATGCTTTCTTAACATCCCAGACCGCTTTGACACCCGGCGGCAAGGGTGCGGTGGACTTTTGAGCGGCCGCACGGTAATAGGCGTCATCGTTTTTCTGCTTCCAGCCATCAGTCGGTGCCGGGAGTCTCGGGCGGTGCCTGGCCCACATCTCGTTGACGAATGCATCCCAGGCCTGACCCTGCCTTGCCCACTCTTTGTCGTGGTCGCGCCCGGTCGATTCCTTGATGGTCTTCACGAAGGCCGCGTCGTCTTCGCACATCCAACGGTCCACATAATCGAAAAAGGCGTCGTGGTTCCAGAAGTTCTCGGCGTGCATGAGTCGCAGGGCCAGGGCCTGGGCGACCCAGCCGACGCTCGTGCAGCATCGGCGATAACTCTCGCTGGTGTTCTGACCATCGTCCCACTGCGAAGGCGGCGTATGTTCGTAGGGTCCCCAGCCGCTGCCTCGTGACCGGCCCTTCCCGGTCGCCGCGTCGATTCCGGAGTGCCCGGCAAAGACGACTTTCGCCCCGGTCCAGCAGTCGTCGTAGGTGGTCTGCTCATCCTCGCCAAAGCTCACCTTAGTAAATGACCGGTTGATTTTGGCCAGTTCGTCATCGTCCATGAGAAGTCCGGCAAAGACAATGGGCAGCTTGCGTCCGCTGCCGTGCCCACCCCAGCCCGTCCAGCCGGGATGGCCCGCGCGGACCATGCCCCCCAGGTCGATACCCACCTGGACGAAGTTCACTAATAACGGCTCCTTCTGCTGCGGCTTGAGATCGGTGCACAGCAGCAGCGTTGAGATGCCGACCACCCGGCCGTACTCCAGGCCGTACTGCGGCATGTTCTCCACGGGCTCTTCGAAACCAAAGAAGCAAGTTCCCACCCAAGGCCGCTGGGTAAAGCGGATGTACTTCTGGATTTTGGGCATACTCCTGGTCGCGGCGGCTGCCGGCAGCAGCTCCCGCTTGAGATTCCGAGCAAGGTAAATCTTCTGCTGACGGTCGCAGAAGGCCGGCCTAAAGGCATCCGTCGGCTGTGGCTCGCCTACGCAGGTCAGGACCGCGGCAGTGCGAATCGGGCTGCTGTCATCCACCCCGCGCTCGATCTTGTTCCGCAATTGGGCGCCGAGCACCAGGTTCTTGGGCATGCTGATAGTTGAAACAAGTGAATCGCCTGGCTTCATCGCCACTGGCAGCTTCTGAATCAGCGACGGGGTGAACCAGTTTCGGACGCCGCTGTCGTAGGCAACTTGCATCCTGGCCGGTGGATTAAGCATGAAGCCGTTGCGAACGCGATGCTCTTTCTTGCGCTCCCTATCCATGCGGTCCAGTTCACGTTTCGGAATCTCGCTGCCGTAAAGCGGCTTGGGATCGATCGCATCTATGGTAATAGGCCCGACCACATACCAGTCGCCGTTAACAAACTGCCCGACACGAGTCGGCTTCTGAAACGACCAGGTAATGCCGTACTGTGAGACGTTCTCCTTGAGGGGCAAGTCTTCAAGCTTGGGTGCTGCAGGGGCGTTTTCTTTGGTGTAAACGATGACGGGGCGGCTTGTGGTTATCTCTTTGGCAACAGTTTTTTCTTCATACGGATCGGCTTCGACCATGGGAGGGATGGCAACCGGACCGCCCAGAGTGACGGACAGCTCGGACAGCCAGATTGTCTGCTCCTTGCCCTTGCCCTGGTCGCCCCAGACGGCGAATACGCTGAAGCCCTTCAATCCCGTCTTGCCGGATTCGACCGCATTGACCTGCCTGTCGTTGTGGAATATCTGCAAACCCACCTCAGGGTCGAAGTCAAAAGTCCACTTGTGCCAGCCGATCGGTACGCGGCGTATGCCAAGCCAGAACAACCGGTCAAACCACTGCCTGCCGTCACAGGCCGTGGCGGTGTAACCTCCGTCGCCGCCGAGATAGTTGGCGTAGAGGATGCCGATGGCCAGCACCTTCCCGTCGCTTTGCACCAGTCCCCATCGCGGGCCCACTCGGCGGGCCTTGGCATTCTCGGGCGTGGTGCCGTCGTCGTAAACCCAGACGTTGACCTTGCCCGACTCGTCACTGTCACGGAGCTTCAACAAGGCCTTGCCTCCCGGACCGATCTTTAGCGAATGACCCTTGCCCTGGCGGCCCTTTGCCACATCGATAGTCACGTCACCCTTAACCGTCCAGCCAGCCAGGGGTTTGTTGCCATCAAAGGTAAACACTTTGGCTTGATTGCCACCAGGTTGCGGGATGGTGAGCTGATGCTGGCTCCGGACGGGGACCGACAGACCCGCGATAGCTACAACGCACAAACCAAATACCGATACCTGTTTCAACATGAGCCCTTCCTTTCATTGAGATAAGTCTTTCCGTTTGCAGTATTGCGTGAAAGTGAAGGTGAAAATGGCTTATTGGCCTGGTGGTTCGGGATTTCATCGACTTCTATGAGAGCGGATACTTCGCTTAATTTAGGTTCACTGAGCATGACTTGAAATTTCCCATTTGAATCCATAGACCGTGTTCCTGTACGCTACGGCACATCATCATACCTAAATTCTCACTACATTTCAATACTTGCGGTTGTTGGTCAAGCCAGCACTGTCGTCAGTGTGATCCAGATTTTTGTCACTTTGTCCGAAATTCGGCATGTGGGTGCTCCTTGAAGACTGACATGACCGGTCCTAAACTGCGACTTACAGGAGTAAGGTATCCGTATTTGACATTGCCGAGTAAAGAAAAACAAAAAGCTATTGCAACCGGAACGGATAACAGGTTGGTCGAGGCTGCTCAAAATAACACAAAAGAGTTGACACCAAAATTGACACCTTTTTTGACACCTACGGCTAACTCTGGATGTAACTGGTCGTCAGCGATTGGCAATGGGCAGGGTGATTTCCAAGAGAATGGCAGCATCGATCATTGCTTAAATAGCAGGGAATTAGACAACAAAAGCGATGGTATATCTGCGAATGTCACAACCAAAAAACCAATACGCCTGAGAGGACTCGAACCTCTAACCTTCGGTTCCGTAGACCGACGCTCTATCCAATTGAGCTACAGGCGCAGAAGCTAAAAACGCTGTTTCCGTCTTGTAAACAGCGTTCTCATTATTCACAATTTTTTCCGAAAGTCCAGTTTTTTCTGGTTGATTCTGGTTTTTTGTACCAGATTTGGCCAAGCAAACGGACAAGACACTTTTACCATCGTTTTGTATAGCCATATTATCCGTTCCGGTTGCAACAGCTTTTTGTTTTTCCTTACTCGGCAAAGATAAATCCGGTAGACCTGCAACTGCTTCTGATTCCTGCCCTCTGAAAATATGTGTGTATCGGGACATCGTCATGTTTATATCGCTATGCCTCATAATTGACTGGACAACTTTCGGGTGTACTCCGCTTGCTGCCAACAAGCTGCCTGTCGAATGTCTCAAAGCGTGGAAGTCAGCATAACGCCCAGCATCGTCAACATAAGGGATTTTAACGGCTTCCAAGTCAGCCTTGAGCATATCTGCTGTTTTCTCTGGCACTTTGAAAACCTGCACACTTGGCAATTTACCAGCTACAAAGCTCTGCAATTCTGCGGCTGTATCTTTTCTCAATGGCAGGGTGCTTTGTCTGCGATTCTTGCTATAAGCCGCTTCGACCGTAACGGTATAGTTTTCAAAATCAAAAGACGATTTCTTTAGGCTTTTAAGCTCATCACGTCTCAGTCCTGTTTCTACAGCCAAACGATACAATAAGGCTCTTTGGTGTCCGGTCATACCAAAACGTTCACCAGCGGCTTGCGTAGCTTCTAACAGCCTGCGTATTTCGTCTGGTTCAAGCGAACGCCTGTCATGCCGTCTATCAGCGCTAACGCTTATTGTTTGCAGGTGGTTAACTGGCGATTCGCTTGCTCTCCGGTCATCAACCATCCATTTACAAAATTCTTTAACATTTTTCAGATAATGATTATAGGTTTGAGCGGATATTTCGCCCAAGTCTTTTAACCCTGCCTTTGTTTTAACATATTTCCGTAAGCCTGAGATCGTATGCTGTACCCTGCTTGCTTGTATGTCATTCCAAAAGATGAATTTGCACTCATCGAATACCCGCCTTACTCTCGACTTCACCTGTTTGGCGTTCTTAGATGTTCCACCTTTAGCTAAAAGCGATTGCTCAAAATCGCTCAGGTGTTCTGCCAGTGGCTTTGTAGACTTGGCCTTGAGTTCATCGATAAGCCCGACTCGCATAAAGTTATTGAAAATATCCTGCGGTATGCTCTGTAGCCACTGGTCAAGCTCCCTGCTCAGGGGTTCATTGTTGTGTTTCAGGATAATAAGCTGTTCGGCTTTTTCTGCCAGCTTTTTTGTCTGCCTTCTGTCGGTGTAACAGGGGATTTTCCGCCTGACATCGTCAGCATCCCGAAAGTCAACATAATACCGTTTTGTCTCTCTGATATTACCTTGCCTGTCTTTATATTTTGCTTTGTAAACTCTCATCTTTTCACCTCTTTATTTTTAGCCCTAATGCTTTCAATATAATTGAAGCTCTTTCGGTCGTTAAATCCTGCTCTCCGGCAAGAAAAGCGTAAATGGTACGAGCAGGCATTTTACCTTCAAGCTCTTTAACAAGTCTATAGCGTGTCCAGCCTCTCCGCTTCAATTCATTTTTTATTGCAGTTTTTATTGTAATAGCCCATACTATACTGCTGGATACTGCATTAGTCAAGTGTTTTATCGAAATTATTTTATTTTCCCTTTAATTTTTTTATCTCACATTCTTTTGTCCGTTTTGTAACCTGTAACCATTTGTAACCAATTTTTTAGCAACTTTCCCTATATGAAAGAGCTTAGCGAAGTTATGTATTTTCTGGTAACACCGGTTACAAAGGCCAAAAAGGCCGATGTTTTGGTTACAAAACGCACTTTCAAAATGGAATTTCATCTGTAATTTGTTCCTGCTCGTCTTTTTGAGGGTTGGATTTCAGTGTTATACCTTGCCAACACTTGCCAACTTTTTCAGTCCCAATACTGTTCGTGTATCGTTTGGATTTGGCCTCACAACCTTTTGATCGAAGTCGCTTATTGAACTCTCTCGGCCCAAGCGTAAATCTTGCACCATTATCTTTTGCCCATTGGTCATAAGCAGTTCGTAAATCTACTACTGGTATGAAAACCACAGGATCAAATTCGCATTCGTCCTCAAAAAACTCTTTGAGCGGGTCTTGACTCTGGCGATATTCTTCGGTCGATAACTCTACCACTTCCGGTACTGTTAGCCCGTCATGTTGCCATTTCAAACACCCCTTGACGGCCCAGGTTAGTATTGCAGAGCCTGCTTTTTTCGGATTTCTCAGTGTGGCTTTCACCTTTGGGTCTCGGTTTTCTTTTTCAATCACCTGCTCAAACGGTACACGCAGAATCCTTCTCCACATCGCTTCGTCATCATCTTTAACACGTGGTGCATGATTCGCAGACAGCCATAACTTGAACTGGGGCAGAAACTCAAACGATTCCTTATACAAAAATCGTGCGGATACCGTATCACCGCCGGTCAGCATTTTTATTAAGCCTTCAGCCAGCTTTTTGCCGTCATCCACTTCAATAGATGTTACCAGCCGAGCACTATGCAGCTTTGCAATGTCGTTTCTAATACCACCGACTTGCTTGCGCTGTAAAAATGTCTCAAAGTCAGATGTTTGGGCATATTCGCCGAGAGTGGCTTTGATTGCTTCGAGAAAAGTTGATTTACCACTTGCAGCCGGCCCATGAATAAAAAATAGTTTTTCCTCAACTATACTGCCTGTCAAAGAATACCCGATTGCTGTTTGCAAAAAATCGAGCATTGTTTTATCACCAGCCGTTGCCGTTGCCAAAAATTCATCCCATAGTTGCAGTTGTGCTTCAGGGTCATATTGAACAGGACATAATTTAGTTATCATATCCGCCGGATTATGCGGTCGAAGTTTACCAGTCTGTAAATCAACTGTTCCGTTCAAGCAATTAAGCAGCCAACTATTTTTGTCAAACTGCTCCGCATAAGTTGCGATTGGTGATACTGACTTTGCAGTGGTCAGCATTGCCGCTAATCTGGCGATGCTTTCCGACAACTGACTCCAATCGAGTATCTCACTTCTCTCATTACGGTTTTTTCCTTCGGCTTCCGATATGATACTGCGCGCTGTTTCAACGGCCAATCTGTTCGCCATTTGCTCGCTTGTAGTGACATTCCACCGCTTGCCATCATAGAACAACCACTTGCCCCACGTCCAGCAGTATCGTATTTTACTGCCATGTCGAGCAGCAAACCGTTCGCCATTACCGGCATCAGTTAGATTAAAGTAGGTGTCTATCACTTCCGCAGATAGTTTTGCGGATGGTTTGGTCGCTTCTATCAATTTTAACAGCTTGCTTTTATCCCCGCCATTATCCAGCCAATCAGAAACATCTCCATTGTTAGGTAATTCCGGCAATTCAAGAATCTTAATTTCGGCGGCAATATCAAGCAATGATTCAGCAACATTTTTGGCATGTTCCGAACCTGCTTTATCATTGTCCGGCAAAATGACAACCCGACGATCTCTGAGATACTCATTATATCCAGAACGCCATTTGCCAGCACCCATCGGACAGGTAGTTGCAATCAGCCCTAATTTAGCAAACCGGTTAGCATCTTTTTCCCCCTCGACAACAAAAACCCATTCTTTTTTATCCGCCGCTAATAACTCCGGTAAACGGTATAAAACTGGCGTTATGCCTTTTAGATTCCATATCCAGCACCTTTTACCATCGGGTCTGCGTTGTAGGAATTTCTTTGGGCTATATCGTACCGTCTGATGTACTAAAGTCCCTGATTCGTCCAGATAATCATAGGTGGCTACAATGGCTCTTTTGATAGCTTTTTTATGATTCGTATCAATCCCCAGCGTTTTGACAATATCTTTATAGCTACAGCCAGCGTGACAGTACAACAATGCCTTTCCATTATCACCTACAGAAATAGACAAGCTCTGTTTTTCATCACCATGAACCGGACACAATGCCTGCCATTTCTGCTCTCCGGTTTTTTTAACGCCTTGAAGTTTGGCTAAAATTTCTTGCACAGTCATCTTTTGCCCTCCGCCGCCAATAGTTGATTGAACTTATCGATTGGAGGACAATCCCACTGACACCAGCGCCGTAAAATATCGAGCCGCCATAGTCTGGCCTTGCCGATTTTAATGCTCGGAGGGATACGTCCGCTTGTACGATACTCATGCCATGTTGAGACGGATAACCCGCAAAGGGCTGATGCCTCTTTAGCTCGAAGTAAAAGCGGCTCAACCGGCAGCGGTTTGGAATGTTTAATCTTTGTCATTGCTGCTCCCCTCCGCTGCAAGCCTATCAAGAGCTTGTTTGACAGCAGCCGGATTAAACCGTAATCTGCTATTAACTGCTAAACAAGGGATTTCACCTTTTCGGGCAAGTTGTACCAAATAATCCTTTGGCAGTTTCAAGTTGCTTGATAGGCAACTAAGCGACACAAAATGTGAATTTGTTTTTTCCATAACTCCAATCAATGTACAGCATAGAAAAAACAAAAAAAGAGGGTGGGTTAAAAGTGGGTAAAAGTATGTAAAAAACTGTAAATTAAGCCTTAAGGTTTGGCAGTGATTTGATTTTTAATTTCAATTGAGGCCAGCTTTTTCTCAGTTCTTCTTCATAATAAAGTTTCGTTTGATTGCCTTTGGGTTTGTTGATCGGCTTAGGCATAAATAAGATTTTGCCATGCTTTACAAATTCATGTATTCGATTAACTTTACTCAAAAGATTCTGTGTATCTTCACAATTATTGGTTATAAAATCAGTTAGCTTTGTGATTTTGAAATTATCCTCCGCCTTGCCGCCGCTGTTTTCATATGACAGGTAAGCATCTCGGGTTTTTTCCATTGCGCCCGGCCTTGCTAAAACAGCATCTTTGGCCATCTCTTGTTCAGAGACGAGCCGTTGTGGTCCATTGCCTTCAGGTTCTCTTACCTCATGATGGAAAACATATTGTTCGTATTTTGTGATTCCAAGTTTGCTTTCAGAAAGATATTCATCTGTCAGCAGCCATGCTATAACCATAATCTTGATATGATTGCGTGGATATTCACAGAATGCTTTTTCAGAGGCTTTAGACATCAGTAGAATAAAACCCGGCTCACGTGTTCTTACTGTGAAATTTTTAAGCTTTCTTCCAAGTTTAGGCACATTGAAAGTTAGTTGGTTCGCTTCGGCATCAAGTGTTGATAATCGTTGTTTCTCTTCCTCGAATTTCTCATCATTATGCTCGTGCCCAGCAATTATCTTTCTTAGCTTTTCACGCTCATGCTGGACATTCTCAAGCAAGCTTTTCTTGCTCTGAATTTTCTTCAAAACGGCAGATTTAATTTGAGGAAGTTTCTGTCTGCGCTGTTCTGCTTGATTAACTATATTCTGGCAGAAATCGTCAAGCCATTGTCCGGCAGGTCTAAAATCAGCAGGATATTTTTGAATATTCCTCTTAATTCCCCTGAAGATGTCTATATCATTTTGCATTGCATGCCACAAAAAAACCGGCTGATGATTCCACTTAATTTCACGAGATTTAACTTCTGTATTTTATCAGAACCTCAAATCGTTGGCGATACATTTATTCACATGTTGTTATGGCTACATTAAAACACGACCGAACGAACGGACTCGCACAAAACGGTTTCCACATAATATAGAACGCGTACGCGCGCGGAAAACGATGGCTCTTGGTAGGAGAGAATTACAGCCTCTTTTTAAAATCAGCCTTGTAGTGGTAATGTTTAAGAAAGAGGCATTATTTCTCTTTGTTTTTTGATGGATATTAGATAAAATAGACTCGACAATTGAATAATGAAGTTCATTGAACTTCTTAGCGTTCTCACTGAAACCGTCAGTTTTATGTGTACAGAAACGCAAGATGTTTGGTGTCCCTTTGCCTGTCGGCAAAAGGGGCATCGCTTGCGTGTTCTGTACAGGCTCTGACGGGCCTCAGTGGGGCATGATGTAGCGGTGCCCTTTTTTAATTTGTGGTTAAGGAGAGAAGCTATGGATCAGCATATATCGATACAAATGGGATCAAGAAGCGAGGATTCAGACAATCACATGATCTGGATGGGGTCAAAAGTAAAAAAACACACAGGAAGGATTGTGGAGATACGTTCTTTGCTTCCGAACTTCTATGTTAAACCTTTTGCAATATATTCAGCTGGTAATTGCGTTATTAATCCAAATCTCTATACCGTTGTACAAACGCCAGCCAATCAAAATGAGATGGAGATGCCTATCGGAGTGGTCTCAAAGAAATATAAGCTTATTCAGCATTATGAAGTTTTCGATGTTGCGGTTAATGCGATGAGGGGCATAGGGATCGACACTGAACTTGTCGAGGCAAAGCTAACAATCACAGAATTTGGTGAACGGATGGCCTTGAGTTTTCTTTTTCCCGAAGACGAAAGCTACTCTTTTAGTATAGATGAGAACGGAGATAACATGCGTTTGAGGTTACAGTGTTTCAATTCTGTGGAAGGAAGCGCGAGATTCATGGCTTTTCTTGGATGGTATAGATTTGTGTGTAGCAACGGTTTGATAGTCGGTGTTACAAAACTTGATTTCCGGAAACGTCATTGCATTGGTTGGGAGATTGACGACATTGGCGAAGTTTTATCAGTTGGTCTATCTGTTATAACAGAGGAAGTAGAGCTTTATCGAGATTGGCAGCAAAAGGAACTCGTTCTGGAGAGCATTCGTCAATGGGTAGATGGGCCACTGAAAGATAAGTGGGGTGTCAAACTTGCAGCCCGGACATTTCATATCATCCGTACTGGAATGGACGCCAAGTTTGCCAAGCCATTCGAAAAAGGCTGGCCATCCGAGAAGACAATGGAGCCCACCCGCAAGGTCCCTGGAATTCCCCCAGAGGTCCATAACGCTTTTGACATAAGTCAGGTACTTTCTTGGCTTGCAAAAGAAAAAAATGATGTTCAGCAACAGATTGAACTGATGAGAGATATTCCCAATATGATGGATTCCTTATTTGGAAAGGTGCAATGAAAAAAGGGATTAAAAAATGAAAAGAAGTTTAATGTGGTTAATTTTTGTTTTTATCGTTGCTACAGTTTTTGCTTTGGGCGCAACATTTACTTATTATACTTGCCCTGACCGCTACAAAATCGTGTTCGGCAGTGCTGCCACCAATGCTCGTCCCTGTTTCAAGATTGATACTTTTACAGGTAGAGTATGGATTTACAGCTTTGATGGAACCAACACTTTTACGGAAACATCACAAAAGGATTTAAGTGACTTTTAGGATGAATCATGAAAAAGCTATCCTGTAAATGGCCTCTGCGGTTGACCCTTATCCCGCTTATGCCACCAGCGTTCTATGTTTTCTTTCGAGTCGGACGTCCTGGATTCAGCGGGGACCAGTTTGGGCAAAAGGTAGTTGTTAGTGTTGGCGTGATGCTAATAATCTGGTTCGTTTACGGCCTCTGTTGTCTTTTTGCAAAGGCGGAAAATCCAATAAAAACAGGTCATCAAAAGGACACCAATTAACCGTAACCATCCGGTTTATAGAGGCATACAGCCTTCTTCGACAAAAGGTTTTTTCAAAGTATTTGGAAAGAGCGGCCTTTAAAAGACTTGCCATATCCAGTATTTTGAAATTTAGTAAGGCGTCTCTTTGGGTAAGTAAGGTACCTTCGAGGACGAGGGGCGGGGGTGTGGTAAAGATTC
>VRUL01000082.1 GCA_019456145.1 Planctomycetota bacterium
GCATGGTCGCCCGGGCCCCATCTAAGGGTAGATGCCCCTGCCGGCACACTTGCCTGACCATCCCTCGGGTCTGGGCTATGGGCCCATAACTGCACAAACGGCGACAGTCTGCTGCCGGGAATGACGTAAGGAATTCCCAGAGGATCACCTGATTCGGGCGCCAGCGGCTGGTCGGGACCCTGCCAGGCTACCTGGCAGTGGTCGCCTCCGCCACCTTCTTTCCACCGTGCCATGATGTAGTACTTCTGGCCGCCGACCAGCGATATTGGTACAGATTCCTGGAAGAGGTTGTTCGTCCCGCCTCCATTATACCAATCATACGTGGGGCACCAGCCTCTGATGTACGCAATTCGGACAGCGTTGGCCGGTTGATCGTCGGTGCTCAGGAACAGATCGCTATCATCATCTGTGGCTATCCAGAAGGTATAGTCGCCCGATTTGGCCGGATGGAGCCAGCCGTGAATCTGGCCTCCATAGTCGTTGCCCAAAGCGGTACCCGAATCGAACGACGTTAAGAACCTGGTCTCGTCCGGGAGGCCCGGGTAGCGGGGATCGTTCAGAAGGCCGCCTATACCGGCACCAGGGATACCCCACCACAAGTCTTCTCTAATTGTACCGATGGATTCCAGAGTAGTGGAAAAGACCCAGATATCACCTGTGTTATACGTACCGCCGCCGATGGGCGGGGGAATCCGGCCGGAGACCTCATCAACACGCCAGTAGAATTTGGTGTCGAATGCCAGACCGCTGGTTTGATAGTTCGGTTCCGACCGTGTGGCCAGAAATCCCGGCGGTGGAGAGGTGGCACTGTAGTTGGCATCGTTCACATCCTGCCAACTGGTGCTCATGTAAATATCGTGCTCAGCGGCGCCGAAACCCTCCAGCCAGGTACAGAGCACATCGGCGCTTACAAGTACTGCCTCATTAGGCGGGCTGGGCGCAAAGGCCTTAAGGCCCTGAACAGCAAACTCAAAAATACCGCTTAGGAACATATTGCCCGCAGCGTCTGTCTCATCGACAGCCCAGTAGTACTTCGTGCCACGAACAAGAGTGTCAACAGCCGGGGCAACAAGGGGCAGACCGACATAAAACCTGTTTGGCATCAATGGGTATGGCGGCTGGCCGAGGTTCGCGTCCTGGACGCGGCCGGCCACCTCCGCGAAAACATCGCTGAAATAACCCGTGTGCTTGACCGCAGTCGGTCCCGGGATAAAATCAAGCGGCGTATATATGTGTGTGGGTATCGAGGGTGGCGGAGGATAAGGGTCACCTGCAATAATAGCACCATTAGCAGGATAGTCGGGTTGGGCCTCTCCGCGTATAGTAGTAAACTCCCATATAGGGCCCGGATACTGGACGGCATCATTGACCTCAACGATCTGCCAGGAGTAAGTCGTGCTTGCGATAAGGTCTCC
>VRUL01000024.1:0-27552 GCA_019456145.1 Planctomycetota bacterium
GCAGTTACTACCAGCGATGCAAAAGGATGGTTCAAATCATGTGGATATACGAACACAATAAATTAAAATGCTCTAAATAATCATTCTAAAGCAATTACCTGAATCTGCCGATTTCTAATAGCATTGCAGTCGCAGATTAAGGAGCATAAAAAATGAAGAAAACTAAAGAAAGAAGAAGAGAAGAAAGGTTACACTATGAACTGCCTGTCTGGTTCGCTCAGGGCTCCGACGAACCATCTTGTAAGGGGATTATGGTTGACATCTCCAGCGGTGGGATGGCCTTTATCTGCGACGCCGATGAGAACTGCCCTTCTATGGGACAACAATTAACTCTGCGATTCAGCATTCCGCGTAATGGCAGAGACTTCTCTGATATGCACGAAATCACTCGCACCGGTTGTGTGTTCCGAACCAATGATATAAATGAAAGCCGGCAGCGTCTCGCAATCAAATTTGACAATCCGCCTTTTTGGAGCTTGCCCCCGGTAGAATAGACAGCTTGAATTTTACATAGCGGCTTTGACAACATTTTTGGTTTCATTAGACAATTACTGGCGTACTTTTTTATCCCTGCTTGTTTCTTTCATCGAACGTGGCTTGCCGGCGATTTTCTCAACAGCTTCTACATAGGCCCTGTGTATTTGACCAAGCTCTTCTTTGTCCGCGGTCAGGGCCTTGGGGAAATCAAATGCTGGCAGCTTAGGTGTGGGCCGCTTTAATTCCGACAGATTCACAGACAGTTCCTTGAACCTTTGTCCCCAGGCCTTGACAGTAAAGTCAGATTTCACCAGACCGGCAAACAAACTGATATCCGTTGAACTGGGCGAGTCAGCGAAGGGCCACGATAGCCACCCATCAGCCAGAGAGCGTGAGACCTCGATTTCAGCGCTTATCCAGAGAGTTTGCTCTGTCTCGCTAAGATATGGATGTTTCTGCGGTGCACCGCCGCCATACCAACCATATTCGCCAAGAACTACAGGCTTTCCGATATGGCAGTAAGCCAGGACCGTCTGTAGGTAGCTCAGGTTCTTTCGCTGGTTTTCATTCGAAGCAAATGGAGCGCCCATAGTCGGATAGAAATGAATTGTCACAAAATCAAGCCAGTGTTTCTGACGATGTGGATTGAATGCTGAATAACGACTTGGACTGCCCGGCCGAACTAACGGATAAGACCATTGGATATAGCCGACAGTAATCAGGTGGGTTGAATCAGCAACATGTAAAGCCACAACCTGTCGGCGTACCCATTCGTCGGCCAGATATTCACGAAAGAGTTGCCAGTCACGCAATCTCGGATTTCCAGTCTCATCCCTGTTCTCAGGCACAGCCACTTCACCCCATTTATCCGATTCTGTAAGTTCCTTACTCCACGCAGCCTTCAGCTTGTCCCAGTTTGTATATTTTTTCTTCAACCACGCATTCCAGCGAACATCCCATCCCTTTACAAACCACGGTAGATGGGGTTCGTTTAGTAGGTCCCACGCGAATATGGCTGGCTCGCCTTCATAGCGTTGGCCTAAGACCTTCCAGAAGTGCTCTAATGCACGCAATGCTTCTTCGCCGGCAAACCTGTCAGGCCTCCAGTAAGAAGGGCTGCCCTCCCAGTGGTCCGGGCCCGTTAGTATAAGCCTAATATCAGTCTCGTAGGCAATTTTAATAAGAGTATCTAATTTTTTAAGAGACTGCTCATTAATAGTTCCAACATCAGGTTGAAAACTGGCGGCCGTAAGAAATACGCGCGCGCAATTGACTCCAATTTCACTCATTAGTCGAAAATGCTCGCGCACCTTATCGGCATCAAATTTACGCCATATCTTCGGGGCCCAGCCGGTGTGAGGGTCATAATAGTTCGTGCCGAAAGGAATATAAGGACGTCTGGAGTCACACTCTGCGAAACCTTCACCGTCATCGCTCACAACTATCAGTTGCATCTTCGAACGCTCTGCCGCGCTGCTCGTCATGCTCAATCCAATGGCTATGACGACCATTGCTGCGAAAATCAATCTTCGACTTATCATTATTCGAACCATTTGTGACGTTTTCCGACTTACGGTGAATAGTAGTTATAACACTGCTTTAAGCGGTGGTAATTCCGATTGGTCCATAAGCGTTTTCGGTTTGGTCGTGGATTGCTGTCGCTGTTTGCGTATATATGAAGCTCGTTCCCGTTCAAAACAATTATCTCCTCCCGCCAGTCACCTGTAACATCTGCAACGTACAGCCGGTCCGCTTTTTCCTTGAAGTGTGCTACAAACTTGCCCGTCAATGGCTCGAATAGACACACATCTCCGCTCGTGTGCCGTTCCGTTGCACATGCTAACTGCTCTGGTTTGCCGGTCCAGTCGATGGTATGAATTATCTCCACACCGCTGGCCGTCCAGCCGGCCGGGGCAACGTCATCCATCTTGTAATCGAAAACTTTCTTTCCGACCGAATTAAAAACAAAAGGCTTTTGATGTTCGTTGTATCGCGACCGGCACCAGATAAAGATTTCATCGGATCCTTTCTTGAACCGGCCAACCGCCGCATTCTGGGGCTCTTGCTTCTTGAAGTGGCTTCGCCAAATCGGTCCATCTATACCGACGAGTTGTACCTGGTTTGATCCTTCTTCAAGCATAATGACTTCCAGACCGGGTTTGTCAGGCTGAGCATCAGCGACAAAGACACTGTCCATATGGTATCGGTCAGGAACAGCGCGAGCTAACAGCTTCCCGTCGGCTGAAAATATTGTTGCCCCAAGAACCTCATCGCGTCCGTCACCGTTAATGTCAGCTAACCGGGCCGCGTTATGGGCACAGGAGACGAACTTATCGCTTTGCCACAAAGGCTTCTCACCCTTGACGAGCTTATCTATCGCATAGGCGGCCAGATACTTTCCCATACGGTAACCGCGATTGTTTGTCGTTTGTAACAGAATGTCACCATCGCCTCCCTTGCCGCGAAAGTCTCCAATCATCGCAACCTCCCAGAAGTCAGTCCCTTCCGGGTGGGGCGGCTTGGCATTGGCTTTTTCTGATCCCGTTTTACCATCCACGATATGTAAGACAGAGTCCCTGGTCAGGAATACTACCTCGCATTTTCCATCGCCGTCCACGTCACCGGCCGCCACTCCGGGACCGCAATGGCCCGGCAGGCCCTGGCTTTCGCTCGAACCGCCCACCACGATGTCGGTTTTCTTAATCCATAGCTTTTTGCCGTTGTTGTCGTACGCCGCTAAGTGACCCGGCACAGTGACCAGATAATCCATCTTCCCGTCATTGTTAATGTCCGCTGTGATTATCCCGCCCCCAGAGTCCTTGGGCCCCGGAATCGACAGCTTGATAACAAAAGGATTACTTGTGTAGCCCTTTGCCTCCAACGCCGCACAAGCACACAGCAAAAATATTATTACAGATTTCAAAACCACTCCACGAATACTCATATTATCCCACTCCTTTAATAAAATATGTGTTTGACATGTTAATTTTACCTATCACCGGCTATGCTGCTGAATAGTCCCTTCAAGAGTATACTCCGGCATAGAACCTGTCAATACCAAAGTTCGAGTCTTTTGATACGATAATAGTTTCTTGAACCGTCTGGAATCTATAGTACAATAGCTGCGATTGTTTTTTGTAACAAAGTGGAAATATTTCTTATGTGGTTATTATTATGAGTTCAAAGGTATTTTTTATCAAAGCTGCTGTCGATGATGGCCAAAAGATAATTTCGCAAAAAGCTCGACAATTGTTTAAGGCAGGTGGGTTTGCAGGATGTTTTAAGCGAGGTGATTTTACCGCTGTAAAAGTGCATGTTGGAGAGCCGCCCAACAATACGTATATAAAGTCGTCATTCATTAAGGGACTCATCGATGAGTTGCTTGCGCTCAACACCAAACCGTTTATTACCGATACCAGCACTTTGTATACAGGCCGAAGGCACAATGCAATCGACCATACCATTTTGGCAAATGAGCACGGCTTTAACATATCCACTCTTGGAATACCCTTTATAGCTCCCGATGGATTGTTCGGCACATCCGAAACTCCGGTTCAAATCAACGGGGAACTGAACAAGGAGGTTTTAATTGCAGCCGATATCGTAAGATGCCAGTCGATTCTTTCGATTGCTCACTTTACAGGCCACCCCGCCGCATGCGCCGCGGCAACTTTGAAAACGCTTGGGATGGGCTGTTCGAGCCGAAAGGGTAAAATGAGACAGCACGCATCGATGAGGCCAAAGGTCAGCAGCGATTGCACGCTTTGTGGAGATTGTTACGACCACTGCCCGGCTGACGCAATTACCCTTGGTGACGCAAAGGCGGATATAGACAAGGACAAATGTATCGGCTGCGGCGAGTGCGTTGCTGTATGCAGGTTTGGTGCTGTCAAATATGACTGGGGTATTGAGGACCGGATACTGCAGAAGAACATCGCCGAGCATGCGCTCGGTGTGCTAAAGGGCAGGGAGGACCGGGCAGCGTTTTTTAATTTTGTTATCTCAGTTACGGGTGATTGTGATTGTTTCGACAGGAAGGATATGCCCAGCATCGCCGATGATATTGGAATATTTGCCTCGACCGACCCCGTAGCTGTAGATAAGGCTTCGATAGATGTGGTTGAAAGCAGATGTGGCAGGACGGTAGCAGAGTTGTTGGACAATAATAAGCTTGACCCACGTTATCAGATTGAACATGCAGAGCATATCGGCCTGGGAAGCACCGATTATCAACTTATAGAGATTGATTAGTGCTCCTGCTTGGCTTGTATATACTGATGTTGAGAAAAAATTTAAATTTGTAATTTTTTATTTACAAGCGGTTTGATTTTTGGCCTAATATATATGCTGTGGGCGCGTCTGGGCGGTTTCGCCCACTTATAAATAAAGGCACATCGCAGCAGGGAGGCAGGGTGACGAAAAGGACGTATAAATCGCCTTTGTCTCCTTTTTTGATATTTTCTAACAACTTTTTTGTGCCCTCTGAATCACTCAGCTCCCCTTTCTATACAGCCTGTATTTACTCATTTTCTCCGGAAAATCATCGATTTCTAAGGGTAAAATCATCTCAAAAACTGGTTGTTATCCAGAGTTAAGGCCTTGTAGAACATGGACTTATCATCGTTTATATTCCGAGCTTATCTGCGGGGCCTAAGTTTGTCGTTGCTTTACGTAAAGTTGCCCTCTGAATATGTCGATGCACAATTCAAAGTTAACTATTATATTTTTTTTGAAAGGATACAAACATGTCTAACGAAGAAAAACCACAGGTTCCTTCAGATCCACAACAGGAAACGACCGAAGAGACTCAGCAGGTAGCGTTGGAAGATCCTCAACAGACTCCGGAAGAAGAGTCTCAAGATGCTTGTTGTGAAACACCCTCGGATGATTCTGAAGAAACACCTACAGAAACTGAAGAAAATTAGTATATATTTCAGGAGGGAGCCGGATCAATAGTCTGACTCCCTCTTGCAATTTATTTCCCGGGAATTTGTAATAATTCACAGCACCCGGCCCCGCCATCCGGCACTCTTAGAAAGCCACCTGAATTGCAATCCATTGATTACCCATCTACGAAAATCGGTCAGCCGAAAAAACACCTTTTTATACCTCAAAAAATAGCCGGAAAATCAACTTTTCAATTAGATTACTGCCAATAAACGCAGAAACGGGCCTAAATACACTTCAATAATGAGAATTTTATTAAATTTCAATAATTTTGCCGAATTTGACGATATTTAACTTGACAGAAATTTTACTTTTGGTTAATATTAAATATAGATAGGTAAGTTTAAAAAACCTTATTATAATTTAAATCGTAATCATAATTTAATTTCCGTTTTTCATATCTTAAACTTGCCTGCCGAAAAAAGGTTCTTTGCCAAATATGTTAATATTTGTGTTAAGACAGGTAGGTTTGAAAACATTATTATAATCTAAAATGCCATCATAATTTGATTTCATTTTCATATCCTTAACCTGCCTGCCAAATGAGGTTCTTTTGCCGACATGGCGTGTGTCGTTGCGCAGTGAGCTGCGCTAAATGTAGCCAGAGGCGATACATGAACTTTACCGGAAAAATTCAATTTCGTGGATTTAAGCCAACCGTTTTTAGGCAGAAAATAATGTATAGAGATTCGCTAAAATCAAGATTTTATACGTACCCATGTAGCAGTATTCAACTGCATTTATCCAAATTAATTCAATAAACCAAAAAAGTAACAAATGAGTGTCTCAAAACGGTTGCATTTGCGGATCTCGAAAAATGTAAAGGAGACATAAAATGAAACGAAAAAGAAAAGGTTTTACATTGGTGGAACTATTGGTCGTCATTGCGATCATAGCGCTGCTGATGGGCATCTTGATGCCCGCTCTGGCCAGGGTCAGGCAAATCGCCTTCCGAATGGTCTGCGGGTCCAACCTCTCCGGTATCGGCAGGGCAATGCTCATCTATGCCAACGATTACGACTACGACTTTCCGCGTGCAGGTTATACAGGGACCCTGTGGGCCGACCAGGTTATGAGCTGGTCTGCTAATAATCGCTCTATGGCCTTTACGGGAAGTCCCACGTTTACCGGAAATCCGGGACAGGCATCAATCTCCTCCAGCTTTTATCTTTTGGTTAAGTATGCTGAGGTAACGCCCAAGTCATTTGTCTGCAAGGGTGAGCGAAGTAAGAAAGCCTTCAAAGCTTCTGATTACCTGCCAAACTATGAGGATGAGGATGTTTGGGATTTCGGCCCACTCAGTGCGGGTCTTAATTATTATCCCACCAACCATTGCAGCTACTCCTATCATCAGCCTTATAACCAGGCTTTCCTCAGTAACGCATCAAGCGAACCCGGAATGGCGGTAGCGGCCGACCGGAATCCATGGTTAGACCCTCTTACTGATACAAGTGGCTTCCAGTGGAACAACTACAATGTTACAGGACCACCCGACAACATCAAATACGTCCAAAGAGGAAACGCCGCGGCCCACCAAAGGGAAGGACAAAACGTATTGTTTATGGACAACCATGTGAACTTTGAAAAAATATCTTTCTGTGGCGTTGATGAAGACAACATTTATTCACGTTGGTCCACCATAGTCACAGACATAAAGCAAGGCGAGCCGCCAATATGTGAGGTTTATGATATTACGCAACCTGTAGGCCTGACAGATTCACTACTGTTAAATGAGTGCGGCCCAGGAGGAGGTCCGGTAGTAGGACCGAAACCACTTGCATGCTTCCCTGCCGATACTCCCGTGTGGGTGGATGGTGCACTTGTGCAAATCTCAAGAGTCAGTTCGGGACAGAAGCTCGGCAAGCTTGACTCGGTCAGCCTAATAGTGTGCTTGGAGCAAATTGAAAATGTCGAAGAGCATGATGGATCGTACGTATGTCACGATATCGTGCTGGAAACCGGAAACCGCATCACTGTTGTAGATTCACACTGCTTTTTAGCTGATTCTGGGCAATGGGTGCCGGCACAGAATTTGAGAAACGGCACAAGATTGGTATCGTTAAACGGAACAGTTGGCATAAGGAGTATTGTAAAGAGACAAATGCCTTTTGTCGGCAAAGTATACAACCTGAAGATTAAAGGTGGAAACCGGTATTTCGTAGGTAAAGATGGTGTAGCCGTACGTGATTATTGAGGCGCCGCGTCACTTAATGTCCTCTTGGCTAAAGACCTGGGGTTATCACCCATATATCCTCTTAGGAAAGCTGAGGGAACATAAGTTCTATGGTTTTTCACTCGATTGTTAACAGGCGGCCTTGTGAGTGGAGGCACAAGGCCGCCTTTTCTCTTGGGCACAGCATTTATCTACTACGGCGGAATCATTGATGCCAACAACCCTGCAGAAGGTACTTATAACGTGATGTTTGTTCTCTGGGATTCTCCCGAGAGACCAAACGAGTTGGGCATAATAGGCATACAGAACTTTGAAGCCTCGGCCGGCGTCTGCTGGTCCATAATGCCGCCTGAATACACTTGGATGCGCGATTGGCAAGTCGTTTAGTTTAAAGTTTCATCCCGGGCATTGTTTAGACGGTTTTTTAACGGGAAAAAATCCTCTTAATGTAGATTACTCTCTATTGTGTATCTAATGAAATAACGTATACTGTTAGACGGTTCTACTAAAATTTTCGGAAAATAATATAAAGGAGTTTTGGCGATGAAACAGCTTTGCACTTTCTTTCTAATTGGGATTATGGGATGTACTATAGTCGCAGCTAATACCGCAATTGCCCAGGCCGCTGACGAAGGTTTTTCCCCTTTATTCCCCGGCGACAGCATAGAAGGCTGGAAGGTTAGCGACTGGTCAAATGTGGCCACGCCCCAGAAGGTCAGCGGAACACCTTGGAAGATGGAGAACGGGGTTCTCTACGGCCTGAACAAACGCACATGGATTAGGTCGACAAAAGAGTACAGCGACTTCGTCCTGAAGTTTGATACTAAGATAACCAGGGGCAGCAACGGCGGCATTGGATTGCGTTTTCCCCCACAGGGCGACCCGGCATATACTGCAATGGAGATTCAGGTTGTGGATGATCGGGTCTATTACGGCGGAAGCGCCAGGACTGAGCAGTGTACCGGCTCGATTTACGATGAGATTGCCCCGAGCAAGATAGCCACTAATCCGGTCGGACAGTGGAACTCGTGGTTGATTACCGCCCGCGGCAGCCAGGTGACGATAGTGCTAAACGGCGTAAAGATTATCGACGCCGACCTGTCCCGCGAAACAAAAGCACGCCAGCAAAAGGGCCCGGCACTTGCAAAACGACCCCTCAAAGGACACATCGGCTTTCAGAATCTCAACGGGAACATCACGCTGCGAAACATAATGATCAAGGAACTGGATGGAGGCGATGGGCAATTTGTTTCCCTTTTCAATGGAAAGAATCTTGACGGCTGGGTAAATGTCAATTGTGCCCCCGAAACTTGGACCGTGCGCGACGATATGATTGTGTGTACCGGCATCCCCACCGGCGTGCTGCGAACAAAAAGACATTACGAAAATTATATCTTGGAACTCGAATGGCGTCACATGAAAAAGGGCGGCAACGCCGGCTTATTCATTCACTCTGATCCGGTGACCGCGCCGGGCCAGCCGTTCACTCGTTCAATCGAGGTGCAAATCCTTGATGGCCGCAACTCCGAAAATTATACCAGCCATGGCGATATATTTGCCATCCACGGTGCCGCCATGAAACCCGATAAGCCTCACCCGGCTGGCTGGAACCGCGCTCTCCCCAGTGAAAGGCGATGCAAACCAGCAGGACAATGGAACCATTATCGTGTTCAAAGCATTGATGGAAATATTTCTTTAGCCGTCAATGGAAAGGTGGTCACTCGGGCCTCTAAGTCAAAACCGCGGAAAGGATATATCTGTCTCGAATCCGAAGGCAGCGAAGTCCATTTCCGAGACATTCGTATTCGCGAACTTCCGGGTTCGAATCCGCCACCTGACGAGATTGCAGAAAAAGACCGGGGCTTTCGCTCGCTCTACAATGGTCTGGACCTTCGAGGATGGAAGCAGACACAGGGCCATCAAGGCCATTGGAAGGCAAAGAATTGGGTCCTGGATTACGATGGAAAAAGCCAGGCAAAAGATAAGAACCTGTGGACACAGGGGGAATTCGAAGATTTCACCCTCATCGTAGATTGGAAACTTCCAGACAAACCAGGAACTGAAAATGTACCGGTGATTTTACCCGATGGCTCGCAGGCTACCGACTCCAGCGGCAAAGCACTTACTGCTTCTGTACCAGCCGCCGGCGATAGTGGTATTTACTTGCGTGGAAGCTCCAAGAGCCAGATCAATATTTGGAACTGGCCCATCGGCTCAGGTGAAATCTGGGGATATCGCACCGATAAAAATATGCCCCCAGAAGTGCGAAAAGCTACAACACCTATCGTCAATGCTGATAATCCTATCGGCCGATGGAACCGATTCGTGATCACAGTTATTAATGACTATGTCACTGTAATACTCAATGGCAAAGAAGTGATTTTCAAGGCCAAGCTTCCCGGTATGCCAAAACGTGGCCCTATCGCACTGCAGAATCATGGCGACCCCATTCAATTTGCGAATATCTATATTAAGGAACTTGCGCCCTAATTGACACAACCTATGGAAAGGTGTGTAGCAATGAACAAAGAAAATATCCGGATTATGGCGGTAATCGTACTGGTCGTGTATACGGTTGGCTTATGTAATACTCAGGCTTCCGCTGCTGCGAAAATCAATTATCAGAAAAAGTCCGTTATAGCTTCTCCCAAAAAGTCAAGTAGCAAAGTTGCGAGCAACGCTGCCGGTAACACGCCTGATTACAATCAATCACGCCGAACTGTCGGTTTTTCCGCTCTTACGTTTAATACGACATTTAGAGAGGCAATTGATATCTTGCGTAATTCAACTACCCCTCCCCTGAAAATTATCGTGCTGTGGAGGGATTTGAGTGAAAATGCCTATGTCGAGCCCGATACACTCATCAAAATTGACGGTGCCTCAGGCATTCGGCTGCGTACGGCCCTGGAGCTTTTATTGATGGCGGTTTACAGCGGATTTGACCGGTTGGGATATGTTGTTAAAGATGGGGTAATTATCATTGCAACCAAAGATTCTTTACCTGGCAAAATGTTTACCCGCGTTTATAATATTAGCGACCTTACCGCAGCCACTGCTGGTTTGAGTATGGGAAGGGGTTGGCAGGGAACGGCATTCGCTGGCAGAGGGTGGCCGATGACTTCAGGAACTGGCATAAATAGCAGCAATTACAACCGTCGAAGACAAGTACGATCAGGGCGCCGAACTGCAAGCGTACGGCTCCCGTAAAAGAGCGGAACAACATAAAGCAAAAGCTCTGCCCAACAAGGAATCCGCTAAGCATTTTAAGCACCTCAAATACACATAACTGAAATCCATTGTATTCACGGCAGTAGTAATAGCGGTTACTCATAGGTTATGATGATAATTTGACGTTTAATTAATTTGTATGCACAGAACAATCCGGGGGACTATTTCGTCCGATAAGTTAGGGCGATGAGTAAAGGATCAATGTCACCGAGAAAGAGAGAGGTAACTTCTTTTGCAGCAAGCGCATACTATGCTTGATTTTACTGGTTGTATCTTGTTTGTGTTTTGGCGAAAACGGCCGGGCATGGCTTAATTCTCGCCTTTTTTATGTCGATGTGTTTATTTATTGGTACTTGTGTTTATTAAAGTTTCTATTAGGAAATGACTGTAGAAACAGGCTATGAAAACAAAAGATTCCCCAGAAAGACCAAATAAGGACGAGCTTCCTGGAACCCGGGAGACGCAAACTCCCTGTAATAAGGACAACACCCGGAAAGACAAGCAACAGGTGAGCTTGCGTATGATAACCAAGCGTGCCCTCGTGATTTACCTGCTGCTGTCAGTACTTCTTGGTGGTACGCTCTTTGTATTCTACTACACAAACGTCAAGGCTGAGCGAAAAATTGTTGAAACCATAGAACATCAGGTCGTTGAATTGCAAAAGCAGACGATTACCCGGAATTTCAAATCGATTGTATCCGACGTGATGATTCTCTCCCAATCGGAGTCTCTTAGGAAGATATTGGACGGTCACGAGGATTCCAAAGAAGAATTAGCTAATGAGTTTTTTGTTTTCTCCGAAAGAAAACGGTGCTATGACCAGGTTCGATACTTGGATGAGACCGGCATGGAAATTGTCAGGATCAATTTCAACGATGGCAACCCCAGCCGGGTACCTGACGAGAAACTTCAGAGCAAAAAAAATCGCTATTACTTTACCGATGCTTTTGCACTTGACAAGGAGGAAGTATTTGTATCACCGTTAGATTTGAATATTGAACATGGGGTGCTTGAGAGGCCTTTGAAGGAAAATTTCCATCCGGGCGAGGCGACTTTCGATAGTATCTGGAGACAGGCAAAAGGCGGAAAATATGTCAAGCCGATAATGCGTTTTGCAACTCCAGTTTTCAACAGCATCGGGCAAAAAAATGGTATAGTGCTGGTCAACTATTTTGGTGCGCAACTCATCAATGTCTTTAACAAGATAGACCGGAATTCTTTAGGCCGGTGTTCTCTTGTTAACCGTGAGGGATTCTGGCTTAAAGGCCCAAACTCCGAGGCTGAGTGGGGATTCATGCGAGAACATGACCAGGAACAGAAATTCGGGAATACTTTCCGCCAAGCCTGGATAAGAATCTCCAAACAGGAATGCGGGCAGTTTTATACTGCCGATGGGATGTTCACATTTACAACTATGTATCCTCTTTATGAAGATCTGAAAACCAGTACCGGTTCCGGCAAAGCTTTTGAGGCCAGTGCCAACCGGCTCAAAGCCCGGGAGTGTTACTGGAAGGTTGTCTCACACATACCGCCTTCAGTCCTACACGCCAAAAGAAATGTCCTGGCTGGATGGTTGCTTATGATATGGTGCCTGTTGACTATTATCATCGGCAGCGGCTCCTGGTTTCTGGCTTGGAACAGTGTTGTCAAACAGCTTACAGAAGAGGCTTTGAAGGTTGCCAAGGAAGAGGCCGAAGAGGCCAATATGACCAAGAGCCAGTTCCTTGCCAATATGAGCCATGAAATTCGTACTCCTATGAACGCTATTATTGGTTTCAGCGACCTGCTGTCAGATGAAGACTTGACCTCTGAACAGCAACAGAGTGTTAGTCTCATCCGGGAGTCCGGCAAAAACCTGATGGCGCTTATAAACGATATCCTGGACGTCTCCAAGATCGAGGCAGGACAACTTAGTATTGAGGTTATCGACTGCTCGTTAGCCAAGTTGCTTAATTCTGTCGGATCGTTGATGAGACCGAAGGCAACGGAAAAAGGGCTTGAATTTAAAATTGTAGAAAGCAGCGGCTTGCCTGCAAACATACGCAGTGACCTCACTCGTCTTAACCAGTGCTTAATCAATCTTATAGGCAATGCTATTAAATTTACCGAAAATGGTTGCGTCAATGTCCATGTTTCCCTGGAGGAATATGAAGGTAAGCCATTTATCCGTTTCGACGTCGAGGATACCGGTATTGGTATCCCACCTGATAAACAGGAAATTATATTTGAGTCGTTTGTTCAGGCAGATGGGAGCACAAACCGCAAGTATGGCGGTACAGGATTAGGATTAGCAGTCACTAAACAATTGGCAGAGATTCTCGGCGGAGAACTTACTTTGACCAGCAAAGAGGGCAAGGGATCAACATTCTCGCTTATGATACCGACTGGCCTCGATGTTATAAAACAACCATTATTGGAAAAGCAGAATATTGTCAGTCACACAGACCCTTCTCAGAACCCAGCCGAACAACCCGAGTTTTCAGGCAATGTGTTAGTTGCTGAGGACGTCCCGACCAATCAGATGCTTATTAAGTCATTGTTAAAAAGGTTAGGATTACAGGTAACGATTGTAGCAGAAGGTAACAAGGCACTTCAGAAGGCCTTAACACAAGAATATGATCTGATATTCATTGATATTATGTTGCCTCATATGAACGGATATGAGGTTACAGAGGCGATTAGAAAAAAAGGAGTGAAAACACTTGTAATTGCCTTGACCGCCAATGCGATGAAGGGCGACGACAAAAAATGCCTTGAAGCCGGCTGCGATGAGTATTTAGCCAAACCAATCGACCGAAGAGAATTAGTAAAAACAATTAGCAAATATTTACTATCAAAAGAACCGGCTTTAGTCGGCAATGCTGACTCTCAAAAAACATAAGCAGATGGGCTACTAGAGAATTATTACGCCCAAGCTACGATCTTTCTTGGAATGCACAACATAGATACTTATTGAAAAATTCCTCTCTCTATTTTGTCTCCAAACCTAGGCACTTTCGGTATCTATTACAAAAAATGCACCGTATTTATGCCAACATTTTAATTTTCGAAAATATTTATAAAAAATCTGAATTTATAACCTGATAAGAGATACGGTGCGGCATAATTATTAGCAATGATTTGACATAAACACCCTCAAATAATCTGACTGCGCGGTCTCTCGAGTGATAGCTAATCCGCTTATGCCCGGAAATCGGAATTTCGTCCGGGATTTACAGGGATGCTTTCCAGAACTGATGTTAAGAAAGGAACAACATTTTTGATACGAAAATGTCACTTAAAATCACAAATTACTCAATAGAGCATGATATATAACCACGAATCAATCTTTTTTCAAAAATACAATCCTGACATAATTTCTTGTCTGACATACAATTACAGCAGATGATTATATAAAATCACTTTGTTTCAGTAAATCATTTGACAATTTGAATATCTATTATTAGAATATCTTCTGGAATGGAAAGCAGAGATTAAAGTGATGTTCTAATTGGACCATTCCATTTTATCAGTTGTTTGTTCTTTGCTCAAGGCACAAACTGTATAAGTAAAACTGGAGAGGTGTTTGTAGCAGGGCGATGAAGTCTGGCTTTTTAGAGGAGAAAAGGCGTGAGGCGGCTGTAGGAATCTACAAAGTTTATTGTGGACAGAAATCTCGCCTGATTGTTTAATACGCTTTTGTTGATTATTCGGCAGATTTGGACAAAATATAACAATTATATAAGGCTTATAGGGTAGAAAAACCGCTTTAGCAATTGATCTATATTAGCCGATAATTGAAGTGGAGGTCTTATGGAGATCAAAAAAAGAAAAATTACAGGCCGTGAAAAAGACCAAGAGTCTATAAAGCTTCTTAATAAGCTGCGGGAAGAGTTATATTCTCAACATGCCTCAAATAGACGGCAGGCTGCTTTTAACCTATCTTGGATGCAGGAAGATGGGTTAGAAATGCTGCAAGACGCTTTGTTTGGCGATTTTCATGTAACCACTAAAAACGCCGCTACATATGGTCTAAGAAAGATGCGGGGTAGGATGAAGAATATGGCCTTGGACGTCTTAAAGCAGGGTGTCAAGGACAACAACAAAAACACCAGGGATGTTTGCAGAAACGCTTTGTTACGATTGGAAGGTAAGATCGAAAAGAAACCGGCTTCTAAAGGCTCTGGACATAGGAATAAGTTTGAAATCAGGGATATACCAAGGGGAAACAGGCGGCAGAGGACGATTGGTATGTTGAGGGACCGCAGGAGGGGACCTATCGGAAATAGGTCCTTTAACAGAGACTAAAGAAATGTCATCAAATTCCCTCCGCTGTCTTTGATACACTCTCTTTCTGTCTCGAACTCATTCTACATTTGTTAAACTTCCATAAATACTTAAGTTCAACCTTCTCTCCAGATTGATACTCTCAAAAGACTTTGGCTTCTGGTATACGTCCGATAAGCACGCTCTCTGTTTCTAAACGTATTTACTATAAAGATTTGCATCTGCAATATTGTTCACAAATCAAGTAATAATTTTTGTCTGTAGAATCTTTCCGGTGTATACTTTAATTAGTAACCCATCCTGTGAGTTACTTATGGTAATCCTGATTATTTAGTCAGTAAAGCTATCTTTTATTCATAATATTTCGCTAAAAACAAAAAAATAAGTACTTTTTTTGAAAAAACAATATTTTTACAAATTCGCTTAAAATGAAAATTTGCAAATTGTAAAAATCAGGATGTCAAACGAGGCCTCTTTTGACCATTTTGCTTCATATATTTTAGATAGTTAAATCAGAAAATAGCCTTTTTTTCACATCTCTATTGAATTAAGTCGATTATTAGCATGTTAAACTAAGACTGCATACTATAGCAGCCTAAATGTTAATTATCTGAATTCTGTATATTAGAAGCAAAGATGAAAAATCGAACTGGTTTTACACTGATTGAGTTGATGATTGTAATATTCATCGTCGGCATCTTAGCTGCAATAGCTATTCCGATCATGCGAGGAAGAATAGATTCAGCCAAATGGTCGGAAGGCAGGGATGCATTAGGCACTATTCGCTCTGCGGCTCGAGCCTTCTGTGCCGAAAAAGACTCAGACTGGAATGGTGTTTGGGCTAACGTGACTTTTGCTGACTTGGGCTTTAATGTTGTAAATGGAGCTGACGGTGACGACCTTGACGGAAAGTACTTCACAAGTGAAGCTTATAACTTTGCGTTTACCGCCTACAATATGTACACAATTACAATTACAGCAGCCTCTTCGCTGCGCGCCGAAAGGCCATCAACGCCTTCATCCATGTCGCTCGATCAGAATGGGACATGGACAGAAGTTCCATAAGAAACCGATTACCCTCATTAGTCTTTAAACTGTCGCATCCAGTTCGGCCATGCACCTGGCCAACCGCTTGTATCGAACTCGCGATGCCATTTCAACTTCCACAATTCTTTGAGTCCGATCTTTCTGACGGTCCAATCTAAAAATACTCCATTGATAAAACCATTATGGCGGTCTATACAGAAATGATGCATTTCTGCGTTATAACCACTCCACTCACCGTTATCAGAGGGAGGCTCAATACGGTTATTTCCAATACCGTAGCCGGGGCCGCCGCCCCTCCACATACTGTCCAGGAACACAGGTATGTTGTTTACACTTCTGACATTAATAGTGGTCCCCCAGTGCCAGGCTGCGGGTCGCCCCTGGATATTTGTATCTGTTTGAAAAATCCAGCAATTTGCCCCATAACTGCATTCTTCCCGAAGGTTACCGATGCCCCCTGAGCCCATACGGTAAGTGTAAAAAGGACCGCCAATGTCGCTACTTGCCCTGTCAGGGTGAGTATTTTTGGCCATCGGGCATTTTAGAATATCGGATTTTGTCTCCCATTGGTCACGAAGCGGTAGTATCCATTCCCCACGTGCCCATCTAACACCGGGAGTTGCTCCAACTCCACAGAAAACACCGTCGTTATCATCGCAATAGAGCATCCAGATATGGCCCCATGAACGCAGGTTTGCCATACAAATCGCAGAACGAGCCTGGTTTCTTGCCCGCTCCAGTGCAGGCAGAAGCAAGGCCATCAGCAACGAGATAATCGCAATCACAACCAATAGCTCTATTAACGTAAAGCCTTTTCGTTCACGCATGGCGCTTCTCCTTATCTTTCAAGAAAGCTTCTTTATAAAAAGATGATTTATTCGAGCACGCACGCCGGATCTCCGGGACTGTCCAAACAATCGATTAGCCAATTCCTTGCCATCAGATTAACATCTAAAAAATCAACTCGACAATTATGATCCAGGTCGCCGATAAGTATGAAAGGACAATCCTCTGTATCTACCAAAGGACCTTGATAATAATGGAACCGCAATTCCTGCAATATTGCGTCTTGCGTAAAGTTATTTGGGAAAATCAGTTTTACATATCTGACTTGCATTCCATCGCCCGTAGTTGCGAAGATCGCCGGAACCGGAATGGATGAGCCTGAAGGTACTTGGTTCACACCTGGCATCTCTGGTACGGTTGCTTCCTGGTATTGTTGGCCCGCACTTGCGAACTGGACTCTATAGTCCCCGGGAAGGGCGCCGCTGCCCCACCTCAATTCTACTCCTTTGATAGGAAGCGGGTGGACATCCAGCAAATCGATATCAACCTCTACTCCACCGGGTAATCCTTGAGGAAAACGCCAAAAGACCTGCTGACCGTCCGGGATACCGCTGATTTGTAACGCAGGCGATGATGAGATTACATTAGGTTCGCCCGCTTCGCGTATCAGTTCTGCGTATGCACTGAGTGCGGGAAGATATGGTTCATAATACTGCAGCCAAACCGGATCTGTTGCAACAACAGTTCTGGTTTGGGGCGGTGATTGAATGAATGGCCAGAGTACTATATGTAATCTTGATGGGTCGTAAACAGGTTCTCCGCTGGAATTAAGGTCAATCCCAAAACCATAAATCTTCTTATTCTTGCTTAACCAGTCGGGGCCTTGAGGTGTCACTGACAAAAGGTCATCCCATTCACGGGTGTTCCTAACCTGGTTACCGCTGTTGCCTTCGAGCAGGCTTACCTTCACTTGAAACAGTTTTCCGCCGACGTCTTTGTACAGCCACATCTCATTTATCATGAGACTGTGAGACTTGCCGTCGGAAACCCATGTGTCACTTGTGTCATCATATGTTCGCCAGGATACATAGGCCCCCGGAACAGGTAGTGTTACTCCTAATTCATAGTCCTCATAATCCACTTCACCAGGTTCCATCCATCTGCCCCTCCCCCCAAAAAACAGGATCTCCTCGATGCTATACCACGTCTTAAGTTGACCGACAGAGTAATTCAGCCAATTACAGTGCCAACCACAATTCCTGTACCCTCCGGAATAGGGAATACCGGTTTCACGATGCCAATATGAAATCGTTTCAGAGCACCATGCCTGTCGCTTGTCAATACTCATGAACGGCCAAAAGCTCAGCATCCATGCCTTAATCAGTGCACAGGGTTCATCATTGCACCCAAGTACCATCTGGTAATAAGGCTTGCCGCCGTTTGAAACGCAGGATTCCGCTGTCCCGACTGTCTGAGTCGCCACATCCTGAATAAAAGCCCCTGCAGGATTCCATACACCGGTATCATCGAAACAGCCACAATCCGGCGCATCTGGCTGATCGCACCCAGCGAAAGCCTTTGTCGGCGTCATTATCAACACCGGCAAAAATATGATATTCACCAGCATTAGTATTGTATTCTTTTGTACCATCATAATTCTCACCCCTTCATTCCCAAAACATTAACCTGCCGTTTCCCATTTACTCCGTTTGGAAAAAAATCATTGATTTAGTGATAATACTAAAATCTTCTTTGATTTACAACAATATTAGCCTATTTCCGGGCTTTTTTTGAGCACTTATCCCGGTTTTCAACGCTCTAATAACCATCCTCCAATGTTTTGCGAACGCAGCCCTCAAAATAAAGATAAGATTGTGTTGTCCCCTCTCTTGTCACCAATAAAAAAGCCCGGAACCAATCTGATGATTAACTCCGGGCTAAAAATACTTGTTTTATTGCTTCTTTGTTTTCTTCGTCTATTGCTCCGGCAGCTCGCGAATCCAGATATTGCGGAATCGCACGGGGCTGCCGTGGTCCTGCAGACTGATAGGCTCCTTGTCAGGATGCCGGCGGTACCTGGGATTCTTCTGTTTGTGTCCCGATGGCCCCCAATATTCGACATTGTTTTGTACGACAATGCCGTTATGCAGTACGGTGACGCGGGCACGGCGAATTAACTTTCCGTCCTTGTCGAACTTCGGCGCAAGGAAGCTGATATCGTACGTCTGCCACTCGCCGGGCTTTCGGCACGCATTGACAATCGGCGGGTACTGCCCATAAAGCGACGCTGCCTGTCCGTCCGCATAAGTTCTGTTATCTTTATAGTTGTCCGCAGTATAAGAGTCGAGCACCTGCACTTCGTACTTGCCCATAAAGTACACACCGCTGTTCCCACGACCCTGGCTTTTGCCCTTTGGTGGCTTCGGAGATGCCCATTCGATATGAAGCTGGCAGTTACCGAATGATTTCCTTGTCCGAATACCACCGCCTTTCTTGACGATCTCCATATACCCGTTTTCGACCTTCCATTTTGTTTTACCGCTCACCCATTCCGATAGTGCCTTGTCCGTGCCATCGAAAAGGAAAATCGCATCCGACGGCTTCTTGGCCGGATCGTCTTCAGGCGTGATCACAGGCGGCAGCAGGGCCGGATCCATATCATGCACTTTCTCATAAGGTGGCCGCCTGCCGGCGTAGCTGCTTATAGCCAAAACTAATCCCACTACCAGAAGGCAAACGCCAATTCTCATCACCATTGTTTTGTCTTTCATTACAACCTCCCTTTTTAAGTTGTTAACCAAGGTTACTAAAGTAACTCCGCCCAGCTACATCGCCGGGCTTAAGTGTCAACATAATACAGAATTTAGACTCTGTTTTCCAGCCCTTTTTCAAATGCCAGCGATTTACTTTAATTGCCCAGTTAATTTCTTCTACCGACCGTCTAATTATTGAATCCACATTACCCCGACCGCCGGCCTAAGTCAACTCACTATCAACCGTGTGCTTCTATGATGTTTTGCACTCTCCGAAGTGTAATCTGGTATTACTCGACCCCTACAAGCCAGCACCTCACCACGTCCGCAAAATCACGGAAATCAACTTTGTTATCGCACGTGCTGTCCCCTAATACGGATACGCCTCCCACGCCTGTAGATGCCGTATTCTTGTCCTGAAGGTCCCACGAATATTTTGTCGTATATTTTACCGTATCAAATCTCACCCAGATTTCATCATATACCTTACCGGCAGGTGACTTCAGGCTTACAAGAAATTCTTGGCCGGTTGTCAGGTTATACCGATAAGTCCACACATCGAATTGAAGTTCTACTTGATCTAATGGATTTAACGTCCTTGCCTGTGCCGGGATTGCATTTAAGGTGTTCATCGTGCCTTTCGTAACTGTAACAATGTAATTTGTTTTGAAGCTGCCCATGTTTTTGATAGTTACTTTCAATACGCCATCTTCGGACATGGACGTAAATGTATCCACGGTAGCACTCCAGATGATACCGAGTGATTCGGTTTCAATAGTTTTAATCGGCGCTGAATCCATCGTTAGTGTAACAAGTGAGTTGTTGATATAGTTAATCTTGTGTTTAAGAGTTTTTGGCATTCCCGCCACGAACTGCATTGAGTCTTTAAAATCCTTCATTCCCTGCACAAGGTAAGTTGTCTCTGCGTCGGGATTCATTATAAGTTTCATAAAATCCGAACTCTGTTTGTGATATAACTGGTTATGCAGACCGTCCCCGGCCTCCGATACCGCCCAGTTGCCCGCCTGTGTCCTGAATTTATAAAAGCTCACCCCCACCCTATCAAGCTCGCCCCCGTCCTTTGATACCTCCTCTCTCGGTACCAGCAGCATATTGTTCTGATAATCCACTACCATCGGATGACCTACAGGCTTGGATGGAATATACAAGATATAGTTGTCAAGCTCCAGCGGGCCTTCATACGGGTCGAGATCGCCCACAAGCTCTGCCTTGAGCGGCAAGGTCCCCCCGTATTTGGGATCATGTACAGTATTATAAAATGGATTACTCGGTGAAAGTTTGATATGATGCTCCTCAGTTCCTTCGAAGAGTTTAATTGTAATTTCATAACTCTTGAGATATTCACCAATTTCATAGCCGTCGAAATAAAACTGGCCCATATTCGGACAGTGCGCGGTAGAGAAGGGAGTCTCGTTTGGATGTTGACCGAAAATCTCTTTCCCCCGCCACCACGAACAGGACGAATCGACAATATCATGCACGCAAAAACCCTGAGAGTGCTCGACCAAATTACCGTCGATATACGTCAATCCACAGGTCGGGCAATTCGAGTCCGGACTGTCTATACATATGGAACAAGGCCCCGTGTTATTCGGCTCTTTAAGCGCCTGCTCATGAGGATAATAAGAAACCGTATGAAAATATGTTAACGGATAATTCAATACGGGCTCACTCTTTGTAACCTCAATGCTTATATCTTCAGGAGCAACCACTACTGCCATGGTCTGAGTCAGTCCAAAGGTAACAGGCACCGTAACAGACATCTTCTGCTCACAGGACATACCAAGATCAGTTCTCAGACAATCCGTGAATTCCGCCATCCCCACTATCGACCCCGCTTCTGCGTTCATTCCTGTTGTGTGCAGAATAAAAACCACGATGAAAATCAGGCACAAAAGGCCCTTCTTCTTCAAATTGCTGCTCTTCTTCGACATAAGATGCTCCTTTCTAACCTATAAAATTAAAGAATCTTCTTAATGTACCCTCATCTCCTATATTGTCTGCAATAACCGGATGTATTGTTGATTCTTTTAGCCTCCTCCCTCTACGTCACATTGCACCTTACTACATTTCCCCCAAAAATACAATGATTTTTCCCCCTTTGTCATTCCCTCACAGGCCCGAATCCACCTCATTGTAATTTCGAGTGGAGTACATCGCTGTCGAGCGGTAGGCTGTGCGCCACACACTAAAACACTAAATAGAAACAGAGAAACCGCCAGCGTCTTATTTCTAACGGATTTCATCTAAATTAAATTCATCAAACAAAACGTCGGTAGGTGTACTGACAACCATAATACGAACATCGTCGAAGTAGGCTTTTGGACGGTTTCCTTTGGCCACAGCATAAAGCCGATAAGTAGCCCCAAGTGGCCCGTTCTCAAATTCCAGCGTAATCTTTCTCCATTCCTCTCCAGCCTTCACGCTCGCAGATTGATGTGGTTCGAGTTCAGTGCCCTTAGGTATCCATTGCGAAGGCTGCGCCAGAAGATATGCCTCCGCGTCGTTGCTCGAGCCCAATGCAACCTTAACCCAGGCTTCGAGAATATACGTTGCGTTCGGCTCAAAAACTGGCTGCGGATCTATACGAAATCTCCTCTCGCCGTCAACGACAAAGGACTTGCCACCGCTATGCGCCTCTTCTTCTGAAAGCCGAAGCGCCCGGTATCCTTTAGCGTACTCAGGTATTTTTGGCAATCTGTCTGTCTCAAAGTCTTCGGTTTCTCCGATTCGTATCGGGAAAGCATCATTACTTCGCCAGTCGGTGAGTTCGACTTTATCCATTATATGAGTCGTTATCTCACGAGGCAAAAACACTAATCGAAACTTGGCGTTAACTTTGAAAAAACCGTTGATGTCACGTCCCTTCGGCAGCGAAACAAGGTGGTGCTGGTCATACTGAAGGTTGTATGTGGCATTCCTTAGGTTTATCCCCTCGTCTACTGTACAGGTCAGGGCCGGCCCTTGCCAATCAGGATCAAACAAAAACAAGCTGAAACCGCCGTTTCTCAGTTTCACCCCATCCGCCGGGTCCGATTGAGTGAAATCATTTATCCAGCCGACGTATTTGTCACAGTTCGGCGGAGTATAAACCGTGTATTCGTATCGCCACTCTGCATCCGGCATTTTTGCCATAAACGTATGGTTCGGATAAAGATTGACCAATTCGGGCTCGAACGGATTTCCATTTTCATCTGTCTCTTGGTCGGTCTTGAATTGAACATCCATATCAACTACATAACCCAGGACCGGGTCGCACCGGAAGGTAAGGGCGTAAACAGCCTCGGTTTTGTGTTCCCTGGTCCAGATTGATGTGTCCGTCAGTGTCAACGTCCCCCAGCCGCTGTTGAATTTGAACCTGCGGTTATCCGCCGCCTGAATGAAACCATAGCAATAAGGAAACGTTGTTACCCGCACTCCCAACTTGCCGTCGAAGGTATTACCGCCCGCATTGTATCTGGGCGGCATCTTGATTGTTGTACTTGCTCGGGCGGGATTGGCCGCAACCATGTACAGCTTACTTCCCTCCTCGTGCCAGACCGCTACATAACGGTCCCTGTCCTTAATGACCCACAGACTACGCTCAATCTGCCCCTCGTTAGAATCAAACGTAAACTCCTCCTGCGCAGCTGAGAAATTGGCCGTGTGAATAGCAAAATTTGCCCCTGGCCTCACTTCCTCTATCAGTTTGTCGATCTCATCAGCCGACAAAAGCGAACTAAAAACCAGAAGCCAAAGGAAGGTCAATGTACACCAAAACCTTACCCTGCCAAATTTGTCTCGACAACCTCTCATGTGATCTCCTTACTCTTTAACTTGAAAAGTTTTCGAGGGCGCAAAACGCACACCAAAACACCTACCAATACAATACCACACCTCTCTTGAAAATTCAACCTTTCCACCCCCAATTTCTAATTCACTAATCCTCTAATTCACTAATCCTCTAATTCACTCACGAACTTCGAGCCCAGAGCGACGTGGCTCGCCTTTAGCTAAAAGAATTGGGCTCCAGACCCTTTAGAGTCTGAAGCCCTTTTTCCCGGTTAACCGCATTCCGTCAAATACTAAACGGCTTAGACGGCTCTCCCCAGAAAAATAACCATCAATTTTCAATAATCAATTATCATTAATCAATAATCGTTGAAACGAGTCGCGTGCGACGAGTTTACACCTCTTTTGGCACCACAAAAGGCTTACGATAACGCCGCGTAGTTAGCCTGTTGGCTCTCCGATTACCAACGAACCGCTCCTTCTCAGGGTCAAACGTAAGCATAGGCCCGAGCTGGTACGTGCTCTTTGTCAAATCCAGCCCTAATGTCCCCTTAACGGTTCTATTTATCCTCTCCCACGATTTACCTATTTCTTCATGCTTCTCGAATACGTCAGGCTTGTTAGTGCCCGAAACCTGCTCGCCAAGTCTATAAGAGATATTACCTAAGTGGCAGCAAGCCGACGACAGATGCGCCTCAAGGACATCAGCGTGCTGTTCATCGCGCTTTCGGCTGCGAACGCAGTGGATGAAGTTCTCGAAAATGTTACCTGGCCCCATCTTAACATCAACATCCACCAGCTTTTCACTCTTGTCCGAACCCTTCGGATAAAACTTCCCGCCCTTGATTGCGCCTTCCTCAAGGTAGAACTCATTGGAGACTTTGGTGGAATACTTTTTGCCGTCTACACCGGCCTTACTGTTCAGGCCGATGACCTCGAACACTAACAACGGCCCGCCAAAGTCCATAATCGTCAATTGACAATTTGGCGTCTGTGCCTGGTCGGTATAAGGCGGTTTACCTTCTGTAGAGTTCACCCATCTCCCGCCCATACTGATTACGCTCTTGGGCAGAGTCCCGCCGGGGATGGCCCAACGCGCGATGTCCATCTGATGCACACCTTGGTTGCCGATTTCTCCGTTGCCAAAGTTCCAGAACCAGTGCCAGTTGTAGTGGACCAGATTACCGTGATACGGCTGCTTCCGTGCCGGCCCTAACCAGATATTAAAGTCCACGTGCTCGGGAGGCTCTTCAATCGGCTTAAAGCCGATGCTCCACCGCGTCTTGGATGCGTAGGCTTTGGATACCAGCAGTTTGCCGTACTTACCGCTGGCGATAGCCGCCACCTGCCTGGCCCAACTGCTGCTCGCCCGGCTCTGCGTCCCGTGCTGCACTATTCGCTTATACTTCTCGGCTGCCTCAACGCACTTGCGACCCTCAAAGATATTATGGCTGGCAGGTTTCTCAACATAAACGTCCTTGCCCGCCTGGCACGCCCAAATTGTCGCTAACGAATGCCAGTGGTTCGTCGTCGCGATCGATATCGCGTCGATGTTCTTATTATCCAGAAGTTTCCGAATATCCTGGTATGTCTGCACTGGTGTATTACGGTCTTTGAATCTCTTGGCTCTGTTTTCAAGCACCTTCAAGTCAATATCGCACAGCCCCGCTAATCGCACCCCATCCATCTTGTCGAAATTTCCAATATGCGACCCCCCTCGACCGTTAATTCCCACCACGGCCACGCGAATGTCATCGTTAGCTCCCCGCACTCGCGCAAATGGAGCCAGCGTTAGGCCGGCCCCAATGGCCGCCGTACGTTTCATAAAGTTTCGGCGTGTGATACGTTTCATTGCTAACCTCCTACTTATTTATGTCTCTTAATTGATAATTAGGCCTTACGAAAGGCCAAATCATATCGGCAAAGAGCATAACAGAATTCGGTAATAATAGCAACCGCAGAATCCCAAAAAGCATAACCGACTTTTGACCCGCCACACAGATGGCGGGCAAGCATTGGCTTTGATTGGGTTCGTATTGGGTTTGTTTTGGCATTATATTGGCTTTGATTGGCTTTAATTGGGTTCGTATTGGGTTCGTTTTCACCAGGTGTCCAATCGCATTTATCTTCATAATCAATTGTTGTTACTTTATTTACGTTCATTTGGTTATCCGGCAAATTGGGTTCGTTTTGCATAATAAGGTCACAAATGGTTGACAACTTGGGCGAAATAGGCGGTTTGTTCCGTGAGCGGTGGGTCTTTGGGGTGTTATGGCGGTTTGGGAGGTTTTTGGCTTCTGCGGCAATGAGTAACACCCCTTTCTGATTGATTATTGATATTTGACTTGGGCGGCTGCCCTACCAGTGCGTTTCTGCGTTAATTACCTGCTATTTCTATGGCTGTTAGTATTATACCATACTTCCCGGAATGTTCAATAGAAATATAACTATTTTAATAATAATATTCACCGCGGAGAACGCAGATTTGACCCCTGCCTAAGAATTGCTGGGGCAAGCGGTTTTTTTAGCCACAAAAATGCACAAAAGGCACAAAAAGAATTAGACGCAGATACCTATGGCACAAGTTTACGCAGATATACGCTGATTAAGGAGGATTTTAGGTTTTGACGTAGATGGGTCTGTCTGCTATTGTCTGGCATATGAGAGATAATAAAATTAGAAGATAAAACTGCATTGGCGAAATTATGACCACAGATTTCACACCATTAGAAAGACGAAAGGCGCGTTTCTAACGGGGTAAACAGATGACGCGGATTTGTTTTGACGGGAATTGGTGCCTCGCCAGGACGGATTTGGCTTGTCTGACTTTGGCAGAAACAGCGAGTAGAGAACGCCAGACACAAAGGAAGGAAGAGTATATTCAAAAGGGATTCATATGGGAAAAACGGAACAAACGGAAGCTAACTTGTTTACTGTTTTCTGTCTCTGCATCGATATGATTGGATCAACAGAGAGGGGGCTATCATTTTCAAACGAGGAATTAAGACAATTTAACATGGCTCTCGTTGAGCAAATCAAACCGCACTTAAAAATGCTGAAGTTGGATGAGGAATTGTTAAAATTCACAGGTGATGGATGGCTGCTGATGACCAACAAGACACAGGAGGTCGAGGCATTGTGCTGTCTGGCTGTGATTATGGCAAAGAAGTTCCAAGAGGAAATGTCAGAAAGGACGTCTCTGGCAAAAGAGGAAATACCTGCACTTCGTTTATCGATATGTTCAGGAGGAGATATTTTTGTAAAACTTCCAGACGGAAGAACAGATTGGGTTGGCGATAGTGCACGAAGGGCGGTGCGGGCAAACGGATATTGCGGACAGAATGAAATAATCATCTGTGAGACGGTTCAGGGATTGATTTCTAGGGATTTCGAGACTGAAATTGTAGATGTAGAAAATAGAGGGGCCGAGGTTCAACCTAAGAGAATGGAGGAAAGATTCACGTTATATCGGCTTGGAGAGTTAAAGGAACGAGCAGCAATTAGTTCAAAGGTACCAGAACACTACGTATATATGCTCGATGCTACGGGAGAAAACGCTGAGGCTAAGGAGATAGCTGAAAAGGTAACGGATGAATTGAGCGACAAAGCTACAAGGGCGACGGCTCAACTAACAAAAACTACAGTTCAAAGGGAAGGCATTGAGGTTGAAGCCGCTAAGGCACAAGCTAAGGAGATAATTGACCAGGTTTTGTGGAGTTGGAACCGGTTGTTAGCAAGCCTTACAGACTATGGTTTTGCGAAGAAGATAGTAGAGAAGATGAAACTGGCACAAGTCTTACCTAACGTTGTGACGTACAACATATTGATGAATCTCGCGAGTGACTTCAAAACCGCGCGAGAGTTGCTGAAAGAGATGCGCGACAATGGTATCCAGCCTGACGTTTGGACATACAACATATTGATAAACCTATCGGAGGATTTCATAAAGGCACAAGGGTTGATAAAGGAGATGCGCGCAGATTGTATCCAGCCCGACGTTGTGACATACAATACATTAATAAATCTCGCGAGTGACTTCGAAACTGCGCGAGAGTTGCTGAAGGAGATGCGCGACGAGGGCAT
>VRUL01000024.1:27652-70452 GCA_019456145.1 Planctomycetota bacterium
GACTTCGAAACTGCGCGAGAGTTGCTGAAAGAGATGCGCAACGAGTGCATCCTGCCTGACGTTGTGACGTACAGTACATTAATAAATCTTGCGAGTGACTTCGAAACTGCGCGAGAGTTGCTGAAAGAGATGTGCGACGAGAGCATCCTGCCTGACGTTGTGACGTACAGCACATTAATAAATCTCGCGAGTGACTTCGAAAATGCGCGAGAGTTGCTGAAAGAGATGCGTGACGAGGGCGTCCTGCCTAACGTTGTAACGTACAACACATTGATAAATCTCGCGAGTGACTTCGAAACTGCGCGAGAGTTGCTGAAAGAGATGCGCAACGAGTGCATCCTGCCTGACGTTGTGACGTACAGTACATTGATAAATCTCGCGAGTGACTTCGAAACTGCGAGAGAGCTGCTGAAAGAGATGCGCTACAAAGGTATACTGCCTGACGTTGTGGCGTACATCACTGTTCTCAGCAAGGATCTATCAGAAGTGACTGCCGATCAAGTGATAGACTGGTACAAAGGTGAAGAGTTTGAGAGTGACGAACCGATGAAAACAGCGATAGCTAACTATCGCAAGGGAGGAAGGATTACAGAGGCACTGCGTATATGTCTTGAATGGCCTTATTTGGATGCGGCGCGCAAGGTAATGAGGAAGTATAAGGAAGAGACGATCCAATACCTTGAAAATAAGGCAGGTGAAGGAGATGAAATTTGCGATCCGTCATTTGTGCTGGGTATAGCATATTTGGAGTGGGGAGAGAAAGATAAGGCTGTCTTGTATTTAGAGAAGGCTTTAACATTGGAAGAAAATAATGATAGAAAAAAAATAATTAAGCAATGGCTTAAACTTGCTGAGGAATATAAGAGGTAGTCGTTAGTATTTAGTCAGTTGAGGCCGGCCTTTGGCCGGGGACATTTTTAATAGATCCCTCGACTGCGCTCGGGATGACCGTGAGGATACAACCCGCGCAATAAATTGCGGGGCTAAACATACCCCCGACAGTGCCGTGGGGAGATAACAAAAAAGAAACCCCTTGCAATGCAAGGGGCTAACAACCCCGCCCAGAGGACCCCTGCTTAAGAATTGCAGGGGCAGGCGGGACTAAATATATAGGATTTCAGCCGGTAGGGGCGTTTATTACTTTCTTCCTGTTCCTGGTCGCATGGAACCCAAATCGGTACGGTTCTCGCCGCCATAGATTCTTGGCTTTGCTCTTTTATTTCCACCTCTTTTTTTACCTCCTCTTTTTTTACCTCCTCCAGGGCTTCGAGGCTTCTTGGGTTTGGCCTGGCTGACATCCAAAGGACGTTCTTTTAACTTTAGGCCGTTGGTTTCGTCGATGGCCTTTTGGGCCTGCTCGTCGGAAGGCATATCTATAAAGGCGAAGCCTTTGAATCTATGTCCGGAATCTTCCTTTATCAAACGGACCTCTTTAACTTCGCCGAACTTGTCAAAAATCTCTATTAAGTCGTCTCTTCTGACATCAGGTGACAAATTACCGACATAAATATCCATTTGGTTTATTCCTTATTGTTAAGAAAACCCCACAGGAAATACGGGATGTCAATATTTCCCTTATATCATTATTATATCCAGTCCTGTTCGAAAGAATCAACTACCAAATTAATGGGAATGGTGGGGCAAGCCCCACCCTACAAGGCTGTTTCGCCTTCCTTGCAGGACGAAAAAACGCTCGCTTTCGGTACAACGATTCATTTTGTTAGAGACTCTAAGTAAATCCTTGCAGGAAATACGGGATGTCAATATTTACCTTATACCATTATTATATCCAGGTTGCCTGAAAGAATCAACTATTTTGTTTATTTAGAGGCAGCCGAACTCTATAATATTAGAGAGATGTTAGCTTAATCATATAAATCTTGATTTTTACAGGAGTGACTATGAAATATCTATCCTACTTGCCCCTGGCTTTATCGATTTTTCTGTGTGTTGGCGGCTGCAGCGTTGAAAAGAGCTATCATGGAGACCTTACAAAGCTCAATGGCGGATTCTGGGAGTTCTATAGTTCTGAATCCTCAGCCCGGATGCAGGATGTGTGGAAAATCGAGGATGAAGTCCTGGTTTGCAGTGGTTCGCCGCTGGGATACATATACTCCAACGGGGAATATGATGACTTTGTGCTGAAGCTTGAGTGGCGATGGCCAGCCGATAAGGAGCCTGGCAAGGGTGGTGTGCTTATACACACGGCTGGGGAGCACAAAATCTGGCCAAAGAGCCTCGAAGCCCAAATCAATGCAGGTGATGCCGGGGATTTCTGGGGTCTGGATGGATATGAGCTATCCGGCCCGGCCGATAGAACTCGATCATTTGACAATGAGAAATTCGGCAAGCTGACCAATGTAAAAAAGACACGAGCGGTTGAGAAATCGGCGGGGGAGTGGAACACATATGAAATCATCGCCGAGGGGGATACGGTTACGCTGGTTATCAATGGGACGGTAGTAAACAAGGCAACAGGATGTGTTCCCAAAAGGGGTAGGATATGTCTGACGTCGGAAGGCAGCGAGATTCACTTTCGAAATGTGGAGTTAATGCTATTAGACAGGAGATAAGTTGTGGGGCGGAGCCCAGAGGGATAATGAACAAATGTCTCGCGGATCGGGTATTTCTGAATTGGGCCCGAAACGATGAATTTCTTTGACTTGAGCCGGGCATTTCGTTATTATCATGCTTTCCGGTCAGAATTATTTGTGAGTTTCTTTGGCGGCTGTAAGCGGAAGTGATGAAGGGATAATTACGAACAAGGGGTGGATCATGGTAGAATTTGAAACCGATGAGGAGATTCTGGAATTAGCAATTTCCAGAGAAGAAGAAGCCCGTGTTTTTTTGTTGACTTTGGCGGGGCGTATGATAAAACCTGAAATGCGCAAGGTCTTTGAAGATTTAGCCGACGAAGAATTAGAGCACAAGGCCCGGCTGGAACTGGAGGTGATCAAGAAAGGCAGAGTGGTAACGGCCACGAAACAGCTTCAGTATGAAGCTAAAGATTATGCCGAGCCCGCCGGGACCGATATTGATATGGATTATAAGGACATACTCATTATGGCGATGCAAAAGGAAGAGGCATCATTCAGGCTTTACGTGGATTTGGCGTCAAGGGTTACACACGAAGACGCTTATGAGACCCTTTTGGCATTGGCAGAGGAAGAAGTGCGGCATAAGCTGCGTTTCGAAATGGAATACGATAATCTATTGAAGGCAGGGTGATAACCGGCGAATACAGTGGATTAGAGAATTAGAGATTAGGGTATTGGCGGGTTTTTTTTGGAGAAGGAGTTGATTAATCGAGGTGGAATCTATGGGTACCATAAAGGGATTTTGGCAGCACACAAATGGTAAGGTTTACGCTATAAAAAGCACTACTTTAGGAGAGATTGTGGGGGCGGCCGGCCCGTTTGATCCGGATGATATCGGTGACCTTGAGAATTACGATTATACGCCTGCTATAGTCGACTGGGTGGAAAGAGCGCTGGCTGAAAAGAAATTACACAGGTATAAGTAGCAGGCTGTTGCAAACAATTTCGCGGGGGTCAACGGGATACGAAATAAGGGAAGCGAGATATGAAATGCGGCGACGAGCCGCGAATTGAGGCGGCGAGCGATTGTTCATGGTCTACGCTATTGGGCCGGTTGAGGAAGGGTTCAACTCAAGACTTTTCTTATCATAGAGAGCCTAATTATAATCATAAATAATACTAAGACAGTGACGAATGTTATCTCAATGGCTAACAGACATTCATTGCTGCTTAAGTACGTTTGAAATTGTGTGAGCAGTAGTGTTAGGCTGGATACTATAATCTTGAGCTTTGGTTGAATATCCGGCAGAAGATTAAGGTATTTTGCCAAACCTAATCCCAATGCAGATATAACAACAACGGCCGTTGATAAAATTGAGAGTCTTTTAATTTTGCGTAGCATTTTATTCCCCCTTATATGTGTGTCTGAATGTAAATAAAATTATACCAGAAATGGGTTCTGGATTCAAACAAATATTGGGCGGAATGGGTATAAAATCCCAATATAGGATTGCTGGCTAAAAGAGAGGTGGTATTATCGGGCAGAAGTGAAAAGTTTTTTTGAATTATTTCATCAACATTCGGGGCTTTAGAATCGGCTTATAAGTGTGGGGGGAGAGGGTTTAATATTGCGCTGATTTTCTTTTTCAAAAAATATGTAAAAGTATTGTGCTGATGGCCGAGAACGGCTAAAATTCGACAAAGAAATTGACGCGAAGCGGATGCAACACGGGAATAACAACACAACGCGACAAAATTGGCCTTGCGTACCTATGCCTGGTTATACAAAAAATGTTGTTTTGAAACATGTTAGAGAATCATGAAAGAACAGAAAGTGACGTTTTCCCTTTATTATTAGATGTTATGGTAAGAGGGTCGCATTTTCACAGTTTATATGGTTAAAAGGAACAGAGTAGGTAAAGAAAGTGAGGACAAAATGACTGATCGTAACAAATTAGCAGCCGAGGATCGGGGGATTTCAGAAAGAGTGCCGATAGTAATCGACGATGTTAAGCGTTTAAAAACATTTTCAATGAGCAGATGTATTTACTTTTCGATAGAGTGCGACAGCCCTTCCCCCGGATGGACTTTAAGAATTCGCAATAGAAAAATACCTTTTCTATTAGTCGCCCTTTCAGGGATTATTTTAGAGCCAATTGACGGCGGCTTATTTCGCACGCCGGACAAGCTCGAACAATTGTTTGAAAATATTGAAAAGGATTCGGACGAGGGAATATATGTCGACACTAATGATCTGTGGATTCCCAATTTTATCTTCGACCGCAAGAATCTTAAGCCAGGCAGTGTGTACAGAGTAGCCTTCAAGCTCTTCAAGGCAGCTTACGATTTTCGAAATCAAATTCTTTCTCAACAAGAGTATGTCGGCCAGTGTAAAAAGTATGGATGGAAGGCCCGTTATTCCGCTTCGGAAACAAAGGCATTAGGTCTATGGCAGAAAAAACATATTGATGAAACAAAAGAACGTCATGAAAAACATCCTGAATTGACCCTTCGCAGGCAAACAAAGTAAAAAGTAAAAAGGAGAGAAGTAAATGGCAAGTTTAAAAGTGACACTAATTAATGTAGGATGGGGAGATTCCATCCTGCTTGAATCGGAAGACGGGGGCACAACTCATTATGGTTTGATTGACTCCAATGACACTTCCACGCTGCGCTCATCGTACATTTTTCTGAAGCGTTATTTTGAGAAGGCCGAGATAGATATTGGCAACTCAAAACCAATTTTTCAGTTCGTGCTTTTATCACACGCTCACACCGACCATGGTCAAGGCCTGAAAGCTCTAATGAGGGAGTTCGGCACAGAGAATTTCTGGTACCCCAAATCGCTCCGCCAGGGGATGCTTGGCAACCTGCTTCGGTATGCAAACAGGTCCACTAATATTGGATGGCACGAGGCCCTGCATACTTCTAAACAACTGCCCAATTTCGGTCCGGCCCAGATGAGTGTTTTGTGGCCTCATGATAACGGGATAAGTAATAATGAGAATAATAACTCTGTTGTTTTGACTTTGCGTCTGGATCGAGTATCATTTATCATGACCGGCGACGCTGAGAAAGACGTATGGTTACAAATAGCCCCTTTGATTCCTCGTAGTACGCGTTTCTTCAAGGTCCCTCATCATGGTTCAGTAAACGGGACATTTGATAACAACACGGCGGTCTGGTTCAATCATTGTCCACGTTCAGCGAAGTTGGGCGTGAGCAGCCACATTCGACCATTCGAACATCCCGATCAAGAAGTCATCGACCTGTTTGATAACAATAACCGCCGGTACTACCGAACCGATAGACACTACCACCTGACTTTTGAAACAAATGGGCGACGTACAAATGTTATGTACTGGCATTGATTGCCTTATATGTGAATCCGACCATATTACAGAATTAATCGGTTCAATCGCATACTTGGACCGATGCGCTATTTGTCTTTTTTCAAAAAGGCCGAAATTGTGTTGTGCTGCTGGCCGGGAACGGCTAAATATTTATGCAGATAGGGACGCGAAGTGGATACAACTTTCGAGGATAAGAAAGAACTTGCTGAGCTTGAAAACATGCAGATAAAACAAAGAAAGATGCTGACAATAGGATTGCGTAGTGTATTGGCTTTAGTGCTTACGATAATAGGGCTATGTGTTTATGGCTGTAAAAAGGAAGAGCCAAGAGATAAACATTCCAAGATAGTATTCAGGTCAAACAGGGATGGGAATTGGGAGCTTTATGTTATGAATTCTGATGGGAGTGAGCAGAAGAACTTGACAAACAATCCCGGTAATGATGGGAGTCCCTCCTGGTCACCTGATGGGAAGAAGATAGCTTTTCGTTCAGAGAGAGATGGAAATTGGGATATTTATGTTATGAATGCTGATGGAACTGAGCAGAAAAACTTGACAAATGATCTTAGTCATCGTAATAGTTCCCCTTCCTGGTCACCTGATGGTAAGAAGATAGCTTTCAAATCAGGTAGAGATGGGAATATGGAGATTTATGTTATGAACGCCGATGGAAGTAAGTTGAAGAGATTGACTGATAATCCTGCTCAAGATTATTCTATATTTTGGTCTCCTAATGGTAAGAAAATAGCTTTTACATCACTCAGAGACGGAATTAATGAGATTTACGTTATGAACCCAGATGGAAGCCAGCAGAAGAGACTGACAAATAATTCTGCTCGTGATATCGGTGGTCTTTGGTCGCCTGATGGGAAAAAGATGGCTTTTATCTCAGATAGAGATGGGAATTTTGAGATTTATATTATGAATGCAGATGGGAGTGAGCAGAAGGGATTAACAAATAATCCCGACAGTGATGCTGGCCCCTCCTGGTCACCTGATGGCAAGAAGATAGTATTTCATTCAATGCATGGACCCCAAAAAAAGGTCAGAGATAGAAATTATGAGATTTATGTTATGAATGCAGATGGAAGTCAAGTTCAAAAATTAACAGATAATCCTGCTTGGGATTTCCTTCCTTGCTGGTCTCCTGATGGAAAGAAGATAGCTTTTACTTCAGATAGAGATGGGAATTTTGAGATTTATGTTATGAACGCCGATGGGAGTGAGCAGGAAAGATTGACTAACAGCAATGGTATAAAAATCCGTAGGAGTAGCAGTCCTTGCTGGTCACCATTTCTGACTTCTGAGAGTGATGAAAAGGAATGAATTGTCAAAAAATAAAAAATATAGTATATGTTTTAATTACTAATTAAGCTCTAATGATATCGGTGATTTTCATAAGGCGGGAGGTGTTGTCACGTTCGGCTTCGGCTAATTTATCAAAAATGAATCTTATCGTCTCATCTAATTCGGGTATAACGACGTGCTCCAGGACATTTACCCTTCGGCGGGTCATTTGAAGTTCAGTAGCGAGCAGGCGGGCCTGCTTTTCCTTCTCGGCCAACTCAATTAAGTGGTCAAAGGCACGCTCAAGAGCTAACAACGCCACATCAAGTTCGCCGGAGGTCGTTGCGAAGCCATAGCAGATAATCTCGCCTTCCATTTCCTTTGTCAAGTGCGGGACCTTTACGTTCATTATGCGGGCGAACTCTATAGTCAATGAAAACTTTTTTGTAGGGACTTCGAGAGCGGCTTTTATATCTTCGGGCTCCATTGTTGCACGGGCGAGCATGAACCGCCGGAACGTCTCCATAAGCTCTGCTTCGACACGCTTTCGCAACGGCCTGATTTGGCGGGCTATGCGAATTAACTGGCGCGATATCTCATCTCTTTTTTCGCTGAGCAGGCGGTGGCCGCGTCGTGCCAAAGCCACCCGCTTACGAAGGTATAAAAGCTGCATTCTTGTGGCATTCACATTGGCTAGCACAAGGAGTATCTCCTAAAATTCGAAATACGAATATCGAAATCCGAAACAAATTCGAAATTCAAATAATAAATGTTCAAAACCTCATTCGCTCTTACGCAGAATCGAGCCGAAAATATTCATCAGTTCCGTAGCTTCTTGTTCCAAATCCTTTCTTTCCTGTTCCTGCCCTGTAATATTTTGGACCGCTACTAATTTCAACCAAAAGCGGCTTTCTTTTGATTCTTTACGACATATCTTTATCCTCATACGGAAGTCTTTCTTACTTAGTGCCTCGTTAGCTTCGATATAATTTGCGCCGACAGAACCAGAGGCTTTGATAAGCTGTTTTCCGTCTTCGAAATTGGCAGTAGTCTTAGGTAATATATTAACGAAAGCCCTTACTCTTTTAGCAAACGCAAGCGTGCGATCCTCTAAGTCGTATTGTTTGGTATTTTGTATTTTGGTCATTTGCATTTGTTTTGTATTTCGGGCTTTGAATTTCGTGTTTCCCTTACGCTTCACGTTCCGATTTGCGGAACTTTGGCATATACTTTTCAATGAGTTTGATGTCGATACGTTTTAGCTCGACATTATCGAACATGCTGAGCAGTTCCCAGCCGAGGTCCAGAGTTTGTTCGACGGACCGGTTATCGTAATAATCCTGGGAGACGTATTCGGCCTCGAATTTGTCGGCGAAAGTCATATACTTTTTGTCTTCCTCTGAAAGGGCGGCTTCGCCCATAATGGTAGCCAGTTCCTGTGCTTCTTTGCCACGGGCATAGGCGGCGTAAAGCTGGTTGTAAAGGTCCGCGTGGTCTTCGCGGGTCTTACCTTCGCCGATGCCTTTATCCTTTAGCCGGGAGAGGCTGGGCAGGACGTCGACAGGGGGGGAGATGGCCTTTCTGTGCAGTGGACGGGAGAGGATAATCTGGCCCTCGGTGATATAGCCGGTGAGGTCCGGTACCGGATGAGTCTTGTCGTCCTCTGGCATTGTTAATACGGGGACCATTGTAATAGAACCCTTTTTGCCCTTTATTCTGCCGGCCCTTTCGTAAACGGTCGCAAGGTCGGTGTAGAGATAGCCGGGGTATCCCCGGCGGCCGGGTACTTCTTTCCTTGCTGCGCTGATTTCGCGAAGTGCCTCGCAGTAGTTGGTCATATCATTTAGAATTACCAGGACGTGCATATCCAGCTCGAAGGCCAGGTATTCGGCTGCCGTGAGTGCGAATCGAGGGGTCGCGATTCGTTCGATGGCCGGGTCGTTGGCGAGATTTACGAACATGACGGCACGCTCAATTGCGCCTGTTTCGTGCAGATCGTTGATGAAGAACTGAGCTGCTTCAAACGTGATACCCATTGCCGCGAAGACGACTGCGAAGGCTTCAGCCTTTCCGAGAACGGTTGCCTGGCGGGCAAGCTGAGCGGTAATCTGGTCGTGGGGCAGGCCTGCACCTGAGAAAATGGGCAGCTTCTGTCCTCTGACGAGTGGGTTCAAGCCATCAATTGAGGATATGCCTGTCTGGATGAATTCGTTCGGGTAATTGCGTGCGTAGGGATTGATTGGTTTGCTGTTGATATCGAGGCGCTTATCGGGGATGATTGGCGGGCCATCGTCTTTTGGTTCGCCCAGCCCTGAGAAGACACGACCGAGGATTTCCGGGGAGACAGCCAATTCGAGAGGCTTGGCTAAAAAACGAACGGTGCTGTTTTCGACGTCAATACCGCGGGTACCTTCGAAGACCTGGACGAGGACTTTATCGTTTTCTACCTGTAGAATCTGACCGTGGCGTATTGAGCCGTCGGCCAGTTCGATATCGACGATGTGACCGTATTTGGCTTCATCGACCATCTCTACCATCATTAAGGGGCCGGCAATACTTGAAACTGTTTGATATTCTTTTATAGATAACATTCAAAACTCCTATCGTGTTTATGAGTAAATGCGTTAATGCGTAAATGAGTTTACCGATTTACTGTTCTACTCATTCTTGCATACACTCATTCGCACTTTTTCAGGTTGCCACTGAAGTATGTAATTTTTTCATTTGTTCTTCGATAGTTTTCCTTATATCAACGATTTTGGACATATCGGCCTGCGGGATATATTTTGCCCTTGCGATGTCTTCCCTTACAGCTAATTTAAAGATGTCTGCGGTTTCGACCCCAGCCTCGATGGCCACAATCCCCTGTTTGTGGAAGTGCAGGATGGTTTTTAACATTTCGTACTGCTTGGGCATCGAAGTGTGAGTGTCGATATCATGAAAAGCATTTTGATGCAGGAAGTCCTCACGAATCGACCTGGACGTTTCAAGTGCCAGTCTATCAGTCGGTGATAAGGCCTCGGCTCCCACGAGGCGAACAATCTCAAGAAGCTCGGCTTCCTGCTCTAACAGTCCCATTGCATCGACGGTCATTTTTTCCATTTCCATTCCCTGTTCCTTATCTTCGAAGCAGTCTTTGAGGGAATCCTTATAGAATGAATATGATGTCAGCCAGCTAATTGCCGGGAAATGTCTCTGGTAGGCAAGTCTTCCCTCGAGTGACCAGAAGACCTTTACAACGTGCAATGTTGCCTGTACGACGGAATCTGAGAGGTCACCTCCGGGCGGGCTTACGGCACCGATAATTGATAAGGTACCCTCCCGCTCGGGAGTACCGATACACTGGACGCGGCCGGCCCTTTCATAGAACGCGGCAATGCGAGCAGCCAGGTAAGCGGGGTAACCTTCCTCGGCGGGCATCTCCTCCAGGCGGGTGGATATCTCGCGCATGGCCTCAGCCCAGCGGCTTGTGCTGTCAGCCATCACCGCGACGGTGAAGCCCATGTCGCGGAAATACTCGGCGATGGTAATACCGGTGTAGACGGAGGCTTCTCTGGCCGCTACGGGCATGTTCGATGTGTTTGCAATCAGAACCGAGCGCTTCATCAGTGGCTCACCGCTTCTCGGGTCCTTGAGTTCGGGGAATTCGGTCAAGACGTCAGTCATTTCGTTTCCCCGCTCGCCACAACCGACATATACGACAACGTCTGCATCGACCCATTTTGCCAACTGGTGCTGAACAACAGTTTTTCCGGTTCCAAATGGGCCGGGGATACAGGCAGTGCCGCCCTTGGAAACGGGGAAGAAACTGTCGATGACGCGCTGGCCTGTAATGAGAAGGCTATTAGGTGTAAGGCGTTTTTTTACTTCCCTTGAATTACGGACCGGCCATTGCTGCATTAGTTTAAGCTGGTTTTCTGTGCCGTCTTCGGCTTTGCAAACGGCAACGGTCTCGTCAACCGTGTAATCACCTTCAGCTATCTTATGAACAGTTCCGGAGATTCCAAAGGGGACCATGATTTTGTGGGCAATTAGTGTGGTTTCCTGTACATGGCCAATAATGTCACCGGGGGATACCTTTGTCCCGTCGGTTATGACAGGCTGAAAGTGCCATTTCTTTTCACGGTTCAGGCCCGGCATCAGGCTGCCTCTGCTCATGAATGCGCCTTCGGCTTCCATGAGTAAATCCAGGGGTCTTTGTATACCGTCATAAATACTTTCAATGAGGCCCGGCCCTAATTCAACGCTCAGAGGCACCTGGGTATCAGTGACGGGTTCGCCGGGACCTATGCCGGTGGTTTCTTCGTAGACCTGAATGGAAGCCTTGTCGCCGCGTAATTCCACGATTTCCCCGATGATATTCAGATTTCCCACCCGAACAACGTCATACATTCGCACGCCGGTCATACCTTCGGCAACAACAACAGGACCAGCAACTTTGACTATCCTGCCAACTTTTTTATCAGCCATTATTTTGTTCCTTATCTATAGCGCCTCGCGGTCCAGGATGCATATCGGCCGTGAGGCATAATAAATTCCTAACTGTCCTGTAAAATATTTATACCCGTAGCTAACTTGAGCACTTCTCCCAGAGTCTGCGTTGCAAAGCCCATTGATTCGGTTGTAAAGGGGACAACGACAATACAGGGGGTCGGCGCACTCTGATAAGCCGAAAAAACCTCTTCAGCCGTTGGAGCGATGTTTTCGGCAACTACAACGAGAGCGTATTTGCCTTCTATAATTTTATTGGCGTTTTCTGTGATATCGTCGACTGTATCAGCGGTGGCGTAGGTATCCAGGCCGAGTGCCGAAAACGGCATCACAAAATCTGTATCACCTAAAACTGCTATTTTACCTTCCATTGTTCGTATCTCTTACTTGTTCATTTTTAGTTAGCTCCGGATTCCTGCCTCCCCCCATCAGGTAACGGGCAAGTTTTTCAGTAATGACAGAAAAGGCTGTCTTATGTTCCATTCTATCTTCTTTAGCTTATGCGGTCTAAAATCAGTTTAGTATCCAGGTTGTTCTTCTTAGCAGTCAATACAAGCCTAACTGTACGGATTTCGTTTTCCTTCAATAATAAATATGCGATAATCGGTTGTGGGCCGGCGGTGACCTGAAGTGTTGATTTCAGGAATCCAGTAAAGTGTTTTTCAGACTGCTGCTCAACCTTCAGAAAAGACTTATCCGAGGTAAGATAGGAGGCACCGGCCTCAACAAGACGGTAGTAGGGCGTTACAAAGAACAACGGGGCAAGAGATTCATAGGGAAGCTCTGCACCGCGTTCCAAGCGTTCCAGTTCCATAAATCCGCCTTTTAAGAAAACGTTACGCTGTTCGGATTCAGTGAATTTCAAGCGAAGCATCGTGCGAATGTTGGTTAAGTCAATCTGTATTTTGAAAAGAGCGAGCAGGAAAATGCTGTTTAGTCGACGTGCCTGTTTTAGATTGTATCGGGCTTGAGCGCTATCGATTGCGTGGTCAATTTGCCGAATATCCTTGTTTCGATAGTATTCCAACACGGCCGGCTCTACGGCGTCGGCCATGTAATCAGGAAGTTCGCTGTAATTTTCCTCAGCGAAGACTTGTTCAAACTGCTCGGGTGAGAAATTGCCATCGGCGCTGTAATCGGAGCCCAAGGGTTTATCTGTTAGCGTTCGCCTGACTGCCAGGCGGAGATTTGCGAAATCATCCCGTGTTTTAAACAATTTTACAATTGGCTGATCGAGGATTAAATCGGCGAACAGTTCCCGGACCGCCGACCTTCGAAGGAGCAATGTATTTTCGGTCTGAGCAGGGCTTTTTTCAGCTCGCGGCATGGCGTATTCGGTGGCGGACAACAAGTCGGCGGCAGCCTGGAAGTTTTCAGCGTTGGCCATGTCCAGAAAAGTTGCCCTGGTTAGCATCTGCAATTCAAGGGCGCGCACCTGGGCCGACTGGAACACGTATCGCCAGTCGTCGGGGCCTACCGGCGGATACGTGTAAAAATCTAAAACAGCAGTTCGTTGTTCGTAGTCCATAGTTCGTAGTTATTATCCCATACCGAGAATCGCCAGTTAAGAGAAGATATCTTTTGCCAAATCGATTTCGAGCTCTTTTCTGGCCTGGGCCAAGAGCACGTCCAACGAGACGTTGTTTTTTATTTTGCCGCGTCTTAGAATGAATCCTCCTCCGAGTTTGAGCTTTTCCCCGGCCAATTTCAGATTACCTTTTCGGTCGGGACCGAGCTTGCTGTTAACCTTCTTTATGAGGTCTGCGTCAATTAGTTTTTCATCGTTGTCGATGATGACCTCTTCATCGCCGGTTTCGACCGCTTCGAGCATCAGACTGGTAACGAGCTGGCGATATTGGTCGTCGGGCAGGCTTTGGAGCTTCTGGCGTGCCTTGTCAAAGACCTCGTCAAGAATCCTGCATTTTTCGGCCAGGTGCTCTTTTGAGATATCCATTCTTGCGGCGGCCAGGAGGTGGAGTTTTTTCTCGCTGCCGAGCTTTTCGGCGAGTGCTTTTGTTTGCTTTCCGTGCTCGTCCAATTGCTCGTCGAATTTCGCATTCTCTGCGGCTTCGGTTTCATCGGCCTGGGTTTTTATCTTTTCGGCCTCGGCCCCTGCGTCAGCCAAGATCTTATCGATTACCTGTTCAGCTTCCATATTATCAACCTGTTATAATTTGCTTAGTGTTTTGTATTTGAGTGGCATTAGCCAAGCTTGATGCCAAATACCATCAGCAGAGAGACCAAGAAACCCAAGACGGCATACACTTCAACCATGGCGGCATACATTACACCGGCCTTCATAGCCAACTCCGGTTTCTTTGCGGTCATCAAGACACCACCAGCACAGGTTTTACCCTGATGAATGGCGCTAACGAGCCCTGCAAAAGCGATAGGCAAACAAGCCACCAATATTTGAAGGCCTTGTATATTGGTTACGGCAGCAGGCTCACCGGTGATAATTCCCAGGTTAAAGAGCGTTATGAACGCAATGGTAAAACCGTAAAAACCCTGAGTACCCGGTAGTACCACGAGAAGAAACATCTGTGGATATCTTTCCGGTTTTTCGCTCAGTACGCCGGCAGCAGTTCTTCCCGCGATTCCGATTCCGATAGCCGAGCCGATTCCAGACAGTAAAGCCGCCAACCCCGCTCCACATAAAGCCAATAACAGTCCATAATCCATTCTTAACCTGCCTTTCTTAAGTCTTATTTTCAATTTGAACGTGCTTGAATTTTTTACTAAGCGGCTCGAAAGATTTACCGCCGCCTACAAAGAACTTCGGGAAAAATTCCACGAATTGCAATCTCAACGTATGTACAAATGCACTTAAAGCAGACATCGCGGTGTTAAATAGATGTCCGCCAGCCAAAATAATAATCGCTAAGATGATGCCGATATATGGTACTGGTTTGACAATATTGGCAATCTGGTTTATTGCCATTGCGAAGCCGGCTGTGACCATACCCAGAGCCATCAGTCGCACATAACTTAGTATATCTCCCAGATAAAAAATCGTGCTGAAAAGATTATACGCACCCAATCCAATTCGTCCACCCCAGCCACCTTCGCGTTCGCTAAAAAGTAGGATTGTCACCGCAGGAATTAAAGCCAGCAGCCCAAAGAATAGACCAACTTGGGCTGAAACAGCTCCAAACTTACTTGCCAAAAATAGTACGATTGAATTTAGCATAACGAGCCAGGTCAATTGGTCGCATGCCGCGGCGATGTAATCCTTTCTCTTTAAATTGTGCCCAAAGGCAATGAGCAATCCAGTCAAAATCTGTATGTAGCCAAGTGCCAGAGACAGACCGAAAAAAATCATGGGTTGCTTAAAGGGGTCAAACCACATCATCTTTTCTCTTAGCGGTTTCAGTGAGGGAACAAATTGCTGGATCGCGTCTCCAAACCAGCCTCCAGTGAGAGCGCCTGCGACAACGGTAGCTACCGAACAGATGACAAACATCCTCATCATCTTCGTATCACCCTGCATCTTTTTGATTAGATATAGAATTAATGCAATCATGATCAGTCCATAGCCGGCGTCTGTCAGACACAAAGCAAAGAATAGCATGAAAAAGGGGGTTAAAAACAGGGTTGGGTCAATATTGTAATGTCGGGGCATACCGTAGAGTCGGGTTATTGATTCAAAAGGCCGGATGTAGTTATTGTTCTCTATTTCAACGGGTACTTCTTCGTCCTCGGCGAGTTCGATTTTGTTCAGACTCGAAGCCTCAAAGCCTGCTACTATCTTTTCAAGTTGTGAGTAATCATTTTTTTTCACCCAGCCTTCGAGGAGGACAGTGTGTCGGGTTGCGGGAGCGGCACCTCTTGTCTGCTCTCTGCTTAAGAGGTTTGTGTAATGATCGTGAAGAATTTGCAGGTTGAGGAGATTTTCGGACAAGGAGGCGGCCTTATCGTAATGGTCCTGCAATTGCTTTTTTGCCTGGTCCAACTTTTGGCTGTGAAGGTCTATTAGTTCGGCGGCGGTCCCGGTCATGCGTTCGAAATTAACAGTTTCAAACTCGGCTGAACGTAGAAGTTTTTGAACGTCACTGATATTTTCATTTAAGGCAACAATAATACAGGCGTGCTTGTTGGCGGCGGTGCCGAGGAGCTGGATTGCTGCACCGAGTTCCGTTAACTGTTCGAATGCCTGCTCAAAGTGCTGGGAGGGTATAAGTCCGAGGAGACAAGTGGTTTGCTGAAGTAGGCCGATCTCTTCAACGGGTGTTTCCAGAGACGCCCAGGGGGTGAGCATATTCAGGGTTGCGGTGAGGTTTTCACATTCGGAGTTGAGCTGGTCTATAGCCGTCTGGGTCTGCTCGGCCTGGTCTATAATATTTAAAAGCTGACTGTCTGACACGACGCTGTTATAAGCCTGGACGTCAATAACGACACGCGGGGCGAGCATAGAGGTGAGGCCTTTTTGTGGCGCGGCATATACTTTGAGGAATTCAATGCTTTTGGTCAGGCGGTTAAGTATGTTTTCGATGTCTCTGGGCCTTTCGGCTCCGGCGGCAAGGTCAGGGGCATCCCTGCAGACTATCGCTTCATCGGCGTTTAATATGTGGCAAATTCCCTCGTGCTGCAGGGCCTCGAGGAGATCGGAGGCCTGTGAGCGGTGAGTGACAATAATAACTTTTTCCATTTGAGCAATGGCCATATTTATCCTTTTAGGAAACGCTCATTTGCAATTTTCATGCAGAATGGGAATGCAAGTACTCCATTACCTTTGCCACTGCTGGGGGTATTTTAGTATTTGCTTTTTTGCGTAACTGTTGACGTTCATTTTCGGCTTTGCTTTTGAGATTCTCAACCTCAGATGAGGCTTCTTTCTGAGCGGAGGCAACGGCGGCTTCTGTTGCCTTATTCCTTTGCTGAGCGGCTTTTGCCAATGCCTGCTGCCGATTGGCTCTGCCTTCTTCGGCCTTCTTAGCCGCGTCGGCCTTGGCCTGCTCGATAATCTGTTGGGCCTGTGCTTCAGCCTGCTTGATTTTCTTGATTAATTCCATTTTTCATCCCTGACATAAGTAATAAAAGTAGCTAATATAGAGTATTGTCGGGAGGAGGTCAATAGATATAAGTGAAATTTAGTAAATTTTAGCCCAAAAAAGCCAGATACCGGTGGCAGTAGTTGCCGGAGGAGGATGGAAACGGTTGACAAAGACAAATGGGGGTATAGTAACATGTGAGTAGCCGCTAAATAACACCCCGGCACAAAAAATAATTCAATAATTCTGCCAAGACATCTATTTTTAGACTATCAAATCTACCATTGGGCAGCGGATTAACCGACAACGTACATATACATTATAATCTTTCGCCTATTTCCTCCGGCCGATTCCAAACTGGTCACCCGTTCGGATCGGGCTGCGGCCGCGAAAGTCGACCTCGAGCAGCTTCTCACTCTGTACCTGGCGCCCTTGTTCGTCCGTCAAAGTGGCGATAATCTTACGGGTGCTCACATCAATCACGTCGCCGGTAGAAGGATACGCCAGGGTACCGTCTATGCTGAAGGTCACCCAGCCGGGCTGGTCGCGAAGTTTGATGCTTGCGATTTGCCTGGGCGGCATGACAGTGGCGTCGAAGACGTGGAGGCGGCTGTTGGCCCCGTCGGTCACCCAGATTTCCTTTTCATCAGGCGTTATCCCGATGCCGTGGCTCGGGCAGCCGTGCCGTTTGACGCGTCCCTTTTTGTAGCCCTGTACCTCCACGCGATGAAGCATCTTTCCGGTCTTGAGATCCCCGACCTCAAATCCCAATAGGTTGTTCACGTTGACATAACAGAAGGTCCCAGGCCCGTTGACTGTGAACGGACGAATGTTGTCGGTGAAGGGGCCTACCTTTCCGGCGACGGTGTGATTCTTCGTTTCGGCCACGGTGAGTATGGGCGACTTCAATCCGGCCATATACACGTACTTTCCGTCGAAGCCGTAGACAGTGTTGTGCGAACCTGACTTCGGCATGACTCGCTTGATCACGTCGCCGTCGGCTGCGTTGACGACTTTCCAGTGGTCCTTCTCCAACGACGGCAGGTAGATCAGTTTTCCGTCCGGCGAGATGGACATCCTGTCACAGCCCGACTCGTACCTTCTCTCCCACAGAAGCTTGTCGGTGACCAGATCGAGGCACATAAGGTGCCTCAGCGTGCTCACGTACACCCGTTTTGTCACTGCGCTTGCACAGATGCCCTTTACGTTGATCGGGCGTCCCTTCTCATCAACACCGGCGATGGGAATGCGCCTGACGAACTTGTGGCCGTGGTCGATGTCGAAGACCAGTATTCCGTGCCCACCATGCTGCAGGTAGTTTCGCACGCCGGGCGAGGCGACATAGAGCAATCGCCTTTCGGCCGTTTTGTTTTCATCAGCCCTTGTTTTGATCGGCGGCGACACAAATACGGTCAGCGCGACCAACAAAAACATCACAGTCAAACGACACTTCTTCATGATTCCGTACCTCCTTAATCGTATGGTACAAAAAAATATATGCGGCTTTTATATTATAAACACCTAAAGATCATACCATCCAATCCTTGAAAAATCAAGAGCTTCTGTTATTTTCTTTGGATAATAAGGACAGGCTGGGAGCTAAGCAATGGGGCAGTCGTGGTGAAAATCAATTGACAAATAGCGGTAGATTTGATAGTCTAAGAATAGATGTCTTAGCAGGATTATCGAATAGTTTAGATGTGAAATTCCCGATAAATTGAAATACAAAACATCTTTGTGAAGAATTAAATGAGGCGGACAATTAATCTAAAGACTTTGCAGGCAATTGTAGTGGTGTTGCTTGGGATGGTGTGCATAGCTTCGGCCGGTGACATTATGGTGGGGGTTTATTACTATCCGTGGCATGGGCCGGGGACGGGTGGACATGACTTTGATAATACACTTCGCGACCATCTGGTGCCGAAGCAGTACCCGAAGCTGGGATATTATGACAATGCAGATCCTGATGTAATCTCGGCTCATATTAATCAGAGCGTGCAGGCGAACATTCATTTCTGGGCGTGCAGCTGGTGGGGGCCGGGAGGCTTTGAAGATAACATTATTAAGAACTACATCCTCACGAACGAACAAGCCGGCGAACTGAAGTACGCGATAATGTACGAATCGACAGGGCGGTTAGGTTCGTTCTCAAGTCCCGACTACTCTGGGCTGGTGCCTGACGTCCAGTATTTAGCCGACAATTACTTCGGCAATCCGAACTATCTGAAGATTGATGGTCGGCCGGTTATTTTTATCTACCTGACGCGGGTGTATTTCAGAGGACAGGGTGATGCAGCACTTGCCGGCTTGCGTGCGGCTTTCCCCGATTTGTATATCATTGCGGACGACATATTTGGCCGATACTATTCATCGAGCAATGCGAGTAAATGGGACGCCGTTACCGCATATGATGTTTACGGCCAGACATTGGGTGGCTACGGGTCAACTCAAGCAGCGTTGAATCGGCTGGAAGATATTTTGAACGATGCCAAAAGCGCAGCCAATAGTGCTGGTGTGGGATTGATTCCATTTGCATCACCGGGATTCAACGACAGGGGAGTCCGAATCGGTCATAGTGGTGCACCCCGGTATTTTGAAGACAAACCTCAATCGGTTGAGGGCGACCTGTTCAGGGCGATGCTGCGGGATGTTGTTGTGCCGAAAGTCGATGCTTTGGCCGAGAAGATACTGATGGTGACCTCATTTAACGAGTGGCATGAGGACACGCAGATAGAGCCTACTATCGGAACGGGGGGCAGAACGAATCAGGATGACTCGGTTTCCGGAGACTATTACACAGAAGGTGATTACTATACCGACTACGGTTATCTGTACTTAGAGATACTTCGTCAAGAGACACTGTGCTTTGACGGTGCTGATTTTAATCACGACTGTATCGTTAACTTTGAGGACCATGCGATCCTTGCAGCCCAGTGGCTTCAGGGGCCGGGTATTCCATCTGCCGATATTGCTCCGCCGCCTACGGGGGATGGTATAGTAGATTCTAATGACCTGGCTGTTTTAACCGACAACTGGCTGACAGCTCCAATGAGACCCTCTCCTGGTCAGGTGAGTAATCCGAATCCAACCAATGGCGCAACGGGGGTTGATAGAAATGCTGATTTGAGCTGGTCGGTTGGGTTTGATGCCACATCGTACGATGTGTACTTCGGCACGAGCAGTCCGGGTACGTTCCAGGGTAACCAGACTGCACCTGTTTTCGAGCCCGGTACGATGGCTTTTGGTACCATATACTACTGGCGAATCGATTCGGTCAATAGCTGGGGCAAGACCAGCGGTAAAGTCTGGAGCTTCTCGACTATGATGCCTCCCCCGCCTTAAAGTAGTTTGTCGACTTGATCGGCGAGTTGTTTTACGTGAGCGAGTGATTTTTCGAACTGCGACCGCTCGGAGTCATTCAAATCCAGCTCGATGATTTTTTCGACGCCTTCTTTTCCGAGCACAACGGGGATTCCGACGAAGTATCCGCCGGCGTTATATTCACTACCGCAATAAGCGCAGCAGGATATTTCGGCTTTTCTGTCGGTCAGGATAGATTCGGCCATCTTAACAGCCCCGGCAGCAGGGGCGTAATAGGCGCTGTAGCCAAGTAGATTTACGATTTCTATACCGCCTTTTCGTGTACGATCGATCATCTCGTCGAGTTTGGCTTTATCGATCAGCTCGATTACAGGTTTTCCATTGATGGAAGTGAAACGCGGCAGAGGTACCATATCATCGCCGTGTCCGCCCATTAGCACACACTTTATATCTTTTACGCTGGCGCCAAGCTCAGTGGCTATAAAATGGCTGAATCGAGCGGAGTCCAGTTCACCGGCCATGCCCATAACTTTATTTTTGTCAAAGCCTGTAACCTTAGCAGCAGCGTAAACCATCGCGTCGAGCGGATTGCAGACAACAATGACAATGCTATCCGGTGAATGTTCGGCTATCTTTTCACTGACATCTTTGACGATTTGTACGTTCTTTGCAAGGAGGTCATCTCGACTCATGCCGGGCTTGCGAGGAAGTCCGCTTGTTATGATGATGAGATTGCTTTCTGCGGTTTGTTCCCAGTCGCATGTGCCGGTGATGATAGCATCATAAAGCTGGACGGGACCTGCCTGGGCGATATCGAGCGCTTTGCCCTGGGCAAGTCCTTCGACTATGTCGAGCAGGACGATATCTCCAAGCTGTCTTGTTGCGGCGATGTGGGCTGTTGTCGCACCGACATTGCCAGCCCCGACTATCGTTATCTTGTTCCTTGCCATGTAAGTAGTCTTAGTAAAGCGGATGTTTTAGTATTTTCATTCTTCGGTGTCAACCTGCCATTCGAGTATGCCGCCAGAGAAGTCCGGCTGTAACTGTACTTCGATGCGTAAAGCCGTCGTTTCAACTGGAGCAAATGTTACCTTGTTGAATTTATCCTTGTCCACGTCGTAGCTTCCGGCGTTGGAGACTTGCTTCCACTGGTCGTCATCCTTATAGAGCAGTTTCCAGGACTTCGGGGAGCGGCAGCCTCCACCGCCGGTGTCGTCGAAAAAGTAAACTTCAGAGGAGGAGATTTTCCGGGGCTTGTCAAAATCATATTGTACCCATTCGGTTGAGCCTTTGCGCGGCCACCAGGTAAAGCGCGGGATGCTCTGGTCATTCGAATTCTTAGGCAGTAACTTATCGCTGAGGGCCAGGACAGTATCCGAGCCCCAGGAGTGCGAAGCAGACGCGGGCAATGTTTTCGGAGGCTGCTTCCAATTGTGAGCGTCGGGGCCTGTGCCGATGGTGGGAAAAGCTGAAATCCGGAGTCTGGCGCAGCCCATTGGGATAAGCGTGACGGTTTCGAGCGGCTCATCGGATTTAACAGGACTTTGCTGGAGCTTACCTACAAGACCAAGGTGGTCTTTTACCCATTCGGGAATCTTTCTGGCTTTGACGCGTAAACTGATAGGTGCGGCATCGGCTTCAAATGGCTGGTCGTCATCTGGCCAGTCTTTTCGAACAATTTTGAAGAATGAAGCGGGGAATTTTTCATTTAGCACCAGGGCGTAGTTCCAGGGAGTGGTTGGGTGTATCTCCAAGGCGGGCCATTTGTCGGTGCCGCCCGCACGGACATACTTCTCGCCAATCTTCAACGAGTAAGTCAGCGGTCCGTGGTTCACCGAGACGCTGTCTTTATTTTTTTCCCACTTTGTGATCCATATTTTCATCGGCAAAGTGATTTTTACGTTGTCTCCATTGCTCCACTTACGTTCGATCATTATGTATGAGTGTAAGTGGGCCTGCACTACCGTTAGTTTGCCGTTTATTTCTACTTCGGGTTTACGGCACCAGCCGGGTACACGCAGATAAAGCGGAAAGCGAACCGGTTTGTCGGTTTTGACAGTGAATTCGATATCCTCGTCGAATGGGTAGTGTGTTTTTTCAGAAATCGTTACCTCTGTTCCTTCACCTACTTTTGCGGTGACCTGTGAGGGGGCATAAAGAACGGCGGCCAGGCCGTTGTCGGGAGTAGCCAACCAGAGGTACTGTGCGTAGTAGGGCCAGCCGTGTCCACTATTGTGCTGGCAGCAGCGATGAATGTGGGGGTTGAAAAGAAGCATCGGACCGCCATTTTGGAAACCGGGAGATTTATTGTGCCGGTCGCAGAGTATCATATTGGGAGCTGTGAGGTAGTGCAGGGCTTTCATATCGGGTGTCATGGAGGCGGGCAGTGAGTTAAAGGTCACGTCCTCGCATCGGTCGGCCCATTTGGGATCGCCGGTGAATGTCAGCAGCATTTCGTCAGAAAGCATCATCTCTACCATTGCGCATGTTTCAGCAGCCTGGCGTGGCCCGATGTAGCCGGGGCGGGCGTTTTCATCCGCACCGAACATACCGCCCGGGACCTGGCCGTACATACCCATTACGATCTGATAGTCTCGCTCAGTAGCGGCGAGGTGTTTGCGTTCTTTGGACTGCTGGTAGAAAACGGCCGGCCCGCGGAAACACTGGGCGATGTTGACGACGTGCCAACTGGCGACGCCGCCGGTCCAGTCGGCGGTGTTGCGGTGGATTTTCTCGCCAAGGGCCAGCAGGAATTTGTCGCCTGTGCGGTTGTAGAGCCAGTAAACGCTGGCGAGGTTGTCACTTGCCCGCTGGTTTTGCCAGAATGGCTCAAGGAAATCTTCGTCGGGAATAGTCATTTGCCAGCGGAAGTATTCGGTCATGAACCGGATGACGCGTTTGTCGCCTGAATACTCATAATAAGATTGCAGGACGTTGAGCATAATCATGTTGGGCCATACGTCGGGCCTTTTGCCGCCGATGCGCTTCAGATTTGCGCGTGGTCCGAAGTAGCCATCTTCGCGCTGGCTTGCAATTGCGGCTTCTATCCAGATTTGTGCCTCGTCGATGATTCGCTTGTCACCCAGGACATATCCGAGATTGTTGAAACCTTTTAGCCAGTAGGGGAGTTCTTCCCAGGGGCTGTGTCCCTGGCCATTTGCGCTTAGCCAGGCGTTGTTTTCCTTTTTCAGGAACCGGCTGATTTCGAGCAGATGACCGGTGAAACCCTCTGCTTCGAGCTCGAGCTGTCTGAGGACCCAACCCTGCGGCTTGATAGCCTTTATCGGCAATTTTACAAAGGGACTCGGTGTCAAGGGTTGGCGGTTGCCGACGTAGAAGCTGTTTACCTTCTTTGTATTGGGCTGTTCAACAACTTCAATAATGTCACTGCAGCCGATACCGGTGAGGGAAACAAGCATCACGGCACTAAGTAGTGGATACTTATACATCATTATCTCCTTCAAATTCAGATAATCAATAGTTTCTCAAGTAATATCCCAATCGGGCCTTCAATTAACCACCCTTTAGCCTCACAATAGTGGATTAAAACGTGATTATACGCAAAAACAAGAACGTTGTTAATAAAAAAATCTTTCAAGAGATATTCGAGCTGCACCTGGGGTGAGCCTGCAGGCGGATATTTATAGATAAACTCTTGTTTTGTGTACTTATCTGCGATATACGAAAGGGTATCTTTGTGTAAGAGTTGTGATACAGCCTGAACATTCATGCCGGTGTCTGTGAGAATTGTGTATGCAGGATTCAAATCCTTTGAATTTCGGAAACATGTAAAAGGAGAATTGAGAGCGATAATGGCTCAAGAGACTGAAAAGATTTCGGCTGGATTAATTACCGGCCTAAGCCTTACGATTGTTTACGATAATCATTCGTATCAACAGGGATTGGCGAGCGGCTGGGGATTTTCATGTTTAATAACCGGGCCTGAGAAGACTATTCTTTTCGATACCGGGCCGGACGGCTCCCTGCCTGGCAATATGGAAAAAATGGCAATAGATATGTCCGGAATAGATGCCGTTGTGCTTTCTCACATTCATCCGGACCATACGGGTGGATTAGAGAGCTTTCTTGAAAAGAATCCTGATGTAACTGTTTATATGCCAAAATCATTTCCTGAAAGATTCAAAGATAAAGTACAGGCGCAGGGAGCACAAGTTAGGGAGGTCGGGCAGCCAACGGAGATTTGTGACAATGTCCGGTCTACGGGCCAAGCTGGAAAAGAGATAAAAGAGCAGTCTCTGGTTATTCGAACGGACAAGGGCCTTGTAGTGATAATCGGCTGTGCGCATCCGGGTATAGCAAACATCGTAAAAGCAGTAAAGAATGTAATGAAAGACGATATCCTTCTGGTAATTAGCTGTTTCCATCTTGAATGGGCAAGTAAAGGTAAGATAGAACAAATCATTTCGACTTTCAAGCAATCAGGGGTGCAGTATGTCGGGCTCTGTCATGGCTCCAGCGATAAGGCAAGGAGCTTGTTCAAGGAGTATTACGGCCCGAATTATATAAAGATTGGCGCAGGGAAGGTAATAAGTTTGGCTGATTTGCAATAGATAAGTTATAATGTGCAAATATGATTGAGCGAGGTCAAGATAATCCGGCATCGGGAGGCATTAATGAAACTGAGCAAGTCGATGATGAGTTTATTCCTGCTGATGCCCTGCCTGTCTGCCCGAACTGTCTGAAACCCTGCAATCCCCTGCAGAACTACTGCGACAGTTGCGGTTCCAACGAGGTTATTAATCCTTTGGCATCCTATATGCCATTTGTACGCCTTCGTTTCAATATTGGCATGTACGGAAAGCTGTGGCGGCAAATTTGGAGTGATGAGGATACGTCAATTATACTTAAGCTAATCTTTTCGCTATTGCTCATCCTGGTAGTGCTGAGCGTTGGAGGCTGCCGGTGTTTCTAACTGTTAAACTACCCGTTCTTTTGTGAAGGTGACGATAAATATTTTGTGAATTGCAGGAATTGTTTTACTTATGTTGTTTTTTGATTGTGTAAAATTGCCGATAATAGTGACATAGGAAATTCAAAGAAACGGGCAGCTAAGAACAGCTATATATTTCTTTATATATGTGTAGGATATATCAAGTGCAGGCGATCCTTTAATCTTGATCTGAACGGGAAGTTATTTCCCAGGACAACAAAGGCGCACAGAACGCAGGGCCAGGGCCCCGAAGAATTGAATCTGCATAGGGTAATCCGACAGGTTCCTAAATATAGATCAAAAAGGATGATTTCACTGCCCAGACCATGACTTGTCAGTCCTGATGTTCGGTCCGGATGTGAAGTACCCAGTCACCGCCGGGCGGTGCTGTTACGATAGTTTTACCCTTTTGCACATCGGGCCCGGTTCGATATTCTCCGGTTCGCGGATCGAACCACCGTGCGCTAAGCTTGTTGTTGCCGATAGAGACAAGATCTATTTCGGTCTTGCCGCCGCGGGGCAGATAGAAGACGTAGTACTCAGGCGGGTCGGCCAGGCAGAATCCACGAGTAATCAACTCGTCATGAGGGGTCAGTTCGTTGAAGGGGAGGCTCTCGAAAAACGTACGAAGGTGTCTGAGTTGTTTGGCTGCCTGGCCACGACCAGGTTCGCCCATGTAGAAGTGGCTCACGCCATTGCTCCAGTCGCCGTAGGTCGCATAGCCGGCGGCCATAGCGATAGACCAGTGGGATCGCCTGACCCAGCCACTGTTCTGTCTATGTCCCGGTTTGTCCCTGTTCTCTTCGTAACCGTATTCCTCATTGATATAGGGTTTTGGCACGGTCTGGTATTTAAGAGCCCAATCGTGAACGCTTTGTTCATCTCCGGCTTGTTGAACAATGATGAAATCAGCCCACTTCGACTCTGAAAAAAGAAACTTTTGCTGGTCATGGACAGAGGTGAGTCGATCATACGGATCGATCTTGCGGACGAAAGGCCCCATGATGTCGGGCCATTTTTCGTCTCGATAGTCCTGGTACTCGTTCCCCAAGTCCCACCAGACGTTGTCGAAAGCCGCCAGCCGAGCGACGGCGTAGCGGTATAGACGGTATTCCGCATCGGTCAGTGGGCCATACTCCTTGGGCAGGTTCTGCTTTTCGATAGTGAAGATGCACGTCGCAACAATACCATGATCACGCATCCGTCGCACGGCGCGGTCGATTCGCCGCCAGTAGGCAACATTGAACCGCGTAAAATCGTAATGATGAGGCCCGCCGACCCATACCGGCAGGGGATTGACCTGTTGCGGCCTGGAGCCGTAATTGGGCACATTCCACGGATTGCCTTTTGGGGGGACATAGGGTGTGTCAGTAACGGGGCGCTTGTCGTTGTCCCGCGGGTATCCGGTCAACAGAAAGCGAATCTTGTTAAATCTCATTCGGACACAGTAGTCGATGGTAGCGTCGACCTGTGCATCGTTATTTGACGTATCCAGCAGGTGGTAAGCGGTGTACCCCAGATGGTAGAAAGGCTTTCGCGAGCCAGCGTGGATGAAGTGTCTGGGATGCTGTGGATCAACGATAACCGGCCCGGACCGATCAGACGGCTCACACAGAAGCTTGCCGGTAAAACGCCGGTCTATTCCACTTCCGTGAAGCCTCAACGAATACGCATAGGTAACGCCGGCCAGCTTTGGGCAGAAGCGCAGACGATATATACTGCCATCCTGTGAATCAGCGAAGCCTTCGACACGAATCGTCGTACCGCCGGCGGGCACGAATTCACCCGTAAGTTCGACATCCGTAAAAGGATTCTTAAAGAGGGGTCGCTTAATACGCACGACAAACTCGGCCGGGTCGAAGCGCTTCACGGAGCGCGGCGCTTCAAACTTGATCTGCGGGGGAGGACCTTTCGCAGAGTAGTAAAGGCTCACTGAACGCAGAGCCATTGCTGCTTTCGGATTTTTTAACGAAAATCTGAAGTAGGCTCCATCGTTCTGTCTACCCTGGAAACGCGCATTTCGAATCGTAAAGGATGTCGACTTCCACGTGCCCGAACCTTCGAGAGATACTGGTGTGGCGGCGGTGTAGGGGCTGGGGCTGCCGTCGTATTCAAGGATGAGTTGGGAGTCGGTCGTCTCATCGAAGTATTCGACCACGATTGTCACCGGTCCGGGTATCTGTTCACGCAGGAACGAATCTTCAAGACGAAAATAAGCATACTTGCCGCGTTTTTCCAGGGCAACCTGATAACAGGCCTTGCCGCCGAGTTTTGCCGGTTGAACCACTCCATCCGGCACGTTGGGCCGAACTCTGAATATTCCGTTTTCAATGACTTCGTCGCCCAGATGCACAGACCACCGCCCGGAGGGACATATATAAATCGGTCCAGGCCAACGACGGGACTGCTTGTCAATACATGCGAGACGAACCAGCATCCGGGCTTCGTTACAGACAGCAAAGGCTTTTGATTTGACAGTGTCGCCATAAATTTCCACAGGCAGTTGCGACCATGTTCGACCGCCGTCGCTGCTTTGCTCGCCGACAACTCGCTGAATCTTTTCGGCATTTTCAATCTTCACCGAAAACACACCCCCAGCCGAAGTCTTGCGCACCGAAGCGCTGCTCACATACGGACGCAAAATCAGCGGCTTTGACAGTCTGGAGAGATTTCGCAGGTTCAATTGACAAAGCCCGGGCAGTTGGTAATAGTAACTGGCCGGGCGCTTTTCCCGTTCACGCTGGAGCGCGATGGTAAATTCGAGATGCTCAAAATGCTGCCCCAACTCCAGGGCGCGTTTAGCGGAAGACTGTGTCACCGCCGGATTGAACATGCATCGCGCATCACCGTCATCGGAAAGGATAATGGGCTTGTTCAGGTCTTTGCTTTGCCGGATGGCCGCAGCGACGCGCCGATCGTCGCTGGCGCTGTGCATACCGAAGAGATCAATCTCGCTGTCCTGGTAACTTCGCGATTCGCCGGCGGAGATCAGTTTGCTGCCGGATCGTCCCGACAGATTCTTGCGGAGTTCACGCGCCACCCATGCGTGCCATTTTGGCAAGGGGCCGAGTTGTGGATACGGCTCGTTGATGATATCGTATATAACGTTGTTGCAATCGCCGATTGTTTGTACGACCTTCTTAATGTAGGCGGCATTAATCTCGGCGATCAAGCCGTTCGTATGGCAGAAAGGCGGGTATGCTCGCCCCTGGCCCTGGAGAATCCCGTTGACGTTGCACGCAGCGTTATAGGGATTGTTCGGCCAGGCAAGCCGGTCCCCGGTACTCAAACCACAGCGGTCAAAGAGGCAAACCTGGCAAATGATGCCGAGGTTCTCGGCCTTTTTGACAAGTGATCGCAGACGTACAAAGAACTCATCGTTGAATCGTGTCAGGTCATATTTTCCGTCAGTTTTGGCAAACGGCAGGATGTTCGGACCGGGCTCCACAGGCCAGGGCAGAATGAGGAAGAAACGTGTGAAATTGATATTGTGTGCCGCCAAAATTTCGAGAAAGACTTCCGGCTTAAAACTGCGATCTCCGAGCAGGCCATAATAGGAATAGCCGACAAGCTGGATTGGTTTGTTACCCCAATAAAGCAATCGTCCATCCCGTTTCAGTTGCTCGGAGTAAATGGGGGGCGAGAAGCATAGAGCGATGGTAATACCCAGTAACAGTACCAGCCAGCGCCGTTTTGGGTCACGTTTGTGAACATACGGCACGTTGTTTCGTGCAGTTCTTTTTAATAGCTGACCTTCATATTCCACCGCAGCCTCCCTGATTCTTTCGGGAAATGTGTTATCCTATACTTCCCAACTTACCCGCTTGCCTACATAACCAAGCTTTCCAGTTCGACTATCATATCAAGACTTTCTTTGAATTTCAACAATTCTTGAGACCGTTATTAAATAATTGTATGCTTGACAAATTAAGGCAAATCAGCTATAATATAATTAGAAGTATTCGAATACAAATACTGGGAGACAAGCTGATGCGTTTGGTTGTTAAAAAAGGCAATAGCATTGTCGAAGAGTTTCGATTCGGGGAGGGGCCAATCTATATCGGTCGGCAGCCCAACAGCCAGGTTTTCCTGCCTGTAAGGACAGTGTCACGTCAGCATGCTGTAATCTTCACCACAAAGGATGGAAAGTGGATGGTCGAGGACCTTGATTCCGCGAACCAAACGTATCTTAACGAGGAGGCAATCCACAAGGCCGAAATTAAGACCGGCGATAATCTTCGAATATCTGATTTTACTCTGGAAATATATCTCGAAGCAGAAACTGAGATTGAGAAACCAACCCATTTGGAAGATACGCTCACAGATGCTTCTCGCGGGACACAGATTATAGTACGCAAACCGGATGCAGAGTATGCTCCGGACCTTAAATTGCCGGCGAAAAGGGTGAAAGATTTTATGGAGGCGACCGAATCAATCTGTAAAGCAAACGGTCCGGATGAGCTGTTGCAGGTCTTATTGAGTGTTACGCTAAGACAATTCAGGGGATATCACGCCTGGTGCGCATTGAGGAACCAGCCTGTCGGTGCAATGACCAGTCACGCAGGCAAGAGCAAAGACGGCCAAGCTATTGCACTGGGCGAAATAAAACTGAATGATAAAATCACTCAAGCGGTTGAAAAAGGGCAGTTCCTGCTTTTGCCGCAAGTCTCCGCTCAGATGGCAGGGGAGGGTATACGCTCAGCCATGATAGCACCTATTATGGACCCAGCGGGTTGTTTCGGTGCGCTTTATGTAGATAACGCTGCTGAGCAAGAGCAGTACAACCTCAGCGACCTGGACTACATGATGCTGCTGGCAATCAGCACAGCGGCCATACAGGAAAACTTCTGAACTCGGCGTCTCAGGGCCGGCATATCCCGGTATAGTCGAAGGCTGACAACCTATTGTCTTTTGTATTTACCCATTAGTTGACCTTCGCCAAGGATGTGTCCTTCCATAGCTTCGAGCAAGTCACTTTTGGCAGCCCCGACAGCCAGATCAAGCTCCGTATCGAGTGCGTAAATCTTAAAGAAGTATCTGTGTGTGCCGCTCGGTGGGCAGGGGCCGCCATAGCCAATTCTGCGGAAATCGTTGATGCCCTGCCTGGCTCCGTTTGGGAGAGTTTTCTCAGGAGGGATGTTCTCGTGCAGCCGGCTTGTATCAGCAGGCAGGTTGAACAGGACCCAGTGTACCCATGTTCCCATCGGCGCATCAGGGTCATCACTTATCAGGGCGATGCTTTTGGTCGCTTCCGGGATGGATTCCCATTGTAACGGCGGGGAAATATCGTCGCCATCACAGGTGTACTTAGGCGGGATTAAAGCCTCGTGCTCGAAAGCCGAACTGGTAATTATGATTTCCACTTTACACCTCCTTTTGCTTTGTAATCAGCTTTTTGGCTACCCTTTCAAGACAATAACAAATGTGGTCCGGGATATAGTTAGAGGATAATTGTTTCCCGGATTTTGTCGAATCTTGCGACTTTGCCCTGTCTCAGCCCGAGCATTCCCATTTGTAAAGCCGTCTGGACATGGTATGCCAGGGGCATTGGGCTGAGGGTATCGGTTTTGCGCGTTCGGCAGCAGTCGAGGAATTTTTGCCAGTATCCAACAAAGTCTTCGCCACCATTTATTGCGAATCGCTGTGGTTTTTTCTTTGAGCCCTGGGCGGGGATGAAGACGATTTCATTCTTTTCTATCGTTAGTGTTCCTTCCCAACCGCGGATTACAGGGATTCGCTGTCCCGAGCCGCGACTTCCGGTTCCGGGATAGTTGTTTGCCTGTGTTCCCAGCATGGCGATAGTAATATTCTCGGGGTAATCGATAAGCATGTTGAACGTATCGGGTATCTCTCGTTCCTGGTAGCGGAACTTGCCTCCGGTGGCCACGGCCACGCTGGGCATGGTGAGACCGAGCATGTGTATTACGAGCGTCAGAACATGTGGGAAGAGGTCAGTTGACGGTCCACCGGCGTAGTCCTCATACATCCTCCAGCGGAAAAAGCGGCTGACATCGAAGGGGCGCTCGGGTAAGTCGCCGAGAAAAGCGTTCCAGTTCAGTTCCGAGCCGGGCTTTGCGTTGGCATTGTCGATTGGCATTCCCCTCTCACCCCAATCGCCGACACGGAAATATCCGCACTCGGCGTGGACCGGCCGGCCAATTAAACCATCCTGAATCAGCTTTTTGATCTGGTGCCAGGCAGGGTCGGACATTCCCTGAGTGCCAAGCTGGAAGGCCCGGCCGCTCTTTTTGACCTCCGCAGCCAGGCGCTTTGTCAGTTCAAACTGCTTCCAATGTGTTACTGGTTTTTCGCAGTAAACGTCCTTTCCGGCCCTGACAGCGTCGATGGCCTGGTAGCCGTGGAGATGGTCCGGTGTGGCGATGCAGACGACGTCGACGTTCGGGTCGGCGAGCAACTCGCGATGGTCCATATACCCTTTAGCCTTGTAGGCCTCAACGACTTTCTGCAGGCGAGGCTTGTAGACGTCACAGGCGGCAACGATATCAATATTTGCATCTGCTTGTGTTTTTAGATAATGCACGGTCCGAAGATGGGCGTTACTTCTGCCTCCACAGCCGATAAAGCCTATACCTATGCGGTCATTAGCACCGAGGGCGTTACCAGTGAAGTGCCGGGTAGTTGTCCCCACAGCGGTAAGGGCAGCGGCAGCGGTGCCGGCCTTGCGAATGAAGTGCCGACGTGTCATAGAGTTGGTTTTATCCGATTGTTGTTTTTTGAGGGACATAGCTTTCCTCCATAATATCCTGATTGCAGTTTCTCTTAATATTTTTCAATTTGTGTTCACATTGATTTGGTACTCCATCGCTTATACAGTTTGTCAATCCGGTCGTTATCGGCTTTACCGTCCCAGACAGCCACAGCGTATCGCAATACCAGGGGTTTGCCCGATTCTACTTTTAGCGGTTCCTTGTGCAGATTCATTGTGGCTGCGAGGTATGCGAAAGGTTTTGTCATGGTAAAGAATGTTGCCGGGTGGCGAGGATTCTGTGGGTGGTCGAACATTGCGACGGTAACTGGTTTGCCGTTGGCGTTGGCTGTATAAGCGCACCAGGTGGAGCGGAGGAGCTTTTCGTCACCGCGTAATACTGTTCCCTGTTTGCCATCGGCATTGAAGTGCCGGCCTGCCAAGTCCATGGATTTTGTAAAGCGTATTCCAAGGCCGTGATAATGGGAGCCGGTAATCGTGGCTGATTCGGTTCCATCGGGTAGTTCAAAGGTCGACTGCCAGGTCAAAAGGGTAGCGCCTAAGTCGGTCCCCTGACGGACATCGATTTTGCGGCGCTCTTTGAGTAACAGCTCCCGGCTGGAATTGGTCCAGTCGATGTGTTCCGTGAAGCCTGCGTTGCGTATTTCGAAGCGTTTGTCATTTTCAACAACAGATTTTATGTCGGTTTTGACGTCCGTAAAGGACTGGTGTAGCTGCTTGCCGGCAGATGGTGTCTCCTCCCAGAAATTGACGCCATCTACTTTGACAGCGAACATCAACGCGTGATGATGCAGGTGGTCGGCAGGTGCATCACGCAGGATATTTACCCCTGCGGGCGAGAATAGCTGCTGGACATACGGCTTGAAAGGTACGTTCTTATATGGGTAGCGCAGGAAGAGGCGGGGGCCTGTGTGAACAGAAACCGCGTTTTCCCCGGTTGTGACGCGCATAGAGTTTTCCGCAATAGCCGGGTTCGGAATCGCCGTGATAATCAAGACCAGGAAAAAGAGACCTTTGAGACTTTTCATAATAATCCTCCTAATCATATTTGGAAATGCTATTTTCATCTGTCTATCCATGAATGCTCCTTCCGTTTGGCCGGTAAATCCGAGTTGTTAGGATGATATCTTAGCCCCGGCCGCAAGGTCAGGTAAGATTCTTTAACCACGTGATTATATCGGGGAGCCTGTCCAATGTCAAAAACAGTATGGATAAAATTGCGATAATCCACATGGCAGGCTTGACCTCTCTTACCTTGCCAGATACTGTTTTTATAAGTGCAAATGAGATGAAGCCAAAAGCCAATCCTGTGCTTATGCTGTAGCTCAAGGCTATCATTACCATTATGATGAATGCAGGGAAGGCCTGCTCCAGGTTTACAAAATCTATTTTCTTAACTTCCTTTATCATAAACAGGCCGACCATAATAAGGGCCGGTGCGGTTGCATAGGCCGGCACGATTCCAACAATGGGCACAAACAACAGTGCCAGCAGAAACAACAGCCCGGTAACTACCGAAGTCAGCCCGGACCGTCCACCCTGCTCGATTCCTGCTGCGGATTCGATATAAGAAGTGGTAGTCGACGACCCCAACAGGGCACCTATCATAGTTGCGACGGCGTCTATTCCCAACAATCTGTCGAGGCCTGTGATATTACCTTTTTCATCGACCATATTTGCCTGGTGACAACAGGCCACAAGCGTGCCTACGCTGTCAAACATATCGATAAACATCAGCGTAAAGATACTTCCGACAAAACCCCATTTTATAGCACCTACAATATCCAGCCGGAAGGCAACGGCACTTATATCAACATTAAATGAAACAAACTTTTCGGGAAGCTCAATTTGCCCAAATATTCCAGCAGCCAGTGTCGCAAAAACAATGCCGATGAGCAGAGAGCCACGAACTTTCTTTGTTTCAAGAAAAATCATCACTAACAGTCCGAATAGGCCGATGAGGACCTTTAAAGTCATCGGGCCTGCTGAGACGAACGTAATCTCATTCCGCACGATAAGGCCGAGGTCTTTGAGGCCCATGAATGTTATAAAAAGTCCGATCCCGACAGCAATAGCGGAAACAAGAGATGCAGGAATTGCTTCTACGATTTTTTTTCTTAATCCCAACAGTGTCAATATCAGAAAGAATAAACCCGAAAGGAACACCGCCCCCAATGCTGTCTGCCAATCCATCTTTCCCAGGACAACCAGAGATGCAAAAAAGGCATTCAGTCCCATCCCGGGTGCCATTACTATTGGGGCATTAGCGACTATGCCCGTGATTATAGTGGCAACTGCTGATACTATACATGTCACGGCAATAAGTGCAGTTCGGTCCATCCCCGTTGGGCTTAGGATGTTGGGCTGAGCAAAGATAATGTATGCCATTGTAAGGAATGTTGTGATCCCAGCTACAATTTCTATCCTGACGCTTGTCTTTTTTTCCTTGAGTTGAAAAAAATCACTGATCATTCTTAAGTCACTGTTTAATCCGCTTGCTTGCTACTATTTTCAACGGGAAGTTGTGAGGATAAAAGCTCGGTTATTTTTGCAATCAGGGCGGCGGAGTTTTTGGCAGCCATTTCCTGGAATATCATCGAATCAACCCTCGCTGTTTCATCAGCTTTGTCGCTGATACTGCGCACAACAAGATGTGGAATCTGGCGTTGATAGCAAATCTGGGCCACTGCTGCGCCTTCCATCTCCACAGCATCGGCGTTGAGCTTCTCATGAAGTTCGGCACCTTTTTCCGGTGATGCAACGAAGACGTCACCAGTAACAACGATGCCCTTTATAATCCTGGGGGACCTTTCTCCGACCGTAGTCTTTATCATTTCAAGTTCGACCTGTTCGGCGGCTTGTTCAGCCAATTTCAAGAGACGCTTGTCCGCAGGCAGAAATACCGGATTTCGGAAGCCATCGAGGGGATTTATGACACCCCTGTTGTAAAAACCATCCGCTCCCAGTATTCCCATGTCGTGATGAGCGGTTTCGGCGGCTATTACTATGTCTCCTGGATAAAGCTTTGGATTTACGCCTCCGGCGATGCCGGAAAAGATTACTTCGCCCGGACTGAAGTGCTCAATCAGCAGAGTGGTTGTCATAGCGGCGTTGACTTTTCCTATGCCGGTCCATGCCACAACGACAGATTTGCCGTGCAGCTTGCCTGTAACAAATCTCATTCCTTCAATTCTCTGTTCGTGCTTATCCGCCAATTGCTCTTCGAGCATCATTATCTCTTTATTGAACGCTCCCAATATGGCGGTGGTCCGCTTAGAGCCGGTCCCACGAAAGACTGAGCTGCATGAGCTACATAAAGTGATAGCTAATGTACAAATAATGGCTGCAATTATGTTGCGTCTCATTTTGCACTCTCCAAATACAAACGATAAAAAACTGCGAATGAGCGTATTCTAACCTCCACAAGTCGGTAAGGCAAGTGCGGACGAGTTTACATTTCCATTTTAAGTCGGATACAGGTAAATTGATATGAGATTCATGATAGATTGGACTACGGTTCTGAAGAAAGCAAAAGAGCCTCCGGAATAACCCCACCACAGAGATTCGGGATAGGTGTTTGAAGCCGGCAATTATCGAGTGTTTAGTGCTTATCACAGCACGACTTAAAAACGTGAAATACAAATTGTTCAAATTCAAAGACGTTTCTGGTATTATATTGAGTTGAAAGGTGCAGGAATTTTTATAAACATAGAAAATGGGAAAAATCAGAAGGAGTAAAACAAATGGATTGCAGTCTTTTCAAAACACGAATCTTAAATCAATTTGGCGTTATTTTACTCGGATTGTCATTTGTGTCTGCAACAGGTTCTTTTGCGACAGAACACACACAAGCTGTCGTTTCAAAACATTTCAATGTTCGCAGCTATGGTGCTGCCGGGAATGGAAAAACCGATGACACAGCAGCGTTTCAAAAAGCCCTGGATGCGGCAGAAAAAGCTGGTGGGGGGGTAGTATATGCACCCGGCGGAAATTATTTCTTCGCCGGCCATCTGAATGTGCCCAAAGCTGTCACATTGGCGGGTATCTGGCAATCAGTTCCGGCCCATAACGGTATACGTGACCGTGGAATGCCCAAGCCGACAGACGATGGTACGACTTTTTTAGTGACGGAGGGTCCGGGCAGTGAAGATGGACCGGCTTTCATCACACTCAATACGAACAGTACCCTTAAAGGTGTTGTCTTATACTATCCCCAGCAAAACGTAGATGAGGTACCCAAACCATATCCGTGGGCAATCGCTATGCGAGGCAAAAATCCTGCTGTCCTTGCGATAGAGATGCTCAATCCTTACAACGGGATCGATGCCACGCGGAACGAGCGTCACTTGATTCGCGATGTACATGGTCAGCCAATCCGGCGAGGTATTATGGTCGACGCCATCTACGATATCGGCCGAATTGAAAATGTTCACTTCAATCCCTGGTGGAGTATGAAACCCAAGTTGTTCAAGTGGCAAATGGAAAACGGTGAAGCATTTATCTTTGGCCGTTCCGACTGGCAGTATGTCTATAATACATTCTGTTTCGGGTATAAAATCGGCTATAAATTCATAAAAAGCAGAACAGGCGTATGCAATGGTAACTTTATCGGGATTGGAGCCGACGATTGTTATACTGCTCTGGTCGTGGAGCAATGCGCGCCATTTGGATTGTTGATAACCAATGGTCAGTTCGTATCTTTTCATGGGCCGGATCCCACCATGATTGAAATCACTGAGAACAACAGGGGAAGCATCCGCTTCGTAAACTGTGCATTCTGGGGTCCGTGCAATCAGATAGCGAAGATTGGAGGAAGGGGGACCGTTGGTTTTAGTGACTGTACCTTTACCCAATGGGGCGGCAAAGATGGGAAACGCCCGGCAATTCAGGCTCAAAGCGGCACCGTTCTAATTCGGGGATGTGAATTTCGACAAGACAGGCCGCAAATTCAACTTGGAAAAGATGTTGACCGCGCCATTATCGCAGAGAATATATTCACTGGTTCCGAACGCATCGTTAATCAATCCAAGGGAAAAGTACAAATTGGTCTAAACGTCAGTAATTAGTGCATGAATTACATTAACTGCCCGCCTTGCTTTGCACTGTGTCTTCGAGGTTTCTTATCTCCCGTGCATTCCTTGACGTTCGTGTAAGTGCAATGACAGCTAATATTAAAGCTGATAATGCTGTTATAAAGATTATCAATCCCAACAATAGTATCAAGAAAACTACTATCGACACTGTTTTCAATCCTTTTTTTGTGGATTTAAATTACTAATAGCACCATCCTAACACTGGAGAATATACCACAATTTACTGATAAGAGCCAGCGAAAAAGGGGGGCATGAGCAACAGGAAATTTGTATCCGACTACCAAGCCATGTGATTTTTTTCACCGGAAGGAGAAAATGGGATGATACTCAGCAGGACTGAATTGTCATAATTACTTATCAATACTAATGCGGGCAAGGGGATTCGAACCTCCAAAGTTATCTTCTTTTTTACAGCAATACGTTTTTTTCGCTGAATTCGCGGATTTCAATTACAGTACAAGGTTTTTCGAGCACTAAAACCAGGGATGCCTTGGGTGTTTACCGTCCCTAAAAAAGCCGATTAATTAGATAGAAAACCAGCGGGTAAAGATAATTGGAATGTAAGAGGTGTTGATTCGCTGACGAGTCCTATTCTGTCTGTATCTAAGGACAGTAAATTCAGGACTTAGTAACAAAGCTTCTTAATTGCCAACGGGTATAGTGCGGCTGCCTGGATCAAAAGGATTAAGCCCCCTTGTTGTATCTAAGCTGTGAAGGGCAGCCTGCATTATTCCCTGAAGTAAAGCAATATTCTCAATACATCGGTCTCTGGGGTTGGTGATTTATACCGAGTGGGAACTCAAGGCAGAAGCAGGTGAAAACTATGATGCTTATAGTGTATCTTTTAGTTAACCCAATTGAGAAGACAATTATGTATGCGCAGAAAAATGCTTTAACACGAGTAGTCTGGCTTGTGCTGATATTGCTGCTTGTGGTGCCAATTGCACTACAGGTCCGCGCTGATCATGGCTCCGAGTATCACATCAAGGCGTCTTTCATGTACAACTTTATCAGGTTCGTTGACTGGCCCAAAGAAAAGATGGCTGATAGTAATGAGCCAATAACCATCGGCATCTTAGGTAAAGACCCGTTCAACAGGGCCTTTGAGCCTCTTAAAGACTGGCACATTAAAGGCAGGAAGGTTGTTGTAAAGCCGTTTAAAGGCTTCGAAGAGCTCAAAAAATCCGGCGAGAAGGGTAAAGCCGAACTGCAGCGGACAATCAATACTATCAGGAAATGTCACATGCTGTTTATTTGTTATTCAGAGAAAAAAATGTTTACCGAAGCCATAAATTCAGTTAAAGACCATCCGGTGCTGACAGTTGGAGATATGAAAGGTTTTCTTGAGACCGGCGGGATCATCAATTTCGTGATGGAGGAGAAAAAGGTTCGTTTTGAAATCAATATCAGCGCTGCCAGACGCGCCAAATTTAAAATCAGTTCCAGGCTTTTACGCATGGCAAAAAGAGTAATCGAAGATAAGTCACCTCGGAACACTAAGGAATGATTGTGCATAAGCTGCAGGATATGACAATAAAACAGAAGCTGACAGCAATTATTATGCTCACAACCGCTGCGGTACTGTTGCTGGCAGCTACTGCCTTTGTGCTATGGGATCAGGTCGATTCCCGCCGCAACCTGGTAATTAACCACAGCAGCTACGCCGCCGTGTTAGCAGATAACTGTAAAGCATCACTTGCTTTTTCAGATAAAGAAGACACAGAACAGATTCTCTCAGCACTACATGCCGACGATTCTATCGTGTATGCCTGCATCTATGATAAACAGGGCCAGGTCTTTGCCGAATACCAACGCAGTGACATCACCAGGAAAATACAGGCCCCCGAACCCCAGAATGATGTCCACTTTTTTGAGCCAGGGTGTTTATGCGTGTTCAGGAGAATTGAGTTAGATGGTGAAATAATCGGCACCGTTTATTTGCGAGATGATATGAGCACTGTACACTCGGAGTTAATATGGGATATTGTTGTTGCCCTGATAATACTGTCGATTGCCTTATTAATAGCCTATTTTCTCTCATCAAGGCTCCAGAAAATGGTTTCCGAACCAATTCTAAATCTGGCTGAGGTTTCAAAAGTCATCTCAGAACAAAAGGACTATTCTGTTCGAGCCCTTTTTCACAGCAGCGGTGAAATTGGCTTGCTGATAGATGCATTTAACGACATGTTAGATCAAATTCATCAGCGTGATTCGATGTTAGTCGATACCAAAAAACAACTTGAGATAAAAGTTCACGACCGTACCGAAGAATTATCATCGACCAACGCAAAGTTCGAAAATGAAGTTACGGAGCGCTCCGACACCCAGGAAACATTACAGAAGCGTATTAAGGAAATTAGTTGTCTATATAGCCTGTCTAAACTAATTGAGCGGCAGGATATTTCCCTGGAACAAATATTACAGGAAACGGCCAAACTGATTCGCAGCGCACTTCAGGATCCGGATAACACCTGCGTAAGAATCACTTTCAATGGGATACAATATAAGACTGATAATTTCGAAAAAAGCGAATTCAGTCGATATGTCAAAATAATGGTAGGCCAAGAGAAAACTGGAAATATTGAAGTATATTATCTGGGAGAGAGTCCGGAAAGCGGCCAAAGTCCATTTCTTCAGGAGGAGTGTGATTTGTTAGATGCGATTGCTCAGCGGCTGGGCGAAACTTCACAGCGTAAAAAGGCCGAGCATACGCTACGACTGTTTCGAGACCTGGTAGATCGGTCGAATGACAGTATTTTTGTAATAGAACCTAAGTGGGGCCGTTTTCTCGATGTAAATGGCGCAGCGTGTAAAAACCTTGGTTATGAGCGAGAGGAATTACTCGAGATTACCGTTAAAGACATCAACGAATTATTTCCGGACGATTCTTCCTGGACTGAACACGTTAAAGAGGTCCGAAGTAAAGGCTCTATGGTTGTGGAAAGCCTCAGTAAGCGAAAAGATGGTTCGACTTTTCCAGTAGAAGCCAACATTAAATATATAAGTGAAGGGAAAGATGATTACATTATCGCTGTCTCTCGCGACATCACCGAGCGCAAGAAGGCCGAAGAAAAGCAGACTAAGCTGCTGGAAGCGGTGGAAAGTGTCAATAAGGAATTAAAAGATTTTGCTCATATCGTGTCACACGATTTAAAAGCGCCGTTACGGGGGATTAAGACCTTAGCTGACTGGATATCAACTGATTATGCAGACAAGCTTAATGATGAAGGCAAAGAGCAACTGAATATGCTTTCGAGCCGGGTGCAAAGGATGAATAACCTGATAGATGGTGTGCTTAAATATTCCAAGGTTGGACGTGAAAAAGTAAAACGTGTTCAGGTGAATCTAAATGAACTTGTTCCAGAAGTTATTGACATGGTTGCACCACCGGAAAATATTGAGATTACAATCGAAAATGATCTGCCTGTAATCGAGTGTGAAGAGACTCGTATTCTTCAGGTATTCCAGAATCTGCTAAGTAACGCCATAAAATATATGGACAAACCACAAGGCCGGATAAGCATCGGCTGTGTCAGGGAGAACGACTTCTGGAAGTTTAGTGTCACTGATAACGGGCTCGGGATTGAAGAGAAACACTTCGAAAGAATCTTTAAGATATTCCAGACATTGTCGGCACACGATGATGTTGAAAGCACCGGCGTCGGTCTTGCCGTTGTAAAGAAAATCGTAGAGTTATTTGAAGGTAAAATATGGGTGGAGTCGAAACCGGGTGAAGGAAGTACATTTTTCTTCACTTTACCAAAGCAAGAAATGATTGTTAAAGATGAAAAACTCGAAGCCAACATTACCTGTTGAAGGTCCCTGTAAAGATGCACCAATGTTCAAAAGTGCGCAAGTAGATGATCCTTTTGAACAGAGAATCGGCAAACCCGGTCTCCGCCTGCTTCGCCACTTTCGATTTGCTTCTTTGCCTGCGATTGTGTTAATCCTGGTCGTAGCTTCCCTGGGACTGCGTTCTATCATTCGCCACCTTGTTATATACGAGGCAGAGAGGGACGCCTTTCGTATCTCTCGTGCGCTTCGTGACGGCGAGATGCGCCGGTTCATCAGGGCCAATCGCGGCGATAAACAATTACTGTCTGTTTCTCAGGAAGAGCTATCTGAACTGGATCGAAAAATGCGTGTCTTTCTCGCCTCCTTCGATATCGTCAAAATCAAGGTTTTCAATACCAATACTGAGATTATCTACAGCACCGATTCGAAGATAATCGGCAAGCTAAATCCAGATAACCCCAAGCTGGCAAAAGCTTTGAGCGGTTCACCTGTCTCAAAATATGAAACCAAGAAGCACGTCTGGGACCTCACTTACGAAGAACACAGCGAGGTGGGAATTGTCGAAACCTATGTTCCGATTCGCGGCCCGGACGGAAGTGTCATTGGCAGCTTTGAAGTTTATAAGGATGTAACCAGCGACCTTGCGGTAGTGGACAGGACCCTCATCCGTGCAGGAGCCGTACTCTCTGTCACAGTTCTGAGTGTCTTCGCAGCACTTATGTTTGTGATACGCCGTGCAACGCGGACAATAAACGCCGGCATTGCTGCTTTGCAGCAGGGCAAAGAAAAGTACAGGTTGTTGAATATAGAGTTGGAGGCGGCGGTTAGAAAGCTTACCTTTTCAAACCGTGAACTCAAGGATTTCGCGCATATAGCAGCCCATGATCTAAAGGCGCCGCTGCGGGCGATTGGAACTTTGGCCGACTGGATATCAACTGATTATAGCGATCTGTTTGACGAACAGGGCAAAGAAAAAGTCAGGCTGCTCGTAGGAAGAGCAAAGCGGATGAGTACGCATATTGATAGTATATTGCGGTACTCCGAGATTGGGCGTGAGACTGAAAAAGAGGAAGAAATAAATCTGAACATTCTTGTCGAAGAAGTAATTACCGAAATCGATCTACCTGAAGATATTGAAATAAACATTGTTCACGAGTTACCCGGCATAAGATGTCAACGGACACATATTAAGCAGGTGTTCAAGAATATACTGAACAACGCTGTAAAATATTTGGACAAGCCTAAGGGGCAAATTATTGTCGGGAGCTTTGAGGAAGACGGTTTTTTGAAATTCAGTATCACTGATAATGGCCCCGGAATTGAGGAAAGACACTTTGGGAAAATATTCCAGATATTCCAGACATTGTCTCCTCGTGACGAAATCGAAGCCACCGGCATCGGCCTTAGCATAGTAAAAAAGATTGTCGAATTATATGGTGGAAAGATTTGGGTGGAATCAAAACCGGGCGAAGGAAGCACATTTTCTTTTACGCTGCCAATTTCTGAAAGTGAGGTTGTAGAAGATGCGAAACACCAAGCCAATATTGTTAGTTGAAGATGATAGAATAGATGCGATGACGGTTACGCGTGCATTGAAGGATTTGATGGTTACAAACCAACTGGTCCACACGGTCAACGGCGAGGAAGCCTTACACTATCTAAGAAACCAGAGCAATAGAAAGCCGTGTGTTATCCTGTTAGATTTGAATTTGCCGAAGTTAAATGGCCTCGAATTCCTGAGAATCGCAAAAGCCGAAGACCAGTTAAAAAAGATTCCCGTTGTGGCCTTGACCACCTCTAAAGAGGCACCGGATATAGATAAATGCTTTGAGCTGGGTATTGCGGGCTATATCGTCAAGCCGGTTGATTATGAAAAGTTCGTAGAGGCTATCAGGGTACTCGAGTTGTACTGGACTTTAAGCGAGTTACCAAATGGAGAATAAGACCGTAGAAAATACAAGATATAAAATTTTGCTGATCGAAGACAATAAACTGGATCAACAGGCCTTTAAAAGGTATGTTAAAGACTCAGATCTTCCGTATGATTGCACAATGACCGAGTCAGTTTCGCAGACCAAGAAAATATTAGGTGCCGAAAGATTCGACGTTGTAATTGTGGACTACATGCTCGAAGACGGCACGGCATTTGATATTCTGGGCTTGACGAACAATACCCCCTTCTTGCCCTGGCAAAGCGTCTGCTATCGGCGTCACAAAGATATGCAACCTCTGCGTCCGGCCGGCTGGCAAACCT
>VRUL01000083.1 GCA_019456145.1 Planctomycetota bacterium
GGTCTTAGAGAACAACACTCTCCATCATCCGGGTCAATGAAGGCCAGAAAGGCAATTGGTTGACGCACATTATGAAATGTTGTCTGTTTACCGTCCTTAGATATGAAGGGAATGTCAGGTGCAAATGAACCCGCAGTAAACTCTTTATGCCATCCAACAACACCTGATGTGAGCTTAGACGTAGTACATCCCACCAAAACCATCATCATAACAGCGGCTGCCAGCACTATTTTGATTCTCAAAATCAATCTCCTTATGTGTTTTGTGCCTGACCCTATGGATCTGCTAACTTTATGTTTGCATAAGAGTCGTGGCCTTTTCATATTTAATAGCAAATCAGAGTAGAATGTTTTTCCAAAAACATTTTCGTTGATAATACTAATTTTCATGAGAACGTTTCGGAACAAGATAATTGTATCCAAAAGTTAGACTGAGTTTACCTTTGAGATATAATCTTTCGTGACAAAGCTTTTGGGTGCCACAGGGACACTAAGCAAGGGATTTCTTACAATATGACTGCAATACTATTATTCTGCATAATGGTCATAATCAGCTTCTTCTACCGCTTCGGCTAATTCTTGCGCTCTATCAGTTAGAGATTTTAAATTACTGAACCCCTTTTCGATAGCCACAATTTCACTGTTATCATCAATTAAAAGAACCGTATCAGGCTTCGGGTAGCCGAAACCTCTTAGGGCTATACGCTCGGCATCGTAAAGTGTTACCAAATATTTATTGTGGGTGTTATTACTCGCCATAAATTCCTGTGCACTCGAATATTTTTCAGACGGCAAATATATCTGAGCCACAGTAACTGGAAGGTCTCTGAAATCCTTGGCCAAATTAACTAAATCAGGATTTGCCCTATTTTCGCTGGATGTGCTGGTAAAAGCCACTATTGTAATTGGTTGACGTATTTTTCTAAATGTTGTTTCTTTGCCATTGTCGGATGTAAATGGAATATCCGGAGCATACTTCCCCACTGGATAGTCACTATTAAGCTTGATAACTCCTGACGTAGGAACAGACTCGGTAGTACACCCGATCAAGCTAGTTATCATAGCTGCGGTTGCCATTACAATTGCGATTCTCATAATCAATCTCCTTATCTTCGTGATTCTGTTGGGGCCTGCTAACTTGTATGCTTAACATGCATATCGTGGCCTTGTCATAAGAAGTAACGACTCGGTGAAAAATATTATTCCCCAAAAATTCCAATTGATTATTAATTTTTATTCGGGTATATTCTTGACAAGACTATTTTAGACTGATAAAAAGGGCTGTTACAGTTGAATAGTAATGTAAAACCTGTCAAAAAATTATTGGAGTGCAAAATGGAATTAAGAAATTGTCTACGTTTTATTATAATAGCAATAATAGTTGCATTAGTCAGTGAGAT